>NZ_BMKV01000019.1:0-608 GCF_014644515.1 Pseudarthrobacter scleromae | reverse complement strand
GATGTCGCGGATGCGGTCGCGGCAGGCGTACCAGCCGAGCACCATCAGTATGGAGGCGATGGCGGTGACGAGCATGGTGAGGGGGGATTCGATGAAGACCATGATGAGGACGCCGGCGAGGAAGAGGAGGGAGAGGTATCCGGTGTAGGGGGCGCCGATCATGCGGAAGGAGGGGCGTTCCAGCCAGCCTTTGTCTGCCCAGCGGTGGAGCTGGATCTGGCAGAGGACGATGGTGGCCCAGGTCATGATGATGCCGACGGAGGCGACGTTGAGGACGATTTCGAAGGCTTGGGCGGGGACGAGGTAGTTCAGGGGGACGCCGAGGAGGGAGACGCCGGCGGTGATGGCGATCCCGCCGTAGGGGACGCCGGCTTTGTTCATGCGGGAGGCGAAGCGGGGGGCGGAGCCGTTGACGGACATGGAGCGCAGGATCCGGCCGGTGGAGTAGAGCCCGGCGTTGAGGGAGGAGAGGGCGGCGGTGAGGACGACGAGGTTCATGATGACGTCCACGCCCTGGATGCCGATGGAGCCGAAGAAGGTCACGAAGGGGCTGACGCCTTTTTCGTAGGAGGTGTAGGGCAGCAGCAGGGCCAGGAGGATGACGGAGC
>NZ_BMKV01000018.1:0-639 GCF_014644515.1 Pseudarthrobacter scleromae | reverse complement strand
GTGGAATATCAACGAATAGCGGCTGCCGGTCTTTTTCCGGTGCTTAGTACGGTTCCTCCTTTGCGGGGTTCCTGGAACGGTGCTGGTGTGGGATGGGTGGTTTAGTGTTTGGCACACTGTTGGGTCCTGAGGCAACAGGGCCGTGGTTCTTGCCCCCTTTTGTGTGGGGTGGGGTTGCGGGTTTGTTTGTTTCTGGTTTCCTGACTGCATCGATCATGCATGTTTGTGTGTGTGGGGTGTGTGGTACGGGGTTGTTGTTTGAGAACTACATAGTGGACGCGAGCATCTTTTATAAGAAGCAATTTCCAAGAATATGAACCTGGATCTGGCTGCGCGTGATGGTGTCACTCTTTTTGGGGTGGTGTTGTTGGGTGTGGTTGGTTTCTGTGGTTCTCTCGAAAATTAGCGTTTTTGATCTTTTGTGGTCAAGTTTTTAAGAGCACACGGTGGATGCCTTGGCATTAGGAGCCGAAGAAGGACGTAGGAATCTGCGATAAGCCTGGGGGAGTCGATAACCGGACTGTGATCCCAGGGTGTCCGAATGGGGAAACCCCGCCAGGGACGCGAGTCACCTGGTGACCCGCATCTGAACACATAGGGTGCGTGGAGGGAACGCGGGGAAGTGAAACATCTCAGTAC
>NZ_BMKV01000017.1:0-781 GCF_014644515.1 Pseudarthrobacter scleromae | reverse complement strand
CGTACTGGCGCCGGCGGCTGGCGGCATCGAAGAACCCGCACCGGATCATGAAGGCCATCGCCGAGGTCATTGCGGAAACCGGAGTCCTGGCGGGCAAGCGCCGGCGGGCGGTTGATTCAACAGTGTTGGATGACGCGGTCGCGAGGCAGGACACGATCACGCAGCTGATCGCAGCGGTGCGCCGCTTCGGCCGCGACATCCCCGGCGGCCAGGACCTGCTGGCCACCCACGCGAAGGGGTATGACTACACGCGCACCGGTAAGCCGGACATCGCCTGGGACGACCAGGATGCCAGGGACGGGCTGGTCTCGGCGCTGGTCACCGACGCCCTCGCCCTGCTGGCCGCGGTCGATCCCGAGACCTTGGAGGGCAGGGGCGCCGATGCGTACGCGCTGCTTGCACTGGTCGCCGGGCAGGACGTGGAACCGGCCGAGGACTCGGACGGGACCGACGGGCGGTGGCGGATCGCCCGGAAGGTCGCACCGGACCGGATGATCTCCACCGTGGACCCGGACACCCGGCACGCGCATAAGACCAGGTCCCGGCAGCAGGACGGATTCAAAGCCCACATTGTCATCGAGCCCGATACCGGGCTGATCACCGCCGCGGAGCTGACCAAGGCCTCCGGACCGGAGAACAGCGACGGGGCCGTCGGCGCCCGGCTGATCGGCATGGAGCCCACGATCGCCGGGACCAGCGTAGACGTCCTGACCGACTCGGCCTACGGTTCCGGGGAAATGCTCGCCGCTCTCGCCGGCACCGGCCATACCCCGGTGATCAA
>NZ_BMKV01000016.1:0-1205 GCF_014644515.1 Pseudarthrobacter scleromae | reverse complement strand
CGAAAGCCTGATGCAGCGACGCCGCGTGAGGGATGACGGCCTTCGGGTTGTAAACCTCTTTCAGTAGGGAAGAAGCGAAAGTGACGGTACCTGCAGAAGAAGCGCCGGCTAACTACGTGCCAGCAGCCGCGGTAATACGTAGGGCGCAAGCGTTATCCGGAATTATTGGGCGTAAAGAGCTCGTAGGCGGTTTGTCGCGTCTGCCGTGAAAGTCCGGGGCTCAACTCCGGATCTGCGGTGGGTACGGGCAGACTAGAGTGATGTAGGGGAGACTGGAATTCCTGGTGTAGCGGTGAAATGCGCAGATATCAGGAGGAACACCGATGGCGAAGGCAGGTCTCTGGGCATTAACTGACGCTGAGGAGCGAAAGCATGGGGAGCGAACAGGATTAGATACCCTGGTAGTCCATGCCGTAAACGTTGGGCACTAGGTGTGGGGGACATTCCACGTTTTCCGCGCCGTAGCTAACGCATTAAGTGCCCCGCCTGGGGAGTACGGCCGCAAGGCTAAAACTCAAAGGAATTGACGGGGGCCCGCACAAGCGGCGGAGCATGCGGATTAATTCGATGCAACGCGAAGAACCTTACCAAGGCTTGACATGAACCGGTAATACCTGGAGACAGGTGCCCCGCTTGCGGTCGGTTTACAGGTGGTGCATGGTTGTCGTCAGCTCGTGTCGTGAGATGTTGGGTTAAGTCCCGCAACGAGCGCAACCCTCGTTCTATGTTGCCAGCACGTGATGGTGGGGACTCATAGGAGACTGCCGGGGTCAACTCGGAGGAAGGTGGGGACGACGTCAAATCATCATGCCCCTTATGTCTTGGGCTTCACGCATGCTACAATGGCCGGTACAAAGGGTTGCGATACTGTGAGGTGGAGCTAATCCCAAAAAGCCGGTCTCAGTTCGGATTGGGGTCTGCAACTCGACCCCATGAAGTCGGAGTCGCTAGTAATCGCAGATCAGCAACGCTGCGGTGAATACGTTCCCGGGCCTTGTACACACCGCCCGTCAAGTCACGAAAGTTGGTAACACCCGAAGCCGGTGGCCTAACCCCTTGTGGGAGGGAGCTGTCGAAGGTGGGACTGGCGATTGGGACTAAGTCGTAACAAGGTAGCCGTACCGGAAGGTGCGGCTGGATCACCTCCTTTCTAAGGAGCACCTACAGATTGTTCGTACCGTGTATGCGGTGCGGGGGTTTGTCAG
>NZ_BMKV01000015.1:0-1227 GCF_014644515.1 Pseudarthrobacter scleromae | reverse complement strand
TTCGGGTACGAGTTGAACCAGGTGTTGATCTTGTAGTCGCGGGGAGCAGCTTTGGCCTGGCTGAGGGCTTCAAGCTGTCCGGTCAGGGCCAGGATCTGGCGGGACAGTGCCGCCGGTTTGAGGCGTTTGAACTGGGCGTCCATGGCGATGACGGGCCGCTTCCGGACGTTCGGATGCGCGGCGGCGCGTTGGTGCGGGGTGAGGGCGGCATCATGTTTCTTGACCACTTTTGCCCCATGACGTTCCTTCGAAAGCAGCTTCTGCTGGGGCAGCAGGTAGTTCGTGAACAGCGCATCGAGTTCCCAGATGGCGTTGAGTTTTTCCAGCTCTGCCGCGGTGTCGTAACGGTAGTAGCCCACGAGCTCACGGACGCGCGCCCAGTTCTTCTGTTCCACATGGGCGCCGTCGTTTTTGTTGCCCGGCCGGGACCGGGTGAAGGTGATCTGCCGGGCATGGCAGTACTCCAGCAGGTAGTCGTTGATGAACTCGGACCCATTGTCTGAGTCAATCCCAAGGATCGGGAACGGGAACCGGCCCAGCGCGTACTGCAGGGCTGCGAACACCCATTTCTGGGCCTTGTTCGGAACCGACCGGTTCACCGTCCACCCGGTCGCGATATCAGTCACGGTCAGTGTAAAGCAGAACTGTCCGGACGCCACGCCGCCTTCATGTCCGACCAGGTCGATCTCAACGAACCCGGGCACCGCGTCGTCCCAGTCCGCCCAGGTCCTCACCGGGATCTGCGACTTCAACAAGGAGCCGGGCTTGGTATGCGACCGGCCCCGCAGCACCAGTTTCGCCCGCTCCGGTGCAAGCTTCCGATCGATCGTCGCCGCGCTCATCCGCATCAGCAGTACCGCCTCCGCGTCCGTCAGGTCCAGTTCCCCGTCCCGGCGCAGCAAGGGCACGAGCACCGGCAGCATCGGCGCCAGCCTCTTGCCGGCCGGGCCCCGCAGCACCGCCCAGCAGACCACCAGCGCCTCGATCACCCGCGGACCATAAACCGGGGGTCGATGCGGACGGGGTCGTACCGGCCGCAGCTCCAAAGCCTGACGCACAGCCCGCCGTGCGTAGTCCCGGTTCCAGCCCGTCAGCTCCACCAGTTCGTCCAGGATCCGCACCTTCTCCAGCCGGCTCCCGCGGGCATACGCTCGGGCCTTGATCACCGTGACGGCCTTGCGCTGGCTCATCGTCAGTCCCATCCCTCAAGGATGTCCGCGCCCCGCC
>NZ_BMKV01000014.1:0-2882 GCF_014644515.1 Pseudarthrobacter scleromae | reverse complement strand
CCCGCAGGAAGAGAAAACAATAGTGATTCCGTTAGTAGTGGCGAGCGAACGCGGATCAGGCTAAACCGTTCCATGTGTGATAGCCGGCGGGCGTTGCATGGTCGGGGTTGTGGGACTTTCCATACCAGTTCTGCCGGGCTGGTGGGGTGTGATGTGCAGGCATAGGTGAACGGTCTTGAAAGGCCGGCCAGAGAGGGTGTTAGCCCCGTAACCGTAATGTTGTGTACCGCCTGGATGAGTATCCCAAGTAGTACGGGGCCCGAGAAATCCCGTGCGAATCTGTCAGGACCACCTGATAAGCCTAAATACTCCCTAATGACCGATAGCGGACCAGTACCGTGAGGGAAAGGTGAAAAGTACCCCGGGAGGGGAGTGAAACAGTACCTGAAACCGTGTGCTTACAATCCGTCGGAGCCAGTCTGATTCTGGTGACGGCGTGCCTTTTGAAGAATGAGCCTGCGAGTTAGTGTTACGTCGCGAGGTTAACCCGTGTGGGGCAGCCGTAGCGAAAGCGAGTCTGAATAGGGCGTTGCAGTGGCGTGATCTAGACCCGAAGCGAAGTGATCTACCCATGGCCAGGTTGAAGCGACGGTAAGACGTCGTGGAGGACCGAACCCACTTCAGTTGAAAATGGAGGGGATGAGCTGTGGGTAGGGGTGAAAGGCCAATCAAACTTCGTGATAGCTGGTTCTCCCCGAAATGCATTTAGGTGCAGCGTTGCGTGTTTCTTGCTGGAGGTAGAGCTACTGGATGGCTAATGGGCCCTACAAGGTTACTGACGTCAGCCAAACTCCGAATGCCGGTAAGTGAGAGCGCAGCAGTGAGACTGTGGGGGATAAGCTTCATAGTCGAGAGGGAAACAGCCCAGACCACCAACTAAGGCCCCTAAGCGTGTGCTAAGTGGGAAAGGATGTGGAGTTGCGAAGACAACCAGGAGGTTGGCTTAGAAGCAGCCATCCTTAAAAGAGTGCGTAATAGCTCACTGGTCAAGTGATTCCGCGCCGACAATGTAGCGGGGCTCAAGTACACCGCCGAAGTTGTGGCATTCAGATATTAGCTAAGCCCTTGTGGTTCAGGCGTCTGGATGGGTAGGGGAGCGTCGTGTGGGCGGTGAAGTCGCGGTGTAAACCAGCGGTGGAGCCTACACGAGTGAGAATGCAGGCATGAGTAGCGAAAGACGGGTGAGAAACCCGTCCGCCGAATGATCAAGGGTTCCAGGGTCAAGCTAATCTGCCCTGGGTAAGTCGGGACCTAAGGCGAGGCCGACAGGCGTAGTCGATGGACAACGGGTTGATATTCCCGTACCGGCGAAAAACCGCCCATGCTGAACAGGGGATACTAACTGCCCGAGACCTGCCCGATCGCCCTTGTGGTGTGAGGGTTTTGGTGGAGCGCAGGACCTGATCCTGGGAGGCAAGCGTATTAACAGGTGTGACGCAGGAAGGTAGCCAAGCCGGGCGATGGTTGTCCCGGTCTAAGGATGTAGGGCGAACGGTAGGCAAATCCGCTGTTCATGATGCCTGAGATCTGATGGGACCCCCGTTTGGGGGGATTTGGTGATCCTATGCTGCCGAGAAAAGCATCGACGCGAGGTTTTAGCCGCCCGTACCCCAAACCGACACAGGTGATCAGGTAGAGAATACTAAGGCGATCGAGAGAATTATGGTTAAGGAACTCGGCAAAATGCCCCCGTAACTTCGGGAGAAGGGGGGCCCCAACCTTGATACACCCTTGCGGTGTGGAGGGGATCGGGGCCGCAGAGACCAGGGGGAAGCGACTGTTTACTAAAAACACAGGTCCGTGCGAAGTCGCAAGACGATGTATACGGACTGACTCCTGCCCGGTGCTGGAAGGTTAAGAGGACCGGTTAGCCGCAAGGCGAAGCTGAGAATTTAAGCCCCAGTAAACGGCGGTGGTAACTATAACCATCCTAAGGTAGCGAAATTCCTTGTCGGGTAAGTTCCGACCTGCACGAATGGAGTAACGACTTCCCCGCTGTCTCAACCATAAACTCGGCGAAATTGCAGTACGAGTAAAGATGCTCGTTACGCGCAGCAGGACGGAAAGACCCCGAGACCTTTACTATAGTTTGGTATTGGTGTTCGGAGTGGCTTGTGTAGGATAGGTGGGAGACGTTGAAGCCCGGACGCCAGTTCGGGTGGAGTCATCGTTGAAATACCACTCTGGTCACTTTGGACATCTAACTTCGGCCCGTAATCCGGGTCAGGGACAGTGCCTGATGGGTAGTTTAACTGGGGCGGTTGCCTCCTAAAAAGTAACGGAGGCGCCCAAAGGTTCCCTCAGCCTGGTTGGCAATCAGGTGTCGAGTGTAAGTGCACAAGGGAGCTTGACTGTGAGAGAGACATCTCGAGCAGGGACGAAAGTCGGGACTAGTGATCCGGCGGTACATTGTGGAATGGCCGTCGCTCAACGGATAAAAGGTACCTCGGGGATAACAGGCTGATCTTGCCCAAGAGTCCATATCGACGGCATGGTTTGGCACCTCGATGTCGGCTCGTCGCATCCTGGGGCTGGAGTAGGTCCCAAGGGTTGGGCTGTTCGCCCATTAAAGCGGTACGCGAGCTGGGTTTAGAACGTCGTGAGACAGTTCGGTCCCTATCCGCTGCGCGCGCAGGAAATTTGAGAAGGGCTGTCCTTAGTACGAGAGGACCGGGACGGACGAACCTCTGGTGTGTCAGTTGTACTGCCAAGTGCACCGCTGATTAGCTACGTTCGGATGGGATAACCGCTGAAAGCATCTAAGCGGGAAGCTCGCTTCAAGATGAGATTTCCATACACCTTGTGTGTGAGAGGCCCCCAGCCAGACCACTGGGTTGATAGGCCGGATGTGGAAGCGAGGACTAACGACTCGTGAAGCTGAC
>NZ_BMKV01000013.1:5235-5572 GCF_014644515.1 Pseudarthrobacter scleromae | reverse complement strand
CCGGTACTAATAGGCCGATAACTTACACCACACACCACCCCCGCAAACGAACTTCAAAAGCGTTTGCACCCAGGGGGCGGTAAAAAGATAAACAAGACTGCTTGCGTCCACTATGTGGTTCCCAACCAACAAACCCGCCACGGGCACGTTGCGTCAGGAACACAACTAAATAACAACACCACAATGTTGTAACCACAAAGTTTCCCACCCAGGCCCGTTGGCCTGGGACGGGTACAAGGGTTACGGCGGTCATAGCGTGGGGGAAACGCCCGGTCCCATTCCGAACCCGGAAGCTAAGACCCACAGCGCCGATGGTACTGCACCCGGGAGGGTGTGG
>NZ_BMKV01000013.1:0-5200 GCF_014644515.1 Pseudarthrobacter scleromae | reverse complement strand
GGCCCCAACCACTAATGGTTGGGGCCTCCCACATTTAACACCCACCACCAACACTGCCCCCCGCACCTGATACAGGCACCCGGACGAACCCTCCACCACCTAACGCAGGCACCCGGGCGGACCCTCTCCCACTTAACGCAGGCACCCGGGCGGACGCTCTTCCACTTACCACGGGAAAATGGGCGCCACCACCCCCGCGCCACCCCGACAGCAGAACAACCCAGAAAGCGTCCCAGGAAACCCGGCATCAAGTGAGAGAGCGTCCCGGGAAACCCCGCATCAAGTGAGAGAGCGTCACAGGGGGGAGGGCCGGCAAATGAGTCAAAAGGCGTCCGCCGGCGGCTTCGGCCTAGACTTGCAGCCATGACCTCGAGTTCACGCAGCCCCCAGGTTCGCCGAGCGACCATCCTGGACGTGGCGGCCGCCGCGGGGGTCTCCCGGCAAACCGTTACCCGTGCCATGAACGACATGCCCGGAATCAGCGCTTCCACGCGTGAGCGCGTCCAGCAACTGGCTGCAGAACTCGGGTATTCCCCCAGTCGGTTCGCCAAGGGCCTGGTACAGGGCGCCCGGACATCGCTGGGACTCGCGATTCCTGATCTGACCAACCCCTACTTTCCGGCGTTTGCCTCCAGCGTGGTTGAAGAGGCGACACAGCGGGGCTGGAACGTGGTGGTAGATGATTTTGGCCACGGGAGCGGAAGTGGGCTGGACGCCGTTGCCCGGCTGGGTCCGCAGGTTGACGCGCTCGTTGGTTATCTCGGTGCCAGCTCAACTGAGGCCCAGTCCATAATGGGCCGCCGGCCCGTGGTTGTCCTCGACTATCCGTCAGGCCAGGCGGCCGGCCTTATCTCCTTCGACTACGCGTACGCGGCACAACTGGCCCTGGAACGGCTGATGTCCGCACAGTGCCGGCGCATCGCCTACCTGGATGCGGACCTGGAGGGGTCTGCCACCACCCGCGGGTTGGCCGTGGCTACAACGGCAGCAGATGCCGGCATCGAGCTGACGCTCCTCCAGTCAGCGGACTCCGCCTCCGCAGCCCGGGAAGCCATCCGGTCCATGCTCGAGCACGACGGCAGGATTGACGGGCTCCTGGTGTTCAACGACCTCATGGCCGCGGGGGCGCTTAAGGCCTTGCGCGACGCCGGCCGGAGGGTTCCGGAGGATTGCGCCGTAATCGGTATGGACGGCATCCCTCTTGGGGAGTTGGTGACGCCGGAGCTGACCACGCTCTCACTTGACCTGAGGGCGGTAGGACGGGCCGCCGTCGACCTCGTGGACAATCTGATGTCCGGCAGGATCCAGGCAGGAAGCCGGGACAGCGAGCTGGTCCTCAAGCACCAGCTCGTGCTCCGCCAGTCGGCCTAACCCCTACTCAAACCACGGAATAGAAGCTAGGCTTGCATGCAGCACGTGAACGTTCACGTATTTCCCCAAACTCCCCAAAGCAAGGAAGCCCATGTCTGTCGAAACACCGTCCGCGCCGGCGGACAGCCCCCCGCACACCGCCCCCGGTTCAACCGACAGGAGCCTGGAGCTTGGCGTCGCGGATATCCAGGATCTCGAATCCTTTGAGGCGGGCCGGGGCGCCCTGCCTGCGCGCGCCTACCTTCAGAGCGACGCCCCACGGCTGTCGCTGAACGGTGAGTGGCATTTCCGGCTCAGCCCCGGAAGCCGGGTGGCTCCTGATGATGGCTGGCAGCTGGGCGAGGCGCTGAACGGGTTCGAGAGCCTGCCGGTGCCGTCCAGCTGGCCTATGCACGGACATGGCGCACCGGCCTACACGAACGTCCAGTTCCCCTTCGCCGTGGAACCGCCGCACGTTCCGGAGGCCAACCCCATCGGTGACCACCTGGTGGTGTTTGAGGCCGGGCCCGAGTTCTTCCCGCGTGCCCTGCTGCGGTTCGACGGCATCGAGTCCGCAGGAACCGTGTGGCTGAACGGAGTGGAACTCGGAACCACCCGCGGAAGCAGGCTCGCCCACGAATTCGACGTCTCCGGGATCCTGGTGCAGGGGGAGAACACGCTGGCTGTCCGCGTCGCCCAGTTCTCGGCCGCCAGCTACGTTGAGGACCAGGACATGTGGTGGCTTCCCGGCATTTTCCGCGACGTCACCCTGCAGGCCAGGCCCGACGCCGGCATTGACGACGTCTTCGTCCACTCCGGCTACGACCACACCACAGGCGAAGGCATCCTCAAGGTGGAGGTGACGCGGGGCGGGCAGGCGACGGACGCCGTCGTCCGCGTTCCGGAACTGGGCCTGGACCTGCCCGCCGGCACTGAGGTGCGCGTCCCCGCCGTCGAACCCTGGTCCGCGGAGGTGCCGCGTCTTTACGAGGCGGCCGTCAGCGCCGCCGGAGAGTCCGTGGCACTCCAGATCGGCTTCCGCAGCATCGCCATCGAGGACGCGCAGTTCAAGGTCAACGGGCGGCGGATCCTGCTGCGCGGCGTCAACCGCCACGAGCACCATCCACGCCTTGGCCGGGTGCTTCCCCGCGACGTGGTGGAGGCGGAGCTGCGGCTCATGAAGCAGCACAACATCAACGCAATCCGGACGTCGCACTACCCGCCCCATCCTGAGTTCCTCGCACTGGCGGACCAGCTTGGCTTTTACGTTGTGCTCGAATGCGACCTGGAAACGCATGGCTTTGAGAGCGCCGGCTGGGCCCAGAACCCCAGTGATGACCCGCAGTGGGAAGCCGCACTGGTGGACCGCATGCGCCGGACGGTTGAGCGCGACAAGAACCACCCCGCGGTGATTATGTGGTCCCTCGGCAACGAGGCCGGCACGGGCAGGAACCTGGCGGCAATGTCGCGCTGGACCAAGGACCGGGATCCGTCCCGCCCCATCCACTACGAGGGGGACTGGTCCTCAGAGCACGTCGACGTGTACTCGCGGATGTACGCCAGCCATGCCGAGACGGCCTTGATCGGCCAGGGAATCGAGCCGGCCCTGGACGACGCCGCCTTGGACGCCCGGCGCCGCGCCATGCCCTTTGTCCTCTGCGAATATGTGCATGCCATGGGTAACGGCCCCGGTGGAATGAGCGAATACCAGGATCTTTTCGAGAAGTACCCGCGCCTGATGGGAGGCTTCGTGTGGGAGTGGCTGGAGCATGGCATCACAGTCCCGACCGCAGATGGTGTTGACCATTACGGCTATGGCGGCGACTTCGGTGAGGAAGTTCACGACGGCAACTTCGTCACCGACGGGCTTGTTGATGCTGACCGCAGGCCCCGGCCCGGGCTGCTGGACTTCAAGAAGGTCATAGAGCCGCTGCGCATCGACGTCGCCCGCGATTGGACAGGCTTCACCCTTCGCAACGGCCAAGACTTCGCGGACACCTCCGCGTTCAGCTTCCGCTATGGAGTGGAGGCCGACGGCGGCGCGCTCGACGGCGGGACGGTGGACGTTGCGCCCGTTGCGCCTCAGTCCAAAACAGTTGTGGAGTTGCCGGGCAGCGTCGCTGCTTTCGCCGCAGGGCTGTCCGACGGCAGGCCTGCAGTGCTCACCGTTCGTGCGGTCCTCGGCGCTGATTCCGCCTGGGCGGACGCGGGACACGAGGTGGCCTGGGGGCAGTCGGTCCGGGAGCCGGGCGCTCCCGTTTCGCCGGCGCCTGCTGAACCCGTCCAGGTGCAGGACAGCGAACTCACGCTCGGGCCGGTTGTCTTCAGCCGCGCCACCGGCATGCCTACCTCGATTGGCGGTGTCCCGGTGGAAAAGCTGGGACTGACCCTGTGGTGGGCTCCTACCGATAACGACCTTGGCCGTGAATGGGGCGGCGCCGACGAGCGGCCGCTGGCCACTCAGTGGAAGGATGCCGGACTCAACCGGCTCCACACCCGGCTGCTGGGCATCTCGGCGAACCCCGGGCAGGATGGCGGCGAAGCCCTGACGATCCGCACCCGCATGAGCGCAGCCGACAAACAGTACGGCGTGCTTGTGGACTACACCTGGAGCACTGACGGGGAAACAGTGGGACTCCGGACCCAGGTGCGGCGTGATGGCACGTGGGTCAACCGCGGCTTTGACGTCGAATGGGCCCGGATAGGGCTGGAATTTGTTTTGGGTGAAGAGACAGATTCGGTGAGCTGGTTCGGCCAGGGCCCCCACCAGAGCTACCCGGACACCGGGCAGGGGGCACGGGCGGGCTGGTTCTCCCTGCCCCTGGCGGAGATGGATGTTGAGTACGTGCGGCCGCAGGAATGCGGTGCCCGGTCAGGCTCACGGTCCGCTGCACTGCAGCTTGGCGGCCGGACGCTTGAGATCTGCGGTGATCCCTTTGCCCTGACAGTGAGGCCCTACAGCCAGGATGTGTTGGACGCAGCGGCCCACCGCCCGGACTTGAAGGCGGACGGGCGCACTTACTTGTACGTGGACCACGCGCTGCGGGGGGTGGGGACTGCCGCCTGCGGCCCCGGTGTGCTGGAGCAATACCGCCTCAAGCCGCGGGACGCCGACTTCGTGCTGACCCTGAAGGTGCACAGCTGAGGGAGCGCACAATATGTGAGCCAGTCCATACCGTGGCGTGATGACGCAAAGACAGGCCAAGACACGTCGTATGCCTCCAAAAACCCCTACTTTGCGGGGTTTTTGGAGGCATACTGCGCTCTCGCAGCAGGATTTGCGGACCGGGTTGGGGACGTGTATTGTTTTCTGAGTCGCCGCCGCTGAAGCGGAAAAATAGCGGCCAACCCCCCTTACGAACAGCCTGAAAATGGTTCGCCTGCTGGCGCGCTGGATGCGGGTGGGGCTGGTTGAGAGCAGCATGAATCGCGAAAACGCCGATTTGCAAAGCTTCTCGAAACCGGGTAAGTTTGTGAAGTTGCTCCGGAGCGATCCACGGTGTTTTTGTGCTGGTGGTGGTGTCGGGTGTGTCTGTTGTTTGAGAACTCAATAGTGTGCCAAGTTTGTTGATACCAATTGTTTTAGTGATTGGTTGAATTGACTGGATCGTCCGCCCCTGTGGGTGGTCTGGTTTTTACAGCTGGTTTCAAATTTTGTGCAGCCTTTTTGTCCCGTTTTCCCGGGGCTGGGGGTTGTGTCTGTTTTACTTCAACGGAGAGTTTGATCCTGGCTCAGGATGAACGCTGGCGGCGTGCTTAACACATGCAAGTCGAACGATGAAGGGAGCTTGCTCCTGGATTAGTGGCGAACGGGTGAGTAACACGTGAGTAACCTGCCCTTAACTCTGGG
>NZ_BMKV01000012.1:0-30225 GCF_014644515.1 Pseudarthrobacter scleromae | reverse complement strand
TTAATCACCAGCCTCACCAGTCCAGCCGACGCGCCTAAACCAGCGGATATTTCAGCAGTCTCCTAGGCCGCGCGACGCCAGCCCAGGCGGGCGTCGCCCCTAGAGTCCGAGTTCGTCCAGGACGGGCAGCTTCTCCCGAACCCACGCCCGCGCTTCCGTGGCGCTGGGAGCGGACAGTGCCAGCTTGGCCAGCTGCTGCGCTTCCTCGAGCGTGACGGTCTTCAGGACCGCGGCCACGGCAGCGAGGGAGCGGGCCGTCATGGACAGGGTGCTGACGCCAAGGCCGGTCAGGACGACGGCGAGGGCGGGGTCGGCGGCTGCCTCGCCACAGACGCCTACGGGTTTGTTGTTGCCTTCCGCCCGGGAGCCTTCCACTGTCAGTCCCACGAGGCGCAGGACGGCCGGCTGCCACGGGGTGTTGAGGTTGGCGAGCGGGCCGAGCTGGCGGTCCGCGGCCATGGCGTACTGGGTGAGGTCGTTGGTGCCGAGGCTGGCGAAGGCCACCTCCCGAAGGATGGCTTCCGCGGTCAGGGCGGCGGAGGGAACCTCAACCATGACGCCGGGGGTCTTGATGCCCGCATCGGCGCACATCGAGGCAAAGCGTGCGGCTTCTTCTGCGGTGGAGATCATGGGCGCCATGACCCAGACGTCCGCCTCGGACTGCTTTTCCGCCAGGGCGATGGCCTCCAGCTGGCGGTCCAGGACCCCGGGGGTGGTGAAGTCGGTGCGGTAGCCGCGGACGCCAAGGGCCGGATTGGGCTCGGTGGAATCAGTCAGGAACGGAAGCGGCTTGTCCGCGCCGGCATCGAGCGTTCGCAGGACCACTTTCTTGCCCGGGAAGGCATCAAAAACACTCTTGTAGGCTGCGGCCTGCTCTTCGACGCTGGGCTCGGTGTCCCGCTCGAGGAAGCAGAATTCGGTGCGGAACAAGCCCACGCCCTGGGCGCCCAGCTTGGCGGCCGCCTCGGCATCCTTGCCGCCGCCAACATTGGCAAGCAAAGGCACCAGGTGGCCGTCCGCCGTCGCTCCCGTTCCGCTGAAGTCGGCCAGCAGGGACGCGGTGGCAGCCCAGGCTTCCGCAGCTACGCGCAGGGATTCGTCGGGTTCGGAGCTGATGCTGCCGGCGGCGCCGTCCACATAGACTTCGGTGCCGTCGGGGAGCTCGTCCACGCCCACTGCGGCAACAACGGCGGGAAGGCCCAGGGACCGGGCGATGATGGCGGTGTGGGACTGCGGGCCTCCGCCGGCCGTGACGAGTGCCAGGACCTTGTTGGGGTCCAGGGTGGCGGTGTCAGCGGGGGCCAGGTCCTCGGCCACCAGGACGAACGGGGTGCTGGAGGCGGGGATGCCGGGGGCGGGCACGCCCCGCAGTTCTGCAACGATCCGGGCGCGGACGTCCAGGACGTCGGTGGCGCGTTCGGCCATGTAGCCGCCCAGGTTGTGGAGCATCTCTGACACTGAGGAGCCGGACTCCCAGATGGCGCGCTCGCCGGACATGCCGCGTGCCACAAGCTTGGCCGCGCCCTTGATGAGCATGGTGTCCTTGGCCATCAGTGCGGTGGCTTCCAGGACAGCCTTGCCGTCTCCGGTGGCGTGGGCGGCGCGGGCCTTCAGTTCATCGTGCACCGCCTGGGAGGCTGCCTTCAGCGCTGCGGTTGCTTCCTCGGCGGTGGTCCCTGGCGCCAGCTGCTCGCCGGCGGGAGGTTCGCTGATGGGTTTGGGCATCTGCCGGACGGTGCCGATGACGCGGCCTGGGCTGACGCCTACTCCTGGGAAGTTCTGCACTGAAGGTCCTCATTCTCTGCCGGTTGCCAGGCCCGCCCGATATATCCGGCGCCATGCCGGTCCGCCGGAAGACTGCTGCGTCCGGCGGCGTGAAACGTGCCTGAAAAAAATTGTATGTGATTCAGTTCATATAGCAATGCTATAGGTGCTAGGGTAGCGGTTATGAGTTTGGATGGCCAGCTTCCCCCCAAAATGCGGCTGCTCCGTGCTGCCGCGGAGCTGCTGGCAAACTCCGGGGGAGCTCCCGTCTCCACCCGCCAGATCACCCAGCTGGCGGGGGTCACAGCCCCCACGCTGTACCACCACTTCGGTGACAAGGAAGGTCTGTTCGACGCCGTCGTCGCCGCAGGGTTTGAAGAGTATGTTGCGGGCGAAAGGGATTTCGCCCCCTCCGGACAGCCGCTCGAGGATATCCGGAGAATGTGGGACAACCATGTCCAGTTCGGGCTGAACCAGCCGGAGCTGTACCTGGTGATGTTCGGCAACATCCGCCCGGAAAGCCGCCCGGCAATCGTCGCAGATGCCGAGGCGCTCATGGAGGAGATGCTGAACAAGGCAGCGGTGGCGGGCCAGCTGAACGTCCAGCCCAGGGAAGCCGCCAGGTCCATCCTGGCGGCCAACGTGGGCGTGACGCTGATGCTGATTGCGGAGCCCGCCTCCGAACGGAACCTCGAACTGTCCACCATGACCCGGGACGCCATGATCTTTGCGGTGTCCGCCGAGCCCGCCAGCGGCGCGGCTCCGGGCGACGCCGGGAAGTCCTCGGTAGTGGTGGCCGCGATCGCCCTGAACGCCGCACTTCAGGCCTCGCACTCTGACCAGCTTTCAAGCTCGGAACTCAAGCTTTTCCTCGAATGGCTTCACCGCATCTCCACCAGCCCGGCGGGCTGAACCCGCACATTCCGGCAGTACGTCGTCGTAAGTATCGGACCATCCTGCGGAGCCGCAGGAATGACGGTTAGGAAATCACATGGCAACAGAGACAGTTGCAAAACCCCGCACCAGCGCACGCGTGCACGTCCAAAAGTTCGGGACGTTCCTGTCCGGCATGATCATGCCCAACATCGGCGCTTTTATTGCCTGGGGCCTCATTACCGCACTCTTTATTGAAAAGGGATGGTTCCCCGTTCCCCAGCTGGGCGGCTTTGGGGAGACGGACGGGGTGGCGAACACCGGCCTGGTGGGGCCGATGATCACCTACCTGCTGCCGCTCCTGATCGCCTACACCGGTGGCCGGATGGTTTATGACGTCCGCGGCGGCGTTGTCGGTGCCATCGGCACCATGGGCGTGATTGTGGGTGCCGGCATCCCGATGTTCATCGGCGCCATGATCATGGGCCCGCTGGGCGGCTGGACCATGAAGAAGATCGACTCCATCTGGGACGGCAAGATCCGTCCCGGCTTTGAAATGCTGGTCAACAACTTTTCCGCCGGCATCTGGGGTGCCCTGTTGGCCATGCTGGGCTTCTATGGCATCGCCCCCCTGGTTTCGGCGTTCAGCACAGGCGCCGGCAACGTGGTCCAGTTCCTGGTGGACAACGGACTGCTGCCGCTCACCAGCATCTTCATCGAACCGGCCAAGGTGCTCTTCCTGAATAACGCCATCAACCACGGCGTGCTCACCCCGCTGGGTGTCCAGCAGTCGCTGGAGCAGGGAAAGTCCATCCTGTTCCTGCTTGAGGCCAACCCCGGACCCGGCTTTGGCATCCTGCTCGCTTACATGGTGTTTGGCCGCGGTGCCGCCAAGGCGTCCGCCCCGGGTGCCGCCATCATCCACTTCCTCGGCGGTATCCACGAGATCTACTTCCCCTACGTTTTGATGCGCCCGCTGCTGATCCTCGCTGCCATCGCCGGCGGAATGACCGGCATCGCCACCCTGGCCATCACTGGTGCGGGCCTGGTGGCGCCGGCCGCTCCCGGCTCCATTTTCGCCGTACTCGCCCAGACCTCCCGGGACAGCTACCTCGGAGTGATCCTGGCGGTCCTGCTGGCGACGGCCGCCTCCTTCCTGGTGGCCTCGGTCATCATGAAGACCACCAAGCACAGCGATGAGGTGGACCTCAACGATGCCACCTCACGGATGGAGCAGATGAAGGGCAAGAAGAGCTCTGTGGCCTCCACCCTGACGGGCGCCGGGGCAGGTGCTGCCGCGGGCGGCGGTGTTGGCGTCCTGGCCGGGCCGGTGCGCAACATCGTGTTCGCGTGCGACGCCGGCATGGGCTCCAGTGCCATGGGCGCCTCGGTGCTGCGCAACAAGATCAAGGCGGCCGGCTTCCCGGACGTCAAGGTCACCAACGCGGCCATCGCCAACCTTCGCGACGACTACGACGTCGTGATCACCCACCAGGACCTGACGGAACGGGCCAAGCCCGCCACGTCCAGTGCCGTCCACTACTCCGTTGACAACTTCATGAGCAGCCCGCGCTACGACGAAATCGTGGAGCTGGTCAGGGAGAGCAATGCCGAGGGTGGTGTGACAGCGGAAGGTCCGGACGCCGGAGCCGGAACACCCGGCGGGGCATCCGCCTCCGGGCCCGCAACTGCCGCTGCAACAGGGGCAGGGGCTGCCGCGGCCAGCCACGGCGCCCACGCGGCCGACGCCCCCGTGGACGCGGCTCCCGCCGCCGGAACCGCCGGTGCGCCGGAGATCCTGGCCCGTGAGAGCGTGGTGCTGGACGGTTCAGCCACAACACGCGACGCCGCAATCGACGAAGCCGGCAGGCTGCTGCTGGCCCGCGGCGCCGTGGATGAGGGCTACATTGCCGCCATGCACGAGCGCGAGGAATCCGTGTCCACCTACATGGGCAGCTTCCTGGCTATCCCCCACGGCACCAACGCCGCCAAGGACCACATCCGGAAGTCCGCGGTGTCCGTGATCCGCTACCCCCAGGGCATCGACTGGAACGGCAAGCAGGTCAAGTTCGTGGTGGGCGTGGCAGGGGTCAACAACGAGCACCTGCACATCCTGTCCTCCATCGCGAAGGTCTTCACCAGCAAGGAGCAGGTTGCCCGGCTGGAGGCGGCCACCTCGGTGGATGAAGTCCTGGAACTCTTCGGAAAGGTCAATGCATAGTGAAGGCTGTTCATTTCGGGGCCGGAAACATCGGCCGTGGCTTTGTGGGCCTCCTCCTGCATGACGCCGGGTATGAGGTGGTGTTCGCCGACGTGGCGGAGGAACTCATCGCCCAGCTGGCAGCGGCGGACAGCTACTCCGTGCACGAGGTGGGAGAGAACCCTGCAGTGCGGACGGTCAACAACTTCCGGGCGCTGAACTCCACCACGCAGGAAGCGGAACTGATCGAGGAGATTGCGACGGCGGACATCGTGACCACCGCCGTGGGCCCCCATATCCTGAAGTTCGTGGCCCCTGCCATCGCCAAAGGCATCGCGGCGAGGGACGCGGGCCTGGCCCCGCTGCAGGTCATGGCCTGCGAGAACGCCATCAACGCCACGGACATCCTGGCCAAGGAGGTGGCCTCCCAGCCGGGGGCTGCCGCCAGCACGCTGGACGGGAAGGCTGTGTTCGCCAACACCGCCGTGGACCGGATCGTTCCCAACCAGGAAGCCGGACAGGGCCTGGACGTCACCGTGGAGACCTTCTACGAGTGGGTCATCGACCGCACCGCCTTTGCAGGGGCGGCACCGGCCATCCCGGGTGCCACGTTCGTGGACGATCTCTCGCCGTACATCGAGCGGAAGCTGTTCACGGTGAACACCGGCCATGCCTCGGCAGCGTACTTCGGGTTCGAGGCGGGCCTGGAGAAGATCTCCGAGGCCATGGCCGACCAGGACGTGGCCGAGGACGTTCGGGCGGTGCTGGAGGAGACCAAGCAGCTGCTGGTCTCCAAGCACGGCTTCAGCAACGACGAGCAGGAGGCCTATGTCCAGAAGATCCTGGTCCGGTTCTCCAACCCGTACCTTCCTGACACGGTGAACCGGGTGGGCCGCGCTCCGCTGCGGAAGCTGAGCCGGCATGAACGGTTCATCGGTCCGGCCGCTGAACTGGCGGAACGGGGCATTGTGCCGGAGGCGCTCCTGGGCGCCATCGCCGCGGCCCTGCGTTTCACCGATCCGGCCGACGCCGAGGCAACGGAGCTGGCCGGCATCCTGGCCTCCTCCAGTCCGGCGGACGCCACTGCCCGCATCACCGGGCTGGAGCCCGAGCATCCACTGTTCAACGCGGTGGCAACCCTGGTGGAGGAGCGGCAGGCGGAGGCGGCCAAGGCCCCGGCCTAAACCCTCCCGTACTGACTGCGACCCTCTTGCACTTGCTGCAGCCTTTCCGGGGACCCTCTCGCAGTTGATGCGGCTTTTTCCCCAACCCTCCTGCAAACGCACGACGCCGGCACTCACCTGAGTGCCGGCGTCGTGCGTTGTGATGTCCCCCACTTGTGACGGAATACTGCCCCTCCCGCTTTGAAGTTAGCATTCCCTTACTTATAGGCTCTGGGCTATTAGGCAACAAACTTGTGACGTATTATCCGAGCGGAGAACAAAGTGAAGAAGAGGCTGTCGAGCTACCTGGGGGCACTTACGGCGGGAGCGGCGCTACTGACCGTGACGGCGTGCGGCGGGAGCGCGACGGCGACGCCCGCTGGTGAGGCGGCCACCATCACCGTGGAACATGCCCAGGGCAGCACCGCCAACGTTCCCGTCAACCCGGAGAGGGTCTTCACGTTCGACCTCGGAGTCCTGGACACCCTTGACGCGCTGGGCGTTGAGCCCGCCGGCGTGCCCGAGGCTGCCTACCCGGACGCGCTCAACAAGTACGCCGACGCGAAGTACACCAAAATCGGTTCCCTGAAGGAGCCCGACTTCGAAGCCGTCAGCGCCGGCGACCCCGACCTCATCATCATCTCCGGCCGGACCGCCGGAGCCTACGAGGAACTGAGCAAGATCGCCCCCACCATCGACCTGTCCATCGACGCCGCCGGGCCGATGGAAAGCTTCAAGGAGCAGGCCGGGAAGCTGGGAACCATCTTCGGCAAGTCCGCCGAGGTGGAGGAGAAGCTGGGCGCGGTGGACGCCACCATCAAAGAGACCAAAACCAAGGCGGCCGGCGCCGGGAAGGGTCTCATTGTCCTGACGTCCGGCGGCGAGGTCACCGCCTACGGCGCAGGCTCCAGGTTCGGCATCATCCACGACGTCCTGGGCGTCCCCGCCGCGGCAGACGTCAAGGTTGAGGGCAGCCACGGCGAGGCTGTGTCCTTCGAGTACATCAAGCAGGTCAACCCGGACATCCTGTATGTCATCAACCGCGACACCGCGGTGGGCACCGAAGGCGCCGACGCCAACCCCATCCTGGACAACGAACTCGTCCGGTCCACCAACGCCGTCCAGAACAACAAGGTCATCAACCTTGACCCTGCCGGCTGGTACATCGTGGGCTACGGCCTCAGCAACGTCGAAGCAATGGTGGACGCCGTTGCCGACTCCGTGGCCTAGAGCCTCCAATCCGGGCTCCACACACCGATGACCGCCACCGCCGTGCGCCCGCTTGCGCCGGCAACCCGCAGCCGGGCCCGCCACAGTGCCGGCCTGGCTGCGGCCGCAACTGCCGTCCTTGCCCTTGCCATCGCCAGCATGTTCGTGGGCGTCAGCGACGTCTCCCTGCCGGGCCTTTTATCCGGCGATCCCGCGACGACTGACGTTTTTTGGATTTCCCGCGTTCCCAGGACACTTGCCGTGGTCCTGGCCGGGATGGCGGTGGCGGTTGCCGGGCTCATCATGCAGCTCATGGCCCGCAATCGCTTCGTGGAGCCCTCCACCGTAGGTACTGTCGAGTCCGCCACCCTGGGAATCCTGGTAGTGACGGTTTTCGCACCGCAGGCCCCGGTGCTGGCCAAAATGCTGGTGGCCAGCACCTTCGCGATGCTGGGGACGGCCCTTTTCCTGGCCATCCTGCGCCGCCTGCCGGCCCGCAACACCCTCCTCATCCCGCTGGTGGGCATCATGCTGGGCGGGGTGATTGCCGCCGTCACCACCTTCTTTGCCTACCGCTATGACCTGCTGCAGACCTTGAGTAACTGGATGATCGGCGACTTCTCCGGTGTCCTCCGGGGCCGGTATGAGCTGCTGTGGATTGTCGCCCTCCTGATGCTCCTGGGGCTGCTGGCCGCGGACCGGTTCACGGTGGCCGGGATGGGGCAGGACTTCACCACCAACCTGGGCCTGAACTACGGCAGGACCATGCAGCTGGGGCTCATCATCGTCTCGCTGATCTCTGCCGTGGTGGTCACCACCGTGGGGGCCGTACCCTTCCTGGGACTCGTGGTGCCCAACATCGTGTCCCTCATCTTCGGCGACAACCTCCGCCGTGCCGTTCCGTGGACAGCACTGTTCGGCGCCGCCTTCGTGCTGGTGTGCGACATCATCGGCCGCACCATCCGCTACCCCTACGAGGTCCCGGTGGGCATGGTGATGTCCGTGCTGGGCGCTGTCCTGTTCCTCGTCCTGATCCTGAGGAAACGCAATGCCTGAGAGCACAACACTGCGGCCGCCGGAAAATCCTGCCGACGCCCAGCGGCCGGCCGCAGTGCAGCGCCCGGTTCCCCGGAAACTCAAAGCCGCCATCCGCAATGCCCCGCCCCGCATGGTGGCAGGCATCCTGCTCGCGGTGGCTGCCGCCGTCGTCTGCTTCTTCCTGTTTTTCGACCTGAAGGGCAACGTGGGCTACATCCTGCCGCGCCGGGCCATCAAGCTGGCCGCCATGCTGCTGGTGGCCGTTGCCGTGGGCGTATCCACGCTCCTGTTCCAGACCGTCACGGCCAACCGCATCCTGACGCCGTCCATCATGGGCTTCGATTCGCTGTACATCCTGGTCCAGACGGTGCTGGCATTCACCCTCGGAGCCGCCGCAGTGGTGGCCGCTCCGCCCACGCTGCAGTTCGGCGTCGAAGTGCTGCTGATGGTGGCGTTCAGTGCGCTGCTGTACCGCTGGATGTTTACCGGTGCCACCCGTTCGCTGCATCTTCTCCTGCTGGTGGGGGTGGTCCTCGGCAGCCTCTTCCGCGGCCTGTCCTCCCTGCTGCAGCGGCTCATGGAACCCAGCGAGTTCATCATCCTCCAGGACCTGTTCTTCGCAAGCTTCAACAACGTGGATCCGGCACTGCTGGGTTTCTCGGCGGTGATTGTTGCGGCTGTCTGTGCTGTGGTGTGGCGGGCACGGCACACGCTGGACGTGCTGGCGCTGGGGCGGGACGTAGCCATCAACGTGGGCGTCGACCACCGGAAGGTGGTGATGCGCGTGCTGCTGGGATGCTCGCTGCTCGTGGCCGTGTCCACCGCGCTGGTGGGGCCCGTGACGTTCTTC
The DNA here is from genome assembly GCF_014644515.1 of Pseudarthrobacter scleromae. Lineage (NCBI taxonomy): Bacteria > Bacillati > Actinomycetota > Actinomycetes > Micrococcales > Micrococcaceae > Pseudarthrobacter > Pseudarthrobacter scleromae. The sequence goes on along the minus strand of NZ_BMKV01000012.1, from coordinate 21,128 downwards.
GGCCTGTTGGTGGTGAGCCTGGGCTACCAGTTGTGCCGCGGGTTCAGCCATGCCTGGCTGCTGCCCATCGTGGTGCTGATCGGCGCTGCGGCCCTGGTGGGCGGGCAGCTGCTGCTGGAGCAGGTGTTCGGCTTCAGCACCGCCCTGAGCGTGGTCATCGAGTTCGCGGGCGGCATCCTGTTCCTCTACCTCCTTTTGAAAGGCTCCCTGAAATGACCCGCCCAACTCCTGACATCATGGCCGGGGGAGTCCGGCCATGATCGACGTCCGGAACGTCTCCAAGACCTACGGCGGCCAGGCCGTCCTGGACGGCGTCAGCTGCGTCATTCCCGCCGGTGGCATCACCTCCATCATCGGCCCCAACGGGGCAGGGAAATCCACGCTGCTCTCGCTCATCAGCAGGCTCCAGCCCCTTGAGTCCGGTTCCGTCTCCGTTGCCGGGCTGGATGTCGCAGCCACGGACAGCCGGGAACTCGCCCGGACCATGGCCATCCTGCGGCAGGAGAACCACCTCACCATGCGCCTCACGGTCCGGGATCTCGTGGCCTTCGGGCGGTTCCCGCACTCCGGCGGCCGGCCCACCGTGGAGGACCTGGCCAAGGTGGAGGAGGCGATCGGCCACTTGGACCTGACCCCCATGGCGGACAAGTTCGTGGACGAGCTCTCGGGCGGCCAGCGCCAGCGGGCCTTCATTGCCATGGTGCTCGCGCAGGACACCCGCTACCTGCTGCTCGATGAACCGCTGAACAACCTGGACATGAAGCACTCCGTGGAGATGATGCGGCTCCTCCGGCGCCTGGCTGATGAGTTCGGGAAGACAATCGTCCTGGTGGTCCACGACATCAACTTCGCATCCTGCTATTCGGACACCATCCTGGCCATGAAGGACGGGCGGCTTGTCCACCAGGGCAGCCCCCGGCAGATCATGCAGCAGGCCATGCTCCGCGACGTCTACGACATCGACATCCGCATCGAGGACATCGATGGCAACCGGATCGGCGTCTACTTCGCCTGACCAGCAGCTGCGGCCCCGGTGAGCACTGAGCCCACGTACCGCATCACCAGGGATCCGGCTATCAGCGCCGCGGAGAACGGCAGGAAGAACAGGGTGACCAGCTGGAACACCACACTGAGGAGCGCGCCCACTGCCTGCGAGTAGGACGGCCCCAACTGCAGCGACTGGAGGATCTGGGGAGCAAGGATGACCGCGACCGCGCCGGCCGCACCAATGATGATTCCTGCCCGCAGGGTTGTTTTCGGCAGGGCTGACAAAGTTTTCTGATCCATGGCGGACCTCCCCCAATCAGGTAATTCATTCCAACGCTGGTCCCCCAGCCAAACATGGGGCGCGGCTGAAGGCAAGGACGCAGACGAGGCCGTGGAATGCTGGTTCAGTGACAACGAAACCCACTCCTTCCAGTACCCCGCCCTTTTTGCTGACTGCCGGCGTCGGCAGTGGAACCTTCCGCCTCCGCCCCGCCACACGCGGAGATCTGCCTGCCATCGTGGAGCTCCTTGCGGACGATTCAATGGGTGCCGCGCGCGAAAGCGAGGGGGACATGGAACCGTATGAGCGGGCCTTTGAAGCGATCGACGCCGACCCCCGCCACCTGCTCGTCGTGGGGGAGCTGGTGCCTCAAGGGTCAGCGGACAGCCACGTGGTGGCCACCTTCCAGGTCAGCTTCCTGCCCGGCATCTCGCGGCGCGGCGCCTGGCGCTCGCAGATCGAGGGCGTTCGGGTGGCGGCCGGCGTCCGGGGCCAGGGCCTCGGCAACCTCATGATGCAGTGGGCCATCGACGAGTCCCGGCGCCGCGGCTGCACACTGATGCAGCTGACCACCCACAAATCGCGGACGGTTGCGCACCGTTTCTATGGGAGCCTCGGCTTCACGGCGGACCACGAAGGCATGAAGCTTCCGCTCTGACCGCTGCACCCACAAACGGGCACTGCACCCGGGAGTTCCGGGGTGCAGTGCCCGTTGAAGGGTGTAGAACGGAGGCGGGCGCTAGGCCTTCTTCGAGCCCTTGGCCACGAACAGCGTTTCGGCCTGCTCCAGGGACATCCCGTTGGTCTCCGGCACCTTGAACATCACGAAGAAGAAGGACGCGGCGGCGAACAGGGCGTACACGGCGTAGGTGAGCGGCAGCGAGCCGGCCGCCATCACCGGGAAGCTGAGCGTGATCACAAAGTTGGCCACCCACTGGGCTGCCGCGGCCAGGCCCAGGGCCCGGGCACGGATCCGGGACGGGAAGATCTCACCCAGCAGCACCCACACCAGCGGACCCCACGAGGCGCCGAAGCTGACCACAAAGACGTTGGCCGCCACCAGTGCCACCGGCCCCCAGGCGCCGGGCAGGGAAATATCCTCACCGGAACCAACGGCGGTGGAGAAGGCCACGGCCATGGCACCCAGGGACACGGCCATGCCCACGGAGCCGGCCAGCAGGATGGGCCGGCGCCCGATGCGGTCCACCAGGGCAATCGCCACCAGCGTGACCAGGATGTTGGTGACGGACGTGGCCACGGAGATGGTGAGCGAGTCCTTCTCCTGGAAGCCCACGGCCTTCCAGAGGGTGGTGGAGTAGTAGAAGATCACGTTGATGCCCACGAACTGCTGCAGGACGGACAGGATGATGCCCACCCACACCACTGCCTGCAGGCCGAACGTCTTGCCGCGCACCGAGCCCTTTTGGCCGGCCAGCTTGTCCTCCTCGATGGCATCCCGGATCTCGCGGATGTGGCGGTCCGTTTCTCCGGCGGGGACGATGGAGTCGAAGACCTTCCGCGCTTCCTCTTCCTTGCCCTGGAACACCAGGAAGCGCGGCGATTCGGGAAGGGTAAAGGCGATCCAGCCGTACACCACCGCGGGCAGGGCCGCGGCCAGGAACATCCAGCGCCACGCCTCGATCCCCAGCCAGTAGGCCTGGTCGGCGCCGCCGGCGCTGGTTGCCAGGAGCGCGTCGGACAGCAGCGCGGCAAAGATGCCTGTGGTGATGGCCAGCTGCTGCAGCGAGGCCAGGCGGCCGCGGACGTGCCGCGGCGAAATTTCGGAGATGTAGGCGGGGGCAATGACCGAGGCGAGGCCGATTCCCAGCCCGCCCACCAGCCGCCAGAAGACCAGGTCCCAGACGCCGAAGGCGAAGCCCGTGCCCAGGGCGCTGACCAGGAAGAGCAGCGCACCCAGCTTCATGGCAGGGATGCGCCCGTAGTGGTCTGCCACCTTGCCAGCGAGGTAGGCGCCGGCAGCGCAGCCAAGCAGCGCGACGGCCACCGCGAAGCCGGTCACGGCCTCTGACAGGGCGAACTCGTCCTTCATGGCATCCACGGCGCCGTTGACCACCGACGAATCGAAGCCAAACAGGAATCCGCCCACCGCACCCGCGAGCGCCAGCCAGATCACCCGCTGCGGTATTTGGGCGGTTGTCTGCTCCTGTGCAGTGGGCATGGGTCTCCCTAGGTCTGGGTTTTGGTGGATGCGGTGCGGACGTCGTCGGCTGCGGAACCGGCCCTGGGCCGGCGCACACGCGTTACACAGTGTTCCATGCCACGGAGCGTCGTTCCAGTTGGCCGGGCCTGCTTGTCCGCAAACAGGGGACGACGACGGCGGGAGGCGCCGCCGTCGTCGTCCTGAGGCGTGGAGCGGGGCGGCTTAGTGGGCCGACACCGACTCCTGGGAGGCCGCCTTTGAGTCCGTGAGCTTCTTGTTGGGCAGCGCAAAACTGATCAGGAACGCGACGCCGGTGAGCACGGCCGCCGTGAGCATGACGGCGTCGATGGCGTACGCGAAGCCCTCCGTGATGGGGCGCGTCAGGGTGCTGTTGGCTGTGTGGAGCCAGCTGGTGTCATTGAGGGATTCGTTGGAGGCGCCGTTCTGGAAGAACTCGTACAGCTTGGCGTTGGCCGGGTCCGTTGCGACGGCCGGGTCCTTCAGGACGGCCTGGTACTCCGGGCTTCCCATTGCCGACTTCATGGTGTCGGCAATCCGGGACGCCGCCAAACTGAACAGCATGGAGATGAACACGGCCGTGCCCACGGCGCCGCCCATCGAGCGGAAGAACGCAGCCGAGGAAGTGCCCACGCCCATGTCGCGGCGCGGCACGGACACCTGCATGGCCAGGGTGAGCGGCTGCATGCAGAAGCCCAGGCCCATTCCGAAGAACACCGCGATCACGCCGGGAACCCAGAGGCCCGTGTCCACGCCCAGGGAGAGCCCCATGGCGGTGGCGGCCGCCGTGAGGATGGCCGTGCCCATGATGGGGAAGATCCGGTACGTGCCGGACGCCGAGATGGTGCGGCCCGCCGTGATGGAGCCGGTGAGGATGCCCACGGTGAAGGTGATCATCATCAGGCCCGCTTCCGTGGGCGTGAGGCCCTTCACCAGCTGCAGGTACAGCGGGAGCATGGCGATGGCCCCGAACATGCCGATGCCGATGATGAAGTTCAGCAGCGAGGACAGGCCGAACGTGACGTTCCGGAAGAGGCGCAGGGGAATGAGGGCGTAATCGCCGGCACGTTTCTCGGCCAGCAGGAACCAGGCGATGCCCACCACCCCCAGGCCATAGCAGAGGAAGGAGTTGAAGGACGCCCAGCCCCAGCTGCGGCCCTGCTCCGCCACCAGCAGCAGCGGCACGATGGCCAGCGTGATGGCCGCCGCGCCAAAGTAGTCGATCTTCTGCTTCACGTGCTTGGCGGGCAGGTGCAGGAACAGGAACACCACGGTGAGCGCGGCCAGGCCGATGGGCAGGTTGATGAAGAACACCCACCGCCAGCCTTCAAAACCGAGGATGGTGGCGGAACCGGCAAACGCGCCGCCCACCACCGGGCCCAGCACGGAGGAGACACCGAACACGGACATGAAGTAGCCCTGGTACTTTGCCCGGTCCTTGAGCGAGACAAGGTCCCCGATGATGGTCAGCGCGAGGGCCAGCAGGCCGCCCGCCCCGAGCCCCTGGACACCGCGGGCCAGCGCCAGCTCGGTCATGGAGTGCACCGACCCTGCGTACAGCGAGCCCGCCAGGAAGATCACGATGGCGGTCAGGTACAGCGGGCGGCGGCCGAAAATGTCGCTCAGCTTGCCATACAGCGGGGTGCTGACCGTGGAAGTGATCAGGTAGGCAGTGGTTGCCCAGGCCTGGAGCGAGAGCCCGTCCAGGTCGTTGGCGATGGTGTAGATGGACGTGGACACGATGGTCTGGTCCAGCGATGCCAGGAACATGCCCAGCATCAGGCCCACCATCACGGTGACGATCTGGCGCTGTGTCAGGGTTTCTCCGGCGGCGCGCGCGGCGGGTGCTGTGGACATGGGTACTCCAGGGGGAAGGAAAGGGATCACGCGTTGATAGTTGCTTTCAGTAACTATCCTAGGTGCAGTCCTATTCCTCCCTACGGAGAATTCTTCCGGGCCGGACTTACCGCTCCACGAGGATCCCGTCCGGGTCGCACCAGATCAGGGACCCGGGGCGGATGGTCACGCCGTCGATCTCCACGTCAACATCCACCTCGCCGGCGCCGGCCTTGGCGCTCTTGCGGGGGTTGCTGCCCAGGGCCTTCACGCCAAGGTCCAGTGCGGCGATTGCCTGACGGTCGCGGATTGCGCCGTTGATGACGACGCCGGCCCAGCCGTTGGCCACGGCGCTTTCGGCGATCATGTCCCCCATCAGGGCGGTGCCCAGCGAGCCTGCGCCGTCCACCACCAGCACGTTGCCGTTGCCGGGCGTGGCCAGCGTGGACTTCACCAGGGCGTTGTCCTGGAAGCAACGGATGGTCCGCACCTGTCCGCTGAAGTGGGAGCGGCCGCCCAGGTTCTGGAACTGCAGCGACACGGACGCCAGCTCGTCTCCGCGTTCGTCGTACAGGTCCGCGGTGTTGACGGCGGCGGTGCCCTCCGCCGGCGTTGGCGCTGCGCTCATGGTGTTCTCCTCGGTGCTCGTGGCCATCCTGGTGACTGCGGCCGTCTTACAAGGCGGCCCGGTATCGCCCACGATAGTCTGACTCCGTCGCCATTTAGCCGCAGCCGGGGGAAACCAGCCATGAGCCAGTCCAACACGCCGGTCCCGCCGGACCTTCCGCGGACCACGACGGCGGCGCTCGCCGAACCCACGCAGCGGGTCAGCCCGCGGTGGGTCACCGGCCTGGTGCTGGTCAACGTGGGCATCAACGCCGCGTTCTTCGGACCCATCAATATCTTTATCGCCCAGCAGGCCATTGGCATCGACGAAGCCAACAAAGAAGCCATCGCCTCCCTCGTACTTGGGTGCGGGGCCGCCGTATCCTTGGTTGCCAATCCGCTCTTCGGTGCGCTGTCCGACCGGACGGTCTCGGGTTTCGGCCGGCGTTCCCCCTGGGTCCTGGCGGGTGCCATTCTGGCCACGGCAGCGTTGCTGGCAATGTCCGGGGCCACGGCTGTTGCCCTGATGGTCCTGTTCTGGTGCCTGGTGCAGCTGGGCGCCAACGCGGCCTATGCGGCCATCACCGCCGCCATTCCGGACCGCGTGCCGGTGCTGCAGCGCGGTGGCGTGGGGGGACTGGCGGCCCTGGGCCAGACGGTGGGGATCCTCCTCGGCGCGGTCTTCGGGGCGGTGGTTTCCGGCAACTTCATGGTGGGTTACTGGCTGTGCGCGGCCGCCCTGCTGCTCTCCGTGCTGCCCTACCTGTTCCACCGGAATGACCCGACGCTGCCCAGGGAGCTGCGCCCGCTGTTCTCGTGGGGCAATTTCCTTCGCGGCTTCTGGATCAGCCCGGCCCGCCACCCGGACTTCGCGTGGGCCTGGCTTACCCGCTTCCTGGTCAACGTCTGCAACCAGCTGACCATTGTGTACCTGATCTTTTTCCTCGCAGACGTCATCAAGCATGAGAACCCGGCGCTGGGGGTTCTGACCCTTACCGGCATTTATGCGGTGTTGGTGATGATTACTGCGGTGATCGCGGGGCCATGGAGCGACCGGGTGGGCAAGCGCAAGCCATTCGTGATCGCCTCCTCGGTCATGATCGCCATGGCAGGCCTCACCATGGCGTTCTTCCCCGTGTGGACCGGCGCCCTGGTTGGGGCCGGCATCCTGGGCATCGGTTACGGTGCCTACCAGGCCGTTGACTTCGCCCTGCTGACGCAGGTGCTCCCGCAGGCCGCGGACCGTGGCAAGGATATGGGGGTCATTAACGTGGCCGCCTCGCTGCCGCAAGTGTTCGCGACGGGCCTCGCTTTCCTCGCGGTGACGCAATTCGGCGGGTACGGCACGCTCTTCACCACGGCGGCCGTCATTGGCCTGCTGGGTGCCGTCTTTGTGGTGAAGATCAAGAGCGTCCGCTGACCTGCCGGGCGCCCGAAACTAAGGCCGCTGACTAATTTCGCCACACAGCCGTGCCGTATAGTTGATCCGGATTTGGCGGCGGTCCGGCAGGGGACGATCGTGGCTGCTGCACCATTGGAACACAACCCCGGAACGCTGATGCCCGACACCATTCCAGACCATCCGCCCATGGCCCCGAGGCCCTCCGCGCCGCGCCAGAGGCACAGGTATACCAAGATCCTGGAGGCTGCAGGAGGGTTTGCGCGCAAGGGACTGGAGTCCGTGGACATGGCGGAAGTGGCGGCGAGGGCGGACGTGCCACTGGGGACGCTCTACCGGTACTTTCCTTCCCCGGTGCACCTGATGCTCGCGCTCTACCGCCACCAGCTGGAGGAACTCCAGGGAACCGGACGGACCACGGCGGCCCGCTTCCGCGGCAGGGCCCTCGGAAACCTGGTGATGGAAATGTTCCACATGCGCGTGATGCAGCCTGCCGTGGAACAGTGCCTCAGCCGCGGTGTCTACCTCCCGGACCGGGACACCACCGGACTCCTGCGTGAAATCGACGCGCTGAGTGAAAGAGCGGTTGCTTCAGCCTCCGGTGACGCCACTGCCGCCCGTGTGCTGCTGCTGGCGATCACTGGTCTGGTCCAGTCCGTCCGGAACCGCCGGTTGTCCCTCTTCGAGGCGGAGGAGGACCTCAAAAAGGCGTGCGCACGCCTCTCGCCGGCCAGTGAACCCGGCTACACACTCCACCACAGCGCGTAACAGGTCTAGACCAATCAGGCCTTAAATCAGCCATAATGCCGTGACGTGGACCACATCTCCACGCGGTAAAACGCTTAGGCAGCTGCTGGCCTGTGTCAAACCGGAGGATGCCCCGTGTGGCGGGCCCTACGATTGTCCAAACGGAGCAGTGGGGACCAATCCCCCAAGCTCCCACGGGCCCGCCACCCCTGGGTATCCGGCCGCACCCCAGCCACCGCCCGAGCCATTGGCTCATGCCCCACGAGCCGTGTGCCCACGGCCAGCACCAGGAGACAACGACGTGTCCATTGACGCACTTGCAGCAACTGACAATTCCGCAGCCACCGCCCTGACCGAAGCCGAGATCTTTGACGCCCACCAGGGCGGCAAACTCTCCATCGCCAGCACCGTCCCGCTCTCCAACAAGCGGGACCTGTCCATCGCCTACACGCCGGGCGTAGCAGAGGTCAGCCGGGCCATCCACGCCAAGCCCGAGCTTGCCCGTAAGCTCACCTGGGCCGAGAGGCTCGTCGTCGTGGTCAGTGACGGGACAGCTGTCCTGGGCCTGGGCAACATCGGAGCCAGCGCCTCGCTCCCCGTCATGGAGGGCAAGTCCGCCCTGTTCAAGACCTTCGGCGACCTCGACTCGATCCCCCTGGTCCTCAACACCACCGACGTGGATGAAATCGTGGAGACCCTGGTCCGCCTGCGCCCCAGCTTCGGCGCCGTCAACCTTGAGGACATTTCCGCGCCCCGCTGCTTCGAGCTGGAGGATAAGCTGATCGAGGCGCTGGACTGCCCCGTCATGCACGATGACCAGCACGGCACCGCCGTCGTTGCCCTCGCCGCCCTGACCAACGCCGCCAAGGTGACCGGCCGCGGCCTGGAGAGCCTGCGCGTGGTGGTTTCCGGCGCGGGCGCCGCGGGCATCGCCGTTGCCGAGATCCTGCTCGCGGCCGGCATCACCGACGTCGTCCTGCTGGATTCCCGGGGCGTCATCAACAGTGCACGCGGGGATCTTGCCGCGGACACCGGCAGCAAGAAGGCGGACATTGCCGGACGCAGCAACCCCCGCGGCGTGGAAGGCGGTCCGGCCGAAGCCCTCGACGGCGCCGACGTCTTCATCGGCGTCTCCTCCTCCAAGCTGGACGAGGAGCACCTTAAGCTCATGAACCAGGACGCCATTGTGTTCGCACTCTCCAACCCGGACCCGGAGGTGCTGCCCGAGGTCGCCGTGAAGTACGCCGCCGTGGTGGCCACCGGCCGCAGCGACTTCCCCAACCAGATCAACAACGTCCTGGCCTTCCCGGGAATCTTCCGCGGCGCCCTGGACGCCGGAGCCCGCCGCATCACCCCGGCCATGAAGCTCGCCGCAGCCTATGCCATCGCCGACCTTGCGGCGGAGGACCTGTCGGCGCACTACATCGTCCCCAGCCCCCTGGATCCGCGGGTTGCCCCCGCCGTGACGGCGGCAGTGGCCGCCGCGGTGGTAGCCGAGTAGCGCCCCTTCCCTCCACGAACGTACGACGGCGGTGCCTCCCCTGCGCGGGAAGCGCCGCCGTCGGGGGTTAAGCGGGCGCCAACCATAGACTGGGACCCATGAACTCGGAAACCGTGGTGACCATCCTGTGCGGCCTGGCAATCCTTGTGGGCGTGGCGGGAACGGTGATTCCGGTCCTCCCGGGAAGCATGCTCATCGGCGCGGGCCTGCTCGCCTGGGCCATCTGGGGCGGGGCCGGGACGGCGGGCTGGGTGGTATTCGCTGTTGCCATGGTGTTCGTGGTGGCAGGCATGGCCGCCAGCGCAGTCCTCACCGGCAGGAAGCTCAAGGAGCACGCCATTCCGAGCCGAAGCATCGCCGTTGCCCTGGTTGCGGGTGTGGTGGGCATGTTCATCATTCCCGTGGTGGGTCTCTTTGTGGGTTTTGCCGCAGGACTGCTGCTGAGTGAATTCCTGCGCACCCGGAACATCGGCTCCGCAACAACCTCCAGCTGGGCCGCCCTCAAAGCCACCGGGCTGGGCATGCTTGCAGAGTTCGGCCTGGCCTGCCTCGCCGCCAGCACCTGGGTGATCGGCGTCTGGGTGGCCGCCGCCAACGGCTGAAAGTGCTTGCGCCTGCACGGCGCAGGGCGTACAACGGCACCATGACGGACCAACCTTCAGCCCGGGACCACGTGCACGCCTGGATGGAAAAATACCAGGCCGCCTGGGCCAGCAACCAGCCCGGGGACATCCGGGACCTCTTCACGGAGGACGCGCGGTACGAGAGGCGGCCGGGCGATCCGGAGCCGTGGCTGGGCCGGGTCGGCATCGTGGACGGCTGGCTCGCGGCCCGGGACGAACCGGCAGACTGGACCTTCACGTGGAAGCTCCTCGGAGCGGACGCGGACACCGCCTTCGTCCAGGGGGTGACCACCTACTCAGCCGGAAGGCCCTCCTACGACAACCTGTGGGTCATCCGGTTCGACGGGGAAGGCCGTGCCGCCGCCTTCACTGAATGGTTCATGGAGCGGGCCTAGGCCTGCCTCTGCACCGTCCGTCCGGCAGCCGGGCCTCGGCGTGGCCGGCGGTGCACGGCTAGCATGGAAAGATGACCGCCGGGGACACTGCACCGATCTATTGGGACAGCCGCGACCTCACACCCTTCGGCCAGCCACAGCTGCGTACGCCCGTCCATGACCTCGCCGGGGGAGTGGGCGAACTGCTCACCGGCGTGCTTGGCGGACGCCACCCGTCGCTGCTCTCCGTGGACGGCGAGATCCCCCGCCTGAAGCGCATGATGCCCAAGCCGGCCAGGGCTGTGCACGACGCCGTGTTCACCAGCCGGCAGCCTGAGCAGCTGATCACGCTCGCCCGGGCCTACCCGGGGTGGGCCGGGCTCTGCTACCTCATGTCCGGACTGCTGGTCTACAAGCAGGGCGGCTACCTGCGCGCATCGGAGCTTCTCCAGCGCGGCCTCACCACCAGGAACGAGGACGAAGCCAACCGCTACTCGTCCACCTACCTCACCAGGATCGTTACGCGGATCGAGCTGGTCGAGCGTGTGGAAATCCCGGTCCTGTTCAGCGAGGAGTCGGTCTTTCTGGCACTGGCGCACTCGCTGCGGGAGACGGGGCGCACGGAAGCTGCTCTGGACGCCCTCTCGGGACTGCCGCCGTCGCTTCCCATGGCCCTGGCGCGCTGTTCGCTGGCGCTGACCTTGGGCAGGAGCCGGACAGTCATCGACTGGACCGACGGGCTGCTCAACGCGGATGATCTCTCCGCCGCGCTGCTCCTGGTCCGGGCCCGGGCACTGCGGCGGGAAGGGCGCCTGGAGGCTGCGAACCAGACCCTCGCCGAGGTCCTGCGCCGGCGAAAGACGCACCTGACGCTGCGTAACGACGCCCTCACGGACAGGGCGCTGCTGCTCCTTGAATCCAGCCGGAGGTCGCTTAACCCACGGGACTGGGGACGGCGGCACGAGGACCCGGTGCCGCAGAGGGAGATCGCCGCGCCGGTGCCCATCCGCAAGGACGAGGAGATGCGCCGGATCTGGGAACAGGACTGGAAGAAGCTCAGCGACGACTAGGGCGGCCTACCCGGCTGCAGCGAAGTTGCTGGCCGTGAGGACCGGCAGCAGCTGCTCGGCAAGCAGCGCCAGCGCCAGGACCACCATGATGATGCCGCTGGCCAGGGTCACCGTCCGGGCGGCGCCGGGGCGGGTCTGCAGCAGGGTGCGGGACAGCAGGGCGACGGCGGTGTACACGAGTCCCGCGAGCAGCACGAACGTCATGCCCAGCAGGCCCGACTGCACCGGGACCGGCAGGGAGGCATCCGCGCTGACGAACTGGGGAACGAGCGCCACGTAGAACAGCAGCCCCTTGGGATTGATGCCGCTGGTGCCCATCCCCTGAAGGAAGGTGCGGAGCCCCGTGCTGCCCCCGCTGCCGTCCCCGGCCGTGAAGCTCGCCGCCCGCCAGGAGCGGAGGGTGCTGACACCGAGCCACATCAGGTACCCGGCGCCGGCCAGGGTGATCCAGCCGAGAACCCCCGGCGCGCCCGTGAGGACCGCAGCCAGTCCCGCCACCAGCAGGACCGTGTGCAGGACGTATCCGCCGCAGAGCCCCGCCACCGCCGGCACAAAGCTGCGCTGCCTGAGGCCGGCAGCGATGGAGTAGGCCCAGTCCACGCCGGGGGTGCAGGCAAGGGCGGCGGCCACCAGTACAAAGGCCAAAAAGAGCTCGGGGTTCATGGTTTCTCCTGCTGCGCGATCCAACAGGGGAAACACTAGATACTTTGGCTGCGGAAGTGCTGTCCTTTTTCGCTGGCCGTATGCCCGAAACGGTAAGATTCTTGCGTGATTGACCATATTGACAGGAACATTTTGCGGTACCTCAAAGAGGACGGCCGCATGACCGCCACGGCGCTCGCCGGGAAAGTGGGCCTGACGGTGGCTCCCTGCCACCGGCGGCTGCGCGACCTGGAACGGGCAGGCGTCATCCGGGGCTACAAAGCGGACATCGACCCCGCTGCCGTGGGCCTGGGGTTCGAGGCGATCGTTTTTGTCACGCTCCGCCAGGTGGACCAGGCAACCATGGAGATCTTCGAAAGCCGCGTGGCGGACAATCCCAACATTGTGGAGGCCCAGCGGCTTTTCGGTTCCCCCGACTACCTGCTGAAGGTCATCGCCGAGGACCTGCCCGCCTACCAGCGCTTCTACGACGCCGAACTTACGTCCCTGCCCGGCGTCGAGCGGTTGACGTCCACGCTGGTGATGAAGAACCTGAAGTCCAACGCGGGCCCTCCCGTCTAGGCCTGGGCTGGGATGCTGCCGGGGACAAGATGTTGCAACCGCTCCCGCACCCTAATCTTTGAGCAGCCCCGTGGTGCGGTACGGAATGACCTCGCGCAGGAACATGCTGGTGGAGGTGCGCACAATGCCCGGGCAGAGCCTGATCTCCTCTGACACCCGGTAGAGGTCGTCAGGGCTGGTGGCCACCACGCGGATCAGCAGGTCCGTGTCGCCGGCGGGGGCGTGGCATTCCAGGACCTCCGGGATCTCCCGGAGGGCGGCAATGGCCTCGTTGAGGTGGCTCTGGTCCAGTTCGGCGCTGACCGAAGCGGCTACCCCGCGTCCGAGCGCGGCAGGCAGCACCCTGCTGCTGTTGGGGCGAAGGGCGCCCGAGGCCGCCATGCGTTCCAGCCGGGACTGGACGGTGCCGCGGGCCAGGCCCAGCCGCTGGGCCAGCACCATGATGGGAACCCGTGGATCCTCGTCCAGCGCCCCGAGGATCCGCTTGTCGGTGGGGTCCAGTTCCTGCAATCTGATCACTTCCTGCCGTTCTGCGCCGCTGAGAGTAGTCAGACTGATCAACGGCGACTGCGCCTGTTGCACCAACTGTACGGATGCTGGTGAAATGTTGGCAATGAGGGCAAAGCTACCGCTGATCCCCGCAGGCTTACAGGCTACCGGCACACCACCCGGACACTGGACACCGCTTCCCGCAAGGAGGCTGCCCTGATTGACTCTTGTTCACACCATGGTCTTTCTGTAAACACGGCAAGGGCCCCTGAACTACCGGCGTCGGATGTCCGAAGTCATCGGTAGCTGAGGGGCCCTTGTGTTGTCCCCGGGGACCGCGTCCCGCGCATAGTGTTGAACCATGAATTCCGCCGGCCGCTTCGCACCGAGTCCTTCCGGGGAGCTCCACGTAGGAAACCTGCGCACGGCAATCCTCGCCTGGCTGTTTGCCCGCTCCACCGGCCGGACGTTCCTTCTCCGCGTGGAGGACCTTGACCGTGCCCGGTCCGGCGCAGAGGCCGGGCAGCTTCGGGACCTGCAGGCGATAGGGGTCACCTGGGACGGCGGCGTGGTGCGCCAGACCGCCCGCGGCCCGCTGTACGCCGGGGCGATCTCACGGCTGGAGGCGGCAGGACTCACCTATGAGTGCTTCTGTACCCGTCGCGAAATCCAGGAGGCGCCGTCCGCTCCGCACGCGCCCCAGGGGGCCTACCCCGGAACGTGCCGGAACCTCGATCCTGCTGAACTGGAGTTCAAGCGCTCCACCAGGCCGGCCGCAATCCGGCTCCGCGCTGACGCGGCTGAGTACACGGTGCGGGACCTCCTGCACGGGGAGTTCACTGGAGTGGTGGACGACTTCGTGCTGCGCCGCAATGACGGCGTGACCGCCTACAACCTCGCAGTGGTCGTTGACGATGCCGAGCAGGGCATCGACCAGGTGGTACGCGGCGACGACCTTCTTCCCTCCACCCCCCGGCAGGCCTACCTGGCGTCCCTGCTAAATATTCTCTCTCCGGAATATGCGCATGTTCCCTTGGTGGTGAACAACGACGGCGCCCGGCTGGCAAAGCGCGACGGGGCCGTGACGCTGCAGGACCTTGCGGCTGCGGGGAGTCCCCCCGCTGCCGTGCGGGACCGGCTGCTGGAATCGCTGGGGCTCCCGGCAGGGCCGCTCGGGAACGCGCTGGCTGCGTTCGACCCGGATGCCCTGCCGAGGGAGCCTTGGGTGTGGAGCGGCCCGTAGGCTTAGGGCATGTCAGACCAGCATGCTGCGGAGCAGACCCCGGCGCCCTCATTCACTGTAGAGACCGCGAAGGTCCTGGCCGAGGTGGCACACAACCGCCAGAAGGACAAGCTGAAAAGGCCCTACAAGGACCATGTCCTCGCCGTGGGGGACGCGCTGGCTGACTTCGACGACGACATCCGGATCGCCGGCTACCTGCACGACATCGCCGAGGACACCCCCATGACCCGGCAGGCCCTGCTGGACATGGGGGTATCCGAGCGGGCCGTTGAAATCATTGAACGGGTCACCAACCGGCTGCACAGCAACCCGGACGACTACCAGACAGGGATCCACGAGATCGCCGAAGACCACGATGCCGCCCTGGTCAAGATCGCGGACAACGCGCACAACTCGCTGCCTGAGCGCGTCCAGGCGCTGGCGGACAAATGGCCGGACAGGCCGCCTGTCACCAAGTACCGGGACGCCCGCCCGGTGCTGTACGCCGCCGTCGAGGTTGAGGAGATCCGGAAGATCCTGGCCCGCGTGAATCCGTGGCTGCTGGAGGAACTGGATGACCGGTTGGACGAGGAGGACACCACGGACTACGAGAACCTGTCCTACGACGACGGCGGCCCTGCTGCGCCGGAGCGGGATGCTGCCGGCAGTGAGGCTCCCGGCGCTACATCCCCCGGGGAGCGGTAGCTGCTGCTTCCAGCTTCTGCAGGGCAAGATGCAGCCGGCCGGACCCGCGGCGTTCATCGATCACGATGGAGGCGCCGAGCGCCAGCACAATGACCAGCAGGCAGACGGGGACCGATGTGCCCGCCGCAGCCAGTCCGACTGAAGCGGCCATGGCGGCCAGCACGCCGCCGGCAACCGTGATCACCGTGCGGTCCGGGCCCACCATGATGCTGTACTGCCACGTCACGGAGCCCTTGAACAGTGCCACCGGGATGGCGATGCTGGCCACCGCGGCGGCTGCGCTGATGTGGGTTTCGTGGTCAATGTAGTACGCGGCGACGTGCAGGCCCGCGCCGGTGGCCGCAATGGCGGCGAAGATGGGGATGTGGCCGTAGCCGAAGAGGAAGGACCGGTGCCGGCGCAGATGCAGGGCCCGTCCGGCCGGCAGCATGAAGTAGATCCACCACATGGCAAATGCCAGAGCCGTCCCGCCGAAACCCACCAGCGCCGCGTCGACGCTCCAGCCGTGGTTGGCCACGATGGCCCGGAGCGTCTCGATGGCGCCGATCAGGCATTCCCCGAGGGCAATGATGGCCAGCAGGCCGTACCGTTCGGCGATGTGGTGTGCATGCCAGGGTGTCCTGGTTTTCCGTTCGGCGGCGAAGGGGGTGATCATTTCGAGGACGATCAGCGGCGCAATCATGATGAGCGTGGTGGGCACGTCAGCCTCGATCACGGCCACCGCGATCCACCCCAGCTGCACCAGCGCGAGATACCGCGCGTAGCGGAGGCACGTTTCACGGCGGGCCGGGTCCTGCCGGGCTGCCCTGAGCCACTGGGATACCAGGGCGAGCCGCATCACCACGTAGCCGCCCACCATCACCGCGTTGTCCACATGGTCGCCCTCCACCAGCGAGTGGAACATGGGCTCAATCCCCATCGCCAGGACCAGGACCCCCACGATCTGGATCATGGTGACCACGCGGAAGATCCAGTCGTCCGTGTCATAGGCGCTGGCGAACCAGGTGAAGTTGATCCATGCCCAGATCACGGCGAACATCGCGAAGGAGAAGCCCAGCAGCCCGGCCAGGACGTGGGCTTCCGCGATCTCGTGGGCGAACTGGCTGCCTGCAACCCCAAAGGCGATGACGAAGGTCAGGTCGAAGAAGAGTTCAAGCGGAGTGGCGGCACGGTGTGCCTCGTGCGGGTCTCGGCCGCCCATGCGCGCCATGGCATGACGGAGGGGATTGGAGGACATGGGTCAAAGATTACGCCCCGCCGTTCCCGCCCGAAAGTTATGTCCTAGACGCGGCCCAGGGCGTCGATGTCCTCCAGGAACTCCTGGTGCACTTCGGCGCTGACGGTGGTCCGGGTGTCAGCGATGGCGTCCAGGTAGTCTTCGGTGGACGGGCCCTTCCGCACCGCCCCGCGGACGGAAAGCGGGCCTCCGGAGCCCAGCCCGCCGTCGTCGTCCTTGCCGTAGACCACGTTCTCCAACGCCCGCTGCGACGCACTGCGCGCGGCGTACTCAATGTCCGCTGGGGAAAAGCCCTCGGTCCGCTCCACGAGCAGTTCCACGTCCACGGTGTCTACCACGGGCGCGGGGATGAAGCGCTGCCACATGGCTTCGCGGGCCTGCCTGTCCGGAAGGCCGATTGGAATGACGTAGTCGAACCGGCCATGGCGCAGGAAAGCGGAGTCCAGGGCGCGGATGAAGTTGGTGGCGCAGACCAGCAGGCGGCCGGGCTGTTCGCGGAAGGCCGGGATGATCTTGAGCAGCTCGTTGGTAACGCCCTGCAGCGGGGACGGCGGCTCACCGGAGCGCTGGGACGCGATCTCCTCCACCTCGTCGATGAACACCACGGCGTGCTCAAGTTCGGCAATCTCCAGGAACGTCTCGCGCAGGGCCCCGGCCAGGCCCTGCGGGTCGGCCGCGAGCCGGGACGGGAACACCTCGACGAACGGCCATTCCAGGCGGGAGGCGATGGCTTTGGCGAAGGTGGTCTTGCCGGTGCCGGGCGGGCCGAAAAGGACGACGGCGCGCGGCGGGACCACGCCGAACTCGTCGGCGAGGTCCGCTTCGGCGAGCGGAAGGACCAGGCGGCGTTCCAGGAGTTCCTTTTCCTTGCGCATACCGGCCACGTTTTCCCAGAGATCCCGGGCCAGGACGCGTCCACCGAGCTGGCCCAGCGCACCGAGTTCCTGCCGCTGGACGGGGATGGTGCGTTCGAAGTAGCGCAGGTTCTTCTTCAGGGCGAAACCCCGGCTGAGGAACGCTTCCACCCGGGTTTCGGACTCCGGCATGAGGGCTGAGAGCTTGTTGAGGCCGTGGGGTGCCATGCGGTTCTCGACGGCGGCGAGCAGCGAGGTGCCGATCCCGCGGCCGCGGTATTCGGGCAGCGTGGCCAGGAAGACGATCCAGCCCTGGTCGTGGGCGGCGCGTCCGACGGCGGCCCCCACCACCTGCTCGCCCTGCACCGCCACCACGGCATGGTCCTTCTCGCAGGAGGCCAGTACCTCGGAGAGGGCGTAGACGGGTTCCACATTGCTTGCCTTGAGGCTTTCCCACAGGTGCAGGATCCCGTCCAGGTCCGCCGAATGGAAATCCCTGATGCGCCAGTTGGTCATGCGTGTCTCCCAAGTCGTTCGTCATTGAACTGCGTCGCTGTACTCTGCAGAGCACCGAAGTACAGCGCTCTGCTGAGCATAGGCGATCAGCCGGGGCAGAAGAGTTGCGGGGGCGTTGCATGACGGCCGGCCGGGTGCCGGCGGAGGCGCTCAGATGCCCAGGGTACCCAGCGTGTGCCGCAGGGTGTCTGCGGAATGCTGCAGGGCTGCCAGCTCGCCGTCGTCCATGGGCATTTCCAGCACGGTGTGGACACCGCCCCGCCCCACGACGCTCGGCAGGGAAAGGGCAACCCCGGAGATCCCATGCTGTCCGTCCAGCACCGTGGACACCGGCAACACCGCCTTGTCATCGCGGAGCAGGGCTTCCACGATGCGTGCGCCGGAGAGGCCGATCGCGTAGTTGGTTGCGCCCTTGCCGGCGATGACCTTGTATGCCGCCTGCGTCACTTCGCGTGCCGTCTCGGCCAGGTATTCGGGGGTGAAGACGCGCTCCCCCTCCACCGTCCAGTCGCGGACCGGGATGGGGCCGATGGTTGCCGTGGACCACACGGGGAACTCGGTGTCCCCGTGCTCGCCCACGATGCTGGCGTGGACGCTGGGCACGGCCACTCCCGCCCGGCGGGCCAGCAGCCAGCGCAGCCGGGAGGTGTCCAGGACAGTGCCGGAGGAAAAGATGCGCCCCGCCGGGAGCCCGGAGATCTTCTGCGCTGCCACGGTGAGTACGTCGCAGGGGTTGGTGACCAGGACGTAGACAGCATCGGGGGAGTGCTTGAGGAGCTGGGGCATGAGCTCTTCCAGGATCCGCACGTTGGTTCCGGCAAGGTCCAGCCGGGTCTGGCCGGGCGCCTGCTTGGCTCCGGCCGTGATGACCACGACGTCGGCGCCCTCCGTCACGGCGATGTCGCCGCCGCCGGTCATGGACGCAGCGGCGGCAGCGAACTGGGTGCCGTGGGCGAGGTCCAGCACTTCGGCGTCAGCCTTGGCGGCATTGACGTCGAACAGGGCGATGTTGCTGGCCGAACCACGGATCAGGGCGGCGTACGCAAGGGAGGTTCCCACACTCCCGGCTCCCACAACGGCGAGTTTGGATCCTGACATGAGGTACCTCGTTTCCCCGGCCCGGACGGGGCCCGTATAGGTGGTGCAACTGCCGGCAGTGGCTTTCATGCTACCGAGGCAGCAAGGGTAGGCGGGAGCGTTGAGTGTCCAATACGGGGGGAGTAGCGTGTGATCCACCTCACTCGCACCCTTTTCAGGAGCAACCATGCCATATCTGGGACGCCGGTTCGCTGCGGTCACTGCAGCGCTGGCGATGAGCGTGACCACCGGTGCATTGACCAGCCCGGCATCTGCCGGTACCGGGCAGGGCGACGACATGAAAAAGACCCCGGTCGCGACCGGTTACGGCGGTGCCGTCAGTACCGTCGACCTGGACGCATCCGCGGCCGCCATCAAGATCCTCCGCAAGGGAGGCAACGCCGTGGACGCAGCAGTCGCCGCGGCCGCAACCCTGGGCGTCACCGAGCCGTACAGCGCCGGGATCGGGGGCGGCGGCTACTTTGTGTACTACGACGCCAAGAAGGAAAAAGTCAGTACCATCGACGGCCGGGAGACTGCCCCGGCGGCGATGCCAACAGACGCGTTCATCAATCCGGCCGACGGCAAGCCGTATGCGTTCAAGAAGCAGGCCACGAGCGGAATTTCCGTGGGTGTCCCGGGAACGCCGGCCACGTGGGAGCGGGCTCTGGAGCGCTGGGGACGGTTCAGCCTCGACGACGTCCTGGAACCCGCCATAGACGTGGCCACGGACGGGTTCCTGGTGGACGAGACCTTCCGCCAGCAAACGGCGGACAACCAGGACCGCTTTGCTCCGTTCGAGGCAACAAGGGAGCTGTTCCTGCCCGGTGGCGCCCCTCCGGCCGTCGGAACTGTCTTCAAGAACCCGGACCTGGCCGAAACGTACAAGCTTCTTTCCCGCAAGGGCATGGACGCCTTCTATGAGGGCAAACTGGCCGAGGACATTGTGCGGACAGTGCGGAACGCCCCCTCATCGCCCGGAACGGATGCTTTGCCCGGCCCCGCAGGCGTGATGACAACCGAGGACCTGGACGACTACGAGGCACTCGACCAGGACCCCACCCATGTGAACTACCGGGGCTACGACGTCTACGGCATGGCGCCCTCCAGCAGCGGCGGCACCACCGTGGGAGAGGCACTGAACATCCTGGAGGTCTTCGACCTTCCCGGCCTGAAGAAGGACCAGCCTGCCGCCCTGCACCACTATCTCGAGGCGACTGCGCTGGCGTTCGCGGACCGCGCCAAGTACGTGGGGGACCCTGCCTTCGTCAAGGTTCCCACCAAAAAACTCCTGGATCCGGTCTTCGGCAAGGAGAGGGCCTGTGAAATCGACCCGCTCCAGGCAGCAACGAAGCCTGTGGCGGCAGGTGACGCAGCGGACTACGACGGCACCTGTGACATTGAGCCCGCGGCGCTAGCCGATGAGAAGGACACCGAGAACATTAACACCACCAACCTCACGGTCTCGGACAAGTGGGGCAACGTGGTGGAATACACCCTGACCATCGAGCAGACCGGCGGATCGGGAATCGTTGTGCCGGACCGCGGGTTCATCCTGAACAACGAACTCACCGATTTTTCGCCCGTGTTCAGCGAAACAGATCCCAACCGGATCCAGCCCGGCAAGCGGCCGCGGTCCTCCATGTCACCCACCATCGTGCTCAAGGACGACGAGCCGTTCCTGGCCCTTGGCTCTCCGGGCGGCTCCACCATCATCACCACGGTGCTGCAGACGCTGATTAACCGCATCGACCTCGGCATGGCCATCGAGGAGGCGGTCGCCGCCCCGCGCGCGTCCCAGCGGAACACCGCGAACGTAACGGCCGAGCCGGCGTTCATCGACGCCTTCCCGACGCTGGGGACGAAGTATGGCCACAAGCTGGTGCCGGCCGGTGATGCGTTCACCTCTGCAGCGGAGATCGGCGCAGCGACGGCCATCGAGTTCAGCGAGGACGGGAAGAAGGTCACTGCCGTCGCCGAACCGACGCGCCGCGGCGGTGGATCGGCGATGGTGGTCAAACCTTCGCGGAAGTAGCCAACGCGGGACCTTTCGTTAAACCCCGACGGCGGCACCCGGGTTCTGCAGCCACAGAACCTGGGTGCCGCCGTCGAACGTTAAAGCGGGGCTATTTCATGAAGGTGGTTGCTGGTGGGTTGGCGATGACGGGGGAGAGTCCGGTGTGGCCTTCGCGGGTTTGGGCG
>NZ_BMKV01000011.1:0-37057 GCF_014644515.1 Pseudarthrobacter scleromae | reverse complement strand
ACACCCGACACCACCACCAGCACAAAAACACCGTGGATCGCTCCGGAGCAACTTCACAAACTTACCCGATCCTCCACTCCGAAGCAAATCCGTGTTTCAGGATTTTCATCGGTGGGAAGTGGTTCCCAACCTCTTCAGGAGCACTCAAAAGCGCTACCAGAATTGGTGTTGATTTTTGGGGGTTTGGCCGCCGTGGTTACCAGCTCTTCGCTGTCTCCCTCGCGGCGACTTAGAAAACAATACACCTGCTCCTGCTCCACCGCAAATCCCCCTGCCGGGAGGCCGCGATCCCCGCCATTCCGCGGCGAAACGGCCCATTGGCACCCCTGGAGGGCCATCCGCCGTCGCACTTCCTTTCTGTGTGCTGCAGCACAGTCCCAACGCCAGCCCCGGTATCGCAAGAGCACCCAGGCGCAACCACCCCAAACGGCGCCATTGCAAAAGGTCCGTTAAACCCAGAAGAGCCGGCAACCGTAAGGTTGCCGGCTCTTCTCAAGCAGCTGGTAGCAGCGGTGCTGGATTACCAGGAAGACTTGGTGATGCCCGGAAGTTCGCCCTTGTGGGCCATGTCGCGGAAACGGACACGTGAGATGCCGAACTTCTGGAAGGTGCCGCGGGGACGGCCGTCGATGATGTCGCGGTTACGCAGACGGATCGGGGACGCGTTGCGGGGCAGCTTCTGCAGGCCCAGGCGGGCTGCTTCGCGTGCTTCGTCGGTTGCGTTTTCGTCAACCAAGGTCTTCTTCAGCTCGAGGCGCTTTGCAGCGTAACGCTCAACGATGACCTTGCGCTGCTCGTTGCGAGCAATCTTGGACTTCTTAGCCATGTTTAGCGCTCCTCTCGGAATTCGACGTGCTGGCGGATCTTGGGGTCGTACTTCTTCAGGACCATGCGGTCCGGATCGTTACGACGGTTCTTGCGGGTTACGTAGGTGTAACCCGTGCCCGCAGTCGACTTGAGCTTGATGATCGGACGTACGTCCTTGTCCTTAGCCACTAGAGCTTCACCCCACGAGCCAGGATCTGGGCGACGACTACGTCGATGCCGCGTACGTCGATGGTCTTGATGCCACGTGCAGAGACCTGCAGCGTGACGTTACGGCGCAGGGACGGAACCCAGTAGCGCTTCTTCTGAATGTTCGGATCGAACCGGCGCTTGTTGCGGCGGTGCGAGTGCGAAATGCTGTGCCCAAAGCCCGGCTCGGCTCCGGTCACTTGGCAGTGTGCTGCCATGACTTCTCCTCAAGAATTGAAAGTAATGATCCGCATATCTGCTGCTGGACCATGCTGCTAAGGGCGACCCAAAAATGAAGAAGGGCAACGGTTAGTCACGCAACTTGAGCCCCTAACTACCGGCCACCCTGGAGAAATTACCGGGCAACCGGAGCAATTGCGCACGCTCCGCGCACTTAGCGCCTACCAAGTCTACGAGTTCACGCAATTAAAGACCAATCCGGCACCGGAGGGTGTATAAGCAGGCCCGTGGCTAGAGGCGAGTGAGCTCGGGGTACTTCGGCTTCAAGCCGTCGCCGGAGGACTTACCGGTCACCCTCCGGACAACCCAGGGACCGGCATATTCGCGGAACCAGCGGGCGTTTGCGCGGAGGGCGTCCACCCCACTGAGTTCGGGCACGGGGGTCATGGGCGGGATGTCGATCGAGTGGTCGTGTTCCAGGACGTCCAGCACGCGCCTGGCCATATTGGCGTGGCCTGCCGCGGACATGTGCATCCGGTCCTGCGCCCACATGCCCCAGTCGTAGTACTCGCTGAAGCGCCAGTAGTCCACCAGGAGCGCGCCGTGGTCTCCCGCAATGCCCCGGACCAGTTCGTTGTAGATGGCTGTACGTCCCCGCATGGTGCTGAACACCTTCGAGCCGCGGGCGTCGAAACCCGTGAACATGACCACGGTGGCACCGGTGGCGCGCAGTTTGGCGATGGCGTCGTCGTACTCCACCAGGAGGTCGTCAATATCGATCCTGGGGCGGAGGATGTCATTGGCGCCCGCGTAGATGGTCACCAGGGTGGGGTTAAGTTCGACGGCGGCGTCCACCTGCTCAGCCAGGATGTGGCGGAGTTTCCTGCCGCGGATGGCGAGGTTGGCGTATCCGAAGCCAGGGTCAGCGGCGCCCAGCTGCTCGGCCACGCGGTCCGCCCAGCCGCGGACACCGTTGGGGCGGGCGGGATCGTCGTCGCCCACGCCTTCCGTAAAGGAGTCTCCGAGGGCGACAAACCGGGAAGTAAAGTCCATCCGGTTAGTTTGCCACCCGTTGCCGGGAGCAACCAACCAGCTGACGGGTGGCCTAGTTTTCCCGGAGGATCCAGTGGTCCGTGTCCAGCCGGCCAACCACCTTTTCGCCGATCCTCGCCAGGTCCAGGACGTCCTGCTCAGTGAGGGCATCCAGGAACAGGTCACGAACGTCCTCGACGTGCCCGGGCGCGAGCCCCACGATGGTGGCCATCCCTTCCTCGGTCAGATGGGCGGTGGTGACGCGGGCATCATGGGGATGCGGCCGCCGCTCCACCCAGCCGCGCTTCTGCAGTTTGGTCACCACGTGCGACAGCCGGGAAAGGGACGCGCTGCTGCGGGCGGCGAGCTCGCTCATGGGCAGGAACCGGTCTTCCGCCTCGGAGAGCATCGCCAGGACGGTGTAGTCGAAGAGCGAGAGCTTTCCCGCGGCGTGGAGTTTGGTGTCCAGTGCTGCCGGCAGCAGGGTGTTAATGCTTACCAGGGCCAGCCAGGCACGGCGTTCGTCGGCGTTGAGCCAGCGCGGTTCGGTCATGACCCTCATTCTACGAGAGCAGCGTGGTTGATTCTTCAACTAGGCCCCGCGGCGGCCGGTAGGCTGGGGCCATGTATGTTGTCTCCCTGAGCTACCGGGTTCCGCAGGACATCGTGGACTTCCATAACGCCGGCCACATCGCCTGGCTGCAGAAGGCTTTCGACGACGGCGTTTTCATTGCGGCCGGCCGCAAGGTGCCCAGGACCGGGGGCCTGCTGCTCTCGCAGGCGGACCGCGCTGTCCTTGATGCCTGCCTGGAGCAGGATCCGTTCTATACGAATGGCGTGGCGGACTTCGAGGTCATGGAGTTCCACGCGGCCAGGGTGGCCCCGGGTTACGAGATCCTGCTGGACAGCTGAGCGTCCTGGCGGTTTAGGCTTTCTCTTCTAGGGCCTGAAGGTAGTGGAGGGAACATCCGTTGCCAGCTTTTTCAGTCCGCCCTTCCGCGGCACTCTGACCGGCTCCGGCCAGCGCGGGCCCAGCTCATCCCCCAGGGTGACGCCGCGCAGCTTGCGGCCGAAGAGCGGCAGGACCCAGTCGCGGATCCAGCGCCGCTGCTGCCGCTCCCATTCCCGCAGGCTGTGCCGGGCCGGCGGTTCCCAGTCCTTGGGCCGGATCTTGTGCGGCACCCCCAACTGGTCCAGCACTTGCCCCGCCAGGTACTTGTGCCCTGCCTTGGACATGTGGAGCCTGTCGGAGTCCCACATCCGCCGGTCATGGAACGCATCCAGGCACCAGTAGTCCACCAGCACCGCCCCGTACTTCCCGGCGATGGCCCGGACGTGCTGGTTGTAGTAGGTGTTGCGTTTCCTGAGAGGCTCCAGCAGTGCGGACACCTTGACGTCAAACCCCGTGAAAAGCACCACCGTTGCCCCCGTTTCCGCCAGTGCGGCCACGAGCTTTTCGTAGTCATCCATGAGCGCGGCCATGTCCGTTTTCACGTCCAGGATGTCGTTTCCGCCTGCATACAGCGTGACCAGCGAGGGCCGCATTCGCAGCGCCGGCTCCAGTTGCTCGTTGACGATATGCCGGAGCCGCTTGCTGCGGATGGCAAGGTTCGCATAGCGCCACCCGGGCTGGGCCTTGGCCAGCTTCTCCGCCACCCGGTCTGCCCACCCACGGACACCATTGGGCAACCGCTCGTCCCGGTCCCCGACCCCCTCCGTGAAAGAGTCCCCCAGGGCGACAAACACCCGCCTCCCGGAGTCAGGGAGCAAAGGTTGAGCAGTCACCAGCCAAGGCTAACGACCACAGAAGAAGGAAGAACGACGCCGGGGTGAACAGGAAGTGCAAGAGCGTCCGCAAAAGACCCGCATCGAGTGCGAGAGCGTCCCCGAAAAACCGGCAGGATCTGATGGAGCGTTGCCGGTTGCGGCCTAGCCAGCAACGAGCCGGGGCTACCCTTCGGCCTTGCCCTGCCGCCAGTACCCCATGAACGCCACCTGCTTCCGGTCGATCCCGACGTCCCGGACAAGGTACCGGCGCATGTCCTTGATGACGGCGGCTTCGCCGGCGATCCAGGCGTAGAAAGGCATGGCGCCGGCCGGCATGCCCGGGTTCTTGGTGGCCTGGATCTCGGAAGTCTCCATCCGCGCCGGCGTCTCCCAGAGGATGTCCACGTCCACGTTGACGTCCTCCGGCTCGGGGCCGGCGCCGCCGTCGGCCGCTTTGATGCCCACCCAGCCGGGCACGGGCACGGCCTTGCGCACGGCCGCCTGGAGCAGCTCTCCGTGCGGCCGGGACCGCCCGATGGACGCCCCGCGCGCCAGCCAGGTGATGTCGACGCCGGCGGGTGAAGTCAATTCCCTGAAGTCACCGGCTTCAGGGACCTCCAGGAACGCGTGCCCGGTCATGTACTCCGGCAGGCTTTCCAGGATGGCGGAGATGGCGGGGACGGATGTCTCGTCACCGGCCAGCAGGATGCGCTGCGCCAGCCCGGGCCGCCATTCGATGCCTGAGTAGGTTTCGGCCGTGACGCAGTGGGCAGCCCTGTTGTTGGGGCCGATGATGGTGATTGCGTCACCGGGCCGGGCGTTGAGGGCCCAGTTCGCGGCCGGCCCGCCGTTGCCAGCGTCGTCAAAGTGCATCACGAAGTCCACGTCGATCTCCGGGTACACCGAATCCAGGCGGGCCTGGCGGACGGTGTAGGTACGCATGGAACCGCGCACGGCAGGATCCATGGCCAGCCATTCCCGGTACCAGCCGGCCTGGCTCATTTCGAACACCGGGAGGGGCAGGTGGGTGCCGTCCGACGCGAGGGACGGGATCATGAGCTTGATCCGGAGGTCCAGGGTGTCGCCGTGGACGCCGAAATCCCGCAGCGAGTATCCGCCGAACGTGATCCTGCGGAAATTGGGGCTGAGCTCCTGGACTGAGGTGACGGTGACTTCGAACGCCAGGGTCATGGGCTCCGTGGAGGCGATGTCGCGGGTTTTCATGAAACGAGCTCCAGTTCGTTGGCGGGGACGTGGTGGCGGCCGATGGGAATGATCAGGGGGGTGCCGGAGACGGGGTCCGGGATGACGCGCGATTCGAGGCCGAAAACGCTGCGGACCAGCCCTTCCGTGACCACTTCAAGCGGGGACCCGACTGCCACCACGGCGCCGCCCTTCATGGCGATCACAGTGTCCGCGTACCGGGCGGCCAGGTTCAGGTCATGCAGGACGATGGCCACGGTGGTGCCGCGCTGGCGGTTCAGGTCCGTCACGAGGTCCAGGACCTCCACCTGGTGCGCGAGGTCCAGGTAGGTGGTGGGTTCGTCCAGGAGGAGAACGTCGGTCTCCTGCGCAAGGGCCATGGCGATCCAGACGCGCTGCCGCTGCCCGCCGGAAAGTTCGTCGACGTTCCGTTCGGCGAGGGCAAGGGTCTCGGTCGCTTCGAGCGCGCGCTGCACGGCGGTTTCGTCCCGTTCGCTCCAGCTGCGGAAGAAGCCCTGGTGGGGGTAGCGGCCGCGGCCCACCAGGTCCCTGACCGTGATGCCGTCCGGGGCAGTGGGGTGCTGTGGAAGGAGGCCCAGGGTACGGGCCAGTTCACGCGCCGGAAGGGAGTGGATGTCCTTGCCGTCCAGGGTTACGGCACCGGCCGCCGGCTTGAGGAGCCGGGACAGCCCGCGGAGGAGCGTGGACTTCCCGCAGGCGTTGGCGCCCACGATCATGGTCACCTTCCCCTCCGGAATCTCGGCGCTGAGGCCGTCCACCACGCAGCGCTGGTCGTACTTCAGTGTCAGGTCCTTGGCGTTGAGTACTGCCACCTCAGGCATCCTTTCGGTTGGCCGTGACCAGGAGCCACAGCAGGAACGGGGCACCGAGCGCACCGGTGATAACGCCCACCGGCAGAACGGTGCCGTCCAGCAGCAGGGGGGCCACGTTGGCGGCCACGTAGTCGGCCGCCAGGACAATCACGGCGCCCACAAGGGCCGACGCCGGGAGGCTGGCTTTACCGGTGAAGCGCCGGGCGATGGGACCGGCCAGGAAGGCGACGAACGAGACCGGCCCGGCTGCCGCCGTCGCCACCGCTGCCAGCGCGACGGCGGTGATCACCAGTGCCAGCCGGGTGGCACCTACCCTGATCCCCAGTCCGGCGGCGGCGTCGGGGCCGAGCTCCAGGATGCGCAGCGGTCCTGCGAT
Source organism: Pseudarthrobacter scleromae (assembly GCF_014644515.1). NCBI lineage: Bacteria > Bacillati > Actinomycetota > Actinomycetes > Micrococcales > Micrococcaceae > Pseudarthrobacter > Pseudarthrobacter scleromae. The sequence goes on along the minus strand of NZ_BMKV01000011.1, from coordinate 30,652 downwards.
GGCAACCACGGCGGGGAGCAGGACGGCGAGGGCCAGGGCAAGGACGCCCGCGCGGTCCCAGCTGGCGGAGTTCAGGGAACCGTTGAGCCAGACCAGGGCGTCCGCCGCGGTGCGGATGTCCGCGCGGGTCATCAGGAAGTTGACCACTGCGTGCAGTGCTGCGGCGATGCCCACACCGGCCAGGATGAGCCGGTTCCCGGCAGCATCGCCCCGGCCGCTTCCGCGCAGGGTGCCGCCGCTGGAAATGGCGTAAATGATGGCTGCCACGCCCAGCGCACCGCCCAGGGCCGCGCCGGAAACCGCTGCCCCGGATGCGCCGAAGACCACGATGGCAGTCACCGCCGCAGCGCTGGCCCCGTAGCTGATGCCGATGACGTCGGGACTGGCCAGCGGGTTGCGGAGCATGGTCTGGAACAGGGCGCCCGCCAAACCGAACGCGACCCCGATCATGGTGCCGATGACGGCCCGCGGCAGCTTGTTCTCCATCACGATGAAGCTGGCGCCGGGGATCTTTTCACCGCCGGTCAGGTGGGCGATGAGGATCCTGAAGAAGTCCGGGATGGTCACCGTGTAGCTGCCCAGCAGGACGGACACGGCGAACAGGACCACGACGACGGCGGCCAGGAGTGCGGTCCGGTTCAGCAGCAATCGTTTGCGGCGTTGGCCTGTCAGGTGTGGCCCCCCGGACCCTGTTTTGGGACCTCCCGGCGACAGCTCGACGCGGGATGTGGTGATGGTCACAGTCCGGCCCCCTTGCCGCGGCGGATCAGCCAGACGAAGACGGGTGCTCCGACGAGGGCGGTCATGATGCCGGCCGGGACTTCGCCGGGCAGGAGCACCACGCGGCCGATGATGTCCGCGCCGAGGAGGAGTGCCGGGGCCAGGACCAGGGAGAAGGGCAGGATCCAGCGGTAGTCCGGGCCGGTGAGGAAACGGACGGCGTGGGGGATGACCAGGCCCACGAAGGCGATGGGCCCGGCAAGCGCGGTGGCGGATCCGCACAGCAGCACAATGCCGAGCGCGGTGACGGCGCGGGACAGGCCTACCCGCTGGCCCAGGCCCCGGGCGATGTCGTCGCCCAAGGCCAGGCTGTTGAGGACGCGGCCGGTCAGAAGCACAATGAGGGCACCGGCGGCCAGGAAGGGCAGTCCGGAAAGCACCACGGACCAGTCGCGCCCGGCGATTCCGCCCACCTGCCAGAAGCGGAAGCGGTCCAGGGTGTCCTGGCTGGAGACCAGGATGACGTTCATCAGGGAGTAGAGGCCCGCGTTCAAAGCGGCGCCCGCCAGGGCGAGCTTCACCGGGGTGGCCCCGTCCCTGCCGAGCGAGGCAATGAGGTACACCACGACGGCGGCGGCAGCGGCCCCCACGAAGGCGAACCAGATGTAGCCGGAGAGCGAGCCGACGCCGAAGACGTAGATGCCGGTCACCACGGCGAGGGCCGCACCGGCGTTGACGCCCATGATGCCGGGGTCGGCCAGCGGGTTGCGGGCCACGCCCTGCATTGCTGCGCCGGCGAGGCCCAGCGCGCCGCCCGCCAGCAGGCCAAGGACGGTGCGGGGGATGCGGGCGTGTACCACGGCATGGTCGCCGTTGGCGGGATCAAACGCGGTGAGCGCCTGCCAAACGGTGGCCAGGGGAAGGCCACGCGCACCGATAGCGAGGGAGGCCCCGGCAAGCAGGGCAAGTACGACGACGGCGGCCAGCAGCCAGGCGGCGCGCGGCCCCCCGAACGCGCGGCCGCGGGTTCCGGCAGGTGCCGCTCCCGGCACCAAAGTGCCGGGAGCGGGCTCACGGCGCGCCGCCGTCGTCGTACTCCCCGTCATGGAACTGTGCCTACTTCACCGCATCCGCGGCACTGGCAAGCTGCGGCAGGAATGTGTCCAGCGACCACGGCAGGCTCAGCGGGGAGGACGCGGAGATGGACAGGGTCAGGGTGTTGTCCGAGTCGGCAACCAGCGCGCCGTTCTTGATGGCGGGGATCTGGCCCAGCAGGGGGTCCGATTTGATGGAATCGGTGGTGGCGGCGTCCGGAACCCAGGTCACGAAAATATCGGACTCGAGCTCGTTGGCCTTTTCAGCGGACCAGGGGATGAAGAATTCCTTGGAGCCCTTGGAATTTTCCTCCACCACGGGCGCCAGCTCCATGCCAATTTCGGAGAGGAAGCGGGGACGGTTGTCATTGGCGGTGTAGACGTTGACGCCCTCAGCCGATGCCGGCTCCAGATTGCCGTAGATGAAGCTCTTGCCGGTGATCTGCGGGTACTCGGCAACCTTTTCCTTGATGGTGGCCTCGGTGTCGGAGACCAGCTTGGCGGCTTCGGCCTCCTTGCCGAGGGCCTTGCCAATGATGGAGGTGGAGTCCTGCCAGGAGGTCCCATAGGCCAGTTCAGGGTGGGCCACCACCGGCGCGATTTCGGTGAGCTTCTTGTAGTCCTCCTCGGTGAGGCCCGAGTACGCGGCAAGGATGACGTCCGGGGTGAGCTTGGCGATCTCGGTGAAGTTGATGCCGTCCGCCTCGGAGTACTGCACCGGGGCTTTGTCCGAGCCGAATCCGGCGCCGAGTTCCTCCAGCGCTGCGTCCTTCCACGGGGTGGAGCCCTGCTCGTTGCCGCCCCATTCGTTCTTGGGCACGCCCACCGGCACAACACCGAGGGCAATGGCGACGTCGTCATTGACCCAGGAGACAGTGGCCACCCGCGTGGGCTGCTCCTCGATGATGGTTTCGCCGTAGACATGCTCGATGGTGACGGGGAACTGCGAGCTGCTGGAGCTGGAGGCGCTGGTGTCGGCGGAGGAGGACGCTGGTCCTGTGGAGCAGGCGGACAGGGTAAGTGCCGCGGCGGCCAGGACGGCCGTGGCCTTGCCGGCTGATTTGAACAGCGTGCGGCGCGTGGCGCTCGGCCCGGGGAAGAGGGGGGAAGTCACGGAACTCCTTAAGTCATGAAGCGAACTTAAGTAAGGCTAGCCTACCCTCCAGTTGATTACGCAACGTTTCCATGCCTTATTCCCTTTCGTGACGAAGGACACAGCCCTGCCCCCGCCGACCCTCTCGCACTTAATGCAGGAAATCCCCAAACGCTCTATCGCCGGTGAGAGAGCGTTTGGGGAAATGCCGCATTAAGTGAGAGAGGGTCGTGGTCAGCGGTAGGAGAAGCTCATCAGCAGAGCTTTCAGGGTTCGGCCTTCAGCACCCCAGTACCAGGCTTTCGCCTCCTCATCATTGGCGAACGGCGTAGCGGTGAGCACCACGTCTGCAGACAGGATGCGCTCGCCGAGCATGATGAGCCCGTCCTGCACCTTCCCGTCCGGCGAGACGGGCAGTCCTGCAGTGAGCCCCATCCGATAATTGGCAGCGCCGCCACTGCGGTCCACGAAGAACGATGAATGGGGCGTTGGGACGGACTTCCCCACCAGTCCCGGTACCGGGTCCGTCTCGAGTACGGTCCGGTCGGCGGCGCTGGCCACGACGTCGGCGATTTCTCCGGTGTAGACGCTGACCCGCAGCTGGCCGGCGGGATCGTACACCGACGCAGTCCCCACAAACGGCGAGGCGGATGCTTCGAAGAGCTCCACCCGCCAGTCGGCCGGGTGCTGGAACGAGAGCCGGCCGTCCGGGAAGGTGAAGGTTGCCGGGGCGGCGGCGGGAGCGGTGGAGGCGGGGGCGGACGACGGCGGCTGGCTCGCCGTGGGTGCCTGAACGGCAGGGCTTTCGGGGGTGCTCCCGCTCCCCGCCGGACCGCCTGCCGCGCAGGCCGAGAGGAACAGTACCGCGCCGGCGATTGGCGCGGAGAAGAGGGCGGTGGAAAGGAGGGCGGTGCGTTGCGGCGGGCGCATGGGAGGGCCTTTCAAGAGGACGCCATCGTTCTCTTGGGGAACAGGGCGGAACCCAGCATTCCGCAGTACCTATGGGATTTACTCAGGCGGATGAGGTGGTAAAGCCCAGAGTGGCACAGCAGAATTACCCGTCACCAGAGCTTCCGCAATAAATCCATCAATTTGTTATATAGGCCTGGTCAGGGCGTCAGCGCAGGACAATGTCCACCGGGTTCGCTTCCGACCGCCATGCCCCCTCTTCGCCCGGCCGCGGTGTGATGACCGGTGCTGTGAGCACTCCCGAGCGGTTGGTGCGCTTGTCCCGGAGGATTTCCGTGACGGAACCAAGGTGCCGGGAGAGGTCAATGACGTTCTCGGGGGCGGCCAGCAGCAGCTGGAACCCGAATTCGTGCAGCGCCTTGATCCCGGCGCCCGCGAACTCCTCGGAAGCAAGCACAAAGGCCTCGTCCATCATCACGGTGCCGTACGTGGTGAAGCCCTGCTCCGCGATGCCCAGCTGGTAGCTCAGCGCGGCAGCCATAATGAAGGCCGTGAACCGCTGGCGCTCCCCGCCGGACATGGATCCGGTATCCGCGTGCATGAACACCTCGGACTTCTTCGCTCCACCCTTCTTGCCGGACGCCGGCTGGGCAACTTCGCGGTGCTCCTTGCACTGGATGAACAGGTGCCCGCGCACGTCCAGCACCTCGGCCCTCCACCGCCGGTCCTCCGGCGCCTGCGAGCCCAGCCGCTTCACCAGCGTCTCCAGAGACTTGTAGCGGGCGGTGAGCTCGGCGTCGTCATCCCTTTCCCCGCCTACTTCCACGCCTGTTTCCAGGCCTGTGGTGACTTTCCTGGACGCTTCGGATTTGGCCGGGCGGGTATGCCGGGCCTTCAGGGCGTTCTGGATCGCGTCCTTGAACTGCTTGGCTGTGGGAGGCAGCGTCTGCTTGATGTCCAGTTCAAGGAAGCTCCCCTCGTGGAAGTTGACCTGCGACAGGATGCCGTTGAGCGGCAGGATGCGGCTGGTGATGGAGCGCCGCTCCTCATCCAGCAGGTGCAGGAGCGTGCTGAAGGACTCGTGCGTGCGCTGGTTGAAGAACTGGCGGAACTCCGCTTCCTGGGCGGGGAGGCCGTCGCTCACAATCGCGTGGTAGCGCGTCTCAAACTCGCCGGCAGCACCGATCGTGGTGCCGTGGTCTGCCGAGATGGCGCTCCCCCAGTCACGCACGAACGCCTCGAAGATGCGTGTAAGCCGCTCGGCGGTGGCCTGCCCGCGGGACTCGGCCGTGTGCAGTTCCGCCAGCAGGGCGGTGCGCACCCGGTTGGAAAGGTTGTCCAGCTCGTGCATCTCCGTCACATCGCCGAAATCGGCAAAGTATGGATCCAGGGCAGTGACGGTGGCGTCCGACGGCGGCGCCTGGGCCAGGCGCTGGCGGGCACCTTCCAGCAGGGAATCCGCAGCGGTCAGCTGCCGGTCCAGTGCCTTGTACTCGCTCTGCAGCACGGCAGCGGCCTCGGTACTGGACTGGTGTTTCTGCCGCACGTCCTCGATGCTGGCGCGCAGCGGTTCCAGGTCCGCCTGTGCCGCCAGGGCATCCTTCAGCCGCTGCTCGAGCCGGGCGAGCTCCTCGGCCGCGACCGCCGCCGACACCTGGTCCCAGGAACGGTGGTCCTCAGCGATGCGGCGCAGGGCCTCAAGCTGCCGGGCCATGCCCTGGTGCGAGTCTTCCCGGCTCTGCGCCAGCTCTGCCGCCTTGGCCACTTCCTGCCGCAGGTCCTCCGCCTGCCCGGCAACAAGTTCCAGCTTGGCGGCGTTGTCGAACCCGAGGACGTAATCCTGCCGGCTGGTGAAACGGTCGTCCTTTTCCACGGTGTGGCGGTTGCGCTTCACCACGCCGCCCAGGCTGAGGCCGCGGTCCAGTGAGGCCAGCTCGTCCGGGTCCTCTACGCAGGGGTAGGCGAAGTCCAGTGCGATGCGCTCACGGATCCAGGAGCCTGCCTCGGCCGCGACGCCCGTGGTGAGGATGTCCAGCTTGGTCAGCAGGTCGCCGTCGCGCACGTCCTCAAGCGCCAGCGCGCCGCCGGACAGTGGCTTGGACACGTCCACGGCCCGCAGCGCGCCGCGCACGGCGTGACCGTTGAGGTACCGGGTGACTGCCGCGAAGTGCTCGCCCGGCACCAGCAGCGTGGTGGCCAGGTTGCGGAGCGCCCGCTCGGCGGCCGGGCGCCACTTCTCCTGCTCCTCGGCGAGGTCCATCAGTTCACCGGCGAACGGCATCCGGTCCTCCGGGATGCCGGTTGCGGCGGCAATCGCAGCCCGGTTTTCAATGCTCGACGGCGGCAGCAGCGACTTGCGCGTCTTCAGGGACACGAGTTCCTGCTCAGCCGCGGCCAGTTCGCGCTTCTTGGTTGCGTGCGCGTCGAAGGCCTCGAAGCGGAGTTCCTGGAGGGCCCGGGAGTCACTGTTGAGCTCCGCGGACCTTGCTGCCGCCTGCTCGTGCGCCTGCTCCCAGCCGTCCTCGGTCCAGTCAAGCTGCAGGCCGGCGTCGGCCAGCGCCTGGCGCGCCGTCTCCTCCACCTGCTGGCGGAGCTTCAGCCCAACACGGGCGTTTTCCAGGGACTGCTCGATCGCGGAGATGGCGTTGCCGCCCTGGTTGTTGTAATCCGCTTCCAGCTGGCGCAGGTCCTTGGCCAGGCCGTCCCGGACAGTCCGCTCAGCACCCAGCTCCCTGGCCTTTGCCTGGGCCAATCCCTTGAAGCGCTCAAGCAATCCCTGGTGGACCGTGACGGCCAGCTTCTGCTTGTAGGCCTCGAACTCCTCGCCGGCGAGGTCCCGCAGCCTGTTGGCGTCCAGCAGCGCCTGGGCATACTCCCGGTTCAGCCCGGGAACCGGGGCCAGCTGGTCCCGCTGCTGCCGGACGTCCTCCAGCCGCTGCCGGATGGACATCAGGTTGCTGAATTCCTCCACCACGTCGTCCGCCGCCGCGAGGGTGGCCGGGGCGTCCAGGACCTGGTCGCGGAAGAACGTGTTGACGCTGCCGCCCAGGCCCTTGCCGGCCTGGATGACGCGCAGGAGCGGAAGGGCCTGGTCCGAGTTGATGCCCAGCAGCCGGCGGAACCGCTCGGCGAAGGCCTTGTGGACGTCGAAAACCTGCGCATCGGGAAAGATCGTCTCCAGCGCAGCCTTGGTGAACCGCTTGTCCGCGATGCCTTCGAGGGCTTCCAGGTCCAGCGGGTCGTGGTCGATGACGTAGAAACGTCCGACGCTCGACTCCGTGCCGTTCTTGGGGAGATCGAACAGTGCCGAGACGGTCACCCGCGTGCCGGCCGCGTTATCGAACGTCAGGGCGACGGCGGACCATGTGGCGCCCGGCCGCTGGAAGGCACTCGCCGAGCCCTCACCCACAGCCTTGTCCCCCACCTTGCCCCGCATGTAGGTGAAGGTGGTCCGCTTGTCCTCAACGGCTCCGCCCGAACGCTGGGCAGCGGCCTCGTTGGACCTGGGCCGGGCATCGAAGACCCGCAGCATGGCATCGAACAGCGTGGACTTGCCCACGCCCGAATTGCCCGTCAGCAGCGTGCCGTTGCGGTCCACGTGCATCGTGTGGGCTCCGTGGAACGTGCCCCAGTTGACCACCTGCACCAGGGCAAGGCGCATCTGGCCGGGGTTTGTCAGCTCACCCATCGGGAGCATGGAAGCGATGCTCACTGGGCGTCCTCCGTGTCCGTGTCGCTCTCCGGGGACGCGGCTGCTCCGTTGTCGAACTCCAGGAGCGCCTCCGTGCCCGCGGGGTCTGTGGTTGCTGCCACCAGGGCCTCTATCTGGGCGGGGATGTCGCCGATGTTCTCGAACGGGAGGGCCAGGGGCAGGGCGTTGGAGATGGTGTAGACGTCGTCCAGTCCTGTGGGGAGGAGGAGCTGGCGGGCCAGGAGCTTGGTGATGGCCCTGTTCACCACGTCCGAGTCCCGCAGGGCGTCCTGCTGGCCGGCGGGCTGGTAGTGCGCCACCAGGTCGGCGATTTCCTCGCGGGTGATGGTGGGGTCGGTCTGCGCGGTGACGTGGCGGTCCAGCAGCAGGCGCAGGCGGAGCAGCACGATGGTCTCCACCCGGCTGAGGGCGCGCTGCTGCCGCAGGATGCTGGAGCGGGTGCTGCCGCCGATGGCGTCGGGGTCCACCGGGCGCAGGACGGCGATCTTGCGCTCATGGTCCAGCTCCATGGTGAGGAACAGCTCGGACAGCCGGCTCCGCAGGATCACCTGGTTGTCCAGCAGGACAGTCCAGAGCTTTTCGTCCCGGCCACCGTCCACATAGGGGCCCTTGAGGAGCTTCACCAGCGCCTGCCGCACCTTCATGGACAGCACTCCGGTATCGCCCGGGAAGAGCGCGGCGCCGTCAACGAACGTGTCGCGGGGCGTGACGGCGAAAGGCCGCTCCGCCGTCGTCGTGGTTGTCTCTTCAGTCATCAGGATCCTTTGGAAGCGTGACCAGCGGAAGGTAGGCCCTGCGCGTGGTGCCGTCTATCTGTTCGTAGTCCAGTGCCTCAAGGCCCTGCTTGTCGAAGCCAGCGCCGGCGTGGAGGGCGTGCGAGAGGAGCGCGCGGATGGTGTTGATGTGCTGTTCTCCGGGCGGCAGCTGCTGCCACGCCTCGGAAAGGGTGGAGGCGCCGGCCAGGGCGGCCCGCACCACTTCCGGCTTCGCCTTGCCGGTCCTCGGCGAGCGCACCCGGTCGGAGTCGCTGAAGGCGATGGGATCGGCCAGTTTGGGCGGGGCGGCGAACTCGTCGGGATCGAAGAGCTTCACCATGGACAGCGATTCGAACCCCGCGTTGAACAGGACCGGACCGGGGACCAGGCCAGGGCGTTCCCGCTCATACGGAAGGGACCTGATGGCCTGCTCGGCCTCCCGCAGGACCTGGCGGAGCCGGACGGACTGGCGGAAGTCGTCACTCTGGACGTAGGTATTGAGGCTTTCGCTGAGCTTGCCGTAGATCCGCTGGATCTGGCTGTGCTGCTGGCGCAGTTCCGCCACCAGGTTCTTCAGGGTTTCCCGGTCCTCCGGCGACAGGTCGTCGGCGAACTGCCGGCCCAGGACCTCCCCGATGGCGGACCTAAACCGCAGTTGCTGCTGCGGATCCTCGAGGAAGGCGGTGAAGGACCGGAACGTCCTGCCCTCCGGACTTTGCCGGAGGCGTTTGTCCGCCTCCAGCACCTGGGCCATGGTGGCGCCCTTGGTCAGCGACTCCTCGATGATCTGGTTGCGCAGTTCGCCCACCAGTTCCTCGATCCGGTCACGCATCTTCTTGTAGTCGGCGGGCAGGCTCGCCGCCAGGTCCAGAATGTTTCCCGCGGCCTCCACCGCCTCGTCGTCATCCAGCAGTCCGTCGAACTCGCCGCTGCTGATGTCCTGGATCAGCTGCTGGCGTTCTTCGATCTCCTCTTCCAGGGACTCCAGCCGGGCGCTCTGGTCCGGGTTGGTCTCGTTGGCAAGCTTTTCGACGTCCCCCAGCAGCGTGCCCAGGCGGGACCCGTTGAGCGTGGACCGTTCGCTGGAGAGGCTGTCCAGGAACGCCAGCACGCGTGCCGCGGGTTCCGTCACCTCGTAGACGATCTGGCCGGACTGGTTGCGCCGCGTCAGGAACTGGCGGCGCGTCCATTCGTCGCCAAAGGACTTCCCGTTCGCCCCTCCACCCAGCCCGGGGTCCTGGCGGCGGAGCTCCTCAAGGAAGGAGTCGACGTCGGCATGGAATTCCTCCAGCGGCAGCTGCGGCCGGGTGCGGGTAAAGGATGCCTGCAGTACCGCGATCACCCAGGGGGCCGAGCGCGTCAGCGCCCAGGCAGGTCCTTTAGTGAGGAGTTCGAGGTCCCGAAGCCGGGCGCTGATGGCATCAGCGGATGACCTGGCGGAGCGGGGCACGCACTCTCCTTGGACTGTTTGCGGGGGCTGGGCGGCGGCCTGGATCGGAAAACCGCCAACTACAAGGTTAACGCAGGCGCCGCGACCACTCCGTGACCTACTTGGCGGTAGTGTTTCGATCCCATATCAACAGGGCTTCCGGGCGGCTGTGGCTCTGGCTGGAAAGGGAGGCTCCCCCTACGCTCGTGCTACTGGTCTCAACCAACTCTTAACACATGCAACGTCGCAGCAGGGGGACTCATGCCGTTCGATCTGACAGCAGTGGACAACGCCACTTTGGTGTTCGTGGGCACGCTCGTATTCGGGTTTATCCTGGCCGCTTTCGTCCTGGTCTCGGGACTGGTGGCACTGGTCCTTCTGGGGGCCGGAAAGTTGAGCTGGACGCTGGCGTCCAAAACGCTCCTGGCCGTGGTCCACGGGATCAATGCAGGGTGGGACAGGCTGGTGCACCACGCTGCCACGGTGGACGTTGCAGGCGATTTCCAGGCCCAGGCATCCCCTAGCACCGGAACCTACCCGCGGGTAATCTTGAGGGACAGCTGAAGGGTTCTCCAACCCGGCGGATCCATGGCTACACCGGCCAATCCGGCCAAGGAGATGACCCATGAGCTCCGCCACTGACAGCCCCGCAACAAGCCCTGCCACCGGCCTCCCCACCTCCACAGGTCCGGCAACAGACTCCCCCGCAGAGGAAACCCCCGTACCCGCCGGCAAGATCGGCGCCGGCGTCACGGCTGATGAGGCCCGCGCCGTGGCCGAGGCCGCGCGGGAATCCGGCTGGGAGCGGCCCAGCTTCGCCAAAGGCCTCTACCTGGGCAGCTTCGACCTCAGCCTGGTCCACCCCTGGCCCACCCCGGACCCGGCCTCCGTGGAACGGGGCGAAGCGTTCATGGCCCGGTTGCTGGAGTTCGCCGGCACCTTGGACGGGCGGGTGATCGAGCGTGAGGACAGGATCCCCGACGACTACATTCGGGGCCTGGCGGACCTGGGTGTTTTCGGGATGAAGATCCCCCGGGAATATGGGGGCCTGGGCCTGTCCCTGGTGTACTACGGCCGCGCACTGGCGCTGCTGGGCAGCGTGCACCCGAGCCTCGGCGCACTCCTCTCGGCACACCAGTCAATCGGGGTGCCCGAACCGGTGAAGGTATTTGGCACCCCGGAACAAAAGCGCGAGTACCTGCCACGATGCGCCGCCGGTGCCATCACCGCCTTCCTGCTGACGGAACCTGACGTGGGCAGCGACCCCGCCCGGCTGGGCAGCACTGCAACGCCCACGGACGACGGCGAAGCGTACCTTCTGGACGGCGTCAAGCTGTGGACCACCAACGGGGTGATTGCGGAACTGGTGGTGGTGATGGCCGTGGTTCCGGCGCACACGGATGCTGACGGCACCCGCCACAAGGGCGGCATCAGCGCCTTCGTGGTGGAAATGGACTCGCCGGGCATCACGGTGGAAAACCGGAATGCGTTCATGGGCCTGCGGGGCATCGAAAACGGCGTGACCCGGTTCCACCAGGTCCGGGTGCCGGCCGCCAACCGGCTGGGCCGCGAGGGGCAGGGACTGAAGATTGCGCTTACCACCCTGAACACCGGCCGGCTCTCCATTCCGGCGCTGTGCGTGGCGTCGGGCCGCTGGAGCCTGAAGATCGCCCGGGAATGGTCCAACGCCCGGACCCAGTGGGGCAGGCCGGTGGGCGAGCACGAGGCCGTGGGCAAGAAAATCGCGTTCATCGCCGCCTCCGCCTTCGCCCTGGACGCGGTTTTTGAGCTCTCCGCCGAACTCGCCGACGCCGGCCAGAAGGACGTCCGGATCGAGGCCGCCCTGGCCAAGCTCTGGGCCACGGAGATCAGCTGCCGGATTGCCGATGAACTGGTCCAGATCCGGGGCGGCCGCGGCTTTGAGACCGCGGAATCGCTGGCGGCACGCGGCGAGCGCGCCGTTCCGGCGGAGCAGCAGCTGAGGGACCTGAGGATCAACCGGATCTTCGAGGGCTCGTCGGAAATCATGCGGCTGCTGATCGCCCGGGAGGCGGTGGATGCGCACCTGGCCGCCGCGGGCGACCTTGCGTCGCTGGACGCGAGCCTGTCCGACAAGGCGAGGGCCGCCGTCGGGGCTTCCGGCTTCTACGCCCGGTGGCTTCCCAAGCTGGTGGCCGGTGCCGGCATGGACCCGCGCTCCTACAGTGAGTTCGGGCGGCTGGCCAAGCAGCTGCGCTTCGTGGAGCGTTCGTCACGGCGCCTGGCGCGCCAGACGTTCTACGGGATGGGCCGCTGGCAGGCGAAACTCGAACGGAAGCAGGCGTTCCTGGGCAGGGTGGTGGACATCGGCGCCGAGCTGTTCGCCATGACCGCCTGCTGCGCCCGGGCAGAGATGCTGCTGCACACCGCACCCGAAAAGGCCGCCAGTGCTTATGAGCTCGCGGAAGCATACTGCGAGCAGGCCAGGGTGCGTGTGGACGAGTACTTTGACCAGCTGTGGCGGAACACGGACGACGCGGACCACTCCCTCACGCGGAAGGTCCTCGCCGGGGACTACGCCTGGCTGGAGGAAGGCGTCCTGGACCAGTCCGAAGGGACCGGTCCGTGGATCGCTGACGCCTCCCCCGGGGCCTCCCGGCGGGAAAACCTGCACCGTAAATACCGGTGACGCCACAGGTCACGAAATAGTAAGCATCCTTGCTATCACTGGTGGGTGATGCTTGAGTGGAGCCATGAGTAGCTCAACAGACCCAGAGAACCTGCCCCCGAGGCGTGCCCGCGAGGATGTTGACCGAACCGGGAACCGCCGCGACGATGCCGTTGGCGGCGAGCCCACCCGCTCCTACCCGCAGGTGCCGGCAAGCGATGCCACGCCGACCTCCACATATGACCGGGTGCCGGACCGCACAGGGCGGGCCGGTGCCTCCGCCGAGCGGGAGTACGTTCCCACAGCTTCCGCGCCGGCTGTTGATCCCAACCTGACCGACCGGCAGACCGCCGTGGCCCGGGAAAAGGAACAGTTCGGCGGCATCAAGGTAGGGTCCGCGTTCTTCGGCTGGCTGACTGCCACCGGCATGGCCGTCCTGCTCACCGCCTTTGTAGCGGCGGCGGGAACGGCTGTAGGCCTGGCCACCAACACCGATGTCAATGAAGCTGTCAGCCAGGCAGCCCAGAACCAGGGCACGGTGGGACTGGTGGGCATTATCGTCCTCCTGGTGATCCTGTTCCTGTCCTACTACTCCGGCGGGTACGTGGCAGGCAGGATGGCGCGCTTCAATGGCGCCAAACAGGGCCTCATGGTGTGGATCTGGGCGCTGATCGTGGCGATCCTTGTGTCCATCCTGGGCCTGGTGGCAGGGCAGCAGTTCAACGTGCTGGCCAACCTCAACAGCTTCCCGCGGATCCCCATCAACGAAGGGCAGCTGACCACCACCAGCATCATCGCCGCCGTTGTGGTGGCTGCGGTTGCCCTCATTGGCGCCGTCCTCGGCGGACTCGCAGGCATGCGGTTCCACCGCAAAGTTGACCGGGCCGGCTTCACGCCGGACAGTGCCTACGACGACGAGTAGTCAGGCGTGGACGTCTCCGTCCACGTAGAACCAGCGGCGGTTTTCCCGCACGAACCGGCTGGTCTCGTGGAGGACCCCGCGGCTGCTGCCGTACCGGTAGTGCGCTGTGAACTCCACGATGCCCTCGGTATCCAGCGGTCCTCCGCCAGATGTGGAGAGGATGTCCAAGCGCCGCCACTCCATCCCCGGATCCAGCTCCAGCTCCGCAGGCACTGTACGGGGGTGCCAGGTGCGCATCAGGTAGTCCGCGTCCAGCAGTGCGAAGGCACTGTAGCGGGAGCGCATGAGTTGCTCTGCGGTGGCAGCATCCGCCGCACCCCGGTGGAAGCGTCCGCAGCACTGCCCGTATTGCTCCCCGGACAGGCACCGGCAGTTTTCCTGGTCCATGGATACCGTCATGCAAAAGATGCTGTCACACGCGGTAACAGCTTTGCTACAACCCGGGGCGCGCCCCTGCGTCCGGCGGCACTGCACCCCAAAAATCCGTAAGGTGGAGAGGGAGCGGGCGCTTTGGCGGTGATGGGCCCGGGTGGGCCCTGCTGCCGGCAGAGAGGAGAGATGACGTGGAGAATCCGGATACGCTCATCCTCAACCTGACGTTCCTGGGCACCGTGGGCGTTGCATTCCTGATGTTCCTTGTCCTCTTTCTGCTGGGGGTCATCACCCTGGTCCTGGCGGGGCTTGGCCGCCTGGCGGCCGCGGTGCTGATGGCCTTGTTCGGCCGGCGCTCGCGAAAAGAATCCCTTCCCCTGGTGCGCTTCACCGGACCTGCCGGGAGCCAGCAGCAGGCGTCCGACGACGGCGCTGGCGCGGCGTCCGCAGCAGGCCCGGCACGCGCCGGGCTGCTTGCACGCGCCTTCCGCAAGCGGGCCGGGAAGACTCCCCGTGACTGGCGCGCGGCGCTGCAGCCCACACACCTGAAAACGACGCTGCGCACCGCCGTCGAACACCACCCCGCGCTGACCGCCGCCCGCCGCGAACCGCCGGCCCTCGCGGAGGACTGGGCCAACGCCGTTGCGGACGCGGACGCCCGGGCAAAGGCCAAGGCACGCGCGGCTGCGCCGGACATCAAGCTTTCAGTGCGGGATTTGCCCGATCCCCAGGTACCGGCAGAAGAAGTTGCGGAAGTGGCCCCGCTGGTGGAGTCCGCACTGGATAACAGCCGCCCCTCGCGGGAGCTGCCCCGGTCATTCAAGAAGCCACAGGTCCCCCACGTCCTGGCGCCGCTGGACACCGGATCGCTGGTGTCCCTGTCCGGCCCGGCGCAGATCAGCAGGGCCGCAGCGGAGGCAGCCAGGGAAACCGGTTCCAAAGGGTCTGCTTCGAAGGGCAGACAGCCCTTACCCTGAGCAACCATCTGGGTTAGCGTGAAACCCATGGAATTCAGATACCTCGGAAACAGCGGATTCAAAGTCTCGGAAATCACGTTCGGCAACTGGCTGACGCACGGATCGCAGGTGGAGAACGACGTCGCCACCCAGTGCGTGCGGGCAGCGCTCGACGCCGGCATCAGCACGTTCGATACAGCTGACGTCTACGCCAATACGGCAGCGGAAACGGTCCTGGGTGCAGCGCTGAAGAACGAACGGCGTGAATCCCTGGAAATCTTCACCAAGGTCTATGGACCCACCGGCCCCAAGGGCAAGAACGATCTTGGCCTGTCCCGCAAACACATCATGGAATCCATCAACGGCTCGCTGCGCAGGCTGCAGACGGACTACGTGGACCTCTACCAGGCCCACCGCTACGACTTCGAGACGCCGCTGGAAGAGACCATGCAGGCGTTTGCGGACATCGTCCGGCAAGGCAAGGCCCTGTACATCGGTGTCAGCGAGTGGACCGCAGACCAGCTCCGGGAGGGGCACAAGCTGTCCAGGGAGCTAGGTTTCCAGCTGATCTCCAACCAGCCCCAGTACTCCATGCTGTGGCGGGTTATCGAGGCCGAGGTCGTGCCGGCGTCGGAGGAGCTGGGCGTGTCCCAGATTGTCTGGTCCCCCATGGCGCAGGGCGTGCTCAGCGGCAAGTACCTGCCCGGCCAGCCTGCACCTGAAGGCAGCCGCGCCACGGATGGCAAGGGTGGCGCGAAGATGATCGAGCGCTGGATGCGCGACGACGTCCTGGCCGGCGTGCAGGACCTCAAGCCCATCGCCGAGGAAGCCGGCCTGTCCATGCCGCAGCTGGCCGTGGCGTGGGTGCTGCAGAACCCGAACGTTGCCTCGGCCATCGTCGGCGCCTCGCGGCCGGAGCAGATCGCGGACAGTGTGGCGGCGGCAGGCGTGAAGCTTGAACCGGAGATCCTGAAGAAGATCGACGACGCCATCGGATCGCTGGCTGAGCGGGACCCCGCCCAGACCAAGTCCCCCGCTGCGCGGGAAGCCTAGGACGGCCTGTGACGTCCGCAGCGGAACTGCCTGACTTCCCTGGCCTCGGCGTCACCGGGTCCACCGGCGGACTGGGCGGGATGGTGGCTCGGGAACTGGCCGCGCTGGGTTCCGCCCAGCGGCTGCTGGTCCGGGATCCTGCCCGCGCACCCGAGTTGGACGGTGCCACGACCGCCGTGTGCAGCTACATGGACTCCGCGGCGGCCCGTCAAGCCCTGGACGGCGTGAAAATCCTGTTTATGGTGTCCGCCGCAGAAACGGAGGACCGCGTGCAGCAGCACACCGCCTTCATCGACGCCGCGGCAGGCGCCGGGGTGCAGCATGTGGTGTACACGTCCTTCTACGGCGCGGCGCCCGATGCCACCTTTACCCTGGCCCGGGACCATTACGCCACGGAGGAGCACATCCGGGCGTCCGGCATGGACTTCACGTTCCTGCGGGACAACGTCTACCTGGACTTCCTGCCGCTCCTGGCCGGGGAGGACGGCGTGATCCGCGGACCTGCCGGCAAGGGCGCCTTCTCGGGGGTGGCCCGCGAGGACGTCGCCCGCTGTGCGGTGGCCGTCCTGCGCGACCCCGCCATCCACAAGGGCGCCACCTACAACCTGACGGGCCCCGAGGAACTTACCCTGGCCCAGGCCGCGGACATCATCACGGAGAGCACGGGCCGCACCGTCACCTACCAGCCGGAGACGGTGGAGGAGGCCTACGCTTCGCGGGCCTCCTACGGCGCACCTCCCTGGCAGGTGGACGCGTGGGTAAGTACGTATACCGCCATCGCGGCGGGGGACATGGCGGGGATTTCACCGGATGTCCACGGGCTCACCGGCGAGGACCCCATCAGCCTGCGCGAGTTCCTGGCCAGGCCTGTCCTCTGACTCCCCCGGGAGGGGCGTTGACGTGCCGGCAGGGCGGGCGTAGACCTGTGGGCAGGGGACGTTCGAGCCGGCCGGCAGGAGTGGCACCACCATGAAACAGATCTTCACGCACCAGCAGTCCGCGGGCCCAGCCGCAGCGGCGGAAAGCCCCGCTGGACACACGGCCGGGCCCACCACCGGCCCGATCACCCGGGAGGAACTCCAGCTGGGGGCCCGCAACCACTCCATGCCGCTGGAGGCCCTCCGCCGGGACATCACCCCACCGGGGCTGCACTACGTCCTGACCCACTTCGACATCCCGGACATTGACGAGTCCTCCTGGCACTTGCGGATCAACGGTGCGGTGGACATGGCCATGGAGCTGACCATGGCCGCGCTGCGCAGGGACCCCGTCATCACCGTGCCCGTCACCCTGGAGTGCGCCGGGAACGGACGGTCGCTCCTGGAGCCGCGGCCGGTCAGCCAGCCGTGGCTCCTGGAAGGCGTGGGCACCGCGCACTGGACAGGCGTACCCCTGGCCTACCTCCTGGGAAAGGCGGGCGTCCACCCGCACGCCGTCGAAGTGGTGTTCACCGGGGTGGACGAGGGCGTCCAGGGCGGCGTCCCCCACCGCTACGCACGCAGCCTGCCGATCCATGAGGCGCTGCGTCCCGACGTCGTCCTTGCCTACGCGATGAACGGCAGCGAACTGCCGCCCCAGCACGGCTACCCGCTGCGGCTGGTGGTACCCGGCTGGTACGGCATGGCCAGCGTGAAATGGCTGCAATCCATCGAAGTGGTGACCACCCCGTTCAAAGGCTTCCAGCAGGAGGTCGCCTACCACTACCAGGAATCAGCGGACGACGCCGGTACGCCGGTTTCGCGGATCAGGGTGCGTTCGCTGATGGTTCCGCCGGGCATCCCGGACTTCCTTACCCGCAACCGGATGCTGAAACCCGGGCCGGTGCTGCTGCAGGGCAGGGCGTGGTCCGGCGGGGGTGCCGTCACGTCGGTGGAGGTGGGCGTCGACGGCGTGTGGCTGCCGGCCCAGCTCGACAAGCCTGCGGGCGGATACGCGTGGCGGAAGTGGACCATGCCGTGGGTGGCGGACGCGGGCGAGCACGTGCTGTCCTGCCGTGCCACGGACTCAACCGGTGCCACCCAGCCCCTGGAGCAGAACTGGAACTACCAGGGGATGGGCAACAACGTGGTGCAGCGCATCAGCGTAACGGTTGGGTAGCCGGGCGGCCCGGCTGGTGCTGGAGCCGCCAACAGGTCCGGCGCCGGGAAAGCGGGCCGGGCTATACTCGGTGCCAGCCATGACCAGCCTTCCTTCCTCCCCCGCCAGTGTCCGCATCGACGCGTGGTTGTGGGCCGTGCGCGCCTACAAAACCCGCTCCGCGGCTACTGCTGCCTGCCGGGCGGGCCACATCCGGCTCAACGGCAGCC
Source organism: Pseudarthrobacter scleromae (assembly GCF_014644515.1). NCBI lineage: Bacteria > Bacillati > Actinomycetota > Actinomycetes > Micrococcales > Micrococcaceae > Pseudarthrobacter > Pseudarthrobacter scleromae. The sequence goes on along the minus strand of NZ_BMKV01000011.1, from coordinate 12,684 downwards.
CGGCCAAGGCATCCGCGACGCTGGTCACCGGCGACACGGTCACCGTTCGGATGTCAGGCTACGAGCGCATCCTCGAGGTGCGCCGGCTGATCAACAAGCGCGTCGGGGCTGAACCGGCTTCGCACTGTTTCACCGACCACACGCCGCCGCGCCCGATCGCCCCCGCGCTTGGCCTGCCGCAGCGCGACCGGGGTGCCGGCCGGCCCACCAAGAAGGACCGCCGCGAGATGGAACGGCTCCGCGGTTCGGCGTGACGGGCCTGGTCCTTGCCAACGTGCGGATACCCGGGGGCGCCGCACTGTACAGCGTGCACATCAGTGACGGCTGTGTAAGCCGGCTCGGCGCAGGTAGTGAGGCCCCGGGTGCCGCGCACGTCATCGACGCAGGCGGACGCTGCCTGATTCCAGGGCTGTGGGACGAGCACGTCCACATGACCCAGTGGGCGCTGCATGCGAACCGCATTGATCTCTCCGGTGCCGTCAGCGCCCAGGATGCGGCCGCCGTCGTACGTTCTTCGATGCCCGGCGCCGATCCGTCGGTGACCGCCGTTGGCGTCGGCTTCCGTGACGCCCTGTGGCCGGACACGCCCTCCCTGGCGCTGCTGGATGAGGCAACCGGCAGCCGGCCCACCGCACTGGTCAGCCACGACCTGCACAGCGTGTGGCTCAATACCGCTGCGGCCAGGCGTTACGCGGTTCAGGTGGACGCCTCCGGGCTGCTGCGCGAGGACCCTGCCTTTGCACTGACCCGGGAGCTGGGCCGCCTGCCCGACGCCGTGGTGGATGCCTGGGTGGCCGGAGCCGCCAGGGCGGCTGCTGCCCGCGGCGTGGTGGGCGTGGTGGATTTCGAGATGACATGGAACCGGGACCCGTGGCTTCGGCGCATTGCCGGCGGCTTCGATGCCTTCCGGGTGGACGCCGGTGTCTACCCTGCCGACCTTGAGCGCGCTGCGGCCCTGGGCATGAGGACCGGGCAGGAGGTCGACGGCGGCAAGGGGCTGCTGCGGGTGGGGCCGCTCAAGGTGCTTATTGATGGGGCGTTGAACACCCGCACCGCCTATTGCGTGGATCCCTACCCCTTTGGCGGGCACGGGCTCCTGACGGTGGAGCCGGAGGAGCTCCTGGCGCTGCTGGAGCGGGCAAGGGCCACCGGATTCCTTCCCGCCGTCCATGCAATCGGGGATGCGGCCAACCAGGTGGCCCTCGACGCTTTCGCACGGGCCGGGGTTGGCGGGCGGATCGAGCACGCGCAGTTTGTCCGCCGGGAGGACCTGGCGCGTTTCGGTTCATTGGGGGTGCTGGCCAGCGTCCAGCCTGTCCATGCCCTGGATGACCGCGATGCCGCGGAGACCAACTGGCCCGGGCGGACTGACCGCGCCTTCCCGCTGCGCTCCCTGCTCGACGCCGGGGCATCGCTGCTGCTGGGCTCGGATGCACCCGTGGCTCCGCTCGATCCTTGGGCTGCCATGGCGGCGGCCACTGTGCGGGCCCGCGATGACGGGCGCGGGCCGTGGCATCCCCAGGAAGCCATTACCCGCCGGCAGGCGCTGCTGGCTTCGAGCCGGGGGCGTTCGCGGGTGCGCGTGGGTGATCCTGCCGACCTGGTACTTCTTGACGAGGATTCCATTGCAGCGCCGACCGACGTGTTCGCTGCGATGCCGGTGGCTGCCACGCTGGTCGCCGGGCGTTTTACGTACGACGGCGGCCTGGCGTAGGTCCGGCTGCGGGCTCACGCCTTGGTGCGTGCCCTCACGAGGTTGGCAAACGGGAGCCTTCCGTGTTCCTCAACGAAGGCCGTGTGGTAGTCCGCTTCTGCCTTGGTGAGGTGTTCCGCCGGCAGTTCCTTCCAGGCGATCAGCAGCTGGTCCGCGTCCGCGAGCTGCCAGACCAGCCGGCCGTCCCAGTGCCCCGGCGGCTTGCCCTGCCCGAAGTCCAGGAACTCCTGGACCTGCCGCCGGAGGCCGCGGTTGCCCTTGCTGCCGGGACCTGCCTTGCCCAGGTAAAGGACGACGGCGGCGTCCACCCATTCGGCGGCGAGGGCGGGCCCGGGCAGCGACGGGTCCTTCTTCTTGAAGACGCCCGCGGTGCTCTTCTTCAGGAAGCGGGGCTGGAACCCTTCCGGCGCCAGGACGGCGAAGACGCCTGTACCCTGCGGGATCCGCATGGCCTCGAGCGACCCGACGGGACGGAAGCCCGCGAACCCCTCGGCTTTCAGGCCCTTTCTGGTGAACTGCATTCCCTCATTCAACAGCACGCGTGACGGCCACTTGGCTTATCCCGGCTTATCCACATACCGCCCTTGGCAGCGGGTCATTGTCAGACCGTGCTGGAAGACTTTGCTTATGGAAGCGGTTCAGGGGCTGTCAGAGGCACTGCCAACAGCGCAGGTGGCGGGAAGCCCCGGGGTGCCACCGGTTTCTGGAGTCCTGTCCGTGGCTGACGTCTCGCGCTCCTTGTCTTCGGTTCCGGTTGCGGCTGACGGCCCCGGGATGATTGACCAGTTGCGAGAGCTTGAGGATCTGAAGTCCCTGGCGGCTGCGAAACAGGCCCGGATCGCTGTGGCTTTTGATCTATCCCAGCGGCGGGAGCAGGCCGCTGCCGGTGTCCCGGCCAAGGAACAGGGCGCCGGTGTGGGAGCTGAAATCGCGTTGGCGCGGCGGGAGTCCCCGGCCCGCAGCGGCCGGCTCCTGGGCCTGGCCAAAGCCCTCGGCACCGAGATGCCCCGCGCCCTGGCCGCCCTGGAGTCCGGGGAGCTGAACGAATGGCGCGCCACCCTGATCGTGAGGGAGACAGCGTGCCTGTCCGCCGAAGACCGGTGTGCGGTGGACGAGGAACTCGCCGCCGACGCCGGCACCCTGGCAGGGGCCGGGGACCGGGCCATCATTGCCGCGGTCCGGGCTGCCGCGTACCGGCGCGACCCGCACTCGGTGGCCAAACGCGCCAGTCATGCGGTGAACGACCGGACCGTGACGCTTCGCCCGGCGCCGGACACCATGGCCCGCCTGACCGCCCTGCTGCCGGTCGCGCAGGGCGTCGCCGTTTACGCTGCCCTGACCCGCCACGCCGACACCGCCCGATCAAACGGTGATGAACGCTCCAGGGGTGCGGTCATGGCCGACCAGCTCGTCGAAAACATCACCGGCACCCCCGGAGGGGTCAGCAGCATCGAAGTCCAGCTGGTCATGACCGACCGCACCCTCTTCCAGGGCGACAGCGAACCCGCACGGCTCGCAGGCTACGGCATCGTCCCCGCCCACTGGGCACGACAAACAGTCCTCGGAGAAGAAACTGACACCGCGGAGCCCACCACGTGGCTCCGCCGGCTCTACACAACCCCCGGCACCGGCGAACTCCTCGCCATGGATTCGAAAGCCCGGATCTTCCCTCCCGGGCTCCGCCGGTTCCTTCAGGTCCGCGACGACACCTGCCGCACCCCCTACTGTGATGCGCCCATCCGGCACCACGACCACATCATCCCCTGGCACCAGGACGGGCCCACCACCAGTCACAACGGCCAAGGCCTCTGCGAAGCCTGCAACCACACCAAAGAAACACCCGGCTGGACAGCCCGCACACTCCCAGGCCCCCGACACACGGTGGAACTCCAAACCCCCACCGGCCACACCTACCACTCCACCGCACCACCACCACCCGGCACGGGTACTCCGTCCCGCCGCCGTGAAAAACGCCCAAAGCACCTGCGGCAGGCCAAAGCACGCAAATGCGCGCGCCTCCGGCATTCCCTCGCGGCCTGAGGACAGAAGCCGCTTCGGGAGTATCGGCTGCCCGGGTTCCAGCTGACCCAACTGCCGATCCAACAGAAGGGAGAGAGAACTTCACCTGCCCACCCATCAGCGTGGAAGCGTAGAGTGGCCTAAGACGCCTGATTCTGGACGCCTTGCTGCTGAGGGAGAAATCGTGACGATTGATTGGGACGAGAAAAAGGCCCTGCTACAGGAACCGAACATTGCGAAGGTCACCCAGCTTTGCGATGAACTGATGGAGAAGAAGCCAGGGTCTGTCGTCCCTTATATCGACCCTGTGCACGACGAGGATGAGTGCCGGATCGTCAGCCTGCAGGTCAGCCCCGGCAAGGGCACCGTGTCCGGCTTTGTCTCGCACTACAACGACGATGAAGCCGCCCGCCGCGCCACCCAGATCTACGAGTTGGCCGAACTTGATCCCCGCTACGTGATGCCGTGGCACGCCTACCCCTGGGTCCGCGATGCCGATATGCCGTCCGCCCTGAACGTGCAGGAGAAAACTGACGGCCTCCGACCTTTCCGGCAGTTCCTGAAGATCAACTCCCGGGTGTCCGCGGTCATCGCCCACGGCACCGACGCTTCCACTTTCCTCACCCTCTTCGAGAAGACCTACCACCAGTCGCTGAAGAACAGCGGCATCAAGGTGTACAAGGCCACCGCGCTCGGAGGCCGGGCCTTCGCCGTCTCGGAAGCGAAGCAGGAAGAGCTCCTGGCCAAGAACGTGGACATCTACAAGGACGCCATGCAAAGGGCAGGAATCCAGCACCTCTAATATTCCGTCCAAGGCATGGATGTCATCGCTTGGCTGCTCGAGTCCGATCCAGCCCTCCGCTGGCAGGTCCTGCGCTACCTGACCGGCGCGGCACCTGAGACAGTGATTGCTGAACGGAACCTGGTTGCCACCAGCGGCTGGGGCGCCCGCCTTCTTGCGCTGCAGGGAGCAGACGGGCAATGGGACGGCGGCACCTACTGGCCGGACCATGACGACGACCCCCACGGCCAGCCTTGGACCGCAACCACCTACACCCTTCTGCTCCTGCGTGATTTCGGCCTGAACCCTGCCAGCCGGGAAGCCCGGCGGGCGGTCAGCCTGGTGAGGGACAACAGCCGCTGGGAGGAAGGCAACCAGCCTTTCTTCGACGGCGAAACAGAGCCCTGCATCAACGGCATGGTGGTGGGGCTGGGCGCCTACTTCGGAGAAAGCGTTGACACTGTGGTGGAGCGGCTGATCAGTGAACAGCTTCCCGACGGCGGGTGGAACTGCGAAGCAGAACGGGGATCCGTCCGTTCTTCGTTCCACACCACCATCTGCGTGCTGGAAGGACTGCTGGAGTACGAACAGGCCACCGGCGGGACCGGCTCATCACGGGAGGCCCGCCACCGCGGCGAAGAATACCTGCTGGAACGGAGGCTGCACCGGCGGAACAGCACGGGAGCGGAGGTCAATCCTGAATGGCTGCAGTTCTCCTACCCCACCCGCTGGTTCTACGACGTACTCCGCGGGCTGGACTACTTCCGCTCCGCCGTCGGCTCGCCCGACGAACGGCTGGAAGAAGCCGCAGAGGCAGTCCGCTCAAGGCAGCAGCCGGACGGCTCATGGCTGCTGGAAAACACCCACCCCGGCAAGGTGCACTTCGCGCTGGAGGACGGCGACGGGCAACCCAGCCGGTGGAACACCCTCCGCGCACTCCGGGTCCTCAAGTGGTACGGGGGCCACCAGAAGGGACCGGCCACTGAACCGGCTTAGCCCTCAAGCAGCCGCCGCCGGTGCTTCAACTCCTTGACCCATGCCCTGGTGACCATGTCCGGGAAGGGAGAGCCGCCGTCGTCCGTCCTTTGCCCGGACCCGCCCAGACCGCCGAAGGCGGTCCCGGACTCCAGGTCCGCCAGCAGCGGACCCGCCGCTTTCAGGGCAATCTCCACCACCTGGGCGGCCGCGCGCTCCGTCAGCCCGAGTCCCGTGGCCCAGCCCACGAAATGGCGGCGTGAGACGCCGGTCCGTTTGCCGTCCATGGCCAGCGCAAGCGTCTTGTCGCCGTAGACCACTGTGGAGGGAATGTCGTAGACCGGCGCGATGGTCCACTCCCCGGACGGTTGCTGGACCATGGACACGTTCTTGGCGTGCAGGTCACCGTTGCCGGCAAGCCATGCATAGGCTCCCTGGATGGCAAGGTTCCTCAGGGCAGGAAGGGGCGCAGCACAGTGGTCCGCCAACGCATGGCAGACCTGCCCGTAGCCCACGTTGTACTTGTCCGCCGGATAAAGCTTCAGCACCTGCGCCCCGTCCTCGACCGCCAGCCGCTGCACCCTGCCCGGCTGGCCCGCGCCCGTGGGAACCCGGTCGAAACGCTCAACCAGCAACCCGGGCCTGCCGGCAACGTCCCGGATCAACCTGACCTTGCCCAGCGGGATCCTGAGCTTGGCCGCGTAACGGAACATCACCAGCTCGTTCTCCACCACATGAGGAAATTCTGGAGCGTTGAGCTTAAGGATGAATTGCCGCCCGGTACCGGTCACAGGAACCGAGATCATGCCGGCGGAGAGCTTGTCCTGCACGCCGGCCAGGGCCACCGGGTCAATCAGGTCGGGGTCCCCCAGCAGCTGGTCGAAGTCCACCGGCTTTTTCGGATCGAGCCGGACCGCATGATCATCCGGGTCCAACGGCTCCCCGTGGCCCACGATCTGAACGTCGCCCACAGGATTCGCGCCGGCGGCGATGAGCAGGGACAGGTCGTCATCAGCGCTGGTCTTGATGGAACGCCGCAGCGCATTAAGCCGGCGGCCCTCAGGCAGCAGCCCGGTGAAATAGGGCGGCGCGGCCCCCGCGGCGGACAGCACCGGTTCGCGGCTGAGCGGCAGGGAAGTCGCGACGGCGGGCCCGGCCGCTTGGAAGTAGGCGGGCAGGTAGCTGAAGCGGGTACCGCCATCGTGCCGCTCCAACCGTGCTGCCAGAACGCCCACTTTGTAGATGTCCGCGATGCGGTGCCTCATTGTTCAGGGCTGTTCTCAGCCGGCTGCCCGGCCGCGCGGGCCGCCTGGCTGGTCCGTGCGGCGACCTTCAGTTCCAGGCCCAGTGTTTCAAGGACGGCGACCAGGGAATCCAGCTGGACGCTCGGCTTGCCCTGCTCGACGAAGCGGACAAAGCGCTCGGAGACGCCGGCCAGCTGGGCGAGATCGTGCTGCGTCAGGCGGAGGACTGCGCGGCGGGCGCGCACTTCGCCTGCCAGCACCGCTGCAAAGCCCTGGGCCATAGGACTCCCCTAGGTACGATCGTGCCGTTTCATGCTTAATGGCAAGTGTAACGACGGCCAAGGACCAATGACTAGTGGGGAATCGGCACGAACCTACCGATGTCGCAGCAGGGACTCCCCGCCGACTCCAAATCCGGCGCCCTCCGGCGCAGCCCCGTCAGCGCGCAGGCGCGTTCCATAGCAGATTAGTCCGGCAAGCCCAAGGTCGAGTTTTCAGCCCAGTTGACATAAGTTGGGTCGCATATGTCGCAGCTCACATCCGTGCGGGGGGTCAGGCAGCATCTTCGGTTGTCCTGAAACAGAGGCGGGCAGAACGCAGGCCCTCAACGAAAAGAGTATGGAACCAATGCAATCAATTCCTATGGCCGTGACGGACGACGTCGGCTGGCTCGCATCAATAGAAGAAGCGATCGATGCGGTGTTCCGCCCGGTCGCTGAGGTATTTTCGACGATCGTCTTCTTCCCCATCACGATTGGCGATGTCAGCTTCCCGGCTGTGGTGGCCTGGCTCATCGCCGCCGGTGTCATCATCAGCATCTACTTGGGCCTGATCCAGTTCCGCGGCCTCAAGGTGTCCTACGAAGTGGTGCGCGGAAGGTACTCCGCCCACCACGATCCCGGCGAGGTGCCGCACTTCCATGCACTGACCTCCGCCTTGTCCGGCACTGTCGGCCTGGGAAACATCGCTGGCGTGGGCGCCGCCATGGCACTTGGCGGACCCGGCGCCACTTTCTGGATGATCCTGGCCGGCCTGCTGGGCATGGCTTCGAAATTCGCTGAGTGCACGCTCGGCGTCAAGTACCGCCAAATCCATGAGGACGGCACGGTAACGGGCGGGCCGTTCAAGTACCTGCCCGTCGCCTTCCATAAGTTCGGCAAATGGCCGGTGAAGATCCTCACCGGAATCTTCGCCGTTTCCATCCTCATCTTCGCGGTGGCCGGTGGAAACATGTTCCAGGCCAACCAGACGTTCGCCCAGATGCGGAACGTCACCGGCGGTGACGAAGGTTTCCTCGGCAGTGCCGGAGCGGCCCTGATCTTTGGCCTCATCCTCGCGGCACTGGTCGCCGCCGTAATCCTCGGCGGGATGAAATCCATCGGCGCCACCACCAGCAAACTCGTTCCGGCGATGGCAGCCGTCTACGTGCTTGCCTGCCTCTTCGTGATCTTCGTGAACATCGGCCAGGTTCCGGCCGCGTTCAACGCCATCATTACCGGCGCCTTCAACCCGTCGGGCATGGCCGGCGGCCTCGTGGGCGTCATGATTGTCGGCTTCCAGCGCGCAGCGTTCTCCAATGAGGCAGGCTTGGGATCTGCTGCCATCGCGCACTCAACCGTGAAGACCCGCCGCCCTGTCAGTGAAGGCTTCGTTGCCATGTTTGAACCCCTCGTTGACACAGTCATCATCTGCACCATGACCGCCCTTGCAATTGTTATCGCAGGTGCACCGAGTCTGCAGGCAGGCATCGACCAGGTGCAGGCCGGGGAGGGCGCACCCGACGGCGTCATCCTCACGTCCGACGCCTTCGCCACAGTCCTGCCCTGGTTCCCCGTGGTCCTGGCCGTAGCTGTGGCGCTGTTCGCCTTCTCCACCCTGATCACCTGGTCCTACTACGGCCTGAAGGCATGGGAGTACCTGTTCGGTCGCAGCAAGGCCTCTGAAATTTCCTACAAGTTCGTCTTCCTGTTCTTCACCGTTGTTGGAACCGTCCTGACGTTCGGACAGGTGCTGAACTTCGCCGATGCTGCCCTGTTCATTTGCGCATTCATTAACTTGCTGGGCGTCTACATGTTGCTGCCGGTGATCAAGCGCGAGATGAAGGCCTATCTTGCGGAGCGGAAACGCGGCGACCTTCACAAGCTGGGCGCTGAGATTGACGAGGTGGAGAGCCCCCGCTCCTAGCACTGGAGCATCAGTAGAGGGCTTCTTCCCTCCACCCGGAGGCCAGGGAGGTTGGCGCCGTCACGGCGCCAACCTCCCTTTTGCGTTGATCCGCATTGACACCGCGTGTGACGCCTGCCATATTTAAAGCGTGAACCTGTCAGACAGCCGGACAGCAGGACAGCCTGCACCCCTCGCGCGGCTCAGTGCCGCCGAAGCGGTCTTCAATGCGATCCGGCAGGACATCGAGTCAGGTGCCGTTCCCGTTGGCAGCAAGCTCAGCTCCGAGTCCACGCTGTCCCAGCAGTACGGGGTGAGCCGCTCGGTGATCCGCGAGGCCCTCCGCTCCTGCACGGCCCTGGGGCTGACCGTCACCAAAACCGGCAAAGGCACGTTCGTCGTGGCGGACAAGGTGGCCAACGACCTCTCCCTCGGCCAGTACTCAGCACGGGACCTCACGGAAGCCCGCCCCCACATCGAGGTTCCCGCAGCCGGCCTGGCCGCGGAGCGGCGCAGTGACGGGGAGCTGGAAACACTCCGCCACCTCGTGGCCGCCATGCGCACCGAAACCGATCCCGAATCCTGGGTTGCCCTGGATTCCAGTTTCCATGCAGCCATCGCCCGGGCCAGCGGCAACAGGGTGTTCGCCAGCGTGGTGGCGGACATCCGCGGCGCCCTGGCCCACCAGTCCGAAACCCTGAACATGGTGGCGGACAGGCAGCACGCCTCGGACATCGAACACCAGGACATCCTCGCCGCCATCGAGGCAGGCTCCGCCGAGGATGCACGCGCCGCGATGGCCCACCACCTGCAGGCCGTGGGCCTGGCCCTCGATTCCATCCTCAATACATAGCCCCGCCAAATCCAGCCAAGGAATCCATGCTTTCCCCTGCCCTTTCACCTGCACTCAGTGCTGCCGCCCTCCCGCAGCACACACCCCTGGTCGCTGCCACCCGCGACGGAATGGTGGAAAGCATCCACTACGGATCAGCCATCGCGCTGGACGCTGACGGCACCACAGTGGCAGCCGCAGGTGATCCGCTTGCACCGTTCTACCCCCGCTCCTCGCTCAAGCCGCTGCAGGCCGTGGCCATGGTCCGGGCCGGGCTCGAACTTCCCACGGAGCTCCTCGCCCTGGCTGCCGCAAGCCACTCCGGCAGCGCAAAGCACCGCCAGGGAGCCCTGCGGATCCTGGAACTGCACGGGCTCAGTGTCAGCGATTTCGAGAACAGCAGGGACCTCCCCTACGGCCCGGGCGAACGGGAGGAGTGGCTGCGCAACGGGGGCCGTTCCACCCAGCTCACCCAGAACTGCTCTGGCAAGCATGCCGCCATGGCGGCCACCTGCGCTATCAACGGCTGGCCGGTCAAGGGCTACCTGGATCCCTCGCACCCGCTGCAGCGGCTCGTGGCCACGACCGTCACCGAGCTCACCGGCGAAGAACCCCTCGCCCTCAGCACCGACGGCTGCGGCACTCCCCTGTATGCCCTGACCCTGCCGGGCATGGCCCGCGCCTTCGGTGCGATCGCCCGCGCCGCCGCGGACAGCAGCGGCAGGAACGACGACGACGGGCCGGCCCAGCTGGGCGCGGAAGCCGCCGTCGGCCTCGCCATGCAGCAGCACCCGGACATGGTGGCCGGGGAAGGCCGTGACGTCACCGAGCTGATGCGCCTGCTCCCGGGCGCGGTGGCGAAGGACGGCTTTGAAGGCGTCCAGCTGGTGGGCCTTGCGGACGGCCGCTCGGCAGCCGTGAAGATTTCCGACGGCGGCGACCGCGCCCGGATGCCCGCCACCGTCAAGCTGCTGGAGGCGCTGGGCGTGGACACCGCCCCGCTCGCCGGCATTGGAACGGCGCCCGTCCTGGGCGGCGGCCATCACGTGGGCCTGCTGCAGGCCACGGATTTCCTGACCCACACTTTCCCGTCCGCACCCGTCAACGAAGCCCTGTAAGGACACATGACCATCATCGATACCCCCGCCTCCGCAGCTGCAACCACACCTGCGCACACCCGGTCCGAGCACGACCTGCTCGGCGACCGCGACATCCCCGCCGTGGCCTACTGGGGTGTGCATACGCTCCGGGCCGTGGAGAACTTCCCCATCACCGGCCAGAAGCTGTCCTCCAACATGCACCTGGTCCGCGGCCTCGCTGCGGTCAAGCTGGCCGCCGCCCGCACCAACCGGGAACTGGGCCTGCTGGACGCGGAACGCTCGGACGCCATTGAGCAGGCCTGCCAGGACGTGCTCAACGGCAAGCTCGCCGACCAGTTCGTGGTGGACGTCATCCAGGGCGGTGCCGGGACGTCGTCGAACATGAACGCCAACGAGGTCATTGCCAACCGCGCCCTCGAAATCCTTGGCCACCCCAAAGGCGACTACGCCCGCCTGCACCCCAACGACCATGTGAACCTCAGCCAGTCCACCAACGATGTCTACCCCACCGCGGTGAAGCTGGGCACCATCTTCGCCGCGCGGGAACTGCTGGATGCCCTGGCCGAACTGGAGGAAGCCTGCGCAGCTAAGGCGCTGGAATTCCGCACGGTGGTGAAGATGGGCCGCACGCAGCTGCAGGACGCGGTGCCCATGACGCTGGGGCAGGAGTTCGGCAGCTACGCCATCACCATCGGCGAGGACCGGCTCCGCCTGGCTGAAGCAGATCTGCTCATCCACGAGATCAACCTCGGCGCCACCGCCATCGGCACCGGCCTGAACGCCCCCGCAGGCTATGCGGAAGCTGCCTGCCGGCACCTCGCCGAAGTGACCGGCCTGCCGCTGGTGACCGCGCCGGACCTGATCGAAGCGACCCAGGACGTTGGCGCCTTCGTGCACCTGTCCGGCGTGCTCAAGCGGGTGGCCGTGAAGCTCTCCAAGATCTGCAACGACCTGCGCCTGCTCTCCTCCGGACCGCGCGCCGGCTTCGGCGAAATCAACCTGCCGGCTGTCCAGTCCGGCTCGTCCATCATGCCCGGCAAGATCAACCCGGTGATCCCGGAAGTGGTCAGCCAGGTGGCCTACGAGGTCATCGGCAACGACGTCACCATCACCATGGCGGCCGAAGCCGGGCAGCTCCAGCTGAACGCGTTCGAGCCGGTCATCGTCCACAGCCTCCACAAGAGCATCTCCCACCTGGAAGCCGCCTGCCGCACCCTGACGGCGCGCTGCATCCGGGGCATCACCGCGAACACCGAGCACCTGCGCCGCACAGTGGAGCAGTCAATCGGCCTGGTCACAGCCCTCAATCCCCATCTGGGCTACGCCACCGCCACCGCCATCGCCAAGGAAGCACTGGCAACCGGCAAGGGCGTGGCCGAACTCGTCCTGGAACACGGACTCCTCACCAACACACAGCTCCAGGAACTCCTCAGCCCTGAGCGCCTCGCCAACCTGAGCAAGTAATCCCCCATGCCAACGGATACCCCTAGGACCCCCATGTCTAATCCCACGCTCCCTGACCACGTGATCGACGGTGGTCATGCCCATGCTTCTGAGTCGGCGTTGCATGCCGAGGACCAGGGCTACCACAAGAATTTGAAGCCCCGGCAGATCCAAATGATCGCGATCGGCGGCGCGATCGGTACCGGCCTGTTCCTCGGCGCCGGCGGCCGGCTCAACGCCGCAGGCCCGTCCCTGGTCATCGCCTACGCCGTCTGCGGGTTCTTCGCGTTCCTCATCCTCCGCGCCCTGGGCGAACTGGTCCTCCACCGGCCCTCCTCAGGCTCCTTCGTCTCCTACGCCCGCGAATTCTTCGGCGAAAAAGCCGCGTTCGTCTCCGGCTGGTTCTACTGGAT
>NZ_BMKV01000010.1:0-91459 GCF_014644515.1 Pseudarthrobacter scleromae | reverse complement strand
ATCCAGTAGAACCAGCCGGAGACGAACGCGGCTTTTTCGCCGAAGAATTCGCGGGCGTAGGAGACGAACGAGCCCGAGGAGGGCCGGTGGAGGACCAGTTCGCCCAGGGCGCGGAGGATGAGGAACGCGAAGAACCCGCACACGGCGTAGGCGATGACCAGGGACGGGCCTGCGGCGTTGAGCCGGCCGCCGGCGCCCAGGAACAGGCCGGTACCGATCGCGCCGCCGATCGCGATCATTTGGATCTGCCGGGGTTTCAAATTCTTGTGGTAGCCCTGGTCCTCGGCATGCAACGCCGACTCAGAAGCATGGGCATGACCACCGTCGATCACGTGGTCAGGTGCGACCTTGTGGTCCTGTACAACCTCGTCTTTGGGGTTGATGGGCATGGGTGATCCTTTCGATACGGAGAAGATCCTGCTGGGAGGGAAAGAAGTGGGCGTTACGGCGCGCGCGGGTCAGAAAACGGACCAGCCGGTGCGGTCGGAAAGGTCGGCGAGGGCGGCAGTACCGGCCAGCGAGTTGCCTTTGGCGTCCAGCCGCGGACTCCAGACGCAGATGGCGCACTCGCCCGGAACGATGACCAGGATTCCCCCGCCCACCCCGCTCTTTCCCGGAAGGCCTACACGGTAGGCGAACTCGCCTGCGGCGTCGTACATGCCGCACGTCAGCATGATGGAACCGACGCGTTTTGCATCGCTGGGGGACAGCACGGGACCCAGCGTTCCCTGCCCCGCCCGGGCCAGGAACAGCCCGGCTTTGGCCAGGTCTGCGCAGGTCATCATGATGGAACACTGCCGGACGTAGTTCTCCACCACCGCTTCGGCCGAGTGGTGCAAGTTGCCGAAGTTTTTCAGGAAGTGGGCCAGCGCCAGGTTCCGACTGCTGTTGGCCAGTTCGCCGGCTGCCGCTGCCTCATCGATAGCGGGCCCGCTGCTGGATGCCTGCGCGGTGAGGAACTGCAGGAGCCTGGCGGCGGCGTCGGGCGCCTTGTCCATCAGGTGGTCCGTGACCACCAGGGCGCCGGCGTTGATGAACGGGTTCCGGGGGATGCCGTGCTCCACCTCGAGCTGGACCAGGGAGTTGAAGGGTGTGCCGGAGGGTTCCCGCAGGACGCGGGACCACAGCGATCCTGTGCTGTCTCCGCGAAGCGCCATGGCCAGGGTGAACACCTTGGAGATGCTTTGGATGGAGAACGGCACGGCTGCATCGCCGGCGCTGAACACTTCTCCGGACGTGGTGGCGACGGCGATGCCGAATCTGTCAAAAGGGACGGCTGCCAGGAGGGGAATGTTTCCCGGGATGCTGCCTGATTCCCGTTCCGGCCGGTGGCGCAGGACGATGTCGTCGAGGAGCGGTCCCAGAGGCGGTGCCTGGAGTGTTGTTGTCATTTCCTGCCTGAGGTTTCGTTGGAAGGGGTCCCGGCCAACTCCTGGACGTGGAGGAGGGCCACCAGCGCGTCGCGGGGGTTGCTGAAGTCCAGGCCGGTGCCCCGCGACGCCTTGCTGATCCGGTAGTAAACGGTGTTCTTGTGCAGCTGCATCCGGCGCGCGCAGGCGGCGACGTCAAGCGCGGCGTCAAAGTACGCCCGCAGGGTTTCGGCCAGTTCGCCGTCCTCCCGCAGCAGCCGTGAAAGGCTGCGGTGGCGGAACGTGGAGGTGGAGAAGTTCCGGACTGCCTCCCGGAACAGGATCTCGCCCTCGAAATCGTCCACTGAGCCTACGGACGTATCTACGGACCGGCCCACGCAGTCCAGGAGGGCCTCGGTCATGCGGGTCACCGAATGGATGGACAGCAGGTCCGGAACCACCGGTCCCACGGCGGCAAAGGGGCTGATGCCCAGGTGCTTCCGTGCGTCCTTGATGATGGACTCCGCGAGGCTCCGCAGCCCGGGTTCGGCCGCGGCAGACTGCAGGCCTGGAATGACGACGGCGGTTTCCCCCTTGAACTGGCCCACCACCGCGGACGCCTTGTAGGCAGCGGCGTGGATGGACGCCAGGTTGGCGAGTTCGCCGTGCTTGAGTGCGGCATCGTCGGCCTGCGCTTCGGCCTCAGACATGCCAATCAGGATCAGGGCAGCCGGGCGCTCCGCCGGGAGCTTTTCACTGTGGGCGCTGGCCGCGGCTTCCGCCGGGCCGGACAGGATCCGTGCCACGCGGTCTTCCCGCATGTGCACCGACTGCTGGTTGCGGTACCGGATCAGTTCGGCGGAGGTCCGCGCAGCGGAACCCTTCAGCACATGGTCGACGTCGGGCCCGAAGCCGGCCCCGGTCTCCTGGAGCCAGATGTAGCCCATGATGCGGTCGCCGGCGAAAAGCGTGATGGCCACGCGTTCGCGCAGCCCGTCCTGCGGCCGGGCCGGGACCCGGACAGGTAGCCGGGTTCCGTGCAGCTCGCGGTAGGCGCCCAGGTCCTTGAGCAGCAGCTCGTATTTGCGGGGTCCGCGGCGCGCCAGGATGGATGCCTTGCGGAGTTCGTCGATGTCGTTGGAGACGGTGGAGTACGCCAGCACCTTGTTCGCCGCGTCCTCGATGACCACATGGCTGGACGTGAGGCGTGCCGTGGTTTGGGCGATGGCGAAAAGGTCCTCCTCCAGCAGCGTAAGCACTTCACTCTGGTAGCTCGGCGGCTGGATCCTGTCCTTGGCGATGGACAGCAGCCGGTCCCAGTCCGCGCCGGGATCCACCAGCAGCAGGCCGGTGCCGGCATCGCGCAGGAGTTCCTCGGCCTCGGTCAGTTCATCGCGGTTTCCCTTCACGGCCACTACGGGCGGAGGGTCCTTCTTCAGGAGCCGGCGCAGCGCCGGCAGGGCGGACCGGCCGCGGACCCCGATCAGCAGGACGAAAGCGGCTGCGGAGTCCGGCGCTTCGTCGTCGGCGTCCACGATCAGGAACCGTTCGATGGCAGGGCTGGACGACGCCGGCCGCAGGACCAGGCTGGCGAAACCCAGGGGGAGATCCGAGAGGATATCGTCCACCGTCACCGCAGCCATGAGTGTCCTTCTGCATCGATCCCACCGGACGGCTCTGTCCGGTCAACTCATGGTATCCAGCAGGAGTCGCCCCGATTATGGAATCCCTTACAAAGGCAGCTGCACGATTTCAGTCCGCGGCACAGTGCTTTTAGGCGGCATAGTGTCTCAATTCGTGCGGGTTTCAGGGGGACCCGTTGGCAACCCGTCCCTTGACGGTGCGCCGCTTAGTGCGGTGCCGGTCCTGTGGACCGCCTGATTGTCAGGTGCGTAGGCATGAGCGCATGCTTCCTGCCTCCCCTTCCTGGCAGCGGGTTGAGCTGGGACAGCAACATGGAGACTGCCACGCGCCCTGCCTGTTCGATGGGACTCGATATTGTGGTCAGGGGAGGATTGCAGAAGTCTGCCCCGAAGATGTCGTCCGAACCGATGATGCTCATGTCTTCGGGCACGCGAATGCCCCTTGCTCGGAGGCGCTGGAGCATCCCAATGGCCAGCAGGTCGTTAAACACAGTTCGTTTCGTTGAACCAGCCGAACCACCTGATTGACGTGCCCATGGTGAAGACGGCGATCCACGCCCACGCCGGGTCCCGCGAGGCAATCCGGGCCACCATCGAAAAGATCCAGGGCAAGTCCCCGTTCCAGGGCACATTCAACGACAACGTGTTCTGCGGTTCCTTCGACACAAGGCTCTAGGAAGGGCTCCGGCAAAGGGCAGTAGCTGTCTTTCGGCTACTGCCCTTTGCCGTCGTCGCAGAGCAGGTGGTACCTCCCGGTTGGCCGGCCCGTCACTCACAAGATCTACCGCGACGCCGCCCACCACTCCCGGCTCGTTCTGCCCTTCACCACTGGCAAGGCCGGGAAGAAGTAGCCGGCAACAGGCTGGGAACGCAAAAAGAGAAAGCCCCTCCATCAGGGGCTTTCTCTTTTTTGCTGCCGCGTGGAGGTGCCTAGATCCACTTCGGTGCGGCGGGGGTGCCTTCGGTAGTGCCCGGTCCGGTGGCCGTGACGCCGCGGGAACCGCGGCCGGCAGCCCATTCAACGACGGCGGGCAGCGGCCCGGTGACGGTCGTCGGGTCAGCCGCGCCCACGTCACCGAACGCCAAATCCGTACCGTCCACCTTGACCAGGAGCCCGGTGTCGGTGCCCCGGGTGTGCCAGGCTCCGGTGATGTCGCTGAGCAGGCGTTCCAGGACGGGGGCCGGGATGTCGCTGAAAGTGGCACCGTTGTCCAGGTCCACGGCGTGCATCCAGACTTCCCGGGTCCGCATCCACACGGTTTCCTCCGCCGGGACAAGGCGTCCCTGGGCGGTCTTGACCCTGTGGTGCCAGGCGTCTGAGGGTAGGTCGCGCCACTCCACGTTCAGGTGCACGGCGGAGTGGTCGAAGAGGTGCCGCAGGGCGATAGGGGACAGGGTGGACCCGAAATCGATCTCGTGGTTGCGGGCCTCCGGTGAGGGATACATCGGGGTTTCGACGCCGGTGGCTGCCCATTCGATCAGCCGTGCGATGGCGCGGGCGTTGTAGCCCACGTGTGCCACGACATGGCGGCGTGTCCAGCCCGGGAGGAGGGTGCCGCCGTCGAGCTCTGCGTCGGAAAGCTCGTTGAGCTTGCGGGCGAAGAACGCGGTGCCCCGGCGCGCCTGGAGCAGTGCGTCCAGGAGCGCCGGGTCGGTGGTCCGGTCGTGGCGGGCAACCATCAGGCTTCCTTGACCACGCGGTTCTTCAGCTGGCCCAGGCCCTCGATGGTGGTCACCAGGACCTGGCCTTCCTGCAGGTAGCGCTTGGGGTCCTGGGCGTGGCCCACGCCGCCGGGGGTGCCGGTGGCGATCACATCGCCCGGGTTCAGCGTGATGATCGTGGAGATGTAGGAGACCAGGAATTCAGGGGTGAACACCAGGTCCGAGGTGGGGGTGGACTGCTGGACGTCGCCGTCCACGGCGGAGGTCATGAGCGGTCCGGGAATGAATTCGTCCTTGGTGACCAGGGCCGGGCCGAACGGGGTGGACTTCTCCCAGGTCTTGCCCTGCAGCCACTGGATGGTGCGGAACTGGTAGTCGCGCATGGAGATGTCGTTCAGGACGGCGTAGCCGGCGATGTGGTCCGCGGCGTCGGCCTCGCTGATCCGGCGGCCCTGCTTGCCGATGACGACGGCGAGTTCGGCTTCCCAGTCCACGGTGTCCGATTCCTGGGGCAGGGCGAGGTCGTCGTTGGGCCCGATCAGGGACTCGGCGTACTTGGCGAACAGGGTGGGGTACTCGGGGACTTCCCGGCCCATCTCCTTGATGTGGTTGCGGTAGTTGTGGCCCACGCAGATAATCTTCCCCGGGGAAGGCACGACGGCGGCAAGGGCCGCGCCGTCGAGGGCGTGCGTTGCGCCGTTGGCCGCCTTCGCGGTGGTTTCCCAGGCGGGGTCCTGCAGCAGGGCCCCGACATCGGCGAAGCCGGGAATTTCGGTGAGGGTATCGCCGTCCTGGCGGACCGCCGTCGTTGCTGTCTTGTCCCCAACAGAGGTGCGGAGGGTGAGGAGTTTCATTACTTGGTGCGTCCTTCGATGTAGGTGCGGTTGAAGTTCAGGCGCTCAAAGATGGGGGCGTCACTGAAGCGGAACAGATCAAATTCACTCTCGGCCTGAAGCGACCAGGCGGCCCAGGACGGGACCACGAACAGGTCACCCTTGGCCAGGGTCCGGGTTTCGCCGTCCAGGACCACGGAGCCGGAGCCCTCGAAGACCTGCCAGACGCTGGAGCCCACCTCGCGGACCGTTTCGGTGGTGGCGCCGGCGCGGAGGCGGTGGAACTCGGCCCGGATGGTGGGCATCACGTCCCCGCCGGTGGTGGGGTTGGTGTAGCGGATGGCGGCGTGGCCCTGGGACACGGTGGCCGGGTGGCCCTCGTCCTCCAGGAGCAGCTGCTCGCGCAGGGCCGCGTCCGTGTACTTCCACCGGTACGCGGCGATGGGGGAACTGGTGGTGTCATCCAGGCCGGAAAGCGGGCGCAGGCCGGGGTGGGCCCAGAGGCGCTCGGAGCGGGAAATGTCCGGGGTGGCCTCGTCGGTGACGCGTTCTGTGCCGAACTCGAAGAACCCGGCGTCCGCGTAGTGCACGAACGGGATGTCCAGCCCATCGATCCAGGCCATCGGCTCATCGGTGTCGTTGTGGTGGCCGTGGAAATTCCAGCCCGGGGTGAGCAGGAAGTCCCCGCGGGACATCCGCACCGGATCCCCGTTCACCACGGTCCACACACCCTCGCCCTCAACCACAAAGCGGAACGCATTCTGGGAGTGGCGGTGTTCCGGCGCAGTTTCGCGGCCGCCAAGGTACTGGATCGCTGCCCACAGCGTGGGGGTTGCGTAAGCGGTGCCGCCAAGGCCGGGGTTGGCAAGGGCGATAGCGCGGCGTTCGCCGCCGCGGCCCACCGGCACCAGGTCACCGGCACGGGCGGCCAGCGGGTAGAGGTCGCTCCACCGCCACACATGCGGCACAGCCTTCGGGGACGGGACCATCGGCATCAGGTCACCGATCTCGGTCCACAGCGGAATCAGGTTCTCTTTATCGAAATCCCGGTACAGCTGCTCCAGCTGGGCAGCCTCCTCGGGAGTGGGCTCCGGAGCGGTGATCCCCGCGGCCACAGATTCATGGGTCGTGTTCTCGGCGCTGATGGACACGTGGGCCTCCTTTGTAGGTCAGAACAGTTCTTTGGCGTGGCCTGACTCTACGGAAGGACGGGGTGTGAGCTCCAACATATTCTGCTGTTCAGAATTCCGGGCCGCTGCGGTGCAGGCGGGATGGTGCGGCCTTTAGTCCGGCTCTGCCGGATTCGCGACGATATCGATCTCAAGCTGCCGGCAGCATTCCTTCAGGGCGGGGACCAGTCCGGCGTCGAACACTGCGCGGAAGCGGGTGGCGGGGGTGGCGACGCTGAGGGCGCCCACCACTTGCCCGTGCCGGTTGTGCAGCGCCATCCCCAGGGCGCTGACGCCGTCCTCTGTTCCTTCGAAGTTGGCTGCGAAGCCGTTGCCGCGGATGGACTCCAGCTCGCGCAGGAACTTCGGATACTCGTCGTCGGGAATGGTGTCCCCGCCAATTTCGGCGTTGTTGCTGCGGAACAGCTGTTCCAGCATGTGCGGTTCGAGTTCCGCCAGCATGGCCTTGCCCCCGGAGGTCCTGTTCGCGGGCATTACCGTTCCCTGGCGGTCGCCAACCCGCAGCACGTTGTTGCCCTCCACTGTTGCCAGGAAGCGGACTTTGGTGCCCACCCGCACCATGAGGTTCACCGTCTCGTTGAGCTGGGCTGAGAGGAGCTCCATGTGGGGCTGGGCCAGCGAACGGAGCAGCCTGGTCCAGCTCAGCCCGGCCGGGCCGACTCCCATGGCAGGACCGGGAACATAGCGGCGGGTTTCATCCTGCACGGCGAAGCCCCGGTACACCAGCATGGCCAGGAGCCGGTGGGCGGTGGACGGAGCCACCCCCAGCTCCTCGGCGGCGTCCTTCAGCCGCAGCGTCCCGCCGTCGCGCAGGAGCTGGAGGAGCTGCAGCGCGTTGTCCACCGCCTCGATGGAGTATGTGGGCCGCTTCTGCACTGGTTTTTTCTGTGCAGGCTTTTTCTGTACAGGCTTGCGTGCCGCCGTCGTCGAGGCTGGTTGCGGAAGCGGGTTTTTCTGCACATCAGAATTGTATTGTGGTTCATCTTCGGTGGCCATGACAGTAGTGGGATGAATCACACACTTCCCGCTGCAGAGACGCAGCGGTCCTCGCCGGGGGCCTCCGCCCCCACGTCCAATGACGTGCACGGCCGGTTCTCGAAGGCCTCGGCAGCCGCAGTCCTCGTGTGCTGGCTGCTGGTGGTCTTCGATGGTTACGACCTCATCGTGTACGGCACGGTCCAGTCCTCCCTGATCACCGAAACCGGCTGGGGCCTGACCAAGGCAACCGCCGGGACGGTCGGCTCAATGGCCTTCCTGGGCATGATGATCGGGGCGATTTTCGCCGGCCGCATGGCCGACTCGTGGGGCCGCCGCAGGACCATCCTCGGCTGCGCCATCGTCTTCTCCATCTTCACCGTCCTCTGTGCCTTCGCCCCCAACGCCGCTGTCTTTGGAGCCCTGCGGCTCCTCGCCGGAATCGGACTCGGCGGCCTGGTGCCGTCCGCGAATGCCCTGGTTGCGGAGCTGGTCCCCGCCAAGTGGCGGTCCATCGTGGCCACCCTGATGATGTCCGGTGTTCCGATCGGCGGCTCCATCGCGGCCCTTGTTGGCATCCAGCTCATTCCGGCCTTTGGCTGGCAGTCGATGTTCCTGGTGGCCGTACTGGCCCTGGTGATCGTGGTGCCGCTGGGGCTCAAGTACCTGCCGGAGACCCTGGCGCCCGCCGGCAAGGCAGCCTCCAAAACCGCCACGGAGACTGTCGCGGCCAAGGAACCCTCCGGCTTCGCCCTGCTCCTCCGCGCACCCTACCTGGGCATCAGCATGCTGTTCGCCGTTGCCACCATCGCCACCCTCTTCGCCTGGTACGGGCTGGGGACCTGGCTGCCGAACCTCATGCAGCTGGCGGGCTACAACCTGGGCTCCGCCCTGACCTTCGCCCTGGCCCTGAACCTCGGTGCCGTGGCCGGATCCGTTATTACCGCCTGGGCGGGAACTCGCTTCGGACCGATTCCGACGGCGATCGCGGCAGCCGCCGTCGCCGCCGTCGCGCTGGTGGTGCTGGTGAGCGGGCCCTCCGTCTCCATCGTCTACCTGATGCTGGTCCTGGCCGGCGTCGGAACCCACGGCACGCAGTGCCTCATCATCGCCGCGGTAGCCAGCCACTATCCCGCCCACCTGCGGGGAACGGCACTTGGCTGGGCGCTCGGCACGGGCCGGATTGGCGCCGTGGTAGCTCCCCAGGTGGGTGGCCTCCTGCTGGCTGCCGGGCTGGGCGTCAATTCCAACTTCCTTGCCTTCGCAGGTGCCGCCGGCATCGCAGCAGTCCTGCTGGCCGCCGTCGGCATCAACCTCAAATCAAAACTCTCAACTTCCCCCTCAATCCCAACAACAGGAGTTAGCAATGTCTGAGCACGCCACGTCCACCGATGTCCTGGTGATCGGAGGGGGAATGGCCGGACTGGCCGGCGCCCTCGCACTGCGCGAGAACGGTGCCAACGTGACCCTGGTGGAGCGCGCCCCCGAATTCGGCGAGGTGGGCGCCGGGCTGCAGATGGCGCCCAACGCCTCCCGCGTCCTCAAGCGCTGGGGCCTGCTGGAAAAGGCGCTGGAAATCGGCGTCCAGCCCAAACACCTGGTGTTCCGCGACGCCGTCACCGGCGAGGAACTCACCCGCCAGACCCTCAACGGGGAATTCGAGGAGTGCTACGGCGCGCCCTACGTGGTGATCCACCGCAGCGACCTGCACCGGGTGCTGCTGGAGGGCTGCGAGGCGGCGGGCGTCAAGCTGGTGAACGATGTCACGGTGGAGAGTGTGGAAACGGTGGGCGGCCGCGGCGTGGCACACACCCTGGCCGGCGTGGACTTCGAAGCCGACATCGTGATCGGCGCCGACGGCCTCCGGTCCACCCTGCGCCCGCTCGTTGCCGATGATGAGCCCGTGTCCTCGGCCTACGTTGCATACCGCGGCACCGTTCCCATCACTGAGAACACCCCGAAGGCGGACCTCGAGGACGTCATCGTCTACCTCGGGCCGGACTGCCACCTGGTGCAGTACCCGCTGCGCAAGGGCGAACTGCTCAACACTGTGGCAGTCTTCAAGTCGCCGTCCTTCGAACGCGGCGAAGAGCAGTACGGGGGAGTGGACGAGCTCGAGGCCGCCTACAAGGACTGCGTCCCGGCTGTGCAGGAAGCGCTGAAGAACCTGGCCACCGGCATCCGCTGGCCCATGTACGACCGCGACCCGATCAAGAACTGGGTTGCCGGCCGGATGGTGCTGATGGGCGACGCCGCGCACCCCATGCTCCAGTACCTGGCCCAGGGCGCCTGCCAGGCCCTTGAGGACGCGGCAGCGCTGCAGGATGCCACGGTCGGCACTGTTTTCACAGGCGAGGGAATCAGGCCCGAAGCGTGGGATGTGGCCCTCCGCGAGTTCAATGATGTTCGCGCCGGGCGCACCGCCCGCGTCCAGCGCACCGCCCGCGTGTGGGGCGAGTCCTGGCACGTGTCCGGCCTGGCCCGCACCCTCCGCAACCTGCTGTTCAAGAGCCGGAAGGACAACAACTTCCAGTACAACGACTGGCTGTACGGGCAGGATGGCGACGGCGTTCCCTCCGTTACCGCCAAGCGTGTTGCCGAGAAGGCAGCGGCGTAGCGGCGTCGAGCCAGAAGTGAGGCCCTGGACAGTGTCCAGGGCCTGACTTCGTTAACGCTGCCGTCCCGCCGTCGTCGTAACGCTCGCTCGTCGTATCGCTCGTCGTCGACACGCTCCCTCGTTGAACCTGCCGGTGGGCTGAACTGGACGCGCGGCTGATTCGCTCGCTTGGCGTTAGGTGCGGGCAAACCGCTGGAGGTAGAGGAACAGTCCAAGGAATGCGATCACACCCAGCAGCGGCCCAGCCCAGGTGGCTGCCGGCGTGCCGCGGATGAGTAGTGCCCCGGCTCCGAAAAGGCTTCCGATAACACCGGCACCGGCACCGGGACCGGGGCCGGCAAGCCCGGCTTGGGTCTTCCGGCCGGCCTGGCGGTACCGGACGCTGCGCAGGACGACGATGAGGATGAAGGCTCCACCTACGAACAGAGGCCAAGGCCAATCTGCCATGGCCACAATGCTCAGGGTGAGCCCGTACGTGGCTGCCAATGCCAACCAGTGGTTCCTTCCGACGGCGTTGGTGCTCATCAGCATCCCCCTTTGAAGTCCATGCGGTAAACATACCTACCCCGCTGAGGAGTTCACGGGCGCTGATGGGCAAGTGATCTGCAGCGCCCGTTGATTCTGCGCCTTCAGCGCAAAGCAAAAGGCCCTGCCTTCCTCAGTTATCAGGAAAAGCAGGGCCTCGCTACATGGCGGTGACGGTGGGATTTGAACCCACGTTGGCTTTGACACCAAACAACATTTCGAGTGTTGCACCTTCGGCCGCTCGGACACGTCACCAACCTCAATAGGGTACCGGAGCAAGGCGTGCATCCCCAAAACGGGATTGTCGGGAGGAGCTCCCGCTGCCCTGGCAAAGAGGCCGGAAAAGATTTTTACAATTCTTTTCAGCCGGGGTGCACCGGACCCCTTAAATGTCAGACCCTCGCATGAAGATGGATTTATGGAAGGCAATCCGGTGGTGGTGGAGGCGGAGGCAGCGGTTGACGCTTCTGTGGCTGCTTTTACGGCCGTGCTCGCGGGCGGCGGTGCGGCTGTTTCCGGTCCGTCCGGTTCTGGCGCTGCTGTTGCCGGTTCGCCTGTTTCTGGCGCTGCTGTTTCCGGGTCGCCTGCTTCCGGTCTTGGGGGTGGGGTTGATGATGATCCGTTGCAGCGGGTTGCTGATGGGGCGTTGGATGTCCTTGCCGGGGTGGCGCGGTCGGAGGCGAAGCTGGCGGCGGTGAAGGCGCAGGCGGTTCAGGTGTTGGCTGCCGCCACGAGTGTGCTGAACGGTCCGCCGTCCTCCCCGCAGGAGGCAACGGCCCAGGACCGGAGCCTGGTGGCCGAGGTCGGCTGTGCACTGGCCATCGGTGACCGCGCCGCCGGCGCCCTGTTGGCCGAGTCCCACGCCCTGACCACGATCCTGCCCCGAACCCTCGCCGCTTTGCAGGGCGGTTCTATCTCCTGGCAGCACGCCCGGGAAATGGTGAACCAGACCGTGGGCCTTGACCGGGCCGGAGCAGCCGCTTTGGAGAAGTTTTTCCTGGACCCGGACACGCCACGGCCGGCCGGTGCGGCGACGATCGGGGAGATGCCGGCCTACCGGTTCAAGGCCAAGGCCCGGACGTGGCGGGAACGCCACCATCCCGAGTCGCTGGAGAAGCGCCATATCAAGGCCGCGGCGGACCGGCGGGTCGAATACCGGCCTGACCAGGACGGCATGGCATGGCTCTCCGCTTGTTTGCCCGCGCACCAGGCTCTGGCAGGCTGGAACCGCCTAAACGCTCTCGCGCGGGCCGCACAAGGACCCAACGAACCCCGCACCCTCACCCAACTCCGGACCGACAAATTCGCCCAAGCCATCCTCACCAGCGGAACCAGTGCAACCTTCCATGCAGACAACAGTGCAGGTAACGGCGAGGAAGCAAGCGACAGCGACGGAGCCGGCGCAGGAACCGGTGCTGGCCTGCTTTCCCCGGGGATCCGGGCCCAGGTCCTGGTCACCGTGCCGGTGTTCTCGCTGATGGGCCTGACGGAGGAGCCGGCGGTGCTGGACGGGTTCGGCCCCGTTCCGCCGTCCATGGCACGGGACCTGGTTGCACACGGAGCAGACTCCTTTCACCGCGTCCTGGTCGACCCGCGGGACGGGGCGCCGTTGGAGATCGGCAGGAGCAGCTACCGGGTCACCAAAGCCATGCGGAGCTGGCTGCGGATGCGGGACGGCCGGTGTCCGTTCCCCGGCTGCAGCAACCCGTCTTTGGATAATGAGGCAGACCACATCCTCGCCTGGCACCACGGCGGGACCACCGGGATCAGCAACCTGGGGCAGCCCTGCCCGAAACACCACAGACTGCGGCACACCAGCGGCTGGGAACCGACACCAGCCACCAAGGACGAACCACCCGGCTGGATCTCGCCGACCGGACGCCACTACAAAAGCGAACACCAGGACTGGGAACCACCCCACTGGCCGGAGTCTGCCCTGTCGGCCTCCGTGGCAGAGCTCAGGATCCCTGATGATCTTTCCGAGGCCGTGCCTCCGCCTGATGAACTCCCGCAGCGGCGCCAGTTTCCGGGCTACCTCTCCGAAGTCAGGGCTTCTGCAGACGATCTTGCCTTCGAGAGCCTGTTTCCCCACGACGAGTTTCCCGAGGACACCTTTGCTGACTGGTTCCTGCCCGGATACCGGCAGCCGAAGGACCCGCTGTCCGAAGAGGCCTGGTGGGTGGTGGCTGGCGAAGGAGTTCCTGCCGCCCCCTGATGGAGGGCGCGGCGGGGTGATGACCATCTGCTGGCGGCCACGGAAGAGCACTACGGTTCTGTTCCGAACGGGCAGTACGGTTCCCTTTCGGAAGGGCAAGACAATTCCCGTTCTGGCGGCAATTGCGCAGGCCTTCACCCACAAGGGGACCATCCAACTTTCGCGGTACACGCCAGGAGGGCTAGATTCATCAGCAAGATGACTCATCAAACCAGTCCCACGCACGCAACCGCCTACTGGACAACGGCCAAGGAACACGGCGAGCTCCGGACTGAGGACCTTCCCGCGCCCGGCCCAGGCGAAGCCCTGGTGCGTACCCTCTACTCCGGGATCAGCAAAGGCACCGAGATGGTGGTCCACGCCGGCGCAGTCCCGCCCCGGGTGGCCCAGGAGATGCGGGCTCCCCACCAGGAGGGTGAGTTCCCGGGGCCGGTGAAGTTCGGATACCTGTCCGTGGGTGTCGTCGAGGAAGGGCCGCAAGGTTGGCCGGGGCAGCGCGTCTTCTGCCTCAACCCCCATCAGGACCGCTACGTGGCAGCCGTCAGTTCACTCACCAGAATCCCCGACGACGTCCCCTCCTCCCGCGCAGTGCTCACCGGAACGGTGGAAACTGCGGTCAACGCACTGTGGGAGGCCGGCCCGCGCCTGGGAGACCGGGTCGCGGTGGTGGGCGCAGGCCTTGTGGGCGGCATGGTGGCCACCCTTCTGAGGACCTTTCCCCTGGAACGCCTGCAACTCGTGGACCTCGACCCGGGACGGAAAAAACTGGCGGACATCCTTGGCGTCGACTTTGCCCATCCGGATGACGCCCTCGCCGACTGCGACATCGTATTTCACTGCTCGGCCTCGCAGGAGGGATTGGAGCGGAGCCTGCAGCTTGCCGGTGATGAAGCGGACGTCATCGAAATGTCCTGGTACGCCAACCGCGGGGTCACCCTGCCGCTGGGGGAGGACTTCCACGCCCGGCGCCTGTCCATCAGGGCAAGCCAGGTAGGAGTGGTGGCACGGGCGCGCAGGCACCGCAGGACCAACGCCGGTCGCCTGAACCTCGCCGTCTCCCTGCTGAAGGATCCAGTCTTCGACGTGTTCCTCACCGGCACGTCGCCGTTCGCCGAACTGCCGGGCGTGGTGCAGGACCTCGCTGACGGCAACCTCGACGCCTTGTGCCACGTCATTGAGTACCCCGGCGACAAAACCCCCGAAACCCCCGAAAACGCCAAGAACCCCGCCCGAGAAGACCAGAGGTAAACCATGTTCAGCCTGACTGTCCGGCGCCACTTCATGATCGCCCACAGCCTTCCGCGCAATGTTTTTGGGCCGGCCCAGGCCCTGCACGGGGCAACGTTTGTTGCGGAGGTGAGCTTCCGCCGTCGGACGCTCAACGACGACGCGATCGTGCTGGACATCGGCGCGGCCGGGAGCATGATCGAGGAGGTGCTGGCAGGCCTGAACTACCGGAACCTGGACGAGCACCCCGATTTCGCGGGCAAGCTCAGCACCACGGAAGCGCTGGCGGAGTACGTTGCCACGTCCGTGGCGGAAAAGCTGAAGGATGACGACGACGGCGGCCAGCTCGCCGGGATCGACGTCACCCTGCGCGAGAACCCGGACGCCTGGGCCACCTACTCGCTGGACCTTCCAGCCGCCTGATCCCATGGACCGCATCCGCTTGCTGGTTCCCGGCAACATCCACCATCATTCCGGTGGAAACATCTACAACGCGCGGCTGGTGCAGGGGCTGAAGGTCCTGGGAGTGGACGTGGAGGTGCTCCCCGTGGAAGGCTCCTGGCCCTACGCCAGTGCCCACGCCCGACGCCGGCTGGGCAGCGTCCTCGGGGCGTGGGAAACCGGACGCGACGCGGAACAACCGGGTACCGTGACCCTTGTCGACGGGCTCATTGCCATGGGCGCGCCGGATGAGCTCGAATTCGCGGCCAAGGCCGGACGAAAGACATGGGTATTGGTGCATATGCCTGCCCCGGAACATCACGAGCGTGAAGCACGGTCCCTCCGGGCTGCCACCGGCGTGGTGTGCACCAGCACCTGGGCCAGGAAAGTCCTGGAAGAACGCCACGGACTCCATGGGCTCAAGGTCGCACTCCCAGGCACCGACCCTGCGCCGTTGGCCGAGGGGTCCGCGCCGCCCCACATGGTCATAGTGGCTGCGCTCCTGCCCAATAAGGACCAGCTGCTCACGGTCTCCGCGCTGGCACTGCTTCAGGACCTTGAGTGGACAGCGTCGTTTGTCGGGTCAGACCAGGCAGACGGGGATTACGCACAAAAGGTTAAAGCCGCAGTAGAAATGCACGGAATGGACGGGCGGATCCAGTTCACCGGTGAGCTGGCCGGTGAAGCACTGGAAATCGAATGGCGTGGGGCGGACCTCAGCCTCCTGGTGTCCCGTGCCGAGGCGTTCGGCATGGTGGTCACCGAATCACTCGCCCGCGGCATCCCCGTAGTGGTGCGCGATGGCACAGGCGCCGTCGAGGCCTTGCGCCTGGGAACGGCGGGGAAGGACGACGACGGCGGCGCGCTTCCGGGCGCGAAGGTAGCCTTCCCGGCGGATGATGATCCTGCAAATCCTGCCCTGCTGGCCCAGGCACTTCGGCACTGGCTGGAAGATGCCGGGACCCGGGATGCCTGGCGGGCACGGGCGCTGGAAGCAAGAGGAGCCCTGCCGGGCTGGGAACAGCCGGCGGCCCACGTGCTGGCCGCAATCAGGGGATGACGCTGACAGCCTGGGCGTGAATCAGAGCCGCGAGCGGTGCCCGGCGAAGAACTCACGCAGCAAGGCGGCGCACTCGGCCTCGCGCACGCCCGGATACACCTCAACCCAGTGGTTCAGGCGCCTCTCGCGGAGCACATCGAACACCGACCCCGCAGCTCCTGCTTTCTCATCCCAGGCACCGAAGACCACCCGGGGGATTCGTGCCAGGACAATCGCTCCGGCGCACATGGCACAGGGTTCGAGGGTGACCACCAGTGTGCAGTCGGCGAGCCGCCAGCCGTCTCCGCTGCCGCCGTCGAGCAGGGAAACCTGGCGCAGCCGTTCCGCCGCCTCGCGGATGGCAACTACCTCGGCATGGGCGGTGGGGTCTCCAAGCTCTTCCCGCTGGTTCCGCCCGGAACCCAGCACTGCGCCGTCGGGCCCAATGACCACGGCCCCGATGGGCACGTCCTCGGTGTCGAGGGCGCGATGGGCCTCGGCGAGGGCGAGGCCCATCCACGCGTGGTGTTTCTTATCTGCGGAGACCATGGCTCAATGATAGTTTCGAAGGATACCCAGAGCCCGTGACGCACATCCGCCGGGAGGCACAGTGAGCACAGTCCGAGACCGTGTGGACAAGTGGATCAAGCCGTACGCCGCCTTGTGGCTGACCATGATCATCGGCGGATCGCTGGTGATTACCCTGGCGCTCCTCGGCGCCGAGGTCTACTCGGACGTCGTGGACGAGGAAGGCCTGGCGAGCCTTGATATTCCTGCGCTGGAATACTCGCAGTCGTTGCGGAACCCCGAGGTAGACGCCTTCGCCACGGGCTTCACCAACGTCGGCGGCGGGATCGGCATGCCCATCCTGGCGAGCATCCTTACCGCCTGGCTGACCTTCCTGAGCAGGACGTGGCGGCCCATTGTTCTGGTGGGCGGGGCAGCCCTGGTCTCCACCCTGGCCACCACCCTGGGCAAGCGGCTTGTCGGCAGGACCCGTCCGGACCACTCCGAGGCCGTCCCGCCCTTCGAGACCTCGCCGTCCTTTCCCAGCGGCCACACCCTGAACACCACCGTGGTGATAGGCGTCCTGATCTACCTCATGTGCCTGCAGTTCCAGGTGCTCTGGGCCAGGATTGCGGCCATCACGGTGGGGACGATCTTCATCGTCGCCATGGGTTTGAGCCGGGTCTTCCTGGGACACCACTGGATGACGGACGTCATGGCGGGCTGGTTCCTGGGGCTGGCGTGGGTGGGCATCGTGATCCTGGCCCACAGGCTGTTCCATGTGATGCGGCGGCGTGAACACGCAGGCCCGGCGCCCACCTTCGAACATCCGGTCCTGCGCGAGGACCACTCCGGAGTCGAGGAAAGCACCACCGGTACCGCCCCGAAGGAGAACGACGGCGGTGCCCCGCCGAGGGTCGACGACGGCGCTTCCCAGTCGGGAACGGGCAGCGGGCGGCAGGGGAGCGGCCCGGCGGCCGGGTGATAGTTTTGACCCATGCGCACTCTCGTTGTGGACCACCCGCTGGTCGCCCATAAGCTCACCGTCCTGCGGGACAAGAACACTCCGTCCCCGGTTTTCCGGCAGCTGACGGAGGAGCTGGTGACCCTCCTTGCCTACGAGGCCACGCGAGAAGTCCGCACCGAGCCCGTCACCATCGAAACTCCTGTCAGCACGACCGTGGGCACCGCGTTCACCAAGCCCACCCCGCTGGTGGTCCCCATCCTTCGTGCAGGCCTCGGCATGCTGGAGGGCATGACCAAGCTGGTCCCAACCGCTGAAGTGGGCTTCCTGGGCATGGCCCGTGACGAGGAAACCCTGGACATCATCACCTACGCCGAGCGACTCCCCGAGGATCTCACCGACCGGCAGATCTTCGTGCTGGATCCCATGCTTGCCACCGGCGGAACACTGCGCGAAGCCATCAAGTTCCTGTTCAAGCGTGGCGCCTCGGACGTCACGTGCATCTGCCTGCTCGCCGCGCCGGAGGGCCTGGCCAAGCTGGAGGAAGAACTCTCCGGCGCAAACGTCACCATCGTCCTGGCATCCATCGACGAGAAGCTCAACGAGAAGTCCTACATCGTTCCGGGCCTGGGAGACGCAGGCGACCGCCTGTACGGCATCGCAGGCTAGGACTCAAGCCTTTCCCGCTTCCCGCCGCAAGGCTTAGCCTGTGCGCATGGACTGGAAACTGGAACTCGTTTTTGTGCCCGTGTCTGATGTGGACCGGGCCAAGGACTTCTACGTCAACAAGGTGGGCTTCAACGCCGATTTCGACGCGCGGCCCAGCGACTCCATCAGGTTCGTGCAGCTGACCCCGCCAGGGTCTGCCTGCTCCATCTGCATAGGGGAAGGGCTCACGGATGCGCCGCCCGGCACAGGCTCAAACCTGCAGCTCGTGGTCAATGACATCCAGGCCGCCCATGCGCAGCTGAAGGCCAACGGGGTGGACGTCAGCGATGTGGACGTGCAGGACTGGGGCCATTTTGTGTACTTCGCCGATCCTGACGGGAACCGGTGGGCGGTCCAGTACATCCCGGGCCGGGACGCGCTGGACCGCGAGGGGAAAGCTGCTTCGGTTTAGTACCAGTTGTTGGCGTAGTGGAAGTTCAGTGCTCCACACGGCGACTGGTAGCGCTCCTGGATGTAGTTCAGGCCCCAATTGATCTGCGTACGGTAATTGGTGCGGTAGTCGGCGCCCGCGCTGGCCATCTTTTCGGCAGGCAGGGACTGCACAATGCCATAGGCGCCGCTGCTCGGGTTGGTGGCCGTGGTGGTCCAGTCCGATTCCTTGGTCCACAGGGTCTGCAGGCACTGCATCTGGTCCGCGGCCCAGCCGTAGGAGGCCAGCTGGCCGGCGGCGTAAGCCTGTGCCCCTGCGGGGTCGTTGACCGCGACGACGGGTGCAGGCTCCGGAGCGGGGGCAGGCGCAGGTGCGGGTTCAGGCTCCGGGGCCGGCGCGGGTGCAGGCTCGGGAGCGGGAGCAGGGGCCGGTTCGGCTGCCTGCGGGACCACGTTGATCGGCTCAGCCGCAGGAGCGGGGGCCGGGTTCGCCTGGATTTCGCTCTTTTCGATGCTCAGCTTCGACTGTGCCTCAGCCGCCTGAGTCTCCGTGGCTGCCACCTGCACTGCGGTGTCGGTAGCCTGGCCCGCGGCTCCAACACCTACAAGAAGGGCGCCGGACGCTGCGAGGATCGCAGCGCGCTGGCCGAAGGACGGAGTTTTGCCTGACGTGCGCGGGGCACCGGCTTCAGAGCCTGGTTTCGGGCGTGCTTTAGTAAGGAACTTAGACATGATGGATCGCCTCTCACACCTGCGGAGTTAGCTGTCGGGTTCGGATGAGGGCATCCGGCCACACGGAAAGATCACGTGCTGGCTTAACCCCAAGGGCAGTTGAGTGCCCGGGACTGTTGGGTCCCCCGCCTCTGCCTATGCTCAAGCGGAATCCGGGAAGCGGCAGAGCTTGGCGTCATCCGGATATGCGGCCCGAACGGGAACCGCACCCAATCGACGGTACAGGAGAGCAGCGCTTAAGTCACATTTTGGTAACAGGGATCACGCTGACGGCGCGCCGTCTTGCGTCTCTCCGTGCGCAAGCGGGAGCTGAAGCGCGAACTGGGTGCGGCCGGGCTGTGATGTCACCGTGACCTTGCCCCCGTGGGCCTCAACAATGGATTCCACGATGGACAGCCCCAGGCCGCTGGTTCCTTCAGTGCCGGATACGCCAGGCCCGCTGGCCTTGCCTGTCCGGGCTGCGTCTGCGCGGGCGAAGCGTGCGAAGACCTGGTCCACGAACTCCGGCGGAATGCCCCCGCCGTCGTCCGTTACCGTTACCACCGCGGCACCCTCCGGCGTCTTCCCCACCCCGGTGACCACGGTGGTCCCCGGCGGCGTGTGCTTGCGCGCGTTGGACAGCAGGTTCATCAGCACCTGCCGCAGCTGGGACGGGTCCCCTTCCACCACAACAGGCTCGTCGGGGAGCTCCAGCCGCCAGGTGTGCCCGGGCGCCATGACCTTTTCATCACTGACGCCTTCCACCACCAGCTGGTTCAGGTCCACCTCGCTGAGCTTCAAAGGCTGGCCCTCATCCAGCCGCGCCAGCAGCAGCAGGTCCTCCACCAGTGCAGTCATCCGCTGGGACTGGCTTTGCACCCTGGCCAGCGACTTCTCCCCGTCAGGAGTGAAGTGTTCCGTCATCCGCATCAGTTCCGTATAGCCGCGGATGGCCGTCAGCGGCGTGCGGAGCTCATGGGAAGCGTCCGCCACGAACTGCCGGACCTTGGTTTCGCTCTTCTGCCGTGCCTGCAGCGCGTTGGTCACATTGTCCAGCATCAGGTTCAGCGCGTGGCCCACGCTGCCCACCTCCGTTGCGGGATTGGAGTTCGACGGCGGCACGCGCACCGCAAGCGCCACCTCGCCGGCATCCAGCGGCAGCTTTGAAACGCGGGTGGCAACCTCCGAGAGCTGCTCAAGGGGCTTCATGGTGCGGCGGATCAGTACGGTTCCCACCAGGCCGATCAGGAGAAGGCCGCCCAGTGAGACGAAAACGAACGTCCACACCAGGGACGCGAGCGTACTCTCCTTGGCGGCCAGGGGGAGTCCTGTCACCAGGACGTCACCAAAGTTGGTCTGGATGGCCACCAGCCGGTAGTCGCCGGTGGACAGCGTCCTGTCCACCGGCTGCACGTTGGCTGGCAGGGCCAGCAGGACCTGTTTGTCCTCCGTGGACAAGGGGGAGCGCGTCGTATTCGAGGTGAGGAAACCGCCGCTGTTGACCTGGCCGTTGAGGATCCGGGCGTTAAGGGTTCCGACGCTCTGGCCGCGGGCGTCCAGGGGATCCCGGCCGTTAAAGCCGCCCGAGGGAGGGCGGCCGGGATCGTTGGAACGGGCTGCGGCCTGGCTTAGCTGCTCATCGAGTTGCCGGGTGAGGAACGCGTCCATCGAGGCATAGCTCGCCACGCCAACCGCCCCGCAAATGGCGATCAGCAGGGTCATGGCCAGGAGGACAATGCGGGTCCGCAGGTGCCAGGTGCCGGGCTTCAGCCAGCTCCGGGGCTGCGGCTCCGTATTGTGCGCGGACGCCATCGCTTTCCTACTCCGCCGGCTTGATGACGTACCCGGCGCCCCGCACGGTGTGGATCATCGGCGGGTGGACGGCGTCCACCTTTTTGCGCAGGTAGGAAATGTAGAGTTCCACGATGTTGGCCTGGCCGCCGAAGTCGTAGTTCCAGACCCGGTCCAGGATCTGCGCTTTGCTGATGACGCGTTTGGGGTTTTCCATGAGGTAGCGGAGCAGCTCGAACTGGGTGGCCGTCAGCTGGAGCTCTTCCCCGGCGCGGGTCACCTCACGGGTGTCAACGTTGAGGACCAGGTCTCCCACCACCAGGTCGGCGGTGTCCATCGCGGCCACGCCCGACCGCTGGACCAGGCGGTGCAGGCGGAGCAGGACCTCCTCCATGCTGAACGGCTTGGTGACGTAGTCGTCCCCGCCGGCCGCGAGGCCAACGATCCGGTCCTGGACTGCATCCTTGGCAGTGAGGAACAAAGCGGGAACCTCGGGCGCGAAGGCGCGGATCCTGCCCAGGACCTCGACGCCGTCGAAACCGGGGATCATGACGTCCAGGACCAGCACATCCGGGCGGAAGTCCTTGGCCATTTTCACTGCCCCGGGACCGTCGGCGGCAACTGCCACGGACCAGCCTGCCATGCGCAGCCCCATGCTCATGAGCTCGGAAAGACTCGGCTCGTCATCCACCACCAGTGCCCTGATGGGGGAGCCGTCCGGATGAGTGAGCGTGGGGAGGTTGTTTGTCATGGAGTGGGAGGTGGCCATGGAACAACTCTCCGATCAATGGTTTAAGCCCGGCTATGCCGTTCCTGTGCGCAAGCTGTGAATCCCAGCCTAGCGAGCTGGGCCGGCGGAGGGTTCCAAGGGTGCAGGTTGAGCGCTCGCGGCCGCCCGGTCATGGACGTGCAAACGGCGGCACTTTGAGATCCCCGAATGAAATCTAGCCGCTGAGTGCCCAATTTTTTCTGTCCAAAAACAAGGGCGGCTGGACACGCCACCAGGGCGAAGAGCGAGATTCCGCTATCAGACGCTCTGGTGAACGAATCTACCGCTGGCCCCACTTCGATCGAACAATATTCTGTCCAGCACCAATAAAAAGGCAGAATGCCGGATAACAACCGTTATTTTTTACAGCGTCCAGAATTGTGATTTGGAGCACTATCGCGGAATCTGTCTCATTATGCGGACGATCGCGTCCATTGTTACTTGCAAGTTGCCATTGTTACGCTGCACACTTCCAATGTGAACAAGAACTCAACAGCACCTGCAGCCGCAGAATATTGGCCCAGCACATCCGCTGCTGCCGACATGCGCTGTTGTCGAATGCACGCCTGACCTTCCCACCCTCCGAAGTTCTTAGGCATTCGCCCCCAGCCCAGCGTCGGGCGCCCCTCCCCAGTTCGCATTGCGGGGATTCCCAGCATTCGGGCCGCGATGACGGCCATTCACATTGAGGTAAGCATTCCATGTCAGTTGCATCCGGATACGTCCACATTTCTGTCCGTAACGCCGCCAAGGCCGGCCAGCCCTCGGGCCTCCGCCCCGGGTTTGGACCGCGACCCGCCCTGGCTCCATCATCATCTGGAAGCAGCTTCCCCTCCCAGGGCTACGCGCCGCAGGGCTTCAACCCCAGCTCCTACGGGCAGCTCCGTGCGGTCCAGCCCGCAGAGGCGGCACCCATGACCGTCCCCACTCCCGTGGTGGCCGGTCCAAACACTGTCCGGCCCGTAGCCAACGACAACGTTGCCCGCGGCTTTGTCCTCTACATGGGCATTGACGAGGAAACGGCGGCAGCGGCCGGAACCTCCATCGCCAAGCTGGCCCAGGAGATCCGCGCCTACGCCCAGTCCCTCGTGTCCGGCGCCGAAAGCTACGCAGCAGTTGCCGTTGCCCCGGCCGGCACACCGGGTTCCGCGCTCGACGTCGTCCGTTCCACCTTCGGTGACCCCACCGTCAACGCCCGCCAGCGCACCGAGGCCCCACGTCCGTCGCAGGCACAGGAGCCGCGTCCGTCCGGCGTCCTGATCGACCTGGCACGCCGCGAAGTCCACCTGGATGGCGAGTCGCTCAACCTGACGTTCAAGGAGTTCGAGCTCCTGAACTACCTCGTGGAGAACGGCACCCGCACCGTAGGGCGCGACGAACTCCTTGAGGGGCTGTGGCGCAACGCCGAAGAGGTGCCCAACGAGCGCACCATCGACGTCCACATCCGCCGGCTCCGCTCCAAGCTGGGCCGCCTTGCCAACACCGTGCGCACAGTCCGCGGCCAGGGGTACCGGTTCTACGAGCACCCCGAAGTTGTTGTCTGGGCCGCTCCG
The DNA here is from genome assembly GCF_014644515.1 of Pseudarthrobacter scleromae. Taxonomy (NCBI): domain Bacteria; kingdom Bacillati; phylum Actinomycetota; class Actinomycetes; order Micrococcales; family Micrococcaceae; genus Pseudarthrobacter; species Pseudarthrobacter scleromae. The sequence goes on along the minus strand of NZ_BMKV01000010.1, from coordinate 68,350 downwards.
GAATACTCGATCTAGCATTCACCTCAGCCGCCCTGCAGGGGCATGTGCCTCCGCGGCTCTTGGCATGTTCGCTAGGCTGGGGCCATGAGTGAGCACCATCTTCGACGGCTTGTGATCATGCGGCATGCCAAGGCTGACTGGCCGGGCGGGGTGGCTGACCACGAGCGTCCGCTGGAGGAACGGGGCCACCGCGAGGCTCCGCTTGCCGGCCGGTGGCTGCTCAAGCACAACATCGTGCCGGACTTCATCCTCTGCTCCAGTGCCCTGCGGACCAGGCAGACCTGCACGTGGGTGTGCTCAGAGCTGGGGGACAAGGCGCCCACGCCCAAGCTTGAGGACGGGCTGTACGCTGCGTCGGCGCTCCGGATGCTGACGGTCATCAACCATGTTCCGGATACAGTCACCACGCTGATGCTGATCTCACACCTGCCCGGGGTGCAGGACCTTGCCATGCACCTGGCCTCGCGCGACTCAGACCACGACGCCTACATGGACGCCGCCACCAGATACCCCACCAACGCCCTCACAGTCCTTGAGACTGAAAAGTCATGGGCGGAGCTGGACGGGCAGGACGCGCGCATCACCAGGTTCAAGGTCCCCCGCGCGCATTAACTCGCCTACCAACTGCGGCGACCCTGCCGCCTGGGGTCAGCGCCGGGGCGCGGGCTTCGCGCCCGTTGCCGACGACGGATTCCTGGCTGGAGAGGCCGACGACGACGGTCGCCTGGCAGGGACGGAAGGCACCCGCGCAGGTGCGCGGAGGCCCCCTTCGCCCTGGATGCCTGTGCCTCCACCGCCTGCGCGCGCTGCCGGCCTGCGCTGGGCCGGACCCTTGGCAGCCGGGCGGGCCGCCGTCGTCGTGCGTCTGTTCCCCGCTGCGCCCCTTCGTGGCCTGCCCTGCCCTTGCCTGCTTTTGCTGGCCGCTGTGCGCAGCCGGCGCCCCCGCGGCCAGGCCGCACCGAGGAACAGGACACAGAGTGTTGCCAGGGCTGCAGCGGCAGCGCCGAAGAAGTAGTTGTCCGGGTCGCCGGTGGGGAGCGGTGTGCCGAAGACCGAGGGCTCGCCGGCAAAGGCCAGCTCCCACGTGCTGACAAACGCGAGGGAGAAAGCCACTGTAAAGCTGGTTCCGGCGCCCGCAGCCAGCAGGGCAAAGCGGCGTCCCCGGTTCAGGATTTCGATAATGCACGCCAGGCACGCCAGCGCCAGGACACCGAGGAACGCCACGAACACCGGCTCGGCGAGCGTCATTCCGGTCAGCACCAGCAGGCCGGCCGCAACAATGCCCGCAATGACCGCGAACTTTCCGCTTTTCCCCATACGCTCCATCATCCCCGAGGACCGGGTTGCTGCAGCACGTAGCCGCGCATGATGGCCATGATTGCCGCAACGCTTTGGTCACGGGTGCGCTCAGGGTGGTACGTCTGGCGGTCGAGACCCACGACAAAGCAGGCACCGAAGATTGCGGTCTCGAGGCTGCCCCGCGAAACGGTGCTGTCCACGGGGTAGGCCTGAGCCACCCTTTCCACTGCCTCCCCAATCACTGCCAGCAGCTCGCCCCGCAGGACAGCGAACGTGCCCTGCCACTCACTGGGCGTACGCCAGTTCTCGCTGACCCAGAGCCGGGCGAAGGACGGGTATTCGGACATGAAGTCCAGGGCCTGTCCGATCATTGCCTCCATCGCGAGCAGGGGGTCCCCGGACACGGCGGTGGCTGCCCCCTGGGCCGCGGCCTCCTGGCCCGGTGCATCCTGGAGGCGTGCCTTCAGGATGTCCACTCCGTGGCGGAGCAGCTGCGCAATGAGCTCCGATTTGCTGCCGAAGTTGTAGTAGACGGTCCCCTTGGAGACGCCCGCGGCAGCTGCGATCTCATCAACGGTGACCCCCGCTGCGCCCCGCTCGCCGATGAGCTCCATGGAGGCGTCGAAGAGTTTCTGTCGGGTGGCGGTGGTCCTGGCGGGTCGAAGGGTCTTCACTGGTCCCGGCGATCCGGTGTTCATACCGCGATCTCGGGCTTCAGCGTCTTCAGTGTCCAGTACTTGTTCCTGCGCACGGCCAGCGTGGACATGGCCACGCCCAGGGCGGTGTAGCCCGCCAGGCCCAAAACGGTGGGGGCGATCATGGACAGGTCAGCACCATAAATGAGGTGTCTCATGCCGGTCACCACGTAGCCCATGGGGAGGATTTCATGCACTGCGTGGAGCGGCTGCGGCGTGGTCTGCCAGGGGAACGTGCCGCCCGAGGACACCAGTTGCAGGACCAGCAGAATGAGCACCACGAGTTTGCCTGGCGACCCAAGCAGCGCAACAACGCCCTGGATGATCGCACTGAACGCCATGGCCGCCGCAAGCATGAACAGCCACATCAGCACAGGATGCGCGGGATCGAGTCCCAGGGCGAGGTTTACCACGAGGGTGAGGAGGCTTGCCTGCACCACCGAAACCGCCAGGAACGGCAGCCAGCCGCCAACGGCGATCTTCCAGGACGGGGCATTGGAGGCCAACGCCCGCTGGGTAATGGGACGCATGGCCTGGACCAGCATGAAGATGCCGATCCACAAGGCGAGGGTGAGGAAGAACGGCGCCAGCCCGGCACCGTAGGACTCTGCCTTGGCCTGCGAGACGTTGCTGACCGCAACGGGGTCGGCCATGACGCGGGACAGGTTGCTCTTCTGGGCATCATCCGGGTTGGGCACCTGCCCGGCGCCCTTGCCGATCTCATCCGCCAGGGTCCGCGAACCGTCCGCCGCCGTGACGGTGCCGTCCGCCAGCCGGGCCGCACCGTCGTCCACCTTGCGGGCTCCCTCGGCCAGCCGGCCTGCGCCGTCGAGGGCCGCCTGCTGGCCGGTGGCCAGCGCGGCCGCCCCGGTGTGGAGCTGGTCGGCACCGGAGGAAGCCTGGGAAACGGCGTCCCTCAGGGCGGGCGTGCCCGCAGCAAGCTGGGCAGCGCCGGTACTCACGGCTTCGGCGCCGGAGGCCAGCTGCTGGATCTGTGCCGCATCTGCCTGGATCTTCGTCCTGGCGGCTGCCACCGGACTCGAACCGGCCGCGGCGTCAAGATCCGCCACGATCCTGTCCGCCTGCTCCTGGGTCAGGACGCCTTCTGCGACGAGCCTGCTGTTCGATCCCACCACCCGTTCCAGGAGCCCCTGGTCAGCGGCATCCAGCTGGGCTGCGACATCCTGCACTTTGGTGTTCAGCTGCGCGTTTCCGGCAGCCACCTGTGCAGCCCCCGCAGCGAGCGTCCGGGAGTCCGTGGGCAGCGTGGCCGTCTTGTCCTTAAGCGTGGACAGGCCGCTGCTGAGCTGGCCCGCGCCGTCGGTCAGCTGGCTCGCTCCATCCCGGAGTTTAACCTGGCCCGCGTACAGCTCCCCGGCTCCGCTGCTCAGGGCTGAGGTGCCGTCGTGGAGGGTGGCAGCCCCGTCGCGTAGCTCAGCAACGCCGTCGGCCAGGTGGCTGGTGCCGTCCGCTGCCTTGACCATCTGCGAGTGGATGGTCCCGAAACCCGTCAGCAGCTGGTTTGCGGTTTCCTCGCCCACCTCGGTGGCCACCGTGCTGTGCACTGCGGTGGTGAGCTTATCCACGATGGTGCTCAGCAGGTAGTTGTTGGCATCGTTGGTGGTGACGTTGAGCATGGCCTGGCTGGCGGAATCAAAGCTGCCAGGGGATACCAGGTTCGCCGAAAAGTCCTGGGGTATTTTCAGGGCGAAGGCGTAGTCCCCGCTGCTGACCCCCTGGTCCGCCTCCTGCGTGGTAGCCACCGGGACCCAGTGGAAAACATTGCCGTCCGCCAGGCTCTCGGCCACCTTTGCCCCGGCTTCAAGGCGTGTGCCGTCGCTGGTTGTGGCACCCGCGTCCTCCACCACCAGGGCCGCATCGAGGTTGTCCAGGTTGCCGTACGGGTCCCAGTTTGCGTACAGGTACACCGCCCCGTAGAGCAGCGGGACCATGGTCAGCGCAAGGATGGTGAGTTTGGGCATCAGCCCGGCGGTCATGCGCTTAAGTTCGGAGCGGGCCAGCCGCAGTACCGTCACGTGGCAACCTCGGTTTCGAGTTCAGTAGTCTTGGCGGCATCCTGGTCCCCGCCATCCCCACGCGTGGGGGCTTCACGCGTGGGGGATTCAAGGGGGACCGCGTTGCCAATAGCGGCGGCGGGTCCGTCCCACGAGGGCGGGAGGGCGGCAACGGTGGCGACGACGGCCAGCGGCCGTCCGGCGTCGGACGCCAGGCGCTGCAGCCTCGGCAGCCATTTAGCGGCGTCGGCGGTGTGCCGGTCAGGGGAGTCGACCACCAGCAGGTCCGTGTGCGGGTTCGCCAAGGCCAGCGCAGTCAGGAGTTCCATCCGCCTGTCAGGGTCCAGTTGTTCCGTCCACAGGTCCGCGATGTCCTCGAAACTGTTCACCTTCAGCCAGGGGCCGCTCACCAGGGCGCCCCGGTAGCGGCGCGGGATCAGGGCCAGGTCCTCGGTAACCAGGTCGCGCACGCTGAGGTGCTGTTCGGGCTCGTTGACGCCGGGGGAGTCCACCAGGGCGCTCGCCAGCCGGCGCGCTTTCAGCCGCTCGCTGCCGTCCCAGCTGATGAACCCCTCGGACGGCTTCATTCTCCCGCTGAGGAGCAGGGCGAGCGCCGTCCGGTGGTCCTGCCGCCCGCCGGTCACCAGCAGGAGTTCGCCGCGCCGGACGTGGAGCGAAGTTGCCGGCAGGAGGGGATCCCTGCGGCCATGGGCAGAGAGCCGTTGTGCTGAGAGCAAGATTGGCCTTTCGCGGAATGCATCTGCTCCCAGCCTAACTAAACTGACCGGTCAGTTCAAATAGAGGCCCAGCGGGCCGTCCTTCAGAGACCGTACTTCTCAAGAAGGCGCAGCCACACCTCACTGATGGTCGGGTAGGAGGGCACCGCATGCCATAGGCGGTTCAATGGCACCTCGCCCACCACAGCGATGGTTGCGGCGTGCAGGAGCTCGGACACATCCGGCCCGGCGAACGTAGCCCCCAGGAGCACCTGCCGGTCCTCGTCAACAACCAGTTGGGCCCAGCCCTCGTAGTTCTCCGAATGCAGTGAGGACCCCGCCACCTGGATGGGAAGCTCCACTGAGGAGGCGTTGAAGCCGTCCTGGCGGGCGGCCTCCACCGTGCGGCCCACAGTAGCCAGTTCAGGATCGGTGAACACTACATTCGGTACCGCGTGCTGGTTGGCTGTCTGGGAGTACCGGCTCCAGTCCTCCGGTGCGCCGTTCAGTTCACCCTTGGCGCGGGCTGCGATGGCGTCGCCCGTGGCCCGTGCCTCGTACTTTCCCTGGTGCGTCAGAAGGTTCTTGCCGGCGGCGTCACCCACCGCATACAGCCAGGGCCCGTCGCCGGGTACGCCCTGCACCAGGCCGGAATTGTCCGTGCTGATGGCCAGCCGGCCGCTGTCATCCGGTTCGACGCCGATACTCTCCAGGCCCAGGCCCTCCAGCGCGGGGTGCCGGCCAGTGGATACGAGAACCTTGTCCGCCGTGACGGTGGTCCCGTCGCCCAGCCGCAGGCTGAACGTGCCGTCGTCGTTGGTGCTGATGCTTTGGGTCTCGGTGTGAAGGTGGAGTTCCACACCATCCGCGCGGAGGCCCGCGGCCACAAGGCTGGCGGCCTCCTCCGGGTACTTGCCCAGCAGCCTGCTGCGCGTAACGAGCGTCACCGCAGATCCGAGGCGGGCGAATGCCTGGGCAAGCTCGGTCCCGGCTACACCGCCGCCCAGGACCGCCAGCCGCTCGGGTACCTCGCTTGCGGACGTAGCCTCCCGCGTTCCCCAGACCTGCACGTCCTCGAGCCCCTCAACGGGAGGAGTATTGGGCATGGAGCCGGTGGCCAGCACCACTGCGTGGCGGGCGCGCAGCCGGTGCGAGGTTCCGTCCAGGCCCGCGACCTGGACGCTCTGAGGGGCGGGGAGCCAGGCGTGGCCCCTGATGAGGTCGATCCCGGAATCCTTGACCCAGGCGACCTGGCTGTCATCCTGCCAGTTTGACGTGAAGTAGTCCCTGCGCTTGAGGACGGCTGCAGCGTCAAGCGTCCGCGTGACAGCTTCCTTGGCGCCCGGCGTTGTCTGGGCCGCATGCAGTGCAGTCCCGGGCCGAAGCAGCGCCTTGGACGGCATGCACGCCCAGTAGGAGCACTCTCCGCCCACCAGTTCCGCTTCCACCAGCACCACCGAGAGGCCGCCTTGCGCCACGCGGTCCGCAACGTTTTCTCCCACGGCGCCGGCGCCGATAACAACAACGTCAAATTCCTGCTCAACAGGCTCGGGCATCATGGGGAAAGCCTACGCCCGGGGGCGGCGGGGTGTTCCGTGTCCGCCGTGTAAGAAACGCCGGATATCCGGGCTGCCCGCCCGTCGCACTGCCCAACGTACGTCGCGCCGCCCACCGTAAGTTGCGCTGCTTGACGTTCGCAGCGCTGCTTAGCGCAAAAGGTCCGCCCCGGCGAACCGGAGCGGACCTGATTGGTGCGCCCAAAGGGATTCGAACCCCTGACCTTCTGTTCCGTAGACAGACGCTCTATCCAGCTGAGCTATGGGCGCATCTCGTGGTCCTGGAGAAGAACCGCTCTCCCTGAACCTCGAATTACTTTACGCGAGGGGTGGCTGCCATGACAAATCGGGAGGCATGTAATCTCCGCAACTAGACCGGTATAGGTGACCTTCGTCACTTAAATTCAAATCTTGACATCGAAATTCCTTGATTTCCCGCGGAATTCCATTTTTGTGGCCTCAAAAGATCAGCCTACGTCCCTAAAACGGCAGTGGTCCGGACCATAGCATTTAGCTCACACCGATGTACCCCAAGAAAGGGAACCGAAATGGGCGATCTGGCGCAGAAGCCGTTGCTTGAGAAAGCACCCACCACACACGCCGGCCTGCTGGCGTGGGTCGAAGAGGTTGCAGAGCTAACGCAGCCGGACCGCATCTACTGGGTGGACGGGTCCGAAGAGGAAAACACCCGGCTGACTGACGAGCTCGTGGCAGCAGGGACACTGACCCGGCTGAACCCCGAACTGTTCCCCAACTCTTTTGCGGCCTTCTCCGATCCCGCCGATGTGGCCCGCGTTGAAGAGCAGACCTTTATCTGCTCGGAGAACAAGCGCGACGCCGGGTTCACCAACAACTGGATGGCGCCCGCCGAAATGAAGGAAAAGCTGCGCGGCCTGTTCTCCGGGTCCATGCGCGGCCGCACCATGTACGTCATCCCGTTCGTCATGGGCCACCTGGACGCAGAGGATCCCAAGTACGGCGTGGAGATCACGGACAGCGCCTACGTTGTGGCCTCCATGCGGATCATGGCCAACATCGGCACCGCCGTGCTGGACAAGATGACCGAGACCAACGCGTTCTTCGTCCCCGCGCTGCACTCTTTGGGTGCGCCGCTCGAAGCCGGCCAGGCGGATGTTTCGTGGCCGTGCAACCCGGACAAGTGGATTGTCCATTTCCCCGAGGAGCGCTCCATCTGGTCCTTCGGCTCCGGTTACGGCGGCAACGCCCTGCTGGGCAAGAAGTGCTACGCCCTGCGCATCGCCTCGGTCATGGCCCGCGACGAAGGCTGGCTGGCCGAGCACATGCTCATCCTCAAGCTGACCTCGCCGGAGAAGAAGAAGTACTACATCTCCGCTGCCTTCCCGTCAGCCTGCGGCAAGACCAACCTGGCCCTGCTGGATCCCACCATTAAGGGCTGGGAGGTCGAGACCCTCGGTGACGACATCACCTGGATGCGGATCGGCAAGGAAGGCGAACTGCGTGCCACCAACCCGGAGGCCGGCCTGTTCGGCGTGGCCCCCGGCACCGGCTGGGGCACCAACCCGAACGCCATGCGTGCCATCGCCAAGGGCCACAGCATCTTCACCAACGTGGCACTGACCGACGACGGCGGCGTGTGGTGGGAGGGCATGACGGACGAGGTGCCCGCGCACCTGACCGACTGGCAGGGCAACTCCTGGACGCCCGACTCCGACAAGCCGGCAGCCCACCCGAACTCCCGGTTCTGCACCCCGATCTCGCAGATCGATATGCTGGCCGAGGAATACTACAGCCCCGAGGGTGTGGAGCTCTCCGCCATCCTCTTCGGCGGCCGCCGCAAGACCACGGTTCCGCTGGTAACCCAGGCCCGCAGCTGGACCAACGGCATCTTCATGGGTTCCACGCTCTCCTCGGAGACCACGGCTGCCGCTGCAGGTCAGGTTGGCGTGCTCCGGCGCGACCCCATGGCCATGCTGCCGTTCATCGGCTACGACGCGGGTGACTACCTGAAGCACTGGATCAGCGTTTCGGGCAAGGCCAAACCGGAGCGGCTGCCGCACATCTTCCTGGTGAACTGGTTCCGCCGCACGGCCGACGGCGGCTTCGCCTGGCCGGGCTTCGGCGACAATGCACGCGTCCTGAAGTGGGCCATCGAGCGCATCGAGGGCAAGGCTGACGCCATCGAGACCCCCATCGGCTTCGTGCCGGCGGGACACTCGCTGGACCTCACCGGCCTGGACCTCACCCACGCCCACGTGGAAGACGCCGTCCGCGTCGACCGCGAGGAATGGGATGCCGAGCTGGCCTCCATCGAGGAATGGTACGCAAAGTTCGGCGATTCACTCCCGGAGGCCCTGCGCTCCGAGCTTGACGCCCTCAAGGAGCGGATGGCTGACCACAGCTGATCCCCGGGGGACAAGCAGTACGACGGCGGCGCCGCACCTTTCGAGAAAAGGTGCGGCGCCGCCGTCGTTTCCCCATCGAGTGCTCCCCACCGGCACCCTAACCTCGCAAGCTCGGCCAGGGAACCCTCCCCGCTACCTCCCCAGTCTCGCAAGCTCGATTGGGGCCCCTCGGTAGCGTGGGCCCAGGCGTGGGCCCACGTACTGGTCGTTTTCTACCTTCAAAACGACAAGGACGGAGCAATGGATCAGCTGGCCAGCCAGATGTCCGGGCCAAAGACCTCGTAGTGGATCCGCGTGGCCGGGATGCCCGCGTTGATGGCCTCGTTGCGGATGTTCTTCATGAACGGCAGCGGGCCGCACAGGTACAGTGACGCGTCGGCGGGAAGGTCCACCTCGCGCAGGGACATGAATCCTTCCCTTGCGCCCGCCACCGGCTGCTCGAGCCACAGCTGCAGCTCGGCACCATCGAGGCGTTCGACGTCGTCCGTCATCTGGCTGCGCAGTGCCCAGCTGTCCAGGGTGCTTTCCGCGTGGAGCACCAGCACCTGCCGCTCGGATCCGGCCTCCGCGAGTGAACGAAGGATGGAGGCGGTAGGGGTGCAGCCAATCCCTGCCGACGCCAGGACCACCGGGCCGTCGCCGTCCTTGAGGGTGATCTCACCGTAGGGGTTGGAGATCTCCAGGACGTCGCCCACCTGCACGCTGTTGTGGAGCACGGGGGAGACCTCGCCGCCGTCGTCGAGTTTGGTGGTGAAGCTGCGGCTGGTGCCGGCCTCGCCGGACAGGGAGTACTGGCGGACCTGGCGGAGGCCGTCCGGCAGGGTTACCTTGACGCTGATGTACTGGCCGGGCAGCGCGTCGGTGACGGGCGTGTCATCCGCCGGCTCGAGGGTGAAGGTCATGGAGCCCGCACCGGCGGGGGCCTTGGCTGCCACCCGCCACGGCATCCACATCCTGTCATTGGACTGCGCGGCGTAGAGGCCCTTCTCGAGCTTGATCAGGGCGTCGGCCATCAGCCAGTACACCTCGGTCCAGGCCTCGGCGATCTCCGGTGTGATGACCTCGGCCAGGTCATCGGCGATGGCAGCGAACAGGTGCTCGTAGACCACCTGGTACTGCGGCTCAGTGATTCCCAGGGAGGCGTGCCGGTGGGCGATGCGGGACAGGACGGTCTCGGGAAGGGTGCCCGGGTTGTTCACAAGGTGGGTGGCGAAGGCGGCGATGCTGCCCGCCAGCGCCTGCTGCTGGTTGCCGGAGCGCTGGTTGGAGCGGCTGAAGAGGCCGTCCAGGAGTTCGGGGTGGGCGGCGAAGAGGCGGGCGTAGAACTTGGGCGTGATGGCGCCGATCCGTGAACCCACCAGGGGCAGGGTTGCTTCAATGACGGGGCGGGATTTTTCCGAGAGCATGGGAACTCCTGAGGGTAGTGACCGGGGCCTTCGTCCGGCCTTCGCGAATACCTGCATTCGAAATGCAAGTTTTCTTACCCAAGTTCTACAGCTTGTAGAAATTTGACGCAAATCGGGTGGTAACAGAGTCTTCGGAAGGGGTGCCGCAGGGCAGCTCGTGCAGATGCAGCGGGTTTCAGAGCCCCGGGCGCAGTCCGATCATGTCAAACACCGGGGCCATCTGGCGGGAACCCGGGAGGTCCGCTATCACCACGGAATCGAGTTCCCGGTAAAAGGCTTCGCGGGCCCGTGCCAGCGCGGCGCGGAGCTTGCATTCGTTGATCAGCGGGCAGTTGCCGCCGGGGGCAACGCATTCCGCTGCGTCGGTCCGGGTGTCGAGCTGGCGCAGGACCTGCCCAACGGTGGCAACGCGGCCGGCGTGGCTGAGCCGGGAGCCGCCTGTCCGGCCGCGGACCACCTCGATCAGTCCCAGGCTGCGGAGCTTCGTCATCGCTTTGCTGACGTGGTTGTAGGGGGTACCCACCGAGTCGGCAATGTTTTGTGTTGTCAGCAACGCACCACTTGGAGCCGCCGCAAGCACCATCAAGGCCCGGAGGCTCACGTCGGCGAAGGCGTTAATCTTCATGAGGGTGTCGCCGGTCTAGTCCACCCAGATGGCTGGCTCGCTGGCATCGGCGGCCAGTTCGCCGAATTCCCACGTCTGCGTCCCGGCGTTGGCCGCGTAGGGCAACACGGCTGCGAAAACAGATCCGTCGCGGTGCTCAGCTGCCACGTGGATGGCGTCGGAGTCCTCCTCAACCAGCAGGATGTCGCACACGATGGCGGCAGCCCGGAAGTCTTCGCGGTTCTGCTGCAGCAGGGCGGTGAGGTCGCCGATCATGGCCTCGGCGTCGAAATCCCCGTCCGAACCTTCGCCGGCATCTGCCGGGGAGACCGCCACCAGCCGCACCTCGCCGTCGTTCTGTACGGTCAGCGCGAAGGGGAGGAAGCCGCCGTTGCGCTGGAGTTGTTCCTGGGCGGCGCTGACGCCCGTCCCCAGGAGGTTCTCCAGGTCCGTGGCCGTGCCCTCGGGTACTGAGTCCCGCCAGGAGTCCTGGTGGCCGGAACCCTGTTCCTGAGTTGCGGGCCCCGTGCTTTCCGTCATGCGGCCCTACGCCCGGACAATCGCCAGGACCCGGTCGCGGATGCGTTCCATGGTGGCCTGGTCCGTGGCTTCCGCGTTGAGCCGGAGGAAGGGCTCGGTGTTGGACGGCCGCAGGTTGAACCAGTAGCTGCCGTCGTTGGCCGTGAACGTGCTGCCGTCCAGGCTGTCGATGGTGACGTCCTCGCCGGCGAAATCTGCGCGGACGCGCTCTACGGCAGCGGGCTTGTCCTCCACTTCGGAGTTGATTTCACCGGAGCTGACGTAGGGCTCGTATTCCCGGCCCAGTTCGGACAGGGGGCCGTCCTGTTCGCCCAGGGCTGCCAGGACGTGCATGGCCGCCAGCATGCCCGTGTCAGCGTTCCAGAAGTCGCGGAAGTAGAAGTGGGCCGAGTGTTCGCCGCCGAAGACCGCGCCTTCCTCTGCCATGACGGCCTTGATGAAGGAATGGCCCACGCGGGTGCGGACGGCGCGGCCGCCGTCGTGCTCTACGAGCTCTGCTACGGCGCGTGAGGTGAGCAGGTTGTGGATGATCGTGGGTGTCGCTTCGCCCTGTGCCTTCGCACGGGCGATTTCGCGGCGCGCCACCATTCCGGTGATGGCCGACGGCGACACAGGGTTGCCCTTTTCGTCCACCACGAAGCAGCGGTCGGCGTCGCCGTCGAAGGCGAGGCCGATGTCTGCGCCGTGCTCCACCACTGCCGCCTGCAGGTCGCGGAGGTTTTCCGGCTCCAGCGGGTTGGCGGGGTGGTTGGGGAAGGATCCGTCCAGCTCGAAGAACAGGGGAATGATGTCAAGGGGAAGCTTGGGGAGCAAGGTGTCGCCGAGCACGGCGGGGGTGGTGAGGCCGGCCATGCCGTTGCCTGCGTCCACGACGACCTTCAGCGGCCGCGAGCCGGAAAGGTCCACCAGTTTGCGGAGGTACTCGGAGTAGTCCTTGAGCACGTCCCGGACGCCGATCTGCCCGCGTTTTTCGGCAGCGGGCATGGACCCTGCATTGAGGTACTGCTCGGCCAGCGCCTGGATGTCCTTGAGCCCGGACTCGGAGGAGATAGGCACCGCGCCGGCCTTGGACATCTTGATGCCGTTGTAGCCAGCGGGGTTGTGGCTTGCGGTGAAGGTGGCGCCGGCACGGTTCAGGTAACCGCAGGCAAAGTAGAGCTCATCTGTGGAGATCAGGTCCAGCAGCTCAACGTTGGCGCCACGGGTGGCCGCGCCGTTGGCGAAAGCCTTGCTGAAGTCCGGGGAGGACGGGCGCATGTCGCCGCCCACCAGGATGGTCTGGCCTTCGAGTTTGAGGACGTCCACGAAAGCGGCCCCCACGGCTTCGACGATTTCGGCGGTGATGGACTCGCCTACGATGCCCCGGACGTCGTACGCCTTGAAGGATGCCGAAAGGTCAAAAGCCGTTGTCTGTTCGCTAGTCACGGGCTTTATCTTACGGTGCAGCCGGATCTCGGCAATTGAGGGAGGGCTATGTTTGTGGATAAGCACATCTGGAGTAATGGCCTTCGGCCCCCTTGGCGTCCGAAATCCACATGGCAGCGGCCGTGCTCCTGGGTGTCGGACGTGGCTGGGATACTGAATCAATGGTCGATAACCAGCACGCCAGATTTCCTGAACCAGCTTTAGCCGAAACCGCACTCTCCGAACCAGCATTTTCTGAAACCGGGCTTTCTGAACCTGCAACCACCGACGGCCCTCCCTCGACAGCAACGCATGCACAGGCCCTCGAGGTTCTCCGCGAGCTGGTCGGCAACCCGACGGCAGGCTTCCACGAGGGCCAGTTCGAAGCAATCGAGGCGTTGGTCGACGGCGGCCGGAGGGCCCTGGTTGTCCAGCGCACCGGCTGGGGAAAATCGGCAGTCTACTTCGTGGCTTCCCTGCTGTTGCGGCGCAGGGGCGCCGGGCCCACCCTCATCGTTTCGCCCCTCCTGGCCCTGATGCGGGACCAGGTGGCTGCCGCCGCCCGCGCCGGGGTGCGCGCAGTGGCCATCAACTCCGCCAACCAGCTGGAATGGGACACTGTCCGCGAACAGCTCGCCGCTGACCAGGTGGACGTCCTGCTGGTGTCGCCGGAAAGGCTGACCAACCCCTCCTTCCGCGAAAACCAGCTGCCGGAACTGATCCGCCGGACCGGCCTGCTGGTGATTGACGAGGCCCACTGCATTTCCGACTGGGGCCACGATTTCCGCCCCGACTACCGCCGGATCGCGGACCTGATTACCCAGTTGCCGGATACGGTCCCGGTGCTCGCCACCACCGCCACGGCCAACTCGCGGGTGGTGCACGACATCGAGGAGCAGCTTGGGGCCGGCGTCCTGACAATCCGCGGTGCGCTTGGCCGGGACTCCCTGCGGCTGGGCGTCCTGTCCCTCCCCGACGCCAAACAGCGCCTTGGCTGGCTGCTGACGCATCTGGCGGACCTGCCGGGCAGTGGAATCATCTATACCCTGACGGTGTCCGCTGCGGAGGACACGGCCCGGCTGCTGGCCGAGGCCGGCCACGAAGTGCTTGCCTATACGGGCCGCACCGACCCCGCCGACAGGGAGCGGGCAGAGCAGCTCCTGAAGGACAACCAGGTCAAGGCCCTGGTGGCCACCTCAGCCCTGGGCATGGGCTTCGACAAACCCGATCTGGGCTTCGTGGTCCACCTCGGCGCGCCCTCTTCCCCCGTTGCGTACTACCAGCAGGTGGGGCGTGCGGGCCGAGGGGCGGCCAACGCCGACGTCCTGCTGCTTCCCGGTGCCGAGGACCGCGACATCTGGCAGTACTTCGCCACCGCCTCCATGCCTTCTGAGGAGAAGGCAGCGGCCGTCCTTACCGCCCTGGCAGAGGCGGGCACCGCACTTTCCACAGTTGCCCTGGAAGCACGGGTAGACCTTCGCCGAACCCCGCTGGAACTGCTGCTCAAGGTCCTGTCGGTGGACGGGGCAGTGGAACGCGTAGGTGGCGGATGGCGGTCCACCGGCCAGCCCTGGATATACGACGCCGAGCGGTACCAGCGCATTTCTGAAGCCCGCGTGGACGAGCAGGACTCCATGGTGATTTACCAGGACACGGCCGGTTGCCGGATGGAGTACATCACCTCAGTCCTGGACGACGAGACCGCCCACGCCTGTGGCCGGTGCGACAACTGCGCCGGTCAGTGGTTCCGGGCAGACATCGCGGAGCAGGCCACGGCCGCGGCCAGCCAGACCCTCAGCAGGGCGGGCGGCGTGCTGGAGGCGCGGCTGCAGTGGCCCAGCGGAATGGACCGCCTCGGAGTTCCGGTGAAGGGAAAGCTCAAACCCGGTGAGGGGCTCGCAGAGGGGCGCGTCCTGGCAAGGCTGACCGATCTTGGCTGGGGCGGTGCACTGCGCGAGCTGTTCGCGGCCGGCGCCGCAGACCGGCCGGTCGATCCGGGCATGCTGCAAGCCTGCGTCCAGGTTCTGCGCGAGTGGGGCGCCGGAGACTCACGCAATCCCGGCTGGAGCGGGGCGGGACGGCCTGCAGCCATTGTCAGCGTCCCCTCGCGAGGCAAGCCTGAGTTGGTGGGCTCCCTTGCCAGGGGCATTTCCGAGATCGGGCGCATCCCGTACCTGGGAGAGCTGCAGCTGGCCCACGGGGGTCCCACCGGAAGCAGCGGCGGCAACAGTGCCTACCGCCTGGCTGGGGTGTGGGACCGCCTGGTGGTGGGGCCGGAACTTGAGGCGGCGCTGGGCTCCCTGCAGGGCGGCAGCGTAATGCTGATAGACGACATCGTGGACAGCAGGTGGACGCTCACAGTTGCCGGCCGGGCGCTTCGCCAGGCAGGTGCGGGAGCTGTCCTTCCCCTGGTGCTGGCGCAGGCCGGCTGACGCCGGACCGTGATTCCGCTGGTGCTGGCGCAGGCCGGCTGACGCGGGAGATGCCAGGACCAGCGGGTGACGCCGGACCTGCTCACCCGTAGCCCGCTGTGCAGCACACCGGCCAGGGCCGGGCTGGTTCAGACCCGTTGGGCCCTGCGCTGGCTGACTTCCGCGCCGGCGTGCCGCGGCAGGAACAGGCTGTCCGCGGTGCTCGCCAGCATCAGCACCGCCATCGCGAGGAATGCTCCGCGGAAGGGGCCGGCGGCGTCGGAAGGGAAAGCACTGAGTCCGTCGAACAGCCGGATGAGCAGGGCTCCAACGGCGATTCCGGCGGCGGCAGCGAGCTGGACCAGTGTTGCTGAGACCACGTTCGCAGAGGTGAGCTGCGCCGGGGCGATGTCCGCGTACTGGACCGAGGTGTAGGCGGAGAAACCGATGGAGCGGAAGGCCCCGCTGCAGACCAGCAGTGCGAAGGTCAGCGGCCCGGGGGTGTCCGCGGTCAGCAGGGCGCAGAGGGCGAAGGTCGCTGCGGAAGCCAAGGAGGCAAACACGAGCATCACCTTAAAGCCAAAGCGCCGGATCAGGGGAGTTGTGGCCGGCTTGATGCCGATGTTGCCGATAAAGACCGCAGCCACCATGGCTCCGGCCTGCAGGGGGGACCAGCCGAACCCGGCCTGGAACATCAGCGGCAGCAGGAAGGGAACGGAGCTGATAGTCAGCCGGTAGGCGAACCCACCGGTTGCCATCGCCCTGAATGTGCAGGTGCTGAAAACCCCCAGGTCAAAGAGTGGATTGCGGGCCCTGCGCATCCAGAGCACGGCGCACGCCAGGGCAACCGCTCCTGATGCGGCACTCATGGCAGCCCAGGGAGCGTCCGGATGCGTGCTCGCCAGTTCGAGGCCCACCACCAGTGCCCCCACGCCGAGCGTGGTGAGGGCCAGCCCCAGCCAGTCCAGCCGCCGCCCACCATCGCCCGCTCCTGCGGGCACCAGCCGGAGAGCCGCCAGGAATGCGGCTGCACCCAGGGGAAGGTTGATCAGGAAAATCCAGTGCCAGGACAGGTATGTTGTCAGGGCCCCGCCAACCAGCGGAGCCAGGACGGGGGCCAGCAGTCCGGGCCACACCAGGAACGCAGTGGCGCGCAGCAGTTCGGCCTTGGGCGTCCCGCGAAGGACCACAAGGGTTCCGACCGGCACCATCATGGCACCCCCGAACCCTTGGGCTATCCTGCTGAGGGTGAGCGCGGCGAGGTCCTGGCTCAGCGAACACGCCAGCGAAGCCAGCGTAAAAATGGCGATGGCAAGGCAAAAGATCCGGCGGGCACCGAACCGTTCCGCCAGCCAGCCGCTGAGCGGTATGCCCATGGCCACTGTCAGCAGGTATGCCGTCATGGTGATGTTGACGTCCGGGGCCGGCACCCGGAAGTCGGCAGCGATATTGGGGATGGCAGTGGTGAGGACGGTGCCGTCGAGGAATTCCATAAAGAAGGTGGCGGCCACCAGGAGGGCCAGGCGGGGACTCCATGCCTGAGCGGTCCCGGGCGTCCCATCCACCGTGTTGCTTGCTGCCATCCGTTCATCCTGCCACCGGCAGAACATGCGGGGCCCCCGGTGTCCGTACCCCGGACGCAGGAACCGGACATAAAGTCCCGGGAGCACAAAAAGCCAGGGATCCCAAAGACCCCGGGAACGCAAAAAGGCCCCGGTCCAGGACCGGGGCCAAAACGCGGAGACGGGGGGATTTGAACCCCCGGTGGAGTTGTGCCCCACACTTCATTAGCAGTGAAGCCCATTCGGCCGCTCTGGCACGTCTCCAATTGCTATTCCTAGCCCACCAAGGATACGCAGAACGGGCCATGCAGTGCAAAACGGATCACCTGCCCGCCCGCAGCACTCCTCAAAGCACCCCGCAGTTGCCTGGGGCCCGCGTCACTGCCGGGGCTGCCTGCCCCGGACCATCCTGATTTCGCGGAGGTGTTCCCAGTCCGGGATCGTGTCCGCGGCCCCGTCCGGTTCGAAGCCGAAGTGCCGGTAGAAGCCGATGGCGCGCCCGTTGTCCGCGGCCACCCACAGGCTCGCCGCGCTGGTGCCCAGGGCGGCCTCAAGGAGGCGGCGTCCCAGGCCAAGCCCCTGGTGGGACGCCAACAGGTACAGTCCCCAAAG
This sequence comes from Pseudarthrobacter scleromae, assembly GCF_014644515.1. Taxonomy (NCBI): domain Bacteria; kingdom Bacillati; phylum Actinomycetota; class Actinomycetes; order Micrococcales; family Micrococcaceae; genus Pseudarthrobacter; species Pseudarthrobacter scleromae. Next base: position 51,146 of record NZ_BMKV01000010.1, on the reverse strand, counting down.
TTCCAGGTCTCCGGACGACGGCGGTGCGGCAGCATGCGTCGTATCCCCGGCAGGCACGTGGTGGACGCCCGCAAACCCAACCAAAGTTCCGCCGTCGGACGCCACCCACACAACCCCCGGTTCGGCTGACTCCAGCAGGTGCCGCCAGAGAGGCAGCCGGTCGGCCGGGACCCGGGAGGCGAGAAACCCGTCGGACAGCATCCCGCGGTAGGTCTCCTGCCAGCAGCGGACGTGGACCTCCGCCAGCCGTTCAACGTCGGCAGGCTCCGCCCGCCGCAGGTCCAGCCCCACCGCTACGCCAGGCCGCCTGCCAAGGCCTTCCATAGGAAGTGCTGGCTCCGTGCCTGGAGAGCGGCTGCCTGCCGGTTGTCGGACGCTCCAGCATGCCCGCCCTCCAGCGCCTCATGGAACCACACGTTCGGAATGCCCATGGCCAGCATTCGGGCGGCCATCTTGCGCGCCTGGACCGGACCCACCCGGTCATCGGAAGTTGCGGTCCAGATGAACGTTTCCGGGTATTCCACCCCGTCCTTGAGCAGGTGGTAGGGGGAGAAGGTCCTGATGTATTCCCACTGCTCGGCGACGTCCGGGTCGCCGTACTCGGCAATCCAGGAGTGGCCGGCGGAAAGCCTCGTGTAGCGGCGCATGTCCAGCAGCGGCACGCCGCAGGACACGGCGCCGAACAGTTCCGGGTACTGGGTGAGCATGTTGCCCACCAGCAGCCCGCCGTTGGATCCGCCCACGCAGCCCAGCCGTTCGCGCGAGGTGACCCCGCGGGACATGAGGTCCCGGGCGACGGCGGCGAAGTCCTGGTAGGCCTTGTGCCGGTTCTCCTGGAGGGCTGCGCGGTGCCATGCCGGCCCGTACTCGCCGCCGCCGCGGATGTTCGCCACCACGTAGACGCCGCCGCGGGAGTGGGGAGCATCTCCGTCAGCGCCGGCAGACAGAGAGGTGCGGCGCTCCAGCCAGGCCCTGCCCACCGTGCCGCTGTAGGCCGGCGTGCGGGACACCTCAAACCCGCCGTAGCCGGAAAGCTGAGTGGGATTCTGCCCGTCCAGCGCCAGGTCCCGCGGGGCCACCTGGAAGTAGGGAACACGGGTGCCGTCCTCGGACACGGCGAAATGCTGCTGCACTTCGTAATCGGCGTCTGCAAAGAACGACGGCGACGCCTTCACCACGGCGTGCCGGCTCACCACGCCGGGCGTCCCGTCTGAGGTCCGCTCCAGGGTGCCGCGCATCAGCGTGGTGGGAGTGGTGAACCCGGTGGCGACGAGCCAGAAGTCGTCACCCGCGCCGCCGTCGGACGCTTCCGCGTCTTCATCGTCCACGGCGTAGGCGTTGACATCGTGCAGGGGCGGGCAGGCGTCGAGGAGCGTGGCGGCCCAGGCGCCACCCGGACCGTCAACCGGGCGGGAAGGATCAAGGACCCGGATTTCGGACGAAACATCCTTGAGGAGGTTGAGCAGCAGGAAGTTCCGGGTCCAGCTCCAGGACTGCAGCGACGTGCGGGCGTCGGGGGTGAACAGCACCGCCAGCTCCCGTGCGCCGGCGAGATAGTCCTCGAACCCGCAGGCAAGCAGTGAACCGGCCGGGTAGGTGGTTCCGTCGATCACCCAGTCCTGCTGGGGCCGGAACAGGAGCCACTCCCGGTGCGCGCTGACGTTCACATCGGTGGGCACATCGATCTGCACCCACCCACCGTCCCGGAGCACCAGGTTCCTGCGGTTGAAGAAGTCGATGTAGTCAACGGCGAAGGTCCGCTCGAATCCGGGAGTGGAGTCGTGTGCCACCACTGCCATCATGTGCTGCTCGGGAACCTCGAACAGCAGGGGCGCGCCGGCCAGCTCCGCGCCGCGCTTCAAGGTGACCGCCGTCCGGGCGTAGGACGAGGCGGTCTTCGGCAGCCCATCCGCGGTGGAGGCGACCAGCAGCGTGTCCGCGTCCAGCCACGAAACGTTGCCCTTCGCCGTCGGCAGGTCAAAACCGCCCTGGGCCGGATCCACGAAGGACCGGCTCTCCACGTCGAACTCACGGTACCTGTTCGCATCGCCGCCATCAGGGGAGAGTGCCAGCAGCGCCAGCCGGTAGGGCGCCCCGGCGCCGGGGCGCAGGAAAGTAGCGCCGTGGAACACCCACTCCTGGCCCTCCGCCGCAGCCAGCTCATCGACGTCGAGCAGCACATCCCATTCCGGGGAATCCGTGCAGTAGCTCTCCCACGTTGTGCGCCGCCACAGGCCCTTGGGGTTGTGGCGGTCCTTCCAGAAGTTGTAGTACCAGTCCCCGCGCTTTCCCACCATGGCGATCCGGTCCGTGGAGTCCAGTACCTCCAGGATGCTTCCTTCCAGGCCGGCGTAGTCCGCATCGTCCAGGAGGTCTTCGGTGCGCGAGTTCTGCTCCTTGACCCAGGCAAGCTGCTCTTCGCCGTAGATCTCCTCCAGCCAGACATTCTCGTCGACGGGCTCGGGCGCTGAATCAGCTGCAGTGGTGGTCATTGGGCCATCCAAACAACTTAGCTGCCGGCGGGCAAGTCACGCGTTCAGCCCGTACGCTGGATGCCGTGGAAAAAACGCAGAGCATCCGGACCTCCATCATCGGTGCAGGTCCCCGGGGCACCAGCGTTCTGGAACGCCTGCTCGCCCACACGGCCGCCCTGGCCACGGACGGTACTGGCGCCGTGCAGCTCCACATCGACGTTATCGACCCCTACCCGGCAGGGCCCGGGCACGTGTGGCAGCCGCAGCAGTCACGGCTGTACCTGATGAACACGCAGTCCTTCTATCCCACCTTGGTTCCGCAGGACCCTGCCCTGGCCGCGCCCGTCGCCGGGACCACCTTTGACCAGTGGCGGGCGGAGCAGCAGGCACACCCGTCGCCGTCCCTCACCCCGGATGAGCGGGCTGAGCTCGCCGTCCTCGAATCCAGTGACTTTCCCAGCCGGGCCCTGTACGGCCGGTACCTCCGCTGCACACTGGACGAGCTGACGGAGAAGGCCCCCGACGGCGTCACCATTGAATTCCACGAAACGTCTGCTGAATCGGTGCGCCGGGCAGCGGACGGAACGTTCGACGTCGGCCTGGCGGGGGGAGCCACGTTCCGCACCAACGCCGTGGTGCTTGCCCTGGGGCACGTCCCGTCCCGGCTGAACCCGGAACAGCGTGAACTGCAGGGCGCGGCGGAACAACTGGGCCTGCGGTACCTGCCGCCCGCGGTGCCGGCCGACGTGGACTGGGCGGCCATCCCCGCCGGCCGGCCCGTCCTGGTCCGCGGCATGGGCCTGAACTTCTTTGACGCCATGGGCCAGCTCACCGAGGGCCGCGGCGGGAAGTTCGTCAGCAAAGGCGGGAAGCTGGACTACGAACCATCCGGCCAGGAGCCGCTGATCATCGCCGCCTCACGCCGGGGGACGCCGTACCGGGCCAAAGCGGCGCTCGCCGGCTACTATCCTGCGTCGGTCACCCTGCGGTACCTCGCCGACGCTGCCCTGGAACGCTTCCGCACCGCGGGAATCCGGCCGGGGTTCGACCATGACCTCTGGCCGCTGCTGCACCGCGACACGCTCTGGGCGTACTACTCAACCCTGGTGCGCTCGCAGCCCGGCGCGGTTCCCGATACCGCTGCTTTCCTGACCGCGCTTGAAGAGGCGCTGCACCCGCATGCCCATAGCGCTGCCAAGTGGGAGGACAGTGTCGAGAGCGTCCTGGCCGTGCACGTGGGCCCGCGGCACCGGCTCGACCTGCCCGGACTGGCAGCGCCGCTGGCCGGACGTTCCTTCGCGTCACGCACACAGCTTGACGCCGCCGTCGTCGAATACCTGCTCGACGACGCCCGCCGCTCGGCCCTCGGCGAGGATGATCCGGTGAAGATGGCCATCGGCGCCCTGCACCGCGGCCGGGCGGTCCTGAAAACAGCAGTGGCCGACGGCGGCATCACCGACGAGTCATGGGTCGCCGGGCTGCGGGGCTGGTTTGAGTCCTTCGTGGAAGGGCTGGCCAGCGGGCCGCCGGCGCTGCGCTCGGAGCAGCTGGCTGCGCTGGCAAGGGCCGGGATTGTCAGCTTCGTGGGGCCGGACCCCAAGTTCGGCGTGGACCGCAGGAACGCCGTGTTCACCGCCGCGTCCCCCTGGGTGGACGGACCTCCGGTGACGGCGAGGACCATGGTGGAGGCGCTCGCGCCCGGCAACAGGGTGTCCGCAAACGAGTCGCCGGTGCTTGAGCAGCTGCTCGCGGACGGGCTCGCCAGGCCGCGGCTGATGATGACGGCGGAGGGCGCACCCGTGCAGTCCACGGGCCTGGATGTGGTGCCCCACCCTTACCGGCCGGTGGCGGCGAACGGGTCCGTGACGGAGAACCTCTATGTGCTGGGCCTGCAGCTCTCGTCCTCGCAGTGGGGAACAGCCATCGCCGCGGAAGCCGTGCAGCCCGGGCAGCACCCCTACCGGAGTGGTCAGCGGACACTACGGGACGCCGACGAGATCGCCCGGGCCATCCTGGGGCTGTAACCGCCCCGGACGCTCTCTCACTTGATGCGCTTAAAGCCCAGATGCTCTCTCACGAGTGAGAGAGCATCTGGGGAAATGGTGCCTTAAGTGAGAGAGCGTCGGTGGTTTTCCGGACCTTTCACACGTCCAGGCGGGGCGTCAGCCGCGCAGGCAGGCCCGGTAGGCGGCCATGGCCTGGCCGTAGTTCAGCTGGCCGGCCAGGTCTGCAGGCCGTGAGGGCTTGACCGGCTTGGTGCAAACCGGTTCAGCGGGGTCGGCTGCTGCCACCTTGACCCCTACCGTGACCCTCGTGCCCGATTCCGCCGCGGTCAGGACCAGGATTCCCGGCCCGGCGGCGGCACCCGACGGGACAGGCAGGTCCACCGTTGCGGAACCGGCCGTGACCGGCACGGACCCGAGCTCGGTCACAACCCCGGCGGTGTCCGTAAACACTGCCGTGAGGGACTTGTTGACCGGGCTGCCCAAGGAGGTCAGGTCCAGCTTGGAGACCGTGAGATTGACCGGTTCGCCGGGCTTGACCTCCGCGGCGGTGGTGTTCGTGACGGCCACTGAGCGGCGGGCGAAATCGGGCGAAACCGGGCTGCTGTCCTGCAGGTAGCCAATCCACGCATCACGGTCCACCAGCCCCGAGTCCCTGGTGTTGGAACCTTCCGTGAAGACGCGGAAGTTGTCGCCCCCGGTCGCCAGGAAGCTGAAGGTACCCACCCGGTAGGACTTCGCCGGATCGAGCGCAGCCCCGTTCACCCGGACGGAGGTGATGCGGTCACCGGCCGGCCGTGCGGCGTCGTACGTGTAGTTCACGTTCTTGGACAGACCCAGCTGGATGTAGGCGCGGCTGGGAACCGTGCCGTCCGGGTTGGTTTGCCACTGTTGCTCCAGCAGCGTCTTGAACTGCGCACCCGTCAGGGACGTGGTCCACAGGTTGTTGACGAACGGAAGCACCGCGTTGGCCTCGGCATAGGTGATGGTGCCGTCCGGGGCGTAGTAGAGCTCGTTCCGCAAACCGCCGGCATTGACCACACCGATCTCGGCGCCGCCCAGTTCGGCGGTCTGCAGCGAGGCGAGCAGGGAATCTGCCACCAGGTTGCCCAGGGTGGACTCGCTGCCGCGGTCATCGCGTTTGGCCACACCGGCGGCATCCGTGGTGAAGGCCGTGGTGATGTCCGCCGTGACGGCACCAACAGGCTGGTTGCCGACGACGGCGGCGTCCGCGAGTGCCTTCCTGACGATTGCATCGACGGCGGCCACGCGCGGGTAGGCTGCGACCAGATCCGCGGCAGGATCCGTGGTGCGCTTCACGTTTCCGGCCTTGTACGCGGTCACCTGCCGGGTGGCGGTGTCCACGGTGAGCTGGATCTGCCCCACGTTCTCGCCGTAATTGCCCGTCTGGACAATCGGGCGGGTCTTGCCCTCGGCGCCCGGGACGGGCGCGTCCCAGGCGTACTCCTTGTGCGTGTGGCCGGTGAAGATGGCATCAACATCCGCGGAGGTTTCGGTGACCAGCTTCGCGAACGGACCGCCGGCAGCCACCTCCTCTTCCAAGGTGGAGCCTTCCACCGTTCCCGAACCGGCGCCGTCGTGGTTTTCCACGATGATGACGTCGGCCAGCTTCTCCGCGGTGATCCGTGCAGCTACCCGGTTGATGGCGTCCACAGGATCGCCGAACTCAAGGTCGGCGATGCCGGCGGGGGTCACCAGCGAGGGTACTTCCTGGGTGACCGTGCCGATGACGGCAACCTTGATGCCTTTCATGTCCAGGACGGTGAACTCGGGCAGCGCCGGCTCGGTGGTGCCCTTCCTGTAGACGTTCGCACCCAGGTAGGGGAACCGGGCATTGGTGCCGCCGGCGATGACGCGGTCCTGCAGGTCGGCCCAACCGCCGTCGAACTCGTGGTTGCCCACGGCCGATGCCCTCAGGTCCAGGGCGTTCATGACGTCGATGGTGGGCTGGTCCTTGGCGACGGCGGATGCAAACAGCGACGCGCCGATGTTGTCGCCGGCTGAGAGGAAGGCGGTGGCGCCGGGGGCGGCCGCTGCGCGGAGTTTCTCGATGGTGCCCGCGAACAGGACCGTGTTGGTGTCGATCCTGCCGTGGAAGTCGTTGATGCCCAGGAAGTTCAGGTCAACCGCGGCGGGAGCAGACTGCAGGTCCAGGCCCACCACCACGGGATCGTGGTCGCTGGCGCGGAACTGGTCCGGTGCGTAGTAGTTGGTGACGTTGTTGTTGTAGCGGCTGTACTCCAGGGCCACGGACTCAACCGAGTTGATGTTCCAGATGTCAGCCCCGGTGACCACCGCATTGGCAGCGGGGGAGGCCAGGATGTGGTCCAGCGAGCCCACCATGCCGCCGAAGAGGTAGGAGTGCTTGGCGGAGCCGTCGGCGTTGCGGGCCTTCTCGTCCTGGTTGACGTAGCCCTCAGACGTGAAGACATTGATGGGGTCTTCCTTGGCATAAGCGTTGAAGTCGCCGATCAGGAACACCTTGTCCGTGCCCTTGGACTGCTGCAGGGATTTGGTGAACTCCAGCAGGGACTTCGCCTGGGCTGTGCGCGCCAGGTTTGATGCGCCCTGCCCCTGGTCCGTGTCCTCGGGCGTGGCAGCGGAGCCTTTGGACTTGAAGTGGTTTGCGATGGCGATGAACTCTGTCCCCGCACCGCCACCCACGGGCTTGAACACCTGGGCCAGCGGCTTGCGGGCATTGGAGAACGCCACGGTGTCGTTGTGGATGATGGATTCACCCACGGGCTCCGCAACGGCTTTTTTGTAAATGAAAGCGGTGCGGATCATGTCCTCGTCGCTCAGCGGCGGCGCGTTGGCAGGCGAGCGGACATAATCCCAGATGCCCGACGTCTCGACATTCAGGGCGTCCACCAGCTTGGCCAGGGCGTCGTCCCGGTTCTTGCCGAACTGTGCCGAGTTTTCGATCTCCATCAGCGTGACAACATCGGCGCCGGCCTTGGAGATGGCGGAAACGATCTTGTCCTGCTGCCGGTTGAAGTTCTCCGCGTTGGCAGCCCCGCGGGCATCGCACCCGCCGCGGACCGTGATCGGGTTGCCGGCCCTGTCCTCGTAGTAGGTGCAGCCGGTCAGCGTGTCCCCTGTGGTGGGGAAGTAGTTGAGCACGTTGAAGGAGGCGATCTTGAGGTTGCCGCCCACCGCTGCGGGAGCTTCCGTCCTGGTGGCCCCGAAGGTTGCGGGCTGGACGGAGGCCTTGTTGTCCTCCGTTAGGTGGGTCAGCGGCTGGAGTTTCCAGGCGTTGTTGCCGTAGCCCAGCACCACATTGGTGGTGAAGGTGGCGGGGGAGCCCACCCGTACCGGGTCGGCCGTGGTCAGGTAGGGGAGGGCCTGCGCCTTTGTGGTGGCGTCCTTGAGGAAGTTGGTGCTGGAGCCGTCGTCGAGCTTGATCCCGCGGGCGGCGTTGTCCGCCACCGTCGCGGTGTACCCGGTTGAGCCGTAGGGAGCGACGGCGGTGGGCTGGACCAGCGGCGTTGTTCCGCCGGCGAGGCCGATCTCGCCGTACTGGTTCAGGGAGTAGTTGTCCGTGACGGTCAGCGGCCCCTGGGGTGCCAGGAGCATGCCTTCCAGGGATTCGCGGAAGGCCTCGCCGGCGGGCAGTGTGAAGGGCGTGGCCTTGACCTCCGGTGCGGCCTCGGCCAGCTTGGTGAGTCCGGCCGCTGCGGTGACGTTCAGCTGGGTCATCCCGTAGTACTCCGCCACGGCACCTGTCACCTGCACGTGGTCTCCGGCCTGGACCGATGCCACCGTGGCGGGGGAGTAGACGAAGATTCCGTCCGACGCGGCATGGTTCGCTGCCGTCAGGTCGCCGCCGGTTCCCGGTGTCTGCAGGTAATAGCCGTTAAGCCCGCCGGTGGGGAAGACTGCGGTGACCTTTCCGGTGGTGGTCACTGTTGATCCGGTGAGGGGGCTTTCCGCACCCGTGCCCTGGATCTCGGCAATCGACGTGCTGGACGGCACGGGGGCCGGATCCGGAGTGGGGGCCGGACTGGGATCGGGCCCGGGGGCGGTGGAGCCGCTTGGGGTTGGACTGATCGTGGTGCTGAGGCTGAAGTCCGCTGCGTTGCTGTTGCTGTCCGCGCCTCCGCTGCGGTTCAGGCTCCTGGCGTCGCCCGTACCCGCGGGGCCCGCGGCTACTGCGGTTTCGAAAGTGTTGGAGGAGCCGTAGCCCAGCAGGTCCGCGACGCCTGCGGGCTCCACCTGGGAACCGGTGGAAAGCGCGACGGCGGTGGGCTGCTTGGCGAGCACGATGGTGCCGGATGTGCCGCTGAAGTTCAGGCCGCCCGCCGCGAGGTCCGGGGTGGGGAGGGCGGCGCCGTTGGTTCCGTTGCTGGCACCCTGGATCAGGTAATGACCCTTTGCCGCGATGGTGCCGGTAAGGGGTGCCACGGTGGTGGGGGCTGCGAGCCCGGCTGCGGAACGGTACTGGACTGACCAGCCGTCCAGCCGCACCGGGGCGTCCGAGGAGTTGTAAAGCTCCAGGAACCGGTTCTTGTAGGCGGCGCCCGTGCTGCCGCCGCTGAGGTAGGCCTCGTTGATGACAACGGGGGATGTGCCTGCCGCGGGTGAGACCCCCGCGGCTGTAGTGTCCGCGACTGCGGGAAAGGCTGCCAGGGGAGCCAGCAGCCCCGCCGACAACGCTGTCCCCAGCGCGAGTTTCCAAGGTGTGTGATGCATCCGCTCTTACTTTCATAGGGGTGTCCCGGTGGGGACCCGATGGAAGATGTCCGGGTTGTACCGACGGACAGGGGCCCGGATCCTGCTCCTGGTCAAGTGGTATCCGGCACATCACAACAGCGCTGAATGAACGCAGGGTTGATAGCGCGTGCATTCGGCGGGACGCTCCCCAGCGGAACGGGCCACCTACCGGCCGGAAGCCCCAGTAGCCCCGGTTCCGGTGATGCTGTTGGCGGTATGTGGTGGCCGGCATCTACCCCAGTGTGCCGACTATCACACAGGATACCGGCCAGTAGCTTTGGCGGAAGGGGGCTGCAGAAAGTTGTCAGAACAATTTACGTGGGGGCACCGGCTCCCGTCATGGGTGCCCACGTCAGGACCGGCGGCGACTGCCGCAGGTTAAACGAAGGACCCCTGCCTGCCAGGCATGCTGGCGGACAGGGGTCCTTTTCGCGGAAGGTAAGAGATTCGAACTCTTGGTACGGGGTTACCGCACACTAGTTTTCAAGACTAGCTCCTTCGGCCGCTCGGACAACCTTCCTCAACAAGTAGTGTTTCATAGGCACTTGCCTGCAACAAAACAGAGTCCGGAAGGTGTCCGGTGCACACTGGTTGCACGCAGTATTCAGTCAGAAACGGGAGTGTTCCATGAAAGCCGTCTACATTTCGGAGCCGGGCGGCCCGGAAGTGTTGGAGGTCCGCGAGGTCGAGGCCCCGGTACCCGGTACCGGAGAGGTGCTGATCGATGTCGTCGCGGCCGGCCTCAACCGGGCGGACGTGCAGCAGCGCAGGGGTTTCTACCCGCCGCCGCCGGGAGCCTCGGACATTCCCGGCCTTGAGGTATCCGGCCGGATCGCCGGGTTCGGTCCCGGTGTCACGAAGGCATTTTCCCTGGGGGACAAAGTGGTGGCGCTGCTGGCCGGGGGCGGCTACGCCCAGCAGGTGGCCGTCCGGGCCGAACAGGTCCTGCGGGTGCCAGACGGCGTGGACCTGGTGACCGCAGCAGCTCTCCCCGAAGTTGCCGCCACCGTCTACTCCAACCTGGTCATGACGGCCCAGTTGCAGGAGGGTGAAACTGTCCTGATCCACGGGGCCACCGGCGGGATCGGCACCATGGCCATCCAGCTGGCCAAGGCGCTCGGCGCCAGGGTTGCCACCACCGCGGGCTCTGATGAGAAAGTGAGCACGGCAAAGGCCTTCCTGGGTGCGGATATTGCCATCAACTACGCCGAAGAGGATTTTCCCGAGAGCCTCCGCCGCCAGAACGGAGGCAAAGGCGCAGACGTCATCCTCGACGTCGTCGGAGCCAAATACCTCAAGCAGAACGTGGACGCGCTCGCCGACTATGGACGGCTGATCGTCATCGGACTGCAGGGCGGCACCAAGGGTGAGCTCGATCTGGGGCAGCTGCTGCAGAAGCGGGCCGCCGTGGTGGCCACAGCCCTGCGCCCGCGGCCCGTGGAGGAAAAGGGTGCCATCATGAACGCCGTCCGCGACGCCGTGTGGCCGCTGGTCAGTGACGGACGGGTGCGGCCGCTGGTGGCAAAGACCTTCCCGTTTGACCAGGTGCGTGCGGCCCACCGGTACTTCGACACGGGAGACCACGTGGGCAAGATCCTGCTACTCATGTAAGCGCTCCGCCCCGCAGACCGTTGCCCGCCGAGCACAAGGAACAGCATGTCCATCCGCCATAGCCTCCTCGCACTGCTGCAGGACCAGCCGCGCTACGGCTACCAGCTGCGGACCGAGTTCGAGAACCGCACCGGCAGCACCTGGCCGCTGAACATTGGACAGGTGTACACCACCCTGGACCGGCTGGAACGCGACGCCTTGGTGGACAGGGACGGCGACGACGGGAACGGCCACGTAGTGTACAGCATCACGGCGGCCGGCAGGGCGGAGATCCGGGAGTGGTTCGCGGCGCCGGTGGAGCGGAACAACCCGCCGCGCAATGAGCTGGCCATCAAGCTGGCGCTCGCTGTCACCGTGCCCGGCGTCGACATCCAGGCCATCATCCAGGGCCAGCGGTTGGCCTCCGTCCGGGCGCTGCAGGACTACACCAAAGCCCGCCGGGACACTGCTTCGAGCCAGCGGGCCGTTGATACGGCGTGGCTTATGGTCCTGGACTCCCTGATTTTCCAGACCGAGGCGGAGGTCCGCTGGCTGGACCTGTGCGAGGCGAGGATGATCCAGCAGGCGCAGGGGAAATAGGGAACACAATTGGGTCTTTTTGAATGCAGTGGACAGGTTTAGCGTGGGGTGCAGGAGCCGCCCGGCCGGGCGGTGGAACTTGGAGGAAGCTCATGGCAACCCACGTGGCCGACTGCAGCGTAACGAACTGTTCCTTTAACGATCACACCAACTGCAATGCTGCCGCCATCACTGTAGGCGGAGCCGAAAACCACGCGCACTGCGCCACCTTTATCGACACGGGCATGCACGGCGGACTGCCCAAAGTCCTTGCCGACGTCGGCGCCTGCCAGCGTTCTGAATGCGTCCACAACGACCACCTGATGTGCAAGGCCGCCGAGGTGCATGTCGGCCCCGGTGCGGACAACGCTGACTGCCTTACCTACTCACACGCCTAAGGAGCAGCTTTACGCTTTTCCCATGAGCCAAGGCCTCCGCCCGAGCTGTTCGGACGGAGGCCTTCGCTGCGTTGGTGCGGCCGGGACGCCAAGCTGATCCGTCGTTCGTCGCCGCTTCCCCTCCGCTCACCGCACGTTTCTGCGCCACCTGGCAGAACGCCTCTGGAATGGGGCTGCGGGTTGGTAGGGTGCGTCACAGCAGAAGCGAAACAATCTCAAGGAGGAGACATGGCCGAAACGCCTGATCAACGGAGGAATGCATCCGGGGAAAGGGGCGTGGTGGCCACCGACCCGGCCCTGCCCCCGACTGCCATTGATGAGGAAGTCCGCGAGGCAGAAGACCGGAAATGGACGCCGGGAAAGATTGCGCTGTGGGCCGGCATTGCCCTGCTGGGCGGCCTGGCCTGGTTCATGCTGGCCATCATCCGCGGTGAGACCGTCAACGCTATTTGGTTCGTGTTTGCCTCGGTGTGCACGTACCTCATCGGCTACCGGTTCTACTCCAAGGTCATCGAGCGCTACATCACCCGGCCTGACGACCGCCGTGCCACCCCGGCTGAGTACAAGGCCGATGGCAAGGACTACGTCCGCACTGACCGCAATGTCCTGTTCGGCCACCACTTCGCCGCCATCGCCGGGGCCGGACCGCTGGTGGGTCCTGTCATTGCAGCCCAGATGGGCTACCTGCCCGGCACTATCTGGATCATTATCGGCGTCGTCCTTGCCGGCGCCGTCCAGGACTACCTGGTGATGTTCTTCTCCATGCGGCGCGGCGGCAGGTCCCTGGGACAGATGGCGCGCGAGGAGCTTGGCGTCATTGGCGGCACAGCGGCCCTCATAGCCACCCTGCTGATCATGGTGATCATCGTGGCCATCCTCGCGCTCGTCGTCGTCAATGCCCTGGGCGAAAGCCCGTGGGGTGTCTTCTCCGTGGGTTTGACCATCCCCATCGCCCTGTTCATGGGCGTCTACCTCCGCTACCTCCGGCCCGGCAAGGTCATGGAAGTGTCGCTGATTGGGTTCGTCCTGCTGATGGCGGCCATCGTCGGCGGCGGCATCGTGGCCGAAACCCCTTGGGGCGCCGACATCTTCAGCCTGGACAAGGTCACCATCGCGTGGGGGCTCATTGTCTACGGCTTCATTGCCGCCATCCTGCCCGTGTGGCTGCTCCTGGCACCCCGGGACTACCTTTCAACGTTCATGAAGATCGGCGTCATCGTGATGCTCGCGCTGGCCATCGTTGTGGTCCGCCCGGAAATCACTGTTCCCGCCTTCAGCGAATTCGCCAGCAGGGACAACGGACCCGTGTTCCCGGGGGCCCTGTTCCCGTTCCTGTTCGTCACCATCGCCTGCGGTGCCCTCTCCGGTTTCCACGCCCTGATCTCGTCCGGCACCACCCCGAAGCTCGTGGAGAAGGAACGCCAAACCCGATTCATTGGCTACGGCGGCATGCTGATGGAGTCATTCGTGGCCATCATGGCACTGGTGGCCGCCATTTCCATCGACCGCGGACTCTACTTCGCCATGAACTCGCCGGCCGCGCTGACCGGCGGAACGGTGGAAACGGCAGCCACCTGGGTCAACAGCCTGGGCCTGGCCGGAGTGAACATCACCCCAGAGTTCCTGTCCCAGACAGCAGCCAACGTCGGTGAGGAAAGCATCGTTTCCCGCACCGGCGGTGCTCCCACCCTTGCAGTGGGCCTCGCGCACATTATGCAGCAGTTCATTGGCGGTACCGCCATGATGGCTTTCTGGTACCACTTCGCCATCATGTTCGAAGCCCTCTTCATCCTCACCGCTGTGGACGCCGGCACCCGTGTTGCCCGATTCATGCTGCAGGACTCGATTGGAAACTTTGTTCCCAAGTTCAAGGAGCACTCCTGGCGGCCCGGCGCCTGGCTCTGCACCGCCATCATGGTGGGAGCCTGGGGCGCGGTGCTGCTGATGGGCGTCACCGACCCTCTGGGCGGCATCAACACGCTGTTCCCGCTGTTCGGCATTGCCAACCAGCTGCTCGCGGCAATCGCATTGTCCGTGTGCCTTGCCATCGTGGCGAAGCGCGGCACGTTCAAGTACCTGTGGATCGTTGCCCTGCCGCTCGGCTTCGCTGCCGTGGTGACCATCACCGCGAGTTACCAGAAGATCTTCTCGTCCACGCCCGCGGTGGGCTACTTCGCCAACAACGCGGCGTTCAGCAAGGCCCTCGCAGAAGGGAAGACGGAGTTTGGGACGGCGAAATCCGTGGCGGCCATGGAGGCGGTCGTGCGGAACACGGCCATCCAGGGCTGGCTCTCCGTGATCTTTGTGGTGCTCAGCATCATTGTGATCGCGACGGCGTTGCTCGCCACGGCCAGGGCCTTCCGCAACCGCGCGGACGGCACCGCCGTCCAGGACAACGAGGACCCTGCCCTCCCGTCGCGGGTCTTCGCCCCTGCCGGAATTATCCCCACACCCGCCGAACGGGAGCTGATGGCGGAGTGGGACAAGGTGCCGGCGGAGCTCAGGTTCGAAAGGGGTGGCCACCACTGAGGGCGGCGGGACTGGCTGTGCTGACGCGGGGAGTCCGGGGCGTCGCCCGGTATGTCGGCGGCGTCCTGGGCGCGGACGCGTACGCCAAGTATCTGGAGCACCATAGGGCGGCCGGCCACGTGGATGCGCCGCTCACGGAGAGGGAGTTTTGGCGTGACCGGACAGACCGCCAGGACAGCAATCCGCAGGGCCGGTGCTGCTGATTGAGCTTGCAGCGGACAAACCGTCAGGTGGGTTCATCCGGTGGGTCGCGGGTGGATCGCTCATGAGAGTATGAACGCATGAGCGATCCACAAGACACTCAGCCAGCTGAGGACCTCCCGGTAGAAGGCACTCCCATTGACGACCGGCAGCCGCCGGTGCACGCTCACCCCGGTCCTCCTGAGGGCATGAGGCCTAAGGGGAGCAACCTTCAGGACCTGGTGGATGAGCCGGCCAAAGTGATGCGGATCGGAACAATGATCAGGCAGCTCCTGGAGGAAGTGAAGTCCGCACCCCTGGATGAGGCTGCCCGGGGCAGGCTGGCCGAGATCCACGAGCGCTCCATCAAAGAGCTGGAAGACGGACTGGCTCCGGAGCTGGTGGAGGAGCTGGACAGGATCAGCCTTCCCTTCTCCGACGACGGCACTCCCTCGGACGCTGAACTGCGCATAGCCCAGGCCCAGCTTGTGGGATGGCTCGAGGGGTTGTTCCACGGGATCCAGACGGCGATTGCCGCCCAGCACGCGGCCCGCGAGCACGCGGCCGCGCAGATGCAGTTGCGCCAGCTGCCGCCAGGAACCATGATTGCCCCCGGCGTGGTCATCGGGGAAAACGGTGAGCCGCAAAGGGCTGCCGCAGGTTCGCGCTCCGGCAATTCCGCGCGGCCAGGCCAGCGGGACGACCCGGACCACGGTCCCGGACAATACCTGTAAGGGTGCGCTTGGGCTTTTTCAGCGCCGCCAGGCAGGGGCGCAAGGATGATGCGGAACTGGGGAAGGGGCTGTGGCGCCGCGCCCACGACCGCTTCCAGCGGGGACTGGACCGCTTCCACCAGGTCCTGGAAGGCGTTGAGGACGACCAGCTCTACGGTGAACTGCTCGAGATAGCCAACGAGCTGGCTGCCCTCCTCGAAAGGGTACGGCTCGTGTGCATGGAAGCGCAGCGGCGTTCACCGAATGAAGGCCTGGACATTCCGGTTGGCCTGGCCGGCGTGCACCGTGCCCTGTCCAAGGCCGGCAACTCGCTGGCCACCACGGCGGAGGCGGCCGCCATGCTCCGGCTCGCCGTGGGCCCGGTCCCGGTAGGTGCGGCGTCCGTCCGGCGGCGCGCCGAGTCCGTCTTCCAGCAGGTGGCCGACGCCGAGCGCCACCTCAGCGAGGAGGACCCGGGACCGCGGCAGGCGGATATTCCCGGTTAAGCGCCTGGCTTACTTCCGGCCCATTCCCTCCTGGCGGGCGCCGGGGTTTGGCAGGATGGTCGAATGACACTTTCACCTACACTGACGTTCAATGACGGAAACACGATTCCCCAGCTTGGCTATGGCGTCTGGCAGGTTGAGGACGACGTCGCCGAAAAGGTGGTCCGGCAGGCGTTTGAAGCGGGCTTCCGCCACATCGACACCGCCAAGATCTACGGCAACGAGGCAGGCGTAGGGCGGGCGATCGCCAGCTCCGGCCTTTCCCCGGAGCAGCTCTTCATCACCACCAAGCTCTGGAACGCTGACCAGGGCTATGAGTCCACCCTGGAAGCCTTTGAGGCATCGATGGACAGGCTGGGACTCGAGACGCTGGACCTGTACCTGATCCACTGGATGCAGCCCAAGCAGGACAAATACCTGGACACCTGGAAGGCGCTGATCGAGCTCCAGAAGCGCGGCAGGGTCAAGTCCATCGGCGTATCCAACTTCACCGCCGAGGGCCTGCAGCGGCTCATCGATGAAACGGGTGTTGTCCCGGCCATCCACCAGATTGAACTGCACCCGTACTTCAGCCAGCGTGAACTGCGCGAGTTTGGTGCTTCGAAGGGCATCCTGACCCAGGCCTGGTCGCCGCTGGGCCAGGGCGGCGAGCTGCTTGAGGACGCTACGGTGGCCTCCATTGCCGCCAAGCACGGCGCCACGCCAGCGCAGGTCGTCATCGCCTGGCACCTCGCAATTGGCAACGTGGTGATCCCCAAGTCCGTCACCGAATCCCGGATCCGGGAGAACTACGCGGCTCTCGAGGTAACCCTGGATGCGGACGACATCGAGGCTATCAACGCGCTTGACCGCTCGGCCAAGGGCGAAGGCCGCATCGGCGCAGACCCGGCTGTTTCCGACTTCGCGTAGCCGCCAGACGGCGCCCGCGCGAGGGCTTTAGCCGCGCACTGCCGCCCTGCCTGTTCTGTACAGGCGGGGCGCTTTGCGTTTAATGCTTTGCGTTTAAGCAGGAACGGGTCAGGCGGCTGTGCGGATCTGCTCTACGGCCACGGCGTCGACGACGGCCCAGCTGTCCTCCCCGGCGCAGTGCCGGCTGGCGAAGCGCTCCGCCTCTGCCAGGGTGTCAAAGACCTCAGCCCGCGCCCGGCCGCAGTCGGCGTCGAAGTACGTGACGTGAAATTCCTGTACCAGTTGCTTTTCCATGAATCCAGTCTGCAACCGGGGTCTGACAATCACGGGAATCAGTCCCGCGTGTTGCCCAGCCGAAGGACCCGTTCCTGTGCAAGGACTGCCGTCCGCTCGGCTTTGTCCGCGGCCCGCACCGCCTGTTTCGCCTCGGCGACGGTGGCCGCCAGCTTCTTCTTTGAGCGCTCCAGCTGCTCTTCTGCTGTCCTCAGCCGGGCACGAAGATCTGCGGTCTCCCGGACCAGTTCCGCGATGCCGGTCCGTATGTCGTCGGCCTGGTCCTGCAGCTCCTGTGCCGCCTGCGCCGCCCCGGCCTCTGCTGCCTGGGCTTCTTCTAGGGCCGCCCTGGCCCTTTCCAGCGCCGGCGGTGACGCGGGCCGCGGAGTCTGCCGGACCGCCTCAAGCCGCGGCTTGTCCGGCATGCGCTGTCGCGGCGCTGCCGCCGTCGTACGCATGTTCCTGCCAGTGGAGGCCGGTGGCGCTGAGGCGGGAGCCGCTGCGGCGGGCGGCATGACCGAAGGGACTGCCACGGTGCCGTCCAGGTCAACGGCGTTTACGCCGTCTGCCTGCAATGTCTTGAGCAGGCGCCCGCTCCGCACGGCCGCCGCTGCTCCCTCATCCGCTGTCAGCGCGCGGAGTGTCTCCTCCACCTCGCCTGCCATGGAATCGCTGATGGCCCGGCCGTGTTCCTGGGCCACCGAACGGGCGGTGTCGACGGCGGCGGCGAGCGAAGTGCGGCGCTCACGTCCCAGGTCACGCAGCGACGCGGCGTCCAGCGACACCTGTGCCGCGCGCATCCTGCCGCCGAGTTCCGTCAGCTGGGCCAGGACATCCGGTTGGTGCTGGGCCAGCATATTCACCGCCCAGGCGGCAACCGAGGGCTTCGGCAGTGCCCGCACCGCAGCCGCCAGCTCTTTGTCCGCCGAGGCTGCTTCCTTGGCAGCACTGGCCCGGGCTGCCACAAAATCTTCCAGCGGCCCGGCGTAGAGCTGGTTGGCGATCTCTGCCAGGACCTTGTCTTCCATGCACGCCATCTTAGATACCCGACGCACAGGCGCCCCAACAACCGGCGGCATGACGCCGCCGGTTGTTGGGCCGACCGTGGTAACTGCCGCAACCGCGCGGGCTCCAGTTCTCGTCACGGCCCTTGACCAAGAGCCCACGATGGTCAGCAGGAGCGCGCCACCAGGCGCCAGAGCGTACTCATCACGCCATCCCCTCGGGGGAGGCAAGTTTCCAGGACATGCCCCACCCTCACCCAGGGCATACGCTTCGGTGCCCTGCCCACCTAAGACGTGGTGATTGATGCCGCTATCCTCCGGCGGCGCCTCCGCCGGCGTTCCTTGGTCAGAGACGCCCTCCGAAGGTGTTCATCCCGGGCTTGGGCGCGCCCGGGACCCTGCATGATCAGCCACGGATACGATGCCACTGCATCATTGGAAGCTTTCAAGGGGGAAGCATGTCTAAAACCATTCCACAGGCATCGAAGAGGTCTCGTGCCTGGATCTGGCTGATTGTAATCGGCCCCATTCTGAGTGTTGTTGGTCTCATCACAGGTTTCGCGAGTGCAGGATCGGCGTGCCGAAGCGTCGTTGGCCCGAAGGAAGAGTTGGTCACGTCGTACGGGACGTTGCAGGGCATGGGCGGTGGGGAACGCACCTGTGAGAGTGTCATGGACACCGTGGCTGTGCCGACGTGGACCTTCATCGTGCTGGGACTCGTCCTGTTCCTCACCGGGATCATTGTCCGTTCCGCCACCAGGAAGCGGGCATATGTTGCCGGGGAACAGCGGCCTAGAAAACAGGGAGTCAATCGGCGGTCGATTCTTCAGGGTGCGGTGGCGTTTTTCGCGACGGCCCTGGCCGGCGCGGCTCCGGCGTACGCGAATGGAAACGTCCGGTACGTCAGCGCATCAGGTTCCGACAGTAATCCGGGAAGCGTGACGGCGCCCTGGCGCACCCTTGCCAAGGTACGCTCAGCCATGGCATCGGGCGACCTGCAACGCGGCTCCATTGTCCTGTTCAAGCGCGGGGACGACTTTTACGGGTCCATCCATATGCCGTCCCTGATCGGATCTTCAGGAACGCTGACTATCGGGGCGTACGGTGAGGGAGCTCGGCCTCGCTTGCTGGGCTATAAGGTGAGCAAGGCTGCATGGACGCAGTACAGCGGGAACATTTGGAAGCTGAACATCGCGGCGAACAGTGGCCAGTATTCGGGCAACACGTCCGAGGCTTCCACCAACGTGGGATTTCTGAAGGCTGCTGGCATGATTCACGGCCGGAAACGTTGGGCTATTTCCGAGTTGGCGGCAGACTGGGAGTTTTTCAGCGACTCCACGTACGTGTACGTTCGCTTGGGGGTAAACCCTGGGGCGGGCGTGGCCATTTCCGTTCAACGGGACATTCTGCGGCTGGCCTCGCATACCACAGTGCAGGACCTGTACCTTGGCGGCACCGGAGCGCATGGTGTTACTACCGGCGGCAAGAACGTTGTTATCCAGCGGAACGAAATCGAGTGGATAGGCGGTTCTGCCCTCTCGGGAACTACGCGATACGGCAACGGGGTGGAACTATACGTGGGCGCGGCGAGGGTCATGATCCGGGAGAACGCGGTCCGGCAGACGTACGACGTCGCGCTGTCGGCACAGGGTACCGGCACGGCAGGCTGGACCGACATTACGTGGGAATCCAATCGGCTTGAGAACTGCAACATGTCGCTGGAACTGTGGGGTAAGGGCGGCGGCACGGGATTTCTTAGGTGCAGGTTCATAAACAACACCTGCATTGACGCCGGCTACTCGTGGGCTGCGCTCATCCGGTCCGACCGGGACGGCAAGGGAACGCACCTGTTGACCTATTCCATGGAAGTCCCTGTGGACGTGGAAATCACGGGCAACAGTTTCCTCGGGGCGCGGGACAACTACACCCGCAACAGCGGGGACAGGCAGATACCCGCCGGGATCATCACCCATCGCAACACCATCAAGCTGGGCACCGGTAAAAAGATCGCGTACGGGGTTGAAAACCCGGAGACCAGCGAACAGGCCGCGCAATGGCAGGCGCGGACGGGCAGGGAGCAGGCCTCAGTCTTCGCTGTGAGTTACTGACGGCCTGAAACAAAGGAAACCGGCCATCCCAGCAGCGCACGTACTACCGTCGTAGCCTGGACACGCTGCGACGGTAGCTCTGCGTCCGCGGGTAACAATTCCAGCGCCGGCTGTGGACCTCAAAGGGGGTTACCGCTTAACCAGCGAAAAACCCCGGAAACCCCTAAAGCATGGGTTGTCCGGGGTTTATCCCGAGCTTCCTATCAGAATCGAACTGATGACCTTTTCATTACGAGTGAAACGCTCTACCGACTGAGCTAAGGAAGCACCGCACGAATCTCCGGCAAAACCGGGCGCTTCATGCAAGAGTCAACTGTAATAGAGTCCCCGCGCCCGGGTCAAAATGGGCGGCCGGGACAGGGTGAGGCCTTCAGCACACCGTGTTGTCGGCGGGAACCTGGCCGCTTACCAGGTAGCTGTCCACGGCGTCCTCGATGCAGCTGTTGGACCGGCCGTACGCGGTGTGGCCTTCGCCTTCCCACGTGAGGAGTGCAGCGTTGCCCAGCTGCTTGCGCAGCGATGACGCCCATTCCACCGGGGTGGCAGGGTCGCCGGTGGTGCCGATGACAACGATGGGGGAGCCGCCGCTGTATTCCATCGGCGACGGCGTGCGCACGCTCTCATACGGCCAGTCCACGCAGTTTGTGCCTCCGTATGCAAAGAAGTACCCGAAGGTGGGTGAGTCCTGCATCAGGCGCTGCTGCTCCGCACGCATGGCGGCTGTCTCGGACTCCATGGGGTAGTCAAGGCAGTTGATGGCATTGAAGGCGAAGGTGGAATTGGACGTATACGTCCCGTTGGAAGAGCGGTCGGCCCCCAGGTCTGCGAGCCGCAGCATGAGGCTGACGTCTCCCGTCATTGCCGCTTCCAGGGCCTGAGTGAGGGCGGGCCAGCTTTGGTCGTTGTACAGCGGCGTGATCAGGCCGCTGACGAACATGGTGGCATTTACCACCCGCCCGTCCTTGGCGGTCGGCGGCGTTTGCTGGACCGCGGCGATCAGGTCGCGGATCTGCTGGACACCGGAATCCACGTCCCCGCTCAGGGGGCATCCGTCCTGCCCCTGGCAGCTGGCAACATAGGCGCGGATTGCCTTCTCGAAGGCACGGGCCTGCCCGCTGGTCAGCTCCTCGTTGCTGATGGAGGGGTCCAGCGCTCCATCCAGCACCATCCGTCCCACATTGTCAGGGAACAGGGAAGCGTAGGTTGAGCCCAGGAACGTGCCGTAGGAGTAGCCAAGATAGTTGAGTTTCGGATCATTGACCACGGCCCGAAGAACGTCCACGTCCTTAGCGGAACTGACCGTATCGATGTTCCCCAGCACCGGACCCGTCTGCTCCTCGCACTGGGCCGCAGT
The DNA here is from genome assembly GCF_014644515.1 of Pseudarthrobacter scleromae. Taxonomy (NCBI): domain Bacteria; kingdom Bacillati; phylum Actinomycetota; class Actinomycetes; order Micrococcales; family Micrococcaceae; genus Pseudarthrobacter; species Pseudarthrobacter scleromae. The sequence continues at coordinate 29,792 of NZ_BMKV01000010.1, read as the reverse complement.
TGCCTTGTTGTCCGCCAGGACCTCGGCAAGTCCGGCATCGGTTTCGAGGTCGTAGATCTTGGACCTGGCGGCATCCCGTTCGGCGTCGGTCATGCACGTGACGGGGGCTGAGCGTTTCACGCCCCGGGGGTCAAAGCCCACAAGGTCGTAGGAATCCCGTACAGCCTGGGAAAAATGTGTCCCGGCCGCATCCTTGACGAAGTCATAGCCTGACGCACCCGGACCGCCCGGGTTGACCAGGAGGCTGCCCGTTTTCTTTCCCGTGCTTGGAGCCCGCAGCGCGGCAATCTGGATTGTCTCGCCGTCGGGGTTGCCGTAGTCCATGGGCACCGTCACGCTGGCGCACTGGAACTCGTTCTCGCATGGCTCCCAGACGACCTCCTGGGAGTAGAACTCCTCAAGACCTTCCGGTGCAGATGCAACGATCGACGGGTCGGCCTTGGCAGTGGCGGCCTCCTGGCTGCGGTCTTCTCCATTCAGGAGGCTGCAGGACGCCAGGACCATGGCCAGGACCATGGCCCCGAGGGCACGGACGCCAACCGCCGCGAATCGCGGGCGTACGGGCAGGGGGCGGGCAGTCATCGGGTCTCCTTGAAGGACTAGATCAGGCTGGCTGCCATGGACTCAATGGTCAACAGCGGTGCAACGTTAGTGGTGGTGATGCGTTCGCGGGCTTTGTTGATGGCATCCATCCGGGCAAGCGTTGACTCCGGCGTGGAGCGGTGGGCGAACGCCTCCAATTCACCCCTGAGCTCAACGTTTACGAGCTCCACGGCATTCCCCAGCTGGATAATCAGCACATCACGATAGAAGGACAGAAGATCCGTCAGCGTCCGGTCCAGCGAGTCCGTGATGGACCGTTTGGCCCGCCTCTTCTGGTCGTCCTCCAGCTGCTTTACCTGGCTGCGCATGGCCGGAGGAAGCGTCCCGGATTCCGGTGCGCCCAGTGTTGCCAGCAGCGCGGCCTTCTCCGCAGCGTCCCGTTCCTCATTGGAACTGTTGGCCTCTGCGGTGGCGATCTTGACCAGCTTGTCTGCCATCATCACTGCAGCAGTGACGCCCCGCAGGCCGAGCGGGAACCGGACAGTTTCCAGCCGGCGCTCCCTCGCAGCGGGGTCGCGCGCCAGCCGGCGGGCAATGCCAACATGGCTCTGCGCCGCCCGGGCGGCACGCTCAGCGAGCGCCGGATCCACGCCGTCGCGCTTCACCAGCAGGGCAGCGACGTCAGCGGCAGGCGGCAGCCGCAAAGCCACGCTGCGGCAGCGCGAACGGATGGTCACCAGGACGTCCGCCGGGGACGGGGCGCACAGCATCCACACGGTCCGGGGAGTGGGTTCCTCGATGGCTTTGAGGAGGACGTTGGTGGTGCGTTCGGCCATGCGGTCCGCATCCTCCACCACGATGATGCGCCACCGACCTGTCGAGGGCCTGTTGCCGGCCGTGGCCACCAGTTCCCGGGCTTCGTCAATGGTGATGGTGACCTTCTCGGTCCGGACGAACGTGACGTCCGAATGGGTCTCACCCAGGATGGTCAGGCAGGCGGAGCAGTGGCCGCATCCGCGCTGGCTGACGTCGTCCTGGTCGCAGTTCAGTGCCGCGGCAAAGGCCTTCGCCGCGTTCGAGCGCCCGGAGCCCGGCGGGCCGGTAAAAAGCCACGCGTGCGTCAGCCCCTCGCCGCTGGAGGCCTGCCGCAGTTGTTCGACGACGGCGGGTTGCCCTTGCAGGTCGTCCCACACCGTCACGGCCGGCCACCTGCCGACGGCTCATGTCCCGGAAGAACATCTGCCGGGACGCTGTGATGCGCGGCCAGGAGGCTTTCCACCCGTTCAAGAATCTGTTCCGCCAGCTCTCCGACAGGGTGATGGGCGGACAGCACGAGGTAGGACTCCGGACGGCTGCGGGCCATCTCCAGGAAGGCCTCCCGGATACGGGTATGGAAGTCATCAGCTTCAGATTCCAGCCGGTCTTCGGCAGCATCGCCGGCTGTCCGGCGGCGGCGGCCGACGGCGGGGTCGACATCCAGCAGGACGGTGAGGTGGGGCTGCAGGCCGGAAGTGGCCCACTCATTAAGGGACAGTACGGCGTCCTCGCCCAGTCCGCGTCCTGCCCCCTGGTAGGCCACCGACGAGTCGATGTAACGGTCCGTCAGGACGATCTCACCGCGTTCCAGGGCAGGCCGGATGACCTGGGTGGCGTGCGCGGCCCGGGACGAGGCAAAGATGAGCGCTTCCGTGCGGGCATCGATGTGGCCGTGGCCGTGATCCAATACCAGTGAACGCAGTTTTTCGCCGATGGGAGTTCCGCCTGGCTCACGGGTACGCAGGACGGTGAGGCCCCGGGATTCCATGGCTTCTGCAAGCCGGGCAGCCTGCGTTGATTTGCCGGCGCCGTCGCCGCCCTCAAACGCGATGAAAAGCCCGGCCCTTTGTTTGCTCACCCATCAAGCGTACCGATCCCCGCTGACAAAACCGATCGGGCCTGTGGACGGAGTCCGGGTGCTGCACCTGCGGGTAACAGCTTTCCGGGGGACTGCTGACGGACAGTACGCTTTCACCATGAGTCTCTCCGAACAGCAGGCCGCGGCGCTCTCAGCCGAAACGGTGGTGGTTGCGGCCGGGCGTCCCCCCAGGGAAAGGGACCAGCCGGTCAACCACCCAGTCGTCCTTTCCTCCACATACTTTGGCACCGGGGCCCTCGGGGACGGCGACCGCGGGTACGGCCGGTATTCCAATCCCACCTGGGATCCCTTCGAAGAAGCGCTCGGCCAGCTTGAAGGTTCCAAGCTGCCGGGGCTGCTCTACTCATCAGGGCTTGCGGCGGTCAGCTCGGCCCTTTCCCTGATCCCCCCAGGGGGAGTTCTGGTGATGCCCGCGCACAGCTACTCCGGGTCCTTGGTGATGGCTTCGGAACTGGCGCAGAAGGAATTCGTCGAACTGCGCACCGTGGACATTGCCGACACGGATGCCGTCAAGGCCGCCCTGGCACCGAACGGACCCAACGCCCGGGCTGCTTCCATGCTGTGGCTGGAAAGCCCCACTAACCCGATGCTCGGCATCGCCGACGTCCAGGCCCTGACGGCTGCGGCGCATGCCGTCGGCGCTATCGTCGTCACGGACAACACCTTCTCCACACCCCTGGTGCAGCAGCCCCTGGCCTTGGGGTCCGACGTCGTCCTGCACTCGGTGACGAAGTATCTGGCTGGCCATTCCGACGTCGTCCTGGGCGCCCTGGTGACGTCCAACGCGGACATCCGCTCGGCCCTGCTCCACAACCGGACCATCCACGGCGGGATTGCGGGACCCTTCGAGGCTTGGCTGGCGCTGCGCGGCCTGCGGACCCTGGCGCTGCGGATAGAACGCTCCCAGGCTTCTGCCATGGTGTTGGCTGAACGCCTTGGCGCACACCCGGCCATCGAGTCCATCCGTTTCCCGGGCCTGCCCGCGGATCCCGGCCATGAACGCGCAAAGGCGCAGATGAAGGGGTTTGGCTCCATCATCTGCGTGCAGGTTGCCCCTGCCGCAGGGCTGAGCGGCGCTGACACTGCTGACAAACTCGTCCGCGCGCTGCAGCTGTGGCTCCCCGCGACGTCCCTGGGCGGCGTTGAGTCCCTCATTGAACGACGACGGCGGCACACCGCCGAGCCGGTGAGCGTTCCGGAGAATTTGGTGCGGCTCAGTGTGGGAATCGAAAACGTGGAGGACCTCTGGGCCGATTTGAAGCGGGCGCTGGACTCGCTGGGCGGCTAGGCTGGGCTTGTGGACGGTGAACTGATTATTCGGCCTGTAGAGCAGGCAGTGTTCTTTATTCTTGCCCTGGTGGCGCTGGGCCTTGAGCTGTGGGCTGTGGCCGACTGCGCCCGGCACCGTTCCAACGCGTTCGAGGCCACGGGCAAGAGGACCAAGGCTTTCTGGCTGGCACTGACCGGCGGAGCAGCCCTGATCGGTGTCATCTCGTTCTTCAGCAGCGGAGGCGGCTTTTTCGGCACGCTGGGCCTGTTCGGACTCGCGGCCGTGGTGGCCGCGTCCGTTTACTTGGCGGACGTGCGGCCGGCAGTCAAGGACGCAGGCCGGGGCGGCAGCCGCAACACCGGCCCCTATGGTCCCTGGTAAGCCTGCCGCGTGGCTGACTGCGCCTTTCACACCACAAGCCCCACAGGTTAGCTAGGCCAGGGAGCCTGCCCGCGGGAACCCTGCTTCCGGCGCCGTCAGGCCAGGGGAGCTACGGCATCCCAGCCCACGGTGAACTCGCCCAGCCGCCACCGGGCGGGCCCGTCCTGCACCGGCCAGCCCGCGTCCCGCAACGTCCGGCACATGCCCTGCCACCGCTGCCTGTTCCCGAAGGAAGCCAGCGGCGCGCACTCCAGCCAGGCCCGGTCCATGGCCTGCATCAGGGCGTGCACCGGTTCTCCGGGAACGTTGCGGTGGATCAGGGCCTTGGGCAGTCTTTCGGCAACGTCCGAGGGCAGTTCGAAGCTGCCGAACCGGACAGAGATGCTGAGGGACAGGGGCCGTTCTGCGTCCAGCGCCACCCAGGTGACGCGCCGCCCGATCTCATCGCAGGTGCCGTCGATGAACAGGCCGCCAGGGCTCAGGCGGTCCTGCACCAGCCGCCAGATACCGGGAACGTCAGCTTCCTCGTACTGCCGCAGGACGTTGAACGCCCGCACCAGGACCGGCCGTCCCGGCACGGGCAGTTCGAAGCCGCCCACCCGGAAGCTCAAGCCAGGCCGTTGCAGGGGGAGGGCGGCGCGGACGCGTTCGGGCTCAATCTCGATTCCAAAGACCTGCACATCCGGGCGGACGGCAGCGAGCCGGTCAAAGAGTTCGACGGCGGTGGCGGGCGTCGCGCCATAGCCCAGGTCCACCACCAGGGGATCGACGGCGTTCCGGAGCCGCCAGGCCTGAGGCCCGGCCAACCAGCGGTCCACCCGGCGCATCCGGTTGGGATTGGTGGTTCCGCGGGTCACGTTGCCCACCGGCCTGCCCGGCCTGCCGGTGCTGTTCCTGCCGGAAATCTGCGGGGCAGTCACCCGTTCAGCTTTTTGCACCACGGCCCCACCTTATCCCTGCAGCCGGAGGTGGCGCGTCACCGGACCGGCTTGTAACGCTGGGCAGGCGGCGGCAGCGCTCGGCTAGGATGAAAATCATGACTTACAAGCTGATTCTGCTGCGCCACGGCCACAGCGAATGGAACGCCAAGAACCTGTTCACCGGCTGGGTGGACGTAGACCTCAACGACCAGGGCCGCACGGAAGCAGCACGCGGCGGCGAGCTCCTGGTTGAGAACAATGTTCTCCCGGACATCCTCTACACCTCCCTGCTGAAGCGGGCCATCAACACTGCGAACATCTCCCTGGACAAGGCTGACCGCGGCTGGATCCCGGTGAAGCGCGACTGGCGCCTGAACGAACGCCACTACGGCGCCCTGCAGGGCAAGGACAAGGCCCAGACCCTTGCAGAGTACGGCGAGGAGCAGTTCATGGAATGGCGCCGCTCCTACGACACCCCTCCGCCGCCCCTGGACGACGACTCCGAGTTCTCCCAGGCGCACGATCCCCGCTACGCGGACCTGGGCGACGCACTCCCGCGCACGGAATGCCTTAAGGACGTCCTGGTCCGCCTGCTGCCGTACTGGGAATCGGACATCAAGGAGGACCTCAAAGCCGGCAAGACCGTCCTGGTCACGGCCCACGGCAACTCCCTGCGCGCCCTGGTCAAGCACCTGGACGGTATCAGCGACGAAGCCATCGCCGGCCTGAACATCCCCACCGGTATCCCGCTGGTGTACGACCTCGATGAGAACTTCCAGCCGATCAAGCCTGGCGGCACCTACCTTGACCCGGAAGCCGCGGAGCAGGCCATCCTGGCGGTAGCGAACCAGGGCAAGAAATAGGGCATTAAACAACGACGGCGGGCTGGTCACCTCAGGTGACCAGCCCGCCGTCGTCTGTTCCCGTAAAACTCCCGAGGGTTTAGAGCGTTTAGCTGTGTTCTGTCCCGGTGGGCTGCCAGGCGCCGGTCACCAGGTAGGTGACCTTCTGGGCCACTGACACGCCATGGTCCGCGAAGCGTTCGAAGTAGCGGCTGGCGAGTGCAACATCCACCGTGGTGGCGGGCGATTCATTCCACTCCGGTGCCGCGATGGCCTTGAAGACGCTGAGGTGGAGGTCGTTGATGGCCGTATTCGCCTTCAGGATGTCCCTCGCCACCTCAAGGTCGCGGGTTTCCAGGAGGACGGTCAGCTTGTCGGCGATTTCCTGGTCCAGCTCGGCCATGCGCTTGAAGGTGCCGGTCATGGATTCCGGAATGACAGTGGACGGGTAGCGCAGGCGTGCCAGCTGGGCAATGTGCCGGGCAAGGTCGCCCATCCGCTCGAGGGAAGCGCTCATCCGCAGCGAGCCCACAATCATCCGCAGGTCGCTGGCCACCGGCCCCTGCAACGCCAGGATGTCGATGGCGCGCTCATCGAGGCTGTTCTGCAGGAAGTCGATGCGGGCATCCGCAGCGATGACGTCCTGCGCAAGGTCCACGTCAGCCACTTCGAAGGATGTGGTGGCCTTGTCCATCGCTTCGCTGACCAGCCGGGAGATCTCCACGAGCTGGTCGCCGACCTGGGTCAGCTCTTCCTGAAAAACCTTACGCACGTGGGCGTCCTTTCCTTGTAACTCCCGCCGGCCCAAGTCCGGGCAGCGGGAATCGCGTCGCCAATCGGCACTCCAACTGGCTACTCTGCCAGCGCCGGGTGAACGGCGAGGCCCTTGAAGGTGAACGTTAGTTGAACCGTCGCAAGAGGAGGCCCGGACGCGCCGATCAGCGTCTTCCAGAGCATAAGGTGGAGCTGTGGATCCTATGCTCATCGGCTTGGTGGCCGGCCTCGTCGGCCTGGCGCTCGGCACGTTCGGCGTGCTCGCGTACCGGGTCAGCGAGCGGCAGCGGCAACTGCTGGACGTGGACACCGAAGAACCGGCCCTGCCGCCGGGCGCTGCCGAGGTGCTGGCCGTCGTCGGCCGCGCCTTCGTGGTGGTGGACGCCGTGGACGGCGTGGTCCGGGCCAGCCCGGCAGCCTACGCCTACGGCCTTGTCCGCGGCCACACCGTGGTCCACAAGGAACTGCTGGACATGACGGCGGGCGTCCGGCGCGACGGCGTCATCCTGGAGAAGCAGCTGGAGCTTCCCCGCGGCCCGCTCGGCCAGGGAACCATCATCGTCCAGATCCGGGCCGCGATGCTCGGTGAGGAATACATCCTGCTGCTCGCGGATGACCGCACGGAGATCACCAGGACCGAAGAGATCCGGAACGATTTCGTAGCCAACGTTTCCCATGAGCTGAAAACCCCCGTGGGTGCCATTTCGCTGCTCGCCGAAGCCTTGGAGTCCTCGGCGGATGACGAACTTGCGGTCAGGCGCTTCGCTAAACGCATGCACAAGGAGTCAGGCCGGCTGGCCGCACTGGTGCAGGACATCATCGAGCTGTCCAGGCTGCAGGGGGCCAGCGTGGCGCAGCAGGGCAGGCCGGTTGACGTCAATGCCGTCATAGCCGAGGCGGTGGACCGCTCCCAGCTTCCGGCGGAGAGCAAGAACATCCGGATCGTGGTGGGCGGGCGGACCGACGCGAAGGTCTTCGGGGACCAGGACCTGCTGGTCACCGCGCTCCGTAACCTGATCGACAACGCCATCCGCTACTCCCCGGAAAACACCCGGGTGGGGATCGGCGTCCGCAGCAGGGAAGGCCTGGTCTCCATTTCTGTGACGGACCAGGGTGAGGGACTCAGCCCCGAGGACCAGGAACGCGTCTTTGAACGGTTCTACCGGGTGGACTCGGCACGGTCCCGCCATACCGGCGGCACCGGCCTGGGCCTGAGCATCGTCAAGCATGTGGCCTCCAACCACGGCGGCGAGGTGACCCTGTGGTCCCAGCCAGGGCAGGGATCCACGTTCACCCTCCGGCTTCCCGAAATGGAAGGCCAGGACGGCGGGGAACAGCCGGATCCTGCCTCCGCCCCCACTGCCCCCGCCGCCGCGGGCTCCCGGAAGAGCCCGGACGAGCCACATGTCACCCAAGGACCCGGCGCCGCCGGCGCAACAGAACGAGGAGCAACAGCTTGAGCAGGATCTTGATTGTCGAGGATGAGGAGTCGTTCAGCGATCCCCTGTCCTATTTGCTGGGCAAGGAAGGCTTTGAGGTGGAGGTCGTGGACAACGGCCTGGACGCCATCACCGAATTCGACCGGAACGGCGCGGACCTGGTGCTGCTGGATCTGCAGCTTCCCGGACTCTCCGGCACGGAAGTGTGCCGCCAGCTCCGCCAGCGGTCCAGCGTCCCGGTGATCATGCTGACGGCCAAAGACGCCGAAATCGACAAAGTGGTGGGCCTGGAACTTGGCGCCGACGACTATGTCACCAAGCCCTATTCGTCCCGCGAGCTCGTGGCAAGGGTCAGGGCAGTACTGCGGCGCCAGGGCGAACCGGAGGAACTCGTCTCCTCCACCGTGCAGGCTGGGCCGGTGCGGATGGACATCGAACGCCATGTGGTCAGCGTGGGCGGAGAACAGGTGCTGCTGCCGCTGAAGGAGTTCGAGCTCCTCGAAATGCTGCTGCGCAACTCGGGCCGGGTGCTCACCCGCGGCCAGCTGATCGACCGTGTGTGGGGTTCCGACTATGTGGGGGACACCAAGACCCTGGACGTCCACGTGAAGCGGTTGCGCGGCAAGATCGAGCCGGATCCCTCAGCCCCGCGGTTCCTGGTCACCGTGCGGGGGCTGGGCTACAAGTTCGAGCCGTAAGGCGCCGGCGCCGGCGTCCGGCGGACGTGCCGCAGGACAGGAAACAGGTTACGAATGACATACAAAAGGAGGGGCCGCCAGGCCCCTCCTTTTGTGTGCTTGACTGCTGGCGGCCAGCGCGGCTGCCTAGTGGTCGTCGCCCCCGGCGGCTTCTTCGGATTCCGACGGCGACGGGCTGGCAGAGGTGGGTGCAGGAGTGCTCCCGGCCGGCAGGTATTCCTTGTACTCGGGCAGCGTGGTGTCCAGCACGGGAACCTTCACCGTGTTGCTGACGTTGGTGCCGTCCTCGCTGATCTTGACGTCCACGAGCGAGCCCGGGATTCCGCCCGTGGTGCTGAGGATGGCTTCGTCGGAACTCTCGTTGAGCAGGGTGTACGAGTTGGCCTTGACGGGAACTTCGGTCTGCGAACCTTCCGCACCGTTGACCGTGAGGGTCACGTCCTGGGAAGAGGAGTTGTACACGGCGCCGATCAGGCGGCCCGGCTGGTCCTCGCCTGCGGAGACGATCAGGATGTTGCGCAGCTCCAGCGGACCGAGGTCGGCGATGATGCCGTCAGACGCCTGGTACCGGGCGGTGGTCTGCTGGGAATTGGTGTACCCGCAGCCCGCCGTCAGCAGGCCCACGCCAAGGGCGGCTGCCGTCAGTGCCAGTTTGCCGCGCTGGGCCCGGGTCATCGCAGTGAAACGCACGTCGCGTACTCCTCAAGAGTCTTGAAACATTAATCACGCATAGCCTATCCGCAAAGCGGGCCAAACGAGGATTCGGCGGTGTCACATCACCCTTCCTTCAGGCCCCCTGCATGCACTATTATCCGTGTTCGTCAAGGGGGTGGAGGGGTCCGATTAGGCCTATTTTCCGCGTATTTCTGCGGTTCCCGGCCCTCTTCCCGGCCGGTCATATGCCTGAATCGTGATAAACTGGTCAGCGGGAAAGGGGAAATGTCCACATGGTATTTGAGGTCGGCGAGACAGTAGTTTACCCTCACCACGGTGCTGCGAAGATTGAAGAAATCAAGATGCGCACCATCAAGGGCGAAGAGAAAATGTATCTCAAGCTCAAGGTGGCCCAGGGTGATCTGACCATTGAAGTTCCAGCAGAGAACGTTGACCTTGTTGGGGTTCGGGACGTAGTGGGCAAGGAAGGCCTGGAGCACGTATTTGATGTGCTTCGTGCTGAGTTCACGGAGGAACCCACCAACTGGTCACGTAGGTACAAGGCAAATCTGGAGAAGCTTGCTTCCGGTGACGTCATCAAGGTTGCAGAGGTCGTCCGCGACCTGTGGCGCCGCGATCACGACCGGGGCCTTTCCGCAGGCGAGAAGCGAATGCTGGCCAAGGCCCGGCAGATTCTGATTTCAGAACTGGCGCTGGCTGAGAAGACCGACGAAGAGAAGGCTGCAAGCGTTCTCGACGAGGTCCTGGCTTCCTAAGAATTGAACCCCGGTGTCACCCACGTGGTGCCGGGGCTTCTTTTTGCCCAAAATCCTGCCCCTGAAGATTCAACCCCAGGTGTTCAGGCGCCGGCGGCCTGCAGGGACGTAGGCTAGTCCGCATGAGCGAAACACCCACCCGCCCGGTCACCGCAGTGATCCTGGTGGCAGCAGGTTCAGGGCAGAGGCTGGGCTACGGCATCCCGAAAGCGGCGGTTCCGCTGGGCGGCGAACCTATCCTGATGCATGCCCTCCGCGGCATTGTGGCCTCCGGAACCGGCAGCCAGGTGTGCATCGCGCTGCCCCCCGGAGAGGATACGCTCCGCAGGCTGTGCGAGGAGTTCCGGCAGGAACTGGCCGACGGCGCTCCCTTCCTTTCCATTGTGGACGGCGGCGCCACCCGGGCAGAGTCGGTGCGCGCCGGCATGGCGGCCCTGATGGACGGCATAGAGGCAGTGCTGGTGCACGATGCCGCCCGTGCCCTCACGCCCGAGTCGGTCTTCCACCGCGTCACTGACGCACTTGCCGCAGGGGCCGCTGCAGTGATTCCTGCCGTAGCGGTGGTGGACACCGTCAAGACAGTCGCGGCCACCACGGGGAAGGACGCCGACCTGGCGCCGGAGGTGGTGACGGGAACAGCGCCCCGCGAGGAACTCCGTGCGGTGCAGACTCCCCAGGGGTTCCACCTCGACACGCTGCTGAAAGCGCACGAGGCTGCGCGGAGCCTGGACAAGAACGAGTCAGCAGCGGTCACCGATGACGCAATGCTCGTGGAAATGCTCGGGATCCCCGTCCACGTGGTCAGGGGGTCCACCCAATCCCTGAAAATCACCACTCCGCTGGACCTCATCCTCGCCGAAGGGCTCCTGGAGGGCCCGCTTGGTGCGCGCTGGGTGGAAGGCTAGAAATGGAACCTGCGGAAATGATTATTCCCCGCACCGGCATCGGCCTGGACGTACACGCCTATGCCCCCGAAGACCAGCCCTGCCCGCTGTGGCTTGGCGGACTGCTGTGGCCGGGGGAGCGCGGCCTCGCCGGGCACTCCGACGGTGATCCAGTGGCCCATGCGGCTGCGGATGCGCTGTTCTCCGCCGCCGGGCTGGGGGACCTGGGCACGCACTTCGGAACGGACCGGCCCGAGTTCGCCGGCGCCGCAGGAACCACGCTGCTGGCCGAGGCTGCGCGGATTGTCCGCGCTGCCGGGTTCGAGATCGGCAACATTGCCGTCCAGTTCGTCGCCAACCGGCCCAAGTTCGGGCCGCGCCGGGAGGAATCGCAGCAGGTCCTGAGCGACGCCGCCGACGCGCCGGTGAGTGTCACGGCCACCACCAGCGACCACCTTGGATTCACCGGCCGGGGAGAAGGCATCTCCGCAGTGGCCACCGCTTTGGTGTATCCAAGGCCGCACCTTCCCATCAGCTAATCTGGAGCGGTGACCCTGCGCTTCTATGACACTGCCTCCGCCGAAGTCCGGAACTTCGTGCCCCTCGTCGAGGGCAAGGCCAGCCTCTACTATTGCGGGGCCACGGTGCAGGGCATGCCCCACGTGGGCCATATCCGCTCAGCCATCGCTTTCGACCAGCTCACCCGCTGGCTGACCTACCGCGGCTTCCGGGTCACGGTGGTCCGGAATGTCACGGACATCGACGACAAGATCCTGGCCAAGTCCGCAGAATCCTTCGAACCCGGCTTCGACTCCGGACCTGACTCGGTCCGCGAGGAAGAGTGGTGGGCGCTGGCCTACCGTTACGAACAGGAATTCCTCAAGGCCTACGACACCCTGGGTGTCTCCCGGCCCACCTACGAGCCGCGCGCCACCGGCCACATCCCCGAGATGCACGCCCTGATCAGCCAGCTGATCGACCGCGGCCACGCCTACCCCGCCCTGGATGGCTCCGGAGACGTGTACTTCGATGTGCGTTCCTGGAGCAAGTACGGTGCCCTGACCCGGCAGAACATTGACGATATGCAGGCAGCGCCGGACGTCGAGGCCCAATTCAGCAACAGGAAAAAGGACCCCCGCGACTTCGCCTTGTGGAAGGGCTCCAAAGAGGGAGAGCCGACGACGGCGAGCTGGGCCTCCCCGTGGGGCGCCGGCCGTCCGGGCTGGCACCTGGAATGCTCCGCAATGGTCACCAAATACCTTGGCACCGAGTTCGATATCCACGGCGGCGGCCTTGACCTTCGCTTCCCGCACCACGAGAACGAAATGGCCCAGTCCCAGGCCGCAGGCCACCCGTTCGCCAGCTTCTGGATGCACAACGGCATGGTGACGTACGAGGGCGAAAAGATGTCGAAGTCCATCGGCAACACCATCAGCCCGGCCGAGATGCTCGAACTGGCATCGCCGCGGGTGGTCCGCTACTACCTGGGGCAGGCACACTACCGCTCCGTCCTGGACTACCGTCCCACTTCCTTGCAGGAGGCCGCGGCCGCCGTCGAACGCATTGATGGGTTCATTGCCAAAGCCACTACACGCTTTGGATCCGGCGCCGGCCTCGTCGAGGGCAACACCGGCACCGCCGCCGGCGCGCTGCAGGCGTTCTCCGAGGCCATGGACGATGACCTCAACGTCCCGCGGGCCCTGGCTGCGCTGCATGAGACAGTGCGCGCCGGTAACACGGCCCTTGCCGAAGGCTCCGACCAGGACGGCCGCGACGCCCTGGCAGCGGTCATGACCATGACTGAAGTCCTTGGGCTCGACGCCGTCCAGCAGCCCCTCGAGGGCGGCGGCACGGAACACGCCGCCCTGGGTGTACTCGTTGAAGCCCAGCTCGCCGCCCGCGCCGAAGCACGGGCCACCAAGGACTGGGCCGCCTCGGACGCCATCCGGGACACCCTGGCCGCCGCCGGCGTGGTGGTGGAAGACGGGCCGGACGGTCCCACCTGGAGCCTGAAGCGGGACTGACCGGGTTGCCGCCCGCAGGCACTTGGCTCCGGAGCGGGCGATTTTTCCTGGTTCAGTAGACTGGTAGGCAGACTCAGTCAACACAATCAAGGGTGGAACACAATGGCCAACAATGGTCGCCGATCGGTTAAAGCGAAGAAGGGCCCAACCATCGGGACCGGTGGCCACGGCCGCAAGGCCCTGGAAGGCAAAGGCCCCACGCCCAAGGCGGAGGACCGCCCGTACCACAAAGCGCACAAGGCCAAGCAGCTCTCGGAACGGTCCGCAGCCAAGCGCAACCCGGGCGCCCGCAGCGCCGGGGCAGCCCGGTCCGGTCCCAAGGGCCGCGCCACCGAGGAAGTCGTCACCGGCCGCAACTCGGTCGTGGAAGCCCTGCGCGCCGGCATCCCGGCCAAGGCACTGCACGTCGCCATCCGCATCGAAATGGACGACCGCGTCAAGGAATCGCTGAAGCTCGCGGCCGAGCGCGGCATCCCGCTGCTGGAAACAGGCAAGCCTGAACTGGACCGAATGACCGATGACGCCGTGCACCAGGGCCTGGTGCTGCAGATTCCGCCTTATGACTACCAGGATGCCTACGAACTGGCTGAAGACACGGTCGATAAGTGGAAGAAGGGGCACATCTCCAATGCGCCGCTCTTCGTGGCGCTGGACGGCATTACCGATCCCCGCAACCTCGGCGCCATCATCCGCTCGGTTTCCGCCTTCAGCGGCCACGGCGTCATCGTCCCCGAACGCCGCTCCGTGGGTGTGACCGCCTCGGCGTGGAAGACCAGTGCCGGTGCCGCAGTCCGCGTACCCGTGGCACGGGCATCGAACCTGAACAACGCCCTGAAGCAGTTCAAGAACATGGGGATTTTCGTCCTCGGCCTGGACGGCGACGGCGACGTTTCCCTGCCTGACCTGACGCTTGCCACCGAACCCGTGTGCATCGTGGTGGGCTCGGAAGGCAAGGGCCTCAGCAGGCTGGTCCGCGAGAACTGCGACCAGATCGTGTCCATTCCCATTGATTCCGCCATGGAATCGCTGAACGCCTCCATGGCCGTGGGCATCTCGCTCTACGAAGTCTCCCGGCAGCGGGCAGCCAAGTAGGAGCGGGCGGGCACCTCCCCGCTGCAAAATCCCTTCCCTGAGCAGTACCCGGCGCAGCCAAGGCGTCCGGGCAGGACACGTGCCGCTGGCGGCTAATATTTAGGTGATGGTCATGCCGCTCTTCGACACTGCTTCCACCATGGACGCCTCCACGGCCGTTCCGCTCGGTGTGAGTGTTCCGCGCGCCGATTCTGGAGGCTCACGCCACCGGGCAGGCGGGCGTGCCAACGTGGCCTGCTACGCGCCGGGTGTCTCCAGCCTGGAAATCGCATACATCGCACCTGGCGGGGAGTGGAAGCTTCAGTCGCTGCCCAACGTCACCCATGGCGTCCACCACGGGATCGTTGAGGACCTGCCGTACGGATCCCGCTATGGGTTCCGTGCGGCGTCCAGCGAGCAGTCCCTGCCCTTTGCCGTGCCCACCGCGGACGTTGATGACGACGGCGGCCAGCCGCTGCTGCTTGATCCGTACGGCAGGGCCGTGGACCAGCGCGATGGCTTCCTGACCAGCGTGCGCATGGCGGGGGACTTTGACTGGGGAACTGACGAACGCCTCCGGTTGCCGTGGCGCAACACGATCATCTACGAAGCGCACGTCCGCGGACAAAGCATGCTCCACCCCGATGTTCCGGAGGAGCTCCGCGGCACCTACGCCGGCATGGCCCACCCTGCCATCATCGAACACCTCACCAGCCTGGGCATCACGTCGGTGCAGCTGCTGCCCGTGCACTTCCACATGGATGAACCCCACCTGCAGGACCTGGGACTCACCAACTACTGGGGCTACAACACGGCGGCTTTCTTCGCCCTGCATCCTGGCTACGCCACCCGTGCAGCCCAGGAAGCCGGCCCCCAGGCCGTCCAGGACGAGTTCAAGGGCATGGTTAAACTCCTCCATGCCGCAGGGCTGGAAGTCATCCTCGACGTCGTCTACAACCACACGGCGGAGGGCGGCCCCGACGGCCAGACCATCAGTTTCCGCGGGCTGGGGGAGCAGGCGTACTACCGGACGGACGGACACGGAAAATACGTGGACACCACGGGCTGCGGAAACAGCCTGAACTTTGGTGAACCCCGCGTGGTCCAGATGGTGCTGGACTCCCTTCGCTACTGGGTGGACGAGTTCCACATCGACGGCTTCCGTTTCGACCTTGCCGTCACGCTGTGCCGGAATGCAGCCAACGACTTTGACCCCCGGCACCCATTCCTCGTTGCCATTGCCGCGGACCCTGTCCTTTCGGACGTCAAACTGATTGCAGAGCCCTGGGACGTGGGCTACGGCGGCTGGCAGACCGGGCGGTTCCCGGGCGGCTGGGTTGACTGGAACGATCACTTCCGTGACGCGCTGCGGTCATTCTGGCTGGCGGACCGGGCTGCCCTGGAAGCCGGGGGCCACGGCGGGTCCCTGTCCAAACTCGCGGACGGGCTGTCCGGTTCCGCTGCCCTGTTCCAGGCCTCCGGCCGTTCCCGCCTGGCATCGGTCAACTTCATCACCTCCCACGACGGCTTCACGCTCAATGACCTCGTCTCGTTCGACCGCAAGCACAATGAGGACAACGGCGAGGAGAACAGGGACGGGCACGGAGACAACCGCAGCTACAACCATGGTGTCGAAGGCCCCACGGAGGACGGCGTCATCCTGGCCAGGAGGGCCCAGTCCCGCCGCAACCTCATGGCATCGCTGCTCATCTCCCTGGGCGTGCCCATGATCACCGCCGGCGATGAGCTGGCGCGGACCCAGCAGGGAAACAACAACGCCTACTGCCAGGACAACCCCATCGCCTGGCTGGACTGGACCCGGACGCCGGAATCACACGAAATGCTCCGCAGCACCAAGCGGTACATCCGCCTGCGCAAGGAGTTCCTGGCCGCGCAGCCCCACGACTTCCCCGTCCGGGACGAGCAGTCGTACCTCCACTGGTTCGACCAGGACGGCCATCCCATGTCCATGGAACGCTGGAACGATCCCCATCACCGCGTGGTGCAGCTCCTGCTCGGATCCGACAACGGCGCCCTCGCCGGCCTGATGGTGGTGAACGGCAGTAACACCGACGTCCAGATCTCCTTGCCCCGGGTCACCGCAAAAGGCACCCACCCTCAGATGTTCGAGCTCCGCCTGACCACCTCGCCGCTCCACGAGCTGCGCCAGGGCGGCCGGGTTGCGTCAGGGGAGAAGGACCTCGTCGAGGCCCATTCCATCAGTATCTACCGCACCTAGGCCCCGGGGACCACGAGAATGCGCAATCGCTCCATCCTGCCCTTGCTGCTGACTGGCCTGGTGGTACTGGCGCTGCTTGCTTTCGGCGGCACCGGATTCCTGGACCAGCTGACGGAAGGCGCGACGCCGGAGGCCACCTCCAGTTCCGTGCCTGCGCCGAGTGCAGCTTCCGGAGAGCCGGCGGCGCCACAAACCCCGGCTCCGCCCATGGCCGCGCCGGAGAATCCTTCCGGCCTGCCGGAGGTTAGGGAATCGGCGCTTCCGGCCGAGGGCCGCAGGGTGCTTAACCTGATTCGTGCCGGCGGACCGTACCGCTACGGCCAGGACGACCAGACGTTCGGCAACTTTGAACGCATCCTGCCGCGGCAGGACAGGGGCTACTACCGTGAGTACACCGTGCCAACGCCTGGCGAGTCGGACAGGGGAGCACGCCGCATCGTGGCCGGGGCCGGCGGCGACAAGTACTACACCGACGACCACTACGAGTCGTTCAAGTTCATTGTGGAAGGCAGCTGAGCAGAACCATGAAGATCTACTCCGGAGACACCTGGACCCTGGAGGAACTGCAGGAAAAGGTGGCCGACGCCGGCCGCCGCAGCCTGGTGGTCCCCGCTGCGGACAGCAGGAAAGCGGTCTTGGAGGCCTTCGGCGAGGTCCTGGACTTCCCGGAACACTACGGGGTAAACCTCGATGCGCTGAACGATTCGCTGCACGACTTTGCGGACAGCATCACGGACAACGGCAATCCTCCCGTTACCGTGCTATGGCTGGTGGCCGCTCCCTTCCGCAGCGACAGGTCCTTCGGGATCATGTGCGAAATCCTCCAGGACGCTGAACGCTACGCCGGCAAAGACCTGGCCGTTACCGCCGTCCTGCTCTGAACGCGGCTGCCCGGCGTTACCCGCCGCGCTCCTCATGCGAGACGTAGGTGCTAAGCAGTTCCGTTGCCCGGCCGCCGTCGTCCTCTGCCGCCAGGCCTTTGCGCATGTTTTCCGCCTTCTCCCTGCCGGCGGGGAACGGCGGCAGGAGCGGGACCTCGGGGTCCGTGAGTACTTCAATAACCACGGGGCGGTCTGCCGCGAAGGCCTGGTCCCAGGCGTCCCCGATCAGCTCCGGATCCTCCACCCGGATGCCTTTAAGGCCCAGTAGGTCGGCGTAGCCGGCAAACGGGAAGTCAGGAAGCTCCTGGCTTGCTGCGAAGCGTGGTTCGCCCTCCGACTCCCGCTGCTCCCACGTCACCTCCGTGAGTTCCCGGTTGTTGAACACACAGACCACGAACCGGGGATCCGTCCACTGCCGCCACCGGTGGGCCACCGTCACCAGTTCGGCGATGCCCGCCATCTGCATGGCGCCGTCGCCGGCCAGGGCCACGACCGGACGGTCGGGGTGGGCGAGTTTTGCCGCAATGCCGTAGGGGAGGGAGCACCCCATGCTGGCCAGCGTCCCGGACAGATGGGCCGGGACACCCGGCGGGAGCACCAGCTGCCGGGCATACCAGTAAACGCAACTGCCGACGTCGACACTCAACAAGGCCTCACCGGGCAGACGTCCGTTCAGCTCGCGGACCACCCGTTCAGGATTCACCGGCACGGCCGGCACGGCCGCCCGTTCCTCAGTCAAGGCCCGCCAGCGGGTAACTTCCTGCTCAACGTCCGTTTGCCACTGCCCGCGGGGACGCGGGCGCAGCCGCGACATCAGGGCCTGGAGCGCCAGCGCCGCATCACCCGCCAGGCCAACCTCAACCGGGTACCGGTTGCCGATTTTCCGCTCGTCAATGTCGACCTGGACGGCGCGCGCTGCCCCGGGCGGCGGATAAAACTCCGTCCATGGATCGTTGGAGCCAACAATGAGCAGCGCATCGCAGTTGCCGAGCAGGTACGCGCTGGCGGTGGTCCCCAGGTGTCCCATGGTGCCCGCGGCGAAGGCAAGGGTCTCGTCCACATAGGGCTTGCCCAGCAGGCTGGTGGCAATTCCGGCGCCCAGCATTTCCGCGATTGCCACAACCTCGTCCACAGCGTGCCGGGCTCCCTGGCCCACCAGCAGCGCAACGCGCTGCGAGGAGTTCAGCAGTGCTGCCGCCACCTCCAGGTCCTTGTCCCGGGGAGTCTTGGCAGACGTGCTCCACGACGGTGCGGTGACCACAATGCCGTGCTCCTGGTCCAGTTCCGGCGCCGGGGCGGACTGGATGTCATGCGGAACAATGACCACGCACGGCGAGGAGGTCGCCTTGGCGGTGCGGAACGCCCGGTCCAGGACCATCGGCAGCTGTTCCGGAACGTTGACCTGCTGGACGAACTGTGAAGCCACGTCCTTGAACAGGGACATGAGATCGATTTCCTGCATGTAGGCCGAGCCCAGCACCGTGCGGCTCTGCTGCCCGACGATAGCCACTACCGGAACGCCGTCGAGCTTGGCGTCGTAGAGCCCGTTCAGCAGGTGCACGGCACCAGGCCCCTGGGTGGAGGTGACCACCCCCACCCCGCCGGTGTACTTGGCGTGGCCCACTGCCATGAAGGCAGCGGTTTCCTCATGCCTCGCCTGCACGAACTCAACGCGTCCTTCGGCCCTCCGCAGGGCCCCCATGAAACCGTTGATCCCGTCGCCGCTGTAGCCGAAAACCCGGGTGACCCCCCAAGTTCCGAGGCGTTCCACAATGACATCGGCCACCGTGCGTTCGGTCATGAGGTCCTCCCGGGTGGTCAGGCACTGGGCGTAGGCGCTTGCTGTTGTCTAGGCGTTGACGATCAGTCCCAGTTCGGCTTTGGAGGCGAGGGCGTCGTGCCGCGGCAGGACCCGGACGGTGTAGCCGAACGGTCCCGAGCGGTCGATCACCAGGGAACCGCTGAACAGGTGGCGCCCGCTGCCCAGGTCCTCCTGCATTTTCAGCTCCATGACCGTGATGTCCGTCAGGCTGTCGCTCTCCTCGGCCCGGCCGTAGGCTACTTCGACGGAGACGTCCTCCGGGGTGAGGTTGTGCAGGGCCACATAGGCGTTGACCTGGAGGATGTCCCCGATCTGGGGATCCTCGGACACACCAACAGAGTCCACGTGCTCCACGTGTACCAGCGGCCAGGCCAAACGCACCTTCGCCGTCCAGGCCGCCAGGGTGCGGGCCTGCGAGTAGGAATTGGCGGAGGCGCTCCGCCCCGCCTCCGCCGCCGGGCGGTAGAGGATGTTCACGTAGTCGCGCAGCATGCGTTCCGCGGAAACTGCCGGTCCAAGGTGCGAGAGGGTGTGCTTGATCATGGAGACCCAGTGCGTCGGCACCTTCTCTGCCTCCGACGTCGAGGGACCCGCAGCACCCGCGCCCGCGGACACCGTGCTGCCATAGAAACGCGGGGCAACCTGCGTTTCCAGCAGTTCGTACAGCGCGGCGGCCTCGATGTCGTCCCGTTCCTCCGGGGACGCACCGTTGTTGGCGGTGGGAATCGCCCAGCCGTTCTCGCCGTCGTACATTTCATCCCACCAGCCGTCCAGGACGGACAGGTTAAGCGAGCCGTTGAGCGCGGCCTTCATGCCGGAGGTGCCGCATGCTTCCAGGGGCCGCAGCGGGTTGTTGAGCCAGACGTCACAGCCAGGGAACAGTGTGCGGGCCATGGCGATGTCGTAGTTGGGCAGGAACGCGATCCTGTGCCGGACAGCAGGATCGTCCGTGAAGCGGACCAGGTCCTGGATCATCTTCTTTCCGGCGTCGTCGGCGGGGTGGGACTTGCCCGCGATGACCAGCTGGATGGGATGTTCCTTGTGCAGCAGGAGCGCCTTGAGCCGTTCCGGTTCGCGCAGCATCAGGGTGAGTCGTTTGTAGGTGGGCACGCGCCGGGCAAAGCCGATGGTCAGGATGTCCGGGTCCAGGACCTTGTCCGTCCAGCCCAGCTCGGCATCTGCCGCGCCGCGCTTCTTCCAGGCAGCGCGGAGGCGGAGGCGGACATCGTCAACCAGCGCTGACCGCATCTCACGCCGGAGCGCCCACACGTCCGCGTCGCTGACGTTATAGGCGAGGTCCCAGCGGCCGTTGGCTTCGGCCTCGCTGCCGAACTGGTCCCGGGCCAGCTTGGAGATGCGGCTGTCCACCCAGGTGGGCACGTGCACCCCGTTCGTCACCGACGTGATGGGCACCTCGGAGTGGTCGAAGCCCGGCCACAGTGCGGAGAACATGCCGCGGGAAACCTCCCCGTGCAGCTTGGCCACGCCGTTGGCGCGCTGGGCCAGACGAAGGCCCATCACGGCCATGTTGAAGACCGAGGGGTTGCCCTCAGCGTAGTTTTCACGCCCCAGTTCCAGGATGCGGTCCACCGGCACGTCCGGTGCCAGGCCGGCCTGGAAGAAGTGGTGGATCTGGGCGATCTCGAACCTGTCGATGCCTGCGGGAACCGGCGTGTGCGTGGTGAACACAGTGGAAGCCCGCCCGGCGGCAAGGGCTTCGTCAAACGTCAGCGCCTGCTCCCCGGCCATAAGCTCCTGGATGCGTTCGATGCCCAGGAAGCCGGCGTGCCCCTCATTGGTGTGGAACACTTCCGGAGCGGCAGTGCCGGTGAGCTGCTGGAAGGCGCGCAGCGCCTTGACCCCGCCCATGCCGAGCAGCAGCTCCTGCTGCAGCCGGTGGTCGCCGCCGCCGCCGTAGAGGCGGTCGGTGATGCTGCGGGCGGCGTCGTCGTTTCCGGGGACATTGGAGTCCAGGAGCAGCAGGGGAACGCGTCCGACGTCGGCGCGCCAGATGTGTGCCAGCAGGCGCCTGCCGTTGGGGAGGGGGAGTGCGATCTGCAGGGGGCGGCCAATGCCGTCCGCGGAAGGCTCCCGCAGCAGTGTGAGCGGCAGGCCGTCCGGGTCCAGGACCGGGTAGGTCTCCTGCTGCCACGCGTCCCGGGACAGCGACTGCTTGAAGTAGCCCGCTTGGTACAGCAGGCCCACACCGATCAGCGGCACGCCCAGGTCCGAGGCTGCCTTAAGGTGGTCGCCGGCCAGGATCCCCAGTCCGCCGGAGTACTGCGGCAGCACCTCGGTGATGCCAAACTCCGGGGAGAAGTACGCGATCGACGCAGGCGCATCGGGACCCAGGCCCTGGTACCAGCGCGGTTCCTCAAGATAGCGGTCCAGGTCCTGCTCGGCTGCCCTTACCCGCTCCACGACCGCGCGGTCAGCAGCGAGCTGCTGGAATTCCTCGCGGCTCACCATCCCCAGGAAGCCCACCGGATCCTGGCCGCTTTCCTTCCAGAGGCGGGGGTTCAAACCCTCGAAAAGTTCCCGCGTGGGGCGGTGCCAGGACCAGCGCAGGTTGCTTGCCAGGCGGGCCAGCGGACGGATCGGCTCGGGGAGGACTGTACGGACGGTAAATCTGCGGATTGCCTTCACCTGCGTCACACTAACCGACAACATGCGCGGCCGGAACCAGCTTCGGGTCTCTTTTGGGTAAATGACAGATGGCGCGGAGGAAATGACGACTGACGCGCCGAATTTAGTGCGCAGCCTTAGCATTCCTGCCCATTTCTCGCTAACGTCGAGCTTGTGACGACTACATCAGGAACCAGTGCCGCATCAATGGAAATGTCGAAGGGCCCCATCACTGACGGGCTGCGGTTCGGACGATTTCCGATCACCGCCGTGCAGCCGGTCGTGGAGGATGGCAAGTTCCCTGCCAAAGCCCTGCCGGGCGAAGGAATCGTGGTGGGAGCCACCGCCTTCCGCGAGGGACACGACCAGCTGGGCGTCAGCGCCGTGCTCTTTGACCCCGAAGGCAACGAACGCCAGCGGGTCAGGCTCGCACCGCCGCGCGGGGAACGCGGCATGGGGACGGACCGCTGGGAAGGCGTGCTCACGCCGTCGGACGCCGGTGACTGGTCCTTTGCGATCGAAGCCTGGCACGACCGCTACGGCACCTGGCACCACAATGCCGAGGTGAAGGTGGACGCCGGGATCGACGTGGAGCTCATGCTAGCCGAAGGGTCGGCGCTGCTGGCCGAGGCATCCGGCGACGACTCCCGGAACGAAGCGGACCGGGAAGCCCTGGGCCGGGCTGCAGGCACGCTTGCTGATGCGTCGCTGACAACCGAGGAACGCCTGGGCGCCGGGTTCAGCGCGGAGGTGGCGGACATTGTTGCCCGCCAGCCAATCCGGGAACTGGTGACCGTGTCCCGGCGGTTCCCCCTGCTGGTTGAGCGTGACCTCGCCGGGCGCGGTGCCTGGTACGAGTTCTTTCCCCGCTCCGAAGGCGCCGTCAAGGACCACACCACGGGCGCCTGGACCTCCGGCAACTTCCGCACCGCTGCCCAGCGGCTTGATGCTGTGGCGGCCATGGGCTTTGACGTCATCTACATGCCGCCCATCCATCCGATCGGCGTGCAGCACCGCAAGGGTCCCAACAACACGCTGATCGCAGGGCCGAACGATCCCGGGTCACCCTGGGCCATCGGGGCAGCGGAAGGCGGCCACGACGCCATCCACCCCGACCTTGGCACGTTCGATGACTTCGATGCCTTCGTGGCGCGGGCCAACGGGCTGGGCCTGGAGGTGGCCCTGGACCTTGCGCTCCAGGCCGCCCCGGACCACCCCTGGGTGCAGTCCCACCCCGAGTGGTTCACCACCCGCGTGGACGGCTCTATCGCCTACGCGGAAAATCCCCCGAAGAAGTACCAGGACATTTATCCGCTGAATTTCGACAATGATCCGGAGGGCCTCTCAAATGAAATTCTGCGGATTGTGCTGCTGTGGGTAAGCCACGGCGTAAAGATTTTCCGGGTGGATAACCCGCATACCAAGCCCGTGTGGTTCTGGGAATGGCTAATTGCGCAGGTCAACAAAGAGGTTCCCGGGGTGGTTTTCCTGGCCGAGGCCTTCACGCGGCCGGCCATGATGCACGCACTCGGCCGGGCAGGGTTCCAGCAGTCCTACACCTACTTCACCTGGCGCAACACCAAGAAGGAAATCGAGGCGTACTTTACGGAAGTAAGCCATGAGTCCCCGGCGTTCTTCCGTCCCAACTTCTTCGTCAACACCCCGGACATCCTTACGGAATACCTGCAGTTCGGCGGGCCTGCGGCGTTCAAGATCAGGGCCGCGCTGGCGGCAACGGCCAGCCCGTTGTGGGGCGTCTACGCCGGCTACGAACTCTACGAGCACGTGGCCCGGCCAGGTGCAGAGGAGTATATCGACAACGAAAAGTTCGAGTACAAGGCACGTGACTGGGACGCTGCCGCCCACTCCGGGCGGACCCTTGCCCCGTACATCACCAGGCTTAACGAGGTCCGGCACGCCCACCCGGCGCTGCAGGACCTGCAGAACCTGACGGTCCACCACAGCACCGACGACGCCACGGTGGTCTATTCCAAGCACAAGACCCTTCCGGACGGGTCCAAGGACACCCTCATCATTGTGGTGAACGTTGATCCGCATGGAACCAGGGAAAGCACCGTCTCGCTTGACCTGGCCGCGCTGGAACTCGATCCCCAGGACCTGACCCACAATGGAGGCTTCCACGTTGATGACCTCGTATCCGGGGAGAGCTGGGAATGGGGCGAGTACAACTACGTCCGCCTTGATCCGCATGTCGAGCCCGCACACATCCTGCGCGTGAGGAGAATGCATCAGTGAATTTCAACCCGCAGGGTTCCGGCCAGCATTTCACCCCAAAGAGCACGTTTGAGTTAAATGCCCCGGGCCTGCAGCATGATCCGCTGTGGTACCGGAAGGCGGTGTTCTACGAGGTACTTGTGAGGGCCTTCGCGGATGCGAACGGCGACGGTTCCGGTGACTTCTCCGGACTCATCGACAGGCTTGACTACCTCCAGTGGCTGGGTGTGGACTGCCTGTGGCTGCCGCCGTTCTTCCAGTCGCCACTGCGCGACGGCGGCTACGACATCTCGGACTACAACTCGGTCCTTGATGAGTTCGGCACCATCAGCGACTTCAAGCGCCTGGTGGCGGAGGCCCATGCGAGGGGTGTGCGGGTGATCATCGACCTGCCCCTCAACCACACCTCGGACCAGCACCCCTGGTTCCAGGAATCGCGAAAGGACCCGGACGGCCCCTACGGCGACTTCTACGTCTGGAGCGATACCGACGAGAAGTACCAAGACGCGCGCATCATCTTCGTGGACACCGAGGAATCCAACTGGACCTTCGACCCCATCCGCCGCCAGTTCTTCTGGCACCGGTTCTTCAGCCACCAGCCGGACCTGAACTTCGAGAACCCCAAGGTCATTGAGGCTCTGTTCGATGTTGTCCGGTTCTGGCTCGACCAGGGCATCGATGGTTTCCGTGCCGACGCCATTCCATACCTGTTTGAGGAGGAAGGGACCAACTGCGAGAACCTTCCGGCCACGCACGAGTTCCTCCGCAAGCTCCGCACCATGGTGGACGAAAGCTACCCCGGCCGGGTCATCATTGCCGAGGCCAACCAGCCGCCGAACGAAGTGGTGGAGTACTTCGGGACGGAGGAAGAGCCCGAATGCCACATGGCCTTCCACTTTCCGATCATGCCGCGCCTGTACTACGCGCTGCGGGACCAGAAGGCCGCCCCCATTATCGAAACCATGCACGACACCCCGGAAATCCCGGACGGGGCACAGTGGGGCACCTTCCTGCGGAACCATGACGAGCTCACGCTGGAAATGGTCACGGCAGATGAACGCGCCGCCATGCTGGGCTGGTACGCCCCGGACCCGCGCATGCGGGCCAACATCGGAATCCGGCGCAGGCTCGCGCCCCTTCTGGACAACTCCCGCGCCGAAATCGAACTGATCAACGCGCTCCTGCTCTCGCTGCCGGGCAGCCCGTTCCTCTACTACGGGGACGAGATCGGGATGGGGGACAACATCTGGCTTGAAGACCGCGACGCCGTGCGCACGCCCATGCAGTGGAACCCGGACCGGAACGCCGGCTTCTCCAACGCGGACCCGGGCAAGCTCTACCTGCCTCCCATCCAGTCCCTGGTGTACAACTACGCCATGGCCAACGTGGAGGCAGAGGCCGCCCATTCAGGGTCACTGCTGCGCTGGACGAGGCAGATCCTGAGTGTCCGCAAGAACCACCCCGCGTTCGGCCTGGGTGCCTTCAAACACGTTGAGGCGGACCATGACGCCGTGCTGGCCTACCTCCGCGAGCTGCCCAAGGACAATTCGGCCGGCGTCGACGGGGAGGCCATCCTGTGTGCGTTCAACCTCTCCCAGCATCCGGTGGCGGCCCAGTTGCGGGTCCCGCAGTTCGCCGGGCGCGGTTTGCGCGACGTGTTCGGCGGCCAGCCGTTCCCCGGCATCAGCGAGGACGGAACCCTCACCCTGACGCTCGGCAGCCACGACTTCTTCTGGCTGCGGATCCGTTCAGCAGCTTCCAACCCATCGTCTCCGTACACGCAGGCGATGCCGATTCTGTCGATCGAGAACTGATATGAACCAGCCCATACTTACCCCCGCCCTTACCGCCCTGCTCCAGGAATGGCTGCCACGGCAGCGCTGGTTCCCGGTCAAGACGCCCGACTTCGAGATGTCCCAGGCCGGCAGCCTCGGGCTGGAAGATCCGTCCGGCCACGCCGGGCTGGCAGTGTTCCTCCTTCGCGTCACCATACAAACGCCCGACGGCGGCACCCGGACCGCCGTTGTCCAGGTTCCCTTGAGTTTCCGGCACGCGCCGGCAGCCGGGATGGAGCGGGCGCTGGTTGGCCAGGCCGCCGGGATGGACCCGTCCAGGACCTGGGTTTACGACGCCGTCCACGACCCCGACTTCGTGGGCAGCTGGCTGGAACTCATCCGGCAGGAGGAAAAGGCCCCCAACGGCATTGCAGCAGGCTTCCGCGTCCCCGGGGAGCTCCGGCTCCCTACTGCCCGCGGAGTTGTGAAGGTGCTGTCCGGTGAGCAGTCCAACAGTTCAGTCATTGTGGACGACGGCGACTCCGCGGCGATCGTGAAATTCTTCCGCGTGCTTTCGGAGGGGACGAATCCCGAGGTTGAGGTGGGTGCCGCCCTCACGGCTGCAGGCACGTCTGAAGTTCCAGCCACCCTTGGCTGGGTGCGCGGCGAGTGGCTCGGCCAGGGCCTGCCCGCGTCCACCACGGCCAAGGGGCCCCGGTACGTCCAGGGCGAGCTGGCGGTAGCGCACGAGTTCCTGGCCGGCGGCCGCGATGCATGGCGCCTTGCTGTTGATGCCGCCCGCTCGGGCACCGACTTCACGGCAGAAGCGCATGCCCTGGGTGCAGCCACGGCCACTGTGCACCAGCGTCTGGCCCAGGCGCTGGGGCACTCCGCCGAGCCGCAACCCGGACAGGTCATTGCGCCCGCAGTAGCCCAGCGGGTCCGCCAAGCGTGGGCAGAAGCCGGTGCCGCCGTCGGACCTTACGACGACGCTTTGAACGCGCTCCTGGACCGCCTTGACCATGCGCCCGCAGGCGCGCTGCAGCGTATCCATGGGGACCTCCACCTGGGCCAGATACTCCAGGTTCCCGGGCATTCGGGAAGCCCTGCCCGGTGGGCCATCCTCGATTTCGAGGGTGAACCGCTGCGGCCCGTCGCCGAGCGGAACGTCCCGGATGTTCCCCTGCGGGACGTCGTCGGCATGCTGCGGTCCTTCGACTACGCGGCCGGCGCGGCCCAGCGCGAACAGGAGGGCGCGCAGGTGCCCGCAAACTGGGTTGACGACTGCGCGGAGGCCTTCCTGGCCGGGTACGCGGGGGTCACTCCCGGAACGGTGGACAGGGAGTCGCCGCTCTTTGTGGCATTGTGGCTGGACAAGGCACTGTACGAAGTAGTTTATGAAATGCGTAACAGGCCCGACTGGCTGGCGATCCCCGTGAACGCCTCCAGGCGGCTCCTGGGCAGCAATGGCGCCGGCGGCAACGCCGGGGCAGCATCGGAAGGTAACGAAATGACAGGCTCAGCACAAACTGACCGGCCGGGGGTGCCGCTGAAGGTCGACGAAGGCACCCTTGGCAGGATCGCCAACGGTGAACACCACGCCCCCCACTCTGTGTTGGGCGCGCACCTTGACGATTACGGCCACGTCACTATCCGTACGGTGAAGCACCTCGCGGAAGCAATCTCCGTCCTCACACCGGCAGGCGAGGTCCCTATGGAGCATGAGGCACACGGCGTGTGGGTCGCCGTCCTCGAGCCGCTGCAGCAGGGACACGTTCCCGACTACAGGCTCTCCGTCACGTACCCGGGCGCGGATCCGGTCACCGTGGACGATCCCTACCGCTACCTGCCCACCGTGGGCGAAGTGGACCTGCACCTCATCGGTGAGGGCCGCCACGAAAAACTGTGGGAAGTCCTGGGCGCCCACGTCCAGCATTACAAGTCCGCGATGGGGGATGTGGACGGTGTCTCCTTCGCAGTCTGGGCGCCCAACGCACAGGCTGTCCGGGTCAAGGGCGATTTCAACGCCTGGGACGGCCGGGAAAACTCCCTTCGCTCGCTGGGCTCCTCGGGAGTGTGGGAAATCTTCGTCCCGGGTGTTGTAGCAGGGGCGTGCTACAAGTTCGAAATCCGGACCAAGGCCGGCCACTGGGTGGAGAAGGCCGACCCCCTGGCCTTCGGAACCGAAGTGCCGCCGTTGACTGCGTCGAGGGTGGTGGAGCCTTCCTACGCCTTCAAGGACCAGGAGTGGATGGAGGCCCGCGCCCAGCGGGACCCGCACAACTCTGCAATGAGCGTCTACGAGGTTCACCTCGGTTCCTGGCGCCTGGGCCTTGGGTACCGGGAACTGGCCAAGGAACTGGTGGAGTACGTCAAGTGGCTCGGGTTCACCCATGTGGAGTTCATGCCCGTGGCCGAGCACCCGTTCGGCGGGTCGTGGGGCTACCAGGTGACCTCCTACTTTGCGCCCACTTCACGCTTCGGCCACCCCGACGAGTTCCGCTACCTGGTGGACACCCTGCACCAGGCGGGCATCGGTGTGCTGCTGGACTGGGTTCCTGCCCATTTCCCCAAGGACGCTTGGGCGCTTGCCCAGTTCGACGGCGAGCCCCTGTACGAGCACGCGGATCCCAACCTGGGCGAACACCCGGACTGGGGCACGCTGATCTTCGATTTCGGACGCACTGAGGTCCGGAACTTCCTGGTGGCCAATGCCCTGTACTGGCTGGACGAGTTCCACATCGACGGCCTGCGCGTGGACGCTGTGGCTTCCATGCTGTATCTGGACTACTCCAGGGAAGAAGGGCAGTGGCAGCCCAACCGCTTCGGCGGCCGGGAAAACCTCGAGGCCATCTCCTTCCTGCAGGAAGTCAACGCCACGGTCTACAAGACCCACCCCGGCGCTGTCATGATCGCCGAGGAGTCCACGGCTTTCCCCGGTGTTACCGCGCCGACCAGCCACGGCGGGCTGGGGTTCGGCCTGAAGTGGAACATGGGCTGGATGCACGACTCGCTCAAGTACGTCGCCGAGGAGCCAGTCAACCGCAAATGGCACCACGGCACAGTCACCTTCTCGTTGGTCTACGCCTTCACGGAAAACTTCCTGCTGCCCATCAGCCACGACGAGGTAGTTCACGGCAAGGGCTCCATGTTGCGCAAGATGCCGGGCGACCGTTGGCAGCAGCTTGCCAACCTGCGTGCCTTCTTTGCATACCAGTGGGCGCACCCGGGCAAGCAGCTCATCTTCATGGGCACGGAATTCGGCCAGGAAGCGGAGTGGTCCGAACAGCACGGGCTTGACTGGTGGCTCGCCGACATCCCGGCACACAAGGGACTGCAGCTGCTGACCAAGGACCTCAACGAGCTGTACGCATCCACCCCTGCGCTCTATACCCGCGATAACGAGCCGGGCGGCTTCCAGTGGATCAACGGAGGAGACGCCGACCGGAACGTCCTCTCCTTCATCCGCTGGGACAAGGAGAACAACCCGCTGGTCTGCGCCATCAACTTCTCGGGAGCACCCCACGTTGGCTACACCCTTGGTGTACCTGAAGCC
The DNA here is from genome assembly GCF_014644515.1 of Pseudarthrobacter scleromae. Taxonomy (NCBI): domain Bacteria; kingdom Bacillati; phylum Actinomycetota; class Actinomycetes; order Micrococcales; family Micrococcaceae; genus Pseudarthrobacter; species Pseudarthrobacter scleromae. The sequence goes on along the minus strand of NZ_BMKV01000010.1, from coordinate 468 downwards.
GGGGCCTGGACGGAAGTGCTGAATACAGACGCAACAACCTATGGCGGATCCGGTGTTCTGAACTCCGGTGAGCTGAAGGCTACGGAGAAGGGGCAGGACGGACAGCCGGCAACACTCAGCGTCACGTTGCCTCCGCTGGGCGCCGCCTACTTCAAGCCCGGAGCTTCCGCCGCAAGTTAGCCCTTGCTCGTGGAAAGGCCCGGAATCCGCGTGATTCCGGGCTTTTTCATGCCCTGTTGGCGGGGTGTGGGGCAGGGGTCGACGCCCGGTTGGCCTTCTGGAAAAAGTGGTGGTAGAGTTTATTTCCGCGCTGCTCCACGGAGTCAGACGGAAAAACCGACACTCAAGCCTCTGGCTAAAGAGACTCGCGGACGCCGGTTTGACAAGTGAGAAGGCAGCCGGTAAGTTTGTGAAGTTGCTCCGGAGCGATCCACGGTGTTTTTGTGCTGGTGGTGGTGTCGGGTGTGT
>NZ_BMKV01000009.1:0-96494 GCF_014644515.1 Pseudarthrobacter scleromae | reverse complement strand
CTCTTCCCGGACCTTTTCCAATGAGGCAACGTATCCTGCTCCGCGGACCTTTTCCATGAGTCAACGCGTCCCCTTGACCCGGATGGCGCGGCTGCTAGGATCGAAGAAGAAATGAAGTATGTCCTATCAAGAGAACATATAGCGGCAAAGCGGCCGTTCCCGCCCCACCGGGCGACGACGTCCCGCAACAAGGAACATGAGGGAAGTACCGTGGCGCACAACCTGGGTCTCAGCATCGACCGCTCCTCCCCCGTCCCCCTGTACCACCAGGTGGTGCAGGGGATCGAAGCCGCCATTTTCAGCGGAGTACTGGAGCCCGGCAGCCGGTTAGATAACGAAATCGATCTGGCGGCACAGCTGAACCTCTCGCGCCCCACGATGCGCAAGGCCATGGATGAACTGGTCCGGTCCGGGCTGCTGGTACGCAAACGCGGCGTCGGAACCCAGGTGGTATCGAGCCAGGTGCGCCGCCCCCTCGAGCTCTCCAGCCTCTACGACGACCTCACCAACAACGGCAAGAAGCCCACCACCGATGTCCTGAGCTTCGCCCATGTGGAGGCCGACGAGGCCACCCTGGCCACGCTCCAGTTGCCTGCCGGATCCAAGGTCTACCACTTCACCCGGCTGCGGAAAGTGGCAGGCAAGCCCCTGGCACTCATGGAGAACTGGGTCCGTGACGACATCGCCGAGATGAGTGAAGCCACGCTGTCGGCGGAAGGCCTCTACGCCATCCTGCGCCGCGGCGGCGTCAACTTCCGGCTCGCCAACCAGCGCATCGGCGCCGTGGTGGCCAACGACTACCAAGCCTCCCTCCTCGAGACCGCGCCCGGATCCGCGCTGGTCACCATGGAGCGTACAGCCACGGATGACACCGGCCGCCGCGTGGAAACCGGGCACCACGTGTACCGCGGGGATTCCTACAGCTTTGAAATGACACTCGTACAGCGCTAACGCAAGGAGCCACACTCCATGACCAACTGGGTCTACCCACTGGGCACCGCTACCGACGGCACATGGGACGTCTCGATCGGGGCCTCGGACTCATCCCTGTCCGTGGACGGCTGGGCACATACTGGACTGAAGGTGGCCACGCTCGCCGCGGGGGCCGACGTCGTCCTTCCCGCCGCCGAAGAGGAACGCATTGTGGTGCCCCTTAACGGATCCTTCACCGTCACGGTCGATGGCACCGAATACCGACTGGACGGGCGCACCTCCGTGTTCCACGGCCCCAGCGACGTCCTGTACTCGGGTACCGGACGCGCCGTCAGCATCACCTCGCCCGACGGCGGGAGGGTGGCGGTCGCCACTGCCCCGGCACAGGAGGCGTACCCCACCCGGCTGGTGACCGCCGCGGAAACCCCGGTTGAGCTGCGCGGCGCCGGCAACTGCTCCCGCCAGGTCCACAACTTCGGCACACCGGCCGCACTGGAAGCCGACCGGTTCATCGTCTGCGAGGTCCTCACCCCCGCCGGCAACTGGTCCTCCTATCCCCCGCACAAGCATGACGAGGAGAAGGACGGCGAGACCCACCTCGAGGAGATCTACTACTTTGAGACGCGGGTGGCGGAGGGCTCGGCCGCTCCCGCCGATGCGGACGCCATCGGCTACCAGCGCGTCTACGCCTCGGACGAGCGCCCCATCGACGTCTCTGCGGAGGTCCGCACCGGGGACGTCGTCCTGGTTCCCTATGGCTGGCACGGTCCTGCCATGGCCGCACCCGGGTACGACCTCTACTACCTGAACGTCATGGCTGGGCCCGGGCCCGTGCGCGAATGGCTCATCAGCGACGACCCCCACCACGGCTGGGTGCGCCAGACCTGGGACGGCCAGGACGTCGATCCGCGGCTCCCGTTCGGCGCCTGACCCCGGCAGGTCCGTGACATCTCCCTGGTGACGCGCGGGTCCTCCAGCCGGCTGGAGGTCAGCCGGCGACGGCCGGGGCCAGCTCCACCCTCACCGGGGATCCGCTCCGCAACGACTCCTGGGCAGCCTCCGCCACGCGTGAAGCTGCCACCGCATCCTCTGGCGTGCACGGGTTGTCCCGCAGGCCCAGGATCAGCTCCACAAACGCCGCCATCTCGGCCCGGTAGGCGGCATCGAACCTTTCGGCGAAGGTCTGGTGGGGCTGCCCAGCGGGGAAAGCCACGCCTGCTTCGGCCGAGGCCAACGCGGTCCTGTCGTCCAGCCCCACCAGCAGCGATCCCCTGGAGCCCTGGATTTCGAGCCGGACGTCGTGGCCGGCCCCGTTGTAGCGTGTGGCCGAGACTGCCCCCACCGTGCCGTCGTCGAACGTCACCAGGGCGAGGGCCGTATCCACGTCCCCCACAGCCCCGATGGCCGGGTCCCCGTTGTTGGAGCCCTTCGCATAGACCTCCACGATCTCCCGGCCCGTCAGCCAGCGGAGGATGTCGAAGTCGTGCACGGAACAGTCCCTGAAGAGTCCGCCCGAGCCCGCCAGGAACTCGACGGGCGGCGGTGCCATGTCACAGGTGACGGCCCGCAGCGAATGGATCCAGCCAAGCTCACCGGCCTGGTAGGCACGCCTCGCTTCTAGGTAGCCGGGGTCAAAGCGCCGCTGATGGCCAATCTGTACCACGCCCTGCCGCTCCCGGACATACTCGAGGACCGGCAGGGCGTCCGCCACATCCAGGGCCACCGGCTTCTCGCAGAAGACCGGGATCCCTGCGTCCACCCCCGCCTTGATCAGGCCGGGATGGGTGCCTGTGCCGGTGGCAATCACCAGCCCGTCCAGGCCCGAGGCGAGCAGTGCCTCCACGGACGGCAGGAACTCGGCACCAACCCTGGCAGCCACGGCCCTGGCGTGCTCTTCGGCGACGTCCGTCAGCCGAAGCCGGACATTGATGTCCTCAGCATTACGTACGGCGTTGAGCGCCGAGATGTTGTCCGCGTGCATGGCGCCGATTCGGCCCACGCCCACCAACCCAAGAGTTATATCCTTCACAGTTCTTCCTTTGTTCTGTCTTCACCAGGGAATTTGATGCCCCACCGCGGGGAGGTGGTGTCCTCCGGCTCCGGCACGCGGGAGGCCGGCAGGACGGGAGCAGCCATCAATAGATCACCTTCGTGAAGGCTCCGTCGCTGTGCAGCGAACGGATCATGGCCTGGGCCACCTGCGATGCCCGCAGGCCGTCCTCCCCGGTGGCGAGCGGCGGGGTGTCTCCGCGTTCCAGAGCGGAGATCCAGGCCTGGATCTGCAGGCGGTAGGCGTCGGCGAAGCGCGGGCGCCAGTCGGCCGGGATGACGGACCGCTGCTGGCCTTCATGGTGGACCACCAGTGCTGCGGGTTCCGGGAGAACAGCTGTACCGCTCTCGGATACCACCTCGCACCTGGTGGTGTAGCCGTACTGCGCGTTCAGGAACAGTTCGAGGGTGGCAAGGGTGCCGTCTGCCGTCCGGAGGAGCATGAGCGCCGGGTCCTGCAGGTCTCCGGTGCTGTGCCGGGAGCTGCGCCCCGCCTGCCATGAAACTTCGGTGATGGGCGTGCCCAGCAGCCAGGGGATAATGTCGAACTCGTGGATGGCTGAATTGGTGATGGCTGATTCCGAGCTGGCACCGGGTCCCGCAGTTGCGGTGCGGCTGGTGCAGTGGACCATTAGCGGTTCGCCGTTGCTGCGGATCCGCGTTGCTTCGCGGAGTGCTGTGTAGCCCGGATCGAACCGCCTCATGAAGCCCATGGACAGAAGCCTGCCGCCGGTGGCGGCCAGGATGTCCGCCTCCGCCTCCACCACGTCGAGGCTTTCCAGGATCGTAGGGGCCAGGGGCTTCTCGCAGAGCACGGGCGTCATCGCTTCGAAGCATTCCAGCACCAGTCCGGCATGGGTGGAGTCGTGCGAGGCGATGACGACGGCGTCCACCTCGCTGGAGTTGATCAGCTCTGAGGGGTCGGTGGTAGTCCGGGCCGCCGGCGGCGCAGCTGCCGCTGCCCGTCCGGCGTCGAGGTCTGCCACGAAGGTGACTTCAGCACCGTTGACGGCTGCGGAAAGGTTCCTGATGTGGTCTGCGCCCATGACTCCTGCGCCGATGACGCCCACCCGGATCGGCATGATGTCTTCCTGTCTGCTGTTCGTGGTCTGTGCGCAATGTCGAGCGGGGCCCGTCCGGTTTTCCGGCGGGCCCCGTTCCGGTCCGTACTAGGCGTGCCGGGGGCCGCTTTCCTTGGGTGTCTCTGTGCCGTGGGTGACGTCAGCGACCTCTGCCTGCACTTCCTTAACTACCTCGCTGTGGCCGCCGAGTTGTTCGAGTTCGTGCGCGAGCTCGGCAAGTTCCGCGCCGCCGGCCATCTGGGCGGTGAGCTCGTCCAGGGCGATGTCTTTCTTGTCGTAGTAGCCAATGGACTTGCCCCGCTTGAGCAGCAGGAACCGGTCCCCCACCGGGAAGGCATGGTGCGGATTGTGGGTGATGAAGATTACCCCGAGTCCCCTGTCCCTTGCCTGGAGGATGTAGCGCAAAACTACGCCCGATTGCTTCACGCCGAGCGCCGCCGTCGGTTCGTCCAGGATCAGGACCTTGGCGCCGAAGTAGACGGCGCGGGCAATGGCCACGCACTGCCGCTCACCGCCCGAGAGCTGGCCGATGGGCTGTTCCACGTCGCGGAGGTCGATGCCCATCTCTGCCAGTTCCTTCTTGGTGATGTCCTTCATCTTTTGGACATCCATGCTTTTGAAGGGACCGAATCCGCTGGTCAGTTCAGAGCCAAGGAAGAAGTTGCGCCAGATGGGCATCAGCGGCACCACCGCCAGGTCCTGGTAGACCGTGGCGATGCCTGCATCCAGTGCATCACGGGGCGAATCGAACTTCCGCTCCTCGCCCATGATGTTCAGCGTTCCAGCGTCGTGCCGGTGCAGGCCGGCGATGATCTTGATGAGCGTGGACTTGCCGGCACCGTTGTCACCGAGCACGCAGGTGACACGGCCGTTGTCGACTGCCATCGTGACATCCCTCAGCGCCACGATGTTGCCGTAGTGCTTGCCTACGGCATCAAGGGACAGCAGGTGCACAGGAGTATGCGTGAGCGGATCTTTTTCGTTTTGCAGCAAGGTGCGCTGGTCAATTTTTTGGGCATTCATTTTCCGGACCCCTTTACTTCAGTTCCGCGCGGCGCTTGACGATGAGGTTGACGATGGTGGCCAGCAGGAGCATCAGGCCCAGGAAGAACTTGAACCAGTCCGGGTTCCACTGTGCGTAGACGATGCCCTTGTTGGCCATGCCGAAGATAAAGGCTCCAATCGCGCCGCCGATCGCAGAACCGTAGCCGCCGGTGAGAAGGCACCCGCCGATCACCGCGGCAATGATGTAGAGGAACTCGTTGCCCACGCCCTCACCGGACTGCACGGTATCGAAGGCGAAGAGGTTGTGCATGCCCAGGATCCAGCCGCAGAAACCAACTGCCATGAACAGTCCGATCTTGGTGGCCTTGACCGGAACGCCCACGGCGCGGGCCGCATTCGCATCACCGCCGACGGCGAAGATCCAGTTCCCCACGCGGGTCCGCATCAGCACCCAGGTGGCCACCGCCACAAGGGCAATCCAGATGACTACGGTGATCTGGACATCAATCCCGCCGATCCTCACTGATGACGCGAACACCGCGCGGGCGGAGGCGAAGCCGTCCATGTCCGAGATCGAGGGGGAAGATACGCCGCCGCCGATCATGCGGGTCAGGCCCAGGTTCAGGCCGGTCAGCATCAGGAACGTGGCAAGGGTGACGATGAAGCTGGGCAGTTTGGTCTTCATCAGGATCCAGCCATTGACGTATCCGATGGCCAGGGAAACCAGCAGTGCCAGGGCGACACCAACCCAGACGTTGGTGCTGAAGTACCAGCTGAACATCGAGGCGGTAAGGGCCGAACTGATGACGGCGACACCTGTGGAAAGGTCGAACTCGCCGCCGATCATAAGCAGCGCGACGCCGACTGCCATGATTCCGATGGTTGAGCTGCCGTACAGCACGGTCGCGAAGGACGAAGGCTGCAGGAAGGTCGGGGAAACCACGGCGAAGAAAACGAAGAGGACAATGGCGCCCACCAGGGCGCCGACCTCAGGGCGGCCGAGCAGTTTCTGGAGGGGGCTGCGCTTACCGATGCGTTCATCGGTCGCGGGGACGGAGGGTTTGGTCAGAGTCTGGGTCATGGGGATTCTCCTGCTATGGCGGGTTCCGGAGCCGCAAGGGCCCCGGAACCCGCTCAAAGCATCCTTAGCGGATGCCTTCCTTGGCGAACTTGAGGACGTCAGGAGCTGCTGCCTGATCGATGATCGACGGGCCGGTCAGCACCGGAAGCCCGCCACCTACGTGGATGCCGCCCCGCTTGACCTGCCAGAGGGCGTCGACGGCTCCATAGCCCTGGAGCCACGGCTGCTGGTCGACGGTAAAGGCAACCTTGCCGTCGATGATGGCCTGGGCCAGTTCACCGTTCATGTCGAAGGAGGCTACCTTGACCTTGTCCTGCAGATTGAGGGACTCCACTGCCTTGTTGATGGTCAACGTGAACGGCGCTCCCAGTCCGATGATGGCGTCTGCATCCGGGGTGGCCTGGAGTTTCGCAGTGACTGTGGAGGAAACCTGGGTCATGTCGGTTCCCTGGACAAACAGGTTCTCAGTAGCCGGGATCTTGGACTTCACGCCGGCACACCGGGCATCCAGTGCCACGTTGCCCTGTTCCATGATCACGCAGATGGGGCGCTTTGCTCCCAGCGAGGAGAGCTTCTCCCCCACGGCCGCGCCCGCGAGGTTCTCGTCCGAACCGAAGTGGGTGAAAGCGCCCACCTGCTGCCAAACATCAGCACCTGAATTAAGGCTGACTACGGGGATACCGGCGTCCGCGGCCTTCTTGAGGACGTCCTTTAGGGCGTCCGGCTTGGCCAAGGTCACGGCGATGCCGCCGACTTTCTGGTCGATTGCCTGCTGGATCAGCTGGGCCTGGCGTCCGCCCTCAGGATCCGAGGTGTAGAGCAATTCCACGTTGTCCTTTGCAGCCGCTTCTTCGGCACCCTTGCGGAGGATGTCCCAGAAGGTGTCACCGGGAGCGGCGTGGGTGATGAGTGCAACCTTCATGCGTTCTGTTGTAGCGACCTGGCCGCCGCCTGCTGCGCCGCCGGCCTCCTCGGTCCTGCCTCCGGTGCTCGAACAGGCGCTCAGTGCCAGCATCGGCACGACAGCCGCTACAAGTGTTGCTTTACGCCAGGAAAATCTAGCCACGAGTATCTCCTTTGATATCAGCTCCGGACTGCCACGATGCAGTCGCCGGAATGTGCTTACTACGATCATGGTGACTTGAACCACACATGTCAATAGTTTGTCCTGACATTAGTATGTACGCACGTAACATGGGTGCTAGGACCCGCGAAATCCGGGAGATTTCCGCGGTTAACGAGCCGCTGGCACCACGTGCGAAGACCCAAAAAGGGCACCCTCGTCTTGGGAGACGAGGGTGCCCTCCTGCGGCTCGGCGTTCTTATGGGCTCGCGACGGCCTCCGGCTTCGTTCCGGCCACATTCTTGAAGTAGTGCTCCACGTCTTCAAGGCTCTTGTCCTTGGTTTCGGGAACGTACTTGGCGGCAAACGCTATGGCGCCCACTCCGAGCACGGCGAACACAAAGAAGGTGCTGGACAGACCGATCGCCGCCAGGAGCTGCGGAAATCCGAACCCCACCATGAAATTGACGATCCAAAGGACAAAGGCGGAGGCGCCCATGCCGAGCCCGCGGATCTTGAGCGGGAAAATCTCGGAGAGCATCAGCCACGTGACCGGTGAGATGGCACCCTGCTGGAAGGCCAGGAATGTCACCGTCAGGGACAGAATCACGAAACCACGGGCTGAGCCTTCAGGCAGGATCAGTGAGAACAGGCCGATCAGAAGGAGCGCCGACGTCGTGCCTATCTGCCCCGTGATAAGCATCCGACGGCGGCCCACCCTGCCAAGCAGCCAGATTCCCACGAACGTCGCGAGGACAGAGATGACGCCGTTGGCAATGTTGGCGGTCAGCGCAGCCTCGCGCCCGAATCCGGATTGGGCGAGGATTTGGGTGCCGTAATACATGATGGAGTTCACGCCGGTGATCTGCTGGATCACCGCCAGGCCGAGGCCCACGATGAAGATCCGCCGCAGCCAGGGGATCCCAAGGTCCTTCCAGGAGCCCATCTTGGACTTGTAGTCCTCGACGGCCATGGCCTTGACTTCCTCGAACTCTGTTCGCGCCTCGGCCTGGGAGCGGATGCGTTGGAGAACGCTGAGCGTTTCGCCGAAACTTCCCATCGAGGCCAGCCATCGGGGGCTCTCGGGCATGAAGTTCATCCCGATCCAAAGTGCAATGGCAGGCAGGGTGGCGATCACCAGCATCCAGCGCCAGATGCCGCCGGCCTCCCCAAAGGTGTTGCCCAGGTAGGCGTTGAAGATGAAAGCCAGCAGCTGCCCGGTGACGATCATCAGTTCGTTCTGTGTGACGATCCGTCCGCGCCGTGCGCTGGGCGAAACTTCGGCCAGGTACACGGGAACGGTGACGGAGGCACCACCCACAGCCAGGCCGAGAATGAACCGGGCGGCGATCAAAACCTCGGTGTTTGGCGAGAAGGTGCACGCCAGCGTGCCCACAAGGAAAATGACCGCGAGGACCATAATCATCTTGCGGCGGCCGTTCCGGTCGGCCAGCCGGCCGCCGAACAGTGCACCGAACGCGGCGCCGAAGAGGAGCGACGACGTGACCAGGCCCTCGGTCAGCGGCGTCAAACCCAAATCCTCCTGCATGTACGGCAGCGCGCCGTTGATGACCCCCGTGTCGTAGCCGAAGAGGAGTCCGCCGAACGTGGAAATGATGGTGGCGGTCCGCAGCGCCCTCTTATGGTTCGGAGGCTGTTGCTCTTTGACCGCCGCGACCTTACCGGAGACACTCATGCGGTAGCTTTCTGGACGTACTGCTTCATGGTCTCCAGCTGGTAACGGGAGACGTCCTCGGCCTTCTCATCCTCCGCAAACACGCTGGAGACCATCACTGTGTCATCCCGATCCAGGAAACCGATCTCCTTCAGTCCGCCGAAGAACTCATCCCAGTTCACGTCGCCGTCACCGATCTTCAGGTGCTGGTGCACGCGCACCGGGTTGCCCGGCGGGTTGGTGATGTAGCGAAGCCCGTGTGAGGCGTGGTGGTCCATGGTGTCCGCAACGTGGACCAGGCGGAGTTTGTCCCCTGCCGCGCGCATGATGTCCAGCGGGGCGTTCTTCATGTGGAAGCTGTGTGAGGCCACGTAGACCATGCCCACGTTCTTCGAGTTCAGTCCCCTGATGACCCGGATTGCGGCCAGGCCTTCCTCCACGAAGTCGTCCGGGTGCGGGTCGATGAGCAGGTCGATGCCTTCGCGTTCGATGATCGGCAGGAGCTCCTCCATGGAGCGGTAGAACGCCCGCTCGGACTCCTCAGCCTTTTCGGGGCGGCCGCTGAACTCGGTGTTAATAGTGCCGACGCCGAGGTCAACGGTGATCTGGATGACCCGCTTCCAGTAGCGGACAGCAGCTTCGCGGGCGTCCTCGTCCGGGCCGGACCAGCGGAGCACCGGCAGGACCGAGGCAATTTCGATTCCCGCGTCCCTGCAGGCTTTGCTGAGCTGGCCCACCAGCTCGTCATCGGCTTTGGGATGGTTGTAGAAGGGGATGAAGTCCGCGTGCGGCGTCATCTGCATGTACTTGTAACCCAGATCTGCAGCCACGCGGGGAAACTCCAGCAGACTGTGGCTGTGGTGGAAAGGGGTGGGATCAAGTGCGATTTTCACGAGGAACACTCCATTGTGGATCAGTCAGGCGGGAGTCTTTGTCCAGATACGCAGGGTTGGAAGGCCCGGAAGTCGGCATATCTGGACAAAAACTCCGCGGGTCAGCGGTAAAGGTCCGGCTTGGCGGCGAGCTTCACGGCCACCTTCTCGCCGCTCTTCTGGGCTTCGACGCCGGCCTCGCAGCAGGCCGCGGTGGCGTAGCCGTCCCACGCGGTGGGACCGCCGATTTCGCCCTTCAGCGCAGCGTCAACCCATGACTGGATTTCGACGTCGTACGCCGCGCCGAAGCGCTCTTCGAATCCGGGGGTAACGTTGCCGCCCCAGCGGCCGGCGCTGCGGGTGTAAGGGCCCTTGTCCCCGCCGATGTTGACGATGCCCTCTTCGAAGGAGGCCTGGGTGGCCACTTCGTAGCCGAACTTGGCGTTGACATAGATTTCGACGTCGGCCAGGACGCCTGACTCCGTCTCCAGCAGGACGTGCTGGGGATCGTGCTGCCCGGCGGGGGCGTTCTTGGTGGCCTTCCCCATGCGGACCTGGACGCTGGTGATTTCCTCTCCGGTGAAGAACCGGATGGCATCGAACTCGTGGACCACGGAATCGTTGATCAGCATCTCGTTGGTGAAGCCCGGCGGCGTGGTGGGGTTACGGTGCTGGTGGTGCAGCATCAGCAGTTCGCCCAGCTCGTGGTTGCCGATGATCTGGCCCAGTGCGGCGTATTCGGCGTCGAAGCGGCGCATGAAGCCCACCTGGATGCGCTTGTGCCCCAGCGCAACTTCAGCCTCCACGATCTTCCAGGAGGACTCGGCATCGGGGGTCAGCGGCTTCTCGCACAGGATCGGGATGTCCTTGGCGATGGCCTTCAGCAGGATGTCCTCGTGCAGGAAGCCGGGCGTTGCAATGAGTACTGCGTTGACGTCGCCGTTGTTGAGGGCGTCCTCGGCGTCGGCAAGGGCCACGGCGCCCGGAATGCCTTCAACTGCCGCCTGCGCGCGGGCCAGGTCAACGTCCACGACGGCGGCAACCTCGGCTCCGTGGATTCGGGTGTTGAGGCGCTGGATGTGGTCGGCGCCCATGCGCCCGGCGCCGATGACGGCAACGCGGAGTGCTTCAGTCATTGTTTTCGTTCCTCCAGGGGTCTTAGCGGATGCTGCAGTGTGGTTGTCAGTTGACAGTGGTTCGGGAACCACAGGACAGCAGGTAGTTGCGGGTGCGCTTGGCAATGGGCATTGGCACATCGAAGGCTACCGGGTACATGTCCTGCTCCACGATGCCGAAGATGGGCCGGTTGAGGGCCTCCACCGCTTCGATGACGGCGCGCAGGTCGGGAAGCCCGTTCGGCGGCTCGGTCATGACGCCGGCCAGGTTGGCGGCGGCCCAGGTCATGTTTTCCTCGTTGACCCTTTTGAGGATCTCCGGGTTGATCTGCTTCAGGTGCAGGTAGCCGATCCTGTCCGGGTAGTTCTTGATCAGCTCGAGGCTGGAGGCACCGCAGTATTCGGCGTGGCCCGTGTCCAGGCACAGGTTCAGGTACTTCGGGTCCGTAGCGGCCAGGAGGGTTTCGATGTCTTCCTGCGCCCCGACATGGGAGTCAGCGTGGGAATGGAACTGCTGCTTGAGGCCGAAATCCTCCAGCAGGGTCTTCCCCAGGCGGTTGTGGCCGGCGAAAAGGTCGCTCCACGCCTTGTCCGTCAGGGTGCCGCTCTCCACCGCTTCGCCGGTGACGTCGTCGCGCCACATGGCCGGAATGACCACGATGTGCTCGCCGCCCATGGCCGCCGTCAGTTCGGCCACTTTGCGGGCCGGTTCCCAGGCGGATTCCCACTGGTCCAGTCCGCGGTGGAAGGCAGTGAACACCGTGCCTGCGGTGACCTTGAGGTCGCGCTGCTTCAGTTCTTCCGCCAGCCGCGTGGGATCGGTGGGCAGGTAGCCGTACGGGCCCAGTTCAATCCACTTGTAGCCGGACTCGGCAACCTCATCGAGGAACCGTTCCCAGGGCGTCTGCTTGGGGTCATCCGCGAACCAGACACCCCAGGAGTCCGGCGCCGTGCCGATGATCAGTTTGTTCTCAGTCATTGTCTGTCTCTTTGATAGGGGCCACGCCGCCAGGGTTCCCTTGCCGTGGAGCCAAATCGGCGAGGGTCCCGGCCTGAGCTTGCGAAGGCTGGGGGCCGATTTGGACTTGCGAGGCGAGGGAGGCGGTGGGGACTAGTTGGAGGGGAAGTTGTAGGAGGCGCCGGAGGCGTGGGTGGGTTCGGGCCAGCGCGAGGTGATGACTTTGCCGCGGGTGTAGAAGGAGACGCCTTCGGGGCCGTAGATGTGTTTGTCGCCGAAGAGCGATGCCTTCCAGCCGCCGAAGGAGTGGTAGGCCACCGGGACGGGCAGTGGCACGTTGATCCCGATCATGCCGACCGTGACGGAGCGCTGGAATTTCCGCGCGTGGGCGCCGGAGGAGGTGAAGATCGCAGTTCCGTTGCCGTACGGGTTGGCGTTGATCAGCCTGATGCCGTCCTCGAGGGTGTCGACGCGGACCACCACGAGCACGGGGCCGAAGATTTCCTCGGTGTAGGCGGTCATTTCGGTCTTGACGTGGTCGATCACGGTGGGGCCCACCCAGAAGCCGTCTTCGTGGCCGGGGACCACGAGGTCGCGGCCGTCCACCACCATGGCGGCGCCGGCTGCTTCGGCTTCGCTGACGATCCGTACGATGCGTTCCTTGGAGGCCGGGGTGATGACCGGGCCCATTTCGGCGTCGGGGGCGGTGCCGTTGTTGACCTTGACGGCCAGGGCGCGTTCTTCGACTTTCTTGACGATCAGGTCCGCGGCGTCCCCGACGGCGACGGCGACGGAGATGGCCATGCAGCGTTCCCCGGCGGAGCCGAAGGCGGCGGCCGCGAGGTGGTCGGCGGCGTTGTCCAGGTCGGCGTCGGGCATCACGATGGCGTGGTTCTTCGCCCCGCCCAGGGCCTGGACGCGCTTGCCGTGCTTGGTGGCGGTCTCGTGCACGTACTGGGCGATCGGGGTGGAGCCGACGAAGGAGATGCCGTCCACGTCCGGGTGGGTCAGGAGACCGTCCACGGTTTCCTTGTCGCCGTGCAGGACCTGGAACACGCCGTCGGGCAGGCCGGCCTGCTTCCAGAGTTTGGCCAGGAGCATGGAGGCGGAGGGGTCGCGTTCGGAGGGCTTGAGGATGAAGGCGTTGCCGGTGGCGATGGCCATCGGTGCCATCCAGAGCGGGACCATCACCGGGAAGTTGAACGGGGTGATGCCGGCGACCACACCGAGGGGTTCGCGGAAGTTGAAGACGTCAATTCCGGTGGAGACCTGGTCCGAGTAGTCGCCCTTGAGCAGGGTGGGGATGCCGCAGGCGTACTCGATGACTTCCAGGCCGCGGCCGATTTCACCCTTGGCATCTGAGAGGACCTTGCCGTGTTCGGCGGTGACCAGCTGGGCGAGTTCCTCGACGTGGGAGGCGACGAGTTCGCGGAATTTGAACAGCACGGCGGTGCGCTTGGCCAGGGAGATGTCGCCCCAGGTGTCGGCGGCCTTGCGGGCAGCGGCGACGGTGGCGTCCAGGTCTGCCCGGTTGGCCAGCCGCAGCTGTGCGGACACGGCGCCGGTGGCCGGGTTGTAGACGTTGGTGGTGCGGTCACCCGCGCCGGCGCTTTCGGCGCCGTTGATGAAGTGGCTGATGGTGGAGGTCTCGGTTGTAACAGTCATGGGGCTCTTCCTTGAGTTGAAAGCGTTCGGGTGTCGACGAGGGAATCAGCCGAGCAGCTTGCGCTGGCGGGCTTTGTGGCTGGTATAGGCCTGGTAGGCCTGCTGGGTGGAGTCGAGCTCCGAAACCTGGGAGACGGGAACATCCCACCAGGATTCGGAGGACGGCGCGTCCAGCAGCGGGTCTGATTCGACGTGGATCAGGATGGGGCCGCCGCGTTCGGGCGCTGCCTTGGCGTCGCGGATGGCCTGCTCGAGTTCGGCGATGACCTTCTCGCCCGGTTCCACCCGGATGACCTTCACGCCCAGGGATTCCGCGTTCAGGGCCAGGTCCACGGGCAGGGTGTCGCCTTCGTCGAAGCTGTGCTGTTCCTCGTTCAGCGCGCGGTACTGGGTGCCGAACCGCTGCGAGCCCAGGGATTCGGAGAGGGATCCGATGGAGGCATAGCCGTGGTTCTGGATCAGGACCACGATCAGCTTGATCCGTTCGGCGACGGCGGTGACCAGTTCGGTGTGCATCATCAGGTAGGAGCCGTCCCCCACCATGACGACGACGTCGCGCTGGGTTCCGCCGTTGGCGGCTTCAGCCAGCGCCGCGCGCTTGACTCCGAGGCCGCCCGGAATCTCGTAGCCCATGCAGGAGTACGCGTATTCCACGTGGTAGCCGAACGGGTCACGGACCCGCCACATCTTGTGCAGGTCGCCGGGGAGCGAACCCGCCGCGCAAATAACGACGTCGGAGGGGTCCATGGCGCGGGACGTGGCACCGATGATCTCGTTCTGGGCAGGCAACGGCGTGGAGCGGGTGTCGAAGGCTTCGTCCACGGTGGCGTCCCAGCGCTTCTTCTCCGCCGCGATCTTCTGCTCGAGGTCCGCTCCGACGCGGTAGCCGCCCAGTGCCTGGTTCAGCTTGACCAGCGCCTTGCGGGCATCCGCCACGATCGGCAGCGTGGTGCCGTGCTTGTAGGCATCGATCGCAGCGACGTTGATGTTGATGAACTTCACGTCCGGGTTCTGGAACGCGGTCCGGGAGGCAGTGGTGAAGTCCTCGTAGCGCGTGCCGATGCCAATGATCAGGTCCGCGTCGGCGGCAATGGCGTTTGCCGCCGTCGTACCTGTGGAGCCAATGGCTCCAAGGGAGTACTTGTGGTCCCACGGCAGGACGCCGACGCCCGCCTGGGTGTTGCCCACAGGTATGCCGGTCAGCTCCACGAACTTCGCGAGTTCCTCGTTGGCGTAGGCGTACAGGACGCCGCCGCCGGCGATGATCAGCGGCCGCTTCGCAGAGCGGATGGCCGCGGCAGCGCGGGCGATGTCGTCCTCGTCCGCGTCCGGGCGGCGAATCCGCCATTCCCGCGCGGCCAGGAACTCCTCGGGCACGTCAAACGCCTCAGCCTGGACGTCCTGCGGCAGCGAAATGGTCACCGCACCGGTTTCGGCCGGGTCCGTCAGGACACGGAGGCCGTGGTGGAACGCGGAGAACAGCTGCTCCGGGCGGGAGACCCGGTCAAAGAACCTGGACAGTGGCCGGAAGGCGTCATTAACCGTGATGTCGTAGGCGTAGGACTGTTCGAGCTGTTGCAACACCGGGTCCGCGGCGCGGGTGGCAAAGGTGTCGCTGGGCAGCAGCAGCACCGGCAGCCTGTTCGTCGTCGCCAGGGCCGCACCCGTCAGCAGGTTGGAGGACCCCGGGCCGATCGAGGTGCTGATGGCGAAGGTCTGGCGGCGGCGGGTGTGCCGGGCGTAGCCCACGGCCTGGTGCGCCTGGGCCTGCTCGTTCCGGCCCTGGTAGTACGGCATGATGGCCGGGTCCAGCTGCTGGTACTGCTTCAGGGCCTGGCCCACGCCGGCCACGTTCCCGTGCCCGAAGATGCCGAAAGTTCCCGGAATCAGCCGCTCACGGTACTCAACCCCGCCAATGGAGTCCACCGTGTACTGCTTCGAAAGGTATTCCACCACGGCCTGGGCGACCGTCATCCTGCGGGTGGCAGTTCCTGATGTTGTTCCCATGGGGAGGCTACTCCGATACTTCTTCGGTTCGGTTTGGGGTGGTGTGGTTCAGCAGTGAGGCGGCCGTGGCAACGGCACCGGCAACATCGCCGTCGGCCGGGTACAGGAGCGTCCGGCCAACAGTGAGGCCCTGCACTCCCGGCAACGCAAGGGCTGCCTGCCAGCTGGCGAAAACCTCGTCCTGGCTGCTGTCCGGATCTCCGCCCAGCAGGACGGTGGGCATGGTGGTGGCCGCCATGACCCGCTCCATACCGGCCACGACGGGAAGCTTCATCCAGGTATAGGCGCTGGTGGATCCCAGGCCCTCGGCGATGGCGATGGACTTGATGACGGCGTCCGTGGACAGGTCATTCCGTACGCGGCCGTTGTCCCGGACAGAAAGGAAGGGCTCCACCATGGCAATGAGCTTGCGCTCGGCAAGGGAGTCGATGGCCTTGGCAGTAGCCTCCAAGGTTGCCACGGTATCCGGGTCCCCGAGGCAGATGCGGGTCAGCATCTTTCCGCCGTCGGCACCCAGCGTTTCCAGGGCGGCTGCCGTGTGGCCGGTGAAGCGGTCATCGATTTCATTGACCAGGCCGGCGAGTCCGCCGCGGTTCATTGAGCCGAAAACCAGTTTTCCTTCCAGCGCACCCAGCAGGAGCAGGTCATCCATGATGTCCGGCGACGCAAGCACGCCATCCACGTCCGGATTTGCCAGGGCAATCTGGAGCCGGTCGAGCAATTGGCGGCGGTCTGCCATCGCCACCGGGTCACTGCCGACGGCGAGGGCGCCGCGGGCAGGGTGGTCGGCGGCGACGATGAAGTTCTGCTTGCCGTACTTCAGGCCGGGGTGGCGGCGCCGTGCCTTGGCTGCCCGGGCAATGGCGTCCGGGTCCTCAAGCCGGATGGTGCTCAGGTGGGCGTAGCGGCGCGGGTCGTCGTCCAGCGCATTGTTGGAGGCCAGTGGCGTGAGGGTCACAGCGCTGCTCCTTCGGTGGCAAACTGGCCAGGCATCAGGCGGCCGCGTTCCGCGAGCAGCGAGGTGACCTCATCCGGCGTCGGCATGGCGTCGGCGCAGGAAAGGCGGGAGGCGACGATCGCACCGGCGGCGTTGGCGTAGTCCAGGACCTGGGCCAGCGGCCAGCCGGACAGCAGTCCGTGGCAGAAGGCACCGCCGAAGGAATCGCCGGCTCCCAGGCCGTTGACGGTTTGCACCGGCACGGGGGCGGAGACTACGCGTTCCGTGCGGGTTTTCGCCATGACACCTTTGGGCCCAAGCTTGACGACGGCGATCTCGACTCCGGCGGCCAGCAGGCGGTCCGCCTGCTCATCGGGGGTTCCCTCCCCTACCGCCACCGCGCATTCCTTGTCGTTGCCGATGGCGACGGTGACGTGCGGCAGGATCTTGGCCACCTCGGCCCGCGCTTCCTCTTCAGATGCCCAGAACATGGGCCGGTAATCGAGATCCAGGATGGTGAACTGGCCTTCCGTCAGCCCGGTCCGGGGACGTGCCTCGTGTGCCTTGATGTGGGCTGTTCGGCTGGGTTCCTGGCACAGCCCCGTAACAGTGGACCAGAAGATGCCCGCCTCGCGGATGGCCTCCAGGTCAAGCTCTTCGGCCCTGATCTGCAGGTCCGGGGCGGTAGGAAAGCGCCCATAGAAGTAGAGCGGGAACTCGTCCGTGGCCGGCTTGATCGCACAGAACGTCACCGCCGTTGGCCATTCCTTGACGGGGGTGACGAACACGTCGTCGACGTTGAACTTCTTCAGTTCCCGGTGGAGGTAGGTTCCAAAAGCGTCGTCACCGGTGCGGGTAATCACGCCTGTCCGGCGGCCATGCCGGGCGGCTGCTACGGCAACGTTCGACGGTGACCCGCCGAGGTACTTGCCAAAGGACGTCACGTCCTCCAGGTCCACCCCGATGTCGTTCGGGTAGATATCAACGCTGATGCGCCCGATCGTGAGCAGTTCGTGGGTCACGGTATCGCGGACCTTTCTAATGTGGACTCTGCCCTCAACAGCTAGAGCTCCAGTGACTGGCTGGCCCCTCCATGAGCGGGGTCACATCCACTACTTTGCCCTAGAATCAATGTCCTGTCAAAGGTTTGTACTGACATGTTTACAACTTGCCATAAAGGAAAATCTTGCGAGCAGCGGGGCCCTTTTTGGCCGGGCAAGAGGGCCTATTTCCGGGGCACGGCCAGCTCGCCCGTGACATACTGCGCCCGGCCAAAGCCGAAGGACCAGTCGCCGGCCGTGTTCTCCACGTAGCCGATGAAAACATCCTCCCCTGCAATGCCCGCCTCAGCGAGATTCTCCGCCACTGCGGCAAAGAGGCGCTGCTTGGCCTCCTGCGACCGGTCACCCTGCGTGAAAATCTGGATCATCACAACCCCGCTGGTCCGCTCAAAGCCAAGCCCCGCATCCTGGGCAAAAATTTGCCCGGCTGGATGCTCGGTCAGGATGTGGAAGTAGTCGCGCTCCGGGATTCCGTACTCGGCGAGGATCGCGTCATGGACTCCCCGGCTCAGCCCCTGCAGTTCCTCCTGGCTGCGCCCCTGGTTTACATCAATTCGAACAAGTGGCACTTTCGCTCCTCAGAAGTTTGTACTGACATACTAACAAACTAGGGCAAGAAATCGCAAGGAAGGTATTGCCGTGGAGGCGCAGTGGAAGTAGTTTTAAACAACCAACAGGTTGATAAACTGTTTGATTGATTAAAGGTCCCAGTTGACGAGTGGAGCAGTACCAATGGAACCCGACGCAGCGGCTCTGGACTCGGCGTTTATGGCCCTGGCCGATCCCGTGCGGCGGAGCATCATTGCCCGGCTCAGCCGGGGACCGGCCACCGTGAATGAATTGGCGGAACCCTTCGAGATCTCCAAACAGGCCGTCTCGAAGCACATCCAGGTACTCGAGCAGGCAGAACTGGTCACCCGCACCAGGGAAGCCCAGCGGCGGCCCGTGCACCTGAATCCCGCGCGGCTTGAGGCACTCACCGCTTGGATCGACCAGTACAGGTTGGTCCGCGAGGGGCAGTTCCGCAGCCTCGATGCCGTGCTGAGGTTAAACGCTGCAACCGGCAGCGGCCCAGATACAAGGAGTCATCATGAGCAATTCCCTGAAGCTCAGCGTTCCTGAGGGAGTCCCCTTCATCGACTACGAGCGCGATTTCGATTTTCCTGTCGCTGATGTGTTCCGGGCCCACAAGGAGCCGGACCTTCTGGTCCAGTGGTTGGGTCCGCGTGGCTACAAGATGGACATCGACCACTACGACTTCCGGACCGGCGGCAGTTACAGCTACCTGCACACCGGACCGGAAGGAGTGCCCTATGAGTTCAAAGGCATCTTCCACACGGTCCGCGAGAACGAGTTCGCCATCCAGACTTTCGAGTTCGGCGGGTATCCGGACGTCGTCAGCCTGGAGTTCATGACGTTCGAGGACCTGGGCAATGGCCGGTGCCGCCTCCGCGGACATTCGGTCTATCCCACGCAGGAGGCCCGCGACGGCATGGCTCAATCCGGCATGGAAGGCGGCATGTCGGAAGGCTATGAGCGGCTCGATGAGCTGCTGAGCGGGGCAAAGGTGTAGGACGCAACAGTACGACGACGGGTGGGTCACCTTCCATGTGGAAGGTGACCCACCCGTCGTCGTACTTAACAGCAACGCGGGGCCGCTTCGGGCCCGTCCGCGAGTGACGGGCGGGAAGCGACCCCGCGTTGGTTCTTACTGGAACTAGAGCGCTGCGTAGACTTCGCGCAGCAGCTTGGCGGTCTCGGACGGCGTCTTACCGACCTTCACGCCTGCGGCCTCCAGTGCTTCCTTCTTGGCCTGGGCGGTTCCGGCGGAACCGGAGACGATGGCGCCGGCGTGGCCCATGGTCTTGCCTTCGGGAGCGGTGAAGCCTGCCACGTAGCCGACAACCGGCTTGGTGACGTTGGCCTTGATGAAGTCGGCAGCACGCTCTTCAGCGTCGCCGCCGATTTCGCCGATCATCACGATCGCCTTGGTCTCGGGGTCGGCCTCGAACGCGGCGAGGGCGTCGATGTGGGTGGTGCCGATGATGGGGTCGCCGCCGATGCCGATGGCGGTGGAGAAGCCCAGGTCGCGCAGTTCGTACATCATCTGGTAGGTCAGGGTGCCCGACTTGGAGACCAGGCCGATGGGGCCCTTGCCGGTGATGTTGGCCGGGGTAATGCCAACCAGCGCCTCACCGGGGGTGATGATGCCGGGGCAGTTCGGTCCGATGATGCGGGTGACCTGGTTGCCGTCGGCGTCCACCTTGGACTGGGCCAGTGCCCAGAACTCGGCCGAGTCCTGGACCGGCACACCTTCGGTGATGACAACGACCAGGCCGATGCCGGCCTCGATGGCTTCAACAACGGCGCTCTTGGTGAATGCCGGCGGCACGAAGACGATGGAGACGTCCGCGCCGGTTTCCGCCATGGCTTCCTTGACGGTGCCGAAAACGGTGATTTCCTTGTCGCCGTGCAGGACCGTGGTGCCGGCCTTGCGGGCGTTGACGCCGCCAACGATGTTGGTGCCGGCCTTGAGCATCAGGGCGGTGTGCTTGGTGCCTTCGCCGCCGGTGATGCCCTGGACGATGACCTTGGAGTCCTTGTTCAGATAGATAGACATGGTGCGTCCCTTTACTTAGCTGCGTTGGCGAGCTCGGCGGCCTTGTCGGCGCCCTCGTCCATGGTTGCGGCCAGGGTAACCAGCGGGTGGTTGGCCTCGGCCAGGATGCGGCGGCCTTCCTCAACGTTGTTGCCGTCGAGGCGGACTACCAGCGGCTTGTTCGCGGAGTGGCCCAGCTCGGCCAGCGCACCAACGATGCCCTTGGCGACGGCGTCACACGCGGTGATGCCACCGAAGACGTTGACGAATACCGACTTGACCTGCTCGTCGCCCAGGATGACGTCCAGGCCAGCGGCCATGACCTCGGCGGAAGCTCCACCGCCGATGTCCAGGAAGTTGGCAGGCTTGACGTTGCCGTGGTTTTCGCCTGCGTAGGCAACGACGTCGAGGGTGGACATGACCAGGCCGGCACCGTTGCCGATGATGCCTACTTCGCCGTCCAGCTTGACGTAGTTCAGGTCCTGCGCCTTGGCCTTGGCCTCCAGCGGGTCAGCAGCGTCCTTGTCCTCAAGGAGGGCGTGCTTGGCGTGGCGGAAGTCGGCGTTCTCGTCCAGGGAGACCTTGCCGTCAAGGGCCACGATCTCACCGGCACCGGTCTTGACCAGCGGGTTGACCTCCACCAGGGTGGCGTCTTCCTTCTTGAAGACATCCCAGAGCTTCAGGATCACGGCGGCGACTTTGCCGCGCAGTTCCTCGGCGAACCCGGCTGCTGCGACAATCTCGTCAGCCTTGGCCTGGTCGATGCCCACGGCGGGATCGATAGCGATCTTCGCCAGCGCCTCAGGGCGTTCGACGGCGAGCTGTTCGATTTCCATGCCGCCTTCAACCGAGCACATGGCCAGGTAGTTGCGGTTGGCCCGGTCCAGCAGGACGGAGAAGTAGTATTCCTCGGCGATGTCCGCACCCTGGGCAATCATCACCTTGTTAACGGTGTGGCCCTTGATGTCCATGCCCAGGATGTTGGTGGAGTGCTCAAGTGCCTCATCGGCGGTCTTGGCAACCTTGACGCCGCCGGCCTTACCGCGGCCACCGGCCTTAACCTGGGCCTTAACGACAGTTACGCCGCCGATCTTCTCGGCAGCTGCCTTTGCTTCTTCTGGGGTGTACGCCACGATGCCGGCAAGCACGGGTACACCGTGCGCCTCGAACATATCGCGCGCCTGGTATTCAAACAGGTCCACGGTTTAGTGTCCTTCTACGTCGAAGTAGTTTCTGTACAGTCGGACACCATCGAAGACGATGACCGGGCTGCGGAATTGCACGCACCGGCGGCCTGTTGGAAACGAGCCACGCGGCGTGATGCTCCACTGGGAACTCTAGTCCTTTGGGAGGACCGGGCCGTCCCAGAGTACCCCTTATGTGAGTAAGGACACTATTCTATGGAACGTAGAAAAACCGCGGATTTACGCGGTTTTTGAGGGCTTCACAGTGCCGGAGGGGCACTGTCCGGAGGGCTGGAAATCAGCTCGTAACGGTCCTCCGAAACAAAGAAGCCCACGCCGGCCGAGACGTTTCCGCAGGCTACGCCGCCGTTGTAGGCGGAACAGCGCAGTCCGTTGCGTTCAAGGTTCTGCCCGTCAGCCAGCACAGCCAATTCCGCGATCGGGCCGGCCTTGCTGCCACGGGGGCCGTATGTTGCTTCCATTTGTGTGACGCCGGACCGGCACTCTCCGTACGTTGCTTTGTCCGGCGTCAGCAGGGCCACCCCGCCCAGGTATCCGAGATTCGTTCCCGCGCAGTCATCCGCCACGTCGTCCGGGGCAGGTTTCGGGTATCCGGCCAGTTCGCAGTGGGCTACCGGCACAATGGCCAGTTTGTTGTTTTCGCTGTCGCTGAAGCTGTTCTGCTCATAGGGAAGGTTGATGTGCGGCCCGCGGGCTGCCGTCAGGGAGCACGCCACTGTCCGGTCCTCGGTAATGAAGGAGAGGACATCGTCACTGCCGGAAAATTCCTGCGGGTCAACCAGCGGCGCCTCTTCCAGCTGCTCAATCGGCGGCAGTGGAGGCGGTGCCACGTATCCAGGGTCCTCCACCGTCACGGTGCAGCCTGTTGCAGCCAGGAGGAAAAGGGCGGCGAGCATCCCCCGTACAGTCCGTCGCATGCGGTCCATTATGCTTCATGGCGGCGCTCAGCCTGGTGCCAGGCCGGCTGCCTTTTCGACGGCGGCGGCGGCAACAGCGGCGGGATCCCCGGCGGCGAAGTGGTCACGCATCTGTTGTGCCCGCGTCCGCCAGGCAGCATTCGAGGGGATCTCCTGCACTGCTTGGGCAATTCGCCGTGGCTTGGGACGTTCCGTTTTGAGGCTGATGCCCACGCCGAAGCCGCCGTTGGTGATGAACACGTCCGTGAAATCCAGCTCGCTGGCGAAGTCCACGAAGTCGCGGATCACGATGTTGGGCTGCGGGTAGCGCGCGCTGAGGACCTCCGTTCCGCGGCCACCGGCGGCCACAATCACCGGCGCGTCCATGTCCTTGGCCGCCTCGAGCACCGGGACAGTACAGCTAGGCGTCGAGCTTGGTCAGCGGCGCGTAGCGCAGCAGCAAACGCTTCTCACCGACGTCGAACTTCACCTTGGCCACGGTCTTGTCCCCCGCCCCCTCAAGTGCGAGGACGGTACCGTTGCCGAAGCTCGTGTGGTTGACCTTGTCCCCCACGGTGACCGCCACGATTTCTTTCTGCGGCTGCACACGGTTCTTCGCAATGGCCGCCGGCACGTCCGCGTTGAATCCGGCTGACGAGTCAGCAGCCGCGCCCCGGGCCGTCCCGGCGCCCCAGAAGGATCCGCCGTAGCGGTTCGACCCGATTGACCCGCCGCCCCAACCGCCTGACTGCCTGCTGGTTCCTTCGCGCTTCCATTCCAGGAGCTCGGCGGGAATCTCCTCCAGGAACTGGCTGGCGGGGTTGTACTGGCTCTGGCCCCACATGCTCCGGACCTCGGAACGGGTGACGTACAGGCGTTTCCGGGCGCGCGTCAGGCCAACGTAGGCAAGCCGGCGTTCTTCCGCCAGCTCTTTGGGGTCAGTGGCTGACCGCTGGTGCGGAAACAGTCCATGCTCCATCCCGGTCAGGAATACCACCGGGAACTCGAGGCCCTTGGCGGTGTGCAGTGTCATCAGCGTGACCACGCCAAGCCGCTTGGCCTCCGCAACGGCGGCGGCTGTGTCCTCGGCGTTCCCGCCGGGTGCGTCAGGAATCTGGTCCGCGTCGGCCACCAGCGAGACCTGCTCCAGGAACGCGCCCAGCGACCCTTCGGGGTTCTCCTGCTCGTACTCCCGCACCACAGCCACGAGCTCCGCCAGGTTCTCCACCCTGGACTCGTCCTGGGGGTCTGTGCTGGAGCGCAGGGCGGCCAGGTAGCCGGTCTGCTCCAGCACGGCTTCAAGGGCTGCCGCGGCGCCGGACCCCGCGGCCACTTCGGCGAGGTCATCCAGCAGCTTCACAAACCCAAGGACGGCATTGACGGATCGGGTTGCCATCGCCGGGGCCTGCTCAGCCCGACGGGCGGCTGCCATGAAAGAGATGCGCTCACGCTGGGCCAGTGCCGCCACAGCACCTTCGGCGCGGTCCCCGATCCCCCGTTTGGGTTCGTTGAGCACCCGCCGCAGGTTGACGTCGTCGTCCGGATTCACCAGGACGCGAAGGTAGGCCAGGGCGTCCTTGATTTCTTTGCGCTCGTAAAAACGCGTGCCGCCCACCACCTTGTACGGCAGGCCCACCCGGACCAGCACGTCCTCGATGGAGCGTGACTGGGCATTGGTGCGGTAGAAGATGGCGACGTCCCCCGGACGGAGGTTGTCCTCATCCTGGAGCCGGTCGATCTCCTTGGCAATGAACTGGGCTTCGTCGTGCTCGTTCTCACCCACGTAGCCGATGATTTTGTGGCCGTCGCCTTCGGCGGTCCACAGCCGCTTCTCGGGACGGTTGGGATTCCGTGAAATGACCGAGTTGGCCGCGCTGAGGATGTTCTGCGTGGAGCGGTAGTTCTGCTCCAGCTTGATGGTCCGTGCCTCGGGGTAGTCCTTTTCGAACTCCACGATGTTGCGGATGTCGGCGCCCCGGAAAGCGTAGATGGACTGGTCCGAATCGCCCACGACCGTCAACTCGGAGGCGCCGGGGCCTTCGCCCACGATTTCCCGGACCAGGGCGTACTGGGCATGGTTGGTGTCCTGGTATTCGTCCACCAGGACATGCCTGAACCGCCGGCGGTAGGAGTCCGCGAGGGCAGGGAAGGCCCGGAACATAAACACGGTTTCGGCGATCAGGTCATCGAAATCCATTGCGTTGGCCTGGCGCAGCCGCTGCGTGTAGCCCTTGTAGACCTCAGCCACGGCCTGCTCGAAAGGATCGTTGTAGTTCGCGGCGGAAGAGTACGCGTCAGCATCGATGAGTTCATTCTTCAAGGCGGAGATCTTGTGCTGGATGGCCTTGGGCGCAAACTTTTTCGGATCCAGGTCCAGGGCCTTGGACACCTGGGTGACCAGCCGGAGGGAGTCGGCTGAGTCGTAGATGGAGAAGTTCGATTTCAGCCCCACATTCGCGGCTTCCTGGCGCAGGATCCGCACGCAGGATGAGTGGAAGGTGGAGATCCACATGATTTTTGCGCGCCCACCCACCAGCGCTTCAATGCGTTCCCGCATTTCCGCAGCGGCCTTGTTGGTGAAGGTGATGGCGAGGATCTCGCCATGATGGGCCCGCCCGGTGGCGATCAGGTAGGCGATCCTGTTGCTGAGCACACGGGTTTTGCCCGAACCCGCGCCGGCTACGATCAGCAGCGCGGAACCGGCGTGCTTAACGGCCTCCTCCTGCTGCGGGTTCAGCCCTTCCAGGAGCTGGGCCGCGTCCGGCCGGCGGTGGCCGTGGCCCTGGCCCTGGCCCTGGTCCTCCGCATGCTGACCATCCGCATGCGGCCCTTGTGTACCGCCGGACAGCCCGGCGCCCTGCCGGTTCTCCCACGGCACAGCACCGCCGGGACCGGCCGCCGTGGCGCCTTCAGCGCGCGACTTGGTGCGGGCAGCTGCCGGGGAAGCAGCCTTGAACGGTCCGTCAGAGTACGGGTCAAACAACATATCCATGGTGCCTACAAGTCTAGGCGGTGGGACCGACACGGACTTCCAGTCTGTGGATGACGGGCTGCCGGCCGGTGCCCCGCCAAGGCGGTCCTGCTGCCTTATCCACATAGCGCTGAACGGTGCGTGCAAGGAGGGCATGCAGTTGAAAGGCTTAGCGGATGGAAGCCTTGACGACGACGGCGGCAGTCACCGGCGCAGCTTGCTTTGCCGCAACAGGCTTAGCAGCGGCGCGGGCATGGGCTAGGCCACGGAGCCCGACTCAAGGGCCGCACGCAGCTCGCGCACCGCCGTCGTCCCTCCCGCCATGAACCACTCGAGGCCGTTGACCCGCACGGTATCCACGGCGCCGCCGGCAGCCCGGACGATGGCCTTGCCGGGCAGCCAGTCCCATTCCGGGCAGCTGTGCTGGAACCAGCACCCCAGCTGGCCGTCCGCCACCCGGCCAAGGTCGCACGAGCCGGAGCCGAGCATCCGCAGGGCTGCAGCCGACGTCGCCGCCGCGTGCCAGGGCATGGCGCACAGCGGATCCATCAGCCAGCTGGGGTGGATGTAGGTTGCCGCCCCCAGCTGGGCCGCGGGGGTAGCGTTGCGTTCTCCCCTGTTGTCGTGGAAAACCGTCAGCCGTTCACCGTTGAGGCTGGCCGGGTGTGCCCGGCCACCAAGCCAGAGCTTGTCCTCCTCCGGCTGGAAGATGGCACCAAGCAGCACATCGGACTGGTCCTTCAAGGCGATGGCCGAGCACCAGTAAGTGGAGCCGTGCAGGAAGTTGTACGTGCCGTCCACCGGATCGATAACCCAGGTCCGGCCGCTGCTGCCCTGTACCGATGTGCCTTCCTCCCCCAGGATGCCGTCCTGTGGCCGGCAGCGCTGCAGCTGCTCCAGAACATAGGCTTCTGCGGCATGGTCAGCGGCGGTCACGACGTCTGAAATGGAGGTTTTCTGCTGTGACTGCAGTCCTGCCATCCGCATGAGCAGCGCCAGCTGCCCGGCCTCCCGCACCAGGGCTGCTGCCAGCTGGTAGTCGTCCAAAGATGGGTCAAGTTCAACAGCGCTGTGCCGGCCAGTGGTCATGGCTTCAGTTTAAGGGGCGCGATAATGAAGCCATGGCCAAAACACCTGCCCAGCGGATCAAGAAGCACGGCTCGAAGGCGGCGGTACCGCAGCATCATCTGCCGCCGGTGGTGAACCCCACCACGGCGCGCACGCCGGAGAAAGCCCAAAACAACAGCAATCTCATCCTGATCGCCGGCGTGGTGGCCAGCCTGTTCCTCTTCTGGTACCTGCATTTGCTGACCCTGGAGCAGCTCCGTGACCTCTCCACGGGCCTGGCCATGCCGGACTCGCTCATCGGCGGTTTCGATGCGGCCTACATCAGCCAGCTCCAGGCCGTCATGGACGATGACGCGCGCGGCCAGCTTAACTATGTGCACAAAACAGCGGGCACCCTGTTCCCCCTGATCTTCGGATTCACCTGGCTGCTGCTGATCGGCACGAACGTGGCCCGGAAAGCCCTGCGCTGGGCGCTCTGGTCGTTGCCGCTGCTGTTCGTTGTGGTCCGGCTCTGGGGCAACGCCGCCATCGACGGAGTGCTGGCCTCCGGAACTGCCGACCCCGGCCAGGTGGCCCTCGCCTCCGGACTCACCGTGGCCGGTTGGGTCCTCTTGGTCCTCAGCCTGCTGGCGGGCGCCGCCGCCGTTGTCCTCGGCGCCCGCAAGCCCAAAGCCGCTAGCTGAGGGCTGCCCGCGCCCGCATCATTTTACGGTGGCGGTGGACCTGGCGGGCAATAACCAGTCCTGCAGTGGCCATGCCCAGGGTGACCGGATAACCCATGAGCCGCTCAAGCGTGCCGGGCTCCGGAACGTCCATTCCCGTCAGGCCCCCCGTCCCCAGGGCGGTGAGGGACACGGCACCGCACACCAGGATGAACCAGGCGGAGTTTGTCTTCCGCAGCCAGAGGATGCCCAGGACCAGCAGGGCGGCGGCCCCGGCGAGGAAGTACATCACCGCCCCCACGATGTGCCAGCCGGAACCTACGTCCTCGGGCACCAGCCCCACGATCACAGTGCCGGCCCCGGCGGTACCGGTCAGGATCCGTACCCAGGCAGCTGCCAGCCAGGGCCTGCGCCGCGGCTGCACCCGCAGATCCGCCCGGGCCGCCACGCAGAGCAGCCCGGAGCTCAGCAAAAGGGCACCCAGCAGCATGCCGAGCCCCTGGACCACGAATGAGGCGTTCATCAGCCAGTTCAATGGGGAACACACCTCGCGGCCGTCAAAGATGCCGCAGTTCAGGGCGCCAAGGTCACTGATGTATCCCGTCCGCAGGTCATAGGGCCTGGGGCCCGCCCAGGCACCGATCACTGCTGCTTCCGCGGCAAAATACTGCAGGACGCTCAGCACCGACCAGGCGCCGATGTACTGGCGGGTGGACGCGGTGTCCGGAATTAACGTGGCAGGCATGGCGGCGGACGGCGCTGAACTCATGCCTTGAGCGTAGTACGGCCCAGCACCTTGTATGCTTGTATCCGTGTCCGGCCGGACTGGCCTGCCGATCCGCCGGACGCAAGCCCTCGTAGCTCAGTGGATAGAGCACGGCTCTCCTAAAGCCGGTGTCGTTGGTTCGATTCCAATCGAGGGCACTTGAACTTTCCTCCCCCGGAGTTCGCGCTCCGCGCCTACCTCCTCGGCCCCGCCCCACCCGGCCCCACCGCGGACGCTGCCAGCGCCGGGCAGTGGACGGTCCAGCGGGACCTGTTGGACCGCGCGGATGGCACCCGCGGAACCTTCTCCGGCGTCGTGCATTTTGTCCCCACGGACGACGGCGGCCTGGCCTTCCGTGAGGAAGGCACCATGCGCTGGCCCGCCTTCACGGGCCCCGCCTCCCGCGAGTACCTGCTGCGGCCTTCCGGGGGCCCGGATGCCCTGGACGTGTTCTTTCCTGACGGCCGGCCTTTCCACCGGATGAGCTTCACTCCGGAGTCCAACCTTGACCGTCACTGGTGCGATCCCGATACCTACCGCGTTGCCTACGACTATGGGGGCAGGGACAGGTTCAGCTACACCTGGGACGTCCAGGGCCCCCGCAAGGACCTGCTGCTGACGTCACACCTGGTGCGCAGGCAGGGGCCCGCAGCATGAAAAACCGCATTGTGGTCTCGGCCGTCTGCGTCTTCGACAAGGCTGGCCGGCTCCTGACCGTCAGGAAACGCGGCACGGCCATGTTCATGCATCCCGGCGGCAAGCCCGAGGCCGGAGAGACAGCCGTCCAGGCGGCAGCACGGGAACTCGCGGAAGAAGTGGGCATCGTCCTCGATCCCCGGGAACTGCAGCTGATGGGGGTGTGGATCGCCGATGCCGCGAATGAGGCCGCCACGGACATCGAGGCAACAGTTTTTATGGCCCCCGGAGTGTGGGAGGCCCACCCTTCCGCGGAAATCGCCGAGATCAGGTGGCTGACGCTGGGCGCCGAACCCACCCGGGACCTTGCCCCGCTGCTGACGGACCATATCCTCCCGGAGCTGGCAAGGTCCGGGATCGCGGACAGGCAGGCCTAGAGCTCGGGAACTGCTTCCTGGGCAACAGCGGTGGCCTCGTTGAACTGCGTGCGGTAGAGCTCGGCGTACCGCCCCTCGGCAGCGAGGAGTTCGGTGTGGGTCCCGCGTTCCACAATCCGGCCGTCCTCCACCACCAGGATGGCGTCCGCGGCGCGGACGGTGGAGAGGCGGTGCGCAATCACGACGGCGGTGCGCCCCTCGAGTGCCGCCCCCAGGGCAGCCTGCACGGCAGCTTCGTTGGTGGAGTCGAGCGCCGCCGTTGCCTCATCGAGGATGACCACCCGGGGCTGGGCGATCAGCAAGCGGGCGATGGTGAGCCGCTGGCGTTCACCGCCGGAAAGCCGGTAGCCGCGCTCCCCCACCACGGTGTCCAGCCCGTCCGGGAGTGATCGGATCATGGACTCCAGCCGGGCCTGCCGGATGACCTCCCACATGTCGGCCTCGGTGGCGTCCGGGCGGGCAAGCCGCAGGTTCGAGGCGATGGTTTCGTGGAAGAGGTGGCCGTCCTGGGTCACCATGCCCAGTGTGTCCCGGAGCGAGTCGAAGGTGACGTCCCGCAGGTCCACGCCGGTTCCGGGAATGCTGCCGCCCAGCCTCACTGCGCCGGAGTCCACGTCGTAGAGCCGGGACAGCAACTGCGCAATGGTTGATTTGCCGGCGCCGGAGGAGCCCACTAGTGCCACTGTTTGTCCCGGTTCCACGCGGAAACTGATGCCGTGCAGCACTTCTTCCCCGCCGCGGGTGTCCAGCGTGGACACCTCCTCCAGGGAAGCAAGCGAGACTTTGTCTGCCGAGGGGTAGGCGAACCGGACGTCGTCGAACTCCACGGCCACCGGGCCTGCAGGAACGGCTACGGCTTCCGGCTTCTGCTGGATGAGCGGTTTGAGATCCAGGATTTCAAAGACGCGTTCAAAGCTGACAAGGGCACTCATGATCTCCACCCGCGCGTTGGAGAGCGCCGTGAGCGGGGCGTACAGCCTGGTGAGCAGCAGCGCCAGCACAACGACGTCGCCCGCAGCCAGCTGGCCGGTGATCGCCAGCCAACCGCCCATCCCGTAGACCAGGGCGAGCGCGAGCGCAGAGACGAGGGTCAGGGCCGTGACGAAGGTGAACTGCAGCATGGCGGTCCGGACTCCGATGTCACGGAC
The DNA here is from genome assembly GCF_014644515.1 of Pseudarthrobacter scleromae. Lineage (NCBI taxonomy): Bacteria > Bacillati > Actinomycetota > Actinomycetes > Micrococcales > Micrococcaceae > Pseudarthrobacter > Pseudarthrobacter scleromae. The sequence goes on along the minus strand of NZ_BMKV01000009.1, from coordinate 66,603 downwards.
ACGTCCTGCACGGACGGCGAATTCCCGGGATTCCTCGTCGGGGCGCCCGAAGAGCTTGACCAGGGTGGCACCGGGGGCGGAGAAGCGCTCGGTCATCTGCGTGCCCATGGCGGCATTGTGTTCCGCCGCTTCGCGCCGCAGGTCCGCGAGTTTGGAGCCCATGCGCCGGGCGGGGATGAGGAAGACCGGCAGCAGGATCATCGCCAGGACCGTCACCTGCCAGGAGGTTCCCAGCATCACGATAAGGGTCAGGATCAGGGCGACCACGTTGCTGACCACGCCGGACAGGGTGCCGGCGAACGCGGACTGGGCACCGATCACGTCATTGTTCAGCCTACTGACCAGCGCCCCCGTACGGGTACGGGTGAAGAAAGCAATCGGCATCTTCTGGACATGGTCGAAGACCCGGGTGCGCAGGTCCACAATCACGCCCTCGCCAATGGTGGAGGAAAGCCAGCGGCTTACCAGCCCCAGTCCTGCCTCTGCCACAGCTACGACGGCGATCAGCACGGCGAGCCGGACCACTTCCTCGACGGCGGCCTTGGCCACGATGGCGTCCACCACCTGTCCGGCGAGGACAGGCGTGGCCACGGCGAGGAACGCCATCACCACGGACAGGGCAACGAAGGCAATCAGCTTGCCGCGGTGCGGGCGGGCAAAACCCAGGACACGCTTCAGCGTGGCCTTCGAGAAGGGTTGGGAACCGCTCGTCGACCGGGTGATCTTGTACAGGGAGCTCCAGGCCACCCCTTCCATGCTCATGGCTGCTGCTCCTCTACGGTTCCGTTATCCACATTCCAACGTACATCCAGCCGAACGTTTTCCAGCAGCCTGCGGTCATGGGTGACCAGCAGCAGTGCGCCGTCGTAACCTTCCAGGGCTTCTTCGAGCTGTTCGATGGCTGGAAGGTCCAAGTGGTTGGTGGGCTCGTCCAGCACAAGGAGGTTCACTCCCCTGGCCTGCAGGAGGGCCAAAGCCGCACGGGTCCGTTCGCCAGGTGACAGGGACTCCACAGTCCGGGACGTATGGTCGGCTTTGAGTCCGAACTTCGCCAGGAGTGTGCGGACCTCGGCCGGGTTCAGGTCCACGAGGACTGCCTCCACGGCGTCGGCCAGGGTCAGGTTGCCCTCGAGCAGTCCGCGGGCCTGGTCGATCTCGCCGATGGCCACGGAAGCACCCATCGCGGCACTGCCTGAGTCAGGCTGGACGCCGCCCAGCAGCAGGCGCAGCAGGGTGGACTTACCGGCGCCGTTGGGCCCCGTGATGCCGATGCGTTCGCCGGCGTTGAGCTGCAGGTTGACGGGCCCCAGGGTAAAGCCACCCTGCCGCACCACGGCGTCGCGGAGGGTTGCCACCACCGAGCTGGAGCGCGGCGCTTTTCCGATCGAGAACTGCAGCTGCCATTCCTTCCGCGGCTCCTCCACCACGTCAAGCCGTGAGATCCGCGATTCCATCTGCCGCACCTTTTGGGCCTGTTTCTCAGAGGATTCCGTGCTGGCTGCGCGGCGGATCTTGTCATTGTCCGGACTCTTCTTCATGGCGTTCCGGACGCCTTGGGAACTCCATTCGCGCTGGGTGCGCGCCCGGGACACCAGGTCGGCCTTGGTGGCCGCAAATGCCTCGTACTTCTCCCGTGCGTGCCGCCTGGCAACGGACCGTTCCTCCAGGAAGGCGTCGTAGCCGCCGTCGTACACGGCCACGGCGTTCTGCGCCAGGTCCAGTTCCACCACAGTGGTGACGCAGCGCGCAAGGAACTCGCGGTCGTGGCTTACCAGCACCACGCCGCCGCGCAGGCCTGTGACAAAGTCCTCCAGCTTGGCGAGTCCTTCGAGGTCAAGATCGTTGGTGGGCTCGTCAAGCAGCACCACGTCGAACCGGCTCAGCAGCAGCGCCGCCAGCGCCACCCGCGCTGCCTGCCCGCCGGAAAGGCCGGTCATGGCCGCATCCGGACCGGTCTCCAGCCCAAGGTCCGCCAGGACAGCGGGAAGCCGGTCATCAAGGTCGGCAGCACCGGAGGCCATCCACCTGTCGAAGGCCAGCGCATAGGCGTCGTCCGCTCCGGGCGCGCCGCTGCCAAGGGCCTCAGCGGTGGATTCCATCTCGGCGGTGGCCTGGGCACAGCCGGTGCGACGGGCAATGTAGCCTGCCACTGTTTCACCCTGCACGCGTTCGTGCTCCTGGGGAAGCCAGCCAACGAAGGCGTCGGCGGGGGCGAGGCTGACGGAACCTTGCTGCGGCTGGTCCACGCCGGCGAGGAGCCGCAGCAGCGTGGATTTGCCGGCCCCATTGGCACCCACCACGCCCACCACGTCCCCGGGGGCCACTGTCAGGGAGAGCCCGGAGAAAAGCTGCCGGTGGTCGTGGCCGCCGGACACGTCCTTCGCTACGAGGGTTGCCGTCATGGTTCTGTCCTTTCGCCACTGCGTCCGCAGCGGGTTTCCTGCCCGAACACTGGCTGGCAGGGCCCTGACATTTACCCGGAAGGAAGGAGCCCGGACCGCAGGACATGAAAGAGCCCGCTGGTCCGGACTTGGGGGGTGTACGGACCAACGGGCTCGACCATCAAGCATAGTCGAAACGGCAGCAGGGGTAAAACCGCCAGGATGCGGCACGCTAAAATCGACACACCATCCGTTCTGCAGAGAGCCGTCCATGACCCTCCCCGCCAAGGCGTTCCAGCGCTGGCTACAAGGCATTGCGCCCGACGCCAGCACGGCCGACGTCTGCAGGATCTCAGGGATCAAGCGGACCACCCTGGCCCAGCAGCTGGTCCGTGGAAAAGTCTCAGTCAGCACTGTGGTCAGCATCAGCCGCGCCTACAACGTGAACCCACTCTCGGCACTGGCCACCTTCGAGGCCTACCAGGACCTGGCCGGTCTCCAGGTTCCGCCCACCCGTTGCGAACTTGTCAGCCAGGTCTCCACCCCCGACATCCTGCGCGCTGTCCTTGCCCGTCCGGCGATGGAGCCCGCCGGCACCTCCGGGACTGCGTCCCCGCCTCTTTCCGCCGCCCCGCACGCCACCTCGGTTAAGAACTGGGTTGACGCGATCGACGACGGCGAAGTGCGGCACCGCGTTTCCGCAGCCACCGGAGTGGCTCCCCAGAACTACTCAGCACAGCTGACCGCCAACCGGCTGTCACCGGAGCTGGCGCTTGCCACCGCCCATGCTGCCGGCGTTGGACCGGCCGGCGGCCTGGTGGCCACCGGCCTGATCACCGAAGAGGAAGCGGGCTGGCCTCCAGGTGCGCGGCAGGCCGCCCTGGACAGCCTGTCCGACGGCGACCTCACCGCCTTGGCGGGCGACAGGCTGCAGGCATTGGGCAAGGTGCTGCGACGCCAGGAGCAGGATCAGGCACAAACGGAAAAGATCTGGGAGAACCTGGGATGATCGAAATTCTTCAGTGGTCCACGCTTGCCACCTGCGGACTCATCGCTGCTGCCCGGGTGCCCAGCGCCATCCGGGGAGAGAACAGGTCGCTGTTCTTCATCTTCGGACTGATGACCGTCGCCATCCTCCTGAGCATCGAGGCGCCCTACGTGGCCATCGACCAGGCCCTGGGCGGCATCAACCTGGCCAACCTGCTGCTGCGCTTCATCATCTTCGCAGCCATCTATTTTGTCGGGATCCGGGTCACCCGCGGGTTCGGCGCCGACAGCGCGTACCGGCTCATCACGGGTAAAGCGGGCATGGTTGTGCTGCTGGTCATCTCCCTTGCGTTGATGGTCCTGTTCTTCATGATGGATACAGTGGGTTCCTCGGCAGGCCTTGCAGCTGTGTCAGAAAAGAGCGAACGGAACTTTGTTCTTGTTGAATACTACGGAGCAGCCGGACGGGCTTATCCCGCGTACATATCCTTGGTGCTGCTGCCTGCCATGGTCCGCGCTGTCCGAAGCCGCCTGCCCTTGCTGGTGCGGGTCGCTGCCGCGCTCCTCGCAACAGGCGGAGTAGCTATCGCCCTGACACTGCTCTTTCCCGCGGTGCCTCCGGAGTGGGGTGCGGCGGAGTTCGTCATCAACTACACGGCCGTGCTGTGCTTCGTCCTTGGCCTGGCGCTGATCTGGGCTGCAAGGGTACGAAGCAGCCGGACCTCGCCTGCCAAGAGGACATATACCGAAAAGTAACCATGCTGGCTTTCACAAATTCATTAGAATGTGAAACAATCATGATTGTGTGAAGGTGGAGCGCAGGTCGTTTTCGAACGGGGATAAATTCCAAAGCGTTGGCCGCTCCGGGGGCCTTCACACCTATTGGGGGGATGAGTGGTGGCGGCCGTTGGGGACCGCCCCCACTCAGCCTGGTTAAAGCCCGTTTTGGCCGATCGTGGCAAACGTGAGCAGCCCGAAGTTCCCGGCCCCACGCTCCGGTTTAGTTAGCTGGTGAGAGCCGCGGCCGAGCAGGCGAACCGCAGGGTCACCAACTGGAAAGGCCGCAGGCCAAGTTCCGCTCCGTCAGCGCTGACGTTCACACCTGGGGCCTCGAGCGGACGCTCCAACAAATCGACCGGCGTGACGCCCTGCGCGGGAAAGTTGGCGGTCAGTTTTCCTGCAGACCGCTGGCCCAAGGACTCGTAGAGGCGGACAACCACGTCCCCGGACCCGTCCTCGGCCAGCTTAACGGCTTCAATCACCAGGGCAGGGTTCGTCACAGAGAACAGCGGTTCCACCGGGGAACCGCCGCGGACCAACCGGGGAACAAGGTTGGTCCGGTAGCCCTCCTCCACTGCGCCGGCAATATCCGCCCCCGGACGGATGGTGACGGTCAACTCATGCAGCCCGCGGTCCGCCTCCGGATCGGGGAACTTGGGAGCGCGCAACAGTGACAGGCGCACCGTCGTGGTGGTGCCGCCGTCGTCTTCCCTGATGTTCCGTGCCACGTCGTGGCCGTAGGTGGAGGAGTTGGAAATCGCCACGCCATACCCCGGCTCCGCCACATGGATCCAGCGGTGCGCACAAATCTCGAACTTTGCCGTCTCCCACGACGTATTCGTGTGGGTGGGCCGGAACACGTGGCCAAACTGTGTCTCTGCAGCAGACCTGTCTGCCCGGATGTCCAGCGCGAAGCCGAGCTTCAGCAGTTTCTCGCGTTCCTGCCAGTCCACCGAGGTGGTGATGGAGAGGGACGGGCTGCCCGGTGCAAGTGCGATCCGTTGGGTGATGGTGGACGCGCCAGCCAGCCGCTCCACCAGCACGACGGCGTCTGTATCTTCGTGAACCAGCCGGACGGAAGCGGCCCGGGTGAGCGGCGTGACGTTGCGCCGGTAGAACTCGTCGATGTCCCAGGCGTCCCACTCGTTGGGAGTGTCGCGGTGCAGTTCAAGGAGGTTTCCCCGCTGGCCGGGAGCAATCGCTTCCCGGCCACTGGCGTAATCCACCAGCGAGGAGATAAGCCCGTCGGCGTCCAGGACGGCGCGGATGACTCCATTGTCCAGGACAAAGCCTCCGTTGTCGGGGCTGGCCTGGACCCTGCCCTCCGCTGCGGCCGGCTCGCCTGCAGCCAGTGCAGGCACGCCGTCCCGGGCATGCGGCGCAGCGTTGAGCAGGAATGCCCGGTCGCCGCTGCCCAGCACGGCGGCGGCAGCCCCGCCGATGATGGCCTCAAGGGCATCACTGACCGCCTGGTAATTTCGCTCGGCATCGTGGTGGACCCAGGCGATGGAGCTGCCGGGAAGGATGTCGTGGAACTGCTGCAGGAGGACCAGCCGCCACAACCGCTTGAGTTCCGCAGCCGGGTAGGCGAACCTGCCGCCGGTGCGCACAGCAGCCGTTGCGCACCACAATTCTGCCTCCCGCAGCAGGTGCTCGCTGCGGCGGTTGCCCTTCTTGGTCCTGGCCTGGCTGGTATAGGTTCCGCGGTGCAGCTCGAGGTACATCTCGCCCACCCAGACCGGCAGGACCGGGTAGTCATCCTCGGCCTGCGCAAAAAAGCTTTCCGCGGAGCCGATCCGGACCTTTGGGGAACCTTCCAGGTCCGCGGCGCGTGAGGCAGCAGCCAGCATTTCCCGCGTTGGTCCGCCGCCGCCGTCGCCATAGCCAAACGGCACCAGCGACACGGTGCCGTGGCCGTGGTCGCGGTAGTTCCGCTCCGCGTGGGCAAGTTCGCGTCCGCTCAGCTCCGAGTTGTAGGTGTCCACAGGCGGGAAGTGGGTAAAGAGCCGGGTGCCGTCGATGCCCTCCCAGTTGAAGGTGTGGTGCGGCATCCTGTTGACCTGATTCCAGGAGATTTTCTGGGTCAGGAACCAGCGGCTGCCTGCGGACTTGACGATCTGCGGCAGCGCAGCGGAGTATCCAAACGAATCCGGCAGCCAGGCCTCGTGGCAGTCGACACCGAACTCCGCGAGGAAGAAGCCCTTGCCCTCCACGAACTGCCGCGCCATTGCCTCACCGCCAGGCATATTGGTGTCCGATTCAACCCACATCCCGCCGACCGGAACGAACTGGCCGGCACGGATTTTCTCGCGGATGCGGCCGAAGAGTTCGGGGTAGAACTCCTTGATCCAGGCGAACTGCTGGGCCGAGGAGCAGGAAAACACAAAGTCCGGGTTCTCGTCCATCAGCGCCACGACGTTGGAAAACGTCCGGGCGCATTTCCTGACAGTCTCCCGAACCGGCCAGAGCCAGGCGGAATCGATGTGGGCATGGCCGGTGGCTACCAGCTGGTGCGCAGAGGCATATGCCGGCCGGGCAAGTACGTCCGCGAGCACTTCTCGTCCTGCGGCAGCGGTTCCGGCTACATCGTCCGGATCCATGATGTCCATCATGCGCTCGAGGGCCCTGAGGATCTCGTGCCGCCTGGGCAGTTCCAGGGGAAGTACCGCCATGAGGCCTGCGAGGGTCGAGATATCCTGCTGCAGTTCCCAGACGTTCTGGTTCAGCTCGGCAATGACAATGCTTCCCAGCCTGTACTGCGGTGCTGCCCCGGCCGTTGACTTGTCCCCGTAGGGCGTGGGGGCGAACGTCCAGCCCTGGGCGACGTCCGGATTCGCCGCAGCTTCAACGTAGAAGTCCACCGCCATGCCGCCACCCAAGAGTTTCAGCGGGATGTACTGGTTCCGGGGCGAGACCGCCTTGATGATGGTGCCGTCCGGGCGCCACGCGATGCCCTCGCACTGAAACCCGGGTATTTCAACGGTGAACCCAAGGTCCACCAGCACTTCAACGGTGGTGTCCGGTTCCGTGCCCCATGATTCGGGAACTTCCCCCTGGAGACGGAGCCACTTGGTGCCCCAAGGCTTTCCCCACAGTGCGCCGTGTTCCTGCGGCTGGAATTTTTGCCGCATGGCTTCCAGCGCGGGGACGGGTTCATCCGGGGCATCCCAGCTGCTCAGCGTGAGGGGAAGGGTCCGGCTGTAGACCGCAGGGGTGATGCGCTCCCGCACGAACCTGTGCAGGCGCACTTCAGTGATCCGGCGGTCGTCATGCAATGTGTGCCCTCTTTAGCGCTTGGGACTGGATCCTCGTGTCCATTCGATGGATAAATCTACCCGCTGGTAAGTCTTTTACCAACCCTTTCGAAACCGTTTGCCCGGCTGTTCCGGACTGTTCCCGGGCCAGCTGCCCGGCTGGATCGATGGTGGCCGGATTGGCGGACCGGTTGGATTGGCCTACGACGGCGCAGCTGCCACCGGCCGCCGTATCCTCCCGTCACCTGCGTAGATGTTGAGGCTGGTTCCCCTGCTGAAGCCGGCGAGTGTCAGGCCGCTGGCCTCGGCCAGCTCTACCGCCAGGCTGGATGGCGCACTCACGGCAGCAAGGACGGGTATTCCGGCCAGCGCAGCCTTCTGGACAAGCTCGAACGATGCCCGTCCCGAGACCTGGAGGACCGTGCCGCTCAGCGGCAGCAGGCCCTCCCGCAGGGCCCACCCCACCACCTTGTCCACGGCGTTGTGCCGTCCCACGTCCTCCCGGAGGCACAGAAGGTTCGCGCCGCCGTCGTCCTCAATCCGGAAGAGCCCGGCAGCGTGGACGCCGCCGGTGTCGTCGAAGAGGCGCTGGGACTCCCGAAGGATGTCCGGGAGCGAGGCAAGCACCTCGGCGGAAACGCTGAGGGGATCTGCGGCGGGACTGTAGTGCGAGGACTTGCTGACGGATTCGATGGAATCAGTGCCGCAAATGCCGCACGAACTGGAGGTGTACACGTGCCGGCCTATGGACGGAGCCTCTACATCCGGCCGCAACTGGGCCTCGACCACGTTGAAGGTCTGTACGCCGTTTTCGTCTTCCCCTGCGCAGAAGCGCAGCGAGACGAGTTGCCCGGAATCCCAGATGACGCCCTCGGCCACCAGGAACCCGGCCACCAGGTCGAAGTCATGGCCGGGGGTCCGCATCGTGACGGAGTAGGACATGCTGCCCAGCCGTATTTCCAGCGGCTCCTCCACCGCAAGGACATCCTCCCGGTACCGGACGGGGAACTCGAGGGCATTCGGCGAGCCATCCAGCACGTACTTGTGCACCTTGCGGCGCTGGGTTACACGTCCCATATCCCACCGTTCCTGTTCATGGTTCCATCATCGCAACCGCCCCGTGGTGGCGCCAGCGCGGCCGGCCCCTCCCGGGCTTCGTCAGCCAAGGAGTTCGCTCCAGTCCACGGGACCGGTGGCGGCCGGCTTTGCAGCTGTCCTGCCTGCCCGTCCGGCGCTGCGCGTCTTCGGCCTTGCATCGGGGCCAGGGGGCGCAGGGATGGGCTGCCCCCAGGGCAGGGCGAAGGCTGGCACCAGCTCACCGAGCTTCACCCCGTGGGGAGGAACAACCATAACGCCGTCAGCGGAGGCCAGCCCCCGCATCATGCCCGGGCCGGTGTGCTGGGCCGGGGAGGCCATCCCGTACAGCAGCCGGAACGGCATAAGGCGGGTGCGCCCCGGCTCCGGCTCGAGAGTGGTTCCGCACGGCACGTCCTGGACCGCCGGCATCTTGCCGTGCCCCAGCGCCGCCAGGAGCGGTGCCCCTACCGTGGACAGCGCAATCATGGCGGCAAGCGGGTTGCCCGGCAGTCCCAGCACGAATCGCCCGTCCGGAAGTTCGGCCAGGACGGCCGGATGGCCCGGACGCATGGCCACGCCGTCGATGATCAGCCGCCCTCCCAGCTCAGCTACGGCCCGACGAAGGTGGTCGGTGCCGGATTTTCCTGTCCCGCCAGTGGTGATGACGACGTCGGCCGGCAGGTCCGGCCCCCCCGGCACCTCCGGGACCACGTCCTCCAGCGCGCCCAGCCACTCAGCATAGGAATCGCCGATCCTCTGCTGCCCGCCGGGGATCCCGCCCAGCATGCCCACCACTGCCGGCAGTTGCGGGCCGAAGGTGTCCCGCACCTGGCCGGGGACGGGCACGCCGTGGCCAACCACTTCGGAGCCGGTCAGCAGCAGCCGGACCAGGGGCTTTCCCTGGACCACAAGTTCGTCATATCCAGCCAGGGCGGCCAGCGCCAGGTGTGCGGGGTTGAGCACCACTCCTGCCTTGACCAGGACGTCGCCCCCGGAAGCCTCCTCCCCCGCTTTCCGCACGTGCTGGCCGGTGCGGGGCTCGCCGGGGCGGGCCGTGCCGCCCGTCATCAGGATGGGCAGTCCGTCCTCGTCCTTGTCCAGCCGGGCACTTTCACTGCGCAATACCGACTTGCCACCCGGGGGGATGAGCCCCCCCGTGGCGATGGGACTGGCCTGGTGCGGGGCAAGAGGCGTACCGGGTTCAACCAGGATCCAGGGTCCGGTGCCGTTCACCGCCCAGCCGTCCATTGCCGATGACGCATAGTGGGGCATGTCCTGCAGCGCCACTATGTCCTGGTCCAGTTTCCGTCCGAGGGCAAGCTCCAGCGCAACCGGCCCGGCGGGAATCGGCTGGGCGGCGTCGAAAGCGGCCTGCCGGGCTTCGTCCCATGTGTGGTCGAGATGCCGGGGCTGGTCAGCTTCGGGTTTGCTCGGTTCCTCCTGGGCGTCGCTGGTCATTCGCCGGGAGTCCCGGCGGCTTCAGCATCGTAGTCGGCGGCCAGGGTGCGGGCCACGGCCAGCGCGGATTCCATGGAAGCGGCATTCGTTGCCTGCCCGGAACCCGACGCCAGCCCAGCGGCATAACCCGCGATAAAGGTGGTCAGCGGTGCCGCCGGGCGGACCACAGAGTGGGCGGCCACACCAGCCAGGGCAAGGATGGCGTTGACGTCCACCTGGACGTCCTCGAGCTCATAGGCCTGGAGCAGGGACCTGCACCACTCCTCCAGCGTTTCATCCTGACTTTTCACGAACGTGCCTCCCAAGTTAACTGCGGCTGCGCCGGTCCTGGCCCTTGTCCTGGTTCCCGGCGGCAATCCCTAGTGCGGCGGCATCATCCCACGTGTCCACGTCTGCCGTGGAACCTGCGGGGACGGTGACAGGCTGCACCTCCAGACTAGCAAGGAGGGAGCGCACGGAGCCGTTGATTAAGGCACCGCGTGACGACAGTTCCGCCGCTGATTTTATTAACCCGGCCGTGCGGTAAATGCCAGCCAGCGGCTGGAGGGTTCCGTCACCGGAACGGGCCACGACGCCGTCACCCCCTCCCGGGACCAGCGCCTCCTTCAGTGCCGCCACGGCGTCGTGGACCAGGGGCATATCGCAAGCCAGCACAAGGGTGTACTCCGTTGTGCTGGTGCCGTGCTGTGCAAGAGCCTCCAGTCCGGCCGCGATGGCTGCAGCCGGCCCCGCGAACTCCGGTTCTTCACGGCACCAGATCAGCCCGGCAGCGGAAGATTCCGGCCGGGGACCCACCACCACGATGCTGGAGGCTCCTGCGGACGCGTCAATCGCACGCTGCAGGAGAGTGGCGTGGTGGAAGACAAGGTCCTGCTTCGGCACTCCGCCCAGCCGGGACGACCGGCCGCCGGCCAGGATGAGGGCATCGAAGGGCAACCGGTTCTCTTCCACTCCCCCAGCCTAGTCACCAAGGGCATGGTGCGGGGTGGGTCAGGCGGCGCGCTCGGGCAGCAGGAACGGGTCCCAGGCGGGGGTGGGCTTTTCGAGTTCCTTGATCTGCCAGATGGTTCCGTGCGGGGGCTCCGGGACGAACCGCAGCTTCCACCCCATCTCGGCCGGCGTGTGGTCACCCTTAACGTTGTTGCACCGAAGGCAGGCGGCCACAAGGTTCTCCCAGGAATCGGCACCGCCGCGGGACTTGGGCTGGACATGGTCGATGGTGTGGGCCGCTTTTCCGCAGTACGCGCACCTGTGGCCATCACGCCTCAGCACTCCGCGGCGGCTGACAGCCGTGGCCTGGTTGTATCTGGGACGGATATAGCGGTTCAGGAGGATAACGGACGGGCGGCCCAATATCTCCTGGGGTCCCACCACGGGATCATCACCCTCGGCAACCACGCTGGCTTTGCCTGTGAGCACAAGCACCAGCGCCCGGCGGAACGTGATGACCGCCAGCGGTTCATATCCAGCATTCAGAACGAGAGTGCGCATGCACGTACCTCTTCACGGCCGCACCCGTCAGGGGCACGAGGGCCGGCTGCCCTCGGCATGTCCGGGCTATGGATCGACACCACAAGAGTAAACATAGATGCGCATTATCAGCTAATTGCGGTTTTCCAAAACTGCCGTGTCGGGTCCATTGGCGGGCGTTCCCCGGGTGGCTGCGGGCTGCACTCCGCCGGCATCGTACTTAAATGGAAGAACCCCTGCCGCGGGGCAGGGGTTCTTCGTGCCGTCCCCAGGGAACGGCTAACGCGGGGCTCGTTAGTTCACGCGGATGAAAACAGGGCCGGAGCCAACGTTGGCGCTGAACACCACGGTCTGGTTTCCGTTGTATCCACCGTGGACAGCCTGGCCGTTGCCGGCGTAGACAGCGATGTGGGCCATGCCCGCGCCACCATCTGCGTAGTAGATGAGGTCGCCCGGCTGGGCTTCCGCGGCGCTTACGGTGCGGCCCAGGGAGAGGTACCCTGCAGGCCAGTCGTGGAAGTTGATGCCCACTGCGGCCAGGGAGTTGGTCACCAGCATGGTGCAGTCCTGCGTGACGCCCAGCTGGGCGTACGCAGCGGAAAGGATGGCTGCGCCCTTGCCGCTGGCGGAAGCGGCAGGAGCTGCAGCGGGTGCAGAGGCGGTGGTTACCTTGGCGGTCACCTTGGGGGCTGCGGCAGGCTGGACGACGGCGGGAGCCGGCTCGGCTTCCTCGACCTCAACAGGAGCTGGCTCTTCCTCGACAACCACAACAGGCGCGGGCGTGGTGGTGACGGCCGGCTTCTCGAAGGTGATGGCGATGGTGGAAGCAGCGGAGATCGGCGCCTCGACAGAGGACTCAACTTCCAGGGTGGCCGGAGCGGAGTCGCGCTGGACGCTGGAGTCAGCCGCGTTTGCAGCGATGCCGCTGGTCAGCACCAGGCCCGAAGCAGCGGCAATAACCGCTGCCTGGCGGCCCATGCCGCCGGCGTTGCCGCCAACAGCCTTGGCGATAACGGCGATTGAGTTGGTCTTGGTGACTTCGGCGCGATGCCGTGCGGTGGCACGAGTAGTCATCAGTTCTCTCTTTCGTTTTCCTCAGGCCGTTGTGGGCACCAAGGGGTTTGGGCGTGCCGGCATCTTGGGGGTACGCCGGCACGCCCCGAACGGGGATGTGGTGTTTGTGGAAAGTGGTGGGGCAAAGAAATAGTTCTTGGGCCCGAAGGCCCAAGAACTATTTGTTGATCGTGAAGAAGGCGGAGCTTCCGGTGGCGGCCACCGAGTGAAGCAGAGTGCCCTGGGAGGGGTTGAGCGCGCTGATCATCATGCCGTTGCCGACGTAGATGCCTACGTGCGCGCCACCGTTCTGCATGACCAGGTCACCCGGCTGCGGGGTGGAGGTAGGCGTCATTGCCGTCCAGGCGTTGACGCGCGGGATGCTGACGCCAGCCTGGGCGTAAACCCACTGGGTGAAGCCGGAGCAGTCCCAGCCGTTGGGGGTGGTGCCGCCCCAGACGTAGGGACGGCCGATGCCGGTGTACGCGAGTGCGGCAATGCCGGAGGTAGAGGCCGAGGAAACCGTTTCGGCCTGCTTCTCAGCTGCAGCTTCGGGGGCCGACGCGGTGGAAGCCGACGCGGTGGAGGCCGTCCGGGTTCCGGAAGCAGTCCGGCTCTCGGATTCGGTCGACTGTGCCCGCACCGGTGCCGGCTTCGGAGCGGCGGTGGTCTTCACCACGGGACGCTCGAAGGAGACGGTGGCGGTGGGTGCTGCGGTCACCGCGAGGGCAGACTGGGCAGACCCGGACTCGGTGGAAGCGGATACGCCGGCGGTGGTGTCCGCGGCGTTGGCAGGCAGGCCCATGCTGAGGATGAGACCGGAAGCGGCTGCGATAACTGCAGCCTGGCGACCTACTGTCCCGGCATTGGCACTAACAGCCTTGGACACGGTGCCCAAGGGGTTGGTACGAACCGATTGCGCACGGTGGCGCGCAGAATGATGGCGTGAAGACACGAAGGTAGCCTCTCCCAATGCCTGCGAGGTGAGCTGTCGGATTCGGATGGGAGTCACCCGGCCACACCGCTTCCAAGGAAGCTTTGCGACTTAACCCCAAGGCCTTCGCTGAAGCAAAGACCAAAATTGGTTCCCCCGCCCCTGCCAGACGATGAAATGCGAACGGACCTTGAGCGGTGGCAGAGCTAGGCAATCCGCACAAGAGCGTCAACTTCGGAAAAGTTGACGCGAGTTAGACGGTACAGCAGTTTTCGTTGAATGTCACATTCAGGTCACGGCAGGTCACGATGATTCGAGAGTGAACCATCATTTGACTACAGCCAGCCGGTGGGATCGACGACTTCGCCGTTGACCTGGACCTCGAAGTGGAGGTGGCAGCCTGTTGAAGCACCTGTGGTGCCACTGAGCGCCAGGACATCGCCGCGGGAGACCGTCTGGCCCTCGGCGACGCTGAAGGAGGAGAGGTGGTTGTACGTGGTTTCCAGGCCGTTGCCGTGGTCCACGACAACCCGGTTTCCGCCACCATACTGGTGCCAGCCCACGAACGTCACGGTGCCGGTGGCTGCTGCAAGGACCGAGGTGCCGCACTGGGCCACGTAGTCCTGGCCGCGGTGGAAGTCACCAGAGCCGCCGGTGATCGGGCTGACCCGGTAACCGAACGGGGAAGCAGTGGACAGCGCGGCCAAAGGGGCTCCGAGGCTTCCGGCAGATGCTGCGCGGGACACGGAACCTGCGGACTGCGCGCTGAGCAGCTGCTTCAGTTTGCCGTCGGGATCGGCCTGGGTCACCACGGCAGAGCGGCTGAAGTCGATCTGTGCGCCGGCCTCGGCCGATACCTGCGGCTGCGGTGTGACAGCCGAAGCTGCCACCGGGGTAACGCTGCCGGCATTGTCTGTAGCCATGACGGGGCTGGTTGCCGGAACGGTCACGGTCAACACCAGCCCGGTGGCGGCCAGCGCGATTCCGGCCTTCTGGCCGATCCCGCTGGCGGAGGCAAATTCCGTGATTTGCCGGAAGGGTCCTCGACGGCGGCGTGCATCACGGTGCGGATCGCGGGGGCGTTCCGTGGTGATGACCTCGACAACGCGCGGCGTTGAAACGGGGGCGGCCGCGCGGCGGCGCCCCTTGGGGGTCTGCATGGACAAGAAGGGTTCCTCTCTGGAAAGCCTGCGAAGTTAGCTGTCGGATTCGGGTCAGAGAGTTCACAGACCCGGTCCGCCTGGGCAAGCTCGGCACAGAGGTATCCCCGGAAGGATCCAACGCTGGAAGAGGCTTGCTGCTGACGGACTTCACCCCAAGGCAGTCCCCCGTCTGCCGGTTGTGGTTCCCCCACCTCTGCCAGTAATGACTCGTGCACCTGATCCGCTGGCAGAGCTCGGCTCCGGATCAGGTAACGCTTTAGTATCTACGCTTGGGTTTTAACTATAGGGCCAGAAGTCCCAAAGTAACAATTCCGTTATCTTTGCCTCTTCTGCCCCAACCGGGGTAGAACGCACGTTTACCGGATGGCAACGAAGACGTGGGCCGCCACTTCCGGCGGCAGCTCCAGGGCGCCCTCTATGCCGGGCACGCGGACCGAAATGTAGTCTCCCACCCGCTCCAGCGAGACTGCGGCCCCGGGGCGGATTCCGCCCTCGTCCAGCTGGACCAGCAGTTCCGGTTCCACCTGGATTGGCTCAGCCAGGCGGCTTACGGTTACCTCGGACGCCGGGCCATAGGACTTCATTGCTTCCAGCAGGCTGATGGCCCCGTCGGCGAAGCCCTGTGATGCCTGGCCGCCGAGGGCAGCCAGGCCGGGGATGGGGTTGCCGTACGGGGACTCCGTTGGGTGGTCAAGCAGCTCGTAGATGCGCCGTTCCACGCGTTCGCTCATGACGTGCTCCCAGCGGCAGGCCTCGTCATGGACGTAGGCCCAGTCCAGGCCGATCACGTCTGCCAGCAGCCGCTCAGCCAGCCGGTGCTTCCGCATCACTTCGGTAGCGCGCTTCCGGCCAACTTCGGTGAGTTCGAGGTGCCGGTCGCCCGAGACCACCACCAGGCCGTCCCGCTCCATCCTGCCAATGGTCTGGGAGACCGTGGGCCCTGAGTGGCGCAGGCGTTCGGCGATCCGGGCGCGGAGGGCCACGATGTTCTCTTCCTCAAGCTCCAAGATGGTCCGAAGGTACATCTCCGTAGTGTCGATCAGATCCGTCATCCAGCTCAGCTCCTCGAGCGCAGTACCTTGCGTTGTCCCACCGTATCGCCTTCCGCGCGACGTAGTCCGTTGGAAAGCTTAGCCTATTTTGACTTTGTCCGAATAGTTGGCGGCCGTCACAACAGGCCGTCTCAATGTCTGGACTATGACGGTGCCGGTTCCCGCCCCAACGCCGGTTCAGGCAGAATGAGGAGGGCCGGAGTTGCAGTCACAGCCGACTGTCCGCCAAGCAACCACCCGTCCGGACCCCAGCCGCGTCCACGCCGAAATTGGAGCACCTGTGAGCGAAAACAGCATCACTATTCCCGCCGACCTCCTGCCCAAGGACGGACGGTTCGGCGCCGGACCGTCAAAGGTCCGGCAGGAGCAGATCGACGCGCTTTCCGCTGCGTCGAAAACCATCCTGGGAACCTCGCACCGGCAGGCTCCGGTAAAGAACCTGGTGGGGTCGGTGCGCGAGGGCCTCAGCCAGTTCTTCCGGGCACCCGAGGGCTATGAGGTGGTCCTCGGCGTCGGCGGTTCCACTGCGTTCTGGGACATCGCCAGCTTCGGCCTGGTGGAGCAGAAGGCCCAGCACCTCTCGTTCGGTGAGTTCGGGTCCAAGTTTGCGGCCGCCACCAACAAGGCGCCCTTCCTGGCTGCCTCCTCCATCATCAAGTCCGAACCAGGTACCCGCCCGGCCGCGCAGGCCGAAGCGGGCGTTGATGTCTACGCATGGCCGCAGAACGAGACCTCCACGGGCGTCTCCGCCCCCGTGAGGCGCGTCGCAGGTGCGGACGAGGGCGCGCTGGTGCTGGTTGACGCAACATCAGCCGCCGGCGGCCTTGACGTGGACGTGGCGGAGAGCGACGTCTACTACTTCGCCCCGCAGAAAAACTTCGCCTCCGACGGCGGACTCTGGCTGGGCCTGTTCTCCCCCGCCGCCCTGGACCGCGCGGCCCGCATCAAGGCGACCGACCGCTGGATCCCGGATTTCCTCGACCTGCAGACCGCAATCGACAACTCGCGGCTGAACCAGACGTACAACACACCGTCGTTGTCCACCCTGGTGACCCTGAATGCCCAGGTGCAGTGGCTGAACGCGAACGGCGGCCTGGATTTTGCCTCCGCACGCACCGCGGATTCCGCCGGCCGCATCTACGGCTGGGCGGAATCTTCCGAGTTCGCCACCCCGTTCGTCACCAACCCGGATGAGCGCTCCAACGTCATCGCCACCATCGACTTTGACGAGTCAGTGGACGCAGCCGTGGTGGCAAAGGTGCTGCGGGCCAACGGCGTCGTGGACACCGAGCCCTACCGAAAGCTCGGCCGCAACCAGCTGCGCATCGCCACGTTCGTGGCCATCGAACCGGACGACGTTTCCGCGCTGCTGGCCAGCATCGACTTCGTGGTGGGCAAGCTGCGCAAGTAGCGGGCTCCAGCAGCAGTCCGCGCTGCGGCTCCGTGGTCCCAAAAGCAGCGCACCCAGAAGCAAAGAGCGTTAACTTACGACGGCGCCGCCCGGGGTTAGTTCCGGGCGGCGCCTTTGTGTATGTCGTGGGAAGCGTTCCTTGGCGCGCAGCTTGCCTTAAGGCGTGACGGCATCGTCTTCCGCGGGCTGAGCGGGCGGAAGAGAGGCACCACCGGGGGCGTCGACGGCGGGCTCTGAAACGGCGGGCTCTGATACGGCATCCTGGCCGTCGTCATCGGCTTCGCCTTCCGCGGGCGCAGCTTCCTGCGCGCCGACTTCCGGTTCCCCTGCCCGGACCTGCTCCGGCTCCTGGTCCTGCTCATCCTCGGGCCGGACGCGTTCAGCCCACGGCACCCATTCCGGGGCGAGGATCGCATCTTCCGACGGCAACAGGCCGAGCTCGCTGACGGTGACCACCTTTGAGCGGGAGTTGCGGGTCAGCACCGCGTACCACTGCCAGCCCAGGTAGCCAGGCAGCCTGGATTCAAACAGGTGCGTCACCAGGCGGTCGCCTTCGCTTTTGGCCGCCAGATGGCGGCCAACGGTTGGTGCGGGCGTGATTTCCTCCACAGCAGCACGCGCCGCGTCCACGGCGGCGGCGAGGAAGGCATCCGGCTTCCCTGTCCGCCATACCGGGACACCCGCGCGGCGCTTGGACGGAGCCTTCGCCCCCGCAGCGGCGGGGCCGGCAGCGGCCGCGCCACCCGCCGTCGTGCTGTCCTGTTCCGGCATGTCCTGTTCCGGCGGGGCCGGGACCGGCTGTTCAGCTTCCGGGATCATCAGTGCCTAAACGTCCAGCTCGTCGGCAACCTTACGCAGGGCAGCGGCGATGGCCTTGCCCTTGTTGCCTTCCGGGTACTTGCCTGCCGAGAGCGTTCCGGACAGGTTGTCCAGGACAGTCACCAGATCCTGGACAAGGGGGGCAAGGTCCTTTGCACTGGGCCGCTTTGCCTTGGCGATGGAAGGCGTCTTGTCCAGCACGCGCAGGCCAAGCGCCTGGGCACCCTTCCGGCCGTCAGCAACACCGAACTCAACCCGGGTGCCGGCCTTAAGCTCTGTTACGCCCTCGGGCAGCGACGATTTGGGCAGGAATACCTCCTGGCCGTCCTCGCCCGCGAGGAAACCAAAGCCCTTGTCCTTGTCATACCACTTGACCTTGCCGGTAGGCACGTAATCAACCTTCTTCGTTCAGCGTCTTCTGACACGGCCGCCCGCCACCGCATCCGCATTGCTGTGCGGGTTTAGGGTATGGCGGCTGCAGGCCGTGTTGGTCTATCCCCCAAGGTTATCCTGCCCACCGCCCTATTCCTGCTTTTACGTGCCTTGCGGAGGCATTCCGGGGCTCCGTACAGCAGCGTTCACGCCGGAGGGTGCCGGAGCTGTAGCGTTGCGTCCATGACACCCTCGCGTTACCGGCGTACCCTGATGATCCTCGCCGCAGCTGTCGCCGTGTTCTCCCTGGTGGCAGTAGGCACCGTGATGGCCTTGGCCTTCGCCGGGTCAGTGGCCCCCGCCTGGGTCACGTACTCGGCGCTGTACGGCCTGCCGGTCGCGTTCCTCCTGATGCTTTTCCTGGTTCTGGACAGCGTTGCCGGGCGGCGCCGGGCAGGAAAGCCGGACCGGCGGTAACGTTGGACTGATGTCCCTCATTCGCGCGTTGAGCAAGGAGCTGGAGGCACGCAGCGACGATTCACTGCGTGCGCTGTTCGACGCCCGGCCGGACCTCATCTCTCCCCCCGTCCCCGACTTCGGCGCCCTCGCGGCGCGGGCCAGCGCCAGGCTCAGCGTGCAGCGTGCGCTGGAACGGCTCAACAGGCCGCAGATGCAGGTCCTCGAGACACTGCACCTGTGCACCAATACGGACACCGGGCACAGCGCCTCGGCGGCTGGACTCCGCAAAATGATTCCGGGCTCGTCGGGGGCCGCGGTTGAACGGATCCTGCACTCTCTGCAGGACCTGGCGCTGGTGCACCGTGCCGACCCTCCCCATGGCACCCCGGAACCTGCGGCAAAACAGCGCCACTACCTCCCGGTGGGCTCCCTGAAGGACGTGGTGGGGATCTATCCCGCCGGGCTGGGCAGGAGCTACACGGAACTGGTCCGGCTTCAGCCCGCCTTCGCCCAGCGCGTGGTGCAGCTGGTCTCCGAGCTGCACCGCAGCGGCGTGGCCATCCACGACGCCACTACTCCCATGGAGGCCGCGCTGGCGCTGCAGCACTGGACCTCCTCACCTGAGGCCCTGAACACCATCCTGTCCACGGCACCGGAGCGGACGACGGCGTTGCTCGCCAGGTTCCGCAACTGGGCCATGGGGGCGGTCCCCCAGGCGCAACGCAAGGCCTCCATCACTACGGAGGGGTCCGACGTCGGGCCCGTGGACTGGCTGCTGGCGCGCGGATTGCTGGTGCCCCTGGACGCCGCACACGTGGAGCTGCCCCACAGCGTGGGACTCTCGCTGCGCGGCGGCGCGATCATCAATGATTTCACCCTCCAGCCCCCCGTCCCAGAGCTCGGCCGGACCTCTGCGGTCCTGCGCAGGAATGCTGCGCTCAGCGCCATATCGGAGACGCTGCGGCTGATGGGCGAGCTCCTCCATGCCGTACGGGAGCAACCCTTGGCCACGCTTCGCAGCGGTGGCGTTGGGGTGCGCGAAATGAGGCGGCTGGCCGAGTTGCTGCGGATCGACCAGCAGCAAACGGGACTCCTCCTGGAACTGGCCGCACTGGCAGGCCTGATTCGCCTGGACGTCGATTCCTCGTCCTGGGTCCAGCCTCCGCAGCTTGAATGGCTGGTCCTGCCGCGCCAGGAACAGTGGCTCTGGCTGGTGAATGCCTGGCTGGCCAGCGAGCGCGTGCCGTCCCTGGTGGGCCAGCCCATCAACGGGGCGCGGGGCGTGCCGGCGGCGCACCGTTCAGCCTCCGGCAGCACCATCATCGCTTTATCGGCGGAAGCCCAACGGCCTGACGCTCCCCTGGTCCGCAAACGCATCCTGGAGATTTTGCACGAACTGACCGTGGAGGCCGGCTCCGCAGACGGCACCGCTCCGGTGCTTGACGCCGCAGCGGTCCTCCAGCGCGCGGAATGGGCCCAGCCGCGGATGGCCCGCCGCTTCAGCTCGATGATCCGCGGTGTGCTCGCCGAAGCTGAACTCCTGGGCCTGGTGGGGTCCGGCGCCCTCAGCCAACTGGGCAGTGCCCTGGCGGAGGACCAGCCGGAAGCCGCGATTGCCATCCTTGGCGAACACCTGCCGGCAGCTTTGAGCCATGTCCTGCTCCAGGCAGATCTCACAGCCGTCGCCCCGGGATACCTCGACCCCGGGCTGACCGAGAAGCTACTGGTGATGGCCGACGCCGAAGGCCAGGGGCCGGCCACCATCTACCGCTTCTCGGAAGGCTCCATCAAGCGGGCCCTGGACACGGGGTACGACGCTGCCGGCATCCTGGAGTTCCTCCGCGAGCACTCCGCCACCGCGGTGCCCCAGCCTCTCCAATATCTCGTGGAGGACACATCGCTGCGGCACGGAAGGCTGCGGGTGGGACCGGCGGCCAGCTTCGTCCACAGCGAGGACGAGGGCACCCTGCTGGAGCTTCTGTCCGGGCCTAAGGCAGCCCACCTGAAGCTGGAGAAGATTGCCCCAACTGTCCTGGTTTCCTCCGCGCCACCGCGGGAAACCGCACAGGTCCTCCGCACCCTGGGGCTCTCCCCGGCCGTGGACGGCGCGGATGAGCCCGTCGTCCGGCTCCGCGGAACCCAGGCCGCCCAGGACGCCCACCGCCCGGTGTACACCGCACCGCGGATGGCGCCCGGGACGGAGGAGGTGGACGCCCAGCTGGCGGTCCTGCGCCAGGGTGGCGCCGCCGTCGGACACCGCGGTGTGTCCGGAGACCACGCGGGCGAAACGGGGACGCAGCTGGGGCTTGAGGCCCTGCAGCGCGCCATCAGGCTCAAGCAGCGGATCAGCATGAATGTCGTGGACGGCCTGGGGAATGCCAACCTGGAAACGGTTGTTCCGCTCTCTGTAAGCGGCGGACGCGTCCGGGTGTTTGATCCCGCCAGGGAAACTGAACGCGTGCTGTCCATCCACCGCATTATCGACATTGAGGCTGCAGAGGAAACTGCGCCAGTGAAGGACTTCCCGGCGTGAACGACGGACCTTTGATCGTCCAAAGCGACAAGACCATTTTGCTGGAAGTGGACCACGAGCTGGCAACCGAAGCCCGCCACGCCATCGCACCTTTCGCGGAGCTCGAACGGGCACCGGAGCACATGCACAGTTACCGGCTGACGCCCCTGGGGCTTTGGAACGCCCGCGCAGCCGGACTGGATGCGGAGAAGGTGCTGGATACGTTGCTGAAGTACTCGCGCTTCCCCGTGCCGCATTCGCTGCTGATCGATGTTGAAGAAACCATGTCCCGCTACGGACGGCTGCGCCTGGAGAAGGACCCCCAGCA
The DNA here is from genome assembly GCF_014644515.1 of Pseudarthrobacter scleromae. Classification (NCBI taxonomy): domain Bacteria; kingdom Bacillati; phylum Actinomycetota; class Actinomycetes; order Micrococcales; family Micrococcaceae; genus Pseudarthrobacter; species Pseudarthrobacter scleromae. The sequence continues at coordinate 45,093 of NZ_BMKV01000009.1, read as the reverse complement.
CGGGCTGGTCATGCGGACCGATGACTATCCGGTACTGGAGGAAGTAATCCGGGCCAAAAAGATCCAGCCCCTGCTCGGGCCAAGGATTGACGGCGAAACAGTGGTGGTGCACGCCTCCCAGCGGGGACAGCTCAAACAGCTGCTACTGAAGATCGGCTGGCCGGCCGAAGACCTGGCGGGCTACGTGGACGGCACTCCGCACTTGATCGCCCTCAACGAGGACGGCTGGAAGCTGAGGCCCTACCAGCAGATGGCGAGCGACAACTTCTGGTCCGGAGGCAGCGGCGTGGTGGTGCTGCCCTGCGGCGCCGGGAAGACGCTGGTGGGGGCTGCCGCCATGGCTACCGGGTCCACCACCACCCTGATCCTGGTGACCAACACCGTGGCCGCGCGCCAGTGGAAGGACGAACTGCTGAAGCGCACGTCCCTTACCGAGGACGAGATCGGCGAGTACTCCGGGGCGGTCAAGGAGGTCCGCCCGGTGACCATCGCCACCTACCAGGTCCTCACCATGAAGCGCGGCGGCCTCTACCCCCACTTGGAGCTGGTGGACGGGCACGACTGGGGTTTGATCATCTACGACGAGGTTCATCTCCTGCCAGCGCCGATCTTCCGGATGACGGCGGACCTGCAGGCGCGGCGGCGCCTCGGACTGACGGCAACCCTGGTGCGGGAGGACGGCCGCGAGGGCGAGGTATTCAGCCTGATCGGGCCCAAACGGTACGACGCGCCCTGGAAGGACATCGAATCCCAGGGCTACATCGCGCCTGCTGACTGCGTGGAAGTCCGCGTGGACCTGCCCAAGGACGAACGGGTTGCCTACGCCATGGCCGAGGACGCTGACAAGTACCGGCTCTGTGCCACCTCCGAGTCCAAGACCCAGGTGGTGGAGCAGCTGGTCAGCCGGCATACGGGTGAACAGCTGCTGGTCATCGGCCAGTACATCGACCAGCTGGACGAGCTCGGCGAGCGCCTCAATGCGCCCGTGATCAAGGGCGATACATCGGTAAAGGTGCGCCAGAAGCTGTTTGACGCCTTCCGTGCCGGGGCGATCCAGACGCTGGTGGTCTCCAAGGTGGCCAACTTTTCCATCGACCTTCCCGAGGCCTCTGTGGCGATCCAGGTGTCGGGCTCGTTCGGTTCCCGGCAGGAGGAAGCCCAGCGGCTGGGCAGGCTCCTGCGGCCCAAGAAGGACGGCCGCTCGGCACGCTTTTACTCGCTCGTGGCGCGGGACACCCTGGACCAGGACTTCGCCGCCAAGCGCCAGCGCTTCCTGGCCGAACAGGGCTACGCGTACCGGATCATGGACGCCAAGGACGTGGAGACGGCTGACTAGGCCGTGCCGGCCAGGTTGGGTCCTTTCAGGTCACCCCGCGCGAACTGTCCCTTTCCATGGTGCCGGTCCGAGGATCGAACTGCGGACGCTCGTACGCCAGTTCACCACCGCTGCGGCCGCCGTAAGGGCGCCCGTGGTCGGCGAACTCTTCCCGGAAGAAGGCGAGGCACCACTGCCCCATCTGGATCCTGGCGCCGGTGCGAAGCACTGAAGGTCCGCCCTGCGCCACGCTGCCGCTGACCACGCCGTGGGGGACCAGGACGTACTCGTCCTGCTCGTCATGCCTGATTTCGGCGTGGAACCCGTCGAGCCCCTCCAGGAGGATGTCGCAGCCCGGGTCACTCCCGATCGTGGTCTTCTCCCCGGCAAGCGTCACCTCCCGGGGGATCTGTCCGGTCCAAGTGGCTGAGTCCTGGACGAAGATCAGCCGCGGCCGGCCGCTGCCCCGGGTGTAGTGCGTGGTGGTGATCCGGCGGTTGATTTTCCGCCGGACGGTGGGGAGCAGGGGCAACGGAGTGGACGGCGGCAGCAGCGGGACGGCTGCAGACTTGCGCCGCCCTTGCCTGACGATCGGCACGAGCGCTCCCAGCTTGCCCAGTTTGATGTGGGGCGAGCGCGTCACCAGGCGCTGCGGGGCGGGGCTGTTCACCGCACCCAGGCTGACGATACTTCCGTCCGGGCCGGAGAGGGTGACACTGAGTCCCTTCCCGGCCAGCATCTCCGCCAGTGGCCTGATTTCCTCCAGTGACGGGATGCCGCCGCCTCCCAGGGGCGCCAGGCTGTCCATGGACACCGTGACGTCCGTGCCCGAGGACCGGGCGCTCCCCCTCGTAACCGATCCGGACTCATCTGTGTACGAGAAGTCCAGATCCACGTCCAGGCGGTAGTCAGCCATATCCGTCAGCCACGGTTCAGATCGGAGCCGACGGCATCCTTGTCGCTGGTGGTGACGCGCAGGCTGCCGTTCAGCTTCCAGGTGGCCCGGGGAGCGTCGGGGCCAATGTCACGCGGAACTTCGATGGTCATATCAACGAACTGGTAGTTGATCTCGGCACCCTTGCCGGTGAGGTATGACCACATTTCCTCCGCCAGGTCCGCCCAGTCCCGGATGCTGCGTTCATTGGATGCGGTGTTTTCGGATGCACTCAGGTCAGTCATGATGGTCTATCCCCTTCATTAGGCCGGAAATCATTGAAGAACAAATTGTGGAGCAGCCAAGCGCGGGTCTGCGGGCGCAACAAGGGCCCTGCGGTGCCGGATCGGGACGGACCCAAGCCCGGCACCATCACTGTATTCCCGTGCTGCACCCGGCGGAAGGCGTGAAGCACGGAACGTTCTTAGTCCGGTTTGGGTTCCCGTCCTGCACACTGGAGGCATGCGCCGAAAAGTCACCCCCGCCGTTCCCCGTCCCGGACAGGAATCCGTATGGGACTACCCCCGGCCCCCACGCGTGGAGCCGGGCACCGAGCGGATCCGGATCGTCCTTGGCGGCGAACTGATCCTGGACACCACCGACTCGCTCAGGGTGCTCGAAACCAGCCACCCGCCGGTCTACTACCTGCCCCGGTCGGCGTTCCCGCCAGGGTCCCTGGAACCAGCCCCCGGAAGCAGCTTCTGTGAGTTCAAAGGCGCAGCACAGTACCTGACTGTCCACGGCGGCGGGACGGTGGCTGAAGCAGCAGCGTGGTTCTACCCGGAGCCATCCAAGGGGTATGAGGCACTGGCTGACCGCGTTGCCGTGTACCCGGGCATGATGGACTACTGCGAGGTGGAGGGCGAACGTGTCCGTCCGCAGGCGGGAGGCTTCTACGGCGGCTGGATCACTGACCGCGTGGCTGGCCCGTTCAAGGGCGAACCCGGGACCATGGGTTGGTGAGCACTCCTTTTCCCCACCTGGCTTCCAACAAATATCCAGACAACTCCCAGAGTCTGGGAGCATGATGGGAGCATGAACAAGAACGGTCCAGAAGCGAAACTCCTCGTTGTCGACGACGAACCCAACATCCGCGAGCTGCTGTCCACCTCGCTGCGGTTTGCCGGATTTGACGTCGTCTCGGCCGCAAACGGACGTGACGCCCTTGCAGCCGCGGATGCCCATGCCCCGGACCTGGCCGTGCTGGACGTGATGCTCCCTGACATGGACGGCTTCACTGTCACCCGCCGCCTCCGCGCCGCCGGGAAGCATTTCCCGGTCCTGTTCCTTACTGCCAAGGACGACACCGAGGACAAGGTCACCGGGCTCACTGTCGGCGGGGACGATTACGTCACCAAACCGTTCAGCCTCGATGAGGTGGTGGCCCGGATCCGCGCCGTCCTGCGCCGCACGCAGCCAATGATGGATGACGACGCCGTGATCCGCGTGGACGATCTGGAGCTCGACGACGACGCGCACGAAGTACGCCGCGGCGGTACCGTGATTGAGCTCTCCCCTACCGAGTTCAAGCTGCTCCGCTACCTCATGCTCAACCCCAACCGGGTGCTCTCCAAATCGCAGATCCTGGACCACGTCTGGGAATACAACTTCAACGGTGACGCCTCCATCGTGGAGTCGTACATCTCCTACCTTCGCCGGAAGGTGGACATCGACCCCGACGCCCCCGCACTGATCCAGACCAAGCGCGGCGTGGGCTACGTGCTCCGGACGGCAGAAAAGCGCTGACCTTGCTGCAGCGATGGAAGTCGGCGTCCCTGAGGACGCAGCTGGTGGCCATGATCATGGCGCTGCTGATAGTTGCCCTGACAGTGACCGGGGCTGGAACGCTGGCGCTGTTGCACAGTTACCTGCAGGGGCAGGTGGACGGCAAGCTGTATGCCGCTGTGGACCTGGCCCGGAAACAGCGCTCCTTCACGCCGCTGCAGGCTCCCACGAACCCGATGGTCCCCACGGACTATTCATTGATTCTCTTCGCCCCCGGCGAGGAGCCCTATCCGTTCGGCGGCGATCCGGAGAACCGCCCGGACATCAGCTCCATCACCGTGGAACAGGCCCAGGCACGCGGGACGGTCCCGTACCAGGTACGGGGCACGGACGGCGAGAACTGGCGGGTGGTCGCTGTGCCCGTGCAGAACGGCCAGACCACAGCAGTGGTGGCCATAGGGCTGCCCCTGCGGAGCGTCGACGACGTCCTTAAGCACGCCACCTTGGTGGTGACGGGGGTGGGGCTGCTTACCCTGCTGCTCGCGTCCCTCATTGCAAGCTGGACCGTCTCCCGCTCCTTCAGGCCGCTGGCCCGGGTGGAAAAGACGGCCGCCGCAATCGCCGCCGGCGATCTTTCCCGCCGCGTGGAGGTCGAAAACCCCGGAACCGAGCTCGGGCGGTTGAGCAGGTCGCTGAACGCCATGCTCGCCCATATCGAAACAGCCTTCGCGGCCCGCACCGCATCGGAGGCGAGGATGCGGCGGTTCGCGGCCGACGCCTCCCACGAGCTGCGGACCCCGCTCGTGACCATCCGGGGGTTCTCCGAGCTGTACCGGCATGGAGCGCTGGCCACGGAGGAAGACGTGTCCACAGCCATGGGAAGGATCGAAAGCGAAGCCAAGCGCATGGGTTCGATGGTGGAAGACCTGCTGCTGCTGGCCCGCCTTGACGAGCAGCGGCCGTTGCAGCAAAAGCCCGTGGACCTCCAGCTCATTGCGCATGATGCCGTGGTGGACACCCAGGCCAGCGACCGCTCCCGCGTGATTTCGCTGACCGGCCTCGACGGCGCTCCCGCCACGCCTGCCCCTGCGCTGGGCGACGAAGCCAAGCTCCGCCAGGTAGTGGGCAACCTCGTGGGCAACGCCCTCCGTTACACCCCTGAGGGCAGCCCCATCGAGCTGGCGGTGGGGGTCCGGGCGGCGGAAGACGGGCAGTTGCGCTCCGTGATCGAAGTTCGGGACCACGGGCCAGGCATCTCGGAAGAAGACGCATCCAAGGTCTTTGAGCGGTTCTACCGGGCAGACACCTCCAGGACGCGGGAAACGGGAGGCAGCGGGCTTGGACTCGCCATTGTTGCCGCGATCGTGGGCTCCCACGGCGGCAGCGTCCGGGTTGAAAAGACCGACGGCGGCGGCGCCACCCTCGTGGTCAGCCTTCCGCAGCGTGACGACCTCCCGGATGCGGGGATGCCCGCAGAAGAGAACCGTGCGGAAAAGAGCAAGGGCAGCGGCGGCGAGGTTATGCACATATAGCCGTTTGCAGTGGCAGCGTCCCGAGCGGTATTCCTACGCTCGAAGGCAAGGTACCGGACCGGCCGGGCCCGCAGGCGCAAGCTGCCGCACAGCGAAAGGCACCACCATGAGCATTATCTCCGTCGATACCGAACTCCTGCAGCTGAAGTCCGCCAGCGTCCAGGCCACCATGGACAGAATCAGCGCCGATGTCCAGGCCATGAAACGCGGACTGGACGAACTCCAGGGTTCCTGGCGGGGCTCCGCCGCCACGAACTTCCAGGCACTGATTACGGAATGGACCCTTACGCAGGGGAGGGTGGAGGCATCACTGGCATCCATCAACACCGCGCTTGCCTCAGCAGCAGCCACCTACGCGCAGGCGGAACAGGGCAATACCCAGCGGTTCAGCTGAGCTGCGCCTAGGCTTCGGGTGTGCCCTGGTGGAACCGCAGCCGCCACCGGCCGCCGTCCAGTACCCACAGCGAGCTCCTGAGGGTGGTGCCGGAGCGCGCATAGCTGCGGTACGTGAGGAGGACCGCCTCAGCACCGACGCGTTCGGCACCCAGGATCTCGATGTCCGTCCGCTCGCCCGGGTCCTCCTCGAGCGCCATCATCATGGCGTCCCGGGTCCACATCCTGCCTGAGCTGCCGATCTCCATGAAATCGGGGTGGAGCAGGACGGCTGTCCTGCCGATGTCCCCGCGCACCAGCGGGCCCAGCAGTTCCCGCTCAAGTTCCTCCACCACGGCCTCAGGCCGGGCTTCAGCTGCCTTTGCGGCAGTCCCGGTCGCATCGAAACCCCGGTTGTCCAGCTGGCTGAACAGGTCAGGTTCCTCGTAGGCCGCTGCCGGCTTTTCTGGTTCCGGGCGTGCGTCCCTGGCTTCCTGTTTCGCCGGCGCCGGGTGTGCATGGTGGGCACCGGGAAAGCCTGGCCCGGAGCGGGCAGCCACGCCCTGCTGGTAGGCCGTTGCGGCCGCCCGCGCACGTTCGTCCGCGGCTTCGTTCAGGTCATGCCCTGCATGCCCCTTCACCCATTCGAAGGTGTACTTCCGGCCGGCAAGCTCACGGTCCAGCTCCTTGAGCAGGTCCACATTGAGGACCGGCTTCCCGTCTGCTTTGCGCCAGCCTTTGCGCTTCCATCCCGGCATCCACTTGGTGATCGAATTGATGACGTACTGGCTGTCGCAGAGGATATGAAGGTCCTCCTGGGGAAGGTGGGCTGTGGCCCGGAACAGATCCAGGACCGCCATCAGTTCGCCCTGGTTGTTGGTCCCGTGGGGCCAACCGCCGGCACGCCAGCAGTCGTCATTCACGTACCAGGCCCAGCCGGCCGGACCAGGGTTTCCCAAGGCCGAACCGTCAGCCGCTGCAGTAATCGTCACCGGTCCATCCTGCCAGACCAGCACGACAAACCGGAGTCCGCCCGTGGCCGCTGCTCGGAAAGCGGTTACCGACAGTACTTGACGCGGGGAGAGCCGGGCGGGCACAATCGCTGTATTGAAACGAGAAAGCGCTTTCTCATCCGGTCCCCGACACGCACCGCGCCGCGGCAGCCAACGGAAAGCGCCCTCAGCACCAGGAAGGCACATCAATGACGATCCCAACCCTCAGCCGGAGGAAGTTCCAGCTCGGCGCCGCCGCCGTCGCACTCTCCCTCCTCGCCACAGGCTGTGGCACCTCTTCAGGCTCTGAGAGCAACGAGGAAGTAACCCTCCGGTTTGCCTGGTGGGGCAACGAGTACCTCAACGCCCAGACCGAGAAGGTTATCGATGCCTTCGAGGCGGAACACCCGAACATCAAGATTGAATCCGAGCCGGGCGAGTGGGGCAGCTACTGGGACAAGCTGGCCACCAAGACAGCCGCCAACGATGCGCCGGACGTGATCCAGATGGACCAGAAGTACATCGCGGAATACGGCGGGCGCGGGGCGCTCCTTGACCTGTCCAAGCAGGGCGGTATCGATACCTCCAAGCTGGACCAGGAGGCCCTGGTGTCGGGCCAGTATGACGGCGCCCAGTACGGACTCAGCACCGGCCAGAACGCCTATGTCATCATGGCCAACACCAAGGTCTTCGAAGCAGCCAATGTTCCCATCCCGGATGACACCACGTGGACGTGGGAGGAGTTCATGGCAACAGCCTCGAAGATCAGCGCCGCCGGGGACGGCAAGAACTACGGTGCCGCCTACGGAAGCAATGAAGCCGACCTGATCATCTGGCTGCGCCAGCACGGGGAGAACCTGTACTCGCAGGACGGCAAGCTCGATTTCGATACCGCCACGGCCGCGTCCTTCTGGGAACGGCTGAAGGAACAGCGCGACTCCAAGGCAAGCCCGCCGGCCACGGTGGCCACGGAGGACTCCGGCGCCGGACTCGAGGAGAGCCTCTTCGGCACCAACAGGGTAGGCATGGCGTGGTGGTGGACCAACCAGCTCGGGTCCCTGGAGTCCACTACCGGGAGCAGCATCAAGATGCTTCGGGCACCCAGCCTCGACGGTTCGTCGGCTGAGAACGGGATGTACTACAAGCCCACCATGTTCTGGTCTGCCTCATCACGCTCCAAGCACCCGGAAGCCGCTTCCACCTTCATCAACTACCTGGCCAACAGCCCGGAGGCCGGGGCCATCCTGATGACGGACCGCGGCGTGCCCACCAACACGGACATCGTTGAGAGCATTACGCCGTCCCTGAAGCCTGCCGACACCACAGTGGTGGGCTTCCTGAAGGACATCGCACCCGATATCAAGGAGGCGCCGCCGGTCCCGCCGGTGGGCGCGGGCAGCGTACAGAACGTCATCAAGCGCTACACCGATGAGGTGCTCTATGACCGCCTCACGCCCCAGGCGGCCGCTGACGCGTTCAAGAAGGAAGTTGAAGGAATGCTGGCCAGCGCCAAGTAGTCACAACCTGCGGTAGACACGAATGTGGCCCCCTCCGGAGAGGGGGCCACATTCGTGTTTAGCGGGACAGGTCCCGGCAGGAGTGGCTAGAAGCCGCCCATTCCGCCCATTCCACCCATGTCGTCGCCGCCGGCAGGAGCAGCGTTCTTCTCCGGCTTGTCAGCAACAACTGCCTCGGTGGTGAGGAAGAGGCCAGCGATGGAAGCCGCGTTCTGCAGGGCAGAGCGGGTCACCTTGACGGGGTCGTTGACGCCGGCGGCCAGCAGGTCGACATACTCGCCGGTGGCTGCGTTCAGGCCGTGGCCGGCGGGGAGGCCGCGGACCTTGTCCACCACGACACCGGGCTCGAGGCCGGCGTTGAAGGCGATCTGCTTCAGCGGGGCGTCGATGGCAACGCGGACAATGTTCGCACCGGTTGCTTCGTCGCCGGACAGCTGCAGGTTGGCGAATGCCTTGGCGCCGGCCTGGATGAGGGCCACGCCGCCACCGGCGACGATGCCTTCCTCAACGGCAGCCTTGGCGTTGCGCACGGCGTCTTCGATGCGGTGCTTGCGCTCCTTGAGCTCAACTTCCGTTGCGGCACCGGCCTTGATGACTGCAACGCCGCCGGCCAGCTTGGCCAGGCGCTCCTGCAGCTTCTCGCGGTCGTAGTCGGAGTCGGAGTTTTCGATCTCGGCGCGGATCTGCGAAACGCGGCCGGCGATCTGGTCGGCGTCGCCGGCACCCTCGACAATGGTGGTCTCGTCCTTGGTGACAACAACCTTGCGTGCCTGGCCCAGGAGTTCCAGGCCGGCGTTTTCCAGCTTCAGGCCGACTTCCTCGGAGATGACCTGGCCGCCGGTGAGGACGGCGATGTCGGCAAGCTGTGCCTTGCGGCGGTCGCCGAAGCCCGGAGCCTTGACGGCGACGGACTTGAAGGTGCCGCGGATCTTGTTGACGATCAGGGTGGCCAGGGCCTCACCCTCGATGTCCTCAGCGATGATCAGCAGCGGCTTGTTGGACTGCATGACCTTTTCCAGGACAGCAACCAGTTCCTTGACGTTGGAGATCTTGGAGTTGACGATCAGGATGTACGGATCCTCGAGGACCGTTTCCTGGCGCTCAGCGTCGGTGACGAAGTAGGCCGAGATGTAGCCCTTGTCGAAGCGCATGCCTTCGGTGAGCTCAAGCTCCAGGCCGAAGGTGTTGGACTCCTCGACCGTGATGACGCCTTCCTTGCCCACCTTGTCCAGGGCTTCGGCGATGAGTGCACCGATTTCCTCGTCGCCGGCGGAGATGGACGCCGTGGCGGCGATCTCTTCCTTGGTTTCGATCTCCTTGGCGGAGTTCAGAAGTTCGGCGGTGACGGCCTCAACGGCCTTCTCGATGCCGCGCTTGAGGGACAGCGGGTCGGCGCCGGCAGCAACGTTGCGCAGGCCTTCCTTCACCAGTGCCTGTGCCAGCACGGTTGCTGTGGTGGTGCCGTCGCCGGCGACGTCGTCCGTCTTCTTGGCAACTTCCTTGACCAGCTCGGCGCCGATCTTCTCGTAAGGATCGTCCAGCTCGATCTCCTTGGCGATGGAAACACCATCGTTGGTGATCGTGGGGGCGCCCCACTTCTTTTCGAGGACGACGTTGCGTCCACGCGGGCCGAGGGTGACCTTAACGGCGTCGGCGAGGATGTTCAGGCCCCGCTCAAGGCCGCGGCGTGCCTCTTCATCAAATGCAATGATCTTGGCCATAACGGCAGTAGTCCTTTCGGGACAGTCGTTAAGAATGAACCTTCGCTGCAGTGCCCGCGACGGACGACCCGTTGCCGGCGGCCTCTGTATGCCTTCGGGTGTGGGTCTCACTCCAGTTAGGTGTTTCTTCGCTCTTCGACCGATGCCGGCGCCGGCGGCCGGAGCCACGCTTTGCTTAGCAGTCGGTACGTCAGAGTGCTAACTCAATAATTAGCACTCCCCACGTGAGAGTGCAAGCGAATAACCGGCGGAAAGCACCCTGGCGGGCACGTCTTCGCCGAGGGCGATCAGCCGGCGGCGCGGCCTGCCGTTTCGACGCCGGTGGCCGCCGGAATGTTGTCGGCGCCATATGTGAACACCGTGAAGGCGGCCGAGGTGATGTCACCGTTGGCATCGAAGGCGATGGGGCCCGATTCGCCGTCGTAATTGATGTCCGCACCGGAAGCCTTGCCTGCCAGGCAGTCTTTGTAGCTGGGGCAGGGCGCCGTTCCAGCCGGGCCTGTTCCGTCAGCAGTCCCGCCTGATACCGGTATCAGGCTTGCGGCGATTGAACGCCCGGAGTCGTCCTCGGCCCTGGCCGCTGCGAGCGCGGCAAGGGTCACGGCGTCGTACGTCTCCGCCGCGAAGGACACATCCTTCAGGGCCGGATCGATGCCCAGCAGTCTTTCCTGGAACCCTGCCGAGGGAAGCTGCCCCGGAACGACCGCACGTGCACCGTCCAGGGCTCTGGTTCCCAGTTTGGAGCCGTACCGGCTGAAGGCGCCGTCGCTCAGGATAAGCCTTGAGCCTGCAAGGGCGGCGTTGTTCAGCTCAGCCAGGGCGCCCTGTGCGCCGTCACGGGCCACCAGGATGACGGCGTCGGGTTGCGCCTCGCGGATTGCGGCAGCCGCAGATCCAGCTTCACCCGGTGTGAAGCCAACCGCGGCCAGTACGTCCAGGCCAGACTGTTCAGCGGACGCGGAGACGGCAGCGGAGACATCGCTGCCGTAGGAGCCTTCCTGGTACACCACGGAGATGGTGGTAGCGCCGGCGTCCTTGGCGAGCTTGGCCAGCACGGGTCCCTGCGCGACGTCGGCGGCGGCCGTCCGGAAGTAGTATCCGCCGCTGGCAATACTGCTGAGCCCGGCCGCGGTATTGGCAGGTGAAATCAGTGGCGTCCGCGCCCTGGAGAGGATATCGACAGCTGCGGAGGCGTGGCTGGAGTCGGTGGGGCCGATGACCACATCCGCTTTGGCCTGCACCAGGGACTGCGCCTGGGACGCTGTGTCCTGGCCTGATTCAACGGGCAGGAGTTCCACCGGCCGGCCCTTGTGCCCGCCGGCAGCGTTGATTTCCTGGACGGCGAGCTTGGCGGCTGCCAGCTGGGGACCGTTCAGGAAGCTGTTGTCACCGGTGTTGTCCAGGATGAGGCCCACCCGCAGCGTGCCGTCACCGGAGGCCTCCGCCGCCTCCGTGCGCGCGTTTCCGGTCACCCCAGAGCAGCCTGTCAGGGCCAGCGTGCCGCAAAGGGCTGCGGCGAAGAACGGACGGTTGGGTGCAGCGGGTGGAAACGGATGCTTCACTCGGCCGGCCGGACGCTTTCGGCCTGCGGGCCTTTCTCGCCTTCGCCGACCTCGAGTTCCACGCGCTGGCCTTCGTCCAGTGCGCGGTAGCCCTCGCCCTGGATGGCGGACCAGTGGACAAAGACGTCGTCCCCGGAGCCGTCAACGGTAATGAAGCCGTAGCCCTTTTCCGCGTTGAACCATTTGACGGTTCCTCGTGCCATGATGACCACTCTTTCCGTTAGGTCCGGGATGCTGCGCCGGTGCCGCCGTGGCTCGAGGCCCGGAACTCACTTTAGCCAATGGACGCCGGCAGCGCCGGGGCACAGCATGGCCGGGCGGAAACGTTATTCAGGCGTAATCCCCGGCCCTGACGTGGGCACGCGTGGCGGAACGCGTCCTGTTGGAGAACCCGGCCTACCGGTATCCGGGGCCGAGCACCACCACCAGGGGAACCTGGAATTCGGTGCTCTCCACCACGGTGGGGACTCCCAGGAGTTCCCCGAGGGCCTGCGCGTTGGCCTCCTGTGCCGCCCCCGCGTAGAAGATGATGGAACCCTGCTGGGGCGCCCCTGCCCAGTTGCCTACCTGCCCCAGGGTCCACCCGTCGGACTGCACGGTGCCGCCCACCCGGCTGGCCAGCCCGGCAGTTCCGGCAGCGTTGTAGACCGCCACTGCCTGGGCCTTGTCCACTGTTGCGGCCGGAGCAGTGCTCGGGGGGCTGGATGGGGTCCCGTTCCCCGCGGTGCCGGCCGGTTCGGGGGAAAACGACGGCTCCGGCTCGGTGGAGGGGACGTCCGCCGTCTCAGGCGTAGCGGATGGAGTCGAACCGGTTTCGGCCAGCGGCGCTGCTTCCAGGCTCGACGACGCCTGGGTTGCCGGACCGTCGAATCCCAGCTTGGGCAGGATCAGGAAGGAAACCACGCCGATGGCCAGCGCAACAATCCCCGCAGTCAGGATGGGCCAGAGACGGACCCGTGCCGGAGCGGAGGCTGTGCGGTGTACACCTTGTCGCGACGCGGTCTCCGGGACCTTGTCGAATTCATCGCGGGCGTATTTGGTCATGGGAAAGAGACATCCTTGTGTGTAGCTGCTGAGGACTCAGCGTGAGCGTCTTATGCGTCGGACCCCAGGCGGCGTGCAGTGCGTGCACGGTGACGCGACGTACGTAGTCTACGCAATCTCTTGACCAGCATGGGGTCGTGCGCCAGCGCATCCTCGGTGTCGATCAGGGCGTTGAGGAGCTGGTAATAGTGCGTGGCGGACAGATCGAACAGTTCCCGGATGGCCTGTTCCTTGGCGCCGGCATACTTCCACCACTGCCGCTCCAGTGCGAGCATCTGCTGGTCCCGCTCGCTCAGCGGCGACTCCCGCAGCGTGAAATCCGCCAGCAGGGTGTTCCGTTGTTCCTGCGCCGGCAGGTGCTCCCGAGCTGGCTCCGCCACGGCGCACTCTCCTTAGCTGGTTACGTAAATGTCTGACCCCCATGCTACGGACGAACAACACCATTGTCATTTGCGCATAGCCCTGCCGCACACGCCGAACGGTACAGCCGGCGCCTCCCGCCGCCTGCAAGAATGGACTGATGTTTGAATCGGACGCCTTGTTTGAGCTGGAGCAGGAACCGGCAGGCAGCACCGGCTTCGCCGATCTGGCGCAGCTGCCGCTGGCGGAGCTGATGGCGCCCGACTGGGCCGCCGCACTCTCGGACGTGGACGCGGAACTTCGCGCCGTTCTTCGCTTCGCAGCCGGCGAGGTGGCGGCCGGGCACCAGGTCCTGCCGGCGCCGTCGAACGTCCTGCGGGCCTTCCGCCAGCCCCTCGCGGAGGTGAAGGTGCTGGTTGTGGGACAGGACCCTTACCCCACGCCGGGACACGCCGTCGGACTGTCCTTTGCCGTTGACCCGCACGTCCGGCCCATTCCCAGGAGCCTCGCGAACATCTACCGGGAGCTGGAGGCTGACCTGGGAATCCCGCCGAGGGTGCATGGTGACCTCTCCGCGTGGGGCGGGCAGGGGGTGCTGCTGCTGAACCGCGTGATGACGGTACGGGCGGGATCTGCAGGATCCCACCGGAGGAAGGGCTGGGAAGACATTACGACGGCGGCCGTCGAGGCGCTGGGCGCGCGGCGGGCACCGGACGGGTCGCCCTTGCCGTTGGTCGCGGTTTTGTGGGGAAAGGACGCCGAGAGCGTGCGCACGCTGCTGCCCGGGGTCCCGGCAGTGTCCAGCGCGCACCCCAGCCCCTTGTCCGCTTCACGGGGTTTCTTTGGCTCCCGCCCGTTCAGCCGTGTCAACGCGCTCCTGCGTGAGCAGGGGGCCGCGGATGTAACCTGGGAGCTTCCGGCGGTGCCCTAGCTTAGGCTTGCCTTATGAGCATTGTTCCCGCCTCCACCAGCGCCAGCAAGAAAAGCCGCCCCCAGGTCAACCTCACGGTGGTGCGCCGGGAACAGCTGGCGCCGCAAATGGTCCGGATTGTCGCGGGCGGTGACGGTTTCGCCGATTTCGTCAACAACGGCTTTGTTGACCGGTACGTCAAGATCGTCTTTCCGCAGCCGGGTGTCCAGTACCCCTCACCCCTCGATCTGTGGAGCATCCGGGAGACCATGCCTCGGGAACAATGGCCTTTCACGCGCACATACACCCTCCGCTGGGTGGATACCGCGGCCCGGGAACTTGCCATCGACTTTGTGGTCCACGGCGATGAGGGGCTGGCCGGGCCGTGGGCGGCCAGGGCCCAGCCGGGCGACACCCTGACTTTCACCGGCCCGGGTGGAGCGTACAACCCGAATCCCGAAGCTGACTGGTACCTGTTCGCCGGAGACGAGGCCGCCCTGCCCGCCATCGCCGCCTGCATTGAATCCCTGCCTGCGGAAGCGGCCGGCGTCGCGTTCCTCGAGGTCGATTCCGACGCCGACATCCAGCCAATTGCCGCCCCGGCCGGGCTGGAACTGCACTGGCTCTTCCGCCACGGTGTCCCCGCCGGCGAAAGCAACCTCCTGGTGCAGGCCGTTGCGGACGCTGACTGGCCCGCCGGCAGGGTGGACGTTTTTGCCCACGGCGAGCGGGGGTACATGAAGGCGCTCCGGGATGTCCTTTTCGTCCAGCGCGGCCTGGAACGCAAGCAGGTTTCCCTGTCCGGCTACTGGGCCAAGGGCCGCGTTGAGGACGTTTTCCAGGCGGAGAAGAAGTTGCCCGTAGGACAGATCTAGGCAGCCAGGCCTGGTCAGCGGCGGCGGGCCCGCCGGCGCTCGTTGCTGGCCAGGCTGCGGGTCAGTGGCCTGGCAAGGGTATCTCCCAGCACGATCCCCCCGGCAGTTCCCAGGACGATGGCACCGGCGTTGAGCATCCCGCCGGCGCCGAGCAGGATCTCGGCTTCCTCGATGGTCAGTACGTACATGGAGCGGAAAATGGTGAGGCCGGGCAGCAGGATCAGTGCCGCCGGTACCGCCACCACCAGCTGGGGTGCTCCCATCCGCAAGGCGACCACCCGGGCCAGCAGGCCGATCACCACGGCGGCCAGGGCCGGCGAGAACCGGTCACCAATGCCCAGCAGGCCGCCGCCCAGCAGGACCAGGTACCCCGCGACCCCCACGGCCGCGGTGGGAAGCAGGAGCTGCCAGGTGGTCTGCTCGGTCACCCCGATGGCCATCACCGCCACGGCAACAAGGATCACCAGCACCCACAAGTCGTAGGCGGGCGGGAAGGTCTGCGTCACGTCGATGGCCTGCATGCTGGTCAGCTGGCCCACCACAAAAGCTACGGCGATGCCTGCCACCAGCGCGCCAAAGGTCAGCAGGGTGGAAAGGAACCGCCCCGCGGCGGTCACGGGGAAGCCGTTGATGGCGTCCTGCACGGAGGAGACCAGCCGGCCTGTGGGCAGGAGCAGGAGGATTCCGCCCACCACCACGATCGCCGGCGAGGTGGTCAGCCCAAACTGCCACAAGAGCAACGCCAGCAGGGTCACGGCGAAGGAGCAGCTGGCGGTGGTGAAGAAGTCCGGCACGCGCCAGCGGCCCAGCTGGCGGGCCAGCAGGCTCACGCCGATGTTGACGGCGAACGCAATGGCGGAGGACACGGGACCGCCGCCCAGCACAGCAACGAACGCGGCGGCAAATACTCCGAACGCCGCCGTCACCATCCAGCGGGGGAACGGCTTGGGACTGGTGATGGCCTCATCCAGCCTGCGGATCGCCTCATCACGCCCTACTCCCCCGGCAACGATGTCCGTCACCAGCTGGTGGACCTTGGCCAGGCCCGCGTAGTTGTTGGTCCAGGACCGGACCACCCGCAGCAGCGCAATGGGTGTTTGGTCCTTGGGGGCGTAGTTGATGCCCACCGACTGGTTGGTGATGTCCACTTCGATGTTCTTCAGGCCAAGCGCCGCCGTGACGGCAATGATGCTGGTTTCAACCTCCAAGGCACCAGCACCGTAGCGGAACATGGTTTCGGCCAGGTGCAGCGCGAAATCCAGGGTTTTCCGGGCGGACGTGTCCACGCCGCCCACCTGGATCATGGGGTTCGCATAGGGGCTCCCGGTGAGCCTGTCCACGATGCTCATGGGAGCCGTGGGCGGGTTCTCGCCCTGGACCAGGCGCCGCAGCATCCTTTTCGCCGCAGCATTCTGCCGCAGCTGGGAGGGGGTCAGCGGCTCGGTTTTGGGCAGGCCGTCCGTGCGCGGCGTTGCCTTCGGTGATGGCGTCGCCTTCGGTGATCCGCCGCCGGGATAGTCAGGCCGGTCGGTCATGGGTCCCTCCTCCCGTTGTAATGGTGTGCAGCGTGGCTGCGGAGCGCGTCAGGCGGAGCGCCGCAGGGGCAGTTTGGCCAGCAGGAGGCGGGCGGCCCCCGCTGCCGCGCGGGCAAGCTTATTGGCGCGGAACACGGCAGGGCGGACAGGCATCACAAAGTCGCCCACGAGCTGGACCACTTCGCCGCCGAAGCCCTTCTTGAACTCGTAGCCGCCGTGGCCTTCCTCGTCCTGGCCGGAGATGCCGAACGTGCCGTAGAAGTTGTACCGCGGGTAGCCCTTTTCAAGGGCGTGCAGCATCATTCCCCAGTACAGCGACGTGGCGCCGTTGAAGTAGATGTAGTCCTGTACGGTGCCGCCGATGACGCAGACCACTTCGTCGCCGTAGCAGACGAAGTGGATGGCGGCCACCGTGGCAACGCCAACCGAATCCGGAAAGCGTTCAATGTCCTTCAGACTTCGCTCGTAGCTGTCCACCAGGTCCTGGACCACTTTGAGCCGGTTGGCCTTCTTCTTGCTGCCGGTCTCCTCTACGTCGCGGCGGAGTTCTGCCGCGGTTTCCGCTTCCGCGGCCAGCCGCTCCGTAATGGATTTCCGGTAGGCGGGAATGTCAATCTTGGCCATCATGAGCTTGGTGAACTCGGCCGAGGTGGTGCGGAGCAGCTGTTCATAGTAGGCGCGTTCGCGGTAGACAAAGCCCTTTTCGTCGCCGGCCCGGCTCAGGGCGCCGTAGAACTCATCAAGGGTCTCCAGCGTTGCCTGTTCCAGGAAAACACCGTTCTTTTCCGCTTTGCGGATGGCCTTCCGGGTGCGGTAGCTGGTGCCCATGATCAGTTCCTCCGCGTCCTGGATGCCTTCCAGGCTCTTGATGAACATCCAGTTCACGTTCACGAAGTTCATGTCCAGCCCCTGGTGCTGGAACCCCAGCCCGCCGAGCTGTTCCACCAGCGGCCTGTTGTCCTCCACGTCGGGGTGTTCCGCGCCGTCGGCATCGCGGGCGATATACCTGAGGTTCGGGGAGATCCGCAGCTCGGCGGCTTTCCGCTCCGCTGCGCGTTTGCGGAGGAGTTCGACGACGGCGCGCACCAGTTCAAGGTCCGTGTAGTCCATCAGGGGGCCCTTGGCGCACTCGCACACCGTGTAGCCGAGGCGCGTGGTGGTGTAGTTCAGTTTGCCGGCCGCCACCAGTTCGCCGTCGCGGCGCACTCCGAAGAGTTCAACCTGCTGTCCCCTGGCGCGCTGGAACCGGGCGAAGTCGAGGGACTGGAGGAAGCTGTTCTGTGGGTGCTTCAGTGCGAACTGCTCGAATTCGGCATCGCTGAGCATGGCGAACTCCAGGTCGGCGGCGGATATTGCAGTCAAGGGGTTACCTTCTTCACGGATGGGGGCTGGCATAGGCAGGATGTGGGCAGGGCCCGGCGGCGGGTGGCTGGGCAGTCAGCTGCGGCCGGTCTTCCGGGTCAGTAGAACTGCTGGCCGGTGCGGGCAGTTTCGATCCGGCGGAACACCTTCTCCGCTCCCTTGACCCAGAGCCGGTGCTTGAGGGGCGAGAGAACGTAGTCGTGGCAGCCGACAAAATCGGTGACAGTCTTGGTGAAGCTGGTCTTGAACATGCCCATCCCGTAGAGATTGTGGCTCTTGTCCTTGATCTGTGAGGCTGGCGGGGTGCCGCAGAAGTCGTATTCCGTGCAGCCCAGTTCCTGCATGCGCCGGATGGCAGCCCACTGGACGAGGTGCGAATCGCCGTACTGCTTGCGGTTCTGGGTGGAGCCGCCGTCCTTGTAGGTGGCTTTGGCACCATAGTTGATGACAAAGGCTCCCACACTGGGTTTTCCGTCCTCATAGGTGAAGAAGAAGTTGCCTTGGCCCCGGTTGCAGAATTCGTCCCAGAACGCAGCGTAATACTCGTAGCTGCGCAAGGGCATGGAGCCCTTGGCGTTGACGGTGTCCGCCATCAGGCCATAAAGGGCCCGGTAGGTTTCCGGACCGTGTTCCTTGCGGACCACTTCGCAGCCTTCCCGCTCGGCCCGTCGGATGGCGTTGCGTGCCCGGGAGGAGATGGCCTTGAACACCGCTTCTTCGGGGCCGGAGATATCAAGCAGCGCAGTGGAGTCGTTGGACTGGATGTTGGGTGCCTTGGCCAGGCCCGCCCCCCTCAGGTGTGCCTGGGCCTCATCCGAGTCCACGATGTCCGGCTCGATCTTGATGGTGAAGACGTTAAGCTTCCGGCCGCGGACAAAAGCTGCGCAGGCCTCCAGCGCAGCCTTGAGGTCCGGCGCCGCCTCCAGGCCAGGGCCCTTGATGAGGTACCACAGCCGGCCCAGCACAGGGAAGCTCTTTTCGAGCACCAGGTTGTAGCTGGCAGATCCACCGTTTTCGAGGACCAGGAAGCGGACTTTCCAGCCGCTGCCGTTCTTTACTGACGCGTACGCGGCGGACTGCAGCATGTTGCCGCCGTTGGGGTTGGCCGTGACGTGCTTGTCCCAGTTTTCAATCTCTTCGGCTGTGGCAAAACGTGCGGTAAATTCTCGCAAGGGGGCCGTGTCCAATCGGTTTCGTGCGCGGTTTCGGTACTCGTGTCTGCGTGCGGACATGCAGCCTCAAGTCTAAAGCCTGAAGCCCCCGCGGCTTTTCAGGAGCCGGCCCGTGCCTGCTGTCACCCGTGCCCTTGACTCGGGTGGACGGGTTGGCAAGGGTGGAGGCATGCAGCCGAACCGTGAAGAGTTGTCATCCCCGCCGGATGGAAGCGACCAGCCGTACAGCGCGCGGGTTCAGGCAGCGGTGCTGGCCGGATTCCTGGTGGCATCCTTCCTGGTGGCCGGGCTCGGCGGATTCTCTACCGTGGACAACGTGGACGGTTGGTATGCCACAGCTGACAAAGCACCCTGGTCCCCGCCCAACTGGCTCTTCGGCCCGGTGTGGACACTGCTCTACACAGCCATGGCGGTGGCTGCCTGGCTGGTCTGGCGGAAGCGGACTTCCAGGACCAGGCCTGCGTTAACGGCCTACGCGGTCCAGTTGGGCCTGAACCTCGCCTGGACTCCGGTGTTCTTCGGCCTCTATCCAGCTCTGGGTACGGCTGCCCTTTGGCTGGCCATGGCCATTATTGTGGCCCTGATCGCCGCGGTCACGGTGACGGTGCTCTATTTCGGCCCCATCAGCCGGACCGCGGGACTGCTGCTGATGCCCTACATCGCCTGGCTGGTCTTCGCGTCCACTTTGAACTGGTGGGCAGCGGTCCACAACTGAAGGGTTAGTGCTGTCAGCATTCGACGACGTTGACGGCCAGGCCGCCCATGGCCGTTTCCTTGTATTTGGAGCTCATGTCCTTGCCGGTCTCACGCATGGTCACGATCACCTCATCCAGCGACACCCGGTGGGACCCGTCACCCCAGAGCGCCATCTTCGCCGCGTTGATCGCTTTCGCCGCCGCAATGGCATTCCGCTCGATACACGGGACCTGGACCAGCCCGCCGATCGGATCACACGTCAACCCCAGGTTGTGCTCCATCGCGATCTCCGCCGCGTTCTCCACCTGCGCCGGAGACCCGCCCATCACCTCAGCCAGGCCCGCAGCGGCCATCGACGACGCCGACCCCACCTCACCCTGGCACCCCACCTCAGCCCCCGAAATCGACGCCTGCTCCTTGTACAGCACCCCCACCGCACCCGCGGCGAGCAGGAAACGCACCACGACGTCATCCCGGTCCTCCTGGGACGCGTTCTCCATGCCGGGTGCGAAATGCAGCGCGTAATACAGCACCGCCGGAATGATCCCCGCAGCCCCGTTCGTCGGCGCCGTCACCACACGGCCCCCCGACGCGTTCTCCTCATTCACCGCAAGAGCAATCAAATTAACCCACTCCTGCCAATACTTCGGATCATGGAACTCGTCCCCGGCCCCGTTCTCGTCACCGGCGCCGCCGGGCCGGGCGCTTTCCTTCCGCAACCGGTCATACCAGTCCGGGGCACGGCGCCGGACCTTCAACCCGCCCGGCAACACACCCTCCCGCTTCAGCGACGCGGCCACGCAGCCTTCCATGACGGAGTAGATGTGCAGCAGGCCTTCGCGGATTTCCTCCGGTGACCGGCTGTCCTCCTCGTTCACCCGCATCACCTCACTGATGCCCAGGCCCGTCACCCGGCAGTGCCCCAACAACTCCGCAGCGGTCCGGAACGGCAACGGCAGCTCCTTCTTCGACTCCTCCAGCTCCAGCTGGGCCGCGTCCTCCTCACCCTCACGGACAATGAACCCGCCACCCACCGAAAAGAACGTCGCCGCATGCAACACCCGCCCACCGGCGTCAGAGACCGTGAACGTCATCCCGTTCGTATGCCTGGGCAGAACCGTCAAGGGCCGCAGCACCATATCCTTCACCCCGTACGGCAACGCCACCGCACCGGCCAGCTGAAGGGTCCCGGTCTCGGCGATCGCAGCCAGCCGCTCCTCCACCTCATCAGGCAGGATCAACTCCGGATGGAAACCCTCCAACCCCAGCAAAATGGCCGTCATCGTCCCATGCCCGTGACCGGTCGCAGCCAACGACCCATACAAATCCACCCGCAACGACGCCACCCCCGCCAGCACCCCCGAAGCCTTCAACTCCTCCGCGAACACAGCAGCAGCCCGCATCGGCCCCACAGTGTGGGAAGAAGAGGGACCGATCCCAATAGAAAAGAGATCAAAGACGCCAACAGCCATTACTTGTCCTTACTAAAACTGAGTTGGGTGCGTGGTCGGTTGGGTGGATGGCTGCGGAATTCCTCCGCGTGCTGCTCCTTCGTCGCTCTGACGCACGCTTCCGGAATCCCCCAGCCATCCAGGGTTCCGTCACCAAGCGACAAGGCAAGCAGGAGACAACCTCCGCGACCCGGCATGGGCGGAGGAAACCAACACACAAACGTTGTCCGCTCCTGCCCGTGCAGGAAGCGGCCTCGTGTCCGTGCCCAAGGTGCCTTGACCTCGCCCCTGTGGGACAGGTATCCGGAAGCGTGCTCCCCACCGTCTCCCTAGCCTCGCAAGCTCGGCCAGGGAACCCTGACGGCGTGGGCCCAGGGCACGCGTGAAACTGTCCGGTCCGGTGGCCCCGGAGCCACTGTGATTCCAGGCCTATGTGGAGCGTTTGTAGAACGGGAGATCGACGACGACGAACGGCTCCGCTTTGCCTCGCAGGTCGATGTCCAATACCGTGCCGGCCTGGGTGAACTCAACATCGACGTACGCCATGGCGATCGGGTACCCCAGGGTGGGCGAAGGCTGTCCGGAGGTCACTTCGCCCACGGTCTTGCCGTCCTTGAGCACGGGGTAGTGTGCGCGGCCGGCGCGCCGGCCCAGTCCTTTGAGTCCCACAAGCCTGCGGCCTCCAGTGGAGCCGGCTCCGGCCATCTTCTTGGCGGCCAGGGCGGACTTTCCCACAAAGTCGCCTTCTTTGGAGAGCGCGACGACGGGTCCCAGTCCGGCGGCGAAGGGGTCACCCTGCAGCGAGAGCTCGTTCCCGTACAGCGGCATCCCCGCTTCAAGGCGGAGGGAGTCGCGCGAAGCCAGCCCGGCAGGCGTCAGCTCGCCATCCTCCGCGATGGCGGCGAGTGCCTGCCACAGGGCGGGGGCGTCGTCGTTCGCCACAAAGATCTCGAAGCCGTCCTCACCGGTATAGCCGGTGCGGGCGAGCAGGAGCTCCTTCCCGGCGCCTCCCACGAGGAACGGAACCTCCACGGCGGCGTAGTACTTCAGTTCCGTGACCAGGCCATGCTGTGCAGCCGGGACAAGGCGCAGCAGCAGCTCCTGTGCCCTGGGACCCTGGACGGCGATCAGCGAGGTGGCCGCGGAGGCGTCGTCCACCCGGACGTTGAACCCGGCTGCACGTTCGGCCAGGGCCGCGGCCACTACGTCCGCGTTGCCTGCGTTGGGAACCACCAGGAAGCGGTCCGTCCCGTCTCCTGCGGTATCCGCCGCAGGGCGGCGGTAGGTGATGAGGTCGTCGATGATGCCGCCGTCCTCAGTGCAGATCAGCGAGTACTTGGCCTTGCCCACGGCCATGGCCGAGATCTTTCCCACCAACGCATAGTCCAGGAACGCGGCAGCCTCCGGCCCGGTGACCCAGACCTCGCCCATGTGGGACAGGTCAAAAAGCCCTGCGGAGTTCCGGACGGCATGGTGCTCGGCCAGTTCGGAGCTGTACTTAAGGGGCATCTGCCAGCCGCCGAAGTCGGTGAAGGAGGCACCCAGCTTCGTGTGCTCGTCGTAGAGGACGGTGCGCTTCTCAGTCATGGCAGGCGTCCTCAGTTTTCGAATTCGGAGAGCGGCGGGCAGGAGCAAATCAGGTTCCGGTCACCGGCTGCGCCGTCGATGCGGCCAACCGGCGGGAAGTACTTGTCCTGCTTGAGTGACTTCACCGGGAACACCGCCTGCTCGCGCGGGTAGGCGCGGTCCCAGTCGCTGCTGATGGCGGCGGCAGCGGTGTGCGGGGCGTTCCGGAGCGGGCTGTCGGCCACGGTGAAGTCGCCGTTGGCCACCTGGTCGATCTCCTTGCGGATGGCGGTCATGGCTTCGATGAAGCGGTCGATCTCCCCCAGGTCCTCGGACTCGGTGGGCTCCACCATCAGCGTGCCGGCCACGGGGAACGCCAGCGTGGGGGCGTGGAAACCGTAGTCGATGAGGCGCTTGGCCACGTCCTCAGCAGTGACGCCGGTGCGGGCGGTGAGTTCGCGCAGGTCCAGGATGCACTCGTGCGCCACCAGCCCCGCTTCGCCGGTGTAGAGGACCGGGAAGTAGCCGTTCAGCCGTGCCGCGACGTAGTTGGCCGCCAGCAGTGCGGACTTGGTGGCCTCGGTCAGGCCCTGGCCGCCCATCAGCTTCACGTACGCCCACGAAATGGGCAGCACGCCGGCGGAACCGAACTTGGAGGCGGAGATGGGGACGTCGTTGCCTTCGGTCCAAGTGGCGGCGTTGCCGGGCATGAAGGGTGCCAGGTGTGCCTTGGCGGCAACGGGTCCGACGCCGGGTCCGCCGCCGCCGTGCGGGATGCAGAAGGTCTTGTGCAGGTTCAGGTGGGACACGTCGCCGCCGAACTTGCCCGGCTGCGCCAGACCGACAAGCGCGTTCAGGTTTGCGCCATCGATGTACACCTGGCCGCCGGCGGCGTGGACGGCATCGCAGACCTCGCGGACGTCGGCGTCGTACACACCATGCGTGGACGGGTAGGTGATCATGATGCAGGACAGGGAGTCCTTGTGGGCCTCGATCTTGGCGTACAGGTCCGCGTGGTCGATGGTGCCGTCCGATGCGGTCGCCACGACAACCACCCTCATGCCGGCCAGGACAGCCGATGCGGCATTGGTGCCGTGCGCCGAGGCCGGGATGAGGCAGACGTTGCGCTGCTGGTCCCCGCGGGAGTGGTGGTAGCCGCGGATCGCCAGCAGGCCCGCGAGCTCACCCTGCGAACCGGCGTTCGGCTGGATGGACACCTGGTCATAGCCCGTGATCTCCGTCAGCTGCGCTTCCAGGTCAGCAATGAGTTCGCGCCAGCCCTCAGTCTGCGAATCCGGGGCGAACGGGTGGATGGAGGCGAACTCCGGCCAGGAAATGGCTTCCATCTCGGCCGTGGCGTTCAGCTTCATGGTGCAGGAACCCAGCGGGATCATGGTGCGGTCCAGCGCGAGGTCCCGGTCGGAAAGCTTGCGGATGTAACGCAGGAGCTGGGTCTCGGAGCGGTGGGTGTTGAACACCGGGTGCTGGAGGAAGTCGGTGGAGCGTTCGACGGCGCTGTCCAGCGCGAAGGCTGAGTCGCCGTTCGCCGTGGCCGGGACGCCGGGGGCCTTCACGCCAAAAGCGTCGAGGACACGGCCGGCAATGTCCGGCGTCGTGGTTTCATCTGTGGAGAAGCCGACGGTGTCGGCATCGATGCTGCGCAGGTTGATGCCCTTGGCTTCGGCGGCAGCAACGATTCCGGCAGCCTTGCCCGGTACGGAGACTGTGACGGTGTCGAAGAAGCTGGTGTGCAGCACTTCGAGGCCTGCGGCCTTGAGGGACGCAGCCAGGGTCCTGGCATGGGTGTGGGCGGACTGCGCAATCGCCTTCAAGCCCTCCGGGCCGTGGTACACGGCGTACATCGAAGCCACAATGGCGAGCAGCGCCTGCGCGGTGCAGATGTTGGACGTGGCCTTTTCGCGGCGGATGTGCTGCTCGCGGGTCTGCAGGGCCAGGCGGTAGGCGGGAACGCCGGCGTTGTCCTTGGAGACGCCCACCAGGCGGCCGGGCATCGAGCGTTCGAGGCCCTTCTGGACTGCCATGTAGGCCGCGTGCGGGCCGCCGTAGAACAGCGGGACGCCGAAGCGCTGGGCGGAGCCCACGGCGATGTCCGCGCCCTGCTCGCCGGGAGGCGTGATGAGGGTGAGGGCCAGCAGGTCGGCTGCCACGGTCACCAGGGCGCCGCGCTCCTTGGCCTTGCCGATCACCGCGGAGTGGTCGAAGACCCGGCCGGAAGCACCAGGCTGCTGCAGGACAATCCCGTTGATGGCTCCGTCCGGCAGTCCTTGGGAAAGGTCCGCCACCTCAACCTCGAAGCCGAGCGCTTCGGCGCGGCCCTTCACAATGGCGATGGTCTGCGGCAGGCAGTCTGCGTCCAGCACGGTCTTGCCGTCACGGGCATCTGCATTCTGGCCTGTGGCCTTGTTCGCCCGGCGCATCATCAGCACGGCCTCGGCCACGGCGGTGGCTTCGTCCAGCAGGGAGGCGTTGGCGATGGGCAGGCCCACCAGGTCCTGCACCATGGTCTGGAAGTTCAGCAGCGCCTCGAGCCGGCCCTGGGAAATCTCCGGCTGGTAGGGCGTGTAGGCGGTGTACCAGGCCGGTCCCTCGAGGATGTTGCGGCGGATCACCGGCGGCGTAACGGTGTCGTAGTAGCCCTGGCCGATCATCTGCACGGCGGTCTTGTTCTTGGCGGCCAGCCTGCGGAGCTCAGCGAGGGCCTCCACCTCGCTCAGCGCGCCTGCCAGTTCCAGCGGAGAGTCCTGCCGGATGTCCTTGGGGACGGCGGTATCTACCAGTGCGTCCACGGTGTCGTATCCCACGGCCTTGAGCATGGTGTCGACGTCGGACTGGCGCCTTGCGCCGATGTGCCGGTCAACGAAGGCTGCGGCAGCGGGTTCGGCAGAAGCATGGGTGGCGGTTGCCGGGGTGGCGGAGGCCGAAGATACAGTCACGAGGAACTCCATAAATAGGGCGGCGCAGGGTACGCCACATCGATTCGTGTCCCTCCCCGCTCTGTAGTGGACCTGAGAGTTTCCGCGTGGCCTGCCTGGGCTGGCCGCGCTTGCACCGTCGGTGAGTACAGCTGCCTGGATCTCCGGGACCGGATCTCCGAGCCGGCAGCCTGCTGCTTTCCAGAGTTGCCTCGCCGCGGCGGTACATGGGCCTGTGAGATTCCTGGGGAGGTATTGCTCCTACGGCGCCTGCTTGTACCTTCTGGCAGAACTCTCCCGCCGCAGATCAAAGGCTATTAATTTGTAGTGTTTGTGGTTGCCGGTGACGGCCCACACATGGAGCAATTCTCCTACGCTGCGGGCCCGCGGGCAAATGCCGGTCAGCCCCTCAGCCGCTCCACTGCCGCCAGGAGTTCCTCCACGTCTTCCCGCCTGTTCCCGGGGTTACCGGACGGCCCGCTCTCCCACATGGCATTGAAGTACAGCCCATCCCCCATGTACAGCACCGCCTTGGCCATTGCCGTACCCACGTCCTTCCCGATGAGGTCCAGCCACTGCTGCTGGATCGCGGCGAAGCGGCGCCGTGCCTCCTCATGTGCCACTTCCGCCAGGCGGGTGGCAGCAACAAAGGAGCGGTCCATGGGGGTGTCGGACCAGAGGGATGACCGGATGAAGTACGCGGCGGCGCCTTCCTTCGCGGCCGCCATCGCGGCGAGATCCTCCCCTGCCAGCCGGTCCAGCCGCTCGAGGGTGGCCGTGATCAGTGCTTCCTTGTTGGGGAAGTGGTAGAGCAGGCCGCCCTTGGAGACTCCGGCCCGCCTGGCGACCGCATCGAGGGTGGCCGCCCGCTCCCCCACGTCGATAAGGAGCTCTTCAAAAGCATCGAGGACTGCATCTCGCGCGACGGGTTTCCTGGCCATGGTTCCCATCATGCACGGTCGGGATTCGATTTCTTAACTATACCGTCCAGACGGTACAGTTAAGTTCATGACACCGCCCGCCGCCTCCCAGCCCAAGAGCTTCCACCCCGCTCCGTCCAATCTGCCCGCAGGCAACCGCTTCCGGGGAGGCCGGCGGGACTGGCTGGCGCTGGCGCTACTGATGTTCCCAGTCCTGCTGGTGGCCGTGGACAACACGGCACTGACGTTTGCACTGCCGGCCATCGCGAGCGCCCTGGACACCTCGGGAGTTCAGCTCCTCTGGGTGGTGGACGCCTACCCGCTGGTGCTGGCGGGGCTCCTGGTTGCCATGGGGAGCCTGGGCGACAGAGTCGGACGCCGGCGGCTGCTGATCATCGGCAGCATTGGCTTCGCGGCGGTATCAGCAGCCACCGCCTTTGCCCCCAGCGCCGGCTGGCTTATCGCAGGCAGGGCCGCGCTGGGCTTCTTTGGTGCCATGCTGATGCCCTCCACGCTGTCGCTGATCCGGAACATCTTTCCGGACCCCAACCGGCGGCGGCTGGCCATCGCGGTCTGGGCCGCAGGGTTCTCGGGCGGCGCCGCACTGGGGCCGATCTTTGGCGGCTGGCTGGTGGAACAATTCTGGTGGGGAGCAGTGCTTCTGGTCGCAGTGCCCATCATGCTCCCCCTCCTGGTCCTGGGCCCCGCCTTCATTCCGGAATCCCGGGACCCGTCCCCGGGGAAGGTGGACGCGCCCAGCATCCTGCTCTCGCTGCTCACCATGGCCCCGGTGGTCTATGGGATCAAGGAGTTCGCCACTGAAGGACCAGGCGCCGCGGCGCTGGGGACCATGGCGTTCGGCGTGGCAATGGGTGTTGTGTTTGTCCGCCGCCAGCAGCGCCTGCACAGCCCGCTCCTGGACATTTCCCTGTTCCGGAACAGGGTTTTCAGCATGGCGATCACCGCCAACGTCCTGGCCTTGTTCTCCTTCAACGGGTTCATCCTCTTCCTGGCCCAGCACCTTCAGCTCATCGAGGGCATGTCACCCTCGGCCGCCGGAATGGCGATGATTCCGGCCCTGGTGGCCACCGTTGTTGCGGGGCTCGCCGCGGTGCCGGCCGTGCGGAAGATGCGGCCGGGCTTCGTGGTGGCGGCCGGGCTCGCGATGAGCGCCATGGGGTACAGCCTGGTCACCTTTGGCAGCCACACGGGGGGTCCCTCACTGCTACTGGCCGCACTGCTGATCCTCGCGCTGGGCGTGGGAACTGCCGAAACAATCTCCAACGACCTCATCCTGGGAAGTGCGCCCCCGGAAAAATCAGGCGCAGCAGCAGCGGTCTCCGAGACGGGCTACGAGGTGGGCGCACTGCTGGGAACCGCGGTATTGGGCTCCATTCTTACGGCCTCGTACCAGCACAACCTGCGGCTGCCGGCGGGCATCACCGAAGGCGCCCCCACCGCGGGAACCGCGCAGGCCGGCGAGACCCTCGCCGGCGCCATGGAGCTGGCGGCCAGGCTGCCGCAGCCCCTTGCAGACGCCGTGCGCCTGGCCGCGGCAGCCGCGTTCGATTCGGGAGTGCACATCACCGCAGGAATTGGGCTGGTACTGATGGCGACGGCGGCAGTCCTCGCCGCCGTCGTGCTTCGGAAAGTGCCCAAGGCGGACAGCTGAAAGGTGCCCTGCCCACCACGTCCCGGGACAGCAAAAGGCGCCCGCAGCCGGAGGATTCCACCTCCGGCTGCGGGCGCCCTGCACTCCGCTTCGCTGCGGACGCTGCTACTTTGCGTCCGGCGCCGTAACGCTGGCGGTAGGCTTCATGTTTTCCGCGTTGACCATCCAGGCATACTGCTCCAGCTTGGCGATGAACTCGTGCAGAAGGTCCGCAGTGGTGGGATCCTCTTCATCCACTTCATCGTGAACCTTGCGCATGGTGCCAACGGCAGCCTCAAGGGCAGCGACGATGCGTTCGATCGCGTCCTTGGTGCTGATCAGGCCTTCAGGGAACTGGGCCAGGCTCGTGGACCCGGACACGGTGGAGCTGCGGCCGTCCGGCAGCGCGTGCAGTGCCCGCATCCGCTCGGCAGTGTCATCAGCGAACTGGCGGGCAGCGTCCACGATTTCATCCAACTGCAGGTGCAGGTCGCGGAAGTTGGTTCCCACGATGTTCCAGTGCGCCTGCTTGCCCTGGATGTGCAGTTCGATCAGGTCGGCGAGCACGGCCTGCAGGTTGTTGGTCAGTGTCGGTGAAGCTTTCATGCGTCCTCCTCAAGTGGTCCAGTAGTCCCGACGCTATCAGCACCGCAGCGCGCTGGGGACGGTCGGCGGAGGATTTCTCAGTGAGCTTACTAATTTGTGAAACACGGACATAAACGAACGGCATTCATATTTCCCCTTGCGTCCTGCGTCACATCCACTCATACTAAATGAACGCCATTCATATAGTGACCGTTGTCTCAACATCTTCCAGAAAGTGGTGCCATGACCGAGACCATCCGCACCAGAACATCCCCTGCCGGTTCCGGGCCGCACTCCCCGGGGACGTCCGGCATCAGCCCCAAAGGACTGAAGGGCGGGCAGCTGGGCCTGCTCGCCGTCGTGGTCCTGGGCATATCAACCATTGCCCCCGCCTACACCCTCACCAGCGCCCTGGGTCCCACGGTCAACGAAGCCGGGCTCCAGCTGCCTGTCATCTTCCTGATCGGGTTCATCCCCATGATCCTGGTCTCCCTGGCCTACCGGGAACTCAATGCCGATTCCCCGGACAGCGGCACCACTTTCACCTGGGTCACCAAGGCCTTCGGCCCCTGGGTGGGATGGATGGGAGGCTGGGGCCTGCTGGCCGCGAACATCATTGTGCTCTCCAACCTCGCGGGAGTCGCCGTCGACTTCTTTTACCTCTTCCTTTCACAGCTGACCGGCTCACCCGAACTTGCTGAGCTGTCAGCAAACAAGGCACTGAACGTGCTGACCTGCTTTGTGTTCGTGGCCCTGGCGGTCTGGGTCAGCTACCGGGGACTCCACACCACCAAGCTGGTCCAGTACAGCCTGGTGGGATTCCAGTTGCTGGTCCTGGGGCTGTTTGTCGGCATGGCCTTTGCCAACTGGTCCTCGTCTGAAACCGCCATCCCGTTCAGCTGGGAATGGTTCGACGTCACCAGGATCGAGACTTTTGGGCAGATCGCCGCCGGCATCTCGCTCTCCATCTTTGTCTACTGGGGCTGGGACGTCTGCCTGACGGTCAATGAGGAAACGTCCAACGGCCGGAAGACCTCCGGGCTGGCCGGTACCCTCACCGCCCTCATTGTCCTGGCGATCTACCTGCTGGTGAGCATCGCCACCATGATGTTCGCCGGCGTCGGGGATACCGGCAACGGCCTGAACAATACCGAGATCCACGAGAACATCTTCACCGCCCTGGCCTCCCCCATCATGGGTCCGTTCGCCATCCTCATGTCCCTTGCCGTGCTGTCCAGCTCGGCTGCTTCCCTGCAGTCCACGTTCATGTCCCCCTCCAGGAGCATGCTGGCCATGGGGTTCTACGGCGCCCTGCCCGCACCGTTCGGCCGCGTCAGCAGGAAGTTCGCGACGCCGGGCTTCGCCACCGTTGCCGCCGGCATCATGTCTGCGGGCTTCTACGCGGTAATGCATGTGCTCAGCGAGAACGTCCTCAACGACACCATCCTGGCGCTCGGACTGATGATCTGCTTCTACTACGGACTGACGGCACTGGCCTGCGCCTGGTACTTCCGCCACAGCGTCTTCGACAGCCTGCGGCACTTCGTTCTCCGGCTGGTGTGCCCGGTGCTGGGCGGGGTCGGGCTGTTCGTAGTGTTCCTGCAGACGGCAGTGGACAGCTGGGCCCCGGAATTCGGCAGCGGCTCGGAAATCTTTGGAGTGGGCCTGGTGTTCGTCCTCGGCGTCGGCATCCTGGCCTCAGGCGCCGCCGTCATGCTCATTATGGCCAGGGTGCGTCCCGGCTTCTTCCGCGGCGAAACCCTCAAGCGGGATACCCCCGCGCTCGTGGTGCCGGAGTAGTCACCCTGGGCCAGCCCAACAGCCCGGGCGCAGGAGAGGTGCCGTTCCCCCGTACCAGGGGGAAGCGGCACCTTTCCGTTTACGGCCACCTGTCACCAGTAGTGCGCCACGTCCACCACCAGGCGGGATCCCGAGCCCGGCCCGTCCAGGGTGAAGACCCGGAACGGAAGGCGGGCGCGGACACCCAGGCCAATGCTGGTGTAGCCCTCGTAGCTCCCGGCCCAGACCATCTGGCGGAAGGTCTGGTAACCGGCCACGTTGGAGAGCTCGGCAGGGTCAGCCGGGTTATAGGTGGAGTTGCCGTTCCCGTCGTAGGCGGGTGCGTTGACTGTCACCTGCAGGCGCCCGTTTCCCCGGACCGGGATGGTGAACCCGGATCCGTCCTGCACTATTTGGGGAACGTACCTCACGGTGTAGCCGGCGGCAGGGCCGTTGAGGTCCACCACCATCCTGTCGAAGCAGTAGTGCTGCCCCGCGCGGACGTTGGTGACGTTGGCGGTGCTCATGTCCCGGTCGGCTTTCGCCAGGGACCCCCAGACGAGCCCGCAATAGGAAGTGGTTGCCGAGGCGGGCCCCGGTGCCACTATTCCCAGCCCGGCGGCCATGAGGATGGCGGCGAGCCAGGTGGAGAACTTTTTCATTGTGGGGCCACCCATGTGTAGAGCGATGTGATAGCTCAAGGGTAGGAGCGTTTCCGGCGCAGATCGAGGCCTGTGGCCGCTTCGCCGCGCAACCGTTAGGCTGCGGTGCCGCGCATCACGCACGCATAAATCCGGGGCGGAAAACGGGCTTTCCTTGGCCCCATACGGGCTGTTTTCGACCTGTGGTTGCGCTGTTCCTGCACCTTGCCGTTACCGGCATAACGACGGCGGCAGGAGACGAAAAAGCGCCGGCCACCTTTGGAGGTCGCCGGCGCAGGAAGTTCGGGAGGAGTCAGCCTTCGCAGTCGCGGCAGTACTTCATGCCGTTCTTTTCGCGGGCAACCTGGGAGCGGTGGCGGACCAGGAAGCAGGATGAGCAGGTGAATTCATCAGACTGCTCTGGAACAACAATGACCGTCAGTTCCTCGTTGGAAAGATCCGCGCCGGGCAGGTCTATGCCTTCGGCGGTGTCGTTCTCATCGACGTCAATGACTGCGGTCTGCGCGTTGCCGCCACGCGACGCCTGGAGGGCCTCCAGCGAGTCGGCCGGAGTTTCTTCTTCCTGCTTGCGTGGGGCATCGTAATCGGTAGCCATAGCGTTTCACTTTCGTTGCTGCGCAGCGCCATTTCAGGCACCTCAGTGCAGCAGTTTAGGGCATGATCCCGCTACCGGCGCAATAGTGTGCTCAACCGGACACTCCGCTGCCCTGGACCACGGATTCATTGTGGCTCCGCCTGGCGTGTTCTCCCCCGACCGCCACTCCGCTCAGGGCCGGCAGCCATCCCCACCGGGTGGCATCAGCCATGGCATCGGCTGCCTGCTGGCCGGATTCGTAGGTAAACGTGTCAAAGAGCCACGTGCGGAACCGGTCGGGAATGTTTGCGATCATGCCTGAAAGCTACGCAGCGATTGTTGTGGGCGCGTTTCGTCGCGGTCTCGCCGGCGTTAATCCATAACGATTTCCCTGCCTCGCTTCCTCGCTGGAAAGCAGGGCGGCGCCGTACGGGCACGATGACATCAGGGACGCGGCTTAGCTGCTCGAACTGATGGACTCTTACTGACCGGAACGTCCGCCGTAGCCCCGGCTGCTGCTAGGGCGCCGCCGGTGTGCTCTCCGATGCCGTGTCCGCCGGCGGCCGCTGCCTGCGGCTGAGCAGGATAAAAGGTGCAGCGATCAGCTGCAGCGCACCGCCCACGGCCAGGGAAGCCGGATAGCCGTAGAGGTCTGCAGCCCTGCCCAGCGCAGGCTGCACCACCACTCCCCCTGCCGAACCCATCAGGGAATCGAAGCTCAGCACTGTTGCCCGCTGCTTCGATGCGATCATGTCGTTCAGGTACGCCTGCCGCACGGGAGTCCCTGCCGAGGCCACCACTGCCCACAGCGCCAGGAGCGCCAGGGCAAGCCAAAAGACGGTGGTGAACATCAGTACCACCAGGATGACTGCACTGACGATGTTGGTGGCGATCAGCACGCTGGTCCGCCGCTTGACCAGTTTGCGGATGCGCGGCGCCATCCACCCGCCCACGATGTCCGCTCCTGCCACCAGTGCCGCCGCCAGGCCGGCGATGGCATAGGCCCGGGGATCTCCAAACAGCTGCAGCAGGTAGGGCTGCAGAGCGTAGAACACGTAGATGCCCACGCCCTCGGTAAACGGCGCAGCCAGCATGATGTACCGCACCGGCGGATGCTTGAGGCCCCCGTCCACTGAAGCTTTGAGGACGGCCCGGGTGGCCTGCACGGGGTGGGCCGAGCGTTCAGGCGTGAAGCCGACGTCGTGCATAAGCAGGAAGGCCACCGCGAACATCGCCACCAGCACACCCACGCGCACCAGGAACGGTACCCCCAGGTTCGTGGCCTGGGCGATCACCCCACCGGCCACGGAGCCGGTGAGCATGGCGACCCCGGACACCATCTGTCCGCGCCCGAGCACCACCTCCAGCCCGCCCTCGTATCCCGAAAAGCGCAGGGCGTCCACCAGCCAGGCCTCCACAGCCCCCGAAAAGAATGTAAAGCCCAGGCCCAGCAGGACCGAGACGCCGGCCCACCACCAGAACGGGGCCGAGAACTGCCACAGCAGGAAGTACAGGAAGGTGGACCCGGCCAGCGTGACGGTCCCCAGCAGGAAGGAAGCCCGCCTCCCCCAGCTGTCCGCCACCACGCCGGTGGGCACCTCGAAGAGCACCATGCCCACGGTGAAGAAGGCGTTCGCGGCGAAGGCCTCAAGGTTGGTCAACCCGGCGTCCAGCAGGAAGAGGGTGTTGATTCCCCAGATGAACGAGGCCGCCAGGGTGTTTCCCAGGGTCAGCGTGAGATAGACGCGCTGGATCTTCCGGGCAGCCGCGTTCATGGAAGGTGCCGCTACGAAAGGCTGAAGCTGGCAGGCACGGGATCATGCCGCAGGTACCGGCGGCGGAAGCGCCCCGTTCCGGCGGTGAGCGCCCGCAGGTCCACGGCGTACCGCAGGAGCTCCTGGTCCGGGACTTCAGCGCCGATTTCAGTCAGGCCCCCGCCCGAGGACGTGGTGCCGGTGAGCCGGCCGCGACGGGATGACAGGTCACTCATCACAGACCCCACGTGCTCGTCCGCCACCGTGATGGTCACGGACGAGACCGGTTCAAGCAGCTGGATCCGCCCGGCCGCCGCGGCCTCCCGCAGGGCCAGTGCCCCCGCCGCCTGGAATGCTGCGTCCGAGGAATCCACGCTGTGCGCCTTGCCTCCTGTCAGGGTGACCCGCAGGTCCACCACGGGGAAACCCGCGCTCACGCCCTTCTCCATTTGCGCACGGACGCCCTTTTCCACGGACGGGATGAAGGTCCCCGGAATAACGCCACCCACCGTTTTGTCCACGAATTCGAACCCCCCGCCGCGGGGAAGCGGCTCCACGTCGATGTCGCAGACGGCGTACTGCCCGTGGCCTCCGGACTGCTTGACGTGCCGGCCGTGTCCTGCCGCGGGTGCTGCAAAGGTTTCCCGCAGGGGCGTCACCACGTCCACCGTGTGCAGTTTTACTCCTTGATCACGGAGGCGGTCCAGGACTACCTCGACGTGGGCCTCGCCCATGCACCAAAGGACCAGCTGGTGCGTTTCTGAGTTGCGTTCCACGCGGAGGGTGGGATCGCCGGCCGCGATCTTCCCCAGGCTGCGCGCCAGCGCGTCCTCGTCGCTGCGCGAATCGGGTTCCACCGCCACCGGCAGCAGCGGCTCGGGCATCTCCCAGGTGGCCAGCAGCAGGGGCCGGTCCCGTCCGGAAATGGTGTCTCCCGTTTCGGCGCTTCCCAGTTTGGCCACCGCGCACATGTCGCCGGCCACGCAGTACGGCACGGGCCGCAGGGAGGCCCCCAGCGGTGAGTAGAGGTGCGTGACGCGTTCGTCCGAGTCGTGGTCCTGGTGGCCGCGGTCCGCCAGTCCGTGGCCGCCAACGTGCACCGGCGCATCCTCCCGCAGCGTCCCGGAGAAAACCCGGACCAGGCAGACGCGGCCCAGGAACGGATCGACGGAGGTCCGGACCACCTCCGCCGCCAGCGGTCCCGTGGGATCGCACCGCAAGGCATCTGCTGGTGAACCGCCAAGGTCGGTCGCCCCGGGCACGCTGCCGTCCGGCGGCGACGGAAAGGCCCGGACCAGCACCTCCAGGAGTTCCGCGGTGCCCAGCCCGCTCACGGCGGACGTGGACAGGACCGGGAAGAAGGTGCCTCGTTCGACGGCGGTTTCCAGGTCGGCGATGAGGACATCAGTGTCGATGTCCTCGCCTTCGAGGTAGCGGTCCATCAGGGTCTCGTCCTCGCTCTCGGCGATGATCCCCTCAATGAGATCACCCCTGGCGGCACCGGACGCGGCGAGTTCCGCCGCATCCGCTGCCCGCACGGCAGCGGCCGGCTCCCCGGACGAATAGTCCGTAACCGTGCCGGACAGCAGTCCCAGCAGGCCGGTGACCTCACCGCCCGCCCGCACCGGGACATAGAGCGGCAGGACGCCCTCGCCGAAGGACTTCCGGCAGGCGGCCAGGACGCCGTCGTAATCTGCCCGCGGGTGGTCCATCCGGGTGATGGCGACGGCGCGGGGCAGCTGCATGAGCTCGCACTCACCCCACAGCGCGGTGGTGGTGGCGTCGATGCCGTCGACGGCGGACACCACGAACAAGGCGGCGTCCGCCGCGCGCAGGCCAGCCCGGAGCTCGCCGATGAAATCGGGGTAACCGGGAGTATCCAGGAGGTTCACTTTGATGCCGTCGATCAGCAGCGGCACCAAAGACAGGGTCACGGAGCGTTGCTGGTGCACGGCAGCGGGGTCGGAATCGCTGACCGTTGTCCCGTCCGGGATGGATCCTTTGCGCGTGATCATTCCCTGGGCAGCGAGCAGTGCTTCTATGAGCATGGTTTTTCCGGCGCCCGAATGGCCTACGAGCGCCACATTCCGGATTCTGGCCGGATCCTCCGCGGCAATGCCGGCAGAGGCGTCTGCACGGCGCGATTCGGCTCCGTTGCGGCCAGCTGCCGTCCTGCCTGGGTCCTTGGTGCCCTTGACCGACATGGGAAACCTCCTGGCGTCTTTGCCATCCGACCGGACTGAAATGTGTCCTCTGATTCGACACCCTGGAGGGTGGATCGGCAAGAGCCGCAGGGCCTGGGATTAGCTTCCGCGCGCCTTCCGGGTGGCGGCGTCATTGGCCTTCTGGATGGCCTTGACCAGCTCGTCCTTGTCCATGGTGGACCGGCCGTCGATGTCCAGCTCCTGGGCAAGCTTGTAGAGGTGTTCCTTTGAGGCGTTCGCGTCCACCCCTCCCGCGGTGGGCTCGGATGACGTGCCGCCCTCCTCGGCCCGCTTGTCCGAGGGGCCGCGCTTTTCCTTCGGCTCCCAGTGGTCTCCCACCTTCTCGTAGCTGTGCTTGAGGGAGGCGTAGGCCGCCCGCGCAGCCCGGCCCTCGTCATTGTCATAGCTTTCAAGGGCTGAATCGTAGGTCTTGGCGAACGTGTCCTGGGCCTTTTGCTCAGAGCGCTGCAGGGTGGAGGGAAGCTCTTCCTTGCGGGCGTGGTCGTTCTTGCCGGTCTTGGGCATGGCACCCACACTCCTTTCATCAGCAGGCTGATCATGCGGATGACACCAGCTTAACTGGCGGGGTGCACGGAGAGGCGGGCGGCCTGAACGGAATGTCTGGCGGTGGAGCCCCCTGTCGGATTCGAACCGACGACCCCCGCTTTACAAGAGCGGTGCTCTGGCCAACTGAGCTAAGGAGGCGTGCCCCTGCGGGCGGCGCCTGAACGGCGCTAGATAAGGTTAGCCCAACTGCTGCCGGTGGTAAAAACGCCGGCGGCCTTCACCGGATTCAGGGTTAACGCCGGCGGCCCGTTCCCGGAAGAATCCGGGAGCGGGCCGCTGGGTGTACAGGTGCGGGGAAGGCGTTAGGCCTTGGCGTCGATTGCCGCCTGGATTTCGGCGTTCAGGTCGGTGCCGCCGTCCCACTGCTTGCCGTCGATGAAGACCGTGGGCGTACCGGTGATGCCGGTGTTTGCGGCCAATTCCGTGGAGTACTTGACGTAGGGGCGGAAGGTCTTGTCGTCCACGCAGCTGTTGATGTCCGCACCGATGTCGGTGGCGAGGGACTTCAGCTTGTCATCGGACAGGCCGGCACCGCCTTCGGCGGGCTGGTTCTCGAAGAGGACATTGACGTATTCCCCGTACTTGTCGGGGGCCGTGTCGGCAACACAAGCGGCCGCGTTGGCGGACCGGGATGAGTAGTTGGTGCTGGACTGGCGGTCCAGGAAGCCCAGGGGGCGGTACTCCATGGTGATCTTGCCTTCATTGCGAAGGCTCGTCAGTGCCTCGTTGTAGGTCTCTTCGAAGCGCAGGCAGACCGGGCAGATGAAGTCGATGTAGGCAATGACCTTGACGGGCTGCCCTTCTTCGGCTTCTGCCCCCGGCGCCACCACGGGGCTGGGCGGGGTTTCGGGCTTGGTCAGGGTGGTCACGTCAACGGTGGCAGGATCCGTCTGCTTGACGTCGGTGTTGGCCAGGAGGGTCACGCCGCCATTGACGTTTGCATTGGCGGGCACGGGCCCCTGGTCGGCGATGGGGGTGTTCTGCCTGATGCTGGTGGTCACCACCAATGCGACAACAGCCAGGATGGCCACGACAGCCGCCACGATGCCCCAGCCGATGAGCAGTTTGTTGCGCTTGTCCTTTTTCAGCTGCGCTTCACGGATCAGGCGCGCCTTTTCCCGCGCCTCCGCGGTTCGCTCAGCCTTGGACTTACGGACTTCGTTTGCAGGGCTCATGTGTTCCTTGGGTCGGTTGACGTGGGGGGACCACTTCGTGGCAACTCCAAACATTTTAGGGGAGAAAGCTGGGAGCTTGCTCCTTCAAGTATTGGCGGGGTTGACGAACGGCCGAATAGCACGGAAGATTCCGTCCCGTTAGGGTGGGCAGAGAGGCACAAGCAACCCCAGGGGGCCGCAATGCAAACACCCGTCCAGGAAAAACCCACCACCCCGGCGACGTCCGGCGCCGCCGGAGCAGGCCACGGCGGCGAAACAAAGTACGACTTCATGGTGGTGTCCAACAGGCTGCCTGTGGACCGCTGCGCCCCCGGCGACAGCGGGGACGACGGCTCCGGCTGGCGCCGCTCCCCAGGCGGCCTGGTGACAGCACTGGCGCCCATGATGACCAAGACAGACGGTGCCTGGGTGGGGTGGCACGGCGCGCCGGACGAGACGGTCAAGCCCTTCAGCCACGGCGGCATGGACCTCGTCCCGGTCCAGCTCAGCACCGACGACGTGGAGCTGTACTACGAGGGGTTCTCCAACGCCACCCTCTGGCCGCTCTACCATGACGTCATCGCACCGCCGGAGTTCCACCGGACCTGGTGGGACGCCTACCGCAAGGTCAACCGAAGGTTCGCCGACGCCGTCGTCCGCCATGCCGACGAGGGCGCCACGGTATGGGTGCAGGACTACCAGCTCCAGCTGGTGCCGCGCATGCTGCGCGAAGCGCGGCCGGACCTCCGCATCGGGTTCTTCAACCACATCCCCTTTCCTCCGCCCGAGATTTTTGCCCAGCTGCCATGGCGCCAGGCAATCATCGACGGGCTCCTCGGAGCAGACCTGGTGGGCTTCCAGCGGACCAGCGATGCCGGCAACTTCATGCGGTCCGCACGCCGCTTCCTGGGCGCCAGCGTCAAGCAGCAGCAGGTGCACGTCAAGGGTCCGGACGGTAAAATCACCCACATTGCCCGGGCCCAGGCCTTCCCCATTTCCATCGATGTGCGGCATATCAGCGAGCTGGCCGCCACCCCGGAAATCGTTGAGCGGGCACGCCAGATCCGCCAGGACCTTGGCAACCCCAAAACCATCCTGCTCGGCGTGGACCGGCTGGACTACACCAAGGGCATCCGGCACCGCCTCAAGGCCTTCGAGGAGCTCCTGGCGGACGGCAAGCTTTCTGTCGGTGACGCCACCCTGATCCAGGTAGCCAGCCCCAGCCGCGAACGCGTTGAGCAGTACCGGCTCCTGCGCGAGGAGGTGGAGGGCACCGTGGGCCATATCAACGGCACCTACGACACCATCGAGAATACTGCCGTCCGCTACCTGCACCACAGCTACCCCGTTGAGGAGATGGTGGCCCTGTACCTCGCCGCCGACGTCATGCTGGTGACGGCCCTCCGGGACGGTATGAACCTCGTCGCCAAGGAGTACGTCACGGCACGAACCAACAACGACGGCGCCCTGGTCCTGAGTGAGTTCGCCGGCGCAGCCGACCAACTGAAGCAGGCCCTGCTGATGAATCCCCACGACATCGACGGGCTCAAGGGCGCCATCATGCGCGCCGTGGAGATGCAGCCGAGGGAAGCCGGCCGCCGGATGCGGGCCATGCGCAAGCAGATCCTCGAACACGATGTGGACCACTGGTCTGCCGACTTCCTCCACGCGCTCAACGAAAAGGTGGTCCGCGATGACTCCTGATGCCCGCCACGCGAAGGACAAGCTCGCGCTGACTCCTGAACTTCGGGAGGCCATCCGGGAGATCGCCGGGACCGAGCACCTGCTGGTGGCCATGGACTTCGACGGAACCATGGCGCCTATCGTCGGCCACGCGGACGACGCCCGGCCCCTGCCGCGCTCCGCAGCGGCTTTCGCCGGGCTGGCCGTACTTCCACGAACGACGACGGCACTCATCTCCGGGCGCGCCCTCGCCAGCCTGCGCGCCGTCGCGTCCCCTCCGGTGAACACCCTCCTCATTGGCAGCCACGGAGCAGAGGCATGGCTGGGCCCTGGATCCACCGGGCTGACGCTCGAACCCGAGCAAAAAGCGCTCCTTGCCGAGGTGCGCGCCGTCTTGGAGGACATCGTCAAGGAAGCACCCGGCACCATGCTCGAGGACAAGCCGGCCGGGGTGGTGCTGCACACCCGCCTCGCCCCCGACGACGTCGCCGACGATGCCGTGGCAGCTGCGCGTTCCGTGCTGCAGGAACGGAAAGGGGTGTTCCTCAAGGACGGCAAAAGGGTCCTTGAGACCTCTGTCGTCAATGCCTCCAAGGGCGAGGGAGTCACCTTCCTGCGGCAGATCACCGGCGCCACGGGGGTCCTGTTCGCCGGCGACGACACCACGGACGAGGATGCACTGGCGCGGCTGGAGCCAGGGGACGTCGGCGTCAAAGTGGGCCTCGACTTTACCCAGGCCCAATACAGGGTAGAGGCGCCGGTCCATGTGGCGGAACTGCTGGAGGTCCTGCTTCAGCAGCGAAGCATCGCCGTCGCAGAGGAAACTCCAGGGACAGCCGACGAGTGAGGCAGCGCACGGAGGTTGTGCAAGCTCACGTGTGACGTCCGTAACATTTGCAACCATTAGTAGAACATCTGACATACTCTTGCTTGTGATGTGGCGCACAAGAACCGTGCGGCGTCACTCAGCGCTCCTCCGCCTCGGCGGAATTGGCCAGCATCACATAACTGAACAAACATGAACCATTCACAACGGATCGTCCGGCACGTACCTGCCGGTGAAGGGATTGATAACTGTGGCTACAGTTACTTTTGATAACGCTACGCGTCTGTACCCGGGCACAGATAAGCCCGCCGTCGATAAGCTCAACATCGACATCGCCGATGGCGAATTCCTGGTCCTCGTTGGACCCTCCGGTTGCGGTAAGTCCACCTCCCTGCGCATGCTCGCAGGCCTTGAGGACGTCAACGCCGGCCGAATCCTGATTGGCGACCGCGACGTCACCGACGTTCCGCCGAAGGACCGCGACATCGCGATGGTTTTCCAGAACTACGCGCTGTACCCGCACATGACTGTGGCCGACAACATGGGCTTCGCCCTGAAGATCGCAGGCGTCTCCAAGGAAGAGCGCGCCGAGCGCGTCCGCGAAGCAGCCAAGCTTCTTGATCTTGAGCAGTACCTGGACCGCAAGCCGAAGGCACTCTCCGGCGGCCAGCGCCAGCGTGTCGCCATGGGCCGCGCCATCGTGCGTAACCCGCAGGTCTTCCTCATGGATGAGCCGCTCTCCAACCTGGACGCCAAGCTCCGCGTCCAGACCCGTACCCAGATCGCCTCGCTGACCCGCCGCCTGGGCGTCACCACCGTCTACGTGACCCACGACCAGGTCGAGGCCATGACCATGGGTGACCGCGTTGCTGTGCTGAAGGACGGCCTGCTGATGCAGGTTGACACCCCGCGCAACCTGTACGACAAGCCCAAGAACGTCTTCGTTGCCGGCTTCATCGGCTCCCCCGCCATGAACCTGCTCGAACTCCCCGTCGTCGACGGCGGCGTCCAGTTCGGTGGAACGGTGTACCCGGTGCCGCGCAACGTCCTGGAAGAGGCGCACGGCTCCACGGTTACCCTCGGAAGCCGTCCGGAAGACCTCGAAACCGCTCCGCAGGGCGAAGGCCTTAAGGTTGAGGTCGACGTCGTCGAAGAGCTCGGCGCCGACGCCTACGTCTACGGCCACACCACCCTTGACGGCAAGGACCACGACATCGTGGCACGTGTCGACGGCCGCCGCCCTCCGATGAAGGGCGAGGTCATCTACGTCCGGCCGCAGTCGGGCCACGTGCACCTGTTCGACACCAAGACCGGCCTGCGCCTGGGCGACTAGTCCCCACCGGCACCCTAACCTCGCTTCGCTTCGGTTAGGGAACCCTGCCGGCGTGGGCCCACCCACCGGCACTGGCACACCCACGGCGGCCCGCACCCTTCGAAACGGTGCGGGCCGCCGTCGGCCTTTAACCGCGCAGGCAAAAGAATTAGCTGGCCGCCCCTATGTACGGAAGAATTGACCCCATGACCGAGGAATACAGCGCCCAGTGGCACGACGAACCCACCGACTACGCGCAGATCGGCAAACTGCCGCGGTTTGTTGCCGCCAGCGCCGATGACGGCAAGGCAGCCTCGGTCTCCAGCTCCCTGAACATCACGGCGGCTGCTGCCGATCCCGAGCTGCTCGACCTTCCCTGGCACATCGCCCTGGAGGACTGGCCGGCGGAAAACCTGGCGGCCCTCCCCCGCGGCATCTCCCGCCACATCGTGCGGTTCGCCCACCTCGGCGGCTCCGTGATCGCCATCAAGGAAACCTCCGAGCACGTGGCCCGCCACGAATACCACATGCTCCGGAAGCTGGCCCGCCTGGACGTCCCCTGCGTGGAGCCCGTCGCCGTCATCACCGGACGCACCACCCTGGACGGACGCCCGCTGAACCCGGTACTCGTCACCAGGCACCTGAAGTTTTCCATGCCGTACCGTGCCCTGTTCTCCCAGATGCTCCGCAAGGACACCCTGACGCGCCTCATCGACGCCCAGGCACTGCTCCTGGTGCGGCTGCACCTCATCGGCTTCTACTGGGGCGATGTGTCCCTCTCCAATACCCTGTTCCGGCGCGACGCAGGCGCCTTCGCTGCATACCTTGTGGACGCAGAGACCGGCGAGCTCTACCCGGACCTGTCCACGGGCCAGCGCGAATACGACCTTGAGATTGCACGGGTGAACATTGCCGGTGAACTGATGGACCTGCTCGACGGCGGGCTGATCGAGGAAAAGGTGGACCCCGTGGCCACCAGCGAGCTCATCATGGACAGCTACCGCCGGCTCTGGGCGGAACTCACAGAGAAGGAGTCCTTCGAACTCGGTGAGCGCTGGCGCGTGAGTGCAAGGATCCGGCGGCTTAACGAACTTGGCTTTGA
Source organism: Pseudarthrobacter scleromae (assembly GCF_014644515.1). Classification (NCBI taxonomy): domain Bacteria; kingdom Bacillati; phylum Actinomycetota; class Actinomycetes; order Micrococcales; family Micrococcaceae; genus Pseudarthrobacter; species Pseudarthrobacter scleromae. The sequence continues at coordinate 2,746 of NZ_BMKV01000009.1, read as the reverse complement.
CGTCGAGGAATACGCCATCAAGACCACCCAGAACGGGTCCACTATCCAGCTGCAGCCCAAGGTGGTGGACGCCGGGCACCACCAGCGGCGGCTGCTGCGCCTCACGGGCATCGACGCGCAGGAGAACCAGGCGCGCCGGCTGCTGAACGACATGGACTCCTTCCGTGCGGACAACAACCCGAACATGGATGAGGAATACAGCGCCCACCTCTGGGTCAGCCAGATCTTCGAGCCGATCGTCAGGTCCATCCCACGGGACTTGTCCGGCAAGCTGGAACCGGCAGAGGTGGTGCATGAGGTCCTGGAGCACCGCTGGTACATGTCGGAGAAGCAGGAGCGGCACATTCCGCTGGCGGAGGCCGTACAGTCCTACATTGACTCCATCCTGCGCCACCGCCGTGATGAAGCCGCGATCATGCTGAACCCGGACACGGGCATGCTGAAGATCCTCGAGGTGGAAACGGAAGAGTCCCGCTACGGCGACGATGAGTCGATTGACGAATACCCGGATTCGGACGACTAGGGTCAGATCGCCTTTCCCGGGTTAAGGATTCCCTCAGGATCAAACAGTTCCTTGATCCTCCGCTGGATCTCGCGGACCGGCTCCGGCTGTTCCTGGCCCAGCCAGCGCAGCTTGTACTGCCCCACCCCGTGTTCGCCGGTGATGGTGCCGCCCATGGCCAGCGCGGCGGTGATGGACTCGTCCAGGACCCGCTGGAGGCGTTCCAGGGCACCGGCGTCCACCGTGCCGCCCGTACGGTCGATCCAGAAGGTGGGATGCAGGTTGCCGTCCCCCGCGTGGGCTACAACTTTGAGGTGCACCCCGTAGTCCGACGCCATGGCATCCAAAGCTGCAACATAGTCCACAAGCCGGGAACGGGGAACGGCGACGTCCTCGCCCACGCGGTATTCGTCGTCGACCTCCACTCCCCGGCTGTGGCGCCGGAGCTCCACCAGCCGTTCAGCCTCCGCGCTGGCTTCAGTGGTGACGGCCGCGCCGCCCGCCAGCAGCACATCACGGACCACCTCCGCCTCGGCGGCTGCGCCGAACCCGTCGGTCTGGATGAGGAGCAGAGCGCGGCCCCGGGCCGTGAGGTCGGATCCGTGGATGTCATCGAGCTGGGCCAGCGTGCCGCCGTCGAGCAGTTCCATGATGGCTGGCTGGACCCGTGCCCTTCCCACTGCCAGGACGCCTGCGGCGGCCTGGCGGAAGTCGGGGTAGAACGCTGCGACGGTATGCACGTCGCGGGGAAGGTACTTCAAGCGGACGGTAACTCCGACCACTATGCCTAGCGTCCCTTCGGAGCCTACAAAAAGCCCGGTGAGATCGTAGCCGGCTACGCCCTTGAACGTTTGATGGCCTGTATGGATGAGCGAGCCGTCCGCGAGCACCACGTCCAGTGCCAGGACGGAGTCCCGGGTGACCCCGTATTTAGCGCAGCGCAGCCCGCCGGCGTTGGTGGCCACGTTCCCGCCGATCGTTGACGTACGGAAGCTGGCGGGATCGGGAGCGTACATGAGCTGATGAGCCGCGGCTGCGTCATTGAGGACGGCATTCACGACGCCCGGCTCCACCACGGCCGTTTCGTCGTCGGGGTTGAGCGCGAGGATGCGGTCCATGCGCTCCAGGGACAGGACAATGCAGTTCTTCGTGGCGTGGGCCCCGCCGGACACACCAGTGCCCGCGCCGCGCGCCACGATAGCTACGCCGGTGCCGGCGCAGGCGCGGACAACAGCCTGGACATCGGCCACTGACTGCGGGAAGACAACAGCCAGCGGCAGCTGAAAGTCGATCACGGGGGCTTGGTCAACGGCATACCGGCGGAGGGCAGCCTCCCCTGCGTCCACCTGCCCGGGTGCCAGGATCCTCTCCAGCTCGTCAACTACGCTACCCAACCTGGCCTCCATACGTCGTTGCGGATTCTCCCCAGTCTAAAGGGGGAAGCCCAGCGCAACCGGCTGGCGGATGCCCGGGCAGGGGCGCGTCCGCAGCGTGAAGACAGGCTCAGGCAGCGCCCATGAAACGGGCGTACCTGGCAAGGATCGCGGGCCAGGCATCGGCGTACTTGGCACGCGTGGCGGCCGGTTCTTCAGAACCCTCCCAGCCGTCATGGAACACGCGCACCTCGGTTCCTTCCGGGACTGCACGGAAGGCCACCAGGAGCTCCGTGGACCACAGCGCCGTGGTACCGGGATGCCAGGTGGCGTGGAATGACAACGGAGGCTGCCAGTCATCCAGCGTTCCCCAGATGCTGGTCCGGCCGTCGTCCGCCGTCTCAAGGATGAGGTTCTCCTCGAACTCCACGTAAGAGCCAGCCCCATAGACGCCGTGCGATTCCAGTGGCCACCAGAGGTGGGTGTGGTCTGTGAAGCCGGTAAATGCGTGCGCGACGCTTCCCGGGACTACCACCGTGTGAACCACGGGTTCCAGGATCCCGAAAGCGGCGTGGCCGTCACCCCCGGACGGTTCGTGTTGGTGGCTGAAGAGGCTGTCCATGATGGCCAACTTTACCGCCCCTCCCCCTGTGACGCTCTCTCACTTGATGCGGGGTTTCCTGTGACGCTCTCTCACTTGATGCGGGGTTTCCTGTGACGCTCTCTCACCGGGTGCGGGGTTTCCCGGATGTTTTCCCGGGCCTAATGGTGCCTGTTTCCCTGGGGTGGGTGGGAGAGGGTGCCCCGGGTGCCTGCGTTAGGTGGTGGAGGGTTCGTCCGGGTGCCTGTATCAGGTGCGGGGGGCAGTGTT
>NZ_BMKV01000008.1:0-135316 GCF_014644515.1 Pseudarthrobacter scleromae | reverse complement strand
CCCACAGCGCCGATGGTACTGCACCCGGGAGGGTGTGGGAGAGTAGGTCACCGCCGGACACACACTAAAGGGTCGAGGCCCCAACCACTAATGGTTGGGGCCTCCCACATTTAACACCCACCACCAACACTGCCCCCCGCACCTGATACAGGCACCCGGACGAACCCTCCACCACTTAACGCCGGCCATCCAGCGACCCTCTCCCACTTAATGCAGGCACCCGGGCGATCCTCTCGCACTTGATAGCGCTTCCCCGGGGGATCCTCTCCCACCTTCTGCCGGCAAGAAACGGCCGCAACCCGGCATCGAGTGAGAGAGCGTCACAGGAAACCCCGCATCAAGTGAGAGAGCGTGTGAATATTCCCACGATGCGGCGTACTGGGCTTCACCCGTGCTGCTCTGCGGGGCGGCTCCTCTAGAATTGATGAAGATGTACGGACTTCGAAGCGCTTGATTTCGGGTTGCGTAGGAAACGAAACACGGATACGAGCGGCTGCAGTTGCGCCAGTGGTCAGCTCATAACAGGAGGAATCCACATGGCTGAGCACAACGGGGGCAACCGCGGCGGAAATGACCGCGGCGGATTCCGGGGCAACAACAATTCGGGCGGTGACCCCAGGGGTTTCCGCTCCCGCGGCAACCGCGACGGCGGCGAGTCCTCCGGACGTCCTCCCGGTGGCGGGGAGCGGAAGCCTTTTGGCGACCGTGACCGCAAGCCGTATGGCGATCGTGACCAGAAGCCCTTTGGTGACCGTCCGCGTCGTGACGGCGAAGGGGACCGCCGCGGGTTCGGTGGCGGGGAGCGGAAGCCCTTCGGTGACCGTGACCGCAAGCCGTATGGCGATCGTGACCAGAAGCCCTTTGGTGACCGTCCGCGCCGTGACGGCGAAGGGGACCGCCGCGGGTTCGGTGGCGGGGAGCGCAAGCCGTTCGGTGGCGGGGAGCGCAAGCCGTTCGGTGACCGCAAGCCGTATGGCGATCGAGACCAGAAGCCGTTCGGTGATCGTCCGCGTCGTGACGGCGAGGGAGACCGCCGCGGTTTCGGTGGCGGGGAGCGGAAGCCCTTCGGTGACCGTGACCGCAAGCCCTTCGGTGACCGTGACCGCAAGCCCTTCGGTCACCGTGACCGCAAGCCGTATGGCGATCGAGACCAGAAGCCGTTCGGTGATCGTCCGCGCCGTGACGGCGAGGGAGACCGCCGCGGTTTCGGCGGGGGAGAGAACCGGAAGCCGTTCGGTGACCGCAGCGACCGTCCCGGCCGTGGCGACCGCCAGGACCGCGCACCGCGCAATTTCGATCGTGGCCCCAGCCGGGGAGACGCAGGTCCCCGTACCTTTGGCCGGGACCGTCAGGAAGACCGCCCCGTTCGCGAACCCAACGTCCGCGACCTCCGCAGCGCGAACCGTCCTGACCGGGAGAGGTCTCCGCAGATCGATGAGGACGTCACGGGCAAGGAACTCGACCGCGCCACCCAGCACCAGATCAAGACACTTGAAGCAAAGAGCGCGGAATGGGTTGCCCGCCACCTTGTGATGGCCGGCCGGCTCATCGATGAAGAACCGGAGCTCGCCTTCCAGCACGCCCTTGCTGCAAGCCGCCGCGGCGGCAGGCTGGCCGCCGTCCGCGAAGCCGTGGGCCTGACCGCCTACGCCGCAGGCCATTACGGCGAAGCCCTCCGCGAATTCCGCACCTACCGCCGCATCAGCGGTTCCAACGTCCACCTTCCGATCATGGCTGACTGCGAGCGTGGACTGGGACGCCCTGACCGCGCCCTTGACGTGGCTCGGTCCGAGGAAGCCCAGGACCTGGATGCGCCCGGCAAAGCAGAACTCGCCATTGTGGCAGCAGGTGCCAGGACCGACCTGGGACAGCTGGACGCCGCAGTAGCCGAACTCGAGATCCCGCAGCTGGACATCAACCGGGCGTTCTCCTACAGCCCCCGGCTGTTCCGTGCGTATGCTGACGCCCTCGCCGGCGTTGGCCGCGATGATGAGGCCGAGAAGTGGCGGAAGCAGGCCGTGGTTGCCGAAAACGCGCTGGGCCAGGGCGTAGACGAAGAGCCCGACATCATTGACCTCGGCTGGGACGAGGAGGAGGAGGCAAAGGAGGAAGCAGAGCGCCGCCGCCTGCTCGACCGTGCATCACAGGCATCCGACGCTGCCCCCAAAGCAGCATCCAACGCCGGCGCCCCAGCCGCGCCCGCCCACGCTGCAGATCCGCAGGACGCCAGCATCGATGACCAGGAAGCTGACTACTTTATTTCCGACGACGCCGAATCGGACCAGGATTCGGTGGAACAGGACGAGCTGGAGTCCCCTGAAGCCCCGGAAAGCGGCGCTGCCGACGAACACGACGATTCGTCCGCTGCGGGGGACCAGGACCAGCAGGACCGCCGGGAAGACTGACGAATGGCCGACGTTCCCCTGATTTCCCTGTTCGATGCCCTCCTGGCCGACCTGGACGGCGTGGTTTACGCCGGTCCGCACGCCATTCCGGGTGCCATTGAGTCGCTGAAGCAGCTCTCCGGCATCGGCGTAGGCCTGGGATACGTGACCAACAACGCGTCGCGCTCCCCGGGCCAGGTTGCTGCCCACCTCCGCGAGCTCGGGGCGCCCGCCGAAGACAACCAGGTGGTGAGCTCCTCACAGGCCGCCGCGGACCTGCTCGCGTCCCTGCTGGCTCCCGGCTCCCGGGTGCTCATCACGGGAAGCCCTGCCCTCGCCGCCGAAATCGAACTCGTCGGGCTTGCCCCCGTGTACAGCCAGGACGAGGGGCCGGTGGCGGTTGTCCAGGGCTTCAACCCCGAGATCGGATGGAAAGACCTTGCCGAAGCCACGTACGTGGTGAACGCCGGAGCCTTGTGGGTGGCCACCAACACGGACATGTCCATACCGCAGGCCCGCGGCATCGCGCCCGGAAACGGCACACTGGTCTCGGCGGTGGCAGCCGCAACAGGGCAGACACCCCGCGTGGCCGGCAAACCCGAAGCGCCGCTCTTCCACTCCGCAGCCAAGCGGCTCGGGGCAGAACGCCCGCTGGTGGTGGGGGACCGGCTGGACACCGACATCCTGGGCGGAAACAACGCCGGCTTCGCCACCGTGGCGGTACTGACCGGCGTCGACACCCGCCAGACCATCCTGGCCGCCCGCGCCGCCGAACGCCCGGACTACATCATCAGCAACCTGGCGGACCTGCACCGGCCGTACCCTGACGTGACGCACCACGACGGCACGTACGCCTGCGGCACAGCCACAGCGCGGGTGGCGAACGGTGCGGTGGGCATCATTGGCAGCCAGGACAACCTGGACTCCTGGCGCGCCGCGTGTGCAGCGTGGTGGGCGGCGACGCCAGACGCCTCCACCCCGCAGGCTCCCGAGCTGGTGTGGCTGGATCACTAGACTGGTGGAATGACTGAGCTGACCGAACCGGAATCCGCAGCAGCCCAGCCAACCCCGGACTGGCCCGGCATCAGCGATGCGGGAGTGACGGACCCCGTGGTGGCACAGGCGCTGGCCCGGCTGGAGGCACTGCCGCAGGTCCCGGTGTCCGACCACGAAAACGTCTACAACGAACTCCACGACGAACTGCTGGCCGCGCTGAACAGCGTTCCCGGCAACAGCGCGCCCACGAGCGCGGATCCGACGGACGGTGCCGCCTGATGCCGGTACGCCTCGATCAGGCTTTGGTGGCCCGGGGGCTTGCAAGGTCCCGGACGCACGCAGCCGCCTTGATTGCCGAAGGCAAAGTCACGTCAGCAGGACAGGTCCTGGCCAAGGCGTCCCTCCAGGTGGACGAGGACAGGCCCCTGGACGTCGAACATGACGAGCGGGACACCTACGTGAGCCGGGCCGGACATAAACTTGCCGGCGCGCTTGACGCTTTTCCCGGCATCACACCGGACGGCAAAAGGTGCCTCGACGCCGGTGCCTCCACCGGCGGCTTCACCGACGTCCTGCTGCGGCGCGGTGCCGCACACGTGGTGGCAGTCGACGTCGGGCACGGCCAGCTGGTGCAGCGGCTGCGGGAAGATCCCCGCGTGGACGTCCACGAGGGATTGAACGTCAGGTACATGTCGCCCGCGGACATCGGGGGCGCCGCGGAACTCACCGTGGCAGACCTGTCCTTCATCTCCCTCACCCTGGTGGTCCAGACGCTGGCACTGTGCACCGAACCCGGCGGGGACCTGGTGCTGATGGTGAAGCCGCAGTTCGAGATCGGCAGGGACCGGCTGGGACGGACAGGGGTTGTCACCTCCGAGCGGGAACGCCGCCTGGCGGTGGAGAAAGTGGCCAGGGCAGCGCTCGACGCCGGGCTGGACCTCTGCGGCCTGGCGGTCAGTCCGCTGCCGGGCCAGGACGGAAACGTTGAATACTTCCTGTGGATAAAACGCAGGATCAGCCAAGACTTGCCTAAGATCGAAGAGCGGGAGGCAGCGGCTGCTGCCTTGCTCGGACGAATCTGGCCGAACCACTAGAGAGCGGAACCTGATGAGCAGGCGTGTACTGGTCCTCGCCCATACCGGCCGCGAGGACTCGCTGAAGGCCGCCTGGGAGGCGTGCGCCCTCCTGCACGCCTCGGGCATCGTGCCGGTCATGCAGGAATCCGAACTTGCAGACATGGAACGGTTCTTCGGACACCTGGCCCAGCCCGTGGAGGTCCTCCACGACCATGTCCAGCTGCCGGATGTTGAACTGGTGATGGTCCTTGGCGGCGACGGCACCATCCTGCGCGCAGCTGAACTGGTCCGGGAGGTGGACGTGCCGCTGCTGGGCGTCAACCTTGGCCATGTGGGCTTCCTTGCCGAAAGCGAGCGGGCGGACCTTGCCCAGACCGTCGAGTGGATCGCCAGCCGCGAGTACACGGTGGAAGAGCGGATGACCATTGACGTCCAGGTGTGGGTCCGCGGCCAGAAGATCTGGCACACGTGGGCGCTGAACGAAGCGGCCATCGAGAAGGCCAACCGCGAACGCATGCTTGAGGTCGTGACCGAAGTGGACGAACGTCCCCTCACCTCCTTTGGCTGCGACGGCATCGTCCTGGCCACCCCCACCGGCTCCACGGCCTATGGTTTTTCGGCCGGCGGGCCCGTGGTGTGGCCCGAAGTGGAGGCACTGGTCATCGTCCCCATCAGCGCCCACGCACTCTTCGCCAAACCGCTGGTGGTCTCGCCGCGTTCCAGGCTGGCTGTTGAGGTCCTGGGCCGGACGGATGCCCAGGGCGTCCTGTGGTGTGATGGCAGGCGGTCCGTGGACCTGCCGCCCGGTGCCAGGGTGGAAGTCACCAAATCAGCAACCCCCGTGAGGCTCGCCCGCACCCACCAGACGCCGTTTTCGGCCCGCCTGGTCCGCAAGTTCGAGCTTCCGATCCACGGCTGGCGGGGACCTGTGCCCAAGGCGGACGCCATCCACACCGGCCCCATACCCGTCGTCCGGACACCGCGGCCCATGCCGCCGCTCCAGGTGCCGCCGGCCGGCCAGCCCGACATTGACTCCGATCCGTCCACCGCAAAGTGAAGCCATGCTTGAAGAACTGAGAATCCGCGATCTTGGCGTCATCACTGACGCAACGCTGCCGCTGGGGCCGGGCCTGAGCGTGGTGACCGGCGAGACCGGCGCCGGCAAGACCATGGTGGTCACCGCCGTCGGCCTGCTCCTGGGCGCGCGTTCCGATGCCGGAGCCGTCAGGAGCGGCGCAAAGAGCGCCACGGCCGAGGCCGTGCTGAAGCTCGACGCCGGCCACCCCGCGATTGCCAGGGCATTGGAGGCGGGGGCGGATACGGAAGAGGTCGACGGCGGCGCGGAGCTGATCCTTGCCCGTCGCCTTGGCTCCGACGGCCGCAGCCGTGCCTTCCTGGGCGGCAGGGCCGCGCCGGTGGGTGTCCTGGCCGAAATCGGCGAGACCCTTGTGGTGGTCCACGGCCAGTCGGACCAGATCCGGCTCAAGGGAGCGGCCGCCCAGCGGGGCGCCCTGGACAAGTTCGCCGGTGAAGCACTGGCCGCTCCGCTGGCCGCCTACCAGGACCTCTACAACCACTGGAAGTCCAGCCAGGCCGAGCTGGACGGCCTCCGCAGCGCTGCGCGTGACAGGCTGCGTGAGGCCGAATCCCTGCAAAGCGCCCTCGCCGAAATCGATGAGGTTGATCCGCAGCCGGGGGAGGACGAAGTCCTCAAAGCCGAAGCGGTGAAACTTGCCAACGTCGAGGAGCTTCGCATCGCCGCGAGCACGGCCCACCAGGCGCTCATCGCCGAGGACTTCGGTGAAGAGGGGGACGCCACCACCCTCGTTGACGCTGCCAAACGGACGCTGGAACACGTGGCCGAGCACGACGCCGAGCTGGGGTCCGCCGCCTCGCGGCTGGCCGAGGTGGGCTTCCTGCTGAACGACATCGCCACCGAGCTGGCCAGCTACCAGGCCGGGCTGGACACGGAAGGACCCGAACGGCTCGCGGAGATCGAGGACCGCCGGGCCGTGCTGGCCAAACTGGTCCGCAAATACGCTCCCACCATCGACGAGGTGTTGGTCTGGGCGGAGAACGCCCGCGTGCGCTTCGATGAACTGCAGGACGATTCCACCCGGATCGAAAAGCTGGACGCCGAAGTGGTCCAGGCGGAGGCAGACCTGAAGAAGCAGGCCGCGGCCATCAGCAGGATCAGGGCCAAGGCAGCGAAGGACCTCTCGGCCCGGGTCAGCGCGGAACTTAAGGCGCTGGCCATGGCTGATGCCACGCTGGTCATCAACCTCGAGCCCGGTGGCCAGCTCGGGCCGCACGGCGCGGACGAGATCAGCTTCCTGCTGCAGCCGCACTCCGGGGCCCCCGCCCGGCCCCTCGGCAAGGGCGCCTCCGGCGGTGAACTGTCCCGCGTCATGCTCGCCATCGAAGTGGTGCTGGCAGCCGTGGACCCGGTCCCGACGTTCGTCTTCGACGAGGTGGACGCCGGCGTGGGCGGCCGCGCCGCCGTCGAAATCGGCCGCAGGCTCGCCATGCTGGCCCGCCACGTCCAGGTGCTGGTAGTCACCCACCTGCCGCAGGTGGCCGCTTTCGCGGACCAGCACATCACCGTCACCAAGACTTCCGTCCGGGGAGCCGACGGCGGAACCGCCACCGGGTTCACATCCAGTGATGTCCGCCTCCTCGACGGCCCCGAAAGGGTCCGCGAACTGGCCCGCATGCTGGCCGGCCAGGAGGATTCGGAGTCGGCGCAGGCGCACGCCCAGGAACTGCTGGACGACGCAAAACTCCTGCCCCAGGGGGCCTGAGGGCGGATTCGGCCGGGGCTCCGCGGGCGGGCCGCCCCTTGATCGGCGGCCGGCACAGGGGCAAACTTGGACGTTTGGGGAACAGTGCCGGCGATCCGTGGAAGGCTCAAATGATGATAGGCTCGAATTCCGTGGTGCAGCGATCAAATTCCCGTGTAAATTCCCGGTTCCCGGGCTCATCCAAGACGACCAAACACATCTTCGTAACCGGTGGTGTGGCGTCCTCGCTCGGTAAGGGACTGACGGCATCCAGCCTCGGTCACCTCCTGCGCGCACGCGGCCTGTCTGTGACCATGCAGAAGCTCGATCCGTACCTGAACGTGGATCCGGGCACCATGAACCCCTTCCAGCACGGCGAGGTCTTCGTCACCGACGACGGCGCCGAGACGGACCTGGATATCGGACACTACGAGCGCTTCCTGGACGAAAACCTGGAAGGTTCAGCGAATGTGACCACGGGGCAGGTGTACTCAACTGTCATCGCGAAGGAACGCCGCGGCGAGTACCTCGGCGACACCGTCCAGGTCATCCCGCACATCACCGATGAGATCAAGCGCCGCATGCGCCTGCCGGCCGAGGGCAAGAATGCCCCGGACGTTATCATCACCGAAATTGGCGGCACCGTGGGCGACATCGAATCCCAGCCGTTCCTCGAATCGGCCCGCCAGGTGCGCCAGGACATCGGCCGCACCAACGTGTTCTTCCTCCACGTCTCCCTGGTCCCCTACATCGGGCCGTCCCAGGAGCTGAAGACCAAGCCAACCCAGCACTCCGTGGCAGCCCTGCGGTCCATCGGTATCCAGCCTGAGGCGATCGTTATCCGCTCGGACCGCGAAGTGCCCGAAGCCATGCGGGAAAAGATCGGCCGGATGTGCGACGTCGATATCGATGCCGTGGTGAACGCCGCCGATGCCCCCAGCATCTACGACATCCCCAAGACCCTCCACACGCAGGGCCTGGACTCCTACATCGTGCGTGCCCTGGACGTGCCCTTCAAGGACGTGGACTGGACAAGCTGGGACAAGCTCCTCGAGGCCGTGCACAACCCCAAGCACGAGGTCGAGATCGCGCTGGTGGGCAAGTACATCGACCTTCCCGACGCCTACCTGTCGGTGACCGAGGCCCTGCGTGCCGGCGGCTTTGCCAACGACACCAAGGTCAAGATCCGCTGGGTTCCCTCGGACGAGTGCGAAACCCGCGAGGGCGCCGTCAAGGCGCTCGACGGCGTCGACGCCATCTGCGTTCCGGGCGGCTTCGGCATCCGCGGACTTGAAGGCAAGCTCGGCGCCCTGAAGTTCGCCCGCGAAACCAAGCTGCCGGTCCTGGGACTCTGCCTGGGCCTGCAGTGCATGGTCATCGAATACGCCCGCAACGTGGTGGGGCTCGAAGGTGCCTCGTCCAGCGAATTCGAGCCCGACTCCAAGTACCCGGTCATTGCCACCATGGAAGAGCAGCTGGAGTTCGTCGAAGGCCGCGGCGACCTCGGCGGCACCATGCGCCTGGGCCTCTACGAAGCAAAGCTCGACCCCGGATCCGTCATCGCTGAGACGTACGGCAAGACCACCGTCAGCGAACGCCACCGCCACCGCTACGAGGTCAACAACAAGTACCGCGACCAGATCGCAGCCGAAGGCCTGGTGTTCTCCGGCACGTCCCCGGACGGCAAGCTCGTTGAATTCGTCGAACTGCCTGCGGACGTCCACCCGTACTACGTGGCCACCCAGGCTCACCCCGAGCTGAGCTCACGCCCCACCCGGCCGCACCCGCTGTTCGCCGGCCTGGTCAAGGCAGCCCTGAAGCACCAGGGGGGCCCCGACACGGCCGCCACCGCGGATGCCGGCGCTGCCGACGCCCTGCAGTCCGGTACGGTAGCCGCTAAGTAGTTCCAACAGAAAAAGGACGGCGCGATGCCCGGTACACCTGAAGCCACCCCTGCTGCGAAGCAGGTTTCGGATGCACCGAGCCCGCGCCGTCTTTTGTCTACCGAGAAGGTCTACGAAGGCCGGATCTGGGACGTGGTCAGCGACAGCTTCCAGCTGCAGGAAACCGGAGAGGCACTTACCCGCGACTACATCGACCACCCCGGCGCGGTGGCCGTCCTGCCCATGAACGCCGCCGGGGAGATCCTCCTCCTCAGGCAGTACCGCCATCCGGTGGGCATGGATCTTTGGGAGATCCCCGCCGGCCTGCTGGACGTTGAGGGTGAGGACTTCGTGGTGGGGGCCGCCCGGGAACTGGCCGAGGAAGCGGACCTCGCCGCGGGTACCTGGAACGTCCTGGCGGATTTCTTCAATTCCCCGGGCTCCTCCAGCGAGGCCATCAGGATCTACCTGGCCCGGGACCTGGCAGACATACCCCATCACGAACGCCACGAGCGGACGGATGAGGAAGCCGAGATCGAGTTCCACTGGATCAGCCTGGACGACGCCGTGGACTCCGTCCTGGCCGGCCGGCTCCACAACCCGTCCGCCGTCGTCGGAATCCTGGCCGCCGCTGCCGCACGCGCCGGAGGGTACCAGGGGCTTCGGCCGGCCGATGCACCCTGGCCGGCGCACCCCAGCCAGCGCTGATGGTTCCGCCTCCCTCCACCGAACTGGCCTCCGCAGACCCGGTCCCCGCCGAGGCAGCCCGTGCAGAGCCGGCCAGGGATGCCGCCCCGCCCGCCCCGCCTACGGCCATCGACCGCGGCATCACCGACTACCTGCAGCACATGGGAGTGGAGCGCGGCCTGGCGGCCAACACCCTCTCCGCCTACCGGCGGGACCTCACCCGCTATGCCCGCTACCTCTCGGCGGCGGGCTGCGCGCGCCCGGAGGACATCACCCGCCACCACGTCACGGGATATGTCCGGGCACTGGCTGACGGGTCCGACGGCGGTTCCACCCTGGGCGTCAGGTCCGCCGCCAGGACCGTGGTGGCCGTCCGTGGACTCCACAAGTTCTGGGCTTTGGAAGGCTTCACGCCCACGGACCCCGCCAGCGAAGTCCACCCGCCCATGCCCGGGAAGCGGCTGCCGAAAGCCATCAGCGTGGATGAAGTCACACGGATCCTCGAAGCGGCGGGAACGGACACGGCAACAGGGCTGCGCGACCGCGCCCTCCTTGAGTTCCTGTACTCCACCGGAGCAAGGATCAGCGAGGCCGTAGGCCTGGACGTTGACGACATCTCCCTGGATGCTGAGGCGTCCGGCCCGGCCATCGTGCGGCTCTTCGGCAAGGGTTCCAAGGAACGGCTCGTGCCCCTCGGCTCCTACGGTGCCAGGGCCCTGGAAGCGTATCTGGTGCGGGGCCGTCCGCTGCTGGCAGCCAAGGGAAAAGGCACCCCGGCGCTGTTCCTGAACGCCCGCGGCGGCCGGATCAGCCGGCAGAGCGCCTGGACCATCCTGAAGGCGGCGGCCGAAAAGGCGAACATCACCAAGGACGTTTCCCCCCACACCCTTCGGCACTCCTTTGCCACCCACCTGCTCGAAGGGGGCGCGGACGTCCGCGTGGTCCAGGAGCTGCTGGGCCACGCCTCGGTGACCACCACGCAGGTGTACACCCTGGTCACTGCCGAAACCCTGCGGGAGATCTACGCCGCCGTGCATCCCCGGGCGCTGGGCTGAGCATGGCTGCTGCGGTTTCCCTGTGCTTCCTGCTCCGCGAGGTTGACGGCGTATCCCAGGTGCTGCTGGGGCTGAAGAAGACAGGGTTTGGGCGCGGAAAGATCGTGGGCATCGGCGGCCACGTGGAACCGGGCGAGAGCGACGCGGAGGCAGCGATCCGCGAGGTGCGGGAGGAAGCGGACGTCGGGCTCCGCCACGAGGACCTTCGGGACGCCGGGGTCATCCGGTTCGTGTTCCCTGCCAAGCCGGAATGGGACATGCGCACGAGGCTGTTCACAGCGGTGCGCTGGGACGGCGAGCCCACCGAAAGCCTTGAGATCGCCCCGGCCTGGTTTGAGACCGCAGCCCTGCCCGTAGAGCGGATGTGGCAGGATGCCGACCACTGGCTGCCGGTAGTGCTGGAAGGCGGGAAGGTCAACATCGTTGTGACCATGGACAACGACAACGAGGCCGTCGCCTCCTCCGAAAGCCTCCTCTTCTGAAAACTTCGGGAAAACGACGGCGGCCGGGCCCTCATGGTGACCTGGCCGCCGTCGCGCCTTCCGGCTGGGGCGCCCTGCCCCGCACCAGCCTTAGGACAGGTGCCGCTCCTCCGGGCCGACGTATTCGCTCAGCGGACGGATCAGCGAGTTGGAGTCCAGCTGCTCCATGATGTGCGCCGTCCAGCCCGTGATCCGGCTGGCGACGAACAGGGGAGTGAACGTCTCGGTGTCAAAGCCCATGAGGTGGTAGGTGGGCCCCGCCGGATAGTCGAGGTTGGGCTTGATGGCCTTGGCCTCGTCCATGGCAGTCTCGAGGCCCTGGTACAGGCCCAGGAGTTCAGGCCGGCCGTAGTGCGCGATCATCTTGTCCAGGGCCGCCTTCATGGTGGGCACCCGGGAATCGCCGTGCTTGTACACCCGGTGTCCGAACCCCATCACCTTCTTCTTGTGGGCCAGGGCGTCCTCCATCCAGGCTTTGGCGCGCGCTGCCGCTTCTTCCAGCGATTCCTCCGGCCGGATGCCGATCTCATCGAAGGTGTGCATGACGGCCTCGTTCGCGCCGCCATGCAGCGGGCCTTTCAGGGCCCCGATGGCGCCCGTGACCGCTGAGTGCAGGTCCGAGAGCGTGGAGGTGATGACCCGTGCCGTGAAGGTCGAGGCGTTAAAGCTGTGTTCGGCGTAAAGGATCATGGAAACGTTGAAGGCCTCCACCACTTCCGGCACCTGTTCCTCACCGAAAGCCATCCACAGGAAGTTGGCCGAGTAGCCCAGGTCGTCCCGGGGCGCTACCGGTTCAACGGGGCGTCCCGCCGCGTGCCGCCGGCGCTGGTCGTAGGCCACCACGGCCGGCATCGCTGCGAACAGGTCCACGGCCTTTGCCATGTTGGCTTCCCGCGACGAATCACCGGTCAGCGGATGCCTGGCACCCATCACAGAGGCTGCCGTCCGGCAGACATCCATGGGGTGGGCGCTGGTGGGCAGGGCATCGACTACCTGCTTGACCACTGGGTCCAAAGCCCGCCCGGCCCGCTCCCGCGCTGTGAATTCGGCCAGCTGGTCCGCGGTGGGCAGCTCCCCGTTCCAGAGCAGGTACGCGACTTCCTCAAAGCTGCACCGCGCCGCGAGCTCCTGGACCGGGTAGCCACGGTACAGCAGCGAGTTGGTGTCCGGGTTGACCTTCGAGACGGACGTGTAGTCCACTACGACGCCGGCGAGACCTTTTTTGATGTCCTGTTCAGCCATGCTGAAACTCCCTTGTTCCTGTCGCCTTTCGGATGCCGGCCGCGGCCGGCGGTGGTCCTTTAGTGCTTTCCGGGGACCTGGAAATTGAAGACCCCGGTGTCAAAACGGTTGTAGGCCTCGTAGTCCACGAGGTCGTACAGCCGCGCACGGGTCAGCATGCTGCCAACCTGCGCCTCCTGCGTTCCCTCAGCCTTGATCGAGTCCAGCGTACGCTCAGCAGCGCCCATGGCACTACGGAGCAGGGTGACCGGATAAATCACCATGTTCACGCCCACAGATGCCAGCTGGTCCACGGTGAAGAGGTCGCTCTTTCCGAACTCCGTCATGTTGGCCAGGATGGGCACGTGCACGGCATCGCGGATGGCCTGGAACTCGTCCAGGGTGGCCATTGCTTCGGGGAAAATCGCGTCGGCGCCGGCGTCCACGAGTGCTTTTGCCCGGTCCTGTGCCGCCGCCAGTCCATCCGTGGCACGGATGTCGGTGCGGGCCATGATCAGGAAGTTCGGGTCGCGGCGGGCGTCCGCGGCAGCACGGATGCGCTTCGTGGCTGTCTCCAGGTCCACCACGTTCTTGCCGTCCAGGTGGCCGCAGCGCTTGGGGTTGAACTGGTCTTCGATGTGCAGTCCGGCGAGGCCGGCGTTCTCGATCTCCTGGACGGTGCGGGCAACGTTCATGGGTTCGCCGAAGCCGGTGTCGGCATCCACGATGGCGGGCAGGTCCGTCATGCGGGCGATTTGGCCTGCGCGGGTGGCCACTTCCGTGAGGGTGGTCAGTCCGATGTCCGGCAGCCCGAGGTCGTTGGCCAGCACTGCACCGGAGATGTAGACCCCGGCGAAGCCCTTCTCCTCGATCAGCCGGGCGGAGAGGGGGTTGAACGCGCCGGGGAACTGCTGGATGGTTCCGGAGGCCAGGAGCTCCCGGAACCGGAGGCGTTTCTGTTCGGGAGTGGTCTTTGAGTACAGCATCAGAACAGTCCCTTGGGTGCGGCGGCGAAGTCGATGACGCCGGGGGCGGCGGTGATGTTCAGCTCGTCCAGCTCACCGGCGGCGAGTTCCGGCAGCCGCTCGGCGGCGGCCAGGAACCGTTCGATCTCGGCCTCTTCCACCAGGCCCGCGGCGAGGGTGCGGAACTTGTGGATGTATTGTTCCCGTCCGAACGGGCGGGCGCCCAGCGGGTGGGCATCAGCTACGGCAATCTCGTCCTTGATGACCGTGCCGTCCGACAGGGTGATCTCCACGGAGCCGCCGAAGGCCTTCTCGGCAATGTTGAGGGAGTGGTAGCGGCGGGTCCACTCAGGGTCTTCCTCGGTGCTGACCTTCTGCCACAGGTCCACCGTGTCCGGCCGCCCGGCACGTTCGGGGGAGTAGGAGTCCACGTGGTGCCAGGCGCCATCCTGCAGGGCCACCGTGAAGATGTAGGGGATGGAGTGGTCCAGCGTCTCCCGGCTGGCCTTGGGATCGTACTTCTGCGGATCGTTGGCGCCGGAGCCGATGACGTAGTGCGTGTGGTGGCTCGTCCTGATCAGGACGGACTTCACGTTGGCCGGGTCCGTGGCTTCGGGATGTTCACGGTTCAGTTTCCGGGCCAGGTCGATCCAGGCCTGCGCCTGGTACTCGGCGGAGTGTTCCTTGGTGTAGGTGTCCAGGATGGCGCGCTTTGCTTCCCCGGCCTCCGGCAGCGGCACCATGTAGGAGGCATCCGGGCCGTCCAGCATCCAGGCGATGACGCCGTCTTCACCTTCGTAGATGGGCACCGGAGAGGTCTGTCCGCGCATGGCGCGGTCTGCGGCCTCGACGGCCATCTTTCCGGCGAACGCCGGCGCGTGCGCCTTCCAGGTGGAGATCTCGCCCTTGCGGGACTGCCTGGTGGCCGTGGTGGTGTGCAGGGCCTGGCCGACGGACTGGAAGATGGTCTCGACGTCGAGACCCAGGAGTGTGCCGATGCCGGCGGCTGCCGACGGGCCAAGGTGCGCCACATGGTCGATCTTGTGCTTGTGCAGGCAGATTGCCTTGACCAGGTTCACCTGGATTTCGTACCCGGTGGCGATCCCGCGGATGAGGTCCTGTCCGCTGGCACCGGTGTGCTGGGCAACGGCCAGGATCGGGGGGATGTTGTCGCCGGGATGTGAGTAGTCGGCGGCCAGGAAGGTGTCGTGGTAATCCAGTTCCCGCACGGCAACCCCGTTGGCCCATGCGGCCCATTCCGGTGATACGCGCTCGCCGATGCCAAAGACTTTGGCGCCCTGGCCGCCGGTACTGGGGCCGTGGGCCAGGGCCTGGGCGCGGGCAGCCACAATAGGCCCACGGTTCAGGGAGGCGATGGCCACCGAGGCGTTGTCGATGACCCGGTTGATCACCATGTCGGCCACCTCGGGCGTTACCGCGACGGGGTCGGTGGCAACCTTGGCGATCTTGTAGGCGAGCTGTTCCTCGCGGGGCAGGTTTTCCTCGCTCCTGTAAACCCGGACGTGGTGTTCCTTAACCATGGTGCTCCTTGTGGTGGGGTGTGTGCGTGTTCTTGACGTGCGTAAGGCTTCGGTGCAGGTGGAGGATGGTGGCGGCTTCGGCCAGCCGGGGGTTGCGGGCGGCGATAGCTTCGGCGATGGCTGCGTGCTCTGCTGCTGCGGCCGTGAGCCGCTGCGCATCGTCGGCTGCCAGGCGGCGCACGCGCACCAGGTGCACCCGCAGGCCGCGCATGGCCTGCGCCAGGTAGGAGTTGGAGACGGCGGCATCGATGGCGGCGTCGAGGCGCCCGGCAAGATCGTAGTAGGCGTGCCGGCCGGGGTCGCTGCCGTCAATGAGGGCCGGGGCTTCGAGGAGCTCCTTGCGGAGCTGGAGGAAAACGCCGGGATCACCGCGTTCGGCTGCCAGCGCTGCGGCTTTGCTTTCGAGGGTTTCGCGGAGCTCGAAGAGTTCGTCGATGTCATCGAGCGAAACGTCGGTGACGACGACGCCGCGGCTGCCGGCCGTCGTCGTCAGCCCTTCGGCGGTAAGCCGGCTGAGCGCCTCCCGCAGTGGAGTGCGTGAGACGCCAAGGCGTTCGGACTGTTCTACCTCGGCAAGCACCGTGCCCGGCAGGAGGCGCCATTCTGTGATGTCGTCGCGTAGGGCGGCGTAGGCCCTGTCACTGGCGCGCATCGCTGCCTCCTTCGGTCATGGACTTCCCCTAGTGTATACAGAGGGTCCCAGTTTGCCAATGAAAGGATGCTAAAACTTGGAATAGCCGTATCTGTGTATACAAAACACTTGTTTCGCCATCGGACTCCCGGCTAACATGGCGGCTACACAACGTCGTGGATGGGAAGCACTTTCATGGTCACCAGCAGCTATCGCGAAACGTATGAAGCAAGCCTTGGGAAACCCGGGGAGTTTTGGCTCGATGCAGCCGCAAGGGTTTCCTGGTCGGTGCCGCCCCGGCACGCGCTGGACGCAAGCCGGGCTCCGCTCTACACCTGGTTTCCGGACGGGGTCCTCAACACCTCCTACAACGCCCTGGACCGCCACGTAGAGGCCGGCCGGGGTGACCAGGATGCGCTCATCTACGATTCCGCCATGCTCGGCACCCGCCGGCGCTTCAGCTACGCGGAACTCACCGGGCTGGTGGCACGCTTTGCCGGCGCCCTCCGCCGCAGCGGGGTGGGCAAGGGGGACCGCGTCGTGATCTACATGCCGATGATTCCCGAGGCCGCCATCGCCATGCTGGCAACAGCGCGCCTCGGAGCCGTCCATTCGGTGGTCTTCGGCGGGTTTGCCCCGAAAGAGCTCGCGGCACGCATCCGCGACGCCGTCCCCGCCGTGGTGGTCACCGCCTCCGGAGGGATCGAGCCCACCCGCCGGATTGAATACCTCCCCGCCGTCGAGGAAGCCCTCCAGCTGGCGGGAGTGCCGGACCTCCCCGTCATCGTCCGGGCCCGGGAGGGCTTCGCAGCCACAGCGGCGGACCATGGCTGGCAGGACTGGGACTCGGAAATGGCCGCTGCGGAACCTGCCGCGCCCGTGGACGTCGCGGCCACGGACCCGCTGTACATCCTCTACACCTCAGGCACCACCGGAGCACCCAAAGGCGTGGTGCGGGACAACGGGGGCCACGCCGTCGCACTCGCCTGGACCATGGACAACATCTACGGCGCCGGTCCGGGGGACGTTATGTGGACCGCATCCGATGTCGGCTGGGTGGTGGGGCACTCCTACATCGTCTACGGCCCGCTGATTGCCGGTGCCACCACGGTCCTCTATGAGGGCAAACCGGTTGGAACGCCTGATGCCGGCGCGTTTTGGCGCGTGATCCAGGAACACGGAGTCAACGTCCTGTTCACCGCCCCCACGGCGCTGCGGGCCATCCGGAAGGCCGACCCTGAGGCAGCCCTGCTGCGGAACTATGACCTCTCCAGCCTGCGCACGCTCTTCACGGCGGGGGAGCGGCTGGACACGGACACGTTCCACTGGGCCTCCCGGTCGGTTGGCGTTCCTGTGGTGGACCACTGGTGGCAGACGGAGACGGGCTGGGCCATCTGCGCCAATCCCCGCGGCCTGGAAGAACTGCCCATCAAGGCAGGTTCGCCCAGCGTGCCCATGCCGGGATTCAGGCTCAGCATTGTGGATGGCCTTGGCGTGGAGGTGGAACCCGGCACGGAAGGAAACATCGTGCTCGGGCTCCCGCTGCCGCCCGGGACCCTGGCCACGCTCTGGGGCAACGACGAACGCTACATCTCCTCCTACCTGCAGGCTTTCGAGGGGTGCTACGCCACCGGGGATTCCGGCTACCGGGACGCGGACGGCTACGTGTTCGTGATGGGGCGGACCGACGACATCATCAATGTCGCGGGGCACCGGCTGTCCACCGGCGCCATGGAACAGGTCATCGGACAGCATCCGGCCGTCGCCGAGTGCGCGGTGATTGGCCTGGCCGACCCCCTTAAGGGCCAGCGCCCCAGCGGCTACGTTGTGCTCAAGTCCGGGGTGGAGGTATCCGAGGACGTCCTGGCCAAGGACCTGGTGGCGATGGTCCGCCGGGACATCGGAGCCGTTGCGGACTTCAAGCACGTGACGGTTGTTGATGCCCTGCCCAAAACCCGGTCCGGGAAGATCCTCCGCAAGACGATGCGGCAGATTGCCGACGGCGAGGAGTACACGGTACCGTCCACAATCGAAGACGCCGGGGTGATTGACCAGCTGATCGGGAGCCTCCGGCCCGGCGGAAGCGGAGACTAGCAGCGGACGGAGCCAGGGGCCCGGGTCAGCGGCCGGGTCAGCGCCCGCGCCAGCGGTACTCGTTTTCCGGCCGGCCCGGTGTTCCGTAGCGGGCGGTCCTGGAGACCGTGCCGGCGTCCGCCAGGTACTCGAGGTAACGGCGGGCGGTGACGCGGGACATGCCGAGGGCGTCCATGACTTCCGTGGCGGATACGGCGTCGCTTTGTTGCCTGACGAACTCCTGCACCGATCCCAGCGTGGAAGCGGAGAGGCCTTTGGGCAGGGGCAGTTCCGACGGCGCCCGCAGGCTTGCGAAGGCCTGGTCCACTTCGCTTTGGGATGCTCCGGCCTTTCCGGAGCCGGCGTTCGGGCCTGCGAGCTGCTGCCTGAATTGCCGGTAGCTTTCCAGCTTGTCGGCGAAAGTGGCGAACGTAAACGGCTTGATCAGGTACTGCACCACCCCGATGGCCACGGCGCTCCGCACGATGGCCAGCTCCCGGACGGCGGTGATGGCAATGATGTCCGCCAGGATCCCGGCTGCCCGCATCCGCCGGGCGATGTCCAGGCCGTGGAGGTCCGGCAGGTTCATGTCCAGGAGGACCAGCTCCACCGGGTTGCCCGCCGCCGAGAGCTCACCGAGCAGCCGAAGGGCGGACTGGCCGTCAGGTGCGCTTCCGGCCAGCTCAAAGCCCGGCAGCCGCCCGATATAGGCTGCGTGTGCCGCCGATGCGATGGCCTCGTCCTCAACGACGAGGACCCGGATGTTGCTCACGGTGTGTGCTCCTTTTGCGGGGACTCTGCTGCGGGAAGGAATACTTCGAATTTCGCTCCGCGCCGTCCGTTGATGGTCAGGGTACCGCCCAGCCGCTGCACTGCCTGCCGGACCAGGGCCAGCCCGATGCCCCGGCCGCCGGGCCCGGAAGGCTTGGTGCTGAAGCCGTGGCGGAAGATGGTGTCCGCGGCCTGCGCGTCCAGGGCGGCGCCGGAATCGTGGACGGCGATGTCCAGCCCCTCCTCATCCGACTCCACCGTCAGCTCCACGCGCCGGGGCGGGGGAGCGTCCGCTGCCGCGTCGATGGCATTATCCAGCAGGTTTCCCAGGATTGTCACCAGGTCCTGCACAGCCACTCCCGCCACCGTACCGGAACCCAGCGTGGCAACATCAAGCTGGACACCGCGTTCGTGGGCTTCCGCCACCTTGCCCATGACGAGTGCCCCCAGGACAGGTTCATCAACGGAGCTGACCATGTCATCCGTCAGCTGCTGGCTCAGCTCCAGGTCCCGGGTGGCGAAATCCAGGGCTTCCTGCGTCCGGCCCAGCTCCAGGAGCGAGACCATGGTGTGGAGCCGGTTGGCGTGTTCATGGGTCTGGGCGCGGAGTGCGCCGGAAAGGGTCCGCATGGTTTCCAGTTCGGTGCCCAGCGCTTCAATTTCGGTACGGTCCCGCAGGGTTGCCACCGTACCGTACACGGGTGCCCTGCCCCGGGTTCCCGGGGAGCCGGGCGCCCTGGCCGGCCCCTGGTTGACCACCAGCACCCGGGAACCGGTAAGGATGATTTCGTCATTGGCCGGCCGGCCGGACTCGAAGAGGTCCCGGAGTTCCTCCTCGAGCGGCAGTTCCGCCAGCGACGGCGGCCGGGTGGGGTCCTTGCTCCCGGCACCTTCGAGGCCCAGCAGTTCCGCCGCCTGGTCGTTGTACATCACCACGCGGCCCTTCGTGTCAATCAGGATCAGGCCTTCGCGCACCGAGTGCAGGACGGATTCGTAGTAGGCGAACAGCTGCGAGAGCTGCTCAGGACCCCACCCCCGGGTCACCCGGCGAAGGTACCGGCCAAGGAACCAGGACGCCAGCGAACCTCCCACCAGCAGGGCCAGGCCAATCAGCAGCAGGGCCGGCAGGCGTCCGGCGAAGGCGACGTCCACCGTGCGGACCGTAACGCCCACCGCCACCAGTGCCTTCACCTCGCCCGCCTGGTCCTTGACCGGAACAATGGTCCGCACCGACGGGCCCAGCGTCCCCGCCGTCACTTCGGTGAGCTGCCCACCCTGCAGTGCAGCGTCGATGGAGCCGATATACGGGCGGCCGATCTCCCCGACCCGCGGATGCGTCCACCGGGTGCGGTCGGGAGCCATGATGGTGACGAAGTCGACGTCGGCCTCTGCCATAACGTCCCTGGCATAGGGCTGCAGAGAGGCAGTCGGGTCCGGGCTGGAGGCCGCCTCCAGCACCAGCGGGCTGGCCGCGATGGCAGCGGCGATCCCCGCCATCCGGTGGCCGGCCTCGTCGTAGGTGCGGTCACGGGCGTCAACGAACGTGGCCGAGCCGACGACGGCGATAAACACCACCACAATCAGCAGGTTCGCCACGAAGAGCCGGCGGGCGATACTCCAGGGGTGGATCACGTGTACCTCCCGACGCCGTTTCCGGGCGCCATCCTTAGTAAGCATGTGCGCCGCGACCAATATGAACGCAACGGTGAGCTGGGTCACGGCGTACCCAATGATGGATATCACACCGGAGGACGCGCAGAGCCCAGAGAATGTGCCGCAGCGTCTATCAGATTATCCATATAAGGAGACACATCATGGCTTCTCAACGAGGAGAGTCGCTTGACACCGTGAAGACGCGGCGCAAGGGCATCGACAAATCGCATTACCTCTACATTGCGGTCATCGCCGCCGTCATCCTCGGCGCCGTAGTGGGCCTGATGTTCCCCGAGGTCGGCAAGTCCATGAAGCCGCTGGGTGACGGGTTCATCAAGCTGATCAAGATGATGATTGCGCCCATCATCTTCTGCACCATCGTCCTGGGCATCGGCTCCATCGCAAAGGCCGCCACAGTGGGCAAGGTCGGTGGCCTGGCACTGGGATACTTCGTGCTCATGTCTACCTTTGCGCTCGCCATCGGCCTGGTTGTTGGCAACCTGATCCACCCGGGCGAGGGCCTGAAGCTGGCGCCGTACGATCCTTCCAAGAAGGCAGAAGTCGACAGCACCGTCGCCTTCCTCCTGGGGATCATCCCGGGCGACATTCCGGTCCTTCCGACGCTCTTTGCCGCGCTCCTTGTAGGTTTCGCCCTGCAGAAGATGGGCCCGCAGGGTGCGCCGGTACTCAAGGCCATCGGCCACGGCCAGGCCGTCGTCTTCCGCATCCTCATCATGATCATGTGGCTTGCTCCCGTGGGCGCCTTCGGTGCCATCGCCGCCGTTGTCGGAGCCACCGGCGTCCAGGCCATCGTCAGCATGTTCACCCTGATGGCCGCCTTCTACATCACCTGCGCACTGTTCATCGTCATCATCCTGGGCGGTCTGCTGAAGGTTGTGTCCGGAGTCAACATCTTCAAGCTCATGAAGTACCTGGGCCGTGAATACCTGCTGATTTTCTCCACGTCCTCTTCCGAAGCTGCCCTGCCCCGCCTGATCGCAAAGATGGAGCACCTCGGTGTTTCCAAGCCGGTGGTTGGCGTTACCGTTCCCACGGGCTACTCCTTCAACCTGGACGGCACCGCCATCTACCTGACTATGGCTTCCCTCTTCGTGGCCAACGCCATGGGAACCCCGCTGGATCTGGGAGCCCAGGTTTCGCTGCTGATCTTCATGATCATCGCTTCCAAGGGTGCCGCCGGTGTCACCGGCGCCGGCCTGGCCACCCTTGCTGCAGGCCTGCAGGCACACAAGCCGGAACTGCTGGGCGGCGTGGGCATGATCGTTGGAATCGACAGGTTCATGTCCGAGGCCCGCGCCCTGACCAACTTCACCGGCAACGCCGTAGCCACCGTCCTGATCGGCACCTGGATGAAGGAGATCGAACGGGGCCAGGTTGACCAGGTACTCTCCGGCGGACTGCCCTTCGACGAGCAGACCATGATTGCCAGCCACACCGGCCACGCGGCGCCGGCAGCCACGGAAACCGAAGAGCGGCGCGTTCCGGCCGGCGTCTAGGCACCACGCCGGGCGCCCGCCACGCACAAACAGTATTAACGCAGCAGCCCCCGCAGCCCTGGCCGCGGGGGCTGCTGCGTGCCCCGGCAAAACCAACCTTCGACCTCAGCTAGAGGGTCAAGGCTCAACATGGGTGGAAAGTCAAGTTCCGTCGAATACCGTGTCGGTCGCTGTAACCTTGGGAAGAAGAAGGAACGGCGCTGGCATCCAGCGGCAGGAAATCACCGTCATCGAAAGTGTGGATAGATACGTGAGCAGCGAACAGGGTTCGGCAACTCTGGAGGGCACGGAATTTGACCTGGACAACGCGGTGATGGGCCCCACGGGACGCCCATACCGGGAGTTCCCGGAACCGGCACCGCTGTCCTCCCACGGTCCGGCGCGTGTGATCGCCATGGTGAACCAAAAAGGCGGCGTCGGCAAGACCACCTCCACCATCAACCTCGCGGCAGCGCTGGCGGAGTACGGGCGCCGGGTACTCCTGGTCGATTTCGATCCCCAGGGTGCGCTGTCGGCAGGGCTCGGCGTGAACCCCCACGAGCTGGACCTTACGGTCTACAACGTGCTGATGGACCGCAAGGTCAACATCCGCGACGCCATCCACCAGACCGGCGTCGAGAACGTCGACCTGCTGCCGGCCAACATCGACCTCTCCGCGGCCGAAGTCCAGCTCGTCAACGAGGTGGCACGCGAGCAGGTCCTGGACCGGGCGCTGAAGAAGGTCGAGGACGATTACGACGTCGTCCTCATCGACTGCCAGCCCTCCCTGGGCCTGCTGACGGTCAACGCCCTCACCGCAGCACACGGCGTCATCATCCCGCTGATCTGCGAATTCTTCGCCCTTCGTGCGGTGGCCCTGCTGGTGGAAACCATCGACAAGGTGCAGGACCGCCTCAACCCGCGCCTGCAGGTGGACGGGGTGCTCGCCACAATGTATGACGCCCGGACCCTGCACAGCCGTGAAGTCATCACCCGGCTGGTGGAAGCGTTCGGGGACAAGGTGTTCGAGACCGTCATCAAGCGTTCCATCAAGTTCGCGGACGCCACGGTGGCGGCGGAGCCGATCACCAGCTACGCAGGCAACCACATCGGTGCGGACGCCTACCGGCGCCTGGCCAAAGAACTGATTTCGCGCGGCGGCGCACCCTAGCCAGGACGTGGCCGAATCCAAGCCCGGCTTCGAGGTGCGGCTGGCCAACTTCACGGGTCCCTTCGACCTCCTGCTGGGACTGATCGCCAAGCACCAGCTGGACATTACCGAGGTGGCCCTCGCCACGGTGACAGACGAATTCATCAAGTACATCCGCAACCTGCAGAAAATGGGCGGGGAATGGGCGCTGGATGAAGCCAGCGAGTTCCTGGTGATTGCCGCGACGCTCCTGGACATCAAAGCTGCCAGGCTCCTTCCCGCGGGTGAGGTGGAAGACGACGAGGACATGGCGCTGCTCGAGGCCAGGGACCTGCTCTTCGCCCGGCTCCTGCAGTACAAGGCCTTCAAGCACGTGGCCGGTCTCCTGGGTGAAACACTGCACCAGGAAGCCATGCGCTTTCCCCGGCAGGTTGCCCTGGAGGAGCATTTCGCGGCCATGCTCCCGGAACTCGTGTGGAAGCACACCCCGGAACAGTTTGCCGCGCTGGCGGAAACTGCGCTGCGGCCCAAGGCGCCGAAACCCACCGAAGTGGGCCTGGCACATCTCCATGGCGGCAATGTCAGCGTTAAGGAGCAGGCGGAAATCGTGGGGCTGCGGCTCCAGCGGGAATCGCCGCTCACGTTCCGGGCCATCATCGCCGACGCCGAGTCCACCCTTGTGGTGGTTGCGAGGTTCCTGGCGCTGCTGGAACTGTTCCGGGACAAAGCGGTGTCCTTCGACCAGGTGTCGCCGCTGGCGGATCTTGCCGTCCACTGGACCGCCGGCAGCCGGCAGTGGTCCGCCGACAACCTAAGCGAAGAGTTCGAGGAGCAGCTGTGACCAGGGAAGCCACGGAAGACACGCAACTGGGGGAGGAGGACCTCGAAAACCTCCCGGGCGGGGCCAAGGCTGCCATTGAGGCTGTGCTGATGGTTATCGACCAGCCGGCCACAGAGGAGGAACTGGCAGCCGGCCTTGGCCTCACCGTGGACAAGGTCAGCGCGCTGCTGGCCGAACTGCAGCGCGAGTATAGCGGCTATACTGTTAAAGCCCCGGATATGGATCAAGCCAGTCACGCTGGTTTCGGCTCCAGCCCCCGGGGTTTTGAATTGCGGAACATCGCCGGTGGCTGGCGGATCTACTCCCGCACCGACTTCGCCGACATTGTGGGCAAGTATGTGCTGGAAGGCCAGACTGCCAGGCTTACCCAGGCAGCCCTGGAAACGCTCGCGGTCATCGCGTACCGGCAGCCCGTCTCAAGGGCCAGGGTTTCTGCAATTCGGGGTGTCAATGTTGACTCAGTGGTGCGGACACTCGCCCAACGCGGGTTGATCGAGGATTCGGGAACGGATCCGGAATCCGGGGCCATGCTGTACCGGACCACATCGTATTTCCTGGAACGGATGGGAATCGGCTCTGTGGCTGAGCTGCCGCAGTTGTCTCCCCATCTTCCGGGTCTGGACGGCATCGCGGAGTACTACGACGCCGAAGGGATCTAGGCAGTTTCGAGCTGCCTGGGCAAGGATATTTATCAGGGCAGATTATTTCTGCACGGCTGGTTAGGGTTGTCTCCGGACACCTTTCCGGCCAAACAATTGAAGGACGGGTCATGACACAGGCGGGACGCCAGGGTTCACCACGTAACAGCTCGGGACGCAACAATCCCCAGCGCAACACCTCCCAGGGTGGCAAGTCAGCGGGCGGGTTCCGCGGCGGTGCCCCGAAGCGGGGCGGCGGGTTCGGCATCGACCGCCCGCAGCGCGCACCCAAGCCGCGCGAGGAACGCTTCATCGATCCGGATCTGGCGTCGGACGGCCCCCAGCAGGGCCGGGGCGCCGCAGATCCAAAGGCCGCCAGGCCTTCCTCACGGAAGCCTGCAGCGCGCAAGCCCGGAGCCAAGAAGGCGCCGGGCACTCCAGGCGCCCTCAAGCCGAAGCCGCGCACCGGTGTGCCCGGTGCCGCAGCCTCCCGTGCTTTCGGCAGCGAACGCTTCGGCCAGAACCTGGGGCCAGTGCGCCGGCCGTCACGGAAGAAGGGCCCGCGCGGCGACGTTCCCCAGTCGGAACTCCACGACGCCGACGGCGTGCGCCTGCAGAAGGTCATGGCCTCGGCCGGCGTCGCCTCCCGCCGCGTCTGCGAGGAGATGATTGCCGAGGGGCGGGTGGAAGTGGACGGACAGGTCGTCACCGAGCTCGGTGTCCGGGTTGATCCCAAGACCTCCGTCATCCACGTGGACGGCCTGCGCATCCAGCTGGATGAGAACCTCGTCTACATGGTCTTCAACAAGCCGAAGGGCGTTGTCTCCACCATGGAGGACCCTGAGGGCCGGCCCTGCATCAGCGATTTCCTCAAGAGCAACAAGAACACCGGCGAACGGATGTTCCACGTGGGGCGTCTCGACGTCGCCACCGAGGGGCTGCTCCTGCTGACGAACGACGGCGAACTGGCCAACCGCCTGACGCACCCCTCCTACGAAGTGCCCAAGACGTACCTGGTACAGGTCCGCGGTCCCTTCCCCCAGGGTATCGGCGCGCAGCTCAAGGAAGGCGTGGAACTGGAGGACGGCTTTGCGTCCGTCGACTCCTTCCGGCTGGTTGACTCAACCCCCGGCCACGTGTTGATCGAAGTTGTGCTGCACTCGGGCAAGAACCGTATTGTCCGCCGCCTCTTCGACGCCGTCGGCTTCCCGGTCCTGCGGCTGGTCCGCGTCAAGGTGGGCCCTATCGGCCTGGGTGACCAGCGCCAGGGCAGCATCCGCAACCTCGGCAAGCAGGAAGTCGGGCATCTGCTGGCATCCGTAGGGCTCTGAGGCATGTCCGCCTTCCATAGCCAGGGCCGCGGGCACCTGGATGGTCCGGTGGTGGTCCTCGGGACCGGCCTGCTCGGCGCCAGCATTGGCCTGGGCCTGCGCGGACGGGGCGTTCCGGTGTTCCTGTCCGACCCCTCGCCCACGAACCAGGCGGTGGCCGTGGACATCGGCGCAGGCCGGCCGCTGCCGGAACTGGGCAGCGATGTCCCACAGCTGGTGGTGGTTGCTGCGCCGCCGGACGTTACGGCCGACGTCGTGGATAAAGCCCTCTCGGATTTTCCCCGCTCAGTTGTGGTGGATATAGCCAGCGTCAAGGCGGGCATCCTGGACAGCCTGCGGCGCCGCGGCGTCGACCTGTCCCGGTATGTGGGCACCCACCCCATGGCCGGGCGGGAAAAGTCAGGCCCGGTGGCTGCCCGGGGCGAGCTGTTCACCTCGATGCCGTGGGTGGTGTGCCCCACAGAGGAAACCTCTGGCGCCGCCCTCCAGACGGCCCGTTCCCTGGCCTCGGACCTGGGCGCAGTTGTATCCCAGTTCACGGCCGATGAGCACGATGAAGCTGTTGCCCTGGTGTCCCACTTGCCCCAGGTCATGTCCTCGCTGCTGGCGAGCCGGCTCCAGGGTACGCCGCTGCATGCCCTGTCCCTGGCCGGCAACGGGCTCCGGGACGTCACACGGATAGCGGCGAGTGACCCGTCCCTGTGGGTCCAGATCCTCGGCGGCAACGCTGCGAAAGTCGTGGAAATCCTCTACGGCGTCCGGGAGGACCTCAACCGCCTGATCGGAACGCTCGAGGACCCCACGGCTCCGGGCGCACGGCTGGACCTCGCGCAGCTCATGAGCGAAGGCAACGCCGGCCAGGCACGTATTCCGGGCAAGCACGGCGGGCCGCCGCAGGCGTACTCCTGGCTGACCGTCCTGGTGGACGACAAGCCAGGACAGATCGCCCGGCTCCTCACGGAAATCGGCGAGATCGGCGTCAACCTCGAGGACCTCCGCCTTGACCACTCGTCCGGCCAAAACGTAGGTATGGTGGAAATCTCCGTGTTGCCGAACAAGCATGACCACCTGATCGAAGCACTCAACGACCGCGGATGGCGGGTACTCCAGTAATGACACAGGAACTTCTCGATACCATGCCTGCGCTGCGCATCGGCCGGCCGCTGGTGGTGGCCATTGACGGCCCGTCCGGCTCCGGCAAGTCCAGCGTCAGCAAGGAAGTGGCCCGCAGGCTCAGGCTCGCGTACCTGGACACCGGCGCGATGTACCGTGCCCTCACCTGGTTCTGCGTCAACAGGGGCATCGACCTCGACGACGCCGCAGCAGTTGAACAGGCCGCACGCGACCTCGTCCTGGAACTGAGCACCAGCCCGCTGGAGGAGTACGTTCGGGTGGACGGTGTTGACGTGACCGACGCCATCCGCGAGCCGGCCATTTCCTCCGCCGTCAGCGCCGTGGCCACCACACTGGGGGCCAGGACTGAGCTGATCCGCCGGCAGCGGGAACTGATCGAAAAGCACCACCGCCGCATGGTGGTGGAGGGCAGGGACATCACTACCGTCGTCGCGCCCGGGGCGGAAGTCCGGATGCTGCTCACCGCCAGCGAGGAAGCGCGGCTGCGCCGGCGTGGAATCCAGCTTGGCGGCACCCAGAATGCCGAGCAGCTGGCGGCGCAGGTGACCCACCGCGATGCCAAGGACTCTTCCGTCGTGAACTTCACCAAGGCCGCCTCCGGTGTAGTGACGCTGGATTCGTCGGACCTCGACTTCGACCAGACCGTGGCCGCAGCCCTGGTGATCGTGACAAAGGTCCTCAACCGTGACTGACGGCAGGCCGGGTGTTCCCTCTGGCCTGACCATGGCGTGGAGCAGGCCGGTGGGCTGGATCCTCGACCACGTGGTGTACCGGACCACCGTCAGGGGCCGGGAGAATGTTCCTACCGGCGGGCCCGTGATCTTTGCGGGCAACCACATCAGCTTCCTGGACGGGCCGGTCATGTTCGGCGCGTCACCGCGCCCCATGCACATCCTGGTCAAACAGGAGATGTTCAAGGGCTTCCTCGGCCAGGTGCTGACAGCTTCGGGCCAGCTGCCGGTGGACAGGCGCGGCGACCGGACCGCGCTGCAGCGGTGCAAGGAAGTGCTCGACGCCGGCCGGTGCGTTGGCATCCTCCCCGAAGGAACCAGGGGGAGCGGGGCAGCGGCGGACATCAACGGCGGCGTCGCCTGGCTGGCGCTGAACTCCGGTGCCCCGGTGGTCCCCGTGGCCATCCTGGGCACCCGCAGGGGAGCGGAGCACCTCGATTCCGTGCCCCGGCCGGGCAGGCGCTTCCACGTCAGCTTCGGAAATGCCCTCACCCTTGCCCGCCGGGCAGGGGAAAGCGGGCGTGCTTCAATGGACAGGGCGGCGCTGGAAATCCGCGCCGCGCTGGCAGGGCACGTCCAGGACTCCATTCAACTCAGCGGGCAGCCACTGCCTTTCGCAGATGCCCGCCAAGACTTAACAGCAGTAGCCGGGACGCCGGCAGATGACCACTAAGGACAGTGCAATGAGCGATACGACTCAAACTCCCGGCCACTTCGGCGCCGGCGAAGACGAATACACGCCCACGGGCACGGACCAGGTGGCCGAGCGGCTGGCTGCCATTGACGACGACGAGGCAGAGCTCCGCGCGGCGTCCCTCCGGGCGGGCCTGGAGGACTACGACCTCGACGAGGAAGACGCCGCACTGCTGAGCGGCGAATACGGCGACGAGGACTTCGACGGCCCCGTCAAGCTCGATCCCGTCCTGGCCATCATCGGCCGGCCCAACGTGGGTAAGTCCACGCTGGTGAACCGTATCCTGGGGCGCCGCGAAGCCGTGGTGGAGGACACCCCCGGAGTCACCCGCGACCGCGTCATGTATTCCGCCAACTGGAACGGCCGCAACTTCACCCTGGTGGACACCGGCGGCTGGGAACACGACGCCCGCGGTATCCATGCCCGCGTGGCCGAGCAGGCCGAGATGGCCGTTGAGCTCGCGGACGCAGTGCTCTTCGTGGTGGACTCCGCCGTAGGGGCAACCGCCACCGACGAGGGCGTCATGAAGATGCTGCGCCGCAGCAAGAAGCCGGTCATCATGGTGGCCAACAAGGTGGACGACTTTGCCCAGGAGGCGGATTCCGCCACACTGTGGGGCCTGGGCTTTGGCGAGCCCTACCCGGTCTCCGCGCTGCACGGCCGCGGCGTGGCGGACCTGCTGGACCACGTGATGGACGTGCTTCCGGAATTCTCCACCATCGAGGGCCTGGA
This sequence comes from Pseudarthrobacter scleromae, assembly GCF_014644515.1. Classification (NCBI taxonomy): domain Bacteria; kingdom Bacillati; phylum Actinomycetota; class Actinomycetes; order Micrococcales; family Micrococcaceae; genus Pseudarthrobacter; species Pseudarthrobacter scleromae. Next base: position 106,371 of record NZ_BMKV01000008.1, on the reverse strand, counting down.
ACGCTCCGGCGGACCCCGCCGCATCGCCCTGATCGGCCGCCCCAACGTGGGCAAGTCCTCCCTGCTGAACAAGCTGGCCGGGACTGAACGGGTGGTGGTGGACAACACCGCCGGCACCACCCGCGATCCGGTGGATGAGTTCATCGAACTCGGTGGCCGGACCTGGCGCTTCGTGGACACGGCAGGCATCCGCCGCCGCCAGCACATGGCGCAGGGCGCGGACTACTACGCTTCCCTCCGCACGCAGGCCGCGCTCGAAAAGGCGGAGGTCGCCGTCGTGCTCCTTGCCGTGGACGAGGTCCTCAGCGAGCAGGACGTCCGGATCCTGCAGCTCGCCATTGAGTCGGGCCGCGCCCTGGTGCTGGCCTTCAACAAGTGGGACCTGCTCGACGACGAACGCCGGCGCTACCTCGAGCGTGAAATCGAGCAGGACCTGGCCCACGTGGAATGGGCACCCCGCGTAAACATCTCGGCCAAGACCGGGTGGCACAAGGACCGCCTGGTTCCTGCCCTGGACCTGGCGTTGGAGAACTGGGACAAGCGCATTGCCACCGGCCGCCTCAACGCGTTCCTTGGCGAGCTTGTTGCCGCCCACCCGCACCCCGTCCGCGGCGGAAAGCAGCCGCGCATCCTCTTCGGCACGCAGGCATCCAGCCGTCCGCCGAAGTTCGTCCTGTTCACCACCGGTTTCCTGGACCCCGGATACCGGCGCTTCATCACCCGCCGGCTGCGGGAAACGTTTGGCTTCGAGGGCACGCCCATCGAGGTCAGCATGCGCGTGCGGGAAAAGCGCGGCAAGAAGCGTTAATTCCGGTGTTGTCTCCGACACACCAGAGGGCTGAATCCGGGAAAGTGTCACTGGCACGCTCCGGGATCGTGTAAGCTCTTCTAGGTGGTTCGGCCGGACTGCTGGTGGAAATCCTGGGAGCGATTCAGGGATCAAGCACAGCGGAGAACGGCAGAACCAGCGGGCTGTAGCGCAGCTTGGTAGCGCACTTGACTGGGGGTCAAGGGGTCGCAGGTTCAAATCCTGTCAGCCCGACCAACAAGCGGAAGCGCCGGAGAAAATCTCCGGCGCTTCCGCTTTTTGTGTGGTTACTTGAGGAACTTCGAGGTCCTGCGGTCAGCCAGGATCTTCCCCTTCGTCTGGCAGGTGGCGCAGTACTGCAGGGAGGTGTCGGCAAAGGAAACCTCTCGGACCGTGTCTCCGCACACCGGGCAGGGCTGGCCCGCCCTGGCATGGACGCGCATGTGGCTCCGTTTCACGTCCTTGAGATCCTTCGGCGGCTTGCCGCTGGCCTCCGCCAGCGCAGTGCCCAGGACGTCATGGATGGCGTCGTACAGCACCTGGACGGTTGCCCGGTCCAGGGATTTGGCGGTGGCAAACGGCGAGATACGGGCGGCATGCAGAATTTCGTCGCTGTAGGCGTTGCCGATGCCGGCTATCACGCCCTGGCTGCGCAGGAGTCCCTTGATCTGCTGGGAACTGGACCCCAGGATCCCAGCCAGCATGTCGGCGTCGAACGCTTCACTGAACGGGTCCGGGCCCAGCGTGGCGATGCCCGGCACCTCCCGGGGATCTTTCACCACATAAACCGCCAGGCTCTTCTTGGTGCCCGCCTCGGTGAGGTCGAAACCGCGCGGGCCCCCGGGGCCGGTGAAGGCAAGGCGGGCGGCGATGTGCCCCTTCCCCATTTTCAGCTGGGCGTCGGTGGGGGAGTCCGTGAAGCGGACCCAGCCCGCCCTGGCCAGGTGGAAGACGAAGGAAATGCCGCCGGTGTCAATGCTGATGAACTTTCCGAAGCGCCGTACACCGGTGACGGTCCTGCCCTCGAGGGCACTGAAGGGGGGATCGGCTGTCTTCAGCACGGCAAAGGACACGATCTGCACTTTGGAAACCACGGTTCCCTGCAGGTGGTCGTCCAGGTAGCCTGCCAGGCCGGAAACCTCGGGGAGCTCAGGCATCCGTCACCCGCCGTTCCTGGCGTGGCCGCTGACCGTGCGTACGCTCATGCGTCCCATCTTGTCAGAAACCCCGGCGAACGCCCCGGCAGTTGTGCCTATACTTTCAACGCAGCCCGTTTCCCGGGCCGCGTTGACAGTGGTGTTCGACCCGATGAAAGGCCCCTGATGAGCAACATTCCCGAAGATCTGTCCTACACCGCCGAGCACGAGTGGGTCACCGCACCCAATGCCGACGGCGTGGTCCGGGTAGGCATCACCGACTTTGCCCAGGACGCACTCGGGGATGTTGTCTACGCCCAGATGCCGGAAGTTGGCACCAAGATTACGGCAAACGAAGTTGTGGGCGAGGTGGAGTCCACCAAGAGCGTCAGCGACATCTACGCTCCCGTCAGCGGCGAAGTTGTGGGCCGGAACGAGTCCCTGGACACCGATTCCGCCCTGATCAACACCGATCCCTATGGGGATGGCTGGCTGATCGAGATCAAGCTTGCCGAAGCTGACGCCGTCGACTCATTGCTCAGTGCATCGGAGTACGAACAGCAGGTAGGCTAAAGCTAACCGGAATTTCCGGTCCGGCCCAGGGCGAAGCCAGAATGTCTTCGCACGTCAGCGGCCGGATCGGCAGCCGGTTCCGGACCTGCGCTGCAGGCCCGGAGGACATATGTTGGTTGCAGGCCTGACGGCCGCAGCGGAAAGAGGAGGAGTCCATGGCTGGCCACACACAGAACCCTGCCGACGGGGAATACGGCTCGGGTGCGGCCAGGGAGTCGGAGACCACCTCCATCCATCTCACCCCGGTGAGGGATGAGCCCACGATCACACCCAAACTCTCGTCCGAGGAGCGAAGCTCCGTGGAGGCGCTGCCGGCTGGTTCGGCGCTGCTGGTCGCCCACAGCGGCCCCAATGCCGGCGCACGGTTCCTGCTCGACTCCGATGTCACCACGGCAGGCCGGCACCCGGACGCCGATATCTTCCTGGACGACGTCACAGTCTCCCGCCGCCACGTCGAGTTCCGCCGCACGGCACGCAGCTTCGAAGTGGTGGACAAGAACAGCCTGAACGGCACCTACGTCAATCACGACCGAGTGGACAGCGTGGAGCTCAAGTCCGGCAGCGAAGTCCAGATCGGCAAGTTCCGCCTCACCTTCTACCTGAGCCCTGCCACCGCTGCAGGCCGCGGCTGAACCGGGGACCACTGCCTGTGGCAATGGCACAACCGGAACGCCGGGGACCCCAGGTCCTCAACATCGGGGAAGTCCTCGCACAGCTCAGCGGGGACTTTCCCGGCATGACTGCGTCCAAAATCAGGTTCCTTGAGGAAAAAGGGCTGATCAACCCCCGCCGGACGCCTGCCGGGTACCGGCAGTACTCCGACGGCGACGTCGAGCGGCTGCGCTTCGTGCTGGCCCTGCAGCGGGACCAGTACCTTCCCCTGAAAGTCATCAAGGACTACCTTGACGCGATCGACAGGGGCGAACGCCCGGAGAACCTGCCGCCCGGCGTCGTTGTTTCCCCCCGCATCGTCTCCGACGAGCTGGCGGCGGAACTGCAGAGCCGGGGGCGCAAGCTCACCGAGGAACAGCTCCGCACCGAGTCCGGCGCGAGCGTGCCGCTGTTGCAGTCCCTCCTGAGCTTTGGTCTGATCAGCCACACCAACGGGCAGTTCGACGAGCACGCCCTCCAGGTGGCCCGGGCCTGTGTCCAGCTGGAAAGCCACGGCCTTGAACCCCGCCACCTGCGCCCCTTCCAGGCGGCTGCCGAGCGGGAGTTCGGCCTGGTGGAACGCGCGGTGGCGCCGCTGGCGTCCCGCAAGGACGCTGCGTCCCAGGCGCGCGCGGCCGAGGCCGCCCGTGAAATCAGCGACCTCTGCCTCACCCTGCACCGGGCTCTGGTGCAGGACCATATCTCACGCATGGACATCTGATGATTGAAGTCGAGATTGTAGGCGTTCGCATCGAACTGCCTTCCAACCAGCCGCTGGTCCTGCTTCGGGAGATGCACGGTGAGCGGCACGTGCCCATCTGGATCGGTACTCCCGAAGCCAGCGCCATCGCCCTGGCCCAGCAGGGCGTCGTGCCGCCCCGTCCCATGACCCACGATCTCCTGGTGGACGTGGTGGAAGCGCTGGGGCACTCGGTGGTCAGCGTCAACATCGTGGCAGTGGAGGACAACATCTTCTACGGCCAGCTCCAGTTCGAGAACGGCACCACGGTGAGTTCGCGGGCCTCGGACGCGCTTGCAGTGGCGCTGCGCGCGAAGTGCCGGATCTGGTGCGCCGACTCGGTCATGGACGAGGCCGGCGTGCGCATCACAGAGCACGACGAGGGAGAGGACACCGAGCCTGGCCCCACCGTTGACGAAGAGCGCGAACTGCGCCGGTTCCGCGAGTTCCTGGACGATGTGGAACCCGAGGATTTCGACGGCTAAGGTCACGTTAAGGTTAAAGTTGAGGATGAAACTTTCGACACGCCTCGTGAAACCCCTCAGGGTCTTTGACCTTGCAGGCCGCCGGGCCTAACGTCGAAGTATCAAGTTCCCATTGCTTACGGCAGCCTCGCAAGTCACACTGGAAAGTGCGCCCCGCGAAAATTACATGCATGGTCTTCATGCACCGCTGCTGCAGTAGTTACCCGGGAGCGCATGACAAGGAGGATCCAGGTGAGTCCCAAAGGCGAAGCAGGCGGGCTGAAGCAGCCCACGGCTGGTGTTGCTGTGCCCGCGAGCGGTGCCCAGGGCCTCCTGTTTACCGAGGACCTTCCTGTACTGGACGAGGACGCCGGTTACCGGGGCCCCACGGCCTGCAAGGCTGCCGGCATCACCTACCGCCAGCTCGACTATTGGGCCCGCACCGGCCTGGTGGAGCCTGCGGTCCGCGGCGCCGCCGGGTCCGGATCCCAGCGACTCTACGGCTTCCGCGACATCCTTGTCCTCAAAGTGGTCAAGCGCCTCCTGGACACGGGGGTATCGCTGCAGCAGATCCGCAGCGCCGTGGAGCACCTGCGGGAACGCGGCGTCGAGGACCTTGCCCAGATCACGCTGATGAGCGACGGCGCGAGCGTCTACGAGTGCACCTCCGCCGATGAAGTCATCGATCTTGTCCAGGGAGGGCAGGGCGTCTTCGGAATCGCCGTGGGCCGGGTGTGGCGTGAAGTGGAAGGCAGCCTGGCATCACTTCCCAGTGAGCACGCCGCCGAACAGTCCTTTCCGGACGACGAACTGAGCAAACGCCGAGCAGCCCGCAAAATCAGCTGAGGCTTAACAGATAAGGGGCCGTCCTCCATATGGAGGACGGCCCCTTATCCGTTTAACCGGACTTGACGGCTTGGTGCCTTACCGGGCGCGGCTGCGCAGGCCGCTTCCCACTGCCATCACGTTTGCCAGCAGGTCATCGAAGAGTGCCGCGGCAGACTTTGCGGAGTCGCCGGGCCAATGGTGCACGGGGTGGGCGGCGCCCTGGATCTGCTGCCAGTTGGCCTGCTCGGGGATCCGGGGGCTCAGGAGGAGGTCGCCGAACATGGATTCCATTTCCGCGAGCCGGTAGGTGTGTTCGGAGGACCCTGACCGCACCCGGTTTGCCACGATGCCTGCGGGGGAGAGGTTGGGGGCGAACTCCTGCCGGAAAAGCTGGATGGCCCGCATGGTCCGTTCGGTCCCCGCCACCGAGAACAGGCCGGGCTCGGCTACCAGTGCCACCTTGTCGCTGGCAGTCCACGCCATCCGGGTCAGGCCGTTGAGCGACGGCGGGCAGTCCACCAGGACAAGCTGGTAATCGCCGCCGGTGGCCAGCACCGAGGAGAGCCTGCGGAGGTCCCGGCGGCGCAGGTCCGGCCGGTCGTAGATGCCCGTGTAGGCGGATCCTACGGCGACGTCAAGCACTGCCGGGCCGGAGCCGTTGGCCTGGGTCCGTGCCGTCCAGCTGCTGCGGACCACGTTTTCGGCCAGGTTGGCGCGGCGGGGGCTCTTGAGCATCCGGCCAATATCCAGCTGGTCGCCGGGCTGCACGCCCAACGCAGTGGTGGCATCTGCATGCGGATCAAGGTCCACCACCAGCGTGCTGATGCCTGCGGCCAGCGCCGCGGACGCCAATCCTGTGGTGACGGAAGTCTTGCCGACTCCACCCTTGAGGCTGCTGATGCTGACTACTTGCACTTGAGAGACCAAAACCTAACGCCGGATGCCGTGTTGGGGGTAATGTTTGCTCCGGCAGTGCCGAAGCCGGACGGTCCTGCCGCCCTACTCATCATATGTTGATGCGTCGGCGAATCCTGCTTTATCGGGCGTCGGCATGGCACCGACTGTGCTGCGGGGGCGGTTTCCGCCCGCGGCGGCAAAAGGGTTCGGGACATGACGGGGAAATCTGTGATGGTGGCCACAAAGATTTGTGTTTGTCCTTGTAGGTCCTAGACACTGTGACCACTCACCGATCCACCCGCAATGATGCAGGAGAAGTATGTTTTCCAAAGTTCTGGTGGCCAACCGCGGCGAAATCGCGATCAGGGCCTTCCGCGCCGGCTACGAGCTGGGCGCCAAGACCGTTGCCGTATTCCCCCATGAGGACAGGAACTCGATCCACCGCCAGAAAGCGGACGAGGCCTACCTGATTGGCGAAGAGGGCCACCCCGTCCGGGCATACCTGGATGTTGACGAAGTAGTGCGGGTGGCCAAGGAATCCGGAGCGGACGCAATCTACCCGGGCTACGGTTTCCTTTCCGAGAACCCGGACCTCGCCAGGGCAGCCAAGGCTGCCGGCATCACGTTCGTTGGGCCGCCCGCAGAGGTCCTGGAACTGGCGGGCAACAAGGTGGCAGCGCTGAAGGCTGCCCGCGACGCCGGCGTGCCGGTCCTGAAGTCCAGCGCGCCGTCCAAGGACCTGGACGAACTCATTGCGGCTGCCGACGACATCGGATTCCCCATCTTCGCCAAGGCCGTCGCCGGCGGCGGTGGCCGCGGCATGCGCCGGGTGGATACCCGGGAAGCCCTCCCCGAGGCCCTGCAGTCCGCAATGCGCGAAGCCGATGCGGCATTCGGCGATCCCACCATGTTCCTGGAGCAGGCCGTCCTCCGCCCGCGCCACATCGAGGTACAGATCCTGGCCGACGCCGAGGGCAACGTCATGCACCTCTTCGAGCGCGACTGCTCCATCCAGCGCCGCCACCAGAAGGTCATCGAAATCGCGCCGGCCCCCAACCTGGACGAAGGCATCCGCCAGGCGCTCTACCGGGACGCCGTCAAGTTCGCCAAGGCACTGAACTACGTCAACGCCGGCACCGTGGAGTTCCTGGTGGACACCGTCGGTGAGCGCGCCGGCCAGCACGTCTTCATCGAAATGAACCCCCGCATCCAGGTGGAGCACACGGTCACGGAGGAAGTGACCGACGTCGACCTGGTCCAGGCACAGATGCGCATCGCCTCCGGCGAGACGCTGGCGGACCTGGGCCTCTCGCAGGAGACGGTGCACCTCAAGGGCGCGGCGCTGCAGAGCCGCATCACCACGGAGGACCCCGCGAACGGCTTCCGTCCCGACGTCGGAAAGATCACCGGTTACCGCTCCGCCGGCGGTGCAGGAGTACGGCTCGACGGCGGCACGGTTTATTCGGGTGCCGAGATCAGCCCGCATTTCGATTCCATGCTGGTGAAGTTGACCTGCCGGGGCAGGGACTACCCGTCCGCCGTCGCCCGTGCCCGCCGTGCGCTGGCGGAGTTCCGCATCCGCGGCGTCTCGACGAACATCTCGTTCCTGCAGGCAGTGCTTGACGACGCCGATTTCATTGCAGGCGACGTCGCTACCTCCTTCATTGACGAGCGCCCGCAGCTGCTCAAGGCCCGCGTTTCCGCCGACCGCGGCACCAAGCTCCTCACCTGGCTGGCCGAAGTCACCGTCAACAAGCCCAACGGTGAGCTGACCGTCCACTCCAACCCGGCCAGCAAACTGCCGTCGGTCAAGGACAAGCAGGCTGCACCCGGCTCCCGCCAGAAGCTGCTTGAACTGGGACCCGAGGGTTTTGCCAAGGCCCTGCGCGAACAAACCCCGGTGGCTGTCACGGACACCACCTTCCGGGACGCACACCAGTCGCTGCTGGCCACCCGGGTGCGCACCCGCGACCTGGTGGCGGCCGGCCCCGCGGTCACGGCACTGCTGCCGGAGCTGCTGTCCGTTGAGGCCTGGGGCGGCGCCACCTACGATGTGGCCCTCAGGTTCCTGGGCGAAGATCCCTGGGACCGGCTCGCAGCCCTTCGCCAGGCCCTCCCGAATGTGTGCCTGCAGATGCTCCTCCGCGGCCGCAACACCGTGGGCTACACGCCTTACCCGGAGGAGGTCACCGAGGCCTTCGTCAACGAGGCCGCGGCAACCGGCATCGACATCTTCCGGATCTTCGACGCCCTGAACGATGTCAGCCAGATGGCTCCTGCCATCCGTGCAGTCCGGGCAACCGGCACCGCTGTCGCCGAGGTGGCCCTGTGCTACACGGCGGACATGCTGGACCCGGACGAAAAGCTGTACACGCTGGATTACTACCTGGAGCTGGCACAGAAGATCGTGGACGCCGGAGCCCACATCCTGGCGATCAAGGACATGGCGGGCCTGCTCCGTCCCGCCGCGGCCGCGAAGCTCGTTGCGGCCCTCCGGGAACGGTTTGACCTGCCGGTGCACCTGCACACCCACGACACCGCGGGCGGCCAGCTGGCCACCCTCCTTGCTGCCGTGGACGCCGGTGTGGACGCCGTGGACGTTGCCTCGGCATCGCTGGCCGGAACCACCAGCCAGCCGTCGGCCTCGGCACTGGTTGCGGCACTGGCCCACACACCCCGCGACACCGGCCTGAGCCTGGCCGCGGTGAGCTCCCTTGAGCCCTACTGGGAAGCGGTCCGCCGGGTCTACGCGCCCTTCGAATCCGGCCTGCCGGGCCCCACCGGCCGCGTGTACCAGCACGAGATTCCGGGTGGACAGCTGTCCAACCTCCGCCAGCAGGCCATGGCTCTGGGCCTGGGCGAACGGTTCGAGGCCATCGAGGACATGTACACCGCCGCCGACCGTATCCTTGGCCGCCTGGTCAAGGTCACGCCGTCGTCGAAGGTAGTCGGTGACCTTGCCCTGCACCTGGTGGGCCTGAACGCGGATCCGGCCGACTTCAACGAGAACCCGCAGAACTATGACATTCCCGATTCGGTCATCGGGTTCCTGTCCGGTGAGCTCGGCGATCCTCCGGGCGGATGGCCGGAGCCGTTCCGCACCAAGGCCCTGCAGGGCCGCAGCGTGAAGGTCCGGGACGCGGAACTCAGCGCCGAGGACAGTGCTGCCCTGAAGTCCGACTCGAAGACCCGGCAGCACACGCTTAACCGGCTGCTCTTCGACGGTCCCACCAAGGACTACCTCAAGAGCGTGGAGACCTACGGCAACCTCTCCGTTTTGGACACCCGCGACTACCTCTACGGCCTGCAGCGCGGCGCGGAGCACGAAATCCAGCTGGAGAAAGGCGTACGCCTGATTGCTTCCCTGGAAGCGGTGTCGGAGCCGGACGAGAAGGGCATGCGCACCGTCATGTGCACCCTCAACGGCCAGTCCCGGCCCGTCGTGGTGCGGGACCGGTCCGTGGTGAGCAACGTGAAGGCCGCCGAGAAGGCGGACCCGGGCCAGCCCGGCCACGTTGCGGCGCCCTTCGCCGGTGCCGTCACCCTGACGGTCAAGCAGGGCGATGAGGTCAAGGCAGGCGACACCGTGGCCACCATAGAGGCAATGAAGATGGAGGCGTCAATCACGACGCCGGTGGCCGGCAAGGTTTCCCGCCTCGCCGTCTCCGCCGTCGAACAGGTGGAAGGCGGAGACCTCCTGCTGGTGGTCGAGCAGTAGGGCACGGCAGCGAGTGATACGACGAGAGGGTCCCCCGTCAGGAGGACCCTCTCGTTTGTTTGCGGCAGTGGTTGAGGCAGGGCCTGATCCTCTGCGTGCTATTCCCCCCGCCCCGCTGAGGCCGCTTCGCGGCGAGCGGGGGCACGGGGCCCCTTTTACGCACGCTGCCGGACCAGGCCTGCCTCATGAGATGCCTGCTACGAGCGTGGTGCGGAGTACATTTCCTCGATGACCGTTTCAAAGTCCTTCATCACTTGGGCACGCTTGACCTTCATGGAGGGAGTCAGGTGACCGGACGCCTCGGTGAAATCGGCGGGCACGATGCGGAACGACTTGATCGCTTCGGCCTGCGAGACGGAGGTGTTGGCCGCCGTGATCAGGTCCTGGACGGCCGCCTTGACCACGGGGTTGTTCGCGGCGTCCGCAAGGGAGGTGTCCGCGGGGAGGTTGTGGCGCTGGAGCCAGCCGGGGAGGGCTTCTTGATCCAAGGTGACCAGCGCACCGATGAACGGCCGGTTGTCACCCACCACCAGCACCTGCGAGACGAGCGCATCCGCCCGGATCTGGTCTTCCAGCAGGGCGGGAATGACGTTCTTCCCGCCGGCGGTGACAATGATTTCCTTCTTGCGCCCCGTGATCCAGACGAAGCCGTCCTCATCCAGGCGGCCTATGTCTCCGGTGCGCAGCCACCCGTCCTCGAACGTTTCGTCGGTGAGGTCCGGGCGCTCGTAGTAACCCCGCATAACGCAGACACCCTTCGCAAGGATTTCCCCGTCCTCGGCGATCTTGACCGAGTTACCGGGCAGGGGCTTCCCGACGGAGCCGATCTTGATCCGTGACGGCGTGTTCACGGAAATGGGGGCGGTGGTTTCGGTCAGGCCGTATCCCTCGAGCACCTGCAGCCCTATGCCCTGGAAGAAGTGGCCCAGGCGTTCGCCCAGGGGGCCGCCGCCGGAGACTGCGTGTGCCACGTGCCCGCCCATGGCCGCCCGCAGCTTCCCGTAGACCAGCTTGTCGAACAAGGCGTGGCGGAGCTTCAGTCCCAGGCCGATGCGGCCGTCCTGCCGCGCCTTGGAATACGCGATGGCAGTGTCGGCCGCCTTGTGGAAGATCGCACCCTTTCCGCCGTCCTCCGCCTTGGTCAGGGCAGAGTTGTAGACCTTCTCGAAGACGCGCGGCACCGCGAGGATGAACGTGGGCTCGTAGCTCTGGAGGTCTGCCAGGAGGTTCTTGATGTCCGGGGTATGGGCCACCGTGGTGCCGGCAGCCATCGCAAGGACGGAGATGAAGCGGGCGAAGACGTGTGCCAGGGGGAGGAACATGATGGTCTTGGCGTTTTCATGGACGATTTCGCCAATAATGGCCAGCGCGTTGTCCGAGAGTTCGACGAAGTTGCCATGCGTGAGTTCGCAGCCCTTGGGCCTGCCTGTGGTGCCGGACGTGTAGATGATGGTGGCGGTGTCGCGCAGTCCGGCGGTTTTCCTGCGGGCTTCAAGGTCGTCGTCGCTGACGCCGCGGCCGGCTTCGCGGAGGGCATCGAGACCGTTCCCTTCGAGCTGCCAGACATGCTGGAGCGCGGTGAGTGCTTCCGCCGTCACGGCCTGGCGGATGGTGTCCTCATGGTGGGCTGCCTCGCCGAAGGCGGCCACAGCGCCGGAGTCACCGAGGTTCCACGCAACCTGGGAAGGCGAGGACGTTTCGTAGATGGGGACGGAGACGGCTCCGGCGAACCAGATGGCAAAGTCCACCAGGGACCATTCGTACCGGGTGCGGGACATGATGCCCACGCGGTCGCCCGCTCCCACGCCGCTGGCCATCAGTCCTTTTGCAAGCGCCCGGACGTCCGCCAGGAAATCAGTGGCGGAAATGTCCTGCCAGGCTCCGGAGGCATCGAGCCGCGAAAAGAGTGCCGGGTTGCTGGCCTTTGCTGCCTGCCGCAGCACTAGGTCGGTGATGTTGGTCTCCGGTGGGACAACAACAAGAGGCGGAACACTGAATTCGCGCACTATAGCTCCTTTGATATCCGAGGTCCCGCGCAGGGGTATGCCTAAAGACTAGTACGCCCATGCGTGACCATGCAGTATCTAAAGTTACTGGCCGGTAACTTTGCCGTCAATGCTGCCCCGCGGACATGCCGGCAGCAGCTCCGCCTGTCCGCGCACGGCCGTGGAATATGCCCACCTAGAATGGGGAACTATGTACGCACCGCCCCCCGGCAAGCAGCCCGGGCCCTTGAGCAGAACTGCCCCCTGGAGGGCGCGGCCCACCTCGCGCCGGGCCGGGACACGGCACGACGGCGGGGGCTTCCGTGAGCATCTTCGCCTCGGCCGCAAGGGCCTCGCCATTGGAATCGATATCGGCGGGACCAAGGTGGCGGCCGGCGTCGTGGATGCAGACGGACGCATCCTCCGCGAAGCGCGGCGCGCGACCCCCGGCAGCGACCCCCGGGCCGTGGAGCAGGTCATCGTGGAGCTGGTGGAGGAACTGGGCAGGGGGCATCGCATCTGGTCCGTGGGCATCGGCGCCGCCGGGTGGATGGATCTCGACGGCGGCACGGTGCTTTTCAGCCCCCACCTGGCCTGGCGCAATGAACCGCTCCGGGCAAACCTGCAGCAGCTCCTCCGCCGGCCCGTACTCCTGACCAATGACGCCGATGCCGCGGCGTGGGCGGAATGGCGCTTTGGCGCGGGGCAGGGGGAAGACCGGCTGGTCTGCATCACCCTGGGCACCGGCATTGGCGGCGCCATGGTGATGGACGGCAGGGTGGAGCGCGGACGGTTCGGCGTGGCAGGCGAGTTCGGCCACCAGATCATCATGCCGGGCGGGCACCGGTGCGAATGCGGAAACCGCGGCTGCTGGGAACAGTATGCCTCCGGGAACGCGTTGGGGCGCGAAGCCCGTATCCTGGCGCGCGCAAACTCTCCGGTGGCGCAGGACCTGCTTGCGGCCGTCGGCGGGCGGACCGAAGCAATCACGGGTGCTATCGTCACGGAGCTGGCACTTGCCGGTGACCCGGCGTGCCGCGAGCTGCTTGAGGAAGTGGGGGAGTGGCTGGGGCTGGGGCTGGCCAATCTGGCGGCGGCGCTGGATCCAGGACTTTTCGTCATCGGCGGCGGCCTGTGTTCAGCAGGCGACCTGCTGGTGGAGCCTGCCCGGAAGGCCTTCGCCCGCAACCTGACGGGGCGGGGTTTCCGGCCGGCGGCCGGCATCCAGCTGGCTGCCCTCGGGCCGAATGCCGGACTCATCGGAGCCGCGGACCTGTCCCGCGTCAGCAGCCGGGCGCGCCGCTGACGGCACGCGGCGCGCTCCTCCGGCGTTGACCAGGGGGAGCACAGCCGGGGAAGCCGGCCGCGCTAAACCCGTGCGCCGTCGTCGTTCTCGTCTTTTTCCTGCGGAAGCTTCATGATCAGGTAGACGGTTCCCAGGACGAACGCGGCCACAATAGCCACGATGGCCAGGAGCGGGGCGGAGCGCCAGAACATGACGGACAGCAGGAGCGCCACCGGCCCGCCCACGGCGGCGAGCCACGCAAGCATGGTCAATGGATCTGTCCCGGCCAGGCTGGGCGGTTCCTCCGGGACGAATTCACCGTCATCCGGGTCCACATCGTAGTCGCGGGGGCCGGAAGGGAAGCCCGCCTCGACGCCGGGGCCCGCTGTTTCCGCTGAGGCCTGCCGTTCCGCCGCGGACAACTCCGCGGGGACTGCGCCCGCAAGGCCCAGCGGGTCGAAGTCGCGGAATGCCGGCGGCCTTCCGCCCGGTGCTGCAGCATCCAGGCGCGGCGCCGCATCCGTAGCGGGATCGATGTCGGTTCCGGTTCCGGTGGTGCTGCCCGGGCCTGCATGCGGGACGCCGGATTCAAGGCGGGCCACGAGGTCCAGCCAGACGGCGTCGTCGGGGTTAGCGCCCTGGTCCTGGGGTCCGGGGTCAGGCCTGTTCATGGGGCGTGGCCTCCAGGTTCGATGTTGCATTTGCGGCTGGCCGTTCCGGGTTTCCGCCGGAAACCCTTGACCGGATGAAGTCCACGGAGCCCTGGAAAATCTGCTCGGCGTCGTTGTCCAGGGTGGCCACGTGGTAGCTGTTTTCAAGACTGACCAGATCCAGGGGAGCGTGGGTCAGTCCGCGGCGGAGGGCATGGATGCTGGAGTCGGATACCACGTGGTCAACGGTGGACCGGTAGACCCTCACCGGAGCGGTGACCCTGGGCAGGATCCTGATGGTGTCCTTGAACAGCTTGTTGAGCTCATGGGCGGCAGCTACCGGGGTTCGCGAATAGGCGCCCTCGTCCATGCCCTTTTTAAGGATGTCGTTTCCGACGGCCGGCGTACTTTTCATGACCAGCTTCAGGATGCCGGCGAGGGGCGCTCGCGGATCGTCAATGACCAACCCCGGGTTGACAAGGACCACCCCGGCCACAGGGCGGGTGGCAGCGATCCGCAGGGCAAGCGCTCCACCCATGCTCAATCCTGCCGAGAAGACATAATCGCAGCTGGCGTCCAGCTCCAGGTAAGCGTCGTCCAGCGCGCCGTGCCACTGCTGCCACCGCGTACGGGCGAGTTCCTGCCAGCTGGTGCCGTGACCGGGCAGCAGGGGCATGCGCACGGCGAAGCCGGCGCCGGCCAAGGCCTGGGCCCAGGAACGCAGCCCGTGCGGGCTGCCGGTAAACCCGTGGGAGAGGACCACTCCGATGCGGGGCCCGTCGCCGGTGCAGCCGCTGCTGAAGGGGCTGTGGTCCAGGCCGGAGGTCATGGAGTCTCCAATGCGGTGTTCTGGCGGGCGAGGGCGTGGAAGAAAGCACTGGATTTCGCAAAGATCTCCGGTGCGTCCACGTCCAGCGTAGCCACATGTCCGCTGCTGTGGAGGTCCACCACCTCAGTGAGGTGGCTGCCGAGTCCTTTCCGGAGCAGTGCCAGGGACGTCGGCGGTACCACGGCATCGGTGCGGGACTTGAAGACCTGGACCGGCGCCGTGACTTTGGGCAGGCCGCGGGCCGCTGCACCAAAGAGCTTCTTCAGCTCGTGCACCGCTGCCAGGGGAGTACGTGAGTAGTCCCCGTCATTGGTGACTGCCGCCGTCGCCTGTTCCTCCTCTATTGGGAGGGTTGTCCGCTGGAAGTACTTCAGCACTCCGATCACCCGGACCCGCCGGTCGTAGAAGCTCAGGCCCGGGTTGACCACGGACACCCCGGCAACGGTGTGACGGGAGGCCGTCAGCAGCGCAATGGCCCCGCCCATGGAGAGCCCGGCCACAAAGCACGTTTCGGTGTTCCGCGCGAGCTCCAGGTAGGCGGCCTCGAAGCTGCGGTACCAGTCGGTCCACCGTGTCCTGGCCAGGTGGCGCCAGTCCGTCCCATGGCCCGGTAACAGGGGGACGGTCACGGCGTAACCCTGTGAAGCGAGGTGCTCGGCCCACGGCAGGACACTGAGGGGGCTTCCCGTGAAGCCATGGCAGATGGCGATGCCGATCCGCGCATTGGGCCCGTGTCCGGGATAGCTGAAAGCGGCAGGAGGGGACGGGATGCTGCTTTCGCTCATGCCTCCATCGTGTCACTGTTCCGGACAAATCTCACTAGAGTAGGGTTGCATTGAACTGCTGGCCAGGCCCGACGCGGGGCCTGCAGGCCGCCTTCCGGAGAGGTTTCTCACGTGTTCTATTGGGTCATGAAGCGGATCTTCCTCGGTCCTGTGTTGAAGCTCCTTTTCCGCCCCTGGGTCAAGGGACTGGACAATATTCCGGCTGAAGGCCCGGCGATTATTGCGTCCAACCACCTCTCCTTTTCCGATTCAATCTTTATGCCGCTGATGGTCCGCCGTCCGGTGGTTTTCCTGGCCAAATCGGAGTACTTCACCGGCACTGGAATCAAGGGCAGGCTGACTGCCCTGTTTTTCCGCCTGACCAACCAGCTGCCCATGGACCGGTCCGGGGGAGCTGCCTCCGCGGCGTCACTGACTGCCGGCATGGAGGTCCTCACGCATGGCGGACTGCTGGGCATCTACCCTGAGGGCACGCGGAGCCCGGATTCCAGGCTTTACAGGGGCAAGGTTGGCGTGGCCAGGCTTGCGCTGCAGGCCGGGGTCCCGGTGATTCCTGTCGCCATGATCGGTACAGACAAGGTCCAGCCCATTGGAAAGCGGCTGCCGAACATCCGCAGGATCGGCATGATCTTCGGGGAACCGCTGGATTTCAGCCACTACCGGGACCAGACCGAGGACCGCGACATCCAGCGGAAAGTCACCGATCAGATCATGTTCGAACTGATGCGTCTCTCCGGGCAGGAATACGTGGACGAGTACGCCGCGGTTGTAAAGCTGCGGCTGGCAGGCAAGGCGGTTGAGCCTGCAGCTGCCGCCGAGCCCCTGGCAACGCCCGCACCTGAATCCGGCAGTGTAAGTCAGGCCTCTCCCGGCGCCGGCAAGGGCGGTCCTTCGGATGACACGCGAAAAGCGGACGACGGCGGTGCTGCCGCGGGCTGAGCGGGTTGTGACGCGGCAGGCCCGAAGCGTGACAGTGCGGTGTCCCGGGGACCTGCGCGACCGCTAGTCTTAGATGGTGACTGAGCTATCTGCAAAACCCGCCTTTTCGCTGTCCAGCACCGCCCAGAGCGGAGCAGCCGACTATCCCGGACTTGATAACTGGCGGGACCTCCCCATTTCCCAGCAGCCCAGCTGGCAGGACCGTGACGTGTTCGACGCCTCGGTGAAGGAACTCTCCGTCCTTCCCCCGCTGGTTTTCGCGGGCGAAGTGGATGTCCTCCGCGAGCGGCTGGCCGCTGCTGCCCAGGGCAAGGCCTTCCTGCTGCAGGGCGGTGACTGCGCCGAGACCTTCGAGGCTGCCACGGCAGACAAGATCAGCGCCCGGGTCAAGACCATTCTCCAGATGGCCGTGGTGCTGACGTACGGTGCCGCCATGCCCGTCATCAAGATGGGCCGCATGGCCGGGCAGTTTGCCAAGCCCCGTTCATCCAATGACGAAACCCGCGGCGGCATCACCCTGCCCGCCTACCGGGGCGACATTGTGAACGGTTACGAGTTCACTCCACAGTCCCGGGGCCATGATGCCTCCCGGATGCTCCGCGCCTACCACACGTCCGCTTCCACGCTGAACCTGATCCGTGCCTTCACGCAGGGAGGGTTTGCGGACCTGCGTTCGGTGCACCAGTGGAACAAGGGCTTCACCGAGAACCCGGCACACGCACGCTACGAGTCCCTGGCCCGCGACATCGACCGCGCCATCAAGTTCATGGCCTCCTGCGGCGCCGACTTCGAAGCACTGAAGCGCGTCGAATTCTTTGCCAGCCACGAAGCGTTGCTGCTGGACTATGAGCGGGCGCTGACCCGGATCGATTCACGCACCGGATTCCCGTACGACACCTCCGCCCACTTCCTCTGGATCGGCGAGCGGACCCGCGAACTGGACCACGCGCACGTTGACTTCCTCTCACGGGTGCGGAACCCCATCGGCGTGAAGCTGGGCCCGTCCACCACAGGCGATGACGCCCTTCGCCTGATCGACAAGCTGGATCCGGAGCGCGAGCCCGGCCGGCTGACGTTCATCACCCGCATGGGGGCCGGCAATATCCGCGAGAAGCTGCCTGCCGTCGTCGAAAAAGTCACCGCGTCCGGCGCTCAGGTGCTGTGGGTCACGGACCCCATGCACGGGAACACCGTTACGTCCCCCAACGGCTACAAGACCCGCAATTTCGACGACGTCATTGACGAAGTGCGCGGCTTCTTCGAGGTGCACCACGCGCTGGGGACCGTTCCTGGCGGCCTGCACGTGGAAATGACCGGCGACGACGTCGCAGAGTGCCTCGGCGGCGCCGATCCCGTGGACCAGGACGCATTCCTGGACCGTTACGAGTCGGTCTGCGACCCGCGCCTGAACCACATGCAGTCCCTCGAGATGGCCTTCCTGGTAGCCGGCGCCCTGGCAAAGCACTAGGCGCCGCACACTCATGACCCGATAGTGGTGTGGCCGGCAGGTCCGGCTACACCACCGTCAGGGTGATGACCGATCCCTCCGGAACCTCTTTGTTGACCGGGTCCTGATCCCTGACGGTTCCGAAGAAGCCGCCGAGGATATTGTTCACCTTCACGTCGAAGCCGAGCTGGCGCAGTGCCTGTTCGGCTTCTTTGGCCTGCTTGCCGATGTAGCTGGGGACTTCCACCATCCGGGGGCCCTTGGAGATGGTCAGGGTCACGGTTCCGCCGCGGGTAAGCGTTCCCTCCGCCGGCGCCTGGCTGACCACAGCGCCCTTGGGAATGTCCCGGCTGAAGACTTCCTCGCCGGCCACATCTGCCCGGAGACCGGCTGCCGTGATGGCATCAACGGCGTCGTCCTGGTCCTGGCCCACCACCACTGGCACCGGGATAGGCTCGGGCCCCTTGGAAACCACCAGGCTGACAGGCGTACCGCGGCGGACATCCGTCCCTGCAGCGGGGTCCTGCGACAGGACCGTGCCCGCGGGTGCCTGCTCGTCGAACTGCTCCGTCACGGGCCCCAGTGCCATGTCCGCCGCGTTGAGGCCGTTCTTGGCTTCCTCAAGGGTGCCGCCGGCCAGAACGGGCAGCGGAAAAAGCTGGGGCCCCTTGGAAACATAGAGGGCCACGGGCTGGAACTTGCGGATTTCCGCGCCCTCGGCCGGCTCGCTGCCCACCACGAGGCCCGAAGGCACGTCGTCGTCGAACACGTCCCTGGTGGTGGACCGGAAGCCGGCGTCGCTGAGCAGCTGCTGCGCCTGCGCTACGGTCTTGTTGGCGACGGAAGGGATGGACGCGGCTGCGCCGGGGCCCATCCCGAAAAACCAGCCGGCGCCTGTCGCCAGGAGGGCAGCCACCACGAGGATTATCACCCACAGGACGCCGCGGCGCCGGGGATTCCCTTCCCGGAGCGTCCGTGCGGGGGTGGCGGCGGCACGCGCCCGTGCCTTCTCGTCCTCCCTGTCGGCCTTGCGCTGGGCGCGTTTGCCCAGCACCGGAGGAGGCGGCGCCCACGCCTGGTCGTCGTCAGGTGGTGACAGAGTGCGCCTGGCAGCACCGGCAGCAGGACCTGAAGGCTGCATGGCGGCCCGGGACTGGCCCGGCGAGGGCTGGTAGGCGGGCCCAGGCGTCTGTCCGTAAGGCATCACCGTGGTGGGATTGTTGGTGCGGCCGATGATCTCGGTGGGATGCTGGACATGCCCGGTGTTGTTGGACCCGACAGGCTCACGGGATGGCGGAGGCCCCGGGGGCGGGGAAGGAATCCGGACCGGGGCATCCTGTTGGGGCGCGGTCACGGTGCCGCCGGCGGCAGCCGCCGGCGGACGCAGGTCCAGTTCAGCATCTGTGAGATTGGTCCGGATGTGCCGCAGTTCCTGGAGCAGGGCGTTCCCGTCCACTGGCCGGTTCTCGGGGTCGTTGGCAGTGCACCACTGCACGAGTTCGTCCACTTCGGCGGCCAGGCCCGGGACCAGGGCCGACGGCGGTCCGACCGTCCCGTTGACGTGCTGGTACGCCACCTGGATAGGGACTTCGCCGTCGAACGGCTGCTGTCCGGTAAGCATCTCGTACAGCATGATGCCGAGGGAGTAGATGTCGCTGCGCGCGTCAGCCGGCCTGCCCAGGACAAGTTCAGGGGAAAGGTACGCCACCGTTCCAATCAGGGCGCCGGTGCTGGTGGCGGTGGTGACAGCACGGGCCAGGCCGAAATCCCCGATCTTGATCCGTCCGTCGTCCGAGATCAGCACATTTTCTGGCTTGACGTCACGGTGGATGAAACCGGCGGTATGCGCTGCACCGAGCCCCTCAACAACCGGGTCGATCAGTGCCAGTGCCAGGCGGGGCGGGAGTGCGCCCTTTTGGTTTATAAGGTCACGCAGCGTGTGGCCTTTGATGTATTCCATGACCAGGTAGGCCGTGCGGCCGTCGTTCCCTTGGTCGAGGACCCCCACCACATGGGGATGGGACAACCTGGCAGCCGCCTTCGCCTCGCGGCCGAGCCTGTCCAGGAAGTTGTCATCAGCGGAGAGGTGGGGGTGCAGCACCTTCAGCGCCACGTCCCGCTCCAGCCGCTGGTCCGTGGCAAGGTAAACCGTGGACATGCCGCCACGCGCGAGCTTGGACCGCACGGCGTACCGGTTGTCCACCAGCGTTCCTACAAGAGGGTCTGACACGTGTTCCTGCACCCTACGATCCTAATCCCCGCAACGGAACGGGCCCGAACCTTTACCGGTCCGGACCCGTTCAAACTTTCCCGTCCCCGCGGTGCGCGGGAGGCAGCAGCAGCTCAGCCGAAGTTTTTCTGGTGTGCCTTGATGGCCGCCACATAGGCTTTGGTGTCGTCGTACATGCCGTACTTGCTGACAGAATACTGGCCCTGGTAGTAGCCGGCGATGGCCGTGTCCCTGTCCTTGCTGGTGGCCAGGAGCTGGCGGATGATTGCTACCCCGGCCGTGGCGTTGTCATAGGGGTCCAGCAGGTTCAGCTTGCGTCCCACCAGGTCCGAAGCCCACTGGCCGGAGGTGGGGATGACCTGCATGGTACCTATGGCGTTGGCGGGGGAAACTGCCCGCTGGTCAAACCCGGATTCCTGGTGCGCGAAGGCGAGGGCCAAGGAGGGTTCCACGCCCATCCTGCGCGCGGTATCTGCCACGATGTTCCGCATTTCAGCTCGGGAGGGCACCGGGGAGGCGTTCAGCAACGCTTTGTTCTCGTTGGCGGAGCTGACCACTGCGGCAGGGTAGCTGAAGCCCAGGAATGAGCTCGGGACCAGGGGCGTGACCGAGGCTGCCGGCTGCGGAGCGGCAGGCTGTCCGTTGGCGCCGGGGATGGCCAGCTTGTTGCCCGGGTAGATGACACTGGTCATGCCCAGGCGGTTGGCGGACAGCAGCTCGGAAAGCTTGACGCCGTGCCGGGACGCGATCGCAGAGAGCGTGTCGCCGGCTTTGACGGTGTACGAGCCGGAGGCCGGGGCCGCAGGCGCGGCGGGAGCCGATGTCGAGGCCAGCCCGCCCGGAACAGGAGCGGCGGCGGGCGCGGGAGCCGCACCACCGGCCCCGACCTTGATCTTCTGCCCCGGGTAGATAACGGAGCGCATGTTGAGGTTGTTCCACGAGAACACATCCGCCAGGCCCACGTTGTGCCGGGCAGCGATGGCACCCAGCGTGTCACCGGGCTTCACCGTATAGGTGGCGCCGCCTGCGGGTGCGGCTGCAGGTGCGGCCGGGGCGGGCGCGGCGGAGGGCGCTGCAGGTGCGGCGGCCGAGCCGGAAAGCTTGATCTTCTGGCCGGGATAGATGATTGTGTTCGCCTGAAGGTTGTTCAGCTTCAGGACCTCAGCAGTGTTAAGTCCGAATTTTCCCGCAATGGCACTGATGGTGTCGCCACGGGCAATCGTGTACTCTGCCGGGGCCGAAGGCTGGGCCGGCTTAAAAGCGGAGGGGATTGCCGTCGACACCGACGCCGCGGGAATAACCGTTGCGGTGGCCGTCGCGGCCTGGGCTTTCATGGCCGCTGCAAGCGTCCCCGGAATGGCGCGGACAGGCTGCTCGGCAGCGGCTGGCTGGGCCAGCGCCAAGGATGACAATACGACCGCTGGCAGCGCTGCCGTCGTCGCGGCGAGCATAGGCAGGCTCGGCTTGGGGGGCTGCTTGTGCGAGCGGGACATCGTCATGGAAAGAATCCTCTTCTCAACTGCGGGCGCGGGCGGGGATGCCGCTGATTCCGATACTACTGTTACTGCTGTTAATACTGTTACAAATGTGGTCAATGAGAATCTCTCACGGATTGTGGATTAGCACAAGAATTCCGGTAACAGCTGCAAGGAAGAATTTTGGGAGTGTCCGCGGGTCAATGCGTTCCGCCGAATGCATCAACTAGGCGGCAAGGCGCACGCCGTGGCAACCTTGATCCGTGAGCAATGTAGAAAACCTTGTGGGCGAATGGTTGCCCCTGCCCGACGTCGCCCGTTTATTGGATGTTTCCATCACCAAGGTGCACAGCCTGCTGGATGAACGTGCCCTGGCCGCGCTGCGGGTCGGTGAACGGAGAATCAGGTCGGTGCCGGCAGAATTTATTCAGGACGGCCAGGTGGTGGACAGCCTGAAGGGAACCATCGTTGTCCTGTCTGACGCAGGGTACTCCGACGAGGACCTGATCGTCTGGCTCTTTACCCCGGACGACTCACTGCGCGGACGGCCCATCGACGCCCTGCGTGAGGGCCGGAAAACAGAAATACGGCGCAGGGCCCAGACCCTCGCCTGGTAGTTTCCCGGCCCGGCACGTCGCCTGGCTTGCCGTTAATCGCACGTCGCCTGGCTTGCCTTAAACCGCTAGGAGGCGCGGCTGACGGTCGCTTCAGCCAGCCGCCGAAGGGCAGTCTTGGGCAACTCCACGAGGGGGAGTGCCTCCAGGGCCTCGAAGGCGGCGGCGCCAAATTCATTGATGAGGACCTCGGTGGCCGCCAGTGCCCCGGACTCCTCAATAATCCGCCGGATCTCGTCGACGTCGTCCTCCGAGAGGTCCGGGCTCCCGAGCCTGGAGTCGATGAAGGCCGCCTCTTCAGCCGTTGCCTGGTCCATGGCCAGGGCAACCAGCACAGTGCGTTTCCCTTCCCTCAGGTCGTCGCCCGCCGGCTTGCCGGTTGTCAGCGGATCGCCGAAGACACCGAGCACGTCATCCCGGAGCTGGAACGCTTCCCCCAGGGGCAGCGCAAATGCCGAGTAGCCGCGGAGCAGGTCATCCGAGGCTCCCGCGAGTGCGCCTCCCAGCGCCAGCGGATGTTCGGTGGAGTACTTGGCAGATTTGAAGCGGATGATGGACTGGGCCCGCGACACGGCGCCGGCGCGGTCCCTGGCCGGCCCGGCAACCTCTTCCAGGATGTCCAGGTACTGGCCTGCCATGACTTCGGCCCGCATGAGGTTGAAGATCAGCCTTGCCCTGCTGCCGGCTGCTGCCCGCTCGCCAATATCCGTGAAGGCCTCCTCGCTGAAGGAGAGGCAGAGGTCTCCCGCCAGAATGGCGGCTGCCTGCCCGAAGCGTTCGCTGTCCAGCGCCCAGCCCTGTGAGCCGTGCAGCTCGCTGAACCGGCGGTGGACGCTTGGTCCGCCCCGCCTGGTGTCAGACCGGTCGATGATGTCGTCGTGGATCAGCGCAGCGGCCTGGAACAACTCAAGGGCTGCGCCTGCCGTTACTACCTGCTGGGCCGCAGGTTCTCCACCGGCACCCCGCCAGCCCCAGTAGCACATCAACGCGCGCAGGCGCTTGCCGCCGGTCACCAGGTTGGAGATTGACCCCATGATCGGATCAATGTCCGGCGAAATGGCAGACATGACTGATTGCCGCGAGGCCAGGAACCCGGTGAGTTCGCCGGCCACCGCCGCCACGAAGTCGGCCTGTTCATGCCTGAGCTGTTCGGCCGACGTCACTTGGCTGACTCAGCTGGCACGTTGGCGCCGATGGTAAAGGTGGAAACTCCAGCTGCTTCAACTACCGAGATATTGACGGTCTCGCTGTCCCCCCGGAGAAAGTCCCTGGAAGCCACTGCCCCCACGGCTTCGCCGGGTACGGCCTTGAAACCCTGGCCTTCAAGCGCCTTAGCGTAGAAATCGAGGACTGCGGCGGTGGGGGCCGCCACGGTACCCACCAGTGCGGCGGTGGCGGGGGCCGACGCTTTATCGAAACTGCTCGATACCACTGTGGCCCCCGGCATGAGGGGCAGGAGCTGCTGCGGGAAGCCGTCCACCAGCGCGCCGACGGTGGCGGAGGTATTGGGCGAAGCGGAAGGGCTGGGGGAAGCCGTGACGGTGGACGCGGCAGTTGCCGGCGCCGATGCGGAGGCGGAAGGATCCGGGCTTGCTGACGGAGTTGGACTGCAGGCTGCAAGTGCCATCGCTGCGCCGGCAGCTAGAACTGCAGCGCCTGCTGGCTTGAGGTTTCCAAAGACCGTCACAGGGACTTTCCTCCTGGTGTTGATGCCGGATTCAGCCTTCAGTTTAGTCAGTACAAAACGGCTAGGATTGCAGCCGTGGGGCCCGAAGGTATGAACCAGCCACCCGGAGCGGTGCTTCCGGGACGTCGGCGCACGTGCATCATGCACGTGGACATGGATGCCTTTTACGTCTCGGTCGAGCTGCGGACGCGCCCTGAACTCCGCGGCAAGCCAGTCATTGTTGGCTTCCCCGGGGACCGTTCCGTGGTCCTCTCTGCCTCCTACGAAGCCCGTGCGTTCGGTGTGAAATCGGCCATGCCTATGGCCGTGGCGTCCCGGATGTGCCCGCAGGCGGTCATCATCGAACCGCGACACAAGCTCTACTACGAGGTGTCCGCCCAGCTGATGGCGATTTTTGGGTCAGTCACCGAACTCGTTGAACCGCTCAGCGTCGATGAGGCGTTCCTCGACGTCACAGGCGCCATACGCCGGCTGGGGGCACCGCGCGGCATCGGAGAGATGATCCGGCGCAAGGTAGCTTCGGAGCTGGGCATCACTGCATCCGTGGGGATAGCGGAATCAAAGTTCGTGGCGAAGATCGCGTCAACCCGCTGCAAGCCTGACGGACTCCTCATGATTGGTCCCGACGAAACGGTGCCCTACCTCCACAGCCTGCCGGTTGGTGCCCTGTGGGGCGTAGGCGCCAAGACCTCGGATGTCCTGGCAAGGATGGGCATCAGGACGGTTGCGGACGTGGCAGCAACGCCGGTGTCCACCCTTAAGAGGATGCTGGGTGCTGCGGGTGAGCACGTTTATCAGCTGTCGTGGGGTATTGACCACCGGGCGGTGACTCCGGTCCGGCTGGAGAAGAGCATCGGTGCCGAAGAGACCTTTGCGGTCGACACAGGCGACGACGCCCTGCTCCACCGTGAAATCCTGCGGCTGTCCCACCGGACGGCTTCGCGCCTGCGGAGTTCCGGGATGGTGGCACGGACAATTGCCCTGAAGCTGCGGTTCGCCGATTTCTCCACCATCACCCGCAGCCGGACGGTCCAAACGCCGGTGGACAGTGCCCAGCTGATCTATTCCGTGGCGCTCCAGCTACTGGAATCGGTGGGGGACAGGACCATGACGGTGCGGCTCGTGGGCGTGCGTGCCGAACAGCTGGAGGAAGCCGCCCGCACCTCGCTGCAGCTGAGCATCGACCGGCGGGACGACAACTGGCGTGCGGCCGAACAGGCCCTCGACGAAGTGGCTCGCAAATTCGGCAGCAAATCTGTCCTCCCGGCCCGCTTGATGGAGCCGGGAACCGGCCCTGAATAATGGGCCGGTTGCGGCAGCCGGGGGTCCCGGATAAGTCATTGCCGTCTTTCAGAACAGCCCTCAACAAACTATCCTTAGATATACATAGTTTTTGAGTGACTGGACTTACTGCCGGACCCTCTTGGACATGCTCCCGCTCCTGCGACGGCGTGCCTGGTTACCGACTTTTTGCCATTGTGGGCAGGGCGGGAACCTCTTAGGCACAACAGCCGTTAACGGTGCAGAAGTAGTGGCTGGGATCAGCCCGGACGTTGGCCTACAAAAGGAGGTCGTGATGCCGCTGTCGGAGCACGAACAGAAGCTGCTTGAGCAGCTGGAGAAGCAGCTTCACGAGGACGACCCGAAGTTCGCAAATTCCATGGGGTCAGACCCAGGGCGTTCATGGTCCACGAGGCACGTGGTGATTGGCGTCCTCTGCGCCCTGGCTGGCGTCTTCCTGTTGCTCGTGGGCGTCACTCTCCAAAATATCTTTGTTGGAGTACTGGGCTTCATAGTGATGGGCGGCGGCGTCTACTTCGCCACCATGCGCAGCAGTGCGGCCGCGAAGCCAGGATCCAAGGCCGGCAGCCGAAAGCCCGGCAAGCAGAAAAACTCCTTCATGAGCAGCCTCGAGGAGCGCTGGGACGAAAGGCGCAGGGGCGAACCCTAAACCTCCGGGCGCTGCCCATGACGGCACCTCCACTTCCCTCCCCCCTCGTGGGGTAAACGCGAAAAGACCCGCCTTTGGGCGGGTCTTTTCACGTTTAAGCACGCCGCTGGCGAAACGTCCCTCCCTTGCCGGAGCCTGGCCGGACGTGGCCACGCGTTTAGTCCTTTGGAAGTGACTCTGTCCGGACCCGGGGAACCGCCCGGCGGCAAAATTCCTCCACTTTCCACCACCGCGGTGAAATCCGCGCCAATTCAGCCTCCTTTTCCCACAAAGTGGAGGCCAGGGCGCCCTGTTTGCGTTGACTGTGGGGGAAAGTGGAGTAATGTGGAGGACATAAGAGGGTAGTTGCAACATAGGGGATGTGCAGTTCCTGACATCGGACAGGCGGTGGGCCAGTGTTTCTTGGCACTCACTCGCCGCGTCTTGATGAAAAGGGGCGGATTATCCTCCCCGCCAAGTTCCGTGAGGAACTTGCCAGCGGGCTGGTGCTCACAAGGGGCCAGGAACGTTGCATCTACGTCTTCAGCGAGAAGGAATTTGCGCGGGTCCACGAGCAAATGCGGGATGCGCCAATCTCCTCGAAACAGGCGCGGGACTACATCCGCGTCTTTCTCTCTGGAGCCTCGGACGAGGTACCTGACAAGCAGGGGCGCATAACTATTCCACCGGCGCTCCGGGAGTATGCAGGCCTCGGCAGGGAGCTCGCCGTCATCGGCGCCGGTTCCCGCGCCGAGATCTGGGATGCCCAGGCCTGGACTGAATACCTCGCGGAGAAGGAGACGGCCTTCTCCGAGACTGATGACCCCATTCCGGGCATTCTCTGACCGGGGGGACAACAGGCAGTTTCTTGGATGAGATCTCCAGCCGCCCATCGGCTGGCCATCCTGGCTCACTTCCCCGGAGCCAGGCTGGCGGACGATAGGCGCGGATGGGGATCTGGTCCCAGAAGCACCACAGGCAACACCTACGGCGAGAAAGGACGAGGCATGAACGAACACCCGAAGCCCACGTCCGAACGCCATGTGCCGGTCCTTCGGGACCGGTGCATCAATTTGTTGGCACCTGGTTTCGAGGCCGCAAGGCTGCGCGGGGAAACCCCGGTAGCCGTTGACGCGACCCTGGGCATGGGCGGCCACTCCGAGGCCATGATGCAGCGTTTTCCCGACTTGCACCTCATTGGCATCGACCGCGATGAAGAAGCCCTGGCCCTTGCCGGCGAGCGGCTGGCCCCGTTCGCCGCCCGCACGGACCTGGTGCATGCCGTCTATGACGAGATCCAGGACGTCCTGGCTGACCTTGGCGTTTCCGAGGTCCACGGGATCCTGATGGACCTCGGTGTCTCCTCCCTCCAGCTTGATGAACGCGAACGCGGCTTCGCCTACTCCTTCGACG
Source organism: Pseudarthrobacter scleromae (assembly GCF_014644515.1). Classification (NCBI taxonomy): domain Bacteria; kingdom Bacillati; phylum Actinomycetota; class Actinomycetes; order Micrococcales; family Micrococcaceae; genus Pseudarthrobacter; species Pseudarthrobacter scleromae. The sequence continues at coordinate 79,288 of NZ_BMKV01000008.1, read as the reverse complement.
CCCCGCTGGACATGCGGATGGACACCAGCCGCGGCCAGACGGCGGCGGACGTCGTGAACAACTACTCCGAAGAGGAACTCGTCAGGATCATCCGCAAGTGGGGCGAGGAAAAGTTCGCGGGCCGGATCGCCAACAGGATTGTTGCAGCCCGGGCCACCAAGCCCTTCGCAACAACCGGGGAACTTGTGGAACAGATCCGCTCGGTGGTGCCGGCGTCCGCAGCGAAATCCGGCGGACACCCAGCCAAGCGGACCTTCCAGGCTCTCCGGATCGAGGTCAACGAAGAACTCGACGTCCTGGAGCGTGCTGTTCCGGCCGCCGTCGACTCCCTGGCCATGGGTGGGCGGATCGTTGTCATGTCCTACCACTCGCTGGAGGACAAAATCGTCAAGGGCGTCCTGCAGGCACGTTCCAGATCCTCGGCTCCGCTCGGATTCCCGGTGGAACTGGAAGAACATAAGGCCGAACTGAAAACCCTTACCAAAGGCACCGAGGTGCCCACCGCCGTCGAAATCGCCGAAAACCCGCGTGCTGCCTCCGCAAGACTGCGCGCGGCGGAACGAATCAGAGCCAGGAGAGCTGCATGAGCACCGCTGCCGTCAAGGACTTTCCCGTCGCTTCAGGCAGTTCGGCGGCCGGCAGGAATCTTCCCGTCCGTACCTCCGGTGACGGACGGAAGGCCCGCACTCCGCTGTCTGTGGTGCGCACCGTACCCCGCAAGCGCCGGGCACCCTTCGTGGTGCTGTGCTTCGCCATGCTTGCCCTGGCGCTGATTGCCGTGCTGGTACTGAACATCTCGGTATCCACCTCCCAGTACCAGCTGGTGGAGCTTCGGGCCAAGCAGAGTACCCTGACCAAGCAGAACCAGGACCTCACCCAGCAGGTACAGAACTTCGAAGCACCCCAGAACCTGGCCGCGAAAGCCACGGAACTGGGGATGGTTGCCTCCACGGTAAAAGGCCAGATCGATCTGTCAACCCTTTCTGTCACTGGTAAGGCGACGCCCGCGGTCAAGGGCGGTGCTGAAGGGGCGGTCATTCCCGCGCCCGCCGTGGCCGGGCAGCTGATCGTGGTGCCGCCGGCAAGCAAAGGTGAACCGCTGGCAAGCCGCAAGCCGGCAGAATCGGCTGCTCCCGCATCGCAGGGTGGTGAAACAACGGATGCTGCGGCGTCCGGCGCGGCAACGCCAGGTCCTGCGGCCCCCGCAGCCGGTGATCCAGCTGCTGCTGCCGCGGCTGCAGCAGCACCGGCCGCGGCTGCCGTTGAACTCCACGGGGGCTCCGTCCCCGCGCCGGAACAGAAGGTGCCCGGACAGTAATACGGCAGGTCTGGCAGGCAGCAGGGTCGAACAGCAAGGAAATTAACGGTGGCGCAGAGGACCGGCAAGGCAAACAACGGCAGGGTTCCCAACGCCACCAAGCGCCTGCGCCTGGGCCTTGGCATCATGCTGACGCTCCTGCTGGTGGTGGGCGGAAAACTTTTCCTGGTCCAGGGGCTCGACGTGGGGGGAATGGCCGAGGCCGCCCTGAACAGCCGGATGCAGCAAACCGTCCTCCCGGCGGAACGCGGAAGCATCCTGGACTCACGGGGTACTGTGCTCGCCAACAGCGTGATCCGCTACAACGTGGTGGTGGACCAGCGGGTGAACACCAAAACGGAGACATTCAAGCGCCTGGACGACGCCAAGGAGAAGCTGGTGGACGTCAGCCGGGAGCAGGGGCTGACGGAACTTGCGGCTGCCCTCGGCATGGAAAAGGACGCGATCCGCGAGGCCGTCACCGGGCAGCAGCCCTATTACATTGTGGCCAAGGACGTGAAGCCGGACGTTGAGGACCGCATCTCGCAGCTCCAGATTCCCGGCATTGTGACCGAGGGCGTCAGCAAACGTGTCTACCCGAACGGATCCGTTGCCGGCGGCATCATCGGTTTCCTCCAGGACGGCACCACCGGCCAGGCGGGGATCGAGCAGACCCAGGATGATCTCCTGAAAGGTGCTGACGGCAAGAGGCTCTTCGAGATCGGTGCGGACGGCCTGCGCATCCCCGTGGGCGTCGATGAACTGACTCCGCCGGAGGACGGCAAGGACGTCAAGCTCACCATCAACTCGGACCTTCAGTATTTCGCGCAGCAGGCCATCCAAAGCCAGACGGAGAAACTGAACGCCGAGTGGGGCTCCATCATTGTGATGGATGCCAAGACCGGTGACCTGGTGGCCATGGCGGACACCAACGCGCCGGACCCGAACGACCCTGGCAGGGTGGCTGCGCAGGACCGCGGTGTCCGCTCCGTCACCGCGGCCTACGAGCCCGGCTCGGTGCAGAAGATGATGACCGTGGCCGCGCTGATCGAAGAGGGCAAGGCGGGCCCGCTCGATGAATTCACCCTGGACCCGACCTACACGGTCAACGGCCAGACCTTCAGCGACTCCTTTGCGCACGGCACGGAAGAGCGGACGCTCGCCGGTATTCTGGGCTACTCGATGAACACCGGAACCGTCATGGCCGGTCAGCGGCTGAGCAAGGAACAGCGCTACGACTGGCTGAAGAAGTTTGGCATCGGCGAAGCCCCGGACATTGGCCTGCCTGCCACGGCCTCCGGGATACTGACACCCTGGCAGCAGTGGGACGGCCGCCAGGAATTCACGGTCCTGTTCGGCCAGGGCGTCTCCCAGTCCACCCTGCAGACCGTGCGGGCATTCCAGTCCATCGCCAATAACGGCGTGATGCTGCAGCCGCGCCTCATCGACTCTTACGTTTCCGCAGATGGAACCGAGGAAAAGGTTGCGCCCGCGGAACCACGCAAGATCGTGTCGGAGGACACCGCCCAGCAGGTGCAGGACATCCTGGAGAGCGCGGTGACCGAGGGCCAGATCAAGGACGCCGGCATCGACGGTTACCGGGTGGGGGCAAAAACCGGCACGTCCGAGTCCCCGTGCGACGACGGCAAGTCCGGCTTCTGCGGCTACACCGCCTCGATCGTGGGCATGGCCCCGATGGATGATCCGCGGTTTATTGTTGAGGTGGTACTCCAGCGGCCCAAGGGCAGCATCTACGGGATTACCAACGGGCCGGTCTTCCGGTCGGTTTTGAGCCAGGCACTGCGGACCTACAACGTCCAGCCGTCCACGGGTGAACCGGCCCGGCTGCCCCAGTTCGCCAAGTAATACCCCGGCAGCAGCCGCAGCAGCCCGCCTGCTTCGGCTGATCCACGCCGGGCACGGTCCACTAGCACCATCGGAGATCCCTTGTCAGAGTTCAACGCGTCCGATCAGCGCCCTGCCCCGCAGGAAGCGGCTCCACAGGGAGCGGCCCCGCAGGGACCGGACAGCCAGGCACGCTTCCGCCCCTCAGCTGTGGAGGCGGTCCGGCTGGAAAGCATTGGTGACGCAGTCGGCGTCGTCATTCCGGGAGCCTCGGCGGATGTGGCGGTGACCGGCATCTCGCTGAACTCCCGCACAGTGGAACCGGGTGACCTGTACGTGGCCCTGCCCGGTGCCGTCCGGCACGGCGCAGACTTCGCCGCCCAAGCCGTTGAAGCGGGAGCCGCGGCTGTCTTGACGGACGACGCCGGTGCGCGCCTCCTGGCACTGTCCTCCGAGACGCCGGTACCTGTGCTGGTGGTTGATGCGCCGCGGAACGTGGTGGGCCCGCTCTCCGCCATGATCTACCGCAGCGGGCAGGACACTGCCCCGCAGCTGTTCGGTGTGACGGGCACCAACGGCAAGACCACCACCACGTACTTCATCACCTCGCTGCTGCGCTCCCTTGGCAAAAGGACCGGCCTGATCGGGACCATAGAGATCCTGGCCGGCGGGGACCCCATTCCCAGCCTCCTCACCACACCGGAGTCCCCGGAGGTCCACGGGCTCCTGGCGCTCATGCGTGAAAAGGAACTCGACGCCGCCGCCATGGAGGTCTCCTCCCACGCCATCTCCTACCAGCGGGTGGACGGAGTGCTGTTCGACGTGGCCGGCTTCACCAACCTCACCCAGGACCACCTGGACCTGCACCACACCATGGAGGACTATTTCGCCACCAAGGCGGAGCTTTTCACGCCTGCACGGGCGCGGAGGGCCGTGGTAACGGTCGACGACGAATGGGGCCGCCGCCTTGCCGGCAGCGCCGGGGTGCCGGTCACCACCCTCAGCACCTCAAGGGCCAACCCCGCCGACTGGACCGTGACGGAAACCATGCCCCGGGGGCTGGGCACGCAGTTCACGCTCAGCGGACCCGGCGGCACCGTCCTGACAATCCACACGGGGCTTCCCGGAAGCTTTAACGTGGCCAACGCAGCCCTGGCGGTGGTGATGGTGCTCGCCGCCGGCGTGGACGCCGCAACGCTGCAGGCTGCGCTCGACGCAGGCGACCCCTTTACGGTGGCCGTGCCGGGACGGATGCAGCTGGTATCCGAACAGCCCGCCGCCGTCGTGGATTTTGCCCATAACACCGACGCTCTGGCCCGGGCGCTGGAAGCTGTCCGGTCACCGGAAGCGGACTCCCGCCTGATCGTTGTGTTCGGTGCGACAGGCCAGCGTGACCAGGGCAAACGGCCGGCCATGGGCGCCATCGCCGCACGGCTGGCGGACACCGTGATCATCACCGATGACGACCCCCACGACGAGGACGCGGCCGCCATCCGCGCCGATGTCCTAGCCGGGGCCCGGGAGGCCCAGGAGCGGGAAAAGCTGCCCTGTACCGTGCTGGAGGTTTTCCCCCGGGACACAGCCATCCAGCGCGCCGTGGAACTCGCCCGGCCGCATGACACCATCCTGGTGGCCGGCCGCGGCCACGAGGTGTGGCAGGAAGTGAAGGGCGTCAACCTTGCGCTCGACGACAGGGTGGAGCTGCGCAGCGCCTTGACAGCCAGGGGATTCAACGTTCTCCAAGACGACCGGATAGAGTCCTAGACCGAGATGATTGCATTTACTGCGGCGGAAATCGCCGATATCACCAAGGGGCGCCTGGACGCCGATCCTGGAATCACCCCTCTTTCGGTGGTCACGGATTCCCGCGAAGCCACGCCTGGGTCGCTCTACGTAGCGAAACCTGGGGAGTACGCCGATGGCCACGACTTCACAGCCGCCGCCTTCGCAGCCGGCGCCACCCTTGCGCTCGTGGAACGCCCCGTGGCCGGCCCCGACGGTGCTCCCTACCCTTCCATCGTTGTTCCTGATGCCGTGCTCGCCATGGGCGCACTCGCTGCGGAGGCCGTCCGCAGGATCCGCGCCGCACGTGCTGCGGCAAACGGCGAACTGACAGTCGTCGGCATCACCGGCTCGGCAGGGAAGACCACCACCAAGGACCTGCTCGCAGGCATTCTCTCCCTTCACGGCAATACCGTGGCGCCGAGGGGTTCCTACAACGGCGAGATCGGGGTGCCCCTCACGGTCTTCACCGCCGGAACGGATACCCGGTACCTGGTTATTGAGATGGGCGCCACAGGAGTTGGCCACATCAGCTACCTCGCAGACATGGTCAAGCCGGATATCGGCGTGGTACTTGGAGTGGGAACTGCACACGCCGGCGAATTCGGGGGAGTGGACAACATCGCCCTGGCCAAGGGCGAACTGGTGGAAGCCCTTGCAGCCTCCGGAACCGCCGTCATTAACCTCGACGACGACCGGGTGGCGGCCATGCGCGCACGCACCTCAGCGTCCGTCGTCGGATTCTCCGCCGAAGGGCGGCCCGACGCCGCCGTGCAGGCACTCAATGCGGACACCAACACTGACGGCAACCCGGAATTCGACCTCCTCCTCCCCGGAGAAGACACGCCTCACCATGTCATAAGCCGGCTGATCGGCGCCCACCACACCGGCAACCTGCTGGCGGCGGCAGCAGCGGCCCGGGCCGCAGGAATCTCCGGCGCAGACATCGCCGCCGCCCTCAGCAGCCAGGCGGCCGCCAGCCGGTGGCGCATGGAGCGCACCGAGCGGCCGGACGGCGTGACCATCATCAACGACGCCTACAACGCCAACCCCGAATCCATGCGCGCCGCGCTGCGCACACTCGCCGACCTGGGGCAGGGCAGGCGCACCTGGGCAGTCCTGGGCGCCATGCTGGAGCTCGGCGAGGATTCCATCCGCGAGCACACAGCCGTGGGCACCCAGGTGGTGCGGCTCAATATTTCCCGGCTGGTGGTGGTGGGCAGGGAAGCCCGCGCACTCTACGTATCCGCAGTCCAGGAGGGCTCCTGGGGGGACGAATGCGTCTTCGCCGAGACCGCCGACGAAGCCTACGAACTGCTCAACGCCGAACTCGAACCCGGCGACCTGGTGCTCTTCAAATCGTCCAACAGCGTTGGACTTCGCCACTTGGGCGATCAGATAGCATTACCCCCACAAACCCCGCAACCCGCCGATGAAAGGAGCACTCTGCTGTGATTGCACTTTTGATCGGCGCCGGACTGGCCCTGTTGTTTGCGCTGGTGGGCACCCCGCTCTTCATCCGGCTCCTGGTGCGCCGCGGCTACGGACAGTTCATCCGCGACGACGGGCCCACCTCCCACCACACCAAACGCGGAACGCCCACCATGGGCGGGACCGTGGTGGTGGCTGCCGTCCTGCTGAGCTACGGCCTGACCCACCTCATCATGCTGATGGTCAACCCGGCTTCCCCGGGCCCCTCCGCGTCCGCCCTCATCCTGCTCTTCCTGATGGTGGGCATGGGACTTGTGGGGTTCCTGGACGATTTCATCAAGATTTCGCGGCAGCGCAGCCTTGGGCTCGACGCCAAGGCCAAGCTGATCCTGCAAGCCGCCGTCGGCATCATCTTCGCCGTGCTGGCCCTGAACTTCCCCGACGAGGACGGCCTCACGCCGGCGTCCACCAAGATTTCCCTGGTGCGCGACCTGCCGTGGCTGGACCTTGCCTTCGGCGGAACTGTGCTGGGGGCCATCCTCTTCGTTGTCTGGTCCAACCTGATCGTTACCGCTGCAACCAACGGCGTGAACCTCACCGACGGCCTCGACGGGCTGGCGGCAGGGGCCTCGGTCATGGTGTTCGGCGCCTACACGCTCATGGGCATCTGGCAGAGCAACCAGGCCTGCGGCTCGCCCCGCGAGGCGGGCAGCGGCTGCTACTCGGTCCGGGACCCCCTGGACCTCGCCCTGCTGGCAGCGATCATGAGCGCGGCCCTGGTGGGCTTCCTCTGGTGGAACACCTCTCCGGCCAAGATCTTCATGGGCGACACCGGCTCGCTGGCCATCGGTGGCGCCATCGCGGGATTCGCCATCCTGTCCAGGACCGAGCTGCTGCTGGGCATCATCGGCGGGCTGTTCGTCCTGATCACACTGTCCGTCATCATCCAGGTGGGCTACTTCAAAGCCACCGGAGGTAAACGTGTTTTCAAAATGGCGCCTTTGCAGCACCACTTTGAACTTCAGGGGTGGGCCGAGGTGACCGTGGTGGTCCGGTTCTGGATCCTCGGTGGACTCTTCGTCGCCGTGGGCCTGGGAATCTTCTACGCTGAATGGGTCGTGCTGCTGTGACCGTTTCCCCCCGCCTCCATAACCTAGTGAGCTGGGACTCCGACTGGTCCGGACTCCGGGTGGTCGTCACCGGCATTGGGGTCTCAGGTTTCGCCGCTGCGGACACCCTGATCGAACTCGGCGCCCGCGTGGTGGTGGTGGATGCCGCCACCAGCGACAAGGCCAAAGCCCACGCCGACACCCTGAAAATTGTCGGCGCTGCGGACGTCCTGCTCGGGGAGGACGCAGTCACCCGCATTCCCAGGATCGACGGCGAGCTGCCGGAACTGATTGTCACGTCGCCGGGCTGGCGTCCGGACCAGGCCCTGCTGGCCGCAGCCGCACGGGCCCACATCCCGGTATGGGGGGACGTTGAACTGGCCTGGCGCGTGCGCGTGCGGGAAGGCCGCAAGACCGCGGACTGGCTCGCCATAACGGGAACCAACGGAAAAACCACCACGGTAGGGCTCACCGAATCAATGCTGCGCGCGGCCGGGCTGAAAGCCATTGCCGTGGGAAACGTGGGTACGCCCATCCTGGATGCGCTCCGGGATCCGGTGGAGTACGACGTCCTGGCCGTGGAGCTTTCGAGTTTCCAGCTGCACTGGTCCGAGTCACTCTCGCCGGTGGCCAGCGTTTGCCTCAACGTTGCCGAGGACCACGTCGACTGGCACGGATCCTACGATTCATACCTGGCGGACAAGGCCAAGGTCTACGAACGCACCCAAAAGGCCTGCCTCTACAACGCGGAGCAGATCGAAACAGAACGCATGGTGGAAAACGCCGACGTGGTGGAAGGATGCCGCGCCGTTGGTTTCACCACCGTCACCCCTGCCGTCAGCATGCTCGGTGTGGTGGAAGGGCTCCTGGTGGACCGGGCGTTCATCGAAGAGCGCCGGGACAGCGCAGCGGAGCTCGCCTCGATGACCGACCTTGGTGCACTGGCGCCGCGGCACATGGTGGCCAACGCCCTGGCGGCAGCAGGACTGGTGCGCGCCTACGGCATCGAGCCCAAGGGGGTCCGGCAGGGAATCCAGGACTACGTGCCGGGGGACCACCGCATCCAGCCGGTAGCACGCCACAACGGCGTCCTGTGGATTAATGACTCCAAAGCCACCAACCCGCACGCAGCATCGGCCTCCCTGGCCGCCTTCAGCAACGTCATCTGGATCGCCGGAGGCCTCTCCAAGGGCGTGACCTATGACGACCTGGTGCGGGAACACGCCCCCCGGCTCAAGGCCGTGGTGCTCATCGGAGCGGATTCCTCGGCACTGGCGGACGCCCTCCGGCGACACGCGCCCGATGTCCCCGTGATCGGGACGGCCCCGGGTGAAACTGAACAGGTGCAGACTGCTGCAACAGACGGCACTGAGGCCGGTTCTCCCGACGCCGGGAGAACCGTCATGTCCCGTGCAGTTGCGTCAGCAGCCCAGCTGGCCGGGTCCGGCGATACTGTGCTGATGGCTCCGGCAGCTGCTTCCATGGATCAGTTCTCTTCCTACGCTCACCGTGGTGACACTTTCATCGAAGCTGTCCGCGAGCTGGTGGAAGGGCAGGCCCAGACCGGCGAGGAGTAACAATGGTCAGCACGCCCACACGCCCGCCAGCCCAGAAGCAGGCAGGCAAGCCGCGTCCCGGCTCCTCCGCATCACCGGTCCGGCCCCCGGCCGCTGCCGGCACCCGGCTGCGCGCCGCATACCGTAAGTTCTGGTCGGCGCTTGAGGGAACCGGAACGTCCAGGAACGGCTCCACCTACTACCTCATCCTGGGCTCCACCCTCGCACTGACGGCCATCGGCATCATGATGGTTCTCTCCGCCTCGAGCGTGGAGTCGATCGCCGCGGGCAAGTCCCCGTACGGCGATGCCCTGAAACAGGGCATGTTCGCCGCAATCGGCATCTTCACCATGTTCGTGCTGTCCCGCATCAACGTGGTGTGGCTCAAGCGGCTTGCCTGGCCCGCCATCATCGCCGCCGTCGTCCTCCTTGGCCTGGTCCAGCTGGTCGGCGCGGAAGTCAATGGCAACAAAAACTGGATCGACCTTGGCGGCATCACCTTCCAGCCGTCCGAAGCATCCAAGCTCGCACTCGCACTCTGGATGGCCACCGTCCTGGCCCGAAAGGGAAAGCTGCTCAGCCGGTGGCAGCACGTCGCGGTCCCTGCCGTCCCGATGGCCATCATTATCGTCGGCCTGGTCCTGGTGGGAAACGACCTCGGAACCGCCATGATCATCATGATGGTGACGGCTGCAGCACTGTTCTTCGCCGGGGCGCCGCTCTATCTCTTCGGCATTGCCGGCCTGGCCGCAGCCGCCGGAACGGCGCTCATGGCTGTCACCAGCTCCAACCGCATGTGCCGCATCACCTCATGGTGGACCGGGCAGTCCTGTGCCGATGGCATCGACGCCAACTACCAGGCCACGAACGGCCTTTACGGGCTCGCCTCCGGGGGATGGTTCGGCGTGGGGCTGGGACAAAGCCGGCAGAAGTACAGCTGGATCCCCGAAGCCCATAACGACTTCATCTTCGCCATCATCGGTGAGGAACTTGGACTGGTGGGGACCGTCGTCGTCCTGATCCTTTTCGCCATCCTGGGAACCGCAATCTACCGCGTGGTGGTGGCACAGGAGGACATGTTCCACCGTGTCCTCGCCGGCACCATCATGGTGTGGCTGCTGGGCCAGGCAACTGTGAACATGTCAGTGGTGACCGGCCTGATGCCCGTCATCGGCGTGCCGCTGCCCTTCATCTCCTACGGCGGCTCGGCACTGCTGATGTCGCTCTGCGCCATCGGGGTTGTGCTTTCGCTGGCCAGGGAACAGATGGCCCCGGCGATCCGGCCGAAACGGATGCTCAAGTTCAAGGCCAAGCCGGCGCGGAAAAACGCGGACCGGAAGAAAACTGCAAGAAAGCGTACCTAGCCCTCCATGACCACCAAAACCCCGTCCATCGTCCTGGCCGGCGGCGGCACTGCCGGACACATCAGCCCGCTGCTCGCCATCGCCGCGGCACTCCGGAATGCCTCCCCGGAAGCCGCCATCCTCGCCGTCGGCACGCCGTCCGGAATGGAAACCAGGCTGGTTCCCGCTGCAGGGGTTGAACTGGCCACCATCGACCGGGTGCCGTTCCCGCGGCGGCCTTCCACGGACTTGCTGCGCCTCCCGGCCAGGCTGGCCGGGGCGGTACGCCAGGCGGGAGCAATCCTGGACACAGCGGCCGCTGATGTCCTGGTGGGGGTTGGCGGCTATGTCTGCACGCCCATGTACCTGGCCGCGCGCAAACGCCGCATTCCGATCGTGATCCACGAGGCCAATGCCCGTCCCGGACTGGCGAACAGGGTGGGAGCCCTAATGACCGGCCGCGTCGCTGTAGCCTTCGCCAACACTCCGCTCCGCCACGCCAGGCACGTGGGCATGCCCATGCGCACCGAAATCTCGGGACTGGACAGGGCAGCCGCGCGCACCGCTGCACGCGCTGCCCTCGGCCTGGACCCGGTTCAGCCTGCGCTGATCGTCACCGGAGGATCCTCCGGCGCCCAGAGCATCAACCGCACCATTGCCGCCGCTGTTGAACGGTTGTCGGCGGCGGGTATCCAGACCCTGCACATCACCGGCCGCGGCAAGACCGTCATGGACAGCCAGGGCCGGCCGCTTGGCGCGAAGGACTACCGCCAGGTGGAGTACGTGGACGGCATGGAGCTTGCCTACGCTGCCGCGGATGTGCTGCTGGCCCGCTCGGGTGCGGCCACCGTCTGCGAGGTTGCCGCCGTCGGCGTCCCCGCCGTGCTGGTGCCGCTGCCCATCGGTAACGGCGAGCAGGCCTTGAACGCTGCGGGCCTGGTGGCTGCCGGCGGAGCCTTGCTGGTGAATGACCGCGACTTCACCCCCGAATGGGTGGACAGGGAGCTGATCCCGCTCGTCACAGACCAGCCGCGGCTTGATGCCATGGCCGGCAGTTCCTACCGGCTTGGCATCCGAAACGCAGATCAGCGCATGGCAGACCTTATCCTGGAAGCAGCAGCATCATGAACCACGGCACCGTACCCAGCCTCGAGTCGCTGGGCCGCGTCCACTTTGTGGGAATCGGAGGCGTCGGCATGTCCGCCGTTGCCAGGATCATGGTTGCCCGCGGCGTTCCGGTCAGCGGCTCCGACGCCAAGGACCTGCCGGTGATGGCCGACCTCGCCTCAGCCGGTGCCCGCATCGCGGTGGGATACGCCTCCGCCAACCTGGGCGATGCCCAGACAGTCGTGGCCGGATCCGCCATCCGCCCCGACAACCCGGAGCTTGTTGCCGCGAGGGAAGCAGGGCTGCCCGTGCTGCACCGGTCCGAGGCCCTGGCTGCCACAATGGGCGGCGACACGGTGGTCACGGTGGCGGGCACCCACGGCAAGTCCACCACCACGTCCATGGTCACGGTCCTGCTGCAGGGCGCAGGGCTGGACCCTTCATTCGCCATCGGCGCCAATGTTCCCGCGCTTGGCGTCAACGCAGCGCACGGGAGTTCCGGAATCTTCGTGGCCGAGGCTGACGAATCCGATGGCTCCTTCCTCAACTACCGGCCCGGGATCGCCGTGGTGACCAACGTTGAACCGGATCACCTTGACCACTACGGCACGGCTGAGGCTGTGTACGAGTCCTTTGACCGGTTCACTGCGCTGCTTCCAGCTGACGGCGTGCTGGTTGCCTGCGCGGACGACGCCGGCGCGCTGGCCCTCGCTGAAAGAACACGGACCAGGGGCAACACGCGCGTGGTGCTGTACGGAACCACCGAGGGGGCGGACCTCGTGCTGCACGACGGCGGTCCCGGCGACGTCGCAGTCTCCACGGCCTCCGGGCGTTTTCCGCTGGCCCTGCAGGTGCCCGGGCGGCACAACGCCCTGAACGCGGCGGCCGCGTTCGCCGTCGCGCTTGAACTTGGCGTTGACCCCGCAGCGGCCGCGGCCGCCCTGGCGCACTTCTCCGGCGCCTCCCGCCGCTTCGAGTTCAAAGGCGAGGCCCGCGGAGTCCGCGTGTTCGATGACTACGCCCACCACCCGACCGAAGTCCGGGCCGCCCTCGCCGCTGCCCGCTCGGTCGCCGGCGCGCACAAGGTGCACGTCCTCTTCCAGCCCCACCTGTTCTCCCGCACCCGCGAGTTCGCGAAGGAGTTCGCCGAGGCGCTCAACCTCGCCGACACCGCCCTGGTGCTGGATATCTATCCCGCCCGTGAGGATCCCATTCCGGGAGTGACCAGCCAGCTCATTGCCGACCACCTGGACAGCGGAGGACGCCTTGTGGCCGCCGGTGACGCCGTCTCAGCACTGAGGGCTGCCGCCGCGGCCGGTGACATTGTGCTGACGGCCGGCGCCGGCGATGTCACGGCGTACGGGCCGCAGATCGTCGAGGCCCTGCGTGGCTAGCACCCGCCGCCCCACGTACACCTCCACCGGCCGCTCGGCCCGCTCCGGCGGCACAGGCGGCAGCGATGGAAATGCCGGCAACGGCGGGCAGACCGGACCTGCCGCGGACGACGTCATTTCGGCCTCCCGGAGCGTTCCCGAGTCGGCGCCCGAAGGGGTCGGCAAGGGCAAGGAGCCGGAAAAACCGAAACGGGCCGGCATTCCCGGCCTGGGCAGGGGCAGGAAGGCGGAACAGCCTGCGGCAGCCGCGGAGAACGTGCTGGCTTTTCCCGAGCCCAAAGGGAAGCGCCGCAAGCGGAATATCCTCGCCGTAGCCGGAACGCTCATCGCCCTCGTGGCCGGCCTCCTGGCGGTGGCCACCTTCTCGCCCGTCCTGGCCGTTGACACCATCTCTGTTTCCGGGACGCGCCTGCTGACGCCTGCCCAGGTGGAAACCGCGCTGGAGCCTCTGCGGGGAAAGCCCCTGCCGCAAATCAGCGACGACGAGGTGGCGAGGCTGCTGGAGCCCCTGGTCCAGGTCAAGTCGGTCTCCGTGCAAGCCCGGCCGCCCTCAGGGCTGGCTGTGGCAGTCCGGGAACGGGTGCCGGTGGCACTGGTCAAGCAGGGGGAGCAGTACCAGCTCGTGGACGTCGAAGGCGTCCAGCTGGCGGCCACCGCCGATCCCGCGTCCGTCTCCCTGCCCGTCATTGACGGCGGGGCGGGAGCCATCGGACAGGATCTCTTCCGCGCGACGGCCGCCGTCCTGGGCGCCCTGCCCGCCGACGTCCTCGCCAGGCTTTCCAACGCCTCTGCGCAGTCGGTGGATGCGGTGGAACTCAAGCTCGTGGACGGCCAGACCATCATCTGGGGCAACGCGGGGGAGAAGGAGCTCAAGGCCAAAGTACTGGCTGCACTCCTGAAGGTTCCCGCCGATCCCAAGAACCCCGTCAAGGTTTATGACGTCAGCGTGCCCCGGCACCCGGTGACGCGCTGAAGGGTTTATTTCCGGTATTAATCCGACACGCGGAGCCGGTTATTGAATGTGGCAGGCAGAGGAAATACCGTCACAGACATGAGTTACTTGACATAACTATAACCTTCAACTCGAAGGTTAAGGTTACTGGCTTCAAGCTCTCCATCAGTTTTCGCAATAAGACACGAACAAGGGACACGTAACGTGGCAGCTCCGCAGAATTACTTGGCCGTCATCAAAGTCGTCGGCATCGGCGGCGGTGGCGTGAACGCAGTCAACCGCATGATCGAGGTCGGCCTCCGAGGTGTTGAATTCATCGCCATCAATACCGACGCCCAGGCCCTGCTCATGAGCGACGCGGACGTGAAGCTCGACGTCGGACGCGAGCTGACCCGCGGGCTCGGTGCAGGCGCCAACCCGGAGGTAGGCAAGCAGGCCGCCGAGGACCACGCTGACGAGATCGAGGAAGTGCTCCGCGGCGCGGACATGGTCTTCGTCACGGCCGGCGAAGGCGGTGGTACCGGAACCGGCGGCGCTCCCGTCGTCGCCCGCATTGCCCGCTCGCTGGGTGCGCTGACCATCGGCGTGGTCACCCGTCCCTTCACGTTCGAGGGCCGCCGCCGCGCCGGTTCCGCGGAGGCCGGCATCGACGCCCTCCGGGACGAGGTGGACACCCTCATCGTGATCCCCAACGACCGGCTCCTGTCCATCAGCGACCGCAACGTGTCGGTCCTGGACGCCTTCCGCTCAGCAGACCAGGTGCTCCTCTCGGGTGTCCAGGGCATCACGGACCTCATCACCACCCCGGGCCTGATCAACCTCGACTTCGCCGACGTGAAGTCCGTCATGCAGGGTGCCGGCTCCGCGCTGATGGGCATCGGCTCTGCCCGGGGTGAAGACCGAGCCGTCAAGGCAGCCGAGCTGGCCATCGCGTCGCCGCTGCTGGAAGCGTCCATCGACGGCGCACATGGCGTCCTGCTGTCCATCCAGGGCGGCTCTGACCTTGGCCTGTTCGAGATCAACGAAGCCGCGCGCCTGGTCCAGGAAGTTGCCCACCCTGAGGCGAACATCATCTTCGGTGCCGTGATCGACGACGCCCTCGGCGACGAGGCCCGCGTAACGGTCATTGCTGCCGGCTTCGACGACGTCAAGGCCACCTCGCCGTCCATGGACCAGTCGCAGCCCCAGGTTGCTCCCCAGCGGCCCGCCGCTCCGGCAGCCGTCCCGGCGCCGTCGCAGGCACCCTCCGCCGGAAACCACCAGGTGCACGTCCAGCCGGTCCACGCAGGTGTAGGGGCAGCAGGCCTCAGCAACTGGGGACAGCAGCGCCCGTCTGCCGTCCCGGCCGATTCCGGCTTCGACGTTGACCTTCCTTCCGTCGTGGAACCGGACCTCACCGGCAGCCGCTCGGATGACCTGGATGTCCCCGACTTCCTGAAGTAGGCCGCGGCTTGTTCCATTGGCGGGCCGAGATCCTTCCGGGGATCTCGGCCGCTTTTACTGACAGCGGCGCGGGGAATCTCGCCCTGCACGTGGGCGACGACCCCGGCGCCGTGCAGCGGCGGCGCGAACAGCTCGAAGCCGCGGTGGGAATCGAAACCCGTAGCCTGCGGTTCATGCACCAGGTGCACGGCACCACGGTGGCCGTTATGGACCGGGGGAGCGGCACACCGGAAGCGGATGCGATGGTTTCGCGTTCCCAGCCCCTGGCCGTCATGGTGGCTGACTGCATCCCGCTCCTGCTGGCGGGAACCTCCGCTGACGGTCCCGTCCTGGCCGCCGTCCACGCCGGGAGGCCCGGCGTGGCCAACGGGGTTATCCCCTCCGCCGTGCACACCATGAAATCGCTCGGCGCGGTGGACATCCGCGCCTGGCTCGGTCCGTCCATTTGCGGCAGGTGCTACGAGGTGCCTCCTGTGTTGCGGGACGAGGTGGCCGTGGCGGTGCCCGCCACCTGGTCCGAGACCTCCTGGGGAACCCCGGCACTGGACCTTCCGGCAGGCGCGCGCAGCCAGCTGGAGGACGCCGGGGTTGGCGTTGAATACGCCGGACCCTGCACCTTGGAAACAGGTTCCCTCTACTCCTACCGCCGCGACTCCGGCACGGGCCGTTTCGCCGGCGTTGTCTGGTGCCATGACTGACCCCGCGTTGAACGACGGCGGTGCAGGCGCAGGGGATCCGCGCACCGCCGAACTGGCCGGGCGGCTCGAAGCAGTCCGGCGCCGGATCAGCGTGGCCGCGGCGGCGGCCGGCAGGGCGGACAGGCTGCCAACCCTGATCGTGGTCACGAAGTTCCATCCCGCGGAGGACATCCGGCGGCTCGCCGCCCTGGGAGTCACCGACGTCGGGGAAAACAGGGACCAGGAGGCTGCGGGGAAGGCGGAGATCCTGGCCGACTGCGCGCTTACCTGGCACTTCGTGGGCCAACTGCAGACGAAAAAAGCCAAATCGGTGGTCCGCTACGCTTCCGCCGTGCACTCGGTGGACCGGCCACAACTCGTGGAGGCCCTGGCGAAGGCGGCGCAGAACCAGCGCGCCGCGGCAGGACGCGCGCCCCTGGACTGCTTCATCCAGGTCAACCTTGATGACCATGCCGACGCCGGTGCGCAGCGGGGAGGTGCCGACCCTGGCGACGTGTTGCTCCTGGCGGACCGGATTGCCGCGGCCGAAGGCCTGCGGCTGGCCGGCGTGATGGCAGTGGCGCCCTTGGGCGCCCCACCGGAGACCGCCTTCGAAAAGCTGGCCGGAGTCTCGGCGCGGCTGGTGGCGCACCACCCAGGGGCTGCCGCCATATCCGCCGGCATGAGCCAGGACCTGGAAGCAGCCATTGCGTTCGGGGCGACACACCTGCGAATCGGGTCCGATATTCTCGGATCGCGTCCAGCCGTGGGGTAGCGTCGGAGCTATTGCAAGTGATGGGCGGGGGACTTCAATGCTGTCAAGTCATTGGGCGGCCCGCTTACGGGACACGATTAGGAGTCGACCATGGCCGGCGCTCTGCGCAAGACAATGATCTATCTTGGGCTCGCCGACGGCGATGAGCATTACGAGTCCGAGCAACAGACAACACGTAAGGATGAGGACGAAACTATGGAAGCTGACCGCGAGGAGCGCCGTGCACCTGCACCCGTCCGTGAGGTCAGCCGCGAAACGTCCTACACCCCCGAAGAGGAATACCGCGCCCCAGTGACCCCCATCAAACGTGCGGCCTCGAGCCGCGAAGAGACCAGCGGGCTTCGCCAGATCACCACCATCCACCCGCGCTCCTACAACGATGCCAAGCTCATCGGTGAGAGCTTCCGGGACGGCATTCCGGTGATCATGAACGTTACGGACATGGGCGAGGCTGACGCCAAGCGCCTGGTGGACTTCTCCGCAGGACTGGTCTTCGGACTCCGTGGAAGCATTGAGCGGGTGACCAACAAGGTTTTCCTGCTGTCGCCGTCGTACGTTGAAGTCATCGGTGACGACAAGAAAATCAGCGAAACGCAGGCCAGTTTCTTCAACCAAAGCTGAACCTCGTTCAGTATGCGGATGCCAGGCAGGGACACCTGTCTGGCATCTGTGTTGAAATAGACGGGACACATCGGCAGGAAGCCGCGGTACACAGATGAACATGGAGATATGAGTTAAGTCATGGGAATTGCTTTCGGACTTGTCTATCTCGCGCTGCTCCTGTTCTTCGTTGCCCTGATCATCCGCCTGGTCTTCGACTGGGTGCAGATGTTCGCCCGTGAATGGCGTCCGCGGGGCGCCGCACTGGTGGCCGCCCACGCGGTGTACTCCATCACCGATCCGCCACTGAAGGTACTGCGCCGGGTCATCCCGCCCCTGCGACTTGGCGGCATCTCCCTGGACCTGGGCTTCCTGGTTCTGTTCATCGCCGTCAGCATTGCGATGGGAATCACAAGGGGCCTGGCCTGATTTACCCCCAATAGACCTAGCAGCACAGGGTGGACCCGTCCGGGAACAGCTACTGTGAAGCGAAGAAACTCACGTTTGACACCCCAGTGTTGAATTAGAGTAACCAGACCAAATTTAGGTACCGTAGTTTTGACGGCCGGAAGGCCTACTGACTAACCAGACCAGTGAGGTGACCAGATGGCTTTGACGCCAGAAGACGTTGTCAACAAGCGCTTTCAGCCGACCAAGTTCCGCGAAGGGTACGACCAGGACGAAGTTGATGACTTCCTGGACGAGATCGTCGTTGAACTCCGCCGCCTGAACCAGGAGAACGACGAACTTCGCAAGAAGCTCGCCGAGGCCGGTTCCAGCGTTCCGGCCAGCTCGGCCGCCGCTCCCGTTGTGGAGAAGGTCCCCGCGCCCGTCAAGGCCGACAAGGATGAGGCACGCGAGAAGGCGGAAGCCGACGCCAAGGCTGCCGAAGCCAGCAAGAAGAAGGACGTCCAGCCGGCCGCTGCTGCAGCCCCTGCCGCCTCAACCCCCGCCGCCGTCGCAACACCTTCTGCCGAGTCCGCAGCAGGCCTCCTGGCCATGGCCCAGCAGATGCACGACCGCCACGTGGCCGACGGACAGGCCCAGAAGGACAAGATCATCGCCGAGGCGCAGATCGAAGCCAGCAGCCTGGTCAACGATGCACAGGAGAAGTCCCGCAAGATCCTGGGCGCCCTCGAGCAGCAGCGTTCGGTCCTGGAGCGCAAGGTAGAGCAGCTCCGCGGCTTCGAGCGCGACTACCGTTCACGCCTGAAGGCCTACATCGAAGGCCAGCTGCGCGACCTCGACGCCCGCGGTTCCGTGGCTACGCCGGAAGTCAGCGAAGCCAACTAGTCGGTCAAAGCACGTATTCTGAAAGCCGGTGGCTGAGGATTCCTCGGCCACCGGCTTTTGGCATTGACACCTGTTGTACGAATGAAAGCACCATGACTGACGAACTTGCTGCGGATCCCGCACGCCCTGTCCCACCCTCACCGCGACCGCGCCGGGCGGTGCTGTTCTCCGTCTTCGCCGGGTTCGCCCTCTTTGCCTACGTCCTGGACCAGCTCACCAAGCTCTGGGTCACCTCCAGCATGGTGGAGGGCGAACGGATCCCCGTGTTCCCGCCGCTCCTGCACTGGTACTTCATCCGCAACTCGGGCGCGGCCTTTTCCATCGGCGAGAACGTCACCTGGGTGTTTTCGATCATCATGGCCGCGGTGTCCGTGGCGATTCTCTTCCAGGTCCGCAAGCTGGGCTCGGTCTGGTGGTCCCTGGCGCTGGGCCTGCTTTTGGGAGGGGCGCTCGGCAACCTGACCGACCGGCTGTTCCGGGAACCGTCCTTCGGCATGGGCCACGTGGTGGACTTTATCCAGCTCCCCAACTTTGCCATCTTCAACATCGCGGACTCGGCGGTGGTGTCCGCCGTCGCCATCATCTGCATCCTGACGCTCCGCGGCATCACCCTCGATGGAAGCAGGCTTACCCCTGAACGCAAGGACAAGTCCGGCGATGCCTGAGCAGATCATCGTTGCCGACGAATACGGGGGAACCCGTGCCGACGCCGGGCTCGCGGCCCTCCTGGGCATCTCGCGGTCCCTTGCCGCGTCCCTCCTTGCGGAGGGCCATGTGGAGAGCAGGGGCAAACCGCTGGGCAAGTCGGCAAAGCTCGTGGCGGGCGATGTCCTCAAGGTCAGCATGCCGGAACGGCGTGACCCGCTGGAAGTCGTGGAGGAAGTTGTGGAAGGCCTGAAGATCCTGCTGGACGACGAGGATTTCGTCGTCGTAGACAAGCCCGTCGGCGTGGCCGCGCACCCCTCCCCGGGATGGGTGGGGCCCACAGTGGTGGGAGGGCTCGCAGGGGCCGGCTACCGCATCTCCACCTCCGGGTCGCCGGAGCGGGCAGGCATCGTGCACCGGCTCGACGTCGGGACATCCGGTGTGATGGTAGTGGCAAAGTCGGAGCGTGCCTACACGGCCCTGAAGAGGGCCTTCAAGGAGCGGACGGTGGACAAGGTCTACCACGCGGTGGTGCAGGGCCTGCCCGACCCCCTGGCGGGAACCATCGACGCGCCCATCGGCCGGCACCCGGGGCATGACTGGCGCTTCGCGGTGATTGAGGACGGACGCCCGTCCGTCACGCACTACGAAGTGATTGAAGCTTTCGGCAAAGCCAGCCTGGTGGAAGTCCACCTGGAAACGGGCCGCACCCACCAGATCCGCGTCCACTTTTCCGCGCTCCGGCATCCCTGTGCCGGAGATCTCACCTACGGCGCCGACCCGCGGCTGGCCGCCACCCTCGGCCTGACCCGGCAGTGGCTGCACGCCCGCGAACTGGGGTTCGACCACCCGGTGACAGGGGAACGCGTCCGGGTCGCCAGCGACTACCCGCAGGACCTGGCCTATGCCCTGGAAGTCCTCGGGTCCGGGCAGGCCTAGCGCTTTCGCCGCCTGTCCGGCGCATAGAATAGTGCGGTGACTTCCAGCAATGACTCGTTTGTCCATCTCCACAACCACACCGAGTATTCGATGCTGGACGGCGCCGCCAGGCTCGGTGAGCTGTTCGACGAGACCGAGCGGCTGGGGATGCCCGCACTCGCAACCACCGACCACGGCTATCTTTTCGGCGCCTTCGACTTCTGGAAGAAGGCCACTGACAAGGGGATCAAGCCGATCATCGGCGTCGAAGCCTATGTGACCCCGGGAACGGCCCGCGGCGACAAGAGCCGTGTGCGCTGGGGCGAGGAGCACCAGCGCAAGGACGATATCTCCGGCGGCGGGTCCTACACCCACATGACCCTGCTCAGCTACAACAATGCGGGCATGCGGAACCTGTTCCGGGCTTCCTCCATCGCCTCACTGGACGCCGTGTTCGGCAAATGGCCACGCCTGGACCGCGAACTGCTCAACACCTACTCCGAGGGATTGATTGCCACCACCGGCTGCCCCTCCGGGGAGATCCAGACCCGGCTCCGGCTGGGACAGTACCGTGAGGCGCTGGAAGCCGCCGCGGAGTTCAGGGACATCTTCGGGGCCGAGAACTACTTCTGCGAGCTTATGGACCACGGGCTGGACATCGAGCGGCGCGTCACCGGCGACCTGCTGCGGCTCGCCAAGGACCTGAACCTTCCCCTGGTGGCCACCAACGACCTCCACTACACCCACGAGCACGACGCCAAGGCCCACGAGGCCCTGTTGGCCATCCAGTCCGGGTCCACCCTCCTGGAGCCCACTTACGACAACGGCGGTTCACGCTTTGCCTTCTCCGGCAGCGGCTATTACCTGAAGTCCCCGCAGGAAATGCGGGAACTGTTCCGCGACCACCCGGACGCCTGCGACAACACACTCCTCATCGCCGAGCGCTGCGAGGTGTCCTTCAATACCGGTGCCAACTACATGCCGCGCTTCCCCTGCCCGCCGGGGGAGGACGAAACGTCCTGGCTGGTGAAAGAGGTTGCCACGGGGCTCGAGTACCGCTATCCGGGCGGCGTCCCCGACGACGTCCGCGCCCAGGCTGACTATGAACTGGGCGTCATTACCTCGATGGGTTTCCCCGGGTACTTCCTGGTGGTGGCGGACTTCATCAACTGGGCCAAGAACAACGGCATCCGGGTCGGCCCGGGCCGTGGTTCAGGCGCCGGTTCCATGGTGGCGTACGCCATGCGCATCACGGACCTCGACCCGCTGCGGCACGGCCTGATCTTTGAACGGTTCCTCAACCCGGACCGCGTTTCCATGCCCGACTTCGACGTCGACTTCGATGACCGGCGCCGGTCCGAGGTCATCGACTATGTGACCCGGAAGTACGGCGACGAACGCGTGGCCATGATCGTCACGTACGGCACCATCAAGACCAAGCAGGCGCTGAAGGACTCCTCCCGCGTGCTGGGCTACCCGTTCAGCATGGGTGAGCAGCTGACCAAGGCGCTCCCGCCGGCCGTGATGGCCAAGGACATTCCGCTGGCGGATATCCAGAACCCGGAAGCCAAGCGCTACGGTGAAGCGGGCGACTTCCGCCAGCTGATCAGCACCGACCCCGAGGCTGCGAAAGTCTTCGAGACGGCCCTGGGCATCGAGGGCCTGAAGAGGCAGTGGGGCGTCCACGCCGCCGGCGTCATCATGTCCTCGGACCCGATCATCGACGTCATCCCCATCATGCGCCGCATCCAGGACGGCCAGGTCATCACCCAGTTCGACTATCCCACGTGCGAGGGCCTGGGGCTGATCAAGATGGACTTCCTGGGCCTGCGGAACCTGACGATCATTTCCGACGCCCTGGAAAACATCAAGATGAACCGCGGCATCGACCTGGACCTCGAGTCGCTGGAACTGGATGACGCCCCGTCCTACGAGCTCCTGGCCCGAGGCGACACCCTGGGCGTGTTCCAGCTCGACGGCGGGCCCATGCGGTCCCTGCTCAAGCTGATGAAGCCGGACAACTTCGAAGACATTTCCGCCGTGCTTGCCCTGTACCGTCCCGGGCCCATGGGCGCCAACGCGCACACGGACTACGCGCTCCGCAAGAACGGTATCCAGGAAGTCATCCCGATCCACCCCGAACTGAAGGAACCGCTCGCGGAGATCCTCGGCGGAACCTACGGCCTGATTGTGTACCAGGAGCAGGTCATGGCGGTGGCGCAGAAACTGGCCGGTTACTCGCTGGGCCAGGCGGACATCCTCCGCCGCGCCATGGGCAAGAAAAAGAAATCGGAGCTGGACAAGCAGTTCGCCGGATTCTCCCAGGGCATGCAGGACAACGGCTACTCAATGGAGGCCGTCAAGACCCTGTGGGACATCCTGCTTCCCTTCTCCGACTACGCCTTCAACAAGGCACACTCCGCCGCGTATGGCGTGATCTCCTACTGGACTGCGTACCTCAAGGCCCACTATGCGCCGGAGTACATGGCCGCGCTGCTGACGTCGGTGGGGGATGACAAGGACAAGTCGGCGATCTACCTCAACGAGTGCCGCCGCATGGGCATCACGGTGCTGCCACCGGACGTCAACGAGTCCGCACTGAACTTCACCCCCGTGGGCAACGACATCCGCTTCGGCATGGGCGCCATCCGCAACGTGGGCGTAAACGTGGTGGAGGCCATGGTGGCCGCCCGCGAAAGCGAGGGCGCGTATACCTCCTTCAAGGATTACCTGATGAAGGTGCCGGCGGTGGTCTGCAACAAGCGGACCATCGAATCACTGATCAAGTCCGGCGCCTTCGATTCGCTGGGCCACCACCGCCGGGCCCTGGCCATGATCCATGAAGAGGCCATCGACTCCGTCATCACACTCAAACGGAACGAGGCGATCGGACAGTTCGATCTCTTCGCCGGGTTCGACGAAGCCGAATCCGAATCGTCCCTGAGTATCGAGATCCCCGACCTGCCGGAGTGGGAGAAGAAGGACAAGCTTTCCTTCGAACGGGACATGCTCGGGCTGTACGTCTCGGACCATCCGCTGCAGGGCCTGGAGGGACTGCTCAGCCAGCACGCGGAGATGAGCATCACCTCCGTCCTCGGCGAAGACGGGCCGCAGGACGGCGCCATCATCACCATTGCGGGCATGATCACCTCGCTGAGCCGGCGCATTGCCAAAGCCAGCGGCAACGCGTACGCCCGGGCCGAGGTGGAGGACCTTGGCGGTTCCATGGAAGTCATGTTCTTCGGCCAGGTCTACGGCCCCATCGCCTCTGTCCTTGCGGAGGACCTGATCGTGGTGGTCAAGGGGCGCCTCCAGAAACGCGACGACGGTGCCATCACCCTGAACTGCATGGAACTGTCCGTTCCGGACCTCAGCGAGGGGCTCAATGGCCCGCTGGTGATAACCATGCCCACCTACAAAGCCACCGAGGCTGTGGTCACCGAACTGGGCGACGTCCTCCGCACGCACCGCGGCAACTCCGAGGTGCGCCTGCACCTGCAGGGCGATACGCGGACGGAAGTCATGGGACTGCCGGTCCACCTCCGCGTGAACCCCAGCCCGTCACTGTTCGGCGACCTCAAGGTGCTGCTCGGCCCGGCCTGCCTGGACGCCTAAGCGGCCTCCTTGCGAAAGGAAGACAAGGGAAGGACGACGACGGAAGGCACGTCCCGTCGTCGTCCGCGGGTGGTGGGGGACCGCTAGATCTCGTAGTCCAGCGGGACGGGCTGGCCGTACGCGCCGCCGTGGTACAGCAGCGGTGAGCCGTCGCCGCCCACCTGGCCGTCCACCACCTGGACCACCACGACGGCATTGTTCTCGAAAGACAGCCGCATCTGCACTTCGCCGATCAGCCAGCCGGCCACGTCTTTCAGGATGGGCACCCCGTGCGGACCGGTTTCCCAGTGGTCGCCCTCAAAACGGTTGCCGGCGCCCGCGAACAGGTCGGCCAGCTGCATGTTTTCGAGGCCCAGCATGTGGACCCCCAGGTAGGTGGTATTGGCCACGGCCGGCCACGACCGGGAGCTGCGGGCCATGTTGAACGTGAAGCGCGGAGGCTGCGCGGAAAGCGAAGCCACGGAGGTGGCGGTGAAGCCGTAGGGCTGGTCCTGGTAGTTCACCGTGATGATGGCGACGCCGGCAGCGTGGCGCCGGAACATCTCCCTGAACGTCCGCTCGAACGGAACGTCATTAGTTGTCACGGAAACTCCTGGTGGCTGGAAAGTCGGGTACGTGTGCTCTCCTTCAAGGGTATGGCTCTGCCGTGCCGGCGGTGAATTCCCGGAAGGCCCGGGTCCGGCGATGAACGCCGCGGATTTGTTAAGGTTTGTTGCATGACAAAAGCCACCCGCCGCACTCGCCCGCGGCTGCCCTGGGCGATGCTGGTGATTCCGGCTGCCGCAGGTGTCCCGCTGGGCATCCTTTGGTGGATCCTGGCGCCCGGGGGCCTGAACCTGATCACCAGGGACCCGGCCTTGGGCAGCGGAACCAATCCGGAGGTCTGGCTGCCGCGTGACCTGACGCTGGCAGGACTGCTGGTTCTTGCCGGATGCCTGCTGGCCGTTGTCCTGGCGGACAAGAAACGGGCGGATCCGCAGGCGGACCTTGTGGCGGGCCTGGCGGGAGCCTTGTGCGGGGCAGCCCTGGCCTGGCAGGCAGGGCTGCTGGCCGCGCAGCTGTGGGCGCCTGCAGTTGATGCCTCAGTCAACGCCAGCATCGCCTTTTCGCTGCGCGCCTGGCCGGTGCTGCTCCTGTGGCCCGCAGCCACGGCCGTCTCGGTTTTCGTGCTGGAGCTTCTCGACCTCATGAGCCGGAAGCCGCCGGCGGACCACGGGAGTCGCCGGACGCTGTGGCAGGGCCAGTAAAATAGGCCAGTGACCATTTCTTCGGAGAACTCCGCCAGCCCAGCCGCCACCGCCACCGTGGACTTCCGCACCGTTGACCTGCGCGGCCAAAGCCTTACCCTCGCCGGGCTCCGGGCCGCAGTGCCGCGGGCCCAGGGCCAGACGGTGGCCGATGCCGAGGAGAAGGTCCAGGACATCATTTCGTCTGTCCGGCAGGGAGGTTTCGCGGCGCTGGGTGAACTCGCCCGGCGTTTTGACGGCGTGGCGCAGCACCACCCACTGGTTCCCCGGAAGGCCCTGGCGTCCGCGCTGGAGGAGCTGGACCCGTCCGTCCGCGGCGCGCTGGAGGAATCCATCAGCCGGGCCCGCCGGTTCGCTGACGGCCAGCGTCCGCGCAATATCGAGGTGCAGCTCGGCGACGGCGCAGTGGTGGCGCAGAACTGGGTGCCGGTGGCGCGGGTGGGGCTGTATGTTCCGGGCGGCCTCGCCGTCTACCCCTCCTCCGTGATCATGAACGTCGTCCCGGCCCTCGCAGCAGGTGTCCGGTCCATCGCCCTGGCGTCCCCTCCGCAAAAGGAGTTCGGCGGGCTGCCCCACCCCACCATCCTTGCCGCTGCCGCGCTGCTGGGGATCACCGAGGTCTATGCCATCGGCGGCGCCCAGGCCATCGCCGCGTTCGCCTACGGTATCCCGGCAACGGAGGCCGGCCCGGCCCTGGAGCCGGTGGACGTTGTGACCGGACCGGGCAACATCTTTGTAGCCACCGCCAAGCGTCTGGTCAAGGGCGTGGTGGGGATCGACTCGGAGGCGGGCACCACGGAAATCGCGATCCTCGCGGATTCCACGGCCCAGCCCCGTCTGGTGGCGGCCGACCTCATCAGCCAGGCCGAGCACGATCCCAAGGCAGCATCCGTGCTGATCACGGATTCCGGGGACCTCGCCGCCGCTGTCCGTGCCGAGCTCGACCGGCAGGCTGCGGCCACCAGGCACTCCGCGCGCGTCCGCGAGGCGCTGTCCGGCCCGCAGTCCGGGGTAGTCCTGGTGGACAACCTTGAACAGGGCATTGCAGCGTGCGACGCCTATGCGGCAGAACACCTGGAGATCATGACGCAGGATGCCGCGGGCGTCGCCGCCAGGATCCGGAACGCCGGTGCGATCTTTGTGGGCGACTACAGCCCGGTCAGCCTGGGGGACTACTGTGCCGGCTCCAACCACGTCCTGCCCACCAGCGGCACGGCTGCCTTTTCGTCCGGCCTGAACGTCACCACGTTCCTGCGGGCCATCCAGGTAGTGAACTATTCCCGTGACGCGCTGGCGGAAGTCAGCGGCCACATTGTCAGCCTTTCCGGAGCCGAAGACCTTCCCGCGCACGGGGATGCGGTGACCGCCAGGTTCTCCTGACATCTGCCGCAATGCCGACATGTAGTGGTGGCAACCACAACATGTAGTACTTACACGCTTGTTATTAGCCGGAGCGGAGACGTAAACTGGGATAGGGCGCACTTGCGCTTGCAATTTTCCGCTGGCACAGGTCCTGGGAGAGGGAGGCACGATGTACTGTCCGTTTTGCCGCAACCCCGATTCCCGGGTGGTGGACAGCCGGATGGCGGATGACGGCTCGGCCATCAGGCGCCGCCGCCAGTGCCCGGAGTGCGGCCGCAGGTTTACCACCGTCGAAACCACCAGCCTTTCCGTGATCAAGCGCTCCGGCGTGGGCGAGCCCTTCAGCCGCAGCAAGGTGATCAACGGGGTACGCAAAGCCTGCCAGGGGCGTCCCGTCAGCGAGGACGACCTCGCACTGCTGGCGCAGGAAGTCGAGGAACAGATCCGTTCCTCCGGCGCCGCCGAAATCGACGCCCACGAGGTGGGCCTGGTGATCCTCGGGCCCCTGCAGAAGCTGGACAAGGTTGCGTACCTTCGCTTCGCGAGCGTGTACCAGGCATTCGAATCCCTTGAGGATTTCGAGACTGCCATTGCCCTGCTCCGCCAGGAAGAACAGGACGCCCGGGGCGTTGCCGCTAAGGGCGCCAAGAGCTCCGAGAAGAGCCCCCTGTAAACTCCGGTGGCGGCAGCGGAGGGGAAGCCGAAGCCGCCACCGGCACTCTGTTCCGGAGGATCGCCGGACGGAAGAATGTATCGCCTGCGGCGGAACTCCCGAGCTGGTGGAATGCCTCCAGCCACACTCCAGCGGAACTCCCGTGCCGCCGTCGCCTGTTGGATCGTTGCGACGACGGCACGGCACCCGCGCTACTTGGCGAGCTTGTGCTTCAATGCAATTTCGATCGCGGCTCCCACGATGCCTGCCTCGTTGCGGAGGACCGCCGGGACGATCGGCGTGCGCAGCCGCAGGTTGGGCAGGTACTCGTCAGCGCGCTTGGAAATGCCGCCGCCAACAATAAACAGTTCGGGCGAGAACAGGAACTCGACGTGGGAGAAGTAGCGCTGCAGCAGCACGCTGTACTCGTCCCAGGACAGGCCGTCGCGTTCGCGGGCCACTGCGGAAGCCTTGGTCTCGGCGTCGTGGCCGTCGATCTCGAGGTGGCCAAGTTCAGCATTGGGGACGAGCTTGCCGTCGAAGATAAAGGCGGAGCCGATTCCCGTGCCGAGCGTGATGACCAGGACAGTGCCCTTGACACCGGCACCGGCGCCGTAGCGCGCCTCGGCCAGGCCCGCGGCATCGGCGTCGTTGATGACCTCAACGGGCCGGCCAAGGCGGGCAGTCAGGAGCGCATCGATGTCCGTGTTGAGCCAGCTCTTGTCCACGTTGGCGGCGGAGTGGACCACGCCGTGCTGGATGATGCCGGGAAAGGTCACCCCGACGGGGGAGCCTGCAGCAGGCGCCTCGGGCCGGGCGGACAGCTCGGAAACCACCAGCGCCACGGCTTCGGCAACTGATTCAGGCGTGGCGGGCTGCGGGGTGGGGACGCGGAACCGTTCCCCCAGCAGTTTGCCCTTCTTCAGGTCGACTATGCCGCCCTTGATTCCGGTACCTCCGATGTCGATGCCGATCAGCGGGGCGTTCTTGTGCGACTTCTCGTCCTTCTTGGCCAATGGGTTTCCGTTCGTGGCAGGGGCGGTCAGGGTTGCGGGGGCCGGTGGCCGGCCGGGAATTGATGTCCGGTCAGGAACCGGGAAGGGGTGGGCCATGGTGTGTGCGTCGTGGTGGTGCCCGGTTGGGCAGGGCTAGGGCAGCGTGAGGATTTCCGCGCCGGAGTCCGTCACCAGCAGCGTGTGCTCGAACTGGGCAGTGCGCTTCCGGTCCTTGGTGACAACGGTCCAGTCATCGGCCCACATGTCCCATTCCACGGTGCCGAGGGTGAGCATCGGTTCAATGGTGAAGACCATGCCGGCCTCGATCACAGTGTTGTAGGCAGGTGCCGCGTCGTAGTGCGGAATGATGAGCCCGGTATGGAACGCTTCGCCCACGCCGTGCCCGGTGAAATCACGGACAACACCATAGCCGAAGCGCTTGGCATAGGACTGGATGGCCCTGCCGATGACATTGATTTCCCGTCCGGGGGCCACAGCCTTGATGGCACGGTTCAGGGACTCCCGGGTGCGTTCCACCAGCAGCCGGGATTCCTCGTCCACGTCGCCCACGAGGAAGGTGTAGTTGGTGTCCCCGTGGACTCCGTTGATGAAGGCGGTGATGTCGATGTTGAGGATGTCCCCGTCCCGGACCACGGTGCTGTCCGGGATGCCATGGCAAATGACCTCGTTCAGGGAGGAGCACAGCGACTTGGGGAAGCCCCGGTAGCCGAGGGTGGACGGGTAGGCGTGGTGGTCAAGGAGGAACTCGTGGCCCACTTTATCCAGCTGGTCGGTGGTGACGCCGGGCTGGATATGCTTGCCCACCTCCACGATGGCCTGTGCTGCGATCTTTCCCGCGATCCGGATCTTCTCGATTGTTTCCGGGGACTTGACCTCCGAACCGGTGAATTTCGCCGGTGCGGGCCTGCCGACGTACTCCGGCCGGGGGATGGACGCCGGGACGGGACGCTGCGGACCTATGGTTCCCGGGGTGAGGGTGCCGATGGGTGCAGTCGAGGCAAGGGAAGGCATAGATTGATCATATAAGGCAGTGCAGAACGCCTAACAACCGGAAGCCGCGCAGGGCCTGCGTAAGAATTTAAGTTACGCGGGTCACGCCGCAGCTTTCCCGCCGCCGGAACGAGGAGCAACGATGACTGAGTACTGGTACAACGTCAATACGCATGAGATCGAAGAGGACCGGCTGTCCGACTGGAGCCAGCTGATCGGACCGTACAAAACGCGGGAGGAAGCCGAGCACGCGCTGGAAAAGGTGCGCGCCCGCAATGAGGCTTGGGAAAAGGACGACGACGACTGACAGTCGGCCGGGCAGGCTGGCCGGGTGCCGGCCGCCTGTTCCGTCGGCGCTTTTTAGAACGAGTGTTCCGGCCCGGGGAACTGTCCTGACCTGACGTCCTCGCCATACTGCGTGGCCGCGTCCATAAGTGTGCTGCGCAGGTCTGCGTACTGCTTGACGAACTTGGCCATCCGCCCGCCGCGCAGCCCGGCCATGTCCTGCCAGACAAGCACCTGTCCGGTTGTTTCCTTGCCCGCGCCGATGCCCACCGTGGGGACGGGAACAGCCGCGTCCACGGCGGCTGCCGTCCCGGCTGGGACCATCTCCATCAGCACGCAGAATGCCCCCGCCTCAGCGAGGGCGACCGCGTCATCGACAAGGCGCTGCGCATCGTCGCCGCGGCCCTGCACGCGGTAACCGCCGAGGGCATGCTCGCTCTGCGGGGTGAAACCGATGTGTGCCATGACCGGAATGCCGGCCTGGACCATGGCCTTCACCGTGGGCGCATAGTAGGCGCCGCCCTCGATCTTGACCGCGTGCGCCAGGCCTTCCTTGAGGAATCGGACGCCGGCGCCGACTGCCTGTTCCGCGGACACCTCATAGCTGCCGAACGGCAGGTCGGCCACGATGAGCGCGCGCTTGGCGCTGCGTGCTACGGCGCGGCAGAGGGGCAGCAGTTCGTCCACAGTGACCGGAAGGCTGGTCTCGTTGCCGAACACGTTATTCGAGGCCGAGTCGCCGACCAGGAGAACTTCTATTCCGGCGGCATCAAATATTTCAGCCGTGTACTGCTCGTAGGCAGTCAGCATGGCGAACTTGGTACCGTCCCTCTTGGCCTGCTGCAGGTGGTGGATGCGCACCTTGGCCGGCTTCTGCTGTGCCGCAGCCGCAGGCGCAGCTGCCTGGCCCGGCCCGCTGCCGTAGGGGGCGGGGACGTCGGCGGACATGCTGGAATCGGAGCTGTTGCTTGAGGACATGGCATGAGCGTAGTGGGGGAGCCGCTGTCCTAGCTACCGCGGGCCGGAGGCTCACCTGGTGATAAGGGTCATACGGGCTGGCCTGCGGCGGGTCCCGACGGTGCGCACAGCCGGGTTGCGCGGCTTAAATCCGGAGGCCGGGCGTTAACGCTGTGTTACGCGCGGCGCAGGCTTCAGCATCGGCGCCGAATGCTTAGTACAGTGTTGGTGAACTGCTGCCGGCTTCCCTTTACTGCGGGCCCGGAGCATGGACGTTGACCGGAGAAGAGGCCATCATGGACCGCCAGCAAGAGTTTGTCCTGCGCACAATCGAAGAGCGCGACGTACGTTTCGTGCGGCTGTGGTTCACCGACGTCGTGGGTTCGCTCAAGTCCGTGGCACTTGCCCCCGCCGAGGTTGAGGGTGCGTTCGAGGAAGGACTGGGCTTCGACGGCTCCGCCATTGAAGGCCTGGCCCGGGTGTTCGAGTCAGACATGCTGGCCCAGCCCGATCCTTCCACCTTCCAGATCCTGCCGTGGCGCGGGGAGACGGAACAGACCTCGCGCATGTTCTGCGACATCCTCACCCCGGACGGCGAACCGTCCGCCGCGGATCCCCGCAACGTCCTGAAGCGGACCCTCGCCAAGGCCGCCGACATGGGCTTCACCTGCTACACCCACCCCGAAATCGAGTTCTACCTTCTCAAGTCCCAGGAACCCGGCCCGGACGGCGCCCCCGTGCCCGTGGACGAGGGCGGCTATTTTGACCATGTTCCCGGCGGCGTGGCCCAGGACTTCCGCCGGACAGCTGTCACCATGCTCGAATCCGTGGGTATCTCCGTGGAATTCAGCCACCACGAGGCTGGTCCCGGCCAGAACGAAATAGACCTGCGCTACGCGGACGCCCTGCAGACCGCGGACAACATCATGACTTTCCGCACCGTCATCAAGGAAGTGGCGCTGCAGCAGGGCACCTACGCCACCTTCATGCCCAAACCGTTCACCGCCCACCCGGGCTCCGGCATGCACACGCACTTCTCGCTGTTCGAAGGCGACACCAACGCGTTCTACGAGGCCGGCGCCGAATTCCAGCTCTCAAAGACCGCCCGCCAGTTCATCGCCGGCATCCTCAAGCACGCGCCCGAGTTCACCGCAGTGACCAACCAGTTCGTGAACTCCTACAAGCGGCTCTGGGGTGGCGGAGAGGCTCCGAGCTACCTGAGCTGGGGCCACAACAACCGCTCAGCCTTGGTGCGGGTCCCGCTGTACAAGCCGGGCAAGGGCCAGTCCGCACGGATCGAGTACCGTGGCATCGATTCCGCGGCCAACCCCTACCTGGCCTACGCGGTACTGCTGGGGGCCGGCCTGAAGGGCATCGAGGAAGGCTACGACCTTCCGGCCGCCGCCGAGGACGACGTGTGGTCGCTGAGCTCGGCCGAACGCCGGGCCATGGGCCACGATCCCCTCCCCGCCAGCCTCCATGACGCCATCCGGACGATGGAAGACTCGGAGCTCATGCCCCAGATCCTGGGCGAACAGGTGTTTGAGCACTTCCTGCGCAACAAGCGCGCCGAGTGGCAGGACTACCGCCTGCAGGTGACGCCCTACGAGCTGCAGCGCAACCTCGGCATCCTCTAGGCTGCGGGCGTGAGCCTGGCACGCCGCCTCATTGCGGCTGGATTCAGCGACCTCGACAAGGGGGAGCGGTTCCTCGCTGCGCCGGAACTGGAAGGGCTGGACCAGGACAGGCTGTTTGCGGGCCTGCAGTTGGCAGCCAGTCCGGACACGGCGCTGCAGTCCCTGGTCCGCCTGATCGAAAAGCACCCGGCGCTCCGGGAACTGGCCACCGCCGACCCCGACACCAGCGAACCGATGTACCGCGTGCTGGGTGCGTCCGAAGCCCTGGGGGAGTTCCTGATACGGCATCCGGAACACCTGGAGGCCTTCCAAGTCCGCGCCAGCCCCGAGCCGCTGCAGTCCGATCCTGCCGCCCTGCGCGGGGTCCTCCTGCAGTCCGTGGGCGCTGACCCCCGCGCTGCCCGGCCCGTGGCAGCCAGCACCGGGAATGACGCCTATGCGGCGCTTCGCACGGCGTACCGCAGGGGTGTGGTGGACCTCGCCGTCAAGGACCTGTGTGCGGCCGATCCGCTGGATTTCCTCCCGTCAGTGGGAGCGGAACTCGCGGACCTTGCCGGCGCAGCCATCGAAGCGGCCCTTGCCGTCTCGCGCGCAGAGGCGGGTGAGCAGTACGGCGCCGGGGACGTTGCCGACGTCGGCCTTGCCGTGATCGGGATGGGCAAGTGCGGCGCCCGCGAACTGAATTACATTTCCGACGTCGACGTCATCTACGTGGTGGACCCCGGCACCCTCGATGACGCGAAGGCGAACACCATAGGAACAGCGCTGGCGAGCGGAATCTCCCGCGCCATCTCCTCCGTTGCCCGTGAACCGGGCCTGTGGGAGGTGGACGCGAACCTTCGGCCGGAAGGAAAATCCGGACCATTGGTCCGCACCCTTGCCTCGCACCAGACGTACTATGCCCGCTGGGCTGAAAGCTGGGAGTTCCAGGCGCTGCTCAAGGCCCGGACCATTGCCGGCGACGCAGACCTTGGCCGCCGCTACGAGGAAGCCGTCGCACCGCTGATCTGGAGTTCGGCAAGCCGGGACGGATTCGTGGAATCGGTGCAGGCCATGCGCCGCCGGGTGACCGAACACATTCCGGCTGCGGAGGAGCAGCGCCAGATTAAGCTTGGCCGCGGCGGGCTGCGTGACGTCGAATTCACCGTGCAGCTGCTCCAGCTGGTCCACGGCAAAGCAGACGAAACACTCCGACGCCGGGACACTACCTCCGCCATCGCTGCCCTGTCCTCCGGGGGCTACATAGGCCGCTCGGACGCGGCCGCCTTCGACAACGCCTACCGCTACCTGCGCCTGCTGGAACACCGCATCCAGCTCTTCCAGCTGCGCAGGACGCACCTGATGCCCGTTGCCGAACCGGCGCTCAGGTCGCTGGCGAAAGCCGTGCTGGGCCCCTTCTCCAACGAGCGTCCCCATCCGGACGCGCTGCTGTCCACCTGGCAGAAAACCAAGCGCTCCGTCCGGGAACTGCATGAGCGCATCTTCTACCGGCCGCTGCTCAACACGGCGGCCAAGCTTAGCAGCGAAGACGCCAAGCTGACGCCGGAAGCAGCCGAGGGCCGCCTGGCTGCCCTGGGGTACCGGGACCCGAAGGGCGCCATGCGCCATATCGAGGCCCTGACCGCTGGCGTCAGCCGGCGCGCAGCCCTCCAGCGGCAGCTGCTGCCGATCCTGCTCGACTGGCTGGCTGAAGGCGTGGACGCGGACGCGGGGCTCCTTGCGTTCCGGCGCGTCAGCGAGGCCCTGGGAACCACGCACTGGTACCTGGGGATGCTCCGGGACTCCAATGCGGCCGCAGAGCGGTTGTGCCACATGCTGTCCAACTCACGGCTCATTGCGGATCTGCTGGAGGTTTCGCCGGAGTCGGTGGCCTGGCTGGGCCAGGACAAGGACCTGGCACCCGTGGGGTTCGATGCCCAGTGGCAGGAAATCACCTCCAAGATGTCGCGGCACGCGGATCCGGAAAGCGCCATGCGCCTCATCCGACTGATCCGGCGCCGTGAAATCCTCCGGATCGCCATCGCCGATTCAGCCGGACTGCTGGACCAGGACCAGGTGGGGAGGGCCCTGGCGGATACGGACAGGGCCGCGGTCCTGGGGGCCCTGCGCGTGGCGGAGGGCATCGTCTCCGCCAACGGGCCGCTGAAGACCACCGTGCTGGTGGTTGCCATGGGACGGCAGGGCGGCCGCGAGATCGGCTACGGTTCGGACGCGGATGTGATGTACGTGCACAGGGCCCTGCCCGGGTTCAGCCCCGAAGAAGCACAGGAACAGGCCACCCGGATCGTCAACAAAGTCTCCACCCTGTTGACCCAGCCCTTGAAGCCCGCCATCATGGCCGAGCGGGTGCTCCAGATGGACGCGGACCTGCGCCCCGAGGGGAAGAACGGTGCCATGGTCCGATCCCTCGACTCGTTCGCAGAATACTACCGGCGCTGGTCCCTCATCTGGGAGGCGCAGGCGCTGCTCAGGGCCCGTCCCATGGCCGGCAATGACGACCTGGCCAGGGACTTCCTGGAACTCATCGAGCCCATCAGGTATCCGGAATCGGTTGCGGAGACGGACGTGCGGGAAATTAGGCGGATCAAGGCGCGCGTGGAGTCCGAACGACTGCCCCGCGGCGCCGACCCCGCACGCCACCTCAAGCTGGGCCGGGGCGGATTGAGCGACGTCGAATGGCTTGTCCAGCTCCTGCAGCTGCAGCACGCCGGCAGCCACCCGGAGCTTCGGACCACGTCCACCCTGGAAGCGCTGGACGCTGCCGCCCGGACCGGCCTGCTCGCACAGGACGACGCCGGCCTGC
This sequence comes from Pseudarthrobacter scleromae, assembly GCF_014644515.1. Classification (NCBI taxonomy): domain Bacteria; kingdom Bacillati; phylum Actinomycetota; class Actinomycetes; order Micrococcales; family Micrococcaceae; genus Pseudarthrobacter; species Pseudarthrobacter scleromae. The sequence continues at coordinate 44,557 of NZ_BMKV01000008.1, read as the reverse complement.
TGGCCGCCGCCTGGCGTCTTGCAAGCCGGATCCGGTCCGCGAACGTCATCTGGAGCGGCAAGGCCTCGGACCTTCTGCCGTCGTCCCGGCGCGACCTGGAAGCCGTTGCCCGCTGGTGCGGATACGAACCGGGACAGGCAGCGGCACTGGAGGAGGACTACCTCCGGGTCAGCCGCCGGGCCCGGGCGGTCTTCGAGCGGGTCTTCTACGGCCAGTAGCCGGTAGGAGGCGGCGGAAGGTGGCAGGGACGGCTGACACCTGTCGGGGCCCGGTGCTAGGTTGAGCGCATGGCTAGCCAACTCTTCCTCAACCTGCCTGTCCAGGACCTCCAACGCTCAGTCGGTTTCTTCACGGCCCTGGGCTTCACCTTCAACCCCGATTTCACGGACGAGAACGCCACGTGCATGGTGGTCAACGAGAACGCGTACGTAATGCTCCTGGTGGAGGCCTATTTCAAGACCTTCACCACAAAGGGGGTCGCCAGCACCAGGGATTCAGCCGAGGCAATCATCGCCTACTCCGTGGACAGCAGGGAGGCCGTGGACCAGGCAGTGCAGTCTGCCCTGGCCAACGGCGGCTCCGCGTCGCAGGATGCCCAGGACTACGGCTTTATGTACAACCACAGCTTCCAGGACCCGGACGGGCACCTTTGGGAGGTCTTCTGGATGGACCCTGATGGCCCGCCCGCGGAGTCCCCCTCAAACGAAGATTCTGCCGGACCGCAGACCTGAACGGCGTGGCCACGGACGTCTGGCTGATTTCGCTCCAGGACCTCGACGACGACGCCCGCGCCATCCACCTCGAGGCAGTTGCCGGCCTCGAAATGGGGCCAGGGCAGGACAGGTTTGTTGGCGATCCGCTCCGGATGGCCCTCACCGGGCTTGCCGAGGAATCACGCCGGCCCTATGTCATCGAGTCCGCCGGCCGGGCCGTCGGCGTCCTGACCCTGCAGGCCGCTGCGGCGCGCCTGGCCGGCTGGCCGGACGACCACTCTGCGTGGCTCCTCAGGGGCTTCCTGATCGACAGGCGCGAACAGGGCAGGGGACTTGGTCCGCTCGCGGCAGCCGCCGCCGTGTCCGCCGCCCAAAAACTCACGGCCAGGCACCACACCGGGGAGGCCGGCGTCGTTCTTTCCGTCAATGAAGCGAACGCTGCGGGCCTGTCCGCCTACCGCCGGGCCGGGTTCGTGGACCGGGGACAATACACCGGCGGGCAGGCGGGTCCGCAGCGGATCATGTTCCGCAGTTTTTGACCACAATGGCATAACAGGCGGCGGGCCGTATTGCGCTGAGAAAGCGATTGCCCGATCATGTGGAATGGCGGTGTTCTTCAACCTTGTTGGGGGGAGGGCTGAAACTGGTCTTCGTCCCGGGGGGCATTCGTCAGGGGGTCCGGCTCCCGGTCTCAGCACGTCTGGAGCCGGGCTCCCACCTTCGGGCCACACGCAAAAGGCGGCCACCGGTGAACCGGTGGCCGCCTTTGGTGTCTCAGAAGACGGTGATGCTAGACGCCGTAGTAGAGCTCGAACTCGTAGGGGTTCGGGCGCAGGGACAGCGGGCGGATCTCGTTCTCGTACTTGTACTCGATCCAGGTGTCGATCAGGTCCTGGGTGAACACGCCGCCGGCCTGGAGGAACTCGTTGTCCTCGCGCAGGGCCTCCAGTGCTTCCTCGAGCGTGCCCGGAGCCTTGGGGATGTCCTTGGCCTCTTCGGCGGGGAGCTCGTAGAGGTCCTTGTCGATCGGGGCGGGGGGCTCAATGCGGTTGCGGATGCCGTCGATGCCGGCCATCAGCTGGGCAGCGAACGCCAGGTACGGGTTGGAGGAGGGGTCCGGAGCGCGGAACTCGATGCGCTTGGCCTTGGGGTTGGAGCCCGTGATCGGGATGCGGATACCTGCAGAGCGGTTGCCCTGCGAGTAGACCATGTTGACCGGAGCTTCGAAGCCCTTGACCAGGCGGCGGTAGGAGTTCACCGTCGGGTTGGTGAAGGCCAGGACGGCGGAGGCGTGCTTGAGCAGGCCGCCAATGTACCAGCGGGCGGTGTCGGACAGGCCGGCGTAGCCCTTCTCGTCGTAGAACAGCGGCTCGCCGCCGTTCCACAGCGACTGGTGGCAGTGCATGCCGGAGCCGTTGTCGCCAAAGACCGGCTTGGGCATGAACGTTACGGACTTGCCCCAGGCGTCTGCGGTGTTCTTGATGACGTACTTGAACTTCTGCAGGTCATCGGCAGCGTGCGTCAGGGTGGTGAACTTGTAGTTGATCTCAGCCTGGCCGGCGGATCCAACTTCGTGGTGGCTGCGCTCGACCTCAAGGCCGGCCTCGTCCAGGGCGACACACATGGCGTCGCGCAGGTCAGCCTGCTTGTCGGTGGGGGAAACCGGGAAATAACCGCCCTTGACGGGGGTCTTGTAGCCCAGGTTTCCGCCTTCTTCCTCGCGGCCCGTGTTCCAGTGGGCTTCCTCGGAGTCGATCTTGTAGAAGCTGCCCTGCGGGGAGGACTGGTACTGCACGTTGTCGAACACGAAGAACTCAGCTTCGGGAGCGAAGAATGCGGTGTCGGCGATGCCGGTGGAGGCCAGGTAGGCTTCGGCCTTCTCGGCCACGCCGCGGGGGTCGCGGTGGTACGGATCGCCAGTGCGGGGGTTGACGATGGAGAAGTTCAGCGCCAGCGTCTTCTCCATGCGGAAGGTGTCCAGGAACGCAGTGGTGACGTCCGGGATCAGCTGCATGTCAGATTCTGCAATGCCCTGGAAGCCACGGATGGAGGACCCGTCGAAGAGCTGGCCGTTGACGAAGAAGTCGGCGTCAACGCTCTTGGCCGGCACGTTGAAGTGCTGCTGGACGCCGGGGAGGTCGGTGAAGCGGATATCGACGAATTTAATATCTTCGTCCTTGATGAACTTGAGGACTTCGTCCGCAGTCTTGAACATCTATGCTCCTAACGCATATGTAATATCTGGCTGGCAAGCCAGCTGATCCAGCGCAATCCGACGCGCAGGGAAACGCAGTTTCCCTGCTGTAAGTACCCTGCTGGTATTACCTGCCCTCTACTGCCTGGCGGCGGATTGCTTGAAACTGGTAACAGCCTATGGACGCGGCATTTCCCGTCCGTGTCCGCATTGTTTCGGGCAGGTTACATAGTGCCCTGATATGGCAACGCTATCTTCCGTCCACTCTGTGGTCTAACTCCATCCACAGTGTGGTCGGCGGGAAGTCGCTAAGCTTGGACCGTGGTAGATCGCAAAGACATCGGCTCCTGGCTCTCCGGCCCCGACACATCGGGCATCTCGAAATATCCGGGGGAGCGGCTGGGACTGCCCGAGTCGGGGCCCGGCTCCATTGCGCGGGCGGGCCGCAGGATCGCGGCCATCATGATTGACTGGGGCATCGCGCTCCTGATCAGCAACTTCGCTTTCGGGGGAGATCCGTGGGCCACCCTGGCGATCTTCGCCGTCGAACAGACCCTGCTGATAGGAACCCTTGGCTACAGCATCGGACACCGTGCCATGGGCATCCACGTGGTCAAAGCCGGCGGCGGGCCGGCCGGGCCGCTGGCCGCGCTGGTGAGGTCCCTGCTGCTTTGCCTGGTCATTCCCGCGGTCATTTTCGACCCCGACCACCGGGGCCTCCACGACAAGGCCATGGACACGCTGCTGGTGCGGCGCTAAAGGCTGCAGCCCCGGACTTCCCGGCCTCGACGCCCGCTATACGGAGCTGGCTTCCCGAACTGCCGCGGTGCCTGGTGATGCCGGTGCGGCGTCCAGGTAGTTCCGCTTGTCCGCCCAGCGTTCGAACAGGACTGTGGCGAACGGGAAAACGGCGGAGATGCCTGCGAACAGCGCCACGACGAAGGGCCACCGCTGCAGCCTCCAGAGGGCAAGGGCGGCAATGCCATAGCCCACAAAGAGTGCACCGTGTATTGGTCCGGCAACCTGGACGCCTATTTCGGTGGTGCCGGCAATCCATTTGAAGTACATGCCGATAAGGAGCGCCGCCCAGCTGAAGGCTTCGGCGATGGCCAGGATCCGGAATGCGCGGATCACCGCTGTTTTCTTGTAGGTCACGATAACGTCCTCTCCTGCCGTGAAAGCGGCAAAGAAACGCCCCGGCTGCCGGCCGGAGCCGGAACCGGGGCAGGTTCAAAAACTAGCGTCCGCGGTTGGGACGCGCCTTGTAGGGGTCGATGCCCTTGGGGATCGGGAGGCGGTTGCCCAGTGAGGAGATGCGCTTGGACACTGCGTTCACCTCAAGCTTGGTCAGTTCCTTCTTGAGCTTGCCCATCTTCTTGGCCACCTCGCTGATGGGCACCTGCCCCTCGCCCCGGCCGCTTTCGATGACGTGGACGGTGACGTTCGGCAGGATGCGCGCAAGGCGTTTGCGTTCCGCGTCCAGCAGCGGCTTTACCCGGTGCGTGGGGCCTTCGCTGACAAGGACGACGCCGGGACGGCCGATGGCGCGGAAGACGGCGTCCTGCGTCCTTGGGTTAACGGCAACAGGCTGTTCCTCGGTGATCCAGCCGCGGCGGAGCGTTCCCAGTGCGGCGCCGGAAGCGCCGGGCTGGTTCTCGATCTGGGCGAATGCGGCGCGTTCTGCCCTGCGGGACAGGATGAACGTGGCGCCAAGCAGGCCCAGGGGGATGCCGATGATCAGGCCGGTGATCCAGTTATCCAGCCAGAAGCCCACCAGGAAGCTGACAGCCACGACGCCAAGGAAAACCAGCAGCATCAGCCACGGGACCATGGGGTCATGACGGCGGGTCATGGTGAAGACTTCGCGGATCTGCTTGAGCCGGCTGGGCTTCTTGGCCTTCGCTTCTTTCGGCTTGCGGGAGAAGAGGCCACGCTTGACTGCGCTGGAGCCAGACGGAGTGGAGTTGCTGGAATCAGGGGATTTCGCCATAGTGCCTTAATTCTACGTGACCAAAGCGGAAGGGCCGGCACCGAATTGTTCAGGTGCCGGCCCGTCGGGGACGCTGCGTTTTATGGGTACTGCAGATCAGTGGTGTGCTGCGATGAGGGAGCTGGCTTCCTGGCGGGTGCTGCCGGAGGACTCGATGTGGGCGAGTTCGGCGGGGATCTCCCAGCCCTTCTTCCGCATCGCGGTGGCCCAGAGCCGCCCGGCGCGGTAGGAGGAACGGACCAGCGGCCCGGACATCACGCCGAGGAACCCGATCTCGGTGGCCTCGTCCTGGAGGTCCACGAATTCCTGCGGCTTGACCCACCGGTCCACCGGCAGGTGCCGCTCACTCGGGCGCAGGTACTGGGTGATGGTGATCAGGTCGCACCCGGCCTCGTGCAGGTCCCGCAGGGCCTCGGAGATCTCCTCGCGGGTCTCGCCCATGCCCAGGATCAGGTTGGACTTGGTGACCATGCCCAGGTTCCGGCCCTGCGTGATCACATCCAGGGACCGCTCGTACCGGAACGCCGGACGGATCCGCTTGAAGATCCGCGGCACCGTCTCGACGTTGTGCGCGAACACCTCGGGCTTGGAATCGCAGATCGCTTTGATGTGCTCGGGTTTGCCGGAGAAGTCCGGGATCAGCAGTTCCACGCCGGTGCCGGGGTTCAGCTCGTGGATCTTCCGGACCGTTTCGGCGTACAGCCACACGCCCTCGTCTTCGAGGTCGTCCCGGGCCACGCCGGTGACGGTGGCGTAGCGCAGCTGCATCGCCTGCACGGAGCGGGCCACCTTGGTGGGTTCGAACATGTCCACCGGGGAGGGCTTGCCGGTATCGATCTGGCAGAAATCACAGCGCCGGGTACACTCGGACCCGCCGATCAGGAACGTGGCTTCCTTGTCCTCCCAGCACTCGAAAATGTTGGGGCAGCCGGCCTCCTCACACACCGTGTGCAGGCCTTCTTTCTTGACCAGGTTCTTGAGCTGGACAAACTCCGGGCCCATCTGGACCTTCGCCTTGATCCACTCCGGCTTACGCTCCACCGGAACAGCAGAATTGCGCTGTTCAACGCGCAAAAGCTTCCGGCCTTCAGGTGCCAATGTCACAGTAGTGCTCCTTCGGGGGTAGCGACCAGGGCGTCTTCATTCTTGCGCAGTTCTTCAGTAATGCGGGACACGAGGTCAGCCGGGGCGACGTCACGGCCCGTTTCCTGGGCGATGGTTGTCACGCCGGCATCAGTGATGCCGCAGGCGATGATCTGGGAATAAGGGGCGAGATCGTTGTTGCAGTTGATGGCGAACCCGTGCATGGTGACGCCCTCATGTACCCGAATGCCGATGGCGGCGATCTTCCGGTCCGGGCCCTTGCTGTCCGCGGTGATCCAGACACCGGCCCTGCCCTTGATGCGGACAGCGGTGATGCCGTAATCGGCCAGCACCGCGATGATCACGGCTTCCAGGCGTTCCACGTAGTCGCGGATGCCTGCCCGGTTCTTCAGTTTGATGATGGGGTATCCCACCAGCTGGCCGGGACCGTGCCAGGTCAGTTTTCCGCCCCGGTCCACGGGGACCACCGGCGTGCCGTCGAAGGGCCGTTCATGATCTTCGGTCCGTTTGCCGGCGGTGTAGACCGCCGCGTGTTCCAGGAGGAGGACAGTGCTGGGGGCCACCCCCGCGACCACTTTGTCGTGGAGTTCGCTCTGGATCTGCCAGCCACGCGTGTAGTCGACAAAATCGGGAGCAAGACCCAGCTGTGAAAACTCAAGAGTCATGGCATCCAGCTTAGACGCCGCGGCGTCCCGTGCCCGGTTTAGTGCTTAAGCTCACCCGCCTGCCGGACGCCCGTCACACGGAGCCCCAGGCGGTGGCGGCACGCTGCCGCGGAGCCTGTGGATAACTTCTGCACGGCGAAGAGGATTCGGCTAGACATGTCGTATGGAAATTTCGCAGGTGCCCGAGGTGCCCGGCTTCGCCGTGGGACGGAGGCTGGGCCGCGGAGGGAGCGCGACGGTCTGGCTGGCCAGGGAAGACCGGACCGGACGGGAGTTTGCCCTCAAGTGCTTCCACCCCGGCAAGGGCGGCCCAGCCGGTGGCGAACCGCTGACTGAGGACGCGGTCCGGCGCGAGGTCCGCATCCTGTCAGTCCTGGACCATCCGCACCTGGTCAAGGCATATGACGCCGTCCGGTTTCCAGGACAGCCGGAAGGCTGCACGGCCCTGGTGATGGATTATGCGCCGGGCGGGTCCCTGGCCGGCCTGGTAGCCAGCCGCGGAAAGTTGAGCGTTGGCGAAACGGTGACGGTGCTGACACCCATCGCCCAAGCGCTGGGATACCTGCACGGCAAGGGATTCACCCATGCGGACGTCTCGCCGGGAAACGTCCTGTTCACCGGACAGGGCAAGCCCTTGCTGTCCGACGTCGGCATCGCGCGGATGCTGGGCGACCCCGGCTGTGCTGCAGCGTCAGGAACACCGGGCTTCGTGGACCCGTCACCGGTGGACGCCGTGCGTGGGCTGCAGCCCGAACGGGATGTCTATTCGACGGCGGCGCTGGGCTGGTTCTGCCTCACAGGCCAGGCTCCGCCCAGGACCTCGGGCCGGCCGCCGCTGCCGCTCCTGGTCCCGGACGTTCCGCGGGAGCTGGCCGCTGCACTGGAAGCAGGCCTGAACGAGGACCGGCGTGCCCGGCCCACCGCCGCGGCGCTGGCAACGGCCGTCTACCGCAGCGCGTCGCCCCGGCCACTGGACCTCGCGTCCTCCGTCCATCCCACGGTGATTCCGGAGCTGTTGACCCGCCGGCAGGACGCGGCGGCGTCCCGGCCGGGGGCAGCTGCGGAAAAGTACAAGGCTGCAGGCAGGTGGATCGCCACTGCCAGGTGGTCCTGCCTGCCCTTCTCCGGCCTGTCTTTTGCTGGGCCGCGCATGCCGTTCCCACAGCCCGTGAACGAACGCCGCCCTTCCGGCGGGAAGCACGCCGGGCGAGCGGACGTTGGCAGCACGCACGCTGGCTCGGCAGATGTAGGCACAGCAGATGCCGGCACAACAGATGCCTGGCTGGCACGATCCAGCCCAGCAGATGCCGGCGCGGTACGATCCAGCCCAGCAGATGCCGGCACGGCACAACGCGCCCCAGCTCACCCCAGCAGGGGACGGCGCCGCTCGCCCCTGCAGCGGCGCGCGCCACTGGTGCGCGGCATCCTCCCTGCGGCCGGCGTGGTGGCGGCCGCGGCATGGTGGCTTGCAGGGGCAGCAGAATTGCCGGTGAGGCCAGGTCCTACGCCGGAGTCCGTCACTGCCCGGGAGTCCGTCCTTGGTCAGGAACCCGACGGCGGACAGGGGCCAGATACTCCGGCAGGTGGGACTGCGGCACATGAAATTGCAGCAAGTGAAACTGCTGCCAGCCAAACGGCACAGGCCATCTCCGGCGCCCCCACCGAAAGTGGCGGAAGCGAGCAGGGAACAGTGAAAGACAGCGGGGGCGGCAACAGTGGCGGCCCTGGCGCTGTCGCCAGGCAGCAGGCGCGGGCGTCGGACCCCCTCCAGGCTGTCCAGGGCCTCGCTGCCCTGCGGGACCTGGCGTTCAGCACGGGAGAGTTCGGGCTGCTCGCCGAGGTGAATGCGGAAGGCTCGCCGGCAGCTGCAGCCGATGGGCGGACAGCCGAACGGCTTCGCGGCTCCGGCCACGTCCTCGCCGGGTTTTCCAGCACCCTTGCCGGGCTACATGTGGAGGACGGAGCCACTGCCACCCGCACCCTGGTGCAGGTGCGCTCCAGTTCCTCCGCCTATGAGGAGCAGGACGCAGGGGGTTCCGTCGTCGGGACGGGCCCGGCCACCACCAGCCGCCAGATCCGTCTGGTCCTCGTGGCCGTGGACGGCACGTGGCGCATCAGCGAAATCCTTCCAGGGGACTGATCCCCACCTAGTCCTTGCCGGCAACCCACTGGGCGGCCTGTGCCAGCGTGGGATGCTGCCACCTGAACCCGGCTTCCAGGAGCACCGCGGGTTCCATGCGCTGGCTGGAAAGCAGGAGTTCCTCCGCCAGGTCACGCATCAGCAGCCGCAGCACAAAGGCGGGTACCCGCAGGGCTGCGGGCCGGTGCAGTGCATGGGCAATTTCCCCCACCAGGGTGCCCACGTCGGCCTGCTCGGGAGCGCACAGGTTCACTGGCCCGCTGACCCGTGACTCGAGCAGGAAGAGGAATGCCGCTGATACGTCCGGCAGGGTGACCCAGGGCCAGTACTGCCGGCCGCTCCCCAGTGGCCCGCCCAGACCCAGCCGGATCAGGGGCAGGAGCTTGCCCAGCGCCCCGCCTGAACGGCTGAGGACAACGCCTGTCCGCGTGGTCACCACCCGCACCCCGTCCGGGGCCGTACGGGCCGCGTCCTCCCACTCAACGCAGATCCGGGACAAGGTTCCCGATCCCGGCGGTGCGGACTCCCGAAGGACGGTGTTGCCGGCGTCGCCGTAGTAGTTCGAGCCGGACTGGCTGATAAAGACTGCCGGGGGGGAATCCAATTGCCGCATCGCCTGCGTGAGGGTCTGTGTTGCACCAACCCGCGAGCTGAACAGCTCCTCCACCCGTTTGCGGGTCCAGGGCCGGTCGCCGATGCCGGCGCCGGAAAGGTTAACCACGGCGTCCGCCCCGGCCAGCGCCTGCGGATCCAGGTCGCCGGCCGCGGGATCCCACCTGATCTCGGACGCGGAGGCGGGGTCCCCCCTGACCAGGGACACGACGTCGTGACCCGCCTTGGTGAAGGTTTCTGACATGGAAGTGCCGAGGAGCCCGGAGGCGCCGGCCATGACGATGCGCATGGTCCATCTCACCACGCCACAGCGCCGGCAGCACCTCCCGACAGGCCGCAGGAGGGTTGACTATGATCGAACGATGACCTTTTCCAGCTACTTCCGTTTCCCGCATCTGCACGGCGATCTGGTCACCTTCGTGGCCGAGGACGATGTGTGGATCGCGCCCCTGGGCGGCGGCCGCGCCTGGCGCGTCTCGGCACTCCAACTTCCCGCCCGCAACCCCCGCTTCACCCCCGACGGGAAGCGGCTGGTGTGGACGGTGGTCCAGGGAACGGCGCCGGAAGTGGTGTCGGCAGAAGTCGACGGCGGCGGGTACCGGCAGCTGACCTTCTTCGGCCACAGCACAACGCGGGTCAAGGGTTTCACTGCCAGCGGTTCAGTGGTGGTCACCAGCGCGTTCCGCCAGGCCGAAAGCAGGCACACACACGCCTACAGCGTCCCGCTGGAGGGCGGCTGGGCTGAGGAACTCCCGTACGGGCCGGTTGAGTCCGTGGCCTTTGGCCCGGAGGTGGGTGACGAACGGCCCGTGGTGGTGGGCAGCGTGCTGTCCCGCGAACCTGCCTGGTGGAAACGCTACCGCGGCGGCACCGCGGGAAAGCTGTGGATCGACGCCGACGGCAACGGAGAGTTTGAACGCCTTGTGCCGGAGCTTGACGGCAACCTCGCCGATCCCATGTGGGTGGACGGCCGGATCGCCTTCCTTTCGGACCACGAAGGCTACGGCAACCTGTATTCGGTCCTTCCCAGCGGAAAGGACCTGCGCCGGCACACGGACCACGAGGACTTCTACGTCCGGCATGCCGCCACTGACGGCAATCGCGTCATTTTCGAATCAGCGGGCGAGCTGTGGGTACTGCACGACCTCAGCTCCGACGCCGTTCGGCTGGACATCACCCTTGGCTCCGCCTCGCAGTCCAGGCGTCCTGCCCTGCTCAAGACCGCCAGGCACCTCGGTGCGGCAGTACCTGACACGACCGGCTCCGCCAGTGCAATCGAAGCCCACGGCACCATCCATTGGCTGCGCCACAAGGACGGACCGTCCCGCATCATCGAGGCGACGCCGGGTGTCCGCGCCCGCCTGCCCCGGCCCCTGGGGGACGGCCGGATCGCCTACCTTGCCGACCACGACAATGTGGAGGCGTTGTACATCAAGGACATCGCGGCTCCGGTGCCGCATGCCGGGATTGCCGGCACGGAACGGAGCGCGGGACCGGGTGCCGCCGCAGCCCCCAGCGCGGCGGACGTTCCTGCGCCGGTGGCCGCAGGAAAAGAAGAGGCCGTAGTCCTGCCGCAGCCGGTCCCGGCTGCCGGTGCTGCCGCGCTGGCCGGGAACCCCGCGCTGGCCGGAAACACCGTGCCTGCCCACGCCTCGGATGAGCAGGCCGACGTTGCTCCTGAAGCCGGCACCTCCGCCGCCGAAGCACAGGCGCTTCCGGCTGCAACCCGCATCGACTTTCCCCGTCCCTCGCGTGCCAGCGCCCTGGAAGCCAGTCCTGACGGGCAACGGCTCGCCCTCGGCACATCCTTCGGCGAGGTTTATGTGGCGGACACCCGCACAGGTGAACTGACGCTGGTGTCCAGCATTGGCGAGGGCACGGTTGCCGACCTCTCGTGGTCGGCGGACTCCCAGTGGCTCGTGTGGTCGGAGCCGGTCACGTCCTTCGGTTCCCGCAGCCGGCTGCGGATGGCCAACGTGGCAAAGCCGGGATCCGTCCCGGTGGATGTCACGGACGGCCGTTTCGGAGACAAATCCCCGGTCTTTACCCCGGACGGGAAGTTCCTGGCGTTCCTGTCGAACCGCAGCTTCGACCCGGTGTACGACGGACATTCCTTCGACCTCTCCTTCCCCAGCCCCATCAAGCCGTACCTTGTGGCACTCTCGGCGGACACGCCGTCGCCCTTTGGTCCCGCGGTGGACTCCGAAGCGGGGGAAGCTGCAGCCGCAGGGGGAGACGGACAGGCCCCGGACGGGGAAACATCAGCACCGGACGTCCGGGTGGACGCCGAGGGACTGGCGCACCGGGTCATCACCGTTCCCGTGCCGCAGGGGAACTACACCTCCCTGAAGGCAACTGAGGGAGCCCTGCTGTGGCTCGACTGGGCCCTCGCCGGGGTCACCGGCGACGGCAAGGCCAGCCAGGACGACAAAGACGCCCGGCCCAGCCTGGTCCGGTTCGACCTTGGACGGCGCAAGCAGACCACACTGGTGGACGCGCTGGACAGCTACCGCCTGTCAGGGGACCGCAGCAAGGTGGTGCTGGTCTCCGACAAGCAGGTCACCGTGGTTCCCGCCGATGCCAAGGCGGATGAGGAATCCGGGAAGCTGGTCAAGGTTGACCTCGGCCGGATCCGGGTCATGATGGAACCGCTCAGTGTGTGGGGCCAGGCCTTCGACGAGGCGTGGCGGCTGCAGCGCGACTTCTTCTGGACCGAGGACATGGCCGGCCAGGACTGGGAATCCATCCACAAGCGCTACCGTCCCCTGGTGGAGCGCCTGGGCTCCCACGATGACCTGGTGGACCTCCTGTGGGAACTGCACGGCGAACTGGGAACCTCGCACGCCTACGTCCGGCCGGCACTTGTCACGGAGAACGGCAGCCACGGCCAAGGCAGGCTGGGGGCCGACCTGGCCTACACGTCCGCCGGATGGGAAATCACGCGGATCCTTGCCGGCGAGTCCTCAGACCCGCTGGCGACGTCGCCCCTGACCCGGCCCGGCGTCGGCGGCAAGGCGGGGGACATCCTGCTCGCCATCGACGGCGTGCCGCTCTCGGAAAGCGTCACCCCGGCCATGCAGCTTGTGGGAGCAGCAGGGCGTGCCGTCGAGCTGACCCTCCTGAACGGTGCCGCGCACGGAGCCGCAGCGGGCACCCAGCGCCGCGTCGCCGTCGTGCCCGTCAAGGACGAGGAGCGCCTCCGGTACCAGGAATGGGTGGCCTCGAACCGGCGTACCGTCCGTGAAGCGTCGGCAGGCACGTTCGGCTACCTCCACATACCGGACATGATGGCGAACGGCTGGGCACAGCTGCACCGGGACCTTGACACCGAAACTGCCCTGGACGGACTGATCGTCGATGTCCGGCGCAACCGCGGCGGGCACACCTCGCAGCTGGTGGCAGAGCTCATTGGACGCAAGGTCACGGGCTGGAGCATGCCCCGCGGGGAAAAGCCGCGGACATACCCCCACCATGCGCCGCGCGGCCCGGTGATTATCCTTGCCGACGAGTTTGCCGGCTCAGACGGGGACATCATTACGCAGGTGTCCAAGCTAAGGGGGATCGGACCGGTCATCGGAACGCGCACCTGGGGCGGGGTTGTGGGCATTGACAACCGCTTCGCCCTGGCCGACGGCACCGGCGTGACGCAGCCGCGGTACGCCACCTGGTTCGGCGGCGGAGTGGGCTGGAGCGTGGAGAACTACGGTGTGGACCCGGACATCGAGGTCACGTTCCCGCCCCATGCCTACGCGGCGGGCCGGGACCCCCAGCTGGAGTACGGCATCGGCGCGCTGAAGGAAATGATCCAGGAACTGCCCACCGACCGTCCGCCGGCCCGCGAAGGCTACCGCCGGCTGCGTCCCGCTCCGCTGCCGGCACGCCGCCAGGGGAAGTAGCCCCGGCAGCAGAAGCCGCATCAGCAATAACCCGCAGCGCAGCAAAAAGCCCTGCCTGGCCGGAATGGCCAGGCAGGGCTTGTTTACTCTTGCCGGATCAGGACTCCAGGGTCGCATCCAGGGTGATGTCGATGCTGGCCAGGGCGCCGGACACGGGGCAGCCCACCTTGGCCTCGCCCGCGATCTTCTGGAACTCCTCCTCGGAAATGCCGGGGACCCGCGCTGACATGGTGAGGTGGCTGCCGGTGATTCCCGTGCCGGGAACAAACGTCACGTCTGCCTTGGTGCGGACTTCCTCCGGTGTGTGGCCCGCCTTATCGAGCTCGTTGCTGAAGGCCATGGAGAAGCACGCGGCGTGGGCTGCGGCGATGAGTTCCTCCGGGCTGGTCTTGCCGTTGGCCGCTTCAGTGCGGGCCTTCCAGGTGACATCGAACGTGCCCAGGCCCGAGGTGGCCAGGCTGGTGGTGCCGGCACCTTCCGTCAGGTTGCCGTTCCATACTGCGTTTGCTGAACGTGTTGCTGCCATGTTCACTCCTCAGGTCGATGTGTACCGGGGCAGGCCGCTGCCTGGACCCCGCCGTGTCCCATCCTAGGGACAACACCCGCGGCATGCACCGGCTGTCCGCTGTCAGAGGATTATGACAGGGGCATGAGACGACGACGGCGACGCTCCCTTGGAAGGGAGCGTCGCCGTCGTGGTTTTAGCCTGGGGCCTTACTGCCAGAGCGTCGCAATGGCGATGTTCAGCAGCGCGAGTCCGCCTACGCCGTGCGCCAGGCCTGCGCTGATGTCCTCGCCCTTCTTGTACTTGCGGCGGCCGATGAAGGCGAGCACGCCAACCGCGAGGGCTACTGCGAACTTGATGCCGAGCTTGAAGTAGTTGGCGTCCATGTCCAGGGCCGGGATAAGCCCCATCAGGGCGACGCCGGTCAGCAGCTGGAGCATGGCGCCGTCGAACTGGCGGGGGTGGACGGTGGGCTTCTTCATCTGGCCGATCCAGATGCCGACGATCATGGCGGCGCCGACGATATGCAGGAAGACCACGATGTTATAGACGATGTTCATGGGACCAGTGTAGCCATTCGTTCTACCGGGCGTAGTAGCAGGGCGGGCGCGTGGTGCCCCGTCCGCCCTAGGTGCCGTGCGGGAGCCCGCCGGAGCACCGGAGCGTTAAACGACGACGGCGGCGCAGGCAGTCCGGGAGGTATCCCGCCGTTGCCTGCACCGCCGTCGTGTGCGTCCGGGTGTTACAGCCCCAGGTCCGCTTCGAAGGCGCCTTCTTCAAGGCGTGCCTTCAGGGTCTGGAGGAAACGGCCGGCGTCCGCGCCGTCCACCAGGCGGTGGTCGTACGTCAGGGACAGGTACATCATGGAGCGGATGGCGATCGAATCGTCACCGTTCTCATCGGCCACCACCACGGCGCGCTTGACGATGGCGCCGGTGCCGAGGATGCCCACCTGCGGCTGGTTGATGATCGGGGTGTCGAACAGGGCCCCGACCGAGCCGATGTTGGTGATGCTGAACGTGCCGCCGGACAGCTCGTCCGGGCCGATCTTGCCGTCGCGGGTGCGGCCGGCAACGTCGGCGATCTTGCCCGCCAGTCCCGCAAGGTTCAGGCTGCCGGCGTCGGAAATGACCGGAACCAGCAGGCCCTTGTCAGTGTCGACGGCGATCGCCAGGTGCTCGGCGTTGTGGTAGGTGATCTCCTGCTTGTCCTCATCGTAGGCAGCGTTCAGCTTGGGGTGCTGCTTGAGGGCCTCGGCGACAGCCTTGGCGATGAACGGCAGGAAGGTCAGCTTGACGCCGTTCTGTGCCTGGAAGGAGTTCTTGGCGCGGGCACGGAGCTTGGCGACCTTGGTCATATCCACTTCGTGGACCTGGGTCAGCTGAGTGGAGACCTCAAGGGACTCGCGCATGCGGCGGGCGATGACCTGGCGGATGCGCGGGGCCTTCTGGGTGGTGCCGCGCAGCGAGGAAGCGGCCTGGCCCGCGGATGCGGAGGCTGCCGGGGCGGACGCTGCCGGAGCTGCGGGCGCGGCGGCGGGAGCTGCCTTTGCCTCGGCTGCGGCGATGACGTCCTGCTTGCGGATGCGGCCGCCAACGCCGGTGCCGGAGAGGGAGGTGATGTCCACGCCGTGCTGGTTGGCGAGCTTCCGGACCAGGGGAGTCACATAGCCCGACTCGGATCCGCCTGCTGACGGGGCAGCCTCTTCGGACGCCGGTGCAGCAGCCTGGGGAGCGGGTGCAGCCTTGGGTGCGTCCTGCTTGGGCGCTTCCTGGGCGGGAGCGGCCTGCGGTGCGGGTGCTTCAGCCTTCGGTGCTTCGGCCTTGGGCTCTTCCTTGGCCGGTGCCTCGGTGGAGGGGGCTTCGGCCGGGGCGGCAGCAGCGCCTGAACCGATAACGGCAAGGACGGATCCGACCTCTGCGGTCTCATCCTCGTTGACGCGGATTTCCTGGAGGGTACCGGCCACGGGGGAGGGAATTTCGGTGTCGACCTTGTCAGTGGAAACCTCCAGCAGGGGCTCGTCCACCTCCACGGCGTCGCCAACAGCCTTGAGCCAGCGGGTGACGGTACCTTCGGTGACACTCTCACCGAGGGCCGGCAGGGTGACGTCGTGGCTTTCGCCGCCGGCGGCCGGTGCCTCGGGTGCGGACTTTTCCTGCGCAGGTGCTTCTGCGGGAGCGGGCGCCTCGGTGGAGGGGGCTTCGGCGGGAGCCGGCGCTTCCTCGGCAGCGGGGGCCTCTTCGGCGGGCGCCTCTTCGGCCGGTGCGCCGCCGCCGGAGCCGTCCCCGATGCGGACCAGGGGAGCGCCGACCTCGGCGGTCTCGTCCTCGGCCACCAGGATTTCCTCAATCACGCCAGCTACAGGAGAGGGGATTTCAGTGTCTACTTTGTCGGTGGAGACTTCGAGCAGCGGCTCGTCCACCTCTACCCGGTCACCTACCTGCTTGAGCCAGCGGGTGACGGTTCCTTCGGTGACGCTCTCACCGAGGGCGGGCAAGTTAACGGATTCAGACATGTCGTCCCCGTTCTCCTTATTGATCTTTAGTGCGGATGATTGCTGCCGTTTGGCCAGCCTAGTGCACCCGGCATTCCGTGCCGGGTGCACCAGGCCCTTGGGTGTTGGGGAGACTAGCCGTGAAGAGGCTTGCCGGCGAGTGCCATGTGGGCTTCGCCCAGGGACTCGTTCTGGGTGGGGTGGGCGTGAAGCAGCTGGGCCACATCCTCCGGGTACGCTTCCCAGTTGACGATCAGCTGGGCCTCGCCCACCTGCTCGCCCATGCGGGCGCCGATCATGTGGACGCCCACCACGGGGCCGTCCTTCTGCCGGACCAGCTTGACCAGGCCGGACGTGCCCAGGATGGAGCTCTTGCCGTTGCCCGCGAGGTTGTATTCCTGGGTCTGCACCTGGTCCTCGCCGAACTTCTCCTTGGCGGCCTTTTCGGTGTAGCCCACGGTGGCGATCTCCGGCTCGGAGTAGGTGACCTTGGGGATGTTGATGTCCTCGACGACCACGGGCTTCAGGCCGGCGATTTCCTCGGCCACGAAGATGCCCTGCTGGTAGCCGCGGTGCGCCAGCTGCACGCCGGGGACGATATCTCCCACCGCGTAGATGTTGCCGACGCCCGTGTGAAGGCGCTCGTTGGTGATCACGAAGCCGCGGTCAATGGTGATGCCCGCTTCCTCGTAACCGAGGTTGGCGGTGACGGGGCCGCGGCCCACGGCAACGAGCAGCAGGTCGGCTTCGAACGTCTTGCCGTCCACCAGGGTTACCTTGACGCCGTCGTCGTTCTGCTCGACGCCCTGGAAGAACACGCCGGTGGAGAACTTGATGCCGCGCTTCTTGAAGGCACGCTCGAAGTTCTTGACGATGGTGGCGTCCTCGTTGGGAACCAGCGAGGGCAGGCCCTCCACGATGGTGACGTCCACGCCGAAGGACTTCCACACAGAGGCGAACTCGACGCCGATGACGCCGCCGCCGAGGATGATGGCGCTCTTGGGGATGAAGTCCATGGTCAGGGCCTGGTCGGAGGTGATGACCTTGCCGCCGAGCTCCAGGCCGGGCAGGGTGCGCGAGTAGGAACCCGTGGCCAGGACGATGTTCTTGCCCTTGTACGCGGTACCGTTCACCACCACGGTGTCGGTGCCCTGGAGCTTGCCTTCGCCTTCGATGACGGTGATGCCCTTGGACTTGATGAGTCCCTGCAGGCCCTTGTACTTGCCGGCGATGATGCCGTCCTTGTACGCGTTGACGGCATTGATGTCGATGCTGTCAAGGGTGACGTTCACGCCGTACTTGGCGGAGTCGCGGGCGTGGTCTGCCAGCTCCGCGGAGTGCAGGAGGGCCTTGGTGGGGATGCAGCCGTTGTGGAGGCAGGTGCCGCCCAGCTTGGCCTTCTCCACGAGGCCGACGGTGAGGCCAAGCTGTACTGCCCGGAGCGCGGCGGCGTATCCGCCGCTGCCGCCACCGAGTACCAGGATGTCGAATTCTTGCGCAGTTGCCTGATCGGCCACTTAAACGCTCCCTCGCGTGAACGATGACGCGATCTGCGCGCATCATCTGGTCTTGGAACTTGCACTGCCGTGATTATGCCAGCAGGCCAATTCTCTTGCATTTGTGACTACCGTGGTTCACCTTAGCGAACCACTTATCCATGCTCCACCCTGGCACCACGATTGTGGAGCGCTTGTGTCGAGTGTCACGCGGCTTTGTGGCACAGGGATCACCGGTCCCGCAAAGCCGCGTAACAGCACGTCGGAGGCCGCCAAATGGTCAGGCGGCGGCCAGGATGTCCTCCACGTACGCCACCAGGGTCCGGACGGTGCAGCCCGTTCCCTGCTTGTGCGTGTAGCCGTACGGGCTCCCGTTATTAAAGGACGGCCCGGCGATGTCGATGTGGGCCCAGGGGATCTGTTCCCCGTCCTTGCCCTTACCCACGAACTCGCGGAGGAAAACGGCGGCGGTCATCATGCCGCCGTGGCGTTCGCCGATGTTGGCGAGGTCGGCGACCTGCGAATCCAGGCTGGGCCGCAGTTCCTCGGGCAGCGGCATGGGCCACACGAGTTCACCGGCCCGGTCCGCTGCCGCCTTGAGCGGGCCCGTCACGCTCTCGGATCCCATGACGCCGGCTGTCCGGTTGCCCAGGGCGATGAGCTGCGCCCCGGTGAGCGTGGCAACGTCGATGATGGCGTCCGGGTACTCGCGGCTCGCGGCCACGATGCCGTCGGCCATGACCAGCCGCCCCTCGGCGTCGGTGTTCAGGACCTCAACGGTCTTGCCGCCGAACATGGTGAGGACGTCAGCCGGGCGGGAGGCGGCGCCGGAGGGCATGTTCTCGGCGATGCAGAGCCAGGCGGTGGCCTTGACCGGCAGGCCGAGTCCCGCGAGCGCCAGGACAGTGTTAAGGACGACGGCGGCCCCCGCCATGTCGCTCTTCATGTCGCCCATGCCCAGCGCCGGCTTGATGGAAATGCCGCCGGTGTCGAACGTGATGCCCTTGCCGACCAGCGCGATCTTCGAGGTGGCCTTGGCAGGGGAGTACTCCACCTTCACCAGGCGGGGCTGGCGTGCCGACCCCTTGCCCACGCCCATGATGCCGCCGAAACCTTCCTTCTCAAGGCGCTTCTCGTCCCAGACGGTCACTTTGACGGGCAGCCCCTTGGCGAGGTCCTTCGCGGCGTCGGCGAAGGTTTCCGGGTAGAGGTGGCTGGGCGGCTGGTTGACCAGGGACCGGGTGGCGTTAACCGCCCTGCCGATCAGCGTGGCCCGCTTGAGGACCTCGTCCAGTTCCTTCTGGCCGGCCAGTTCAGTGAAGATCACGGCATTGCGGACGGGGTCCTTCAGGCCGTCCTTGGAGGACCGGAACTCGCTGAAGGAATAGGCGCCCAGCGCGGCACCTTCGGCTACGGCCTCGACGTCGGCGAGGGACGCCGTCGGGAATGCCAGGGCAACCGTGGCCAGGCCGGCGAGCTGGCGGACGGCGGAGCCTGCTGCCCGCCGCAGGGCTTCCCCTGCCAGTGGCTCCGAGGCTGATACCTTGCCCACCCCGGCAAGGACCAAAACGCCCGCGCCGGTCTCGGGAAGGCCCGGAAGGCGCACCAGCTGGTCCGCCGCCCCCGTAATGCCGAGGGCCTTCAGGGAATCGGCCAGCGCCTCGGCGGACCGGGCCGTCAGCGGGTTGTCCAGGAGGACGGGTCCGTCCGCACCCTGCCCCACACCTATGACGACGGCGTCACTGGGGGTTTTCTTCAGGTCCCGCGAGAGGGTACTAAGGTTGATTTCAGTATTCTTGACCACGCGGATCAGTCCTCGATTCTCGAAAGATGTTCGGGCAGGGGTGCATGTTCGGCGCTCTGCCATGGTTGCCCGGGTACCGCCGTTCGGAACGCAGTCCGGGTGCCTGCGGGCCCGCCTGGCAGGCCAGTTCCGATCGTAGCCCTTCCGTGTCTGAGCTGGTGAATCCCGTGAGAGCTGCGCCACAGCCGGCGCCGGAATGCCCGGCCGTCCCGGGGCGTTGTAAAGAATGTCCACCCGCACCTGTGAAAGGAACATGCCGTGCTTGAACGGATCTCCGGCTCCCTGCTGGACCCCGATGCGCTCTATGCGAGCAACATTGAGCTGTTCCACAGCCCTGAACTCCGCGGGCTGAACCTGGTGATGGGCTTTACCGGCTTCGCTGACGCAGGGCACGTGGTGAAGCAGATCAATGCCGAACTGCTGGACTCCCTCGACGCCGAGCCGGTGGCCGTTTTTGATGCGGACCAGCTTATTGACTACCGCTCGCGCCGGCCGCACCTGACGTTCGTGGAGGACCACCTCCAGGACTACCAGGAACCCCGGCTGGCCCTGTACCGGCTGATGGACGGGCTGGGAAAGCCTTTCCTGCTGCTGGCAGGCTTCGAACCGGACCTGCAGTGGGAGAGGTTCGCACGGGCCGTGGTGGGTATCGTGGAGAAACTCGACGTGAACCTGGTGACCTGGATCCACTCCATCCCCATGCCCGTTCCCCACACCAGGCCGGTGGGCGTGACAGTGCACGGCAACCGCCCTGACCTGATCGAGGGCATCTCTGTCTGGAAACCGACGGTGGAGGTCCCCGCCGCCGTGGGCCACATCCTGGAACTCCGCCTGGTGGAGGCAGGACGCAACGTTGCCGGTTACGTCATCCACGTGCCGCACTACCTGGCCGAGGCGGAATACCCCACCGCCGCCGTCGCAGGCCTTGAATACCTGGGCGCCGCCACATCCCTGATGCTCCCCTCGGACAGGCTCCGTGAGGCAGGGCGCGAGGTAGGCCGGCAGATCGCGGAACAGATCGACGCCTCCGAGGACGTCCAGCAGGTCGTGTCGCGGCTTGAGGCCCGCTACGACGAAAAGGCCGAGGGCACGGTCCGCCGGTCGCTCCTGGCGGACGAGAACGATGAGCTGCCCAACGCCGACGACCTGGGGGCTGCGGTGGAGGCGTACCTGGCCCGGGAGAACCCGGGCCAGTAAAGGCCGCGGCGGGCGCCCGGGCATAATGAAGTGGTGACTGCACCCCGCGCCTGGCTTATCTGGACCATCGGAATTTTCGGGTACCTGGTGGCTGTGGCGCAGCGCACGTCCTTTGGCGTGGTGGGACTGGAAGCCACCGAGAGGTTCCAGGCCAGCGCGTCAGCGATCTCCTTCTTCACCGTCCTTCAACTCCTTGTCTATGCAGGACTGCAGATTCCCGTGGGGCTGCTGGTGGACAGGTTCGGCTCCCGTGCCATGATCGCTGGCGGTGCAGTCCTTATGGGCCTGGGCCAGCTGCAGCTCGCCTTCGCAGACAGCATTCCCGGGGGAGTTGCAGGCCGGGTCCTGGTGGGCGCCGGGGACGCCATGACATTCATCTCCGTGATCCGGCTGATTCCGCTCTGGTTCGCTCCTGCCCGGGTGCCGCTGGTGACGCAGCTGACGGGCATGTCCGGCCAGCTCGGCCAGCTGTTCAGCGTCATCCCCTTCGCCTTCGTCCTGCATCTCGCGGGCTGGACCCCGGCGTTCCTCATGCTTGCCGGGATGTCAGCGCTCGCCGTCGTCCTGACCCTGGTGCTGCTGCAGGACGTCCCGCCGGGAACCGCCCGCCCGCAGGCCCAGCAGGGGCTGCGGGCTACCGGGTCCTCGCTGGCCCGGGCCTGGCGCCAGCCGGGGACCCGCCTGGGGCTCTGGAGCCACTTCACCATCCAGTTCAGCGGTACCGTGTTCGCCATGACCTGGGGCTACCCGTTCCTGCTCTCCGGCCAGGGCCTGGACGCCGGAACGGTGGCGGCCCTGATGGCCCTCTACGTCGCCGCCGCGATGGCGGTGGGGCCCTTCATCGGACGCTTCGTCTCCCGCCACCCGTTGCGGCGTTCCACCATGGTCCTGCTCATCGCCGGCGCTACCGCGGCAGCGTGGGCCGCCGTCTTGCTGACCCCCGGCCGTGCCCCGCTGTGGCTGCTGGCCGGTCTTGTGGTGGTGCTCGCCGTCGGCGGGCCGGGGTCCATGATCGGCTTCGACTTTGCCCGCACCTTCAACCCTGCACACCGGATCGGGACGGCCACGGGCATCGTCAACGTGGGCGGGTTCATCGCCGCCCTGGTGGCGATCTTCCTGATCGGGCTCGTGCTGGACATCCTTTTTGCCAGCGGCTTTTCCCAGGGCGTCCTCTACGGCCTGGATCCCTTCCGGATCGCCCTGAGCGTCCAGTTCCTGCTGCTGGGGTTCGGGGCAGCAGCCATGCTCGTGTGCCGGCGCAAAGTGCGGCGGCAGATGGCCGCCCAGGGCGTGGTTGTGCCACCGCTGCGCAGCGCCCTCGCCCGCCAGCGGCGCGAAAACCTTGCACGGCGCCGCGGGTCCTCCCTCCCGGACGAGTGACACTGGTCCTCCACAGGCCTGGTTTCCGCACATAGCCGCTTTCCGGCCTTAACCGGCGCCGGCGGGCGGCGGAAGCTGGAGCCATGACTTCTCCAGACCACCTGACAGTCCGCAGCCCGGAAGACATCCTGGGCTTCATTCCGCACTCACTCGGATACTGGCCGGCGCAGAGCCTTGTGGCGATGACCCTGCAGGGTACGAGGCTTGGCGCTACCCTCCGGCTGGACCTGCCGGGACGCGAGGTCCTGGCCGCACCGGCAAAATTCCTGCAGGCCGTCCTCCGCTACCTGGAAGCGGACAAGGAAGCTGACGGCACATTGCTGGCGTTCTTCACCAGCAACGGCAGCGCGTCGTCGCCGTCCCGGTACGACGGTCTGCTGGCCGGACTGGACTCCATGCTGGAAAGGGCCGGGATGCCAGTCCGGGAAGCCTGGTACGTCGGCGATGATTTCTGGCGGGAGGCCTGGTGCATGGATGTTTCATGCTGCCCGCCCCCTGGCCGGCCAGTGCAGCAGATTCGTGACAGCACCCTGAACGCCGAGATGGTGTACCGCGGAAGCAGCGTTGGCCCGCAGCCGGAGGAGCAGGCACCCCCGCTTCCGGTTTCAAGCCTCTACCTGGCTGCCGTCAGGGAGGCTGAAACCGCGTGGTCCGCGCAACTGGACCTTCGCCGGCCAAGCAGGCCGCAGTTCGACGCGGTCCTCAGGCTCTGGCGGGATCTGCTGAACAGCCCGCAGGGGGAAGCCTGGCTGCCCGAGGCGGATCGCGACGGATTCCTGCGGGCGTCGCTGCTGGTCCCCGCGTACCGGGATGCTGTCCTGATGATGGCGGCAGCCGGCACACAAGCTGCCGAAGCCGGTGCCGGGCAGTTGGGGCTCTTCCGGGATGAATGCCTGCTGGATCCTGTGGCTCCCCATGAGGTCTTTCAGGGGACCGGGGCATCCGCGGGTGGGCTGCACGGCGGTGCGGCGCGGGGAGAACCGCCCCAGGAAGGACCGCCGGGTGCAGACATCCCAGGCTACGGGGACGTCCTGATGGGCGTGGCCCCTGCCGTCCCGGACTGGGAACGGCTCAGCGCCCTGGACCTGGTCCTCGGGCGGCTTGCCGCAGCCGGCGGCCGGGCGGCGGCTGCATCGTTCACGGGAAGGGGCTGGATTGCCTGGTGCCGCGGCCGCGGCTCCTACTCGGCGGCCTATCTGCGGCAGGCCCTTGACGCAGAACCCGGGTACCGCCTCGCGGAACTGCTGCTGGAACTGGTCCGGCGCGGAACACTCTGCGGATGGGCGGCACGGAAGGAGGCTGCCTGGCAGAAGTTCGGTCCGGACGCGGCGTGAACGCTCCCGGGGGCCGGGGGAGCGGCGGCAGGCGGGGCTTGACGGCGGGGACACCCGGCGTGGGCGAATGACGGGGAGGCCCGATTCGGGGAAAACATGAGACAATGGAGGCCGAGACCCGGTTGGGTCCGTGTATTGAGCGCACAGTGGTGGACCCCGCGGGGAACATAACAGCGGCTCCGGCAGTTGTCTTAACAGACTCTGCAGGCCGTGGTGGCGCTTGGTTTTCACCACGGACTTGACAGGGTCATAGTGGTGTTGCCCGTATGGTGATTCCACAGACCACCGCTAGAAAGGTTTTCTGTGACCCCGTCTTCCACGAAGAAGGACCCCGCCGCCCAGGACGAACTGTCCGCCGAGGAGAAGCAGGCTGCGACCAACGCCAAGCGTGCAGCTACCCGGGCAGCCAACAAGGCGTCGGCCGGTGCGGCTGCAGCGGACGGCAAGCCCGAGCCCAAGAAGCGCGGCCCCAAGCCCGGTGCGAAGGCGGCAGCCGCAAAGTCCGCTGCCGGTGACACCGACGACGCCGAAGAAGTCGAGGAAGACCTCGACGACATCGTCCTCGAAGGACCTGAAGTCGTGGAGGAGGACGCCGAGGCTGATCCCGCCAAGGCAGTTGCCGGTTCCGGCAAGGGCTTCGTCTACTCGGACGCTGACGACGACGACGCGCCTGTCCAGCAGGTCATGTCCGCCGGAGCAACGGCCGACCCCGTCAAGGACTACCTGAAGCAAATCGGTAAGGTGGCACTGCTCAACGCCGAGCAGGAAGTGGACCTTGCCCTCCGGATCGAAGCCGGACTGTTCGCCGAAGAGAAGATCAACGCCGACGACGGTTCCATGGACCCGAAGTACAAGCGCGAGCTTGAATTCATCATCCATGACGGCAAGCGCGCCAAGAACCACCTCCTCGAAGCCAACCTCCGCCTGGTGGTCTCGCTGGCCAAGCGCTACACCGGACGCGGCATGCTCTTCCTGGACCTGATCCAGGAAGGCAACCTGGGCCTGATCCGTGCAGTGGAGAAGTTCGACTACACCAAGGGCTTCAAGTTCTCCACTTACGCCACCTGGTGGATTCGGCAGGCCATCACCCGCGCCATGGCGGACCAGGCCCGCACCATCCGTATTCCGGTCCACATGGTCGAAGTCATCAACAAGCTGGCACGCGTCCAGCGCCAGATGCTCCAGGACCTCGGCCGCGAACCTACGCCCGAAGAGCTAGCTCTTGAACTCGACATGACTCCCGAAAAGGTTGTCGAAGTCCAGAAGTACGGCCGTGAACCCATCTCGCTGCACACGCCCCTGGGCGAGGACGGCGACTCCGAGTTCGGTGACCTGATCGAGGACTCCGAGGCCGTGGTTCCCGCGGACGCCGTGAGCTTCACGCTCCTCCAGGAACAGCTGCACTCCGTCCTGGACACCCTGTCCGAGCGCGAAGCCGGGGTTGTGGCCATGCGCTTCGGCCTGACCGACGGACAGCCGAAGACTTTAGACGAAATCGGCAAGGTCTACGGAGTGACGCGTGAGCGCATCCGCCAGATCGAATCGAAGACGATGTCCAAGCTCCGCCACCCCTCGCGGTCGCAGGTGCTCCGGGACTACCTCGACTAACAGCAGGATGAGCTGGAAAAGCGGCCCGCCGGCTGCCGTGCCCCTCGCGGGCGTGGCAGCGGGCGGGCCGCTTTTCAGTTCCAGCCAGAATGCGCGGGCAAAGGGACTGGCCGGCCGGATCTGTGCCCTCTAACGCCGGGGCGGGGCCTAAAAAGAAGGACGCGGCTTAAAAGAAT
Source organism: Pseudarthrobacter scleromae (assembly GCF_014644515.1). Classification (NCBI taxonomy): domain Bacteria; kingdom Bacillati; phylum Actinomycetota; class Actinomycetes; order Micrococcales; family Micrococcaceae; genus Pseudarthrobacter; species Pseudarthrobacter scleromae. The sequence continues at coordinate 19,249 of NZ_BMKV01000008.1, read as the reverse complement.
TGGGACCCCACCTTCCGGTGGGGTCCCAACAGCTTGGGGAAGCTAGTCGATTTCTACGGCTGCCTTCTCATGAAGCTTGCCTGTCTCATCGTGCCAGTCGGAGCTCAAGGGCTTCAGAGTCGCCTCGACTGCGCGGGCATGGTGGCCGCAGAAGAGCAGCTCACCGCCGGAGGACTCCAATACAACCCGGACATAGGCCTGAGCTCCGCAACGGTCGCACCGGTCCAGTGCATTGAGTGTGCGGTCTGCCACTGCTGTTGTCATGTCGGCCTCCTTAGTAGATCAGTACGTCTATATAACCAGCATTCGTAACAAAACCATCGCAAGGATGGGGCAAGTTCGCTGTGCGCGTATCCGCAATGTTGGCTCAAGAACGTCCAAGCAGCCTGCGCACGCCCTGACGTGGTGCGGTCCACACCCTCCGCCAGGTGTGGCAGCCGGACCGCGGGCGCCGCGCCGACTACCCTAGAGGAAGCGATCCCAGCCCGCTGTTTTACGTCCCTGAAGGAGCTCACCACCAGTGGCACCAAGTTCTGATTACACTGCCCGGCACCTTTCTGTACTGGAGGGCCTTGAGGCCGTCCGCAAGCGCCCGGGCATGTACATCGGTTCCACCGACTCCCGCGGCCTCATGCACTGCCTCTGGGAAATCATCGACAACTCCGTCGACGAGGCGCTGGCCGGATTCGGCCACGACATCAAAATTATCCTGCACGCGGACAACTCCGTGGAGATCCACGACGACGGCCGCGGCATTCCCATCGACAAGGAACCCAAGACGGGCCTGACGGGCGTGGAGGTTGTCTTCACCAAACTGCACGCCGGCGGCAAGTTCGGGGGCGGCTCCTACACCGCCTCGGGCGGCCTGCACGGTGTGGGTGCGTCCGTGGTCAATGCCCTGTCCTCCCGCCTGGACGTCGAAGTGGACCGGGGCGGGAAAACCTACAAGATGTCGTTCCGCCGCGGCGAACCCGGGCGCTTCAAGGACACCGGTTCCAAAACGGACCCCGCCGCGCCCTTCACACCGTTCGTTGACGACTCGGTCCTGGACATCGCCGGCAAGGCCAAGCGCGGCGTCACGGGAACCCGGATCCGCTACTGGGCCGACCGGCAGATCTTCACCCCGGACGCCAAGTTCTCCTACGAGGAACTGGCCGCCCGCGCCCGGCAGACCTCCTTCCTGGTCCCGGGCCTCAAGCTGACCGTGCGGGATGAGCGGAGGGTTCCGGGTACCCCCGGCGAGGCGGGCGTCCACGAAGAGGTGTTCCACCATGACGGCGGCATCTCCGAATTCGTCGAATTCCTCGCCGCCGATCCGGCGGTCACGGACGTGTGGCGGCTGCATGGCTCCGGAAAGTTCAAGGAGACGGTCCCCGTCCTGGACGAGCGCGGGCACAGCCAGCTCGCCGAGGTGGAGCGCGACTGTGAAGTCGATGTCGCACTGCGCTGGGGGATCGGCTACGACAGCACGGTCCGCAGCTTCGTGAACATCATCTCCACGCCCAAGGGCGGAACCCACCAGTCCGGGTTTGAACAGGCCCTGGTGAAGACGTTCCGCAAGGCAGTGGAAAACAACGCCCGCAAGCTCAAGGCCGGGAATGACAAGATCGAAAAGGACGACATCTTCGCCGGACTGACGGCTGTCCTGACGGTGCGGCTGGCGGAGCCGCAGTTCGAAGGCCAAACCAAGGAAATCCTGGGCACATCAGCCGTGCGCGCCATCGTTGCCAAGGTGGTGGAGCGGGAGATCAGCGCCAAGCTCAGCTCCGCGAACCGCAATGACAAGGCCCAGTCCGCCCTGCTGCTCGAAAAAATCGTCAACGAGATGAAGTCCCGCATCTCGGCCCGCGTGCACAAGGAGACCCAACGGCGCAAGAATGCGCTGGAAACCTCCTCCATGCCCACCAAGCTGGCCGACTGCCGCACGGACGACGTCGCGCGTTCCGAACTGTTCATTGTGGAAGGCGACTCGGCGCTCGGAACCGCCAAGCTGGCCAGGTCCTCCGACTTCCAGGCGCTGCTGCCCATCCGCGGCAAGATCCTCAATGTCCAGAAGGCCTCGGTGGGGGACATGCTCTCCAATGCCGAGTGCGCCGCCCTGATCCAGGTGGTGGGGGCCGGGTCCGGGCGCAGCTTCGACCTCTCTGCCGCCCGCTACGGCAAGGTCATCCTGATGACTGACGCCGACGTGGACGGCGCCCACATCCGGACCCTGCTGCTGACCCTTTTCTTCCGCTACATGCGGCCCATGATCCTGGAGGGCCGGGTGTTCGCGGCGGTTCCGCCGCTGCACCGGGTGGAGGTCATCAACGCGGGCCAAAAAGCCAACGAGATGATCTACACCTACTCCGAGGCGGAGCTCCACGTCCTGCTGGCCCGCCTGGCCAAGGAGGGCAAGCGGTACAAGGAGCCGATCCAGCGGTACAAGGGCCTGGGGGAGATGGACGCCGAGCAGCTGGCGGAAACCACCATGGACCCGCGGCACCGTACCCTGCGCAAGGTGGGGATCGAAAACGCGCAGCAGGCAGAGGAGATCTTCGACCTGCTGATGGGCTCGGACGTATCACCGCGCAAGGACTTCATCATTGCAGGCGCCGCCAGCCTGGACCGGGAGCGCATCGACGCCTGAACGGCAGAAGGCAACGGGCAGGCCGCGGGCAGCCGGCGCCGCAGGCATCTGGGCATCAGGGGGAGGACGACGGCGGGACTCACCCCAGCAGGCCGGGCACCACCAGAAGCAGGGTAGGCAGGGCAAGGAGCAGTACGGATCCTGCCACGACCATGCTGCGGATGGGTGCCGGCAGTTCGGGCCGGGGCGAGAGCAGCCGGCTGACCCGTGAGGCGGTGGTCCGGGCGGAGTCCGCGCCGGACGTGCCGGCGGCGGAGTCAAGTCCGGAGAGCGCCAGGCTGGAAGCCTCCGGGCGGAGGTCCGCGCCGCCGCTGTTGCCGGCCGACCCGCTGGCCACAATGGCGATGGCCTTGATCAGCGTGGCCTTGCTTTCGGTCTTGAGCGCGACGTCGTCCGCCAGCATCTCGATCAGGGAGTTCACTGACTCCTGGGCGAGGCGGGTGGTTGGCAGCCAGGGCAGTGCCTGCCGCCAGGCGGCGAAAGCCCACAGCAGCAGGTGGTGGCGCTGGCTGAGGTGGGCGTTCTCATGGATCAGGACGGCACGGAGTTCTGCGGGCTCAAGGGCCGCCATTAGGCCATCAGAGAGGACAGTCACGGACCGGGCGCCCCCGGGAAGGCAGTAAGCCACGGGGGAGTTGTGGCTGATGACCAGGGTTCCCGTCCCCTCAGCGGACGGTGAGGCCAACAGGGACAGCAGTTCGCGGTGCCGCCGCCGCTGGCGTTCAATCTTGTAGTAGGTCAGCAGCAGGGTGAACACCAGGTGGGCGGTGAGCAGCGCTGCGGCGGACAGGGCGAAAATATGCCAGAAGCCCAGGGCCGTGGTGGGGGCGTTGTACAGCACCATGCCGGCCAGCGCCCGCAGGCCTGCGATCAGGTTGTCCCCGATCGGTTCCAGGCCATACACGAGCATTGCGCCGATCATGGACAGCCCGCCGGCCAGCGCTATCGCCTGCCACAGGATCATGGCGGTAAAGGGTGAGCGGGCGGGCCACTGCGCGCGTGAGAGGAGGACAGGCACCGGCCAGGCCAGGACTATCGCAAGGACCGCCAGCAGGTACGAGGCCCAGAACATGGTCCGCTAGAGGTGGCCAAGCAGTTTGCGCAGAGTCTCGGCTTCACCCTCGGATACGGACCCGATAAAGCGGGCCAGCACTGCTTCGCGGTCCGGAGCCGACCCCAGCACCTCGTGCATCAGCTCGGCGGTGTGGTCCTCGCGGCTCGACACTGCCTGGTAGCGGTGCGGACGGGTGCCGCGTTCGCGCTCCACCAGCCCCTTCTTCTCCAGCCGGGACAGTACGGTGAGCACAGTGGTCACGGCGAGTTCCTTGCCCTCGTGGCCGGCCGCGCCGCCCTGCCCGGCAGAGGTCTGTGCGAGCCTGTCCCGCAGCGTGTTGGCTGTGGCTGCTTCCTGGCCCGCCCAGAGCAGATCCATCACTGCCCGTTCCAGTTCACCAAGACTAGCCATTGCACTTTTCCTTTTTCTCCCCGCGCCACCGCCGCCGGGCGGAGGTGGCTGCATGCTGTGTTTGAACTACAACCTCCAATTTACCCGGTTTTCCCGAGACTTTCTACGTTGGGTAGAACACGCGGCCTGACACGGCCCTTGCCTGCCGTGCCGGGGAAGTGGAAGCTGGTTTTTACACCGCCGCCGCGGTTGTTCTACACTCGGTAGAAGTTGAGTTCTACAAAACGTAGAAGATCTGCATTCGCTGACACGAGGGACCGCCTTGGACGCTATGGACGCGCTGGAAATCGCACGCTGGCAATTCGGGATCACCACCGTTTACCACTTCATGATGGTCCCGCTGACCATCGGCCTTGGCCTGGTTGTCGCACTCATGCAGACGGCCTGGCACCGCACGGGCAATCCCGAGTACCTCCGGATGACCAAGTTCTGGGGAAAGCTGTTCCTCATTAACTTCATCATGGGCGTAGCCACGGGCATCGTCCAGGAGTTCCAGTTCGGGATGGCCTGGAGTGAATACAGCCGGTTCGTGGGCGACGTCTTCGGCGCGCCCCTGGCCCTGGAAGCGCTGCTGGCGTTCTTCGTCGAATCCACCTTCCTGGGATTGTGGATCTTCGGGTGGAAGCAGCTCAAGCCCGGCATCCACCTGGCGTGCCTGTGGATCGCAGTGATCGGGTCGATTTTCTCCGCGTACTTCATCATCGTGGCCAACAGCTGGATGCAGCACCCCGTGGGCGTGGAGATGATCGACGGCCGGCCCGTTATGACCGACGCCTGGGCCGTCTTCACCAACAACACCGCGCTCGTTGCCGTTCCACACACCCTCTTCGGAGCCCTCGCCGTTGCCGGCGGCTTCCTGCTGGGCATCGCCTGGTACCACCTGTGGCGCCGGCGGCGCGACGGCGTCGACACAGTCGGTGCCGACGGCAAGGTCATCCCGGGCGAATCTGCGGACATCCCCGGCCGGGACCGCGACGACCACAAGGTCTGGCTCCGGTCCCTCCGCATCGGTGCAGTGGTGGCCATGATCTCCTTCGCAGGCACCGCCCTCACCGGGGACCTCCAGGGCAAGCTGATGTTCGAACAGCAGCCCATGAAGATGGCCGCAGCGGAAGCCGCCTGCCATGATGGCACCGGGTTCTCCGTTCTGAGCATTGGCAACCTGGGTTCGCAGAACTGCGACGACATCGTTGCCCTCATTGAAGTCCCCGGCATCCTCTCCTACCTGGCAAAGGGCGACTTCACCACCGAAGTCCAGGGCGTCAACAGCCTCCTGCCGCAGTACAAGGAGGCCTACGGGACCCACTTGCCGGACAACCCCATCTACGGCGAACGCGCCGGCCAGGAAATCGACTACCTTCCCGTCATGGAGGTCACCTACTGGGGCTTCCGCATGATGATCGGCTTCGGCGGGCTCGCCGCCCTGGCAGCCCTCGTGGCGCTGTGGATCACCCGGAAGGGGACCGTCCCCGAATCCCGCTGGCTCATGCGGCTCGCGGTCTTCGGCATCCTGGCCCCCTTCGGCGCCAACGCGGCCGGCTGGATCTTCACCGAGATGGGCCGCCAGCCGTTCGTCGTCGCCCCCAACCCGGATCCCAGCGGCATCGACCAGGTGTTTATGTTCACGGCGGCCGCGGTATCACCCGGTGTCTCTGCCGGGGAGCTGCTGGCCTCGCTGGTCACCCTGACGGCGGTCTACGCAGTCCTGCTGGTGGTAGAAGTCAAGCTGCTGGTGAAATACATCCGCGGCGGAGTGGTCTCCGCCATGCCTGAGCTGGTCCATGCACCGGCCGACGAAAATGAGGACGCCACCCCCGGAACCGGTGGACCGGGCGGCGGCAAACCCGGCGACGACGTCCTGGCGTTCGCCTACTAAGCCGCGCACGAAGAGCAGAGGAAATACACACATGGAACTGCTGCCAACCGTCTGGTTCATCGCCATCGCGGTGCTGTGGACCGGGTACCTCTTCCTGGAGGGTTTCGACCTCGGCGTCGGGATGCTCATGAAGCTTTTTGCCCGCAACAACACGGAGCGCCGCGTCCTGCTCAACACCATCGGACCCGTCTGGGACGGCAATGAGGTATGGCTCCTGACGGCCGGCGGCGCCACGTTCGCCGCCTTCCCGCTCTGGTACGCCTCCCTGTTCTCGGCCCTTTACCTCCCTCTGCTGGTGGTGCTTGTTGCCCTGATTTTCCGGGCAGTGGCGTTCGAGTACCGGGGCAAGGTGGACACGGACCGGTGGCGTGCCCGCTGGGACTGGGCCATCGCGCTGGGATCCTTCTTCGCGGCCTTCGGCGTGGGTGCCGCGCTGGCGCTCACCACCACCGGCCTGCCGCTGAATGCCAATGGCGACCGCGAGGGAGGCCCGCTGGCCTGGTTCAGCGGATACGCCGTTCTGGGTGGCCTTGCCGTCGTGGGCTTCTCGCTGATCCACGCGCTGGCTTTCCTGGCCCTGAAGACCGACGGCGACGTGCGGCACCGGGCACGGACATGGTTCGTGCGCCTGCTGCCCGTCCTGCTCCTGCCCATCGCGGCGTGGGCACTGAGCATCCAGTTCCTGGAAGGGAAGCCCTGGACCTGGGCCCTCGTTGTGCTGGCTGTCGCCGCCGCCGCAGCAGCCTGGGTGTGGGCCCGCCGGGGAGCGGAAGGCAAGGCCTTTTCCGGGCTTGGTGCTTTCCTGGCACTGGGTTCGGCATCGATCTTTGCCGCGGTATTCCCGGTGGTGCTGCCCTCCACCCTTAACGAGGCCTTTGACCTCACCATCTCCAACGCGTCCTCCTCCGACTACACCCTGGGGCTCATGAGCATCGTGGCGGCCTTCGGCCTCCCCCTTGTCATCGCCTACCAGGCCTGGACCTATTGGGTGTTCCGCCGCCGGGTCAGTGCAGCGCACATCCCGGAGGCCCACAGCTTCCTGCCGGCCATCGCCGCCAGGGCTTTCACAACGAAGGGCTGACATGCGGCCAAGTTTCCCTCCCGGTCCGGCCACCCGGTCCGCCGTCTACCTGCTGGGACTGCTGGCAGCCCTGAAGGCCCTGTCACTGGTCCTGATGGGCCAGGCCGTGGCCTCGGTGCTGGCCGGACTGGTGGCGGGGGACCCGGACTGGGCAGGCCAGGTTGTCCTGGGACTGGCCGGCGTGGTGCTGCGGTCCCTGACCGTCTGGGCACAGGCTGTCGCTGCCCGGCGGGCGGCCCTTGGCATCAAGGAGGAGCTGCGTGCCGGACTGCTCGAACGGGCGCTGCGCAACGGCGCCAGGGGAACCGGCCCCGCCGACGGCGGGCTCGCCGTCCTGGCAACCCGTGGACTGGATGCGCTGGACAACTACTACACCCAGTTCCTCCCGGCACTGGTGAACTGCGCGGCGATTCCGCTGCTTCTGGGAGCACGGGTCCTCTTTGCGGACTGGGTCAGCGCAGTGGTGATTGTCCTGACGGTACCGCTGGTCCCGCTGTTTATGGTGCTGATAGGCCGGTACACCGAAGACAACGTCCGTGAAGCGCAGGCGGCCCTTGGCAGGCTGTCCGCCCACATGCTGGAGCTGGCAAAAGGCCTGCCGGTCCTGGTGGGGCTCGGGCGCGCCACGGCGCAGCGCAAGGCCCTCGAAGAGATCTCCGAGGAATACCGCACCCGCACCATGGGAACCCTGCGCACCGCATTCCTCTCGGCGCTGGCACTGGAACTGATCGCCACGATCTCCGTGGCGGTCGTGGCGGTGTTCATCGGCGTCCGGCTGGTGCACGGGGACATGCCGCTCGAGGCCGGCCTGCTGGCACTGATCCTGGCCCCGGACTGCTATCTCCCGCTGCGTGAACTGGGCACCGCCCACCATGCCAGCGACGACGGGCGGGTGGCCCTCGCGGAAACCACCGCGGTCACGGGGGCCCCCGAACCCCGGCCGCTTCCGGCAACCAGGGCGGGACGGCCCGGTGCCCCCGTCTCCGTCACGGACCTGACCGTAGGCTACAGCGGAAGGTCGGGCCCCGCCGTCGGCCCGCTCACCTTCACCGCGCCGCAAGGCAGGATCACCGCCCTGGACGGAACCAGCGGCGCAGGAAAGAGCACAGTCCTCGGCGTGCTGGCGGGAACCATCGGGGACGGAGCCGGCGCCACGGTCACCGGCACGCTCCGGGGCATCGACCGCAGCGCGCTGGCCTGGGTGCCGCAGCATCCGGTCATGCTTGCCGAAACTGTCCTGGACGAGGTGATGCTGTACCTCTCCGGGGATATCGAGGGCGCCCGCGGCCACGCCGGCGTGGAAGCCGCCGCACGCTCATGCCTGGCCCGCGCCGCTGCCGGCCACCTGGCACACCAGCACCCCGCCGAGCTGAGCCCCGGCGAGCTGCGGAGGGTGGCACTCGCCAGGGGATTGGCCCGGATCGAGGCAGGAGCTACAGTGCTGCTGCTCGATGAGCCCACCGCACACCTGGACGACGCCTCGGCCATGGTGGTGGAAGACGCGATCCGCCACCTGCGCGGACGCGTCACCGTGATCCTCGTGGCGCACAACGGGCGCACCCGCAACCTCGCTGACCACCTGGTGCCGGTGGCTGCGCACGCAGAGCCAGTCCACGCAGAGCCAGCCCGGGCAGGGGAACCAGGCGCGCGGGCCGGGGTGCTGGCCACAGCTGCCGCGCCGGTGCAAGCCGCGCTGCAGAAGGCCGGGCCGAAGCCAGGGGGTGCCGTGGACGTTGCAGCGGACGCCTGGCCCGCCCCCGCTGCTGCCCCGGTTGCCGGCGCGGGTGCCGGCGCACCCGCCAGCGGGGGCGCAGGCACCCGCCAAACGACCCGTCTCCTCGCGGCGCTCTTGGCGCCGGTCCGCGGCAAGTTCGCAGCGGCTGCCGTGGTGGGCACCCTGGCGGCCGTCTTCGCCGTCGCGCTGTCCGGCCTGTCCGGCTGGCTGATCATCCGTGCCAGCGAGCAGCCGCCCATCCTGTACCTGCTGACGGCCATTGTTGGCGTGCGGTTCTTCGGGATCGGGCGGGCCGTGCTGCGCTACTGCGAGCGGCTCCTGCTCCATGATGCGGTGTTTGCCGCCCTCACCCGCCTCCGGGGACGGCTCTGGGAGTCCCTGAGCCGCAGGGCCCTCGCCCTCCGCCGGCTGCTGCAGGGCGGCAACGTCCTGGGGACGGTCATCGACGACGTCGACACCGTCCGCGACCTCCTGCCAAGGGTTGCGCTGCCGCCGGTGACTGCGCTCGCTGTCTCCGCCCTGGCCCTGGCCACCACCTGGCTGCTGGTGCCGGATGCCGTCCCGGCCGTCCTGGCCGCCGCCGCAGCCAGCCTGCTCCTGGCCCCGGCCGTGGCGCTGTGGGCCGACCGGAAGTCGGCCAGCGCCGAACAGGTCCTGAGGTCCGGGGTCCTGCGCCGGATTTCCGCAGCCCTCGATGCACGCGCCGAACTCCACGCCAACGGCGTCTCCGCCCCGGTACTGGCCGGACTGCGCGCCCAGGACCGCAGCGCCACCCGCGCTTCCCAGCGGTCAGCGTGGGCAGACGGCCTAGGACACGCTGTCACCACAGCCTCCTGCTGCGCGGCTGCCTTCGCAGCTGCCTGGCTGGCCGCTCCCGCCGTGCTCGGCGGCCGGCTCGCCCCGGCGACGGCGGCGGTGGTCGTGCTGATGCTCCTCGCACTGGTGGAGCCCTACTCAGCGATGACGACGGCGGTGCGCCAGTTCCCCGCGCTGCGGACAGTCATGCGGCGCGTGTCCGCCTCGGGCGCCCTGGACGCCGGCACCGCGGGCTCCGAAGGCACCCCAGCGGACGGCCTGCACACAGTGCCTGCCCGCCAGGACGGTGGTCCCGGCGTCGAACTCGTTGACCTCGCGGCGGCGTGGCCGGGCGGTGCTCCGGTGTTTTCCGGGATCAACGCCGTTGCCGAGCCAGGCCGGTGGCTGGCCGTCACCGGACCGTCCGGTTCCGGAAAATCCACCCTGCTCTCCGTCCTGCTGGGTTTCCTCCCTGCAGCAGCCGGGGCAGCCCGGGTGACCGGCCGGGCCGCCTGGTGTCCGCAGGAAGCCCACCTCTTTGACTCGACCATCCGCGGCAACCTGCTGCTGGGCAGGCCCCCCGCGAACGGCCCGGCCGGAGACGGCGAGCTGATGGAGGTGCTGGAGTCCGTGGGCCTGGCGGGCCTGGTGGAGCGCCTGCCGGCCGGCCTGGACACCAGGATCGGTCCGGGCGGGGCCTTCCTGAGCGGGGGAGAGCGCCAGCGCCTGGCCGTGGCGCGCACGCTGATGACCGGTGCGGAGGTGATCCTGCTGGATGAGCCAACAGCGCACCTGGATGCTGAATCGGCAGAGGCCATGCTGGCCGACCTGCGCGCGGGACTCGGCAACCGGACCGTGGTGCTGGTGACCCACAACCCCGCTGACATCCATCCGGAGGATGCGAGGCTGGTGCTGGCCGGATCCGGGGACACCGGAGACAGCGGACACAACGGCGCGCCGGCGTATGCCGCGGTTACAGAAGGTGCTCAGCCGTCCACGTCGTGAAGGTGGTGGACGACGTCGTGCAGGAAGTACTGGGCCAGCGTCAGGACGGTGAACTCCGAGCCATTGCTGCGCAGCCCTGTCCGTCCCCACTCTGGTTCGCGGACCCTGGCAAAGGACTCCGCCGCCTGCTTTCCCTCAGCCGTCAGCTCTGCGCTGACCACTGCCGGATCCGCGTTGGCGTAGTCCTTGTCCATGGCCGTCTGGTCCTGGTCCCAGTTCTCGAACCGTGCGTCATCCGATTCGAGCATGAGGTTCAGCCGCTGGTCGAAAAGGCTGAAGACGTCCCGGACGTGGCAGGCATACTCCAGCGCGGACCACGTGTGCCCATTGGGGCGCTCCGCCACGTCCGGCCTGCGCAGGACGGCACGCCAGCGGGGCAGCATATTGTCGATGTTCCCCGGGACGGTGGACGGCGTTACCGTGGCGGCATCGAACGAGCAGTCGGGGCAGGGACGCGTCAGGACCCAGGTCCAGTCCTTCTCATCAGGAACGATAGGCATGCATGCAGTCTAGGCCGGATCAGGCAGTCTGGCCGGGATCAGGCCACGCCATGGCCGGACCCATCACGTCCACCGGCTGCGACAACGGGACGCCGGAGCCATCCCGCCGGCCGTGCTCCTGCGGCAGGGACCTGGCAACCCCCGCGGCTGAGGCGGCCTTGGCCGGTCCGTGGCCCGCCCAGGCCAGCAACAGCGTGTCCTCGCCCTTCAGGAAGCGGTGTGCCCGCACGCCGGCGGTTGCGCGGCCCTTCACGGGGTACTCGGAGAACGCCGTGACCTTGGCCGTGCCGGGGGCGGTCCCGGGAAGGGCTCCCGTTGTCCCGGCGATGGTCACCACCACGGCGGCCTCGTCCGTGGGCTGGACCGCGCCGAAGAACAGCACGCGGTCCCCGGCGGCCAGCTTGATTCCCGCCATGCCTCCGGCCGTCCGCCCCTGGGGGCGCACGCTGGCGGCTCCGAATTTCAGCAGCTGGGCCTGGCTGGTCAGGAACACCAGCTCAGCGTCATCGGCGCCCGCCGGGGCCACATTGACCACGAAGTCCTTGTCCTTGAGGGCTATGACGTCCCAGTCTTCCCGGTTCAGCGGGTAGTCCGGCTGCACCCGCTTCACCACGCCCTGGGAAGTGCCGATGGCCAGCACTTCGTCCAGCGGCACGAACGCCACCAGGGTTTCCCCCTTGAGCAGGGTGAGGAAATCCCTGGCCGGAACCCCGCCGGCGAGGTTGGGCAGGCCGGACATGGGCGGCAGTACCGGCATGTCCATCACCTGGAGGCGCAGCATCCGCCCCAGGGAGGTGACCGCCGCGATCTCGCCCCGTGCGGAGGTCTTGACCACGGACGTGAACACATCGTGTTTTGCCCGGGGGCCCGCCTCCGCCAGCGGCTCCTGGTTGCTGGTGCGGGCCACCTGTCCGGAGGCGGTCAGGATGGCCCAGCAGGGGTCGTCGGCAATCTCCAGGGCGAGCGGCGCTGCCTTCCCCTTTTTCCCGGCGGCCAGCGCAAGGTCGGCGGCCACGGTCGGTGCCACGGCTTCGGATTCGAGGAGGACGGTGCGCCGCGGAGTGCCGTGCTCCTCGGCAATCTCTCCCAGCTCGTCGGACACCAGGGTCCGGAGCCGCTCCTCGGAGCCCAGGATCGCCTCGAGCTCCGCGATCTCGCGGCGCAGCTCGTCCTGCTCCTTCTCCAGCTCGATCCGGGAGTACTTGGTCAGCTGGCGCAGCCGGAGCTCCAGGATGTAGTTCGCCTGGATCTCCGTGAGGTCGTAGATGGACATCAGCCGGGCCCGGGCGGCGGCTGCCTCGTCCGAGGAGCGGATGATCTGGATGACCTCGTCAATGTCCACAATGGCGATGAGGAGTCCCTCCACCAGGTGGAGGCGGTCCTTCTTCCTGCCCAGCCGGAACACCGTCCGGCGGCGGACAACGTCGATCCGGTGGTTGACGTACACAGTCAGCAGCTGCACCAGGCCCAGGGTCTGCGGCTGTCCGTCCACCAGGGTGACGTTGTTGATGCCGAAGGAGTCCTCCATCGGCGAGTAGCGGTAGAGCTGCTGGAGCACCGCGTTGGGGTTGAAGCCGTTCTTGAGTTCGATGACCAGGCGCAGGCCGTGCTTGCGGTCGGTCAGGTCCACAATGTCGCTGATGCCGGTCAGCTTCTTGGCGTTGACGGCGTCCTTGATCTTCTCGATGACCTTTTCCGGGCCCACCATGTAGGGGAGTTCGGTGACCACCAGGCCGGTCCGCCGCGCGGACAGCTGTTCCACCTCCACCTTGGCCCGCGTCTTGAAGGACCCCCGTCCCGTGGCGTAGGCGTCGCGGATGCCGTCCAGCCCCACGATCCGCCCGCCGCTGGGCAGGTCCGGGCCGGGCACGAACCGCATAATGTCATCGAGTGTGGCGTCCGGGTGGGCAATCAGGTGCCGCGCGGCGGAAATGACTTCCACCAGGTTGTGCGGGGCCATGTTGGTGGCCATGCCCACGGCGATGCCGGTGGCGCCGTTGACCAGCAGGTTGGGGAACGCGGCCGGAAGCACGTCCGGCTGGGTCAGCTGGTTGTCGTAGTTGGGGACGAAGTCCACCACGTCTTCGTCGAGGTGGTTGGTGAGCGTCAGGGCAGCCGCTGCGAGCCGCGCTTCCGTGTACCGCGGAGCCGCAGGGCCGTCGTCGAGCGATCCGAAGTTGCCGTGCCCGTCAATCAGGGGCAGCCGCAGCGAGAAGTCCTGGGCCATGCGCACCATGGCGTCGTAGATGGCGGTGTCGCCGTGCGGGTGCAGCTTGCCCATGACCTCGCCCACCACGCGGGCGCTCTTCACATGGCCGCGGTCCGGGCGCAGGCCCATGTCGCTCATCATGTAGAGGATGCGCCGCTGCACCGGCTTGAGCCCGTCGCGGGCGTCCGGAAGCGCCCGGGAGTAAATCACCGAATACGCGTACTCCAGGAAGGAACCTTCCATTTCGGAGGTGACATCGATGTCCACGATGTTCTCCGTGTAGGGGGTGGTGTCTTCGGGAGGGGCTGAACTTTGGCGGCGGGCCATGGGGTTGGTGGATCCTTCTGCAGAGCGGTGCAATGGTTTGTTGGGCGCAAGCGGCAGTGCTGCGGGAGTTTTTGGCTAGGCTAAGCCTATGGTGGAACAGCCCGTGGACGGCGAATATCCGGAACATTGGGAAGCCGATGTCGTGCTCCGGGACGGCGGGACGGCACATCTGCGCCCCATCCACCCCTCGGACGCGGACGCTGTCCAGAAGTTCCACATGGGACAGTCGCAGAACTCAATCTACATGCGCTTCTTTGCCTTCAAGGCCAAGCTTTCCAGCAAGGAGCTCAAGCGGTTCACCGAGGTGGACTACCGGGACCGGGTGGCGTTCGTCATCACCATCGGCGGTGAAATCGTAGGGATCGGCCGGTATGACCGGCTGGACGACCCCACCGAAGCCGAAGTGGCGTTCAACATCGCCGACTCGCACCAGGGGAGGGGCATCGGCTCCATCCTGCTCGAACACCTCGCCGCCGCCGCCCACGAGAACGGGATCCGCCGCTTCAGCGCGGAGGTGCTGCCGGAAAACCGCAAGATGCTGATGGTCTTCTCCGACGCCGGCTATGACGTCAAACGGCATTTCGACGACGGCGTCGTCAGCCTTGAGTTCAACATCGACCCCACCGAAAAATCCCGGGCCGTGATGGAATCCCGCGAGCACCGCGCGGAGGCGAGGAGCGTCCGCGACCTGCTGACGCCGTCGTCCATTGCCGTCATCGGGGCGAGCCGCAAGTGGGGGACGGTGGGCTACCAGCTCCTGGAGCACATCATCGAAGGCGGCTTCCCCGGGCCTGTGTTTGCCATCAATCCCGAGGCCCTGGAACTGGCCGGCATGATCTCCTACGGCAAGCTCTCGGAGGTCCCTGAACCTGTGCAGCTGGCCGTTGTTGCCGTCCCCTACGAGGAAGTGCCCGCCGTCGTCGCAGACTGTGCGGCGGCAGGGGTGAAGGGCCTGGTCATCGCCTCGGCAGGCTTCGCGGACGACGGCGAACGCGGCCTCATGAGGCAGCGCGACCTCGTGCGGCAGGCACGCGCCAACGGGATGCGGGTGATCGGGCCGGCGTCCCTGGGGATCGTGAACACCCACCCGGCCGTCTCGCTGAACGCCTCTATGGCGCCCACGCTGCCGCTGCGCGGCGGGCTGGGGCTGTTCTCCCAGTCAGCGGCCATCGGCGTCTCGCTCTACGCCGCCTCCAGCAGGCGGCGGCTGGGACTGTCCACCTTCCTCTCCGCCGGAAACCGCGCCGATGTGTCAGGCAACGACATGATGCAGTACTGGGAGGACGACGCCGACACCTCCGCCGTGGGCCTGTACCTGGAATCGATCGGCAACCCGCGCAAGTTTTCCCGGCTGGCCCGGCGGCTGGCGCGCATCAAGCCTGTCATTGTGGCCAAGTCCGATGCCATGGGGCTGCGGCTGCCGCCCGGCCACGCCGTCCGCACCACGCAGGCACCCGCAGGTGCCCTTGACGCGATGCTCCGCCAGTCCGGCGTCATCCGGGTGGAAACCATAGAACAGCTTGTGGACGTGGCGCAGGTGGTGTCCAACCAGCCACTGCCCGCCGGGCCCGGGCTGGCCATCTTCAGCAACTCCCAGGCCCTGGGAAAAGTGGTGGCAGACAGCGCGTCGTCGCATGGGCTCGACGTTGCCCGGCTGGTGACCGGCGTGGACCTCGACGCCGGCCAGTCGGTTGCCCTCCCCGCCCTGCGTTCGTCCCTGCTCGCCGCCCTTGAGTCCGACGCCGTGCATGGGGCCGTCGCCGCACTGCTGCCCGCCCGCGGGCTCACGGTGGACAGAATTGCCGAGGTGCTCGCCGAATGCTCGGTGAAGGCAGGTAAACCCGTGGTGGCCGCGTTTACCGGAATCCTGGATCCCTCGGTCTATGTCGAGGGCATGGTGGGGTCCGCGGAGCAGGCCGTGCCCTGCTTCTCCAACCCCGGGGCTGCGGTGGCCGCGCTCGCCGCCGTGGTGCGGTACTCGGAGTGGGTCTCGCGCGACCACGGGCACTTCGTTGAGCCGGAAGGCTGCGATCCGCAGCGCGCGCGGGCCGAGCTGGAGGGCCTCCTCCGCGACGTGAAGGGGGAGCAGCTCAAGCAGCTGGACCCGGCGGCCACGCGCTCCCTCCTGGGCCACTACGGCATCACCGTGCTGCCTTCGGTTGGCTTCGACACCCCGGACCAGGCCGTTGAGGCGGCGGACATGCTGGGCTGGCCGGTGGCGCTGAAGACCACCGACCCCTCGCTGCGCCACCGCCTGGACCTTGGGGGAGTCCGCCTGGATATCCAGGACGCCGAGTCCTTGCGCCGGAACGTCCTGCAGATGCGCCGGACCCTGTCCCGCTACGGCGACCCGGCACTGGAAGTGCAGAGCATGGCGCCGGTGGGACAGGCCTGTACCTTCCGGGCCATCGAGGACCCGCTCCTGGGCCCGGTGATCTCGTTCGGCCTGGCCGGGGACGCCGTCAACCTGCTGGACGACTGGGCGCACCGGGTACCGCCCCTGTCCGCAGCGGACGTGCACGACTTCATCCGCGGGCCGCGGGCCGCCCGGAAGCTGTTCGGCTATCAGGGCCTGCCGGCCGTGGACGTGGCCGCCCTTGAGGACCTGGCCGGCAGGCTTGCCTGGCTCAAGGACAGCCATCCGGAGATCGCGCTGGTGGAATTCAACCCGGTGCTGTGCGGCGTGTCCGGGGCTGTGATCCTGGCCGCAGATGTCCGGATCGGCAACGCGGCCCAGCGCACCGACAGCGCCCGCCGGGCCATGCTGGGCTGACGCGGTTAGCAATGTGGCGGGCCGATCTGTGAAAATGGGGGAATGAGCTCACAGCCTCCCGCGTCGGCGCCCGAAACGCCCGGCAATGAAAACCAGGCAGTCCGCCACAGCTCACACAGCCACAGCGCCCAGGGCCAAAGCCTTGACGGCGCGCTCCAAAAGGCGGGTTTCTACCCGCGCCTGGTGGCTGACGTGGTGGACGACGCACTGGACGGCCGCGAGTGCGTTGCCCACCTGGTGCACCTGGAAACCCACTTCGACCGCGCCGAGGTACGCCGCCACATCACCGTGCTGGTGCTGACCGCGGACATGCTGGTGATCACCCACGTGGACGACCAGCAGCTGGATGAGGCGGGTGAGCAAATCGTGGCCCAGATTTCCACCGAGTCCGTGCCCGTGGCGCAGATCCGCTCCGTGGTCCTCAGCTACATGTACGCGCAGCCTCAGGACTACAAGCCTTCGGACCCGGTCCGCGAGGTGACGCTGTCCATAGCATGGTCCGGCGGCCAGCGGCTGGACATGGGCCCCGCCAGCTGCGGGGATCCCCAGTGCGAGGCGGACCACGGGTACAGCGGCACCATTGCGCAGGAGGACATTGTCCTGCGGATCAGCGCCGAGGCGGACGGATTGCAGGCCGTCCAGGATGCCAAGCTTTTTGCCCGCGCGCTGCGCGCCGTGAACACGGGCTCTGCCGCCCCGGCGCCCCACATCCAGTCACTCCCGGCCCGGCCGCGTTCAGGCGTGTTCGGTAACCGGCTCAGCCGCGGGCACCAGCAGCGCTGAGATGCCGGACGAACGACGAACAAGCAGCAACGTCCCAACCGGCAACGTCCCACGACCCCCAGCCAGCGGCGCTCCTGTCCCCGCCGGTGCCTCAGCCGGCCGGCCGGCCAAAGCCCCGGACCTGCCGCCCGCTCCCGCCTACGGCCGGCGTTCCGTGGCGGACGTGCTGACCAGTGCCGCAGCCAGCCTGGGCCTCGACGGATTCACCAACACCCTTGGCCTTCCTGCCGCGTCCCGCGTATGCGTCGTCGTGGCCGACGGCCTGGGCCGGAACCTCCTGAAGCAGAAGTCCGCCCACACCCCCTTCCTGCGCTCCGTCATCCAGGCCGGCCAGGGCGCCGTCCCCGTGTGGCTCGATTCGGCGTTCCCTTCCACCACGGCCGCCGCTTTGGCCAGTTTCGGCACCGGCCTGCCCCCGGGCCAGCACGGC
This sequence comes from Pseudarthrobacter scleromae, assembly GCF_014644515.1. NCBI lineage: Bacteria > Bacillati > Actinomycetota > Actinomycetes > Micrococcales > Micrococcaceae > Pseudarthrobacter > Pseudarthrobacter scleromae. The sequence continues at coordinate 1,641 of NZ_BMKV01000008.1, read as the reverse complement.
CTGGTGGGCTACGACGTGCTGGATCCGGAGCAGGACAAGGTGGTCAACCTTCTTGGCAACTGGGACCCCGGGGTTGACCCGGTGGCCTGGCAACCGTTCCCCACAGTGCTGGAACGAGCTGCCGGCCAGGCGGCAGTGACCACCGTCAGCCTTCCCCAGTTCGGGGACTCACCCATGACCCGCGCCGCCCTCCGCGGCGGCAACTTCATGCCCGCCACCACCTCCCACGCCCGGACTGCAGCTGCCGCCGAGGCCCTGGCAGCGCCCGGGCCAGGCCTGATGTACTTCTACGTCAACGAGCTTGATAAGGCAGGCCACCGTTACGGCTGTCAGTCGCCGGAGTGGGAACACCAGCTTGAGGAGCTGGACGCCGTGATGAAGCGGCTGAATTCCTCGCTGCCGGCGGGCACCAGCATCCTGCTGACGGCGGACCACGGCATGCTTGACGTGCCGGAGCAGCAGCGCATCGACTTCTCGGCGGATCCGCAGTTGGTGGAAGGAGTCCGCCACACGGCCGGCGAACCCCGGATGGTGCATCTGTACCTGGATGACGGGTCCGACGCCGGTGTGAGGGAGCGGCTCCTCGCCGCCTGGCGCGGCCGTTTCGGTACCCGCATCTGGGCATTCACCAGGGAGGACGCCATTGCCGCCGGGCTTTTCGGTCCGGTCCGGCCCGCCGTCGAGGGCAGGATCGGCGACGTGATGATTGCGGCCCGCGACGAGCTCGCCCTCTACGACACGAGGCGTGTCCGCCCCACGGCGATGGAGGTCGTGGGCCAGCACGGATCGCTGACCAAGGCTGAGCGGGAGGTTCCGCTCCTGTATTTCACGGCCGACGGCAGGGGCGCCCGCCGTGGCTGAGCTCGTCTTTTTCTCCGGCACCATGGACTGCGGCAAGTCCACGCTCGCGCTGCAGATGGACCACAACCATAGGGTCCGCGGCCGGGGCGGCGTACGCTTCAGCCGCAATGACCGCGCCGGCGAGTCCCGCATCTCCAGCCGGCTTGGACTGGAAACCGACGCCGTGGAGGTAGTGGACGGGACGGATTTCTGGGAGGAAGTCATGCGGCGGCGCACCCTGGGCCAGCGCGTGGACTACCTGATCTGCGATGAGGCCCAGTTCTACACGCCTGCGCAGGTGGAGCAGCTGGCGAAAGTCGTGGACGAAATCGACGTGGACGTCTTTGCCTTCGGCATCACCGCTGACTTCCGCACCCGGCTGTTCCCCGGCTCCCAGCGGCTGATCGAACTTGCGGACCGAGTGCAGGTCCTGCAGGTGGAGGCCCTGTGCTGGTGCGGCCGCCGGGCAACGCACAATGCACGCACGGTCGACGGCGTCATGGTCACCGAGGGCGCGCAGGTTGTGGTGGGCGACGTGGACATGGCCGTGGACGGCCCGGCTGCCACGGCGGCAGGCCACGTCCCCGTGGTGGGATATGAGACGCTGTGCCGCCGCCATTTCATGCGCCGCGTCACGGCACATGGCGCCAACCTCATGGCCGAACAGGACCAGCTGCTGCCGTTCGAGGTGGATGCGTGCCTGTGGCGGGGCACCGGCGGGACCGGCGCGGACGCCTAGGAGACTGCTGAACTAAGTGCTTTATGGGGCTGGTCCGGGGCGTTCACGTGTCGGGGCCAGCC
>NZ_BMKV01000007.1:2716-171126 GCF_014644515.1 Pseudarthrobacter scleromae | reverse complement strand
AGGGCTGGCCCCGACACGTGAACGCCCCGGACCAGCCCCATAAAGCACTTAGTTCAGCAGTCTCCTAGCCCCTCATGCCCCAACCGGGTAGCAGCAGATGTCGTTTTGAGCGCTCATAACGACATCTACTGCTACCCAGTTGCGTTTAAGTAGTACTCACCTCCCGGCAGCCGCTGGCTACTCGTGTGCGGCAGTACAGCCCCGTCCTACACTGAACCACCAGGGCTCCGCTCACGAGGAATGTCCTGCCGTTGCTGTGGGAGGTGTGGGTTTATGTCGGTAAGGGAACCGCTGGGATTCCGCAAGGCTGCGCTAGGCGGGGCCGTGGCACTCGTCCTGACCGGGACCGGGGTGGCGTTCGCGTGGGCCGCGAACGAGACTCCGCCGCCCGCACCGTCGTCGTCCTCGCCGCCGGGAAAGTCGGGCGATGCCCCTGGGCAGAACAGGGCCCCCGGCCAGGACAAGGCGCCCGGACACGCTAAGCCAGACAAGGCACAGCGCCCCCAGCACCTGCATGGCGAGAGCGTGGCCAAAAAGGCTGACGGGACTATCCATACCGAGGTGACACAGCGCGGCACCGTGGAGTCCGTCAGTGACACCTCCATCACCGTTCGAAGCGAGGACGGCTACTCGCAGGCCTACACCATCGACGCCAGCACGAGGATTACGCAGGTGACGGCTCCGCCGGCGGATGGTGCTGAGGCCAAGGACGACGGCGGCAAGCGGCTTAAGCGGGCCGACGGAACCATCGCGGACATCGCCACGGGCGACGACGTCCGGATCTCCGGAGTGAAGGACGGGGACACCGTGACGGCGGAGCGCATCGTTGAGGGCGCCGGCGGGGGTCCGGGCCTGGGGCTGGGCCGCGGCCACGGCAAAGGGTCCAACTAGGTAGCAGCAGGTGTCGTTGTGGAGGCTCATAACGACATCTGCTGCTACTCAGTTGGGTCAGCCCTGCTCCACCAGCCCCGCCATGATGCCCTGCAGTGCTTCGCACACGATGGTCACGGACCGCCGCTTCAGGTTTTCAGGCCTTGCCAGCAGGTCGATCCGCCGCCGGGTGCTGATTCCTTCGAGCGGACGCAGCACGATATCGGGATTCAGTACCGGCCCCGCGGTGTACCTGGGGAGCAAGCCCACTACCCCGCCGGTGGCAACCAGGGCGGCCACCGTGGAGTAATCGTTGATCCGGTGGACGATGTTCAGTTCCCGGCTGGAAACGGCGGCGACGGCGGACAGCACGTCCGCGGGGGAGTAGCCGGCGTGGCTGGTCACCCAGGTCTCGCCGCCGACGTCGTCCGCTGAGACCGCCGCCTTGGCCGCCAGGGGGTGCCCGGCAGGTAGAGCCACGTCCAGGGGCTCGTGGGCAAGAGGGATCACCGTCACCCGTTCGGCAGGCCAGCGCGGGCTGTGGTCCATCCGGTGGGCGAGCACCAGGTCATACCGCGCGGTGAGGGCGGGGAAGTCCTGCTGGGCCACGTCCTCGTCCGAGAGTTCTATCCGCGGCTGTCCTGGGGCGGCGAGGATCCGGGCGAGCGGGGCGAAGACCGCCTGCCCCGCACTGTGGAATCCGCACAGGCTTACCCTGCCGGCAGCGGAACCGTGGTAGTTCCCGATTGCATCCTTGGCGTCTGCCATGGCGCTGACGACGGCGGCCCCGGCGTCGGCCAGCACCTGGCCTGCCTCGGTGAGCACCAGGTTGCGGCCCTCCTTGCGGGTGAGCGGGACCTCGACCTTCCGTTGCAGCAGGGCCAGCTGCTGGGACACGGCGGACGGGGTGACCATGAGGGTGTCCGCCACTGCCTTGACGCTCCCGAGGGCGCCCAGTTCGCGCAGGATTTCAAGCTGGTGAATCTCCATCACAGCAGTCTATGCATTAGGAATAGCTACATCGTCGATTGAGTATTTTGCTGTTGTGCTAAAGCTTCTTCCTCGCTGTAATGAGGAAGGCAGGACCTGCCACGACAGACAAAGAGTGAGGAAGCCGATGAAGGCTTTGTACAAGGCGGGACCCCGGGCCGGCTTCGAGCTGGTAGACCGCCCCGAGCCGGTACCGGGCCCTGCTGATGTGAAGATCCGGGTCATGACCACCGGCATCTGCGGCACCGACCTCCACATCCAGTCCTGGGATTCCTGGGCGCAGGGGATCATTGAAGCCCCCCTCATTCCGGGCCACGAGTTTTATGGCGAGGTTGTGGAAACCGGGGAGGACGTCCGCGACGCCAAAGTGGGGGACCGGGTGTCCGGGGAGGGCCATGTGGTGTGCGGGATCTGCCGGAACTGCCGCGCCGGCAGGCGGCAGATGTGCATCCATACCGTCAGTGTTGGCGTGCAGCGTGACGGTGCGTTCGCCGAGTATGTGGTGATTCCAGAGACCAACGTCTGGGTCCACCACGATCCCTCGGTCACGCCCGAACTCGGTGCCATCTTCGACCCTTTCGGCAACGCCGTGCACACCGCCCTGAGCTTTCCCCTGGTGGGGGAGGATGTGCTCATCACCGGCGCCGGACCCATCGGCCTGATGGCCATCGCCGTTGCCCGGCACGCCGGGGCCCGCAAGATTGCCATCACCGACGTTTCGCGCCCACGCCTTGAGCTTGCCCGCAAGCTGGGAGCAGACCTCGCGATCGATGTTTCCACCACCCGCGTGCGCGATGCCCAGCGCGACCTCGGCATGCGGGAGGGCTTCGACATCGGCATGGAAATGTCCGGCCATCCCGGAGCGCTGCCGGAGATGATCGACAACATGAACCACGGCGGCCGGATCGCCATGCTCGGCCTGCCCAGCCAGGACATCATCATCGACTGGGGCAAGGTGGTCACCCATATGCTCACGCTCAAGGGCATCTATGGCCGCGAAATGTATGAAACCTGGTACGCCATGAGCGCCATGCTCTCCTCCAACCCCGTGCTGCATGCGGGAATATCCGCCGTCGTCACTGACACGCTGCCTGCCGGCCAATGGGAAGAAGGCTTCGACCTTGCCCGCAGCGGCACAGGTGGCAAAGTTGTCCTCGACTGGACCCAACTTTAAGGAACACCATGTACACCTCGATCAAGGACCAGCTGCGCATGGAGCTGGACGATATCCGCAGCGCGGGCCTCTTCAAGACCGAACGCAGCATCAGTTCCCCGCAGTCCAGCCACATCACAGCCGGACAGATCGGGCAGACGGGCGCGGACGTGCTGAATTTCTGCGCCAACAACTACCTTGGCCTGGCGGACCACCCGGACATCATCCACGCGGCCAAGGCGGCCATGGACGAGCGAGGCTTCGGCATGGCCAGCGTGCGGTTCATCTGCGGCACCCAGGACCTGCACCTCGAACTCGAATCCCGGGTTTCCCGCTTCCTGGGCACCGAGGACACCATCCTGTTCTCCAGCTGCTTTGACGCCAACGGCGGTGTCTTCGAATCGCTCTTCGGGCCGGAGGACGCAATCATCTCCGATGCCCTGAACCATGCATCCATCATCGACGGGATCCGGCTCTGCAAGGCCCAGCGGTACCGGTACGCCAACCAGGACATGGCGGACCTCGAGGCGAAGCTTGTGGAGGCGAAGGACGCCCGCCGCAGGATCGTTGTTACCGACGGCGTCTTCTCCATGGACGGGTACCTTGCGCCGCTGGAGGCCATCTGCGACCTCGCCGAGAAGCACGACGCGCTGGTGATGGTGGACGACTCCCACGCCGTCGGCTTCATGGGCGGAACGGGGGCGGGCACACCCGAACACGCAGGAGTGTCGCACCGGGTGGACATCTACACCGGCACGTTTGGGAAGGCGCTGGGCGGAGCGTCCGGCGGCTACGTGTCCGGCCGGGCCGAGGTGGTGGCCATGCTCCGCCAGAAGGCCCGCCCCTACCTGTTCTCCAACTCGCTTGCTCCGGCCATTGTCGCGGCCACAATTAAGGCCCTGGACCTGGTGGAGAACTCGGCGGACCTGCGGCGCACGCTCTTCGAGAACGCCGTCCTGTTCCGGCGCCGGATGACGGAGGAAGGCTTCGATCTCCTGCCCGGGGAACACGCCATTGTGCCGGTGATGTTCGGCGACGCAGTGCTGGCCGCAAAGGTGGCTGACCGGATGCTGCAGCACGGCGTCTTTGTCACAGCCTTCAGCTTCCCGGTGGTTCCGCGGGGTGCCGCGCGGATCCGGGTGCAGCTATCGGCTGCGCATTCGGCGGACGACGTCGAAGCGTGCGTGCGTGCCTTCGTCGCCAGCCGTGCCGAGGTAGCAGGCCAGGAAGGGTAGCGCTGGAAGCCAAGTCTGCAAGGATAGGGAAATGGCAGCTCATTATGATGTCCTGATTGTTGGCGGCGGCATTGCCGGACTGTCCCTGGCGTCTGCGCTGGCGGGCAAATGCAGCGTGGCATTGGTGGAGGCGGAACAGGAACTGGCGTACCACACGTCATCCCGCTCGGCCCGCCAGTTCATTCCGAGCTACGGCCCGCCCGTGGTCCAGGAACTGACCGTCCGGACGCTTGAGCTGCTTGCCGCACGCGATACGGAGTTGCCCGAACCCATCCTGACGCCCCGCAGCTTCATGCTGATCGGCGCGGAGGAAGACGTGGCCGCGGAAGCCAGTGGGCTCATGCGGTCCATTACCTCCGCTGAGGCGCTGGAGCTTTGCCCGGCGCTGGTCCCCGGTACCTTCCAGGCCGCGGGGCTGGACGAAGGGTCCTTCGGCTGCAACGCGCCGCTGCTGCTGGCAGACCACCGGGAGCGGGCCGCCTCTGCCGGGGTGGACATCATTACCGGCGCCAGGGTGCACACCGCGCAACGGCTTGGTTCCGGCTGGCAGGTGGGTGCCGGCACGGAGGGCTTCCAGGCGGGCGTCCTGGTCAACGCTGCCGGCGCGTGGGCGGACGAACTTGCCGTGATTAGCGGAGTGGAAAAGCTTGGACTCCAGCCGTACCGGCGCACGGCGGCGATTGCCGCCGTCGACCATCCCTTGCCTGAGCACAGCCCCATGGTGGCGGCAGGGGACAATTCGTTTTATTTCCGGCGGGACGGGGACGACGTGCTCATTTCGCCCTCCGAATCGGAGCCCAGCGGGCCCGAGGATGCCCGCCCGCGGCCCGGTGACATCGAGCGGCTGGTGGACAGGTTGAACCGGGAAACCACGTTGGGGATCACGGAAGTCCGCAGGGCATGGACGGGGCTGCGGACGGAGGCGGCCGACGGCGTTCCGGTGGCGGGGTTCGACGCGGAGGCTCCGGGCTTCTACTGGCTCGCCGGGCAGGGCGGCTACGGATTCCAGACGTCCTCGGCCATGGCGGAACTCGCGGCCGCCCAAATTTTGGCGGGCCAGGCCGGTGCTGCTGCCGCAGCCGGGACGGCGGGTCCGGAATCCCGGACAGCGCAGGCGCTGGCGGCCACCCGCTGGTCCGTGCGGCGCTGAAGAATGGCTGTATGAGCACCCTGATTACCAATATCGCCGAGCTGATGACGCAGGACCTGGAACACAGGGTCCTGAAGGACGCGGCGGTGGTGATTGAGGGCGAACGGATTGCATGGATCGGCGCTGCTGCCGATGCTCCGGCCGCGGATGATGTCGTGGACATGGGCGGCCGCGCCGTGCTGCCCGGCTGGGTGGATTCCCATACCCACCTCCTGTTCGCGGGGGACCGGACCGCTGAGTTCGAGGCGCGGATGGCGGGGGAGTCCTATGCGGCCGGAGGCATCGCGGTCACCATGAACGCAACCCGTGGCACGTCGGATTTTGACCTGACCCGCCTGGCGCTTGGCCGTGTTGACGAAGCCGTCTCGCAGGGAACCACCTACCTTGAGACGAAAACGGGCTATGGACTGGACGTTGAGCACGAAACCCGGAGCGCGCGGATTGCCTCCACCGTGGCGGACCAGGTCACCTATCTGGGGGCGCACCTGGTTCCCGCGGGACAGGACCCGGAGGAATACACCAGCCTGGTATGCGGTCCCATGCTGGCTGCCGTCCGGCCCTTTGTGCAGTGGGCAGACGTCTTTTGTGAGGAAGGAGCCTTCACTGCCGAACAGTCCCGGCGGGTCCTTCTGGCCTGCCGCGACGCCGGCCTGGGGCTCCGCGTCCATGGAAACCAACTTGGCGAAGGCCCGGGCGTGCAGCTCGCGGTAGAGCTCGATGCTGCCAGCGTGGACCACGTTAATTACCTCGCCGCAGGGGATGTTGATGCCCTGGCCGGGACCTGGACCGGCTGGGACGCCGGCACGGGCACCGGCAGCCGCGGCACGGTTGCGACCTGCCTTCCGGCCTGCGACCTTTCCACCCGCCAGCCTCTGGCCCCTGCCCGGGCGCTCCTGGATGCCGGCGTCCAGGTGGCGCTCGCGTCCAACTGCAACCCGGGAACGTCCTACACGAGCTCCATGGCGTTCTGTGTCGCCACGGCGGTGCTGCAGATGCGCCTCAGCGTCCATGAAGCCGTCCGGGCAGCCACGTACGGGGGAGCCCTCGCGCTGCACAAGGACACAGGGAACGACGCCGACGGCGAACGGGCGGTGGGGTCCATCGCGGTCGGCCACCGGGCCGATCTGCATGTCCTTAATGCGCCGTCCGCCACCCACCTCGCCTACCGGCCGGGGATGCCCTTGACATACGCTGTGTGGCGGGCAGGAAAGCAGGCGCGGTAGCTCCGGGCTCCTAATGACGTTAGATGATCGTTTGTGGTCTGTTATGATCAGAAAACGTCATCTGAGCAGGTGGCTTGAGTACTTGGAGGCCCTGCATGACCCGCACTGACAGACTGACGGCAATCCTGGACCTCCTCGCACGGACCGGCCAGGTGGAGGTCGAAGAGATTGTCAGCACCCTGAACGTGTCCCCAGCCACCGCCCGGCGCGATCTGGACAGCCTGGCCAAGCGCCGGCTGCTCACCAGGACCCGCGGAGGCGCCACCACGGGAGCCCTTGCCTACGACCTGCCCGGCCGGTACAACCGCGATGACCACGCCGAGGCCAAGGAGCAGATTGCCCAGGCTGCCTCTGCGCTGATAGCTCCCGGTGCGGTGATCGGATTGTGCGGCGGGACCACCAGCACCGCGCTGGCACAGATCCTGGCCACGCGCGAAGACCTCAACGCGCCGTCCAACCAGCCCACCCTGACAGTGGTCACGAATGCGATCAACATCGCTTCGCAGCTGGCGGTCCGGCCCAGCATCAAAGTCATGGTCACGGGCGGGATCCTCAATCCACGCTCCTACGAGTTGGTGGGTCCCTACACGGACATCATCATGCAGAAGGTGGTGCTGGACATCGCCTTCATCGGCGTTAACGGCATTGATCCCGAAGTGGGGCCAACCAATACAGGTGAGGGTGAGGCCTCCGTCAATGCCCTCCTCGCCAGCAGGGCAAGGGTTTCCTACGTCCTGGCGGACTCGTCCAAGGTCGGCGTGCGTGCCTTTGCCACCATGGACGGGTACAACTTCACCCGGCTGATCACGGATTCCGGAATTTCGGCGAAGGACAAGGCTGCCTTCGAAGCCAACGGCACGGAAGTGATCGTCGCCCCCGGCTAAGCGGCATTGGCTGGGCGGCACCGGCTCGTCGCCACCGGGTGGGAGGCACTGGCTGGCGCCACGGGGTAGAAGGCATTGGCTCGGGCTACCGCGTGACACTGGAAGGGCAATCAGCCTGGATCCAGAAACTGAAGGCAAGATGGGAGCATGCTGGTTCCCTCCCGCCGTCGCCTTCGGTTTGAAGTCTGGATTGTCCTGGGCCTGTCCCTGGGCCAGTCTGCTGTGTACTCCGTGGTGCAGCTCCTGGACAAGATGACCCGTGCACCGCTGGCGGAGGGCACGTCCACACTTAACCGCTCGCAGAGCACCCGCGAATATTTTGACCTGACCTACCAGCTGCTGGACATCATTTTCGCGCTGGTTCCGGTGCTGCTGGTGCTCTATTTCCTCAGCGACCATCGTCAGGCCGCGTCCGGCGACGGCAGCAACTCCGGGTCAGCTTTCAACAAGCTTGGCTTCAACTTTGCCCGCCCCGGCGGGGATCTGCTCCAGGGACTCGGGTTGGCAGCACTGATCGGCATCCCCTCCCTGGGCCTTTACGCCGCAGGCAGGGCGCTGGGGATTACCACGGCCATCATTCCCAGTGCACTGGACGCGTACTGGTGGACAGTACCGGTGCTGATCCTGTCAGCGATGCGCCATGCCGTGGTGGAGGAAGTCATCGTGGTGGGATACCTGATGAACCGTTTTGGAAAGTTCGGCTGGAGCATTCCGCTGTCCATCCTGGCGAGCTCGCTGCTCCGCGGCACGTATCACCTGTATCAGGGCTTCGGCCCCTTCATCGGCAATGTGGTGATGGGCATCGTCTTCGCGTGGCTCTATACCCGAACGCGGCGGGTGATGCCGCTGGTCATTGCTCACGCACTGCTGGACATCGTTGCCTTCGTAGGCTTCAGCCTGTTCGGCACGGCAGTCGGGTTGGGCTGAATTCCTCAGGCGACGTCGGTCACGGTAAGCACCGCGTTAGGCTCGGGTGGGCACGACGGCGGGCAATAGTGAGCACGACGGCGGGCAGCAGGTGGCAGCTAGGTCAGTACCGGGTCAACTTCCCTGAGCGGGCCCTGCGCCAAGACGGCCGGCGCAGCGTAGAAGAGGGAGCGGTCACGAGCAGTGGGCATGGGCGGGTACGGCCCTAAACCATGCGTTTGCCCGGTGTGATGCTCCGTCAGTTTTAACTCCGCCGTTAAGGCCGACAGGACAGGCTGGGCCAGTGGGGTGGTTCCCAGTCCTGGTGTTCGCTTTTGTAGTGGCGGCCGGTGGGTGAGGTCCAGCCGGGTGGTTGGTTTTTGGTGGCTGGTGTTGGTGTCCAGCCGGTGGTGTGCCGGAGTTTGTGGTGTTTGGGGCAGGGTTGTCCGAGGTTGCTGATTCCGGTGGTTCCGCCGTGGTGCCATGCGAGGAGGTGGTCTGCCTCGTTATCCAACGACGGGTTGCTGCAGCCGGGGAAGGGGCATGTGCCGTCGCGCAGCCGGAGCCAGTTCCGCATGGCTTTGGTGACCCGGTAGCTGGTCCGGCCGATCTCCAGCGGCGCCCCGTCCCGCGGATCGACCAGGACCCGGTGGAACGACGCGGCCCCGTTGGCGACCAGGTCCCTCGCCATGGAGGACGGGATGGGTCCGTACCCGTCGAGCATGGCTGGCTCGTCGGTCAGGCTCATGAGGGTGACGACCGGCACGGTGACAAGAACCTGCGCCCGGATCCGCGACGACAGGGTGGGATCCGTTCCGGCACCTGCACCGGCGCTGGTGTCTGCAGGGACGCTGGGACTGTCGGCTCTCCCGTGGGTGGAGTCTGTGTGTCCGGTGCCGCTGGTGAGGATGGCTTCGGCGAAGTGGTCGGCCCGGATTTGGGTGAGGGTGCGGGGTTCGTGGGGTCCTTGTGCGGCGCGGGCGAGGGCGTTGAGCCGGTTCCAGCCTGACATTGCCTGGTGGGCGGGGAGGTAGGCCGAGAGCCAGGCCATGCCGTCCTGGTCAGGACTGTATTCCACCCGCCGGTCCGCCACCGCCTTGGCGTGGCGTTTCTCCAGCGATTCGGGATGGTGGCGTTCCCGCCAGGTCCTGGCTTTGGCCTTGAACCGGTACGCCGGCATCTCCCCGATCGTCGCCGCACCGGCAGGCCTGGGAATGTCCGGGTCCAGGAAGTGGGCCTCCAGGGCGGCGGCGCCGGCGGGGTCGAGGGTGGCTGCCTCGTCCGCCATGCCCCGGGCGTGCTGCCACGAGATCGTGCCGGCCTGCAGGGCCGCGAGGGTCAGGGGCAAGGTGGTGGTCAGGGCGTGCGATACGGACAGGAACGTGCTGGCGGCCCGCGGCCCGATGGCCAGCACGCACCCGATCTCGGCGGCCACAGCCATTTCCTGCGCCTGCACCGGCATCCCGGGAGGGGCCAGGGCATGGGCGGTGCCGGCGTATTTCATGGCAGCTCGGGCCTTCAGGCCCGCCACGCCGGCCTCCACAGCCGCCGCGCCGGCGAGGATGTCCAGGCTCCCATCCGCCAGCCCGGCCAACGGATCAGCGGCCGAGAACGGCTCAGAACCGCACCCGTCCACCTCCGCGTTGAGCACGGCAAGGGCGGCCCTGATGTCCGCAAACGCCCCCGCCACCGCTTCCCTGCCCATAAACCCCTCATGGCAAGGGGGTCTGACAATGTGGCGTTCATGGAGGCGGCATGAACTCCCGCGCACTGGAATGCAGCTAGGAGACGAATTCGGCCGCCATCGGCGGGTGACGCCGTTGTCACCTGCTGATGGCGGCCGAAGCTTTGGCAGGCAGAATGCATTTCCTGCCCACGTTGGTGCCCGGACGTGGACGCCCGGGCAGGCGGGGGGAGCGTCAGATGGTGACTGCCCCGTTGGCGGTCTCGAATGTCACCGAAAGGATCCCGGGGGTTCCGTGCGGTGCCACCCACTCCACGGCTACGTCTTCCAGCGGCTTCTCCACTGGTTCACCCAGCCACTCGGTCACCCGGGCTGCCGATCCGGCAATGGTGAGGCAGCTCATTTTGACGTTGCTCTCGTAGGCGTTGGACGGGTGGAGGGACGGGTCGCCCTCCCACTTGAGCATGTACGGGACCTGGGGGTCGGCGATCAAGCCGAGGATGCCGATTTGCTTCCACACGAGTTCGCGGCCGTCAGGGAATTTGCGGTTGCCGTTGACTGCCGAACGTCCCAGGCGTTCCTCGAAGGGGGCGAGGTCGTCCACTTCGACGCACCAGCCCATCCATCCGCCACCTGCGGCCGAGCGTGCCCGCACTGCCTGGCCGAAGGGGGCCTTGTCAGAAGCCGGGTGGTCAAGGACCTCAACGACCTCAAGGTACTTGTGCCCCGCGAGCGGGATGATCATATTCCGGGTTCCAAACCGCGGGTGCACTCCACCCTTTACTGCCTCAACGCCGAGGGCAGAGGAAATACGTTCGGTGGTGGCAGCCAGGCCATCGTGTTCACAGGCGTAAGAGACGTGATCCATGCGCATGGCAACATCTTGGCACTTTGTGATCGGGCTCTCAGCTAAGGTTAGCCTTACTGGGATTTTCCCTGCGGGAAGTGATTGCGCGGACTTCCGCAAGGGTCATGCGCGGGACCATGTTCGTCACAATGCTGTGCCGCTTTGCGCAGGTGTTCCTACACTGGGCTCAGGTTATGAGTGCCAGCGCTAAGCCCCGGCTTGCTGGCCGGCAACCCTCCTTCCGCGGTGGGGTGCCCCGGGTGAGGACCTGGCTGTCCGGTAAATGGCCGGATGGCAAGCGCGGCCCGCGGTGCTTCGTGCATGCCGGGCCCAGTCAAAGGAGCCTTAATTGTCCAACGGATGGTCATTCGAAACCCGCCAGATCCACGCAGGACAGGAGCCGGACAGTGCCACGGGCGCCCGGGCACTCCCTATCTACCAGACCACGTCCTTCGTTTTTCCCAGCGCCGAGAGCGCCGCCAACAGGTTCGCCCTTGCTGAACTGGCACCCATCTATACCCGCATCGGCAACCCCACCCAGGAGGCCGTGGAACAGCGGATCGCCAGCCTTGAAGGCGGGCTGGGGGCACTGCTGCTGAGTTCGGGCCAGGCCGCCGAGACCTTCGCCATCCTGAACATTGCGGAGGCTGGAGACCATATTGTTGCCAGCCCCAGCCTTTACGGCGGAACATATAACCTCTTTGCCCACACCCTGAAGAAGTTCGGCATTTCGGTGACTTTCGTGGCGGACCCGGACAACCTGGAGCAGTGGCGCACTGCAGTGCAGCCCAACACCAAGCTGTTCTTCGGCGAGGTGGTTTCCAACCCCCGTCAGGACGTCCTGGACATCGAAGGCATCTCCCAGGTGGCACACGATGCCGGTGTGCCCCTGGTCGTGGACAACACCCTGTCCACCCCGTACCTGATCCGCCCCCTGGAATGGGGAGCGGACATCGTTGTCCATTCGGCAACCAAGTACCTGGGCGGCCACGGCTCCGCGATTGCCGGCGTGATCGTGGACTCAGGCAACTTCGACTTCGGCAAGGACCCGGCAAAGTTCCCGGGCTTCAACACCCCGGACCCCACCTACAACGGGCTGGTGTACGCCAGGGACCTCGGCAAGGACGGTGCCCTGGGCGCCAACCTGTCCTACATCCTCAAGGCCCGCGTCCAGCTGCTCCGGGACCTGGGCTCCGCCGTCTCCCCGTTCAACGCATTCCTGATCGCACAGGGCCTGGAAACGTTGAGCCTGCGCGTGGAACGGCACGTTGCCAACGCCACGGAGGTGGCGCGTTGGCTGGAAGGAAGGGACGACGTCGAATCCGTCGCCTATGCGGGGCTGCCCTCCAGCCCGTGGTACGAACGGGGCCGCAAGTATGGCCCCAAGGGCACGGGCGCGATTGTGTCCTTCAACCTGGCCGGCGGAGCCGAGGCCGGCAAGCGCTTCGTGGACGCGCTGGAGCTGCACTCCCATGTGGCAAACATCGGTGACGTCCGCTCCCTTGTCATCCACCCGGCGTCTACCACCCACAGCCAGCTTTCCCCGGAACAGCAGGCTGTTGCCGGCGTAACCCCCGGCCTGGTCCGGCTGTCGGTGGGAATTGAACACATCGATGACATCCTGGCGGACCTGGAAGCGGGCTTCCGGGCAGCGAAGGACGCCACCGGAGCCTAGCCAGGCGCCCAAAGAAAACCAGCACGGCGGCAAGCCGGGGAAGTCATAACCAGTCACACTCTTGGCGGCAGGCGGGGGCTGTTTCGTACACTCGAACCAGGTCATGAGTGCCAGTGACAGCCCCGGCTTGCTGGCCGGCAACCCTCCTTCCGCGGTGGGGTGCCCCGGGTGAAGACCTGGCCTGCCGGTCATTCGACGGCGGGCAAGCGCGTAGAAGAGGTCTTGCCATGACGGTTACCGTCACCCGTACCACCGTCCCCGAACACGGAATCGTCCGCTATGCCTCCATTGGGGGACTGGACCTTGAGGCTGGCGGCTACCTGCCCGAGGTCACCCTGGCCTACGAAACCTGGGGCACACTTAACGCGGACGCCAGCAATGCCGTCCTGATCGAACACGCCCTGACCGGCAGCACCCACGTGACCCGCGGCGATACCGACGAACCGGGCTGGTGGGAGCAGCTGGCCGGGCCGGGTGCGCCCGTGGACACGGACCGGTTCTTTGTAGTGTCCATCAACATTGTGGGCGGCTGCTACGGGTCCACCGGGCCGTCGTCGCCGGCACCGGACGGGGCCCCCTGGGGATCCCGGTTTCCCCTGGTCACGCTGCGGGACAGCACTGTGGCGGAGGCCCGGCTGGCTGACCAGCTGGGGATCCGGAGCTGGTTTGCGGTGCTGGGCGGTTCCATGGGCGGAGCCCGCGCACTTGAGTGGGCCATCTCCTTCCCGGAGCGGGTGCAGCGCTGCGGGGTGATCTCCATCGGCCACGCCAGCACGGCCGAGCAGATTGCGTTCGCACAGGCACAGACCCTGGCGATCCGCCAGGATGCCAACTTCAAGGGCGGCGACTACTACGGCGGCCCGTTCCCCGAGGACGGACTGGCCCTGGCCCGGCGGATCGCGCACATCACCTACCGCTCCGCGGCGGAACTGGAAGGCAGGTTCGGCCGCGAACCCCAGGCTCCGGAGTCACCCCTGCACGGTGGCGTCCTGGCCGCCCGCGGACGCTACCAGGTGGAAAGCTACCTGGACCACCAGGGGAACAAGCTGGTCCGACGGTTTGATGCCAACAGCTACATCGCCATCACCGAGGCCCTGATGAGCCACGACATCTGCCGGGGCAGGGGGCCGCTTCCCGAGACCCTGGCGCGGTCGGGTGCGCGGTTCTTCGTGGCAGCCGTGGATTCTGACCGGCTCTACTTCCCGGCCCAGTCCCGGGAACTTGCCGCGGCGCTGCCGGGAGAAGTGGACGTCCACGTCATCGAGGCACCGATAGGCCATGACGGCTTCCTGACCGAAATAGGCCAGCTGGGCCACCAGCTCCGGGCGCACCTCTCGGCATAAAACTTCCCCCCACAGGCAGTCAGATGTGCATTTATGCAGATAGCCTCTGCATGATTCGCCGTTGAGCTTGGTGTTCAGGCGGACCATACTCGTTGGGACCCGGCGGTTCGTGGCCAAAATCACACGTATCCGCCACAGACTGTCCCAGTGGTGTCGAAGAAGACGCCGAAGGAGTTCATCAATGAGTACGGAAAAGTCCGCCGCACGGCGGCCCGAGGAAACCGACGTCAAGTCCTCAGGCCTGAAGAAGGTCGTCACGGCCTCCATGGCCGGCACCGTGGTTGAGTGGTACGAGTTCTTCCTCTACGCCTCCGCCGCCACGCTGGTGTTCGGCAAGCTGTTCTTCCCCAACTCCGGAACCGAGCTGGACGGCATCATCGCAGCCTTCGTCACCTACGCGGTCGGTTTCGTTGCCCGCCCCATCGGCGGCATCGTCTTCGGCCACTTCGGCGACAAGTTTGGGCGCAAGCAGCTGCTGCAGCTGAGCATCATCCTGGTGGGTGTTGCCACCTTCCTCATGGGCTGCCTGCCGACCTTTGCGCAGATCGGCTACTGGGCCCCGGCGCTGCTGGTGTTCCTGCGCTTCGTCCAGGGATTCGCGGTGGGCGGCGAATGGGGCGGCGCCGTGCTCCTCGTCGCCGAGCACAGCCCGAACAAGTCCCGCGGCTTCTGGTCAAGCTGGCCGCAGTCCGCTGTCCCCATGGGCAACCTGCTCGCCACCGCTGTCCTGTTCACCCTGTCCTCCACCCTCGCCCCGGAAGCCTTCCTCAGCTGGGGCTGGCGCGTCGCCTTCTGGCTCTCCGCAGTGATCGTCATCATCGGCTACTACATCCGCACCAAGGTCCAGGACGCGCCGATCTTCCTCGAGGCCCGCAAGGAAGTCACTGTCGAGAACAAGGGCTACGGTGTTGCCGAAGTCTTCCGCCGGTACCCGCGCGGCGTGTTCACCGCCATGGGCCTGCGCTTCGCAGAGAACATCCTCTACTACCTCGTGGTCACGTTCTCCATCACCTACCTGAAGGTGGTGGTGCAGACGGACACCTCCCGCATCCTGCTCCTCCTGCTGGTGGCACACTTCATCCACTTCTGCGCAGTACCGCTGGTGGGCAAGATGTCCGATTCCCTGGGACGCCGCCCGGTGTACATGGCCGGTGCAATCCTCGCCGGAACCTGGGGGTTCTTCGCATTCCCCATGATGGACACCGGCAACGATTTCATCATCCTCGCGGCCATCACCATCGGCCTGCTCTTCCACGCGCTCATGTACGCCGGCCAGCCGTCCATCATGGCCGAAATGTTCCCCACCCGCATGCGGTACTCGGGCGTTTCCCTCGGCTACCAGGTGACGTCCATCGTGGCCGGCTCGCTGGCGCCCATCATCGCCAGCTCACTGCTGGGCAGCTTCGGCTCGTCCGTTCCGGTGGCGTTCTACCTCCTGGGCGCCTGCGTGGTGACCGCGGTCTCGGTGTTCTTCCTCAAGGAAACCCGCGGTATCTCGCTGCATGACGTTGATGCCGCCGATGCCCAGGGCACCGCCGACCTTCTGGCCGCGGCCAAGAAATAGCCGCCAGGAAGTAGTCCCACGGCACAGCACCACGGACACGGCAGCTGCCCGGACCTGCACACACCGCAGGTCCGGGCAGCTGCCTGTCAACAAACATAAAGTCAGGAACACCATGCGAGCAGCAGTCCTCTATTCCACAGTTCCTCCTGGCACCAGCTACGCCGAAGCGCAGCCCCTGGTGGTCCAGGAACTCAAGCGTCCCGAACCCCGCGCCGGCGAGCTGGGTGTCACCGTCACCTACTCCAGCCTCTGCCACTCTGACCTTTCGGTGGTGGACGGATCCCGCGTCCGGCCGCTTCCCATGGCGCTGGGGCACGAGGCCGTAGGGCGGGTGGCGGCGGTGGGTGAGGGCGTCACCGACGTTGCAGTGGGGGACCACGTCGTCCTCGTTTTCGTCCCCAGCTGCGGTTCCTGCCGTGCCTGCCTGGCGGGCCGGCCCGCGCTCTGCCACCGGGCCGCGGAGGTTAACGGCTCCGGTGACCTTCTGCACGGCGGGGCGCTGCTGCGCACGCCTGCGGGGGAGCGGATCAACCACCACCTGGGGGTTTCTGCCTTCGCGGATTACGCGGTGGTGGCCCGCGAATCAGTGGTGGTGATCGACGACGACGTCCCCGACACGGTCGCGGCGATGTTCGGTTGCGCCGTGCTCACCGGAATGGGAGCCGTCCTCAACACGGCCGCCATCCAGGAAGGCCAGTCTGTAGCCGTCTTCGGGCTCGGCGCGGTGGGGCTTTCGGCCGTCATGGCTGCCGCGCTCGCCGGTGCCTCCGCCGTCATTGCCATTGATCCGAACAAGGCCAAGCACGGACCTGCCATGAAGTGTGGGGCAACCGCGGTGGGGACCCCGGAGGACGTCACCCGCCTGATCGCGGAAGCCGCCGGTGACGGTGTGGACATCGCGGTCGAGGCCGTGGGCTCGGCCCGGGTGATTGCGTCCTGTCTGGGGCATGTGACGAGGGGTGGCGCGGTGGTCTCCGTCGGCCTGCCGCACCCCACCGCAGAGCTGACGGTACCTGCGCTGCAGTTTGCCGGCGCGGGCAAGCGGCTGCTGGGCTCCTACATGGGCGACGCCGTACCGGACCGGGACATTCCCCTCTACCTGGGGTACTGGCGCGAGGGCCGGCTACCCGTTGAGCTGCTGCACACGGATACCAGGCCCCTGGCGGAGATCAACGAAGGCCTCGACGCGCTCGCCGCCGGGCAGGTGGTGAGGCGGCTCTTCCAGGCGTAACACCGGTCCGGCGTCCACTACCACGGCGTCCACCACCGAAGCTGTCAGCAGCTCAGGCGGCCAGCAGATCCTGGCGCTCCGCCACCTCGTGCTGAAGGGCACCGATCACGGCCTGCACCCGGGCGGACCGCAGCGACTCCGGGCGGGCCACTGCCCAGATGGGGACCTGGCGCTGGAACGCATCGGGGAGCACCGGAACGAAGTCCGGGTTGCGGGCCACCATGAAGTTCGGCAGCAGCCCGATCCCGGCGCCCCGGCGCACCGCCTCTACCTGGGCAAGGATGCTCGTCGCCTGGAAGCTGGACTTCGGCATCGGCAGCTGCGAGGACCGGTGCCCCAGTTCAGCTACCTGGAGCGCCGACTCAACGTAAGAGACGAAGCCGTGCTGCCCCACGCCGTCGGGCGTTTCCGGCAGGCCGCGCTCTGCCGCGTAGGCGGGGCTGGCGTAAAGCCGGAGGAAGTAGTTGGTCAGGAAGATGGTCTGGGCGTTGCTCACGTCGGTGCGGCCCACCACCACTTCAAGGTCCACGCCGGAGCGGTTCTGGCTGACCCTGCGCGTGGCGCTCAACATCTCCACGTTCAGCAGTGGATGCCGCTGCTGCAGGCGGACCAGCGCCGGTGTCACGAATTCGGCGCCGAAACCGTCCGAGGTGCTGATGCGCACCATGCCGGACAGGGCGTCCCGGTCCTGGCTTGTGGCAGCGGCCAGTGAACCGAGTGTTTCCTCAATCCGTTCCGCCGCGGCGACGGCCGAAGCTCCGAGCTCCGTCAGTTCCCACCCGTGCGGGCTGCGCTCCAGGGTGCGGCCGCCCAGCTGCCTGTCGAGGGCCAGGATCCGGCGCGAAATGGTGGTGTGCGTTGTGCCCAGCGTTTCGGCGACGGCGTTGAAACGCCCCAGCCGGGCTACTGTCAGCAGGATCAGCAGGTCGTCCGGACTCGGTAGCTGCGCCATGCCTGCCTCCCACGGATGTGCATCAGTGCACATGCCATCTGTGATTTTTTGCCTTGATTGCACTATAGCGGGGTGTGATGGTGGACACAGACTTTACGGCCGCCGGCCGGAGACACAGCAAAGGAGCTTATGCCATGGCAGTAATCGGTTGGATTGGTTTGGGGAACATGGGCGGGTCCATGTCGGCGAACCTGGCAAAGGCCGGGCATGACGTGAGGGGGTTCGACCTCAACCCGGCAGCCCTGGCCGCAGCAGAGGCCGGTGGGGTCAAGCCCGCGGGGAGCATCGCCGAGGCCGTTGCGGGCGCGGACGCCGTGTTCACCATGCTTCCGAAAGGCGAGCACGCCAAGGCGGTCTACCTGGGCGGAGATGGGGTGTTGGCGCACGCCGATACGCGCACCCTCCTCATCGATTCCTCCACCATCGACATCGCAGCCGCAAAGGAACTGCACGACGCCGCCGCTGCCGCCGGCTTCCGCTTCGTCGACGCCCCGGTGTCGGGCGGGATGAGCGGCGCCAAGGCAGGAACGCTGACGTTTATGGTGGGCGGCGAACCGGACGCTGTGGCCGACGCCAGCCGCTTCATCGCGCCGATGGCCGCGAACACCATCCCCACCGGAGGACCCACCACGGGGCAGGCGGCCAAGATCTGCAACAACCTGATGCTCCTGATCAACCTGGCGTCCACTGCAGAGGGCGCCGTGCTGGCGGACAGGCTGGGCCTGGACAAGAAAGTCTTCTGGGACATCGCCTCGGTTTCCTCCGGAGACAGCTGGGCCCTGCGCACCTGGTACCCCGTACCGGGTGTGGTTCCCACCGCAGCATCCAACAACGGCTTCGCACCCACGTTCACCGCAGAACTGGCGAACAAGGACATCGGACTGGCCATCAGCGCCGCTGAGGACACGGGAACGCCGCTCGAAATCGGCAGGCATGTGCAGCAGCTGTACCAGCGCCTCATTGATGCCGGTGACGCCGGCAAGGACTGCTCCATGATCATCAAGCTTGCCGACGGCTCGCTCGATGCAGCGAAGTAGCTGCCTCCGCGAACCCGCCGTCCACGCCACAGCCATCTGAACGCCCTGGAAAGAGACCTTCGTGCACACCATTCCGCATTACATCAACGGCAGCCGCGTCACCGATGCCGAGCGCTTCGGCCCCGTCTTCAATCCCGCCACCGGCGAGCAGGAAAAGCAGGTGGCGCTGGCCTCCGCGGCCAGGGTGGAGGAAGCCATTGCCGCGGCCAAAGCCGCGCTGCCGGCGTGGCGGGCGGCGAGCCTCGCCAAACGGACCAACATCTTTTTCCGTGTCCGCGAAATCCTTAATGAGCGCAAGTCCGAACTCGCCGCCATCCTGACCAGCGAGCATGGCAAAGTTCTCTCCGATGCCGAAGGGGAGATCTCCCGTGGCCTTGAGAACATCGAGTTCGCCACCGGCCTGTCCCACATGCTCAAGGGAGAACGCTCCGAGCAGGTGTCCAGCGGTGTGGATGTCCACTCCGTCCGGCAGCCCGTGGGCGTGGTGGCCTGTATTACGCCGTTCAACTTTCCGGCCATGGTGCCGCTGTGGATGATCGGCAGCGCCCTGGCGTGCGGCAACACTGTGCTTTTGAAACCCAGCGAGAAGGATCCGTCCTCTGCCGTGTTCATCGCGGAGGTCTTCGCGGAGGCAGGGCTTCCGGCCGGGGTGCTGAACGTGGTCCAGGGTGACAAGGAAGCCGTGGACACCCTGCTCAAGCACCGGGATGTCAAAGCAGTCAGCTTCGTTGGCTCCACACCCATTGCACAATCGATCTACAAGCGTGCAGCCGACCACGGCAAACGGGTCCAGGCCCTTGGCGGCGCCAAGAACCACATGGTTGTCCTGCCGGATGCGGACCTGGACATGGCAGCCGACGCCGCCATCTCCGCCGCCTACGGCTCTGCGGGTGAGCGCTGCATGGCGGTGAGCGTGCTCGTCGCCGTCGGCAACATCGCCGATGACCTCGTGGCTGCCATCAAGAGCCGGATGGCCACCCTGAAGATCGGCCCCGGCACGGATCCGGCCTCGCAGATGGGTCCGCTGATCACCGCGGAACACCGCGAGAAGGTTGCCTCCTACGTTGCCGGCGCCGAAAGCGAGGGGGCCACGGTGGTTGTGGACGGCCGGTCCCAGCAGTTCGACTCGAACGGGTTCTTCATCGGCGTCAGCCTGGTGGACCACGTCAAGCCCGGCATGAAGGTCTACGACGACGAGATCTTCGGCCCCGTCCTGTCCGTGGTCCGGGTGGACAGCTACAGTGACGCCGTCCGCCTGGTCAACGACAACGAGTTCGGCAACGGGGTTGCCATTTTCACCCGCGACGGCGGGGCGGCGCGGCAGTTCGAGTTCGACGTCGAAGCCGGGATGGTGGGCGTCAATGTGCCCATTCCGGTGCCGGTGGGCACCTTCTCCTTCGGCGGCTGGAAGAACTCCCTGTTCGGTGACACCCACATGTACGGGCCGGACAGCATCCGGTTCTACACCCGCGGCAAGGTAGTGACCACCCGCTGGCCGGACCCGGCAACATCAGTCATCGACTTGGGCTTCCCCCAGGTGGACTGAGCCAGCGGGTCGACTGATCGGACGGACGCCCGTTGTGCCCTAGCCGTCCATGATCTCGCTGCGGCGGGCCATGTACTCCTCAACGGACAGTTCCCCGTTGCTGTACTGCTGGTCCAGTTCCGCGAGCTTGCGCGCCCGGAACCCCTGCGGGGCCGACGGCGGCGGGGGAGTGGCGGGGGCAGCGGGCTGCTGCGGGGCTTCTTCGCGCTGGTTTTGACCGTACGGTTGCTGCCCGTACGGCTGCTGTCCGTAAGGCTGCTGCCCGTACGGCGGAAACTGCTGGTCCGCGGGCGGGACCGGCGGGATGGGCTGGATTGGGGGCAGGGGCTGGCTGGGCGGCAGCGGCGCCGGCTGCCCGATTTGGCGGAAGCCGCCCGCGAGGTAATCCTGCTGGGTGAAGCCGTCCCGGGGCTGCTTGCTCTGCGGACCGTTCGAGCCAAAGCCCCCCGGCCCGGGGAACTGCCCGGAGCCCGGGAACTGGTCCGGGTACCGTCCCGAGAAGGTTTGCTCCTGGTCCCGGCGGGCCACAGACTTCCGGTACATCCGCATGGCCATCGGAATCACGAATGACAGGATGATGATCCAGAAAAACAGGTTGCTCACGGTGCTAAGCCTCTCGTGTGTGTCCCTCCAGCTTAACCCCGGCGCGTTAATACCGGGCTTAGTTCCGGATGCCGGCTGCCGACCCCAGCGGACCCTCGCCGGATCCCAGCGGAACGCCCGGACCAAAGACGGGGCCCGGCGTCGGCCGTTTTGCCGTAATGCCGTCCCCGGACGACTGGTTGCGCAGCCGGCGCAGCACCCACGGCACAAAGTACTGGCGGGCCCACACCAGGTCGCCGGAACGGGCCTCCCGCCAGCTCCGGGCCGGGAACGGCTTGGGCTGGAGGGGCTGCAGGGTGTGCTCCACGTTCAGCGAATCCAGCACCATGGCGGCAATGGTGTGGTGGCCCAGGGGCGAGAAGTGAAGCCGGTCCTCGTCCCACATCTGGGGATCGCTGAGCTGGCGGAGCGACCACATGTCCGCAATGACGGCGTCGTGTCGGGCGGCGACAGTCCGCAGGTTCTCGTTGTAGATGGCAACCTTGCTGCGGATCCTGCCGAGCACGGACGTGCCGGTGTCCGGGCCGTTGAACAGCACCACCGTGGCGCCGCCCATCGTCAGGATCTGCACCACCGAATCGAGCTTCGCGGCGAGGACATCGGGATCCCCGCCCCGCCGCAGCAGGTCGTTTCCGCCCGCCGACAGGGTGACCAGGTCAGGCTTCAGCGCAAGGCACGGGGCGAGCTGCTGATCCACGATCTGCTGCAGCAGCCGGCCGCGGACGGCAAGGTTGGCATAGGCGAAGTCCGGCTGGGTCCGGCCCAGTTCCTCGGCAACGCGGTCCGCCCAGCCGCGGAACCCGCCCGGGCTTGAGGGTTCGGGGTCCCCGATGCCTTCGGTAAAGGAGTCACCCATGGCCACATACCGGCTCCAAGGGTGGGAGCCGGCGGTCATGGATGGGGTTTCGATGGCGCTTGTGTCACTCACGGTCCTATCCTGCCTTTCGCTTCCCTGGCTACGCCAACGTAGGTAGTTACCTGTGGGTAACTGGTATGAATGGAAACCATGACTGACGCCGAAGTATTTCCTGCCCCTGTTGTCCTGTGGTCCCATCCGGAGGACCAGCGTGATGGCAAGCCCTTGCTGGTGCTCCTGCACGGCTACGGCGCGAACGAACAGGACCTGCTGAGCCTGGCCGACATGCTGCCGGGCGGCTTTGCCGTAGCGTCCGTCCGCGCCCCCATCGCCATGGGCCCGGGCTTCACCTGGTTCCCGCTCACGGCGTCCATCGACTACTCGCTGGACCGCGTCAAGGAGGCATCGGCCTACGTGCTCGAGTGGATCGACGCCATCCGGGTGGGGCACCCGTCGGTAACCCTGCTCGGCTTCTCGATGGGCATGGCCATGGCCACCACCCTGCTGCGGCAGCGGCCCACCGACTTCGCCGCCGTCGTCGGACTCTCAGGCTTCGTGGTGGACGCCGGCGACGATCCCAGCTTCCGGGACAGCGAGCTGGACGGCACCGTGCCCATGTTCTGGGGCCGGGACCAGCAGGACCCCGTGATCACCCCGGACAAGATCGACTTCACCATGGCCTGGGTCCGCAAGCACGTCAAGCTCACCAAGGTGCTCTACACAGGCATGTGGCACGGGATCAACCAGCAGGAGATCGGGCACGTGGGCGAGTTCCTCACGCATGAGGTCCTGAAGAAATAGAACGTACGACGGCGGGCGGCGGCTTTGGCGGCCCGCCGGGCGCCGGAGGCCCGCCTGCCCTGCCTGTCTTCCTGCCCTGTGGTGGCGGTCAGGCCTCCGGCGCGGCGACCTTCACAGTCTGGCCGTTCACAGTCACGGTGTCGCCATTGTGGAGCTGCCGGCCGCGGCGGTCGTCGATCTCTCCGTTGACCTTGACGAGACCGTTCTTGATGAGCTCCGCCGCCTCCACACCGTCCTCCACCAGGTTGGCGAGCTTCAGCAGCTGGCCCAGGCGGATCATGCTGTCGCGGATGGTGATCTCTTCAACATTGCTCATACAAGCAATGATGCCTGACGTAGGGTTAATTCAATGACTTCCAGCCCCCGCCTGCCGCTGCTCGCAGGCCTTTCACTCGCGGTGGGCGCGGGCCTCGCCATTCCAGTCCAGGGCCGGATTAACGGCGCCCTCGGCACCCGTCTCAATGACGGCATCGCCGCCGCGGTGGTGAGCTTCAGCACTGGGCTGGTGGTGATGATCCTGATCTCGCTGCTCCTGCCGCGGGGCCGGGCCGGCCTTGCGCGGATCCTGCCCGCGGTCCGCAGCAGGGCGTTTCCACGCATCTATGTTCTGGCCGGCGGCATCGGTGCGCTGTTCGTCTTCGCCCAGTCCTTCACGATTGGCATCCTCGGCGTCGCCCTCTTCACCGTGGCAACTGTCACCGGCCAGACCGTCAGCGGCCTGCTGGTGGACAAGCTCGGTATTGGACCGGCCGGCCGGAAGTCGGTGACTGCCATCCGGGTCATCGGGTGCCTCCTGACCATCGCCGCCGTCGCCTGGGCTGTGTCACCCCGGTTCGCGGCGTCAGGCGGCACCCCGGGAATGGCGGCCGACGGCGGCGCAGGACTCGGCGGCCCCGCGGCACTCCTGGTTCCACTCCTCCTGCCCGTGGCGGCAGGGTTCCTGATGAGCTTCCAGCAGGCCATGAACGGGACCGCCACCATGCATTACGGAACACCGATCGCCGCCACGCTGGTGAATTTCGTTGCGGGTTCCGTTGTGCTGTGGACTGCCTACGCGGTCAAGGTTTCCGTGGCCGGACCCGGGAACCCGCTGCCCGCCGAGTGGTGGTACTACCTTGGCGGCCCCATGGGATGCGTGTTCATCGGCCTCGGCGCGCTGCTGGTCCGGAGCCTGGGCGTGCTGGTCACCGGGCTGGGCATGATCGCCGGGCAACTGCTGGGCTCGCTCGCCCTCGACGTGGTGCTGCCGGCTCCGGGAACAATCGTGGCTCCGGCCACGGTCCTGGGCACAGTCCTTACCCTCGCCGCCATCATCCTGGCCACCCTGCCCTGGCCCAGGGGCGCGCTCCGCAGATAACACCTGCGCAGATAACGCCTGCGCAGGTAGCATCCGGGCAGGTAGCGGCCGGTAGGCTGGTACACGCAGCTTTTCGCACTTTCCTTCACCCGCCCCGCCGTGCAGCCAGAGGTATCCCGCCGCTGGCTTCGCCGGGGCCAGAAACCGCGGACCGCACCCAGCGGCCCTGTAGAAATTGGAGTTACCCCCATGGCAGCAAAATCCGTACTCGACCAGGTCATCTCCCTCTCCAAGCGCAGGGGATTCGTGTTCCAGGCCGGTGAGATTTACGGAGGTTCGCGCTCTGCTTGGGACTACGGGCCCCTCGGCGCCGAACTGAAGGAAAACATCAAGCGCCAGTGGTGGCAGTCCATGGTCCGCGGCCGCGAGGACGTGGTGGGCCTGGATTCGTCCGTCATCCTGCCCCGCCAGGTCTGGGAAGCCTCCGGCCACGTGGAGGTCTTCTCCGATCCGCTGGTGGAGTGCCTCTCCTGCCACAAGCGCTACCGCGCGGACCACCTCGAGGAAGAGTACGAGGAAAAGAAGGGCCGCCCCGCCGAAAACGGCCTCAAGGACATCGCCTGCGCCAACTGCGGCACCCGCGGCGAATGGACCGAGCCGCAGGAGTTCTCCGGCCTGCTCAAGACCTACCTGGGTCCCGTTGCCAGCGAAGAGGGCCTGCACTACCTGCGCCCCGAAACGGCACAGGGCATCTTCGTGAACTTCAACAACGTGCTCACCACCTCCCGGAAGAAGCCGCCGTTCGGCATCGGCCAGATCGGCAAGTCCTTCCGCAACGAGATCACCCCGGGCAACTTCATCTTCCGCACCCGCGAGTTCGAGCAGATGGAAATGGAGTTCTTCGTGGAGCCCGGCACGGATGAGGAATGGCACCAGTACTGGATGAAGGAGCGCATGGCCTGGTACACGGGCCTGGGCATCCGGGAGGAAAACCTGCGCTTCTTTGAGCACCCGCAGGAAAAGCTGAGCCACTACT
Organism: Pseudarthrobacter scleromae; assembly: GCF_014644515.1. Lineage (NCBI taxonomy): Bacteria > Bacillati > Actinomycetota > Actinomycetes > Micrococcales > Micrococcaceae > Pseudarthrobacter > Pseudarthrobacter scleromae. The sequence continues at coordinate 146,243 of NZ_BMKV01000007.1, read as the reverse complement.
CCAAGGGCACTACGGACATTGAGTACCGCTTCGGCTTCCAGGGCTCCGAATGGGGCGAGCTGGAGGGCATCGCCAACCGCACCGACTTTGACCTCTCCACCCACGCCAAGGCCTCCGGCACGGACCTGAGCTACTTCAACCAGGCCACCAACGAGCGCTACACCCCGTACGTGATCGAGCCCGCCGCAGGCCTGACCCGCTCCTTCATGGCGTTCCTGGTGGACGCCTACACCGAGGACGAGGCTCCCAACGCCAAGGGGGGCGTGGACGTCCGCACCGTCCTGAAGCTGGATCCGCGCCTGGCGCCGGTCAAGGCCGCCGTCCTGCCGCTGAGCCGCAACGAGGACCTGTCCCCGAAGGCCAAGGACCTCGGCGCCCAGCTGCGCAAGAACTGGAACATCGACTTCGACGACGCCGGCGCCATCGGACGCCGCTACCGCCGCCAGGACGAAATCGGCACCCCGTTCTGCATCACCGTGGACTTCGACACCCTCGAGGACCAGGCCGTGACCATCCGCGAGCGGGACACCATGAGCCAGGAACGCGTCTCCCTGGACAAGGTGGAAGGCTACCTGGCCGCACGCCTGATCGGCGCCTAGCCATGGCCATCGAATACCGCGAATGGCGGGAAGGTGACGACCTGGCGCTGCTGGAAATCTGGGGCGACCCGGAAACCCACCAGGCCCGCCAGTTCCGTGGCGCGCTGGCACTTTCCTCCGCCGGTACCAACGGCACGCCGTGGCGGCGCTGCATCGTGGCCGAGGACGTGATCGACGGCGTCGGGATTCCGGTTGCCGCCGGCGTCGTCTACGAAGCTTCCCTGCATCCCGAACGGCTCTGGGCCTACATCGAGGTGGCACGGGACCACCGGCGCGCCGGCATCGGTGCCACGCTCCTGGCGATGCTGCGCCGTGAAGCTGAACACTCGCCGTCGGGCGTTACCAGGCTCCGCGCCAAGGTGGAGCCGGGCACCCCGGGTGCCGCCTTCGTGGAGGCTTTCGAGCTGGAACCCATCCAGCGTTCCCGTTTGGTGGTCATTGAACCGGGAGCCCTGCGGCTGCCGGTGTTCCCGGCCAAGGACGACGGCTGGGGGCCGGCCAACGACGAGAACGCAGGCTCCGACGTCGTGATGGACCTGGCCACGGGCTCCGTGGAACTGACCGACGTTGTGGGCAGGTACTACACCTCCATCCACGACTGGGATTCCCCTGGGGTCCTGTCAATGGGCCAGGTGCAGAAGCTCTTCCTGGACGACCTCACCGGCGCCCACGGCGCAATCGTGCTGCGGGCCCAGCCTGAGTCGGCTTTCGGGGCAGGCGTTGCACCCAGCAAGAAGGGCCGGATCCGGGCCTTCGCCGTGAGCTACGCGGCGCCGGCCAATCCGGACGCGGCACCTGGCCAGGAGGATGCCGCGGCGGAAACGCCCACGGACGTCTTCGTTGGCCACGAGCCCGCCCTCGCGGCGGACGACGCTGCGGAAGCCGTGCGCGACATGCTCTCGCTGATCGCGTACCAGCACCCGGTCATGCTGGAACTGGACGATTCCATGACTGCCCTCCGCGCCGCCGTCGAACCCCTGCTCGAGAACGGCAAGGCACGCCTGGCGGGCGCGGAAACCCTGGTGGTTTCGGACTAGCCCCGCCCAACCCCGACCAGGTAGCGCTAAGTGTCGTTTTGAAGCCTCATAACGACACTTAGCGCTACCTCGTTGGGAAGTACGGGCCGAATCCGGGGGAACGGGTCTAGAGGGTGACCTGGACGGCCGATTCCGGCAGTAGCCTGCTGTAGTCCGCAGGCAGGGGAAGCTCCGCCCCAATGCTTTCGGAAAAGGCCTTCATCACAAAACCGGTAGTCAGCGTCTGCCACACCCCGACCTTGCGGAGCATGAAGTGGCCGGCACCCCTGAGGGCAACGTACTGCATGCTGGCGGCCTCGGCAGAGGCACGCCGGGCGAACAGCAGGGACGCCGAGGCGCTGGTCCACCTGTCCGTGGTTCCGTGCACAATGAGCACCTTGCGGTTGGCCACGCCGGACGTGGGAGTTGCAGGGTTGAGCCAGGGGGCAAGGGCGACGACGGCTTCCACGCCCGGGTGGTCCGCGGCGATCACAGCCGTGAGCCCGCCCATGGAATGGCCTACCAGGAACACGGGCACATCCGGGTGCTGTTCCCGGATCCGGGCGAGTGCCCAGCGGGCGTCCTGCAGCGGAGACATGTCCTGGCCATTCCAGCCGCGAACGCTGTTGCGGAGCGACCACACAGCCAGCCCGTGCTTCCGCCCGGACCGGTGCAGATGCCAGGCGAAAGGCACCATCCGTGCCGGACTAAGGTGCCTGGCCTCCACCGGCTCACGGCTTTGGGATTTGCCCCCGTGCAGGACCAGGGCCACTCCCCGGGTGGGACCTGAGGATTTCCGGACGCTGAGGACTGCCTGCCGCCCAGCGCCGGGTGCTTCGGAAGGGCGCGCGCCGCCGTTTTTCTCAGTATTGCTGTTGGCCATACCTGGTACCTCCGAGTCCCCGATGATCCATTTATCAACCCTACGGTGCCGGACGTAGAGTTCACTGTATGAGGTTCTACAGCTGATGGGGTCCGGTCACTCCCACGCTTCCACAGGTCATTCGGAGCCAACGCCGCAGGCGATGGCCGCCCGGCGGAAGGCAAACCGCATCCTCGCGGCAGTACTCATTCCGCTGACGCTGCTCACCCTCGCAGGGATGGCGATGCTCTGGCCCTCGGGCAGCAAGGAGGGCATCTCCCTGGCCAACCCCTACTCCGCCGCGCCCGGTGTCACCTTCGATACCGGCACCATCCAAAGCGTGGTGACCGAAAACTGCATGCAGGGCATTGCCCAGCAGGGCCAAGGAGAGCCGGGCCAGGGAGACCAGGCCCAAACCCAGCAGGGCCAGCAGAGCCAGCAGGGATCCGACTGCACCTTTGCCTACACGGAGCCGGACAAGGGAGGAAGCCCGGTCAAGGTGGTGATCAACCCGGACGTCGCGAAGTCGCACGGGGTGAAGCCCGGTGACCAGATTCGCTACCTGAACCTGTCCAACGCCCAGGGCGCTTCCGCCTCCCAGGGTTCGCCCGCCTTCATCTTCGTTGACTTCGTCCGCACCCTGCCGATCGTCCTGCTGGCGCTGCTGTACGCGGCGGTGGTGATCGCGGTAGCCCGCTGGCGGGGCCTCCGCGCCCTGATCGGGCTTGTCGGCGCTTACTTCGTGCTGGCCAGCTTTATGCTTCCCGGGCTGGTGGAAGGGAAACCGCCGCTCCTGCTGGCCCTGGTGGGATCCACGGTGATCATGATCGGGGTGCTGTATTTTGCCCACGGCTTCTCGGCCCGGACCTCCACCGCACTGCTGGGCACCATGTTCGGGCTGGGCATCACCGCGCTCCTGGCGGCGTGGGCAACCGGCGCGGCGAACCTTGCCGGGGTGGGGAACCACGAGGCAACCACCCTGGTGAACACCTCCGCCAACATCTCCATTTCCGGCGTCATCCTGTGCGGGCTCATCATCTCCGGCCTGGGTGTCCTCAACGACGTGACCATCACCCAGTCCTCCGCGGTGTGGGAACTCTACGAACTGGCGCCAGGCAGCAGTGCCCGGAAACTCTTTACCTCGGCCATGCGGATCGGCCGGGACCACATTGCGTCCACCGTGTACACCATCGCGTTCGCCTACGCCGGCGCGGCCCTTCCCATCCTCATCATCGTGATGCTTTACGACCGCCCGCTCGCTGACACGCTCACCAGCGCGGAACTGTCCGAGGAGGTCATCCGGACGCTCGTGGGCTCCATCGGACTGGTCCTGGCTATTCCGGTCACCACGCTGATCGCTGTGCTGGTGGTCAAGGCCACCGGCGTCCGGGCAGGAGTCCCGGAGGCGCAGGAGCCCAAGGCAGCGGAAACAGGCAGCCAGGGGGAGCCGGGCGTGGATGACAACGGGTCGCTGGCCGCAGCAGCCCTTGCCCGCCGGTCGCGGCTTTCCGCCGCTGAGCTGGAGGACGCACCGCCCACCAGGCGTGGGCGCCGGGCAGACCGCGGCTGACCACCTTGGTTGACCAGCACGTCCGGCCCGATTTGCCCGGCTTTGCAACAATGGACAGGTGACTGTTGCAGCAACCCCTCCCGCCCCCAAGCTGGAACTCCCGCCCCTGAAGCTGGGTCCCATCACCGTGGACACGCCGGTGATCCTGGCGCCCATGGCCGGCATCACCAACTCCGCCTTCCGCAGGCTCTGCCGTGAATACGGCGGCGGCATGTACGTGGCGGAGATGGTCACCTCCCGTGCCCTGGTGGAGCGGACACCGGAGTCCCTGCGGATCATTTCCCACGACGACGATGAAAAGGTGCGGTCCGTCCAGCTGTACGGCGTGGACCCGGTGACCGTGGGCAGCGCCGTGCGGATGCTCGTGGAAGAGGACCGCGCGGACCACATCGACCTGAACTTCGGTTGCCCGGTCCCCAAAGTCACCCGCCGGGGCGGCGGCTCGGCCCTGCCCTGGAAGATCGACCTTTTCACCTCGATCGTGCAGACGGCCGTCAGGGAAGCGTCGAAGGGCAACGTCCCGCTGACCATCAAGATGCGCAAAGGCATCGACGATGACCACCTCACGTACCTCGACGCCGGCCGCATCGCCCGCGACTCCGGAGTGGCCGCCGTCGCCCTTCACGGCCGGACTGCCGCCCAGTTCTACTCCGGTCAGGCCGACTGGTCCGCCATCGCGCGCCTGCGCGAGGCCCTGCCGGACATCCCGGTGCTGGGCAACGGGGACATCTGGTCCGCGGAAGACGCGGTCCGCATGGTCCGTGAAACCGGCGTTGACGGCGTGGTGGTGGGCCGCGGCTGCCAAGGCCGGCCCTGGCTGTTCGGTGACCTGCAGGCTGCCTTCGAAGGCAGCGACACCCGGCACAAGCCGAATCTGGGCCAGGTGGCCCAGGGCGTGTACCGTCACGCCGAACTGATGGTGGAGACTTTCGGCGACGAGAACAAGGCGCTGCGGGAGATCCGCAAGCACATCGCCTGGTATTTCAAGGGCTACGTGGTGGGAGGCGAACTCCGCACGCGGATGGCTTTGGTGAGCAGCCTTGGGGAACTGCGCGCCGCCCTGGACGAGCTGGACGCCGGTTCGCCCTACCCGGGCAACGACGCCGAAGGCCCCCGCGGCCGCGCCGGCTCACCCAAGAGGCCGGCCCTCCCGAAGGACTGGCTGGAGTCCCGGGCCCTCAATGCCGACCAGTCGCGGGACATCTCCGCGGCGGAACTGGACGTTTCCGGTGGCTGAAACGCGCACTGCAGCCCCCGTCCTGCCGGGCTACGACACCCACGACTCCGCGCGCTGGGTGGAGGAGCCGCCCAAGAACGTCTACCGCTCGGACTTCGAACGTGACCGTGCCCGCGTGCTGCATTCCTCGGCGCTCCGCCGGCTGGGTGCCAAAACCCAGGTGGTGGCACCGGACACGGATGATTTCGTGCGCACCCGCCTGACCCACAGCCTCGAGGTTGCCCAGGTGGGCCGCGAGCTGGGCCGTTCCCTCGGCTGCGATCCGGACGTTGTGGACACCGCCTGCCTCAGCCACGACCTTGGACACCCGCCGTTCGGCCACAACGGGGAATCGGCGCTCAACGAGGTTGCGCACGCCATCGGAGGTTTCGAGGGCAACGCCCAGACCCTGCGGCTCCTGACCCGGCTCGAGCCCAAGGTGCTGACGCCGGACGGCCAGCCCGCAGGCCTGAACCTCACCAGGGCCAGCCTGGATGCGGCAGCCAAATACCCGTGGTCCGCACTGGAAGCCCCGGTGATCCACGGCCAGCGGACCAGCAAGTTCGGCGCCTATGAGGACGATCTGCCGATCTTCAACTGGATCCGGGAGGGCGCTCCGGAGCGCCGCTCCTGCCTGGAGGCCCAGGTGATGGACCTCGCGGACGATATTTCGTATTCCGTGCACGACGTCGAGGATGCGATCGTGGCCGGGCACTTCCAGCTGCGCTGGATGGACAACCCGGACCACCGCGCCCGGGTGGTGGGGTACGCCAAGCAGTGGTACCTGCCGCACAACGATCCCGCCGCCATTGACGCCGCGCTGGCCCGGCTCGAAGCCACGGACGTGTGGGTGCGCGAGGCCGACGGCAGCCGCAAATCCATGGCGGCCCTGAAGAACATGACCAGCCAGCTGATCGGCAGGTTCTGCCAGAGCGCGCTGGAAACCACCCGCGCCGTGTACGGCCCGGAGAACCTGACGCGGTTCAACGCCGAGCTCATGGTTCCGGACGAGACCGTCATGGAGATCGCCGTCATGAAGGGCTTGGCCACAACGTTCGTGATGACCACCGAGCACCGCCAGCCCATCTACGAGCGCCAGCGGGAGGTGCTTCACGCCCTGGTCACCGCGCTGAGCGCCACCGGGGACCGCCACCTGGAACCGATGTTCGCGGCGGACTGGCGGGACGCGCCCGACGACGGTGCGCGCCTTCGCGTGGTGATCGACCAGGTGGCGTCGCTGACCGACGGCTCGGCGCTGGCCATGTACGAACGGCTGGTAGGGAGCCTGCCGTCCCTGTGGTGACCCTGGTTACGCCGGCGCGTCCGAAGTCCGGCCCCGGCACTAGGATGGCTCTGTGCCAGGCCTGATCAAACGCGAAGATATAGACGAAGTACGCCAGCGCACGGACATCAAGGAAGTGGTTGACGGGTACGTCACGCTCAAGGGCGCCGGGCTGGGGACTTTCAAAGGCCTGTGCCCCTTCCACGACGAACGTTCCCCCTCCTTCACCGTCCGGCCGCAGGTGGGCCGCTACCACTGCTTTGGCTGCGGCGAGGACGGAGACGTCATCGCCTTCGTGCAGAAGCAGGACCACAGCTCCTTCCAGGAGGCCGTGGAGAAGCTGGCAGCCCGGATCGGCTACGAGCTGCGGTACGAGGACGGCGGAACCGGCCCCAACCGCGAGGAAGTGGGGCGCCGGCAGCGGCTGCTGGACGCCCACAAAATCGCCGACGAGTTTTTCCAGGCGCAGCTGCTGACGCCCGGCGCCGCGGAGGCCCGCACCTTCCTGCATGGCCGCGGGTTTGACCGGGCGGCCGCGGAGCAGTTCGGTGTGGGCTACGCCCCGCAGGGCTGGGACGCGCTGCTGAAGCACCTCCGAGGGCGCGGATTTACGGACGCCGAGCTCAAACTCACGGGGATGTTCTCCGAAGGCAACCGGGGGATCTACGACCGCTTCCGCGGGCGCCTGATCTGGCCCATTCGCGACATCGCCGGGGACACCATCGGTTTCGGCGCCCGCAAGCTCTATGAGGACGACCAGGGCCCCAAGTACCTCAACACCCCCGAGACCGCGCTCTACAAGAAGTCACAGGTGCTGTACGGCATCGACCTCGCCAAGCGCAGCATCGCCAAGGAGCGGCAGCTTGTGGTGGTGGAGGGCTATACGGACGTGATGGCCTGCCACCTTGCAGGAATCACGACGGCGGTTGCCACCTGCGGCACCGCGTTCGGCACCGACCACATCAAGATCGCCCGCCGCCTGCTGTCCGACGACGGCACTGGGGGAGAGGTCATCTTCACCTTCGACGGCGACGCCGCCGGGCAGAAGGCGGCGCTGCGCGCCTTCGAGGAGGACCAGCGCTTTACTGCCCAGACCTACGTCGCCGTGGAGCCCACCGGTGCGGATCCCTGCGACCTGCGGCAAAGCAGGGGAGACGAAGCCGTGCACGCGCTGGTGCAGTCCCGCCGGCCCCTGTTTGAGTTCGCCATCCGGACCACCCTGAAGCAGTTCAACCTGGACACCGTGGAGGGGCGCGTCCAGGGCCTGAAAGCCTCGGTGCCCGTGGTTGCCGCCATCCGCGACGCCTCCACCCGGACCGGTTACTGCCAGGCCCTCACGGGCTGGCTGGGCATGCCGGACCCGAACGAGGTGCTGCGGCTGGTCACCACGGAAGTCAAAAATGCCGGCAAGCGCGGTGACCAGGGAGGGGCTCCCGCCGCCGCTCCACGGGCCTCCGCCCCCGGAGCCCCACCCGGCGGACCCGGCGTAGCTGCAGGGCCGCCGTCGGGAGCTGTGCCGTCCTACCACCGGCCCGACCCCCGGGACCCCGTGGCCTCCATGGAGCGGCAGGCGCTCGAGGTTGCCCTGCAGGAGCCGTCGCTCCTGGCGGGTGGGGTCTGGGAACGCTTTTCCGCCGCCCGCTTCGCCACCCCTGCCTTCCAGGCCGTCCACGACGCCATGCGGGCCACGGATCCCGCCCTCACTGCCGACCCCGTCCGGTGGGTTGAGCATGTGATGCACGAGGTTCCGGAACCATTGCGGCCCCTGGTATCCGAGCTTGCTGTTGTTCCGTTGCCCGCCAGCACCGAAGAAGCAGTGCAGAAGTACTGCCGGGACATCCTCTCGCGGCTGTTCGAGCTTCAAATTACCCGGGTCAAGGCGGACAAGATGGGCCAGCTCCAGCGGCTGGACCCCGCGGCTGATCCGGAAACGTACCAGCGGCTCAACCGTGAACTGATGATGCTGGAGATGGAACGCCGGGCGCTCAGGTCTGACGCCTGAGCCGTTCCCGCGGCAGCGCCGGACCCTATGACGCCGTTTCCCGATTTCGCTTCCAGCCGGGGTCTTTGCTAGGCTAATACCCGCTTCATTCCTCCTTAGCTCAATTGGCAGAGCATTCGACTGTTAATCGAAGGGTTGCTGGTTCAAGTCCAGCAGGAGGAGCGCACAATCCCCGTTCCGGCCTCCGGAACGGGGATTTTTTATGCCCGCAACTGCCCGTTCCACCCCGGATTGGCGCCGATTTCACTTTGGCCGGAAACCTTTGCTAATGTCATACCTGCTTCATTCCTCCTTAGCTCAATTGGCAGAGCATTCGACTGTTAATCGAAGGGTTGCTGGTTCAAGTCCAGCAGGAGGAGCAACACGGAAAATCCCCGTTCCTCCTTTGTGAGGCACGGGGATTTTCGTTTGTTAGACGAAGTCCATCTCCACCTGCAGGAAGCGCTCCGCCTCCGCAATGGCGGCCAGGAACGCCTCTTTTTCGGTGGGCGACGTCCGGGGCTGGCGAGGGTTCCACTCGTGGGGAGCCGAATGGATTCGCACCACTCCGGTGTCCGGCGGCGCGTAGAAAATACCGAAGCGCTGCACAGGCCATTCGGGGGAGGCCTCAGGGGCTACCAGCAGCGCGGCATTGAAAGCGGGGTTGTACCACTGCGCGATGGGCCGCCGCCGGTCCTCAGTAAACAGTCCCGCCGCATACAGCGCTGCTGACTGTTCGCCCGCCTGGGCACACAGCCGTTCCCACCACAGTGGCAGTATCCGGTGATCGCACCGTTGCCATGTGGCCGGAAGCGGCGGTTGTTCCTGCCAGGTGGGCACAAGCACTATTTTATCGCGGGCGCCCTGCGGGTGGCAGGTACTCCACGCCCGCCACGCACTTTGCTTCCGCCCCTGCGGTACGGCTTCAGGGTCGGTTCCAGGGCCCCGGGTTGACGCGGTACAGCAGTGCCGACCCTGCAACCATGCCCAAAACAATGCCCATGGCAGGGTTGCCCAGGGCCCGGCCAGCGAAGTAGCCCGCGACGGCGCCAATCACCGCTCCGAGGAAAAGTCCCCGGCGGTTCCGGTGCGGCCTGCGCTTTGGTGTGTTCTGCACGGCGTCAGTGGATCGACGGAACGGTACGTGGCCGGACCACCAGCCACAGGGCTGCGATGGCCAGCAGGATGCATGCTCCCTGCACCGCGCCCATGGGGGCGGCGCTGGTGATTCCCAGCCAGCCAACCACCGGTGAGATGAGCCCCGCCATCATGAACGTCGAGAACCCGAGCAGGGAGGCTGCAGTACCGGCCTGTCCCGCGTGGCCGGCCAGGGCGAGCACCTGCACGCAGGGGAACATGAACCCCGTTCCCAGGATGTAGAACCACAGGGGAACCAGCACGCCCCACAAGCCGAAGCCCAGCTGGTCGAACACGACGATCAGCGTGGCCATCACGAACATCCAGGCAGTGGCGGCAGCGATGATCCACTGCGGCGGAACCCGGCGGATGAGGCGGGCGCTAGTTTGGATGCCGGCAACAATACCCAGGGAGTTGATGCCGAACAGCAGGCCGTACTCCTGCGGGGAGAAGCCGAAAACGTCCTGGAACAGGAAAGGGGAGGCCGACAGGTACGTGAAGAGCCCGCCAAAGTTCAGCCCGGCCACCAGCAGCAAACCGACAAACACCCTGTCGCTGAAAAGGACCCGGTAGCGCTGGCGGGCCGTCATGCCGCTCTGTCGGCGCTTTTCAGGCGGCAGGGTCTCGCGGACCAGGAACAGGGCGGAGATGATCACCAGCGTCCCGTAGGCGGCAAGGAACACGAAGATCCCGGGCCATTCCATCACCAGGAGCAGCTGTGAACCGATCACCGGCGCCAGGATGGGTGCCAGCCCGTTCACCAGCGCCATGCGGGAAAACATCTTCACCATGGCGTATCCGGAAAACAAGTCCCGGACCATGGCCATGGCCACAACGCCGCCGCCGGCAGCCCCCACGCCCATCAGCACGCGGAAAATGCCCAGGGTGGTGATGTCAGTGGACAGGGCGGCGCCCACGGAGGCTGCAATGTGGACCGCCGTCGCCAGGATAAGCGGGGTGCGGCGGCCGAACCTGTCGCTGAACGGGCCCACCACCAGCTGGCCAATGGCGAATCCAACGGTGGTGCCGGCGAGGGTCAGCTGGACCTGGGCCTCGGTCACGCCCAGGCTCGCCTCCAGGGCCGGGAACGCGGGAAGGTAAAGGTCGATCGTGAACGGACCCAACGCCGTCAGGGCGCCGAGCAGCAGGATGTACAAAAGTTTCCGGCGGCGGCTCAACAGGTCGCCCGGATTGCTGGGAGTGGTCACGGAGATCAATCCTAGGCCCGGCGCTGCCTATTTTGCAGCGTTGTAGTCCACGCCGCCCGGCAAGCCCCGAAGTTCGCCCTGAACCTGAATGATAGTTTTGGTGCGGGGACTGTGCAGCTGCACTTTCCTGCAGCACACGGAAGCCGATTCGACCCATAACCAGTAAGGCGGAACCGATGAGCGGACGTCACAGCGGGCGTACCAGCCAGGGATTGCGCATCACTGCGCTGCCCAGGACGCTTAAACTCCTTTTCCGGTTGGCGCCGCGCCAGCTCAATGACGAAATCGCCTTCGCGAAGATTGAGCTGAAGCGCAAGGGAATCCAGGTCGGAGTCGCCGCTGCCTTTTTCGCCGTCGCCCTCGTTTTCCTCCTCTTCCTGGTGGTGGGCCTCATCGTGGCGGCCATCATGGGACTGGCAACCATCATGCCCGCCTGGCTGGCCGCCCTCCTGGTGTCCGCGGCCTTCCTGCTGATAGCGCTGATCGGCGGCCTGATCGGGGCACGGAAGATTAAGAAGGCCATGCCGCTCATGCCGGAAGAGACCATCCGCGGCATCAAGCACGATATCGGCGTGGTCAAAGAAGGCTCCGCGTTCAACCCGGCTGTCCTTGACCCGCAGAGTCCCGAAGCCAAGGCGGCGAAGGCCGCAAAGGATGAAGCGGCTGCCAAGGCCAAGGCCGAGAAGGCAGCCAAGGCCGCTGAACACGAGAAGGAATTCCCGCACGCCTCCGAACCGGAGCTGGTGCGCAGGCTCAGCCAGCGCCGCCACCACCTCACCGAAGTGCGCGACGAACTCGGCACCGAACTGGATGTCAAGCCCCAGGGCAGGTACCTGCTGGCAACCGCCCAGGACAAACTGCGCGAAGGCCAGGCCCTGGCCGGCCACGGCAGGGATATTGCCGGCCGGAAATTCGCAGCGTTGTCCGGATCCGCGGACCTGGAGCAACGCTGGAAGCCGCTGGCAGCGTTTATCGCCGCGGGAACCGTCTTCCTGGTCCTGGTGCGCAAGCTCCTCCGGACGTACTAGCACAGGGATAGGGCAGGCTCTTCGGCAGCCGCGGAAGTTCAGGGAACGGCAATAGCGCTCGCAGGGGGCAGCAGGAAGGAAGGGGGGACGGGGTGAAGTTCATTGGTGCCGGCTCCCGTCCCGGACGCCCCCAGGTGGACCACGACCTCGTGTTCACCATTCCCAACCTGCTGACCGTGGTGCGCTTCATGGGGGTGCCGCTCTTCATCTGGCTTGTCCTGGCCCAGAAGGAATACGGTGCAGCCGTTGTGGTCCTGGCCGTTATGGCCAGCACCGACTGGGTTGACGGGTACATCGCCCGCCGGTTTGACCAAGCCTCGAAACTTGGCAGGGTCCTGGACCCGATCGCCGACCGGCTGGCGCTGATCGCGGTCGCTGTCACGCTGGTGATTGCCGGCGTCGTCCATTGGCTCTACCTGGCCGCCTTGGTGGTTCCGGACGCTGTCCTGCTGACCATGACGCTGTTTTTCTTCCGTGGACACCCTGACCTTCCCGTGAGCGTGGTTGGCAAGGTGCGCACAGGCCTGCTGCTGCTGGGGACCCCCATGCTGGTCCTCTCACGCCTGGACACCGGGTTCTCCACCGAATTGTTCGTCACCGCGTGGATAGTCCTGGGCCTGGGGTTGATCGGCCACTGGATCGCCGCCTACAACTACTTCTGGGCCATCCTGCGAAAGGGCAGAATGCAGGCACAGCACGGCGACGGGACCGCCTGATGGTATGGCTGGCAGTCGGGCTTGCGCTGGTTGGCGCGTTCTGCCTGGCCCTTGGTGCGCAGCGCCAGGGGAGCGCCGTCAAAGCCGACACTGGCGGCCTGGCCCTGAGCTCGAACGGCTTCCTGCGCCTGCTGCGAAATCCCCGCTGGGTGTTTGGCCTCCTACTCCTGTGTGCCGGCATGGCCATGAACGCCGTGGCACTCGTGTCCGCACCGCTCACTGTGGTGCAGCCCATTGGCGCGATCGCCCTGGTGATCACCACCGTCATCAATGCCAAGGACCAGAACCTCACCATCAACCGGGCAACGGTGGTGGCCATCGCGGCCTGCGTGACGGGCTCTGCGCTCTTCGTCCTCCTGGCGGTCAACGTCACGCAGGAAAACCACGACGTAAACGTCGCTGACGAGATCACCATCGTGCTGCTGCTGGCCCTCGCCGTCGGTCTCTTCGGCACCCTGGCCGTGATGTTCAGGCACCGGATCAACGCCTTCGTCTATATCCTCGGCGCCGGGGTCCTCTTCGGGTTCGTGGCCGTCCTGACCCGGATCATCGGCAAGCACCTGCTCGATCCGAACGGGCTGTTCCTGCTGAACGTGCAGTGGTACTCCGTGGTGGCCCTCATCGCCGCGGGCGGGCTGGGGTCCTGGTTTGTCCAGAGCGCCTACTCGTCGGGTCCGCCGGACCTGGTGATCGCAGGACTGACCGTCATTGATCCCCTGGTGGGAATAGCCATCGGCATTGTGATCCTCGGCGAACTGCGGCCGGATGTCCACGCCGTGATGGCCATTGCCATGGGAACCGCTGCCTCCCTTGCTATCGTTGGGGTGATCGCCCTTTCCAGGCACCATCCTGAGGTCACGAAGCGCAAAAAGGACGCGCGGAAGGCCGTGGGCCGGGCGAGCCGCTAGCCACTGACCACCAGATCCCGCCCGTTATCTACGCAAGCAAGTTTCACCACGAGGCCAGGCGCCACCGCGCCAGCGGCCAACTGTGCTGCCAGTACATGCTGTGCGCACCGTGACCATCAGGAGCTCTCCACGTGACCACGCCCGCAGACCAGCGTCCCTTGACCATCCTGATCGCTGCAGACACATACCCGCCCCACATCAACGGAGCAGCACAGTTCGGCTACCGCCTGGCCAAGGGAATGACCGGCCGCGGGCACAACGTCCATGTGCTGGCCTGCCGCGCGGACAACGGAAAGAGCTTCACGGAGTTTCGGCCCGAAGGGACAGTCCACAGGCTCCGCTCCCACGGCGTCCCCACGCACGAGTACTTCCGGATTTGCCTTCCCTGGGAAATCAAGAAGGAGATCAGCCTCCTCTTCGACCGGGTGAAACCAGACGTGGTGCACATCCAGAGCCACTACATGATCGGCGAGCACGTCCTATACGAGGCCGTGAAACGCGGCGTCCGGATCGTGGCCACCAACCACTTCATGCCGGAGAACCTCAACCCGTTCCTGCCGTTTCCCCAGTGGTTCAAGGACATCATCGGCCGGATCTCCTGGAAGGACATGGGCAAGGTCATGGGCAAGGCGGACGTGGTCACTACGCCCACCCCGCTTGCCGCCAAGGCCATGCACCAGCACGCCTTCCTGCGCAAAGTGCTGCCGCTGTCCAACGGCATTGACTCTGCCGCCTACGAGCTCCAGCCCGGCGAGCAGATCGAACCCCACCCGCACCCAACCGTGATGTTTGCCGGGCGGCTGGCCGAGGAGAAGCACGTGGATGTGCTCATCGAAGCAGTCAGCAAGACTCCGCCGGAACTCAACGTCCACCTTGAAATTGTTGGCGGCGGCGAGGTGAGCTCCTCCCTGGAGGAGCTGGTCCGCCGGCTGCGCATGACGGACCGGGTAAAGTTCCTGGGCCTCGCCAGTGACGAGGAACTGCGCCGGGCCTACATCCAGGCCGACCTGTTCTGCATGCCGGGAACGGCGGAGCTGCAGTCCCTGGTCACGCTCGAGGCGATGTCTGCCTCCACTCCTGTTGTGCTGGCGGACGCCATGGCCCTGCCGCACCTGGTGCGCGACGGCGAAAACGGCTACCTGTTCACGCCGAACGACAGCGACGACCTCGCCAAGAAGATCACCATGGTCCTGGAACTCCCTGCCGATCAGCGTGCCGTCATGGGACAGGCCAGCCGGCAGATGGTGGAACCCCACAGCATCGATGGCACGCTGCAGACCTTCGAGGACCTGTACCGCGGAGCGCGCTTCGAGGACAAGGTGGTCTGAACGCTTTCCCGGGTTTGCTAGAGTAATTTTGCCCTGCCACCGCGTACCGATCGCGGGAGGTTCGGGACATCTAGGGGCTATAGCTCAGCTGGTTAGAGCGCGGGACTCATAATCCTAAGGTCCTCGGTTCAAGTCCGAGTAGCCCTACCCCCCAACGCGGAATCCGCGGCCGGCATGCATGCCAGCCGCGGTTTTCTTTCTTAAGCCTTAGATCTGCGGTATGTTACTGAGCAGTAACTTACCGTGCTCCTTCCTGGAGAGCTCCGGTCACCGCTGATCATTGTGAGGTAACCATGTCCACCACCGCTGCCGACCTCAACGAACTTCCCTATGCGGATGGCGACTTTT
Source organism: Pseudarthrobacter scleromae (assembly GCF_014644515.1). NCBI lineage: Bacteria > Bacillati > Actinomycetota > Actinomycetes > Micrococcales > Micrococcaceae > Pseudarthrobacter > Pseudarthrobacter scleromae. Next base: position 131,044 of record NZ_BMKV01000007.1, on the reverse strand, counting down.
TCGCCTTCGAGCAACTGCTGAGCGACAAGGAACGGGACCGGCTGGCGGAGATCAGGGAGTTCCTGGCCCGCGAAGTGCGGCCTATCGCAGTGGACTGCTGGAACCGGGGCGAGTTCCCGATGGACCTCATCCCGAAGCTTGCCGGCATCGACCTGGTCAGCCCCGTCCACCGGCAGGGCCACTCCAACCTGTTCGCCGGTCTGGTCCACGCCGAAGTGACACGCGCCGACACCTCCATTTCCACCTTCATGGGAGTCCATGACGGGCTGTTCACGGGTTCCATCGAAGCGCTGGCTTCGCAGGAGCAGAAGGATGCGTGGCTCCCGGACATCTACAGCATGAAGAAGATCGGGGCTTTTGGCCTCACTGAGCCGCTTGGCGGATCGGACGTGGCGGGCGGAACCCGCACCGCGGCGCGCAGGGAAGGGGACTCCTGGATCCTCAATGGAGAAAAGCGCTGGATTGGAAATGCAACCTTCTCCGACTGGGTGGTGGTCTACGCCCGCGACCTCGCCGATGACAAGGTCAAGGGGTTCCTGGTGGACACGTCACTCGATGGCTTCAGCGCCAGCAAAATCGAGAACAAGATTGCGCTCCGCACCGTCCAGAACGCCGACATCAAGCTGGACAATGTGGTGGTGCCCGACTTCTTCAAGCTCGCCAACGCCAACAGCTTCCGCGACGTCAACAAGGTCCTGAAGGTCACCCGGCTCGGTGTGGCCTGGCAGGCCGTCGGCCAGCAGCTGGCTGCCTTCGACGTGGCCCGGCGCTATGCGGTGGAGCGCCACCAGTTCGGCCGGCCGCTGGCATCATTCCAGCTGGTGCAAAGCCAGCTGGTCCAGATCCTGGGCAACGCCGTCAGCTCCATGGGCATGATGGTCCGGCTCTCCCAGCTGGAGGACGCCGGCGAGGCCAAGGATGAGCAGTCCGCCCTGGCTAAGGCTTTCACCACTGCGCGGATGCGTGAGAGCGTGGCGATCGGCAGGAGCCTGCTGGGCGGCAACGGCATTGTGACGGACTTTGAGATGGCCAAAATCTTTGCGGATGCAGAAGCTATCTATTCCTACGAAGGAACGCACGAGATCAACACGCTGGTGACCGGCAGGGCCATCACCGGGATCTCCGCTATCGTCTAGGGTCCATGGCAGGCCTCGTCCGGCCTGCTGCTCCCTAGGAGTCCAGGGGCAGCAGGACCGATGGCCTCAGGTCCATCACGAACTGCAGCGGATCCACGTAATCTTCCCCGCGCCGGACGCCCCAGTGGACACAGGGCACGGTAAAGCAGTGCCCGGGAAGCGCAGTGCCGATAACCTGGCCCTCCGCCACTGGGGTTCCGGCGGCCAGGGTGCTGTCCACCGGCTCGAAGCTGCTCCGCAGCCCATCCCCGTGGTCGATGGTGATCACCGGCCGGTCCACCACCATGCCCACGAAGCTGACGGTACCCGCCGCCGGGGAAGTGACCGGTGCGCCGTCGGCCGTTGCTCCCAAATCAACGCCGCGGTGGCCGCTGAGCCAGGGCTTGGGCGGGGGATCGAAATGCCGCAGCACCTGCGGGCGCGGGGCGAGCGGCCATTGCCACGAAGGCACGGCCACCGCCGGGGAGCTGGCGCCCGCAGGGGAATGCCCCGCCTGCTGCACGGAATAGGCCGGCCCGAACGCCAGGGGCGCGCCGGCCGGGGTCAGCAAGGCCGGCAGCAGGAGAAGGGCCGCGAGCTGCCGTGATGGTTTCATGCCACCAGATTGCTCCCGTTTCAAAGGCGCCGGGAGTGCCCACGCCGGCTATGTGGACAAGCCCCGTGCCGGCGTCGTCACTGTCCTCGTCAGTGTCCTCCTGCTGAGGGTGCCTGTAGTACACTTGGTGGAGCAGTTTGCTGCGCCCTCAATGCTTTCGGTCCGGCGGATATCCCAGTGGTCTTTCCAACGGTATATGCCCGTGTCCGGAATGCGTCGGCACATCTCATTCAGGAGTGTGGGGGAGCAGCAGCTGACTACGCGCATCCAGCCCTCCTGCAAGCGACGCTCCGGCCTCGCTGACGGGGGATCAGGCCTCCTGCGGTCAGGACCATCGTCCTGATGGGAAGCATGGTGGATGCCAGGAGCACGGCCCGGCCTGGGCCACGCTAATCAACCGTCAACTATTGGCAGGGTAAGAGAGCCATGGGCTCTCTCATGAATGACCTGCCGGAAGGAGCGCCGGCATGCCCGTCGTAACCATGCGCCAGCTGCTTGACAGCGGCGTCCACTTTGGACACCAGACCCGCCGTTGGAACCCGAAGATGAAGCGCTTCATCTTCACCGAGCGCAACGGCATCTACATCATTGACCTGCAGCAGTCGCTGTCCTACATCGACCGTGCCTACGAGTTCGTGAAGGCCACCGTTGCACACGGCGGCACCGTTCTCTTCGTCGGCACCAAGAAGCAGGCCCAGGAAGCGATCGCCGAGCAGGCCACCCGCGTCGGCCAGCCGTACGTTAACCAGCGTTGGCTTGGCGGTATGCTGACCAACTTCCAGACCGTCTCCAAGCGCATCCAGCGCATGAAGGAACTCGAAGAGATCGACTTCGACGACGTCGCCGGTTCCGCGTACACCAAGAAGGAACTGCTGCTCCTTCGCCGTGAACTCACCAAGCTGGAAACCAACCTTGGCGGTATCCGCAACCTGACCAAGGCACCGTCCGTGCTCTGGATCGTGGACACCAAGAAGGAACACCTCGCCGTTGACGAGGCCAAGAAGCTGAACATCCCCGTTGTGGCCATCCTGGACACCAACTGCGATCCTGACGAAGTCGACTTCCCGATCCCGGGCAACGACGACGCCATCCGCTCCGTGAACCTCCTCACCCGCGTTGTTGCCGACGCCGTTGCCGAGGGCCTCATCGCCCGCAACAACCGCGGCACCGGTGCTGCCGAAGCTCCGGAAGAGCCCCTGGCTGAATGGGAGCGCGAGCTCCTCGAAGGCAGCAAGGCTGAAGAGGCTGCCGCTCCGGCCGCTGAAGAGGCTGCTGCTCCGGCTGCCGAGGAAGCTCCGGCCGCTGCCGAGGCTCCCGCCGAAGACGCCAAGTAACACAAGTACATCCGGATTTTCCGGCGCTGCCTGCAGCGCCGGAGCTGCTGACAGGATGGCGGCCCACCCGTGGGCTGCCGTCCTGTCAGTCCGTACACCACCACACATTTCTAGACAGAGGGGTTCACATGGCGAACTACACTGCCGCGGACATCAAGGCCCTGCGCGAGCGCACCGGCGCCGGCATGATGGACGTCAAGAAGGCTCTTGACGAGGCCAACGGTGACGCCGAGAAGGCCATCGAAATCATCCGTATCAAGGGCCTCAAGGGCGCTACCAAGCGTGAAGGCCGCTCCACCGCTGAAGGCCTGGTGGCCGCCAAGGTCAGCAACGGCGTCGGCGTCATGATCGAGGTCAACTGCGAGACCGACTTCGTGGCCAAGGCCGACAAGTTCATCCAGCTGGCCGACAAGGTCCTGGCCGTGGCCGTCGAGTCCGGCGCTGCCGACCTCGAGACCCTGCTCGCCACCGATGTTGACGGCAAGCCCCTCTCCGAGGTCGTCGTCGAAGAAGGCGCTGTCCTGGGCGAAAAGGTTGTTGTCCGCCGCATCTCCCGCATTGAGGGCGCAACGGTTGACGCTTACCTGCACAAGACCTCCAAGGACCTTCCGGCCCAGGTTGGCGTGTTGTTCGCCGTTGACGGTGAAGGCGAAGCCGCTGCCACCGCAGCTCACGACGTCGCAGTCCACATCGCTGCCATGGCTCCGAACTACCTGACCCGCGAGGACGTCCCGTCCGACCTGGTCGAGTCCGAGCGCCGCATCGCCGAAGAGACCGCCAAGGCTGAGGGCAAGCCCGAGGCCGCGCTCACCAAGATCGTGGAAGGCCGCGTTACCGGCTTCTACAAGGGTGAGGTCCTGGTTGACCAGGCATTCGCGAAGGACGCCAAGAAGTCCGTGGCGCAGGTCCTCACAGAGGCCGGTGTCAAGGGAACCGCGTTCACGCGTTTCCGCGTCGGCTCCTAGCCGAAACTGCAAGGGGGTGGCCACTTCGGTGGCCGCCCCTTTTGCATGCGCGGAGGAGGCCCCCGTATGGGACAGGCCGGAATAAGACCTTTGGCCGCGCAGCAGGATAACCTTTTTAGAGTCCACCAACGGGAAGGCATCATGGAAGCCGTCAACACTGTAATCCAGCCAGAGAAAAGCCGACGCCGGGTCCTCTTGAAGCTTTCAGGTGAAGTCTTCGGCGGCGGAAAGCTGGGCGTTGACCCCGAGACCGTCCGCGACGTCGCCAAGCAGATCGCTGCAGCCGTTCCCCAGGTGGAGGTGGCCATCGTCGTCGGCGGCGGCAACTTCTTCCGCGGTGCGGAGCTCTCCCAGAGCGGCATGGACCGTTCCCGCGCGGACTACATGGGCATGCTCGGCACCGTGATGAACTGCCTTGCCCTCCAGGACTTCCTGGAACAGGCCGGCGTCGAAACCCGGGTCCAGAGCGCCATCACCATGGGCCAGGTCGCCGAGGCCTACATTCCCCGCCGTGCCATCCGCCACATGGAAAAGGGCCGCGTGGTCATCTTCGGTGCCGGCGCGGGCCTGCCGTACTTCTCCACCGACACCGTCGCCGCCCAGCGGGCCCTCGAGGTCCACGCCGACGTTGTCCTGATGGCCAAGAGCGGCGTGGACGCCGTCTACACCGCCGACCCCAAGAAGGACCCCACCGCCGAGCGGCTGGAAACCCTTAGCTACGACGACGCCCTCCGCCGCGACATCCGGGTCATGGACCAGACCGCCATGACCATGTGCAAGGACAACGACCTTTCCATGGTGGTCTTCGGCATGGAAGGCGAAGGCAACGTCACCAGGGCCATCCTCGGCGAAAAGCTGGGCACGCTGGTCACCACCTAGCTACAGCTAGGATGATTTCAGGACTGTTCCGTTCCTGCCCCTGCGGGCGGGGGCGGGCCGGCATCAAAGAACCACGTTTGTGCATGGACCCGGCGCCCCGGACTGCACCAGAATCTGAGGAGAGACCGTGATCGAAGAAACCTTGCTCGAAGCCGAAGAAAAGATGGACAAGGCCGTAGAGGTAGCCAAGGAAGACTTCGCTTCCGTCCGCACCGGGCGTGCCAACCCGGGCCTGTACAACAAGGTCCTGGTGGAGTACTACGGGTCACCCACCCCGCTGCAGCAGCTCGCCTCGTTCGCCATCCCGGACGCCCGCACGATCCTCATCACACCCTTCGACAAGACGGCGCTGCGGGATATCGAACGTGCGCTCAGTGATTCCGAGGTCGGCGCCAACCCGTCCAACGACGGCAACGTCATCCGGATCACCATCCCGGAACTGACGAAGGAACGCCGCAAGGAATACGTCAAGATCGTCAAGACCAAGGGCGAGGACGCCAAGGTCTCCATCCGCAACATCCGCCGCAAGGCCAAGGAAACCCTGGACCGCCTGGTCAAGGACGGCGAAGCCGGCGAAGACGAAGGCACCCGGGCCGAGAAGGAACTGGACAGCCTCACCAAGGCGCATGTTGACGGCATCGATGAGCTGCTCAAGCGCAAGGAAGCAGAGCTGCTCGAAGTTTGATGGGCCAGGCAGATCAGGCCCCGGCATCCAGGGCGCGCATACGGGGGAAGCAGCCCAGGAGCAACCCGACGCCGAAGGCAGGGAGGAACCTCCCTGCCGCCGTCGTGGTGGGCCTGGCCATGCTCTTCGCCGTACTGGGCGGACTGCTGCTCCTCCCGCTTGCCTTCGTAGCGGTCACCACCACCTTCGCCATTTTCGGCGTGTGGGAAATCTACCGCGCCCTGGAGGCCAACGGCACCAGGATGCCCATCATCCCGGTCATGACGGGTACTGTCGCCATGCCGTTTGCCGCCTACCTCGGAGGCATCGAGAGCCTCCTGTTCGCGATGCTGCTGAGCTCAGTGGCCGTGCTCCTGTGGCGGTCCATCGAAAGCGCGGCAGGTTCCGCCAACAGCATCTTCGCCGGCGTCTTCACGCTCGGCTGGGTGCCGTTCTTCATCAGCTTCGCCATCCTGCCGCTGCACGCGGCCGGCGGTGCAACGCCCCTGGGCCTCTGGCCGGGCGGAACGGTTCCCCACGGCGCGTGGCAGGTGGCCGTGATGCTCCTGCTGGTGGTCTCCAACGACACCTTCGGATACCTGGTGGGTGCGTCCCTGGGCAAGCACCCCATGGCGCCCAAGATCAGTCCCAAGAAGTCCTGGGAAGGATTCGCCGGCTCCATCGGCGGGGCCATTCTCATTGGAATCCTGGCCTGCCTGTATGTGCTGGACCAGCCCTGGTGGGTGGGTGTCGTCCTGGCGGTCGGCCTGGTGGCGGCTTCCACGGCGGGCGACCTCGCGGAATCGATGGTCAAGCGCGAACTGGGCATCAAGGACATGAGCAGCATCCTGCCCGGGCACGGGGGAGTCATGGACAGGCTCGACTCAATCGTGTTCGCGTCCCCGGCCGCGTTCATCCTGTACGGACTGGTGTCCGTCGCCTGACACAAACCCTGCCGGACCTGCAGAGAACCCCCGGCACAAATAAGCTGGTGCAGAAAGCACCACCGCTGAAGAGCATTGAAGGAAGCAAAGTGGCATTGGACATTCATCGGCAGATCCCTGCGTCCTTTGAGCGCGTCCAGCGCGGCGAATACGGCTACAACGCCAAACAGGTGGACCAGTTCCTGCAGCAGGCGCGCGTATCGCTGGAGAACCCGGAATCAGCGCCGCAGCCCATCAACAGCTCGGATGTGCGGGCTGTCTCCTTCGATCCGGTCAAAGGCGGATACTCCGCGGCCATCGTGGATGCCGCACTGGACCGGCTCGAGGATGCCTTCGCACGCAGGGAACGTGATGAGCTGATCGCTGCCAGCGGCGAGGAAGCCTGGCTGCGCGAGATCGGACACCTCTCGGGCATCCTGCGCGGCCGCCTGCACCGGCCGGACGGCGACCGCTTCCGCCGCCCCGCCAAGAAGAAGGCCCGCAGCTACAACACGGCCGACGTCGACCGGCTGTGCCGTGAGCTCATCGCCTACCTCGAGCAGGACAAGCCGCTCAGCGTGGACAGCGTCCGCCGGGCGGTCTTCCGCCCCGCCGCGGGCCGCGACGGGTACGAGGAAGCCCAGGTGGATGCCTTCCTGGACCGGGTCGTCGAGCTCATGGCTGCCATCGACTGATCCTGCCGGCCCGCCTCAGCGTTCGGTGGCCAGCGGCCGCTCGGGGGTGTGCAGCCGGGTCATCACCTTCGACATGGTTTTGGGGATCCGCTGCGACGTTGCGCGGGACACGATGACCATCACCGCAAAGGCGGCGGGAACCGTCCACGCCGCCGGCTGGGCCAGCCAGCCGGGCGTGCTGGCTGCCCCGGCCAGGGCTCCGGCGATCATTGCCCCGCCGCACAGGACCCCGCCGGTCAGCATCCCGGCGATGGCGCCGGCGTCGGTCAGCCCGCGCCACCAGATGCCCAGCAGCAGTACCGGGCAGACCGTTGAGGCCGTGAATGCGAACACCAGCCCGACGCTCCCGGCGAGGGCGAACGAATCGGTCATGAACGCAAAGCCCAGCGGCACCACGGCGGAAATGACTGCTGCCAGCCGGAAGCTGCCCACACCTGCCCCCAGGACGTCCTGGCTGATGACGCCGGCCAGGGAAACCACCAGCCCGGACGTGGTGGACAGGAACGCGGCGAAGGCTCCCGCCACCACCAGGGCTGACAACAGGTCCCCGGCCGTTCCGCCCACCAGTTCCCCCGGGAGCAGCAGCACCATGGCGTCGGCCTGGCCCGCAGTAGCCAGGCCGGGAGCGAACATGCGTCCCACCAGCCCGTACGCGGTAGGGAACAGGTAGAACACGGACAGCAGGCCCAGGACGATCAGCGTGGTGCGGCGGGCGGACTGCCCGTCCGGGTTGGTGTAGAAGCGCACCAGGACGTGCGGCAGGCCCAGGGTTCCGAACAGGAGGGCCACCAGGAGCGAGACGTTCTGGTAGAGGCCGGCAGGGGGCGCGCCGGTGGGGTTGACCGACGGCGGGGCGAGCGGGGCGGTCCCGCTGCCGGCAAGGACAAAGATGATGAACAGGATGGGCACGGCCAGCGCGGTGAGTTTGAGCCAGTACTGGAACGCCTGGACGAACGTGATGGAGCGCATGCCGCCCGCCACCACGGTGAGGCACACAACAATCACCACCGCCACGGATCCTACCCAGGACGGCAGGCCCGTGGTGATGCGGATGGTGAGGGCAGCGCCATGGAGCTGGGGCACAATGTACAGCCAGCCCACCAGCACCACCACTAGGCTGGTCACTTTTCGGACCGGCAGGGAGTCAAGCCTGGCCTCGGTGAAGTCCGGGATGGTGTAGGCCCCGGACCGCCGCAGCGGTGCGGCCACGAAGAGCAGCAGCATCAGGTACCCGGCCGTGTAGCCCACCGGAAACCACAGCGCATCCGTGCCGGACAGCAGGATCAGGCCGGCAACTCCCAGGAAGCTGGCGGCGGAAAGGTACTCGCCGCCGATGGCGGAGGCGTTCCACCACGGCCGGACCGTCCGGGAGGCAACATAGAAGTCACCCGTGGTCCGTGAAATCCGCAGGCCGTAGAAACCGATGACCGCGGTGGCCACGGACACCCCTACCAGGGCAGCTATCGCCACTCCGGGGTTCACGGAGCCCTCACTGGTCCTCGGCCAGGTCGCGGTAGCGGGCCTCGTTGCGCGCCGCAGTCCGGATGTACAGCCACGCGCTGAGCCCGATGACAGGATAGATGCCGGCCCCCAGCAGCAGCCAGGCGAACGGAATGCCGGCCACCCGGGTTTCCGCCAGGCCGGGGACCGCTGCGAGCAGCAGGGGGAAGGCGCAAAGGATCAGCAGGAAACCTGCAGCCACCACCAGGGCCAGCCGCAGCTGGGACCTGATCAGGGACCTGACGAACACCTGGCCCACTTCCGAGTCCTGCGCGGCCTCCCTCGTCTCCTTGGCCGGACGCGCCGCTGTCCGCGGAGCCGTCACCCGCACCCTGGTCATGTATTGGGCCTGATCCGGGTGGCCTCAAGCTTTTCCCGGACCGTGGGCAGGTGCCGCCTGCTGATGGGAAGGCCTGCGCCCGCCACGGTGACGCTGGGTCCGTCCGCGGCGAGCTTCATCGAGGTCACGTGCTTGAGGGCCACGAGGTAGGACCGGTGCGTCCGGATAAACCCCGCATCCGCCCACTGCTGTTCGAGGTCCGCCAGCGGGACCCTGATCAGGTAGCTGGCTTCGGCGGTGTGGAGCCTCGCATAGTCCCCCTGCGCCTGGACGTACGTCACGTCGTCGCGCCTGATCATCTTGGTGGTCCCGCCCAGGTCCACCGTGATCATCTCCGGGGCGGCGCCGCCGTCGCGCAGCTCACTGATGCGCCCCACGCAGCGTGACAGGCGTTCCACCCGCACGGGCTTGAGCAGGTAGTCCACTGCCGCGAGTTCGAAGGCGTCCAGTGCGTGGTCCTCGTCCGCCGTCACGAACACGACGGCGGGCGGGCGGCTGCTCCCGGCGATGGCACGGGCAATGTCCAGGCCGGACACCGCCGGCATGTGGATGTCCAGGAAGACGGCGTCAACACTGGCGGAGGCGAGCGCTTTGAGCGCATCGCTGCCGGAGGTGGCCCGGAGGATTTTGCCCACGCGCTCGTCCTTGCCCAGCAGGAAGGCCAGTTCCTCTACGGCAGGCAGCTCATCATCAACGACGAGGACGTTAATCATGCTCCTAGGGTAGCTTTCCGGAGCAGGGGCAAGGCGCCGGCGGTCCGGGCAGGGTCACGCATCGTGCCCGGGCTGGGACTTGGGGACCCGCATGGTGATCAGGGTTCCTTCGCCGGGCGCGGTCTCGATGACCAGACCGTGGTCGTTGCCGTAGACCTGGCGGAGGCGGGCATCGACGTTGCGCAGGCCCACATGCTCGCCGTCTGTGTGGCCGGCCAGCATGGACTGCAGCTGCTCCGGATCCATGCCCACGCCGTCGTCCTCGATGGTCACCTCCGCGAACGCGCCGGCGTCGTTGGCGGTGATGCTGATGTGTCCCGGCCCCTCCTTGGCCTCGAGCCCGTGCCGGACCGCGTTCTCCACCAGCGGCTGCAGGCTGAGGAACGGGATAACGGTGCTGAGCACTTCCGGTGCCACCCGCAGGCTGACCTGCACCCGTTCACCAAACCGGGCGCGTTCCAGCAGCAGGTACCGGTCGATGCAGCGGAGTTCCTCAGCCAGCGTGGTGAAGTCCCCGTGCCGCCGGAACGAGTACCGGGTGAAGTCGGCGAACTCAACCACCAGCTCCCGGGCGCGGGCGGGGTCGGTGTTGATGAAGGATGCGATGGCATTGAGCGAGTTGTAGATGAAATGCGGGCTGATCTGCGCGCGAAGGGCCCGCACCTCGGCCTCCATCAGCTGGGTGCGGGAGGCGTCCAGCTCCGCAAGTTCCACCTGCACGGCCACCCAGTCCGCCACCTCGCTGGTGGCCCTGACCAGCCCCGCGCCGGCGGCGGGAGCGAAGGCGGCGACGGCGCCCACCACCCGGGTGCCGGCACGCACCGGTGCGATCACGGCGGCAAGCGGGCCGCCGGTGGCCTCCGTGGCCCCGCCGGCGTCCCCGGCGGGAAGGACAGCCGTGCGGCCGCTGGCCAGGACTCCGGCAGCAAGGTCCATCATCCGCGGCTTCAGGTCCTCGCCGGCACCGTCCCACGCCAGTACTCCGGAGGTGTCCATGATGGCCAGGGCGTCACAGCCCAGCAGGGTGCGCAGCTGGCGGCTGGCCTTGGCAGCGCCGGCGGGGTTGAGGCCCCGGCGCAGGTGCTGGCCTGCCTGGGAAGCGGCATGCAGGGTGTGGTAGGTGGCGCGTTCCGCATCGGTGCCCAGGTCGCGGAAGGACCTGAGCACCTTGAGTCCCACGCCGACGACGACGGCGATGGCCATGGCGATGACGGCCACGGCCGCGGCGGTCAGGAGGGGGGAGTCCGGCATGGTGCCCAGCGTAGCCGCGGGTGCCGTTTGTCGCAGCATCCCGACCGTTGAGCGCCCGCAGGCCTGCAGGCTCTGGAACTGGCGCGATGCAGCCCGCAGAGTGATTGCAGTCACATTTGCGGTATCCCGTCTTCCGGGCCTGCCGTTGGGTGTGTTCAGGCAAGTCTCAACGAGGAGGAACGATGGGTAACGATGCCCACACTCCGGACGCAGCGGCGTCCGTGGACTTCGAGCAGGTCCAGTCGACGGAGCAGTTCAAGGAACTGCGCAAGCGTCACCGCAGCTTTGTCTTTCCCATGGCAGTCGCATTCCTGCTGTGGTACTTCGCATACGTCCTGCTCGCCGACTACGCCGTGGACTTCATGTCCACCAAGGTCTGGGGCAACATCAACGTAGGCCTGATCCTCGGCCTGCTCCAGTTCGTGTCGACGTTTGCCATCACCGGCTGGTATGTCCACTACTCCAACAAGCGGCTGGACCCCATCGCGAAGGAAATCCGGGACGAAATCGAGGGGCACGAATTTGATAAGCACGGCAACCGAGTGAGCGGAGCAAGCAAATGATCGGCATCGCAACAGCGGTGGACGTCGCCGCCCTCAAGGACACCACGCTGCTCAACATGGGAATCTTCGGCATCTTCGTGGCCGTGACCATGGTGATCGTGCTGCGCGCCAGCCGGAACAACAAAACCGCCGCGGACTACTACGCCGCCGGCCGCTCCTTCACCGGCTCGCAAAACGGAACCGCCATCGCCGGCGACTACCTCTCCGCAGCCTCATTCCTTGGCATCACCGGCGCCATCGCCATCAACGGCTATGACGGCTTCATGTACTCCATCGGATTCCTGGTGGCCTGGCTCGTGGCACTCCTGCTCGTGGCCGAGCTCCTGCGCAACACCGGCAAGTTCACCATGGCCGATGTGCTGTCCTTCCGGCTGAAGCAGCGGCCCGTCCGCATCGCCGCGGCCATCTCCACGCTCGCCGTCTGCTTCTTCTACCTCCTGGCCCAGATGGCAGGCGCAGGCAGCCTGATCTCCCTGCTCCTTGGCATCAGCGACTGGGGCGGACAAGCCCTGGTGATCATCGTCGTCGGCGCCCTGATGATCATGTACGTCCTGATCGGCGGCATGAAGGGCACCACCTGGGTGCAGATCATCAAGGCCATCCTGCTCATCGCAGGCGCAGCCGTCATGACCATTTGGGTCCTGGCCATCTACGGCTTCAACCTCTCCAGCCTTCTGGGCGCCGCAGTGGAGACGGCCAACAACCCTGCCGTCCTGAATCCCGGCCTGCAGTACGGCAAGACGGAAACCTCGAAGATCGACTTCATGTCACTCGGCCTCGCCCTGGTCCTGGGCACCGCAGCGCTGCCGCACGTACTCATGCGCTTCTACACGGTCCCCACGGCCAAGGAAGCCCGCAAGTCCGTGGTGTGGTCAATCTGGCTGATCGGCCTGTTCTACCTCTTCACCCTGGTGCTTGGTTACGGTGCAGCTGCCCTGGTTGGTGCCGAGACCATCAAGGGCGCACCGGGCGGCGTGAACTCGGCCGCCCCGCTGCTGGCCTTCTACCTGGGTGGGCCGCTGCTGCTGGGCTTCATCTCGGCCGTGGCCTTCGCCACCATCCTCGCCGTCGTGGCCGGCCTGACCATCACGGCTGCCGCCTCCTTTGCCCATGACATCTACGCCAGCGTCATTTCCAAGGGCAAGGCCGACGCCGACACCGAGGTGAAGGTGGCCCGGCGCACCGTTGTGGTCATCGGCGTCCTCGCCATCCTGGGCGGCATTCTTGCCAACGGACAGAACGTGGCGTTCCTCGTGGCGCTCGCATTCGCCGTCGCCGCCTCCGCCAACCTGCCCACGATCGTCTACTCGCTGTTCTGGCGGAAGTTCACCACCCAGGGTGCAGTCTGGAGCATGTACGGCGGCCTGGGTTCCGCGATCATCCTGATCATCTTCTCGCCGGTGGTTTCCGGCGGAGCAACATCCATGATCAAGGACGTCAACTTCGCACTCTTCCCGCTGAGCAACCCGGGCATCGTGTCCATCCCCCTCGCCTTCTTCCTGGGCTGGCTCGGAACGACGCTCGACAAGAAGCGGGAGGACACCGCCAAGCAGGCCGAAATGGAAGTCCGCTCCCTTACGGGGGTGGGTGCCGAAAAGGCCGTCGACCACTGAGCTGACGGCAGCAACAACAAAGCCTCCGCACAGGGGAGCAGTTCCCCGGTGCGGAGGCTTTGTTGTGCCGGCCGGGACTACGCTGCCGGCCGCAGCTTGATATTGGTCATCTTGAGATCGTCAGTGCCCTCGAAGCGGTAGGCAAGGTCCACGTTTTTGCCGTCGCAGGTGATCAGGCCGGCAACATCCGCGGACTTAACGCCGTTCTCGGTGGCCACCTCGAGGTCGCTGTAGTCCGGCGTGCAGGTTTCATCCATCTCTAGGCTGTTGACGCCTTCAATGAAGGCCTCCTTGGACAGCTGCTCCTGGAGCGCGGGGTCGAGGTACTCGTCATAGGCCTTGGAGCTGTCCCCGGCAAGGACCAGTCTGGTGAAACCGTCAGCCAGGCCCCTGGCCTGGTTGGTGGCACTGCCCACCACGTTAACCAGAATGACGATGCCCAGGACCACCAGCAGCAGGACGCCGCCGGCGCCCGCCAGGATGATCCACAGTTTCCGCCGGCTCCTCGGCGGGGGCTGCCCCGGGAGCCCGAAGGGGGACCCCGGGGCCTGCCCGTAGTGCGGAGGATGTGCCAGCTGCGGGGACGCGGCGCCGGCGCGGCCCGGCTGAAACGGTTCCTGGGGAGTGCTCAAGGTGGAGCCTTTCCGGAAAATGGTGCATGGCACCGCCTGGATGCGGGGCGCTGTGCCTGCCCCGCCGATTAACTGGCATTCAGCCTATAGCGCGGGCCGCCGGCGTCGTGCTCCAGCCCGGCCGCCGGCGTCGTGCCTTCCGCAAAAGTGCGCCGGCTGCTAAGCCCGCCCGGGACCACGTTCAAGGAGGGGCTGGACACGGAAGGGAATAAGCTCTCCCATGGCAAGCGCCGTGTCGGTCCGGTCCACGCCATCGCACGCCAAAATTTTCCCGTTGATCCGGAATAGGTCCTCGGCATCCACCGCCACCACGCGCAGCAGCAGGTCCGCCGAACCCGTCAGGCCATAGCCCTCGAGGATCTCGGGAATGTCAGCGAGCTCCTTCGCCAGCAGGGCGAGCCGCTGCTGCTGGACATGGACGGAGATGAAGGCCATCAGCGGGTAGCCCAGGGCCGCCGGATTGATGCGCCGTTCGAAGGACAGGAAGACGTGTTTCTTCTCCAGCTGCGCCATCCGCGCCTGCACGGTGTTCCGGGAGAGGCCAAGCTTCTGGGCCAGTGCCACCACCGTTTGCCGGGCATCCTGGGCCAGGGCAGAGAGCAGGCGGGCGTCGGTGCCATCCAAGGCTTGCATAATGCGCAACGCTAGCACGGTCCCGTGCCCTTCCGCAGAGCATTTTGCTCAGCGATCGCGCCGGTAGTTGTACCTCCTGAGCATTGTGAGTAGGGTCACAAATATCCGGGGCAACGGCGCCCGGGCGGCCGGCGGCCGAAGGGGCCACAAGTCCCAAAACCGCGGGTCAACGACGTAAGAAGGTTGCGGGCTATCGTGTCTACAGGCGAAACGGGCCAGGGCGGACCAGCCGCCTCCAACAGCGCCCGGCACCCCCAGGGGCAGGGACGGGATCTGGTCCAACTGGTCACCCCTTCCGGTGAGCGGATCAGCCACCCGGAGTTCGACTATTGGGTCAGGGACGTCACTGACGAGCAGTTGTGTTCCCTCTACGAGGACATGACCGTGATCCGGCGCATCGACGTCGAGGCAACCGCCCTGCAGCGGCAGGGCGAACTCGGACTGTGGCCGCCGCTGCTGGGGCAGGAAGCCGCGCAGATCGGTTCGGGCCGGGCGCTCCGCACGGACGACTTTGTGTTCTCCAGCTACCGGGAGAACGGGGTGGCCTACTGCCGGGGAGTGGACCTGACGGACATCCTCCGGGTATGGCGCGGCACTGCGTCCTCGGGCTGGGATCCCTACACCATCAACATGGCCACCCCGCAGATCATCATCGGCGCCCAGACCCTCCACGCCACCGGCTATGCAATGGGCATCCAGAATGACGGCGCCGATTCCGTGGCCGTGACCTATTTCGGTGACGGCGCCACCAGCGAGGGCGATGTCAACGAGGCCATGGTCTTCGCGGCAAGCTTCCAGGTGCCCGTGGTGTTCTTCTGCACCAACAACCACTGGGCCATCTCCGAGCCCGTCCGGCTCCAGTCGCACATCCAGCTGGCCGACAGGGCCGCCGGATTCGGCATCCCCAGCCTGCGGGTTGACGGCAACGACGTCCTGGCCGTGATGGCAGCCACCCGTGTGGCCCTGGACCGGGCCCGCCGCGGCGGCGGCCCCACGTTCATCGAGGCCGTCAGCTACCGCATGGGCCCGCACACCACGGCGGATGACCCAACGCGCTACCGCGACGCCAACGAGCTCGAGGACTGGGCGGCCCGGGACCCGATCAGCCGGATCGCCGCTCTACTCGAGCGGAAGGGCCTGCTGACCGCGGAACTGCAGCAGCAGGTTAAGGACAAGGCCGACGCCGTGGCACGGGAGATGCGGACGGGCTGCACCACCATGCCGGACCCGGAGCCCCTGGACGTTTTCAAGAACGTCTACAGCACGCCCAACTCCTGGCTGGACCGGCAGCAGGACCACTACGCCCGTTACCTGGCCACCTTCGGGGATCCCGCAGGAGCCGTTTCAGAAGAAGGTGCACGCTGATGACCCAGATGACCTTTGCCCGCGCCATCAACGCGGGCCTGCGGAAGTCCCTGGAGAACGACCCCAAAGTGGTGCTCATGGGTGAGGACATCGGCACCCTCGGCGGCGTGTTCCGGGTGACCGACGGGCTGCAAAAGGACTTCGGCACGCACCGGGTGGTGGATACACCCCTGGCCGAATCGGCCATCGTGGGCACCGCCGTCGGCCTCGCCTACCGTGGCTACCGCCCGGTGGTGGAGATCCAGTTCGACGGATTCATCTATCCGGCGTTCGACCAGATCGTCAGCCAGGTGGCCAAACTCCACTACCGCACCCGAGGGGCAGTCAAGATGCCCATCACCATCAGGGTTCCGTTCGGCGGCGGGATCGGCTCCCCTGAGCACCACTCCGAATCGCCGGAGGCCTACTTCACGCACACGTCCGGCCTGCGCGTTGTCACCGTTTCCAGCCCCCAGGACGCGTACACCGTGATCCAACAGGCCGTCTCCTGCGACGACCCCGTGCTCTATTTCGAGCCCAAGCGGCGGTACCACGACAAAGGCGACGTGGACGAGTCCCTTGACCACACCGCGCCCGTGCCCATGGGCCAGGCGCGCGTCCTCACCAAAGGCACCGACGTCACGCTGGTTGCTTACGGCCCGCTGGTCAAGACGGCACTGGACGCCGCGTCGGCCGCCGCCGATGAAGGAGTCTCCATCGAGGTCATCGACCTGCGCTCGCTGGCACCGGTGGACTACGAAACAGTTGTGGCCTCCGTCCGCAGGACCGGGCGCCTGGTCATCACCCACGAGGCCGCACAGTCGGGCGGCCTGGGGGCGGAAGTGGCCGCCAGTATTACCGAGCGGTGCTTCTACCACCTGGAGGCGGCACCAGTCCGCGTCACCGGATTCGATATTCCCTACCCTTACTCAAAGCTTGAGATGCACCACCTGCCGGGCCTGGACCGGATCCTGGACGGCGTAGACCGTGCCCTGGGCCGGCCGAACTCCCTCAGCGGGCTGGAAGGATGAGCGGGACCATGATCAAAGAATTCCGGCTGCCGGACCTGGGCGAGGGCCTCACCGAATCGGAGATCCTCAGCTGGAAGGTGGGGGTTGGCGATACCGTCTCGCTAAACCAGGTGATCGCCGAGGTTGAGACTGCCAAGGCTGTGGTGGAGCTCCCGTCCCCGTTTGCCGGGGTCATCAAAGAGCTCCACGAACAGCCGGGGGCCGTCGTGGAGGTGGGCAAGCCGATCGTCTCCTTCGAGGTGGCGGACGACGCCGGCCCGGCACCTTCCGGGGCAGGCGGCGCCGCCGCTTCGGTCAGGGATGCGGGCAAGGACCCGGGCGAGGATGTTAGGGAGGCTGCGGGGCAGGCAGCGGGGGAGAGCTCCGCCGGGACCCCCAAGAGGGAGCCGAACCTCGTGGGCTACGGTGCCGTCGTCGAAAGCACTGGCCGGCCCGCACGGCGCCCGCGGACCTTCCCGGTGGCTGGTCCTGCCGGTTCGACGCCCGCGGCAACCACGCGCACCGACACAACGTCTGCCGAGACCACGTCTGCCGACGCCATGTCCGCGGAGGCCACGCCTGATGTGGCCAAAACCCCCGCGGTTGAGCACCTCGCGGCTGCGTCAGAGCATCCCGCAGGCGAGCGCCCACGGTCCACCCCGCCTGTCCGGAAGCTGGCCAAAGACCTTGGCGTAGACCTGGCCAGGGTTACCGGTACCGGACCCCAGGGACTGATTACCCGGGAGGACGTCCAGCACTTCATGGACAGCCAGTCCGCGGGCGCAGCATCGGCCGGCGCGGCTGCCGCGGACCATGCGGGTGTGCAGGCCGGCGGGGGTGCGCGGGAAACGCGCACCGCCATCAAAGGGGTCCGCAAGTTCACGGCCGCAGCCATGGTGCAGAGTGCCTTCACCGCGCCGCATGCCACCGAGTTCCTGACGGTCGACGTCACGCCGTCCATGGAACTGCTCGCCAGGCTCCGGGACAGCCGGGAGTTCGCGGGCGTCAAACTCACGCCGCTGACCCTGGCCGCGAAAGCGGTGCTGATCGCCCTCCGGCGCAATCCTTCCCTCAACTCGCGCTGGGACGGGGAGAACCAGGAGATCATCACGTTCCATTACGTGAACCTGGGCATTGCAGCCGCCACGCCCCGAGGGCTCACGGTCCCCAATATCAAGGACGCGGATTCGTTGTCCCTGGCCCAGCTGGCGCAAGCCCTCTCAGCGCTCGCCGACACGGCCCGTGCCGGCAAGACCACTCCGGCCGACCTCGCCGGCGGCACGGTCTCGATCACCAACATTGGTGTTTTCGGGATTGACGCCGGCACCCCCATCCTCAACCCCGGCGAAGCGGCGATCCTTGCCCTGGGAGCCGTGCGCAGGATGCCTTGGGAGTGCCGGGGGGACATTGCCCTGCGCCAGGTGATGACCCTCAGCCTTTCCTTCGACCACCGGCTGGTGGACGGCGAACAGGGCTCGCGCTTCCTTGCCGACGTCGGTGCCATCCTCGCGGATCCCGGCCTGGTGCTGACCATGGTGTGACCCTCGAGTTCTTGTTTGGATACGCAGGGTTCCAACCGGTTTAAGCCTGCATATCCGGACAAAAACTCCGGGCTTCAGGGGGTGGTCTGGGAGTCCGCCAGCAGCGCGGCCAGGGCCATGCTCTCGAGCAGGGGCCGGGCGGTTCCGGACGCCATCTTCCTCCCGTGGCTTCGGACCGAGTGGGGGGTGGAGTTGATGAGCCCGAACGTGGCATGGGCCCGCATCCGGAGCTCCGAAGCGTCGGTCTCGGGATGGAGCCCCGCGAGGACCTCCACCCACACCTCCACATAGCTCCGTTGGAGGGTCCTGACAGCCGCCTGGTCCTCATCGGAGAGGCAGCTGAAATCCCTGTCCTGGACCCTGATGACGTCCGGCTTCCCCAGCGCGAAGTCCACCTGGAACGCCACCAGGCTGCGCAGGGCCGCCAGGGGATCGGCGTTTTCTGCCGCCACCCGGCGCCCGCCGTCCAGGAGTTCCTGGCTGACGGTGACCAGGAGGTCCGCCAGGACTGCCTGCTTGCCGGGAAAGTGTCGGTAAACGGCCGGGCCGCTGACGCCGGCGGCGGCGCCCAGATCCTCCAGGGAGACACGGCTGAACCCGTGCAGCGCGAACAGCGAAGCTGCAGCGGACAGGAGCGCCTGGCGGCGGTTCTCCTTGGCCAGGCTGCGCTGGGTTGTGCTGGGGGACTGGTTTGGGCTGCTGGGCTCGGGCGGGCTGGCGGGCTGGGATGTGCCACTGGGCTGGGTCGTGCTGCTGGCCGCAGCGGCGTCGGTGCTTGGCACAATTCCTCCTCGGACCCCGGAAGTCTAGCAAGGCAGCTGCTGAGTTGGACATCACAGTTAATCGAGACTAACCTGAATTTCAGTTATTGAGTACTAACCGAGTTGGCCTTCTTGCCCCGGCCGGAACAGGAACAGGACGCGTCGATGGAGACCCTTGCCAGCAGGATCGACCCCGCCAGCAGCACGTTCCTGGCAAACCGCGAAGCCCAGCTTCTGCTGACGGAGGACCTGCGGAAAAGGCTCGCGGACGCTGCCCTGGGCGGACCGGAAAAGTCGAGGCAGCGGCATATGGGCCGGGGCAAGCTCCTGCCCCGCGAGCGCATCGACCGGTTGCTGGATGACGGCAGCCCCTTTCTTGAGATCGCTCCGCTGGCCGCCAACGGCATGTACAACAACGAGGCCCCCGGCGCGGGCGTCATTGCAGGCATCGGCCTGGTCCACGGCCGCCACGTGCTGGTGATTTCCAACGACGCCACGGTCAAGGGCGGGACCTACTATCCGCTGACGGTGAAGAAACACCTGCGGGCCCAGGAGATAGCCCTCGAGAACAGGCTCCCGTGCATCTACCTGGTGGATTCCGGCGGGGCCTTCCTGCCAAAACAGGACGAGGTGTTTCCGGACCGGGACCACTTCGGCCGTATCTTCTACAACCAGGCCCGGCTCTCAGCTGCCAAGATTCCCCAGATCGCCTCGGTCATGGGGTCCTGCACGGCCGGCGGAGCCTACGTGCCGGCCATGAGCGACGAAACAGTGATTGTCCGGAACCAGGGCACCATCTTCCTGGGCGGGCCGCCGCTGGTGAAGGCTGCGATCGGCGAAATCGTCACGCCGGAGGAGCTTGGCGGCGGGGAAGTGCATTCGAGGATCTCCGGCGTCACCGACCACCTCGCCGAAAACGACGAACACGCGCTGCAGATCATCCGGGACATCGTGTCCACGCTCCCGTCTTCTGCGCCGCCCGCCTGGGAGGTGGACGCCGCCGTCGAACCGTCCGTGGAACCGGAGGAGCTCTACGGTGCCGTCCCCACGGACGTCAACGCCGCCTACGACGTCCACGAGGTCATTGCCCGGCTGGTGGACGGCAGCCGGTTCCACGAATTCAAGAAGGAGTACGGCGCCACGCTGGTCACCGGGTTCGCGCGGCTGCACGGGCACCCTGTGGGGATCGTGGCCAACAACGGCGTCCTTTTCAGCGAATCCTCACTCAAGGGGGCCCACTTCATCGAACTCTGCGACCAGCGCGGCATTCCGCTGGTCTTCCTGCAGAACATCTCCGGTTTCATGGTGGGCAGGGACTCGGAACAGGGCGGCATCGCCAAGAACGGGGCCAAGATGGTCACCGCCGTAGCCACCGCCCGGGTGCCCAAGCTGACAGTGGTCATTGGCGGTTCCTTCGGTGCAGGCAACTACTCCATGTGCGGGCGTGCCTATTCACCGCGGTTCCTGTGGATGTGGCCGGCCGCCCGGATCTCGGTCATGGGCGGCAACCAGGCCTCAAGCGTCCTCGCCACCGTCAAACGGGACCAGTACGAAGCCGCCGGACAGGAATGGTCCGCCGAGGACGAGGAAGCCTTCAAGGCACCCATCCGCCAGCAGTACGAGGAGCAGGGCAGCCCGTACTACTCCACGGCCCGTCTCTGGGACGACGGCGTGATCGATCCGGCCGATACACGCACCGTCCTGGGCCTGGCATTGGACGTGGTGGCCCGCACGCCGTTGCCGGAAACCTCCTTCGGCCTCTTCAGGATGTGAGCGAGCACATGACCACCCCTTCCCTGGCCGGCACCCCCGCCGCCACCCGGCCCATGTTCGGCACCGTCCTGGTGGCCAACCGCGGCGAAATCGCCTGCCGCGTGATCCGGACGCTCAAGGCCCTGGGCATCCGCCCGGTGGCCGTCTACAGCGATGCCGACGCCGGTGCCCGGCACGTGCGCGAAGCGGACACCGCCGTCAGGATCGGCCCGGCAGCCGCCGCGGAGAGCTACCTGAACATCGGGGCGATCATCGAGGCCTGCCGCAGGACCGGGGCGGAGGCCGTGCACCCCGGCTACGGCTTCCTCAGCGAGAACGTGGAATTCGCCCGGGCCCTGGAACAGGCCGGGATCGCGTTCATCGGCCCGGGCGTGGAGGCCCTGAACATCATGGGGGACAAGATCCGGTCCAAGAACCATGTGGCGGGCTACGGCGTCCCCGTGGTGCCCGGCGTGGCACAACCGGGGATGAGCGATGCGGAGCTGGTTGACGCGGCCGCGGGCGTGGGTTTTCCGCTGCTGATCAAGCCCTCCGCGGGCGGCGGGGGCAAGGGCATGCATGTGGTGCAGCGCCCAGAAGACCTTGCGGCCACGCTGGCTACGGCCAGGCGGGTGGCGGCCAGTGCGTTCGGCGACGACACCCTGTTCCTGGAACGCCTGGTTACCACCCCGCGGCACATCGAGGTGCAGGTCCTGGCGGACAGCCACGGCAACGTCATCCACCTGGGCGAACGCGAGTGTTCACTGCAGCGGCGGCACCAGAAGGTCATCGAGGAGGCGCCGTCGCCGCTGCTCGAGGCCCTGCCGGACGGCGCCGCCATCCGCGCCCGCATCGGTGAAGCGGCCTGCAACGCGGCCCGCAGCGTGAACTACAGCGGCGCCGGAACGGTCGAATTCCTCGTCTCCGACGACGCGCCGGACCAGTTCTACTTCATGGAGATGAACACCAGGCTGCAGGTTGAGCACCCCGTCACGGAGATGGTTACCGGCATCGACCTCGTCGAGTGGCAGGTGCGGATCGCCGCCGGCGGGGAACTCACCGTCCGGCAGGCCGACGTCGAACTCCACGGCCACGCCGCGGAAGCGCGCGTCTACGCAGAGGTCCCCGAGAGGAACTTCCTGCCCTCCACCGGAACTGTGCTGCTGCTGGACGAACTGCCCGGTCCACAGCAACGTCCCGGTGCCCCCGCCCGCGTGGCAATGGACACGCCCCGCGGCAGGGTGCGGGTGGACTCGTCCCTGGTGGAGGGCGTGGAGGTTTCCTCCAGCTACGACCCCATGATCTCCAAGGTCATCGCCTGGGGGGAGGACCGCACAGCCGCCCTGGACACCCTGGACGCGGCGCTCGCCGGCTATACGGCGCTCGGCCTGGACACCAACGTGGAATACCTGCGGCTGCTGATCAATGATGCCGATGTCCGCGCCGGGCGGCTGGAGACCGGGCTGATCGAACGCAAACTGCCCGGTTTGTCCTTCCGGAGGGTTGCCGACGCCGAGCTGGCGGCGGCAGCGCTCTTCACCCTCGCCATGGAGGAACAGAACAACACGCCGCCGGCCCCGGGGCCCTGGCAGGCACGCAACGGCTGGCGGCTTGGGGCGCCGGCGCCGCGCCTGGTCAGCCTGGGAACGCCCGACGGCGGCGTTGCGGCCGTGCGTGTCAGCGGCACCCGGGATGCGGGGGCGGAAGCGGACGGCACTGCCCTGGACGGCACTGCCTTGGACGGCACTGTTTCCGGAAGGACATTCCTTGTGGCTGTGGGGGACGGGCCTGCTCGGCCGGCACGGCTGGAATTCCCCTCCCGGCGGCAGGCAGTGCTGACCCTCGACGGCCGCACCAGTACCTACTCCATCGCGCCGGTCTTCCGCGGCCCGGCGGACCCAACGCGTGATTCGCCGGTTGTCGGCATACCTGCGGAACTGTTCCTGGGCAATGAGGGCTGGTCCTGCCGGCTGGACGTACTGAGCCGGGAAGCACGGCTTGACCGGGTGCTTGCGGCCCTCCAGCGGGAGGAGGGTGCCACCGATCCCGCGGTGCGTTCACCCATGCCGGGAACAGTGGTTTCCGTTCCGGTCAGTGACGGGGACACCGTAGCGGCCGGCCAGCTTCTCGTCTCGGTCGAGGCCATGAAAATGGAGCACCAGCTGGTGGCCCCGCTGAACGGCACCGTCCATCTCACCGCCCGCCCCGGCGACCTGGTGAAGGCGGACCAGGTGTTGGCCACCATCCACCCCCACGCGGGAGACACAGACGCAGATACGATGCATTCAACGGCGAAGGAGCCTAGACATGGCAGGTTTTGAACTCAGCGAGGAATACCAGGACCTCAGCGACACTGTCCGGGACTTCGCGGACACCGTGGTGGCGCCGGTGTCCGCCAAGCACGACGAAGAGCACAGCTTCCCGTACGGCGTCGTCAAGCAGATGGCGGAAATGGGGCTGTTTGGGCTGCCCTTCCCCGAGGAATTCGGCGGCATGGGCGGGGACTACTTCGCCCTTGCCCTTGCCCTTGAGCAGCTGGGCCGGGTGGACCAGTCCGTGGCCATCACCCTGGAAGCCGGCGTCTCGTTGGGAGCCATGCCCATCTACCGCTTCGGCACCGACGCCCAGAAACAGGAGTGGCTGCCCATGCTCGCGTCCGGCCAGGCGCTCGCCGGCTTCGGGCTGACCGAACCGGAAGCAGGATCGGACGCGGGCGGCACCAAAACCACGGCGCGGCGAGAGACCGTCGGAGACAAGACAGACTGGGTGATCAACGGCAACAAGGAGTTCATCACCAACTCCGGAACGGACATCACCCGGCTGGTGACGGTCACCGCCGTTACCGGGCAGAAGGACCGCGGGGACGGCACGGTGCAGAAGGAAATCTCCACCATCCTGGTGCCCACGGACACCCGCGGGTTCAAGGCCGAAAAGCCGTACAACAAAGTGGGCTGGAACGCCTCGGACACCCACCCGCTGACGCTGAAGGACGTCCGCGTTCCGGAAGAAAACCTGCTGGGAGCGGAGGGCCGCGGCTACGCCAATTTCCTGTCCATCCTGGATGAAGGGCGGATCGCCATTGCCGCGCTGGCTGCGGGCGCAGCGCAGGGCTGCGTGGACCTGTCCGTCAAGTACGCCAAGGAGCGCAGCGCCTTCGGCCACCAGATCGGCAAGTACCAGGCCATCTCCTTCAAGATCGCGCGCATGGAGGCCCGTGCCCATACCGCGCGGCTGGCCTACTACGATGCGGCCTTCCGTATGCTTGCCGGAAAGCCGTTCAAGACCCAGGCGGCCATCGCTAAGATGGTCGCAGGCGAGGCAGCCATGGACAATGCGCGGGATGCCACCCAGGTATTCGGCGGCTATGGCTTCATCAACGAGTTCACCGTGGCACGCCACTACCGCGACTCCAAGATCCTCGAAGTGGGGGAAGGCACCACGGAGGTGCAGCTGATGCTGATCGCCCGCGAACTGGGTCTGTAGTACTGGCACTGTTGTAACTGGCACCGAAGCCGGCCTGAGAGGATCACCGATGATTGACAAGGTTGTTGCCAGCGCTGGGGAAGCCGTAGCGGACATCCCGGACGGGGCGTCCCTGGCGGTGGGCGGATTCGGCCTCTGCGGAATCCCGGTCACCCTCATTGACGCACTGCACCGGGCAGGGACAACGGACCTGGAAACCGTCAGCAACAACTGCGGCGTGGACGACTGGGGACTCGGCATCCTGCTCCGGGACGGGCGGATCCGCCGCACCATCAGCTCCTACGTGGGTGAGAACAAGGAGTTCGCCCGGCAGTACCTGGCCGGCGAGCTTGAGGTGGTGCTCACCCCGCAGGGCACCCTGGCCGAGAAGCTGCGCGCCGGCGGCGCCGGAATTCCTGGCTTCTACACCAAGGCAGGGGTGGGCACCCAGGTGTCAGAGGGCGGGCTGCCCCAAAAGTACGACGCCGAAGGCGGGATTGCTGTGGCTTCCGCACCTAAGGAGGTGCGCTCCTTCGGCGGGGTCGACTATGTGCTGGAGGAAGCCTTGACCCCGGACTTCGGGCTTGTCCATGCCTGGAAAGGGGACCGGCACGGAAACCTGGTCTTCCACGCCACCGCCATGAACTTCAACCCCCTGTGCGCCATGGCCGGCAGGATCACCATTGCCGAGGTGGAGGAGCTCGTGGAGCCGGGCGAGCTGGACCCGGAACACATCCACACCCCGGGCATCTTCGTCCAGCGTGTGGTCCTTGCCGCAAACGCGGAGAAACGCATCGAGAAACGGACCGTGGCCCTGGCCCGGCCCGGACAGTCAGCATCCGCACACAACGCCGGCAGCCCCCGGCAGGCAGGAGCATAGCCATGGACCCCAACAGCCCCGACGCTCCCCGGCCCGAAGGCGTGCGGCCAGAGTACCGCCGGGCGGCGGCGCAGCAGCACGAGGTGCAGGCGGACGGAGCCGGCGCCAAAGGGTGGACCCGGAACGAACTTGCGGCCCGGGTGGCCAAGGAGCTCAGCAACGGCCAGTACGTCAACCTCGGCATCGGCATGCCCACCCTCATCCCCAACTACATTCCTGATGGAGTGGAAGTGGTGCTCCACTCGGAGAACGGAATCCTCGGCGTCGGCCCCTATCCGGAGGAAAACGCCATTGATCCGGACCTGATCAACGCGGGCAAGGAGACAGTCACCGTCAACAAGGGTGCCGCGTTCTTCGATTCGGCTTCTTCCTTCGGCATGATCCGCGGCGGCCACGTGGACGTGGCCGTCCTGGGCGCCATGGAGGTGGCCGCCAACGGTGACCTGGCCAACTGGATGATTCCGGGCAAGATGGTCAAGGGAATGGGCGGCGCCATGGACCTGGTGTTCGGCGCCAAGAAGGTGATCGTGATGATGGAGCACGTGGACCGCAACGGTAACCCGAAGATCGTCCAGGAGTGCTCCCTGCCGCTGACCGGCAAAGGCTGTGTTGACCGGATCATCACGGACCTGGCCGTCATCGACGTCGTGGCGGACGAATACGGGTCCCGGCTGGTGCTGCGCGAACTGGCACCCAACGTGTCAGCGGAGGACGTTGCCGCCGCCACCGGGGCCGAGCTGTTCGAAGAGGACCAGGAACTGACAGTATGAGCGGCGGTGGCGGCGCTGCGGCAGGCTCAACCGGCGGGGAACCGCGGGTGGTGGAACAGCGGGGACTGTACT
Organism: Pseudarthrobacter scleromae; assembly: GCF_014644515.1. Lineage (NCBI taxonomy): Bacteria > Bacillati > Actinomycetota > Actinomycetes > Micrococcales > Micrococcaceae > Pseudarthrobacter > Pseudarthrobacter scleromae. Next base: position 105,016 of record NZ_BMKV01000007.1, on the reverse strand, counting down.
TCGAGGAACTGGAAGAAGGGGTCACGTACGCCCACCGCCCTGGCCGCACCGTGACAGAGGCGGACAACGTCCTGTTCACCACGCTCACCATGAACACCCAGGCCCTGCACCTGGATGCCGCCTGGAGTGCCGGGCAGCCCTTCGGCCAGCGGCTCATGAACTCCATGTTCACCCTGGCCACCATGGTGGGCCAGTCCGTTTCCCAGCTGACGCAGGGGACCATCATTGCGCAGCTGGGCCTGACGGAGGTCTCGTTCCCGCACCCGCTCTACCACGGTGACACGCTCTACACCGAGACGGTCATCAGCGGAAAGCGGCTCTCGGGCTCCCGGCCCGGGCAGGGAATCGTCACCATGGAGCACACTGGCCGCAACCAGGACGGCACGGTGGTGGCGCTTGCCACGCGGAGCTGCCTGATGTGGACGCGGGAAGCCCATACGGGCCAGCCCGGCAGAGGGCAGGGGAACGGACAGGAGACAATGCCGGTATGACTTTCGTAATGGGCCCTGCCCTGCTGTTCTGCCCCGCCGACCGGCCCGAGCGCTACCAGAAGGCCGCTGCCCGGGCGGACGCCGTCATCCTGGACCTTGAGGACGCCGTGGCACCAGCGGACAAGCAGCGTGCCCGCGGCGCCATCCTGGCCCAAGTGGGGACCACCGGGGTGGAGCCGGAGCTTGAACCCAGCTGCACCATCGTGCGGGTAAACCCCGCAGGCACCGAGGAGTTCGAGAAGGATCTTCACTGCCTTGCCCACACGCCCTACCGGACGGTCATGCTGGCCAAGACGGAAACTGTCCAGCAGCTTGAAGCCCTGGACGGTTACAAAGTCATCGCGCTGTGTGAAACAGCGCTGGGAGTCCTCAATGCCCCCGCCATTGCCGCCGCCCCCAACGTGGTGGGCCTGATGTGGGGGGCAGAGGACCTGCTGGCATCGCTGGGCGGAACCTCCAGCAGGACGGCCGACGGCGGTTACCGGGCCGTGGCGCTGCACGCCCGTTCCGCCGTGCTGCTGGCTGCGCGCGCCCACGGCAAGGAGGCGGTGGACGCTGTGTACACGGACATCCCGGATCTGGCCGGGCTGGCGGAGGAAGCGGCCGACGCCGTGGCCTCCGGCTTCAGCTCCAAAGCGTGCATCCATCCGAGCCAGGCCGCTGTGGTCCGGGCCGCCTACGCACCTTCCGATGCCGACGTCGCGGCTGCTGAAGCCCTTCTGGAGGCTGCAGCATCGGCCGGCTCGGGGGTGTTCCAGCACCAGGGGAAGATGATCGACGGTCCCATCCTCAAGCACGCCCAGGAAATCATCCGCCGCGCCCAGGCCATCGGGTAGCCGGCCCGCTCACCCCGGCCGCCCGGGGGAGCGCCGCAGTGACAACGGCGGAATCGGCTCGTAGAGCAGCGTCCGCACCCAACGGTTCCCGGTCTTCCTGAACTCTTTCCGGCTGGCAAAGCGGTAGTGGTAGCTGCGCACGCGCACCCAGCGCGGCGGTGCGCCGTCGAACGGGTCACGGCGGAGGAGCCGCAGGGTCTGCCGGTCCGCCTCCAGCAGCTTTCCCAGGAAGGCGTAGAACCATTCCTCGTGGACGGTCCTCAGCGGCAGGAACCACATCAGCCAGTCAAGCCGCAGGTGGTAGGGCGCCCACGGCCGGGGGAGCCTGCGGACGTCACCCGGCTTGCCCCTGAAACCGTACTCCCGCCAGTCGGAGGACTCGTCCGGATCCTCGTCGAAGGTTCCCTCCACCACAATCTCAATCCGCTGCTTGGTCACGGTGCCGAATGCCCCGTAGGTATTGACCAGCTGCCACCGGTTGAAGCTGGCATTCATCAGCTGGCGGCGGGAGAAAAGGTTGCGCAGCGGCCAGTAGCTGAGGACCGCCAGCAGCAGCGTGGCCGCCAGGGTAAGGGCCAGCCACCACAGGGGAGTCTCCCTCTCCACGCCGGCCTGGCCGTGCCAGTCCAAGGGGATGGCCGGCAGCACGGCATGCGCAACGGGATCGCTAACGGCGGCGAAGGCCAGCACGATGGCAATCCAGTTCAGCCAGGCGAAGTTGCCTGTGGCCACCAGCCACAGCTGCGTGAAAATGACGATCCCCGCGGCCACGCTGGCGACGGGCTGGGGTGCGAACAGGAAGAACGGCACCACGAGCTGGGCGAAGTGGTTGCCGAGGACTTCAACCTTGTGCAGGGGCTTCGGCAGGAGGTGCGCCTGCCGGCTCAGCGGCCCAGGCATCGGCTGGGTCTCGTGGTGGTAGTACAGGGCCGTCAGGTCACGCCATTCCCGGCCGCCGCGGATCTTGATCATCCCGGCACCGAATTCCAGCCGGAACACCAGCCACACGATCAGGATCAGGATGGTGCGCGGCGGGTCGGTCTGGTCCGAGCCCAGGAAAGCGACGGTGAAGCCGGCCTCCAGGAGCAGCATCTCCCAGCCGAAGCCGTAGAACGTCTGTCCCACATTGACGATAGACATATACAGCAGCCACAGGGCCAGGAAGGCGACGAGTGGAACCCAAGGCGGGCCCTGCTGCGGGATGCCGGCCACCAGCAGCGCCGACACCAGCAGCCCGGCGGCACACACCCAGCGCAGCAGCCGGTCCGTGTACCGCCAGCGGAACAGCGTGGGCCGCCGCAGGCGGCTGAAACCGGACAGGAAGTCGGGTACCGGGAGAAGGCCCCGCTCACCCAGAAGCGCCGGGAACTGGTTCAGCGAGGACAGGAACGCGACGAAGTACAGGGCCGCCACACCCCGCTGCAGCACCTGCCGCGCGAATTCGTATTCCGGCGCATCGAACCAGGAGAGCCAGTCCACGCAACCCACGTTACGCCGACGCCCGTCAGGGATGCCACAGGGGAACCCCACCAGGGGGATGCCACTAGGATCGAGGGATGTTCGTGCTGGTGCTGATCGCCGTTATTGCAGGCGCGCTGGCCCAGCGGATCGCGGGCCTGGGCTTTGGGCTGCTCGTTTCCCCGGTGCTGGTGGTGCTCCTGGGCCCTTTCGACGGCGTGATGATCGTCAATCTTTGCGGCGCCACGTCATCGCTCCTTATCCTCTCCCGGGTGTGGCGGCACGTCGCCTGGAAGAAGTACTTCGGGCTGGCGCTCGCAGCACTGGCCGGCGTATTGCCCGGTGCCTGGCTGGCGAGCAACGTGCCGGAAGCCCCGCTGCAGATCTGCATCGGTGTCCTGCTCCTCATCGCCCTGCTCGCGTCCCAGCGGCTGACCAGGAGTTCCTGGCGTGCCAGCGGCCCGGTCCCCATGGCGTCCCTGGGGTTTTCCAGCGGCCTGATGAATGCCGCCGCGGGCGTTGGCGGTCCTGCCATCACGGCCTATGCCATCGCCACCCGATGGGAGCAGAAGAGCTTCAGCGCCACCCTGCAGCCGTACTTCATCACCACCGGGTTCACGTCGCTGCTCACCAAGTACGTGCTGTCCGGCGGGCACGTCCCTGCCTTGGAAGGCTGGCAGTGGCTGGCGATCCTGGCAGCGATGGTTGCGGGCATCGCTGCGGGTGACCTGCTGGCCGGCCGGGTGCGCCCCGCGTCCGCCCGCCGCATCGTCACAATCATTGCCTACCTGGGTGCCGTGGCCACGCTGGCCAAGGGCCTGGTGGAACTCGCGGCCGCCTGAGTACGTGGCCCGGTGCGCCGGCCTGCACAAACATGTTTTGCTGGATCCATGACACGTGTTGCGGTAATAGGTGCAGGTATCGTCGGGCTGTCCACAGCCCATGCCCTCCAGAAGGCAGGCGCGGACGTCACTGTCTACGAGTCCGGGACCCCGGGCTCAGGACAGTCAGCCGGGGAATCGAGGATCTTCCGGCACGCCCACGACGACGTCCGGCTGGCCTCGTTCGTGCGTCACAGCCGCGCCCTCTGGCGGGAGTGGGAGGCGGACTTCGGTGTGGAACTGGTCTCCGGCGCCGGTGCGGTGGCTATTGGGGACAGCGTGGAGGACAAGCTCCGCGTTCTCAGCGGCCTGCCCGAAGTCCCTATTAAGCTGCTTACCCCTGGACAACTTGCGGCCGCGCTGCCGATCCTCGCAGACTTCCAGGGCAAGGCGATGCTCGATGCCCACGGCGGGACAATCCGCACCAGCGCCGCGTTCCGGGCCTTGGCCGGCAAGCTCAAGGACGCCCTCGTGGCGGACCACGTCATGGCTGTCCGGCCCACTCCCGGCCAGGGTGTGGAGGTCCGGACCGGGACCCGCGTGGACCGGTTCGACCATGCAGTCCTGTGCGCCGGACGCGGCACGGCAGCCCTGGCGCGGGGCGCCGGACTGGACATACCCGTTGAACTTGCCGCGCACGCCCGCGTGACGTTCCGCGTGCGGGATGTCCCGCCTGCCCCGCTGCCAACATTCCAGGACGGCAGCGGGGTATTCGGGGAGACCGGCGTTTACGCGGCGCCCTCGGCCGACAACCTGCGTTACTCAGTGGGCTTGAGCGAAACAACCGACGTGCGCCAGGACGGGAGCCTCGCCGACCCGGCTGCCCTGGAGTCGTTGGCGGCGCGTGCGGCAGCCTACGTGCGGACTGCGCTGCCCGGCCTCGATCCTGAACCGGCCGGCTACGTCCACTGCTGGGTGACGCGACTGCCGTGGGGCGATGACGGCGTGGGAATCTGGTCAGCCGGCAGCGTCAGCGCCGTGGCCGGGCATAACCTCTTCAAGCAGGCGCCGGCGCTGGGGGAGGCGCTGGCAGAAACAGCACTGTCCGGCGTCGTGCCCGCTGTCCTGCGGCCTGAATCGCAGCTTGGAAGGTCCTGAACGGCCGGGCGGCACGGTGCGGGATACTTAAGCAATGCAGCCACGCAGAATCGTCCTCCTCGGATCCACCGGTTCCATCGGCACCCAGGCGATTGACGTCGTCGACGGCGCCCCGCACCTTTTCGAGGTGGTGGCCCTCAGTGCCGGGGGAGGCAACCTGGAACTGCTCGCCCGCCAGGCAGTGCACACCGGCGCGTCCGTGATCGGCATTGCCGGCGGTGACCCCGCACAGTTGGCATCGCTGGTGGCCGACGCTGCCGCGGCGGCGGGAAAGCCCGGCTACCGGCCGGAGATCATCGCCGGACCGGACGCCTCCACGCGGATCGCCGGCGTTGAGGCGGAGGTGGTGCTCAATGGAATTACCGGCTCGATCGGACTGGCGCCCACGCTGGCCGCCCTGCGCTCCGGCGCCACACTCGCCCTGGCCAACAAGGAATCCCTCATTGTGGGCGGATCGCTGGTGAAGGCAGCCGCCCGGGAAGGGCAGATCGTACCCGTGGACTCCGAACATTCAGCGATCGCCCAGTGCCTGCGCTCGGGTTCGGCCGGGGAAGTGGAAAAACTGATCCTGACCGCATCCGGCGGGCCCTTCCGCGGCAGGAACAGGGACGAACTGCACGGGGTCACCCCACAGGAAGCCCTGGCCCACCCCACCTGGGACATGGGCGTCATGGTCACCACCAACTCGGCCACGCTCGTCAACAAGGGCCTGGAAGTTATTGAGGCGCACCTGCTCTTCGACGTGCCGCTTGACCGGATCGACGTGGTGGTCCATCCCCAGTCCGTGGTGCACTCCATGGTGCAGTTCATCGACGGTTCCATCATCGCCCAGGCATCCCCGCCGGACATGCGCCTCCCCATTGCGCTGGGACTGGGCTGGCCGGACCGGGTGCCCAAAGCCGCCGCTGCCTGCGACTGGACGCGCGCGGCCACCTGGACCTTCGAGCCGCTGGACACGGAGGCCTTTCCCGCCGTCGGACTCGCCAAGCACGCAGCGGGGCAGGGCAGCACGTTCCCCGCCGTGTTCAACGCCGCGAATGAGGAAGCCGTCACAGCCTTCCACGCCGGGCGCATCAGGTTTACGGACATTGTGGACACGATCGATGCCGTCCTCAGCGAACACCCAGGGTCCTCCGGGCTGACGGTGGAGTCGGTGCTGGATGCTGAAAGCTGGGCACGTGCCCGCGCCAATGAACGTTTAGCAGTCAGAAGTCTCTAGGAAGCAGCAGCACGTCAATGACCCCCGTCCTCCTTTTTGTCCTCGGCGTCGTCTTTGTGGCGATCGGCATTGCCGTGTCCATTGCGCTGCACGAAGTGGGGCACCTGGTGCCCGCCAAGCTGTTCAAGGTCCGCGTCACCAAATACATGATCGGCTTCGGCCCCACCCTCTGGTCCAGGCGGAAGGGTGAAACCGAATACGGTGTGAAGGCCATCCCGCTGGGTGGCTTCGTGTCCATGATCGGCATGTACCCGCCCAACAAGGATGACGGCTCCGTCCGCCCCTCCAGCACCGGCATGTTCCAGACCCTGGCCACCGAAGCCCGGTCCATGGCCCACGAGGAAGTGGGGCCAGGTGACGAAAAGCGGGTGTTCTACCGGCTTCCGGTCTGGAAGAAGGTCATCGTGATGCTGGGCGGCCCGGCCATGAACATGGTCCTCGGCGTGCTCCTCACTGCGGTGCTGCTCATGGGCTTTGGCATGGCCACGGCCACCACCACCATTTCCGAGGTGTCCAAATGCCAGGTGGCGGTGGGGGAAACGGTGGATCCGGATTCGGCGGACTGCCAGCCCACGCCCGCTGCCGCGGCCGGCCTCAGGCCCAATGACAGGATCACCTCCTTCGACGGCAAGACCGTGACCGGCTGGGACCAGCTGACGGAATGGATCCGGGCCTCCGCCGGGCGCGAGGTGGGCATCACCGTTGAGCGGGACGGCGCCCAGGTGTCCACCACGGTGACCCCGGTGTTGTCGGCCCGGCCCGTCATCGGGGCGGACGGCCGCCAGGAAACGGACAACGCCGGCACCCTCCGCTACCAGGACGTCGGCTTCCTGGGCATCGGCTCCCAGACCGAACTTGTGGCCCAGCCGGCGTCGTCCGTCCTGCCCATGGCGGGGGAGAACATCCGCCAGGTGGCAGGGGTGGTGTTCAACCTGCCCGCCCGCGTGGTGGGTGTGGCAAAGGCTGCCTTCAGCGAGGAGCCCCGCGACCCCAACGGCCCCATCAGCGTGGTGGGCGTAGGACGCGTCGCCGGGGAAGTGGCCGCCATGGAAGAAATCCCGGTGCAGTCCCGGCTGGCCGCACTGATCGGGCTGCTGGCGGGCCTGAACTTCGCACTCGCGGTCTTCAACCTGATACCGCTGCTGCCCCTCGACGGCGGCCATGTTGCCGGTGCCCTGTACGAGGGGGCCCGGCGCCAGGTGGCCAAGCTGTTTGGCAAACCTGACCCGGGTGCCTTCGACATCGCCAAGCTGCTGCCAGTGACCTACGTGGTGGCCGCCCTGCTGATGGGCATGAGCGCCCTCCTCATCTACGCCGACATCGTGAAGCCGGTGAACCTCTTCGGCTGACACTGTGCCCTCCATCCGGAGGGACGCCGTAGCAGCCTTTTCAGGAAGGGCGATCACATGAATCCGCAGGACACCGGCCGCTGGATCCGTGCGGGACTGTGGGCGCTGCCTGCATCCTGGCTTCTCACGGCCTGGTCTTCCCTGGAGCCCCAGCCGGACCAGGAGATTGACCCCGGCGCCTGGGCACGGTTCGTCAGTTCGTACTCCTACCAGGCCAGCCATCTCGTCGGCAGTACGGGAGGCACCATCCTGGCTGTCTTCGGGCTCTTTGCGCTGGGCTGTTTTCTGGCAGGCGGCCGGTCCGGACGCCTGGCGCTGGCGGCAATGGTCATAGCGGCTGCCGGTACCGCGTTGCTGTTGGTGCCTGCAGTTATTTCCACCTTCGTGACTCCGGCTGTGGGGAGGGCTTACCTGGCGGGGAACCAGGACGTCATGCAGCTCGAGTTCCCTGGATCGATGTCGGCGGCGTTCATGGCCGGGCTGGTGCTTGCCTTTGTTCGGACTGTCCTGCTCGGCGTCGCGGTCTGGCGTTCACGCGTGCTCCCGCGGTGGGCAGGAGCACTGTGGGTGACCGGCGCCGTCGTGTTCTACGCCCTCGGGGTGGTTCTGGGGCAGGCGACAACGGGGAGCAGCCTGCCCACCCAAAGCGCCGGAGCTGCGCTGTTGGCAGTTGCCGCCGGTGGGACTGCCTGGCGTGGTTCAGCCCGGCAGGGGCGGGAGTTATCTCCTGCAGGGTGACTACGTAAAATTAGCATATTTTGACTGATATTAAATAATCAGCCAAATATGTTTGATTGGTGATCCTCACCCGCGTACGGTTAGGGCATGTACGTCCTCACGATCGACCAGCAGGGCAGCACCTCCGATATTGACCGCGTCCCGGAGCTGATCGCCGCCCTGCGGAACCTTACGCCCGTGCCCTTTGAACGTTCGGTAGGGGACGAACTCCAGGGAGTGGTGGAACAGGCCGCCGATGTGGTGGATGTGGCACTGCATGCGCTCCGCGACGGGCACTGGTACGTGGGCATAGGAATCGGGGCCGTGGGGTTGGCGCCAGGTGCCAGCCCGCGCGAGGGCTCCGGAAGCGGCTTTGTGGCGGCCCGCAAAGCCGTGGAACTCGCCAAGGGTGCCGCCGGCCAGGTTCCGTTGTCAGTGGTGTCCGGCACCATGGTCCGCAGTAAGGATCTTCAAGCCCACGCCGGGGAGGACGCCATGGCCAGCGCAAATGCCCAGGCGGTGCTTCGCTTGATTGGACGCCTGGTGCAGCAGCGCACCGAGGCCCAGTGGCGGGTGGTGGACCGGCTGCGGGCCATCCAGGGTGGAGCCAGGCATGGCAGCCAAAAACAGGTGGCCCGGGAGTTGGGAATAACCGAACAGTCGGTGAGCCGTGCCGTGCTGAGGTCCGGGTGGCAGGAAGAATGGGCGGCGAGGCCGGCAGCCGCCATGCTGCTGGACTACGCCCATTCCTTGGCAGCCCGCACTTCAACGGAAGGAAACCGGTGAACGTACTCTGGATCGCGGTTGCGCTGCTCGTTGCCGGATTCGCCGGGTGGCCAGTGACTGCACTGGTGTTCCGGCTGGCCAGGACCATCGACGACAGGGCAGACGCAGCCAAGGCTGCGGAGGACGCCAAAAGGGCCGCCGAAGATCCGTCCGCGGATGTGACCGTTGACCTGCCGCCCGCCGGCGGGTCCCAGGGCGTCGACGGCGAGCTGACCGCAGCTGCCGACGCGCCGCCGTCGGGCCTTGCCGGCTCCGGACCGGCCGCTCCCGCCCAGCGCATTCTTCGGGGCGGTGCCATCATCGGAATCCTCGAGCGGCTGGGAGTGTGCCTCGCCATCCTCACCGGCCAGCCGGTGGCCATCGCCTACATTGTGGCCATCAAGGGCCTGGGCAGGTTCGCGGAGCTCAAGGAAACGCCGGTGGCGGCTGAACGGTTCATTATTGGAACGCTGGCGTCCATGCTGTGGGCGGCGGGAACAGCCGCAGCTATCAAGGTCCTCTTCCTGGCCTGATCGCAGGCGTCCCATACAGCTGCCAAGCCGCCCCTCCGGCCAGGCGCGTCCACCCTCCGGATGGGTGCGAAGGCAGGCGGGGAGATAGGGTAGCGGTATGACAGTTTTTGCCGTTGAGTACGTTTATGCCGCCGATTCCACAGAAGACCGCAACGCCGCCCGGGCAGCGCACCGCGAATGGCTCTCGGGCCTTGCGCAGGACGGTGCCGTCCTTGCCAGTGGACCATACGGTGACGGGGCCGGCGCGCTGCTGATTTTCAAGGCAGCAGACGAGGCCGCCCTTAACTCGATCCTCAAGCAGGATCCCTTCGCCGCTGCCGGAGTCGTAGCCGGGACACGCATCACGGAGTGGTCACCCATCATCGGCGTGCTCGCCGGCCTCACCGCCTAAGCCCCTCCCTTTTTCAATCTCTAGGAGTCCTCGTGACCTCGGTCAGCCTGGGAATGCCCTCAGCACCGCCACCCGTCCTTGCCCCCCGCCGCAAGACCCGGCAGATCAAAGTCGGTTCCGTGGGTGTGGGATCGGACTCGCCCATCAGCGTGCAGTCCATGACCACCACGCCCACCACGGACATCAACGCCACCCTGCAGCAGATTGCCGAACTGACGGCGTCCGGCTGCGACATTGTGCGCGTGGCCTGCCCGTCTGCCGACGACGCCGAGGCATTGCCGATCATCGCCCGGAAGTCGCAGATCCCGGTGATCGCGGACATCCACTTCCAGCCCAAGTACGTCTTCGCGGCGATCGAGGCCGGCTGCGCAGCAGTGCGCGTAAACCCGGGCAACATCCGCAAGTTCGATGACCAGGTCAAAGAGATCGCCGCCGCCGCCCGCGACCATGGGACGTCCATCCGCATTGGCGTCAACGCCGGATCCCTGGAGCCGGGCATCCTCAAGAAGTACGGCAAGGCCACCCCTGAAGCCTTAGTGGAATCTGCTGTCTGGGAAGCGTCCCTCTTCGAGGAACATGGTTTCCACGACTTCAAGATCTCGGTCAAGCACAATGACCCCGTCATCATGGTGGCGGCCTACGAGATGCTGGCGGAAAAAGGCGACTGGCCGCTGCACCTTGGCGTCACCGAGGCCGGGCCGGCGTTCCAGGGCACCATCAAGTCGGCCACGGCTTTCGGGGCGCTCCTGTCCAAGGGCATTGGCGACACCATCCGGGTTTCCCTCTCGGCCCCGCCGGTGGAGGAGATCAAGGTGGGAAACCAGATCCTGCAGTCCCTCAACCTGCGCCCCCGCAAGCTCGAAATCGTCTCCTGCCCTTCCTGCGGCCGCGCCCAGGTGGACGTGTACACGCTGGCCGAGCAGGTCACCGCCGGGCTGGAAGGAATGGAGATTCCGCTGCGGGTAGCCGTCATGGGCTGCGTGGTGAACGGACCCGGTGAGGCCCGCGAAGCCGATCTTGGCGTTGCCTCGGGCAACGGCAAGGGCCAGATCTTTGTGAAGGGCGAGGTCATCAAGACTGTGCCCGAGAGCCAGATTGTTGAGACACTGATCGAAGAGGCCATGCGTATCGCGGAAGAGATGGGGGAGGCCGATGGCGAAGATGCTGTCAAGGGTAGCCCCGTGGTTAGCGTCTCGTAAGGACGTCCCCGACCCGCCGGGGATTTCCATCCGCACCCTTGACGGGGACGACACCGCTGCCTTGGTGCTCCTGGCGCAGCGTGATCCGGTCTCCAACGTGTTCATCCTCGCGCACCTGCGCGCAGCCGGTACCGCCGCTCCCACCAGCGGCGGTGCCGGTGTCCTGGGCGTGTTCGACGACGGCGTCCTGGCAGGTGCGTGCTGGGCCGGGGCCAACCTGGTGCCCGTCCAGCTCGATCCCACCCTGGCCGGAGTGGTGGCCGCCGCTGCCAACAAGTCCGGACGCCGCTACGCATCCGCTTTCGGGCCGGCCACCGCCGTGCTCGCGCTGCACGCCGAACTGGTTGAACTGGGACACCGGGCCCATGAAGTCCGCCCGGACCAGCCGTTGATGACCATTAGCGAGCCGCCGTCCGTGGAGCCGAACCCGGGGCTGGGGCTGGGAAACCTCGCGGACTTCGACCGGATCCTGCCGGCCTGCGCCGCCATGTTCGAAGAAGAAGTGGGGTATTCACCCTTCCTGGGCGGCAGGGAATTCTACAGCCGCCGCGTGGAAGGCCTGATTCGGCAGGGCCACTCCCTGGTTCATCTGAACGAAGCCCGCGAGGTGGTGTTCAAGGCCGAGCTCGGTGCCGTCACCTCCGAGGTCACGCAGATCCAGGGCGTCTGGATGAACCCGTTGTACCGGGGCCAGGGCCTGAGCGCCGGGTACATGGCTTCCGTGGTGGAGCAGGCACGCAAGATTGCGCCCGTCACCAGCCTCTACGTCAACGGCTTCAACACCCGCGCGCGGGCTACCTACGAGCGGGTGGGCTTCAGCCAGGTGGGGACCTTCGCCACGGTGCTCTTCTAGGCGGCTGACGTGCCCGTGCATGCCAGGAATGTGGGCAGCACTTGTCATAGTGCGCTGCATCACATAGGTTCGATCTAGCTGCGCTGGAGTGGCGTGGGCGGTCTCACCAGTCCTCACCAGTACTTGGGCGATAACGGCGTCGAGCCACGCCCGGACGCGATGACCAGCCTCTTGGGGGGCCAGGGGCTTTGCATGTCCGGGCGTGGCTCAACTGCGTTGCGGGCTGTTCTGCGCCGGGTGCACGCCGGGCGGCGCCCGCCAGGGAGCCGGGCCGCCGGAAAGGCCCCCGCTAGCCGGTAGATTAGTACCCAGACGAAATGCCCGGCTTGCTGTAGCTCCAGCACCTCCCCAGAAACGGATACCCGCCCGTGGTTACAAGACTGTCCCAGCTGTTCCTGCGCACCCTGCGTGAAGATCCCGTCGACGCCGAGGTGGCAAGCCACCGGCTCCTGGTCCGCGCAGGCTACATCCGCCGCGCCGCCCCGGGCATCTACACCTGGCTGCCGCTGGGATTGAGCGTCCTGCGCAAGGTGGAAGCCATCATCCGCGAGGAGATGGCCAGCATCGGGGCGCAGGAAGTCCATTTCCCGGCCCTCCTGCCCCGCGAGCCGTACGAGGCCACCAACCGCTGGACCGAATACGGCGAGGGCCTCTTCCGGCTCCAGGACCGCAAGGGCGCCGACTACCTGCTGGCCCCCACCCACGAGGAAATGTTCACGCTGCTGGTCAAGGACCTGTACTCGTCCTACAAGGACCTGCCGCTGAGCCTCTACCAGATCCAGAACAAGTACCGGGACGAGGCGCGTCCCCGCGCGGGCCTCCTGCGCGGACGCGAGTTCATCATGAAGGACTCCTACTCATTCGATGTTGACGACGCCGGCCTGGACGCCAGCTACGCCGCCCACCGCGGCGCCTACCTGCGCATCTTCGAGCGCCTGGGCCTGGAAGTCATTCCCGTCACCGCGACGGCCGGTGCCATGGGCGGTTCAAAGAGCGAGGAATTCCTGCACCCGACGGACATCGGCGAGGACACGTTCGTGCGCTCCGCCGGCGGCTACGCAGCCAACGTTGAGGCCGTCACCACCGTGGTCCCGGCGGACATCGACTTCAGCGCGGCTCCCGCCGCCGAGGTCCGCGACACCCCGGACACCCCCACCATCGACACCCTGGTGGCCGCCTCCAACCAGATCGCGCCCCGCAGCGAGGCCGACGGCGGCGCGTGGACTGCCGCGGACACGCTGAAGAACGTGGTGCTCGCCGTCACCCTGCCCACCGGAGAGCGCCAGTTGGTAGTCATCGGTGTTCCAGGCGACCGCGGCGTGGACCTGAAGCGCGTTGAGGCAAACATCGGCTCGTTCCTGCCCATCGGCGGCGAGATCGGCCTGGAAGCGGCCAACGACGACGACCTGAAGAAGCAGCCGCTTATCGTCAAGGGCTATCTTGGCCCCGGCCTGACCCTGGACGAGCCCCTGCTGGGCGCCGAAAGCTCAACAAAGCTCCTGTACCTGGTGGACCCCCGCGTGGTCCGCGGCACGTCCTGGATCACCGGCGCCAATGCGGCCGGCAAGCATGTCTATGGCCTGGTGGCAGGACGCGACTTCACCTGGGACGGCGTCATCGAGTGCACCGAGGTCCGCGAAGGCGATCCCGCCCCGGACGGTTCCGGTCCGCTGGAGACCGCCCGCGGCATCGAGATGGGGCACATTTTCCAGCTCGGCCGCAAGTACGCAGAAGCACTGGAACTGAAGGTCCTGGACCAGAACGGCAAGCAGGTCACCGTCACCATGGGCTCTTACGGCGTCGGCGTCACCCGGGCCGTTGCGGCACTGGCGGAATCGAACCACGATGCCAGGGGACTCGTCTGGCCGCGGGCTGTTGCCCCCGCCGATGTGCATGTCGTCGCGGTGGGCAAGGGCGAGGAGATCTTCGCAACCGCCGAGCGGCTGGCAGCCGAACTTGAGGCGGCGGGGCTCGATGTCCTCCTCGACGACCGGCCCAAGGTATCGCCCGGGGTCAAGTTCGGGGACGCGGAACTGGTGGGCGTTCCCACCATCCTGGCTGTCGGACGCGGCCTGGTGGACGGTGTTGTGGAGATCAAGGACCGCCGCAGCGGCGACGCCGAGAACGTGGCGGTAGACAAGGCTGTTGACTATGTAGTCAACGCTGTCCGCACCAACTGACGCAACGGTGGAGTTCGGACTCGAATCCCTCGGGCTGACAACTCTCCTCTTGATCGTGCTGGCCGGCTTTGCCGCCGGATGGGTTGACGCAGTGGTGGGCGGGGGCGGCCTGATCCAGCTCCCGGCCCTTCTGCTGGTCCCGGGGATCACCCCCGTCCAGGCGCTGGCCACGAACAAGATGGGATCCATCTTCGGTACCGCCACCAGCGCCGCCACCTACTACCGGCGGGTGGGGCCGGACCTTAAGACGGCCCTGCCCATGGCCGCGATCGCCCTGGCGGGCAGCTTTGGCGGCGCCGTCCTGGCGGCAAACCTGCCCGCCAGCGTCTTCAAGCCCATCATCGTCACCGCGCTGGTCGCCGTCGCGCTTTTCACAGCCCTGAAACCGGACGTCGGCGGCATCACCGCGCTGCGCCACGACGGCCACAAGCACTACGTGGTGGCCTGCCTGATCGGAGCCATCATCGGTTTCTACGACGGCCTGATCGGGCCGGGGACGGGCTCGTTCCTTGTCATCGCCCTGGTCTCGGCCATGGGTTACGCCTTCCTCGAGGCCAGCGCCAAGGCAAAAATCGTCAACATGGCCACCAACGCGGGGGCACTGCTGTTCTTCCTGCCCCATGGGTCCATCCTGTGGGGCGTGGGCCTGCTGCTGGGGGCGGCGAACATGGCCGGCGGTTACCTGGGCGCCAGGACGGCCGTGAAGCAGGGAAGCCGGTTCGTCAGGGTGGTCTTCCTGCTGGTGGTGTCGGCATTGATCATTAAGCTCGGCTACGACGTCTGGCAGGAAAACTTCGCCTGACGGTCAAGGCCGCGCACTGCGCAGTGCGCGGCAGCTGACCGCTGCGTGGTGCCCGCCGCCCCGGCCTGCAGGAGAAGGCCGTGCCCGGTTGCCGTTATACGCCGGGCGCCTGGCCGGGCTCCGGCAGCGCGTGGGCCGGCGGCAGTCCCTCGAGGGTGCGGCCGGCAAGGGTGCTGGCAACCCAAAGTGAGCGTGCCAGGTCACCGCGGTGGCCTGGCTGGCCGGCGTACCCCAGCGCGTTTGCCACTTCCCTGGCCAGGCCCCACTCCCGCGCGGCGTCGGGGTCAAGCCCGGCAGCGGCGCTGAAGTCCACGCAGCGCTGCCGCAGGCCGGATTCAGGCTGGTTCAGCGGCAGCTCCTGCAGCCGGTTCCACAACAGCGGCGCCACGCCGAATTCCGCTTCGCCGATCATGGGCTGCGGATCGATGGCGGCGAAGGCTTCAGACACCGGCCTTCCAGCCGTTGCCTCACCATCCGGCCTGGCCAGGATGTTGAGGAAGTGCAAATCCGTGTGGACCAGCACGTCCCGCCCCGAGCGGCGCCCCACCGCGCCCCGCGTCTGGCACACCTCGAGCGCCGCTTCCAGCAGCCACCGTGGAAAGGGGCGGCCGAGCTGTTCCCACTCAGCGGGCAGGTCATCACTCCACTGTTCGGCACGAGCTGCGATGTGCTCGAATTCCCGCCACTGCGGCCGGTCGTCGGGAACAAGGCTCAACTGCCGGACGAGTCCGCCCCACACGGCCGCGGCGTCAGCCAGGGGGACGGTACCCAGGGAGCGCCCGGCGTCGAGCCTTTCGAGGAGCATGGAACACGTGCCGGCGTCGGCCGCCAGGAGGGTGACGGCGCCGTGCCCGCCCCATAGCGTCAGCGCATGCCGCTCAACGCGCGCTTCCTCGTGCGGGAAGGCGATCTTGAGGGCTGCTGGCCGGCCGTCCGCCCGAAGAACCGGTATCACTACCGCGCCGTGCCCGTTCCACGGCAGTGAGCCAGGGGCGAGGTCCGGCACGAGCCGCCACCGCTCCAGCAGGCCCGCAGTGACGCCGGGCAGGGAAGCGAGCCACTCCCGTCCGGTGGCGGTGCGGGAGTAGCGCCCGGTAAGGTCCGGCGGGATGGGTACTGCCGTTGGCTGGCTCATCAGTCCCAGCCTAGGTGCAACGGGGCCCTGCCGTTTGGCCGGCACGTATCAGCGGCCGGCAGGTTTTCCTACACCACGCCCGTGGCGCCGAGCATGGTGCCAATGCTGAAGGTGGCAGCGAGTGCCAGGGCACCGCCCACCACCACCCGGACTGCTGCCCGGGTCTTCGACCCGCCGCCAATCCAGGCACCCAGCGTGCCTGTCAGCGCGAGTGCCACCAGGACAGCCGCGAAGGTCAGGGGAACCCGGATTCCGGGCGGGGGGAGAAGGATCGCCAGCATCGGCAGTATGGCGCCGATGACAAAAGCCACGGCCGAGGCGAAGGCTGCGTGCCAGGGGCTCACGATGTCCGTCTCGTCGATGTTGAGTTCGGCGGAGAGGTGCGCTGCCAGGGCGTCGTGGGCTGTGAGCTCTTCAGCGACCTTGCCGGCCGTTTCCGGGCTAAGGCCCTTGGCCTGGTAGATGGCGGTGAGTTCGGCGAGTTCCTCCTCCGGTTCCTCGGCCAGCTCCCGGCGTTCCTTCTCGATCAGGGCCCGCTGGCTGTCGCTTTGGCTGCTCACGGAGACGTACTCGCCAAGTGCCATGGACACCGCTCCGCCCACCAGCCCGGCAGCGCCGGCGGCGAGGATGGGACCCGTTTCGGAGGTAGCTCCTGCCACGCCCACCACAATCGCCGCGACGGAGACGATGCCGTCGTTTGCGCCCAGGACACCCGCCCGGAGCCAGTTCAGCCGTTGGGCAATGTCCGTTCCATGCGGTTCGGTCTCCATATGGCGGCGCAGTTCGGGGCTCGCAGCGTCCGTGCCTGCAGGCTGGGACTGGTCGTGTGCATCCATTCCTTCAGCAAACCATTAGAAGCCCCGCCGGGCCACCCTTTCCGGCAGGCCGCCGCCATTGCTTGGCGAGGTCACGTCCCGGCGGACGCGGGTGCGGGGCTGGCTGGAAGCTCCGGGAGCTGGTCCTGGTCCAGCAGGAGGCCGGGAACCGGCCCTACACCGCCGTTCCAGTGGGCAGCGCGCCGCGTGGCGGACTGCAGGGCAGCGATCGCCCAGCTCCGCAGCCCGCCGTCGGCCTGCGCAATGACGTCCCCGTAGGCGGGCAGAGCCGCTACTTCCAGGCGGGCCAGCCCGTCGCGGGGTGCCGCGAGGAAGCCAGGGTCCAGCACGAAGCCCGGCGGCTGCGCCGGCGGGGCACTGCAGGCGGCACGGGAGTGTGCCGCGGCCTGGGCAGCGAGTTCCCGGTGCTGCCCCAGGAAGGCCTCCGCTGCTGGAGCATCGCCCGCGCCAAGCCGGGGGAGCGCCGCCTGGTAGGCGTACAGGCTTTGCTGCTCGGTGGCCACAGCTGCGGACAACGCACTGCCCAGTACAGCCGACCTCCCCGCGGCAGATGGTTCCCGCCCTGCATCACCGGGCTCCGGAAGAGGAGACGGGCAGGAGGACGCCGTCGCATCGGGCGCCAGCGCGCCGGCGGCCGGAGGCGCTGCCGTGCCGGCATGGGGAAGCGTATCCTGGGCGACGCCCGCGGCGGCGGCTAGGTCCTCCGCTGCGAGCAGCTGGGCGGTGCCGGCACCGGCAAGCAACCGCGCCATCCCGCCGTCGGACTTTGCAGCATCGGTAAGGCGCTGAACGCCACTGGCCGAGAGCGCGGAAGCCAGCCCTGCAAGCGTGGGCTCCGCCGTCGTCGCAGCCTCGGCGGCTGGCCCGGACTGTCCGGACGGCAGGGGAGTGGCGGACCCCGGGGCATCCTCCTCCGGGGAAGAATCCGCCGGTGAAAGGAGGGCGCGGGCCTGCAGGGTCAGCAACGTCACAGTTTCGTCCGCTGCGGTTGGGTTTGCGTCGCCGTCCGCCTCGGCGCTGGCTGACAGCCGCCCGGCCGCAGCGCGCAGATCCAGCGAATCCTGCAGGGCGGCCACCCTGGCCTGCTCGGAGAACGGGGGATCCGCGGGCGCCGGCGGATCGGCGGGGATCAGCGAGAATCCCAGGCTGAGCACAATCAGGGCTGTGAACGAAATAACGGCGTACCGGAAATAGCGCAGCTTTGGGCGGTTTTCCGGATCGTCTTCTTTCACAACAGACCATGGTGTCACGCCGGCGGGGAATCTCCGCCCCACCGGACCGGTAAAATAGCTACGCTAGTACACACAACATCATCTATAAGGGAGGCGGCGCGGCATCGTGAGTAACGCAGAAGCCACGGCTTCATCGGACCAAACCGGAACGGGTAAGGCTGAAGCCGCCCCCGCACACAACCCGGAGGCCGACCGGCTCCGCGCACTCCTTGAACCCGCGGTCCAGGCCAACCGCCTTTACCTGGAGGACGTGGCCATCGTGGCTGGTTCCCACCGGGTGGTCCACGTCGTGGTGGACCTTCCGCAGGAAGAAACCGGCGGCGTCAGCCTTGACGCCATTGCCGACATCTCCAGGATTCTCTCAGACGTCCTGGACAACGATCCCGCAGACGACGGCAGGCCCTACGACCTTGAAGTGTCCTCACCCGGCGTCGGACGCCCGCTGACGGAACCGCGGCACTGGCACCGCGCCAAGGGCCGCATGGCCAGGATCAACGTTGTCCAGGGCGAGAATGTCATGGGCCGGATCGCGTCAGTGGACGGTGACGGAGTCACCATCGTCCCGGAGATCGCGGTGAAAAAGGGCATGAAGCCCAAGCAGGGCGACCCCATGAAACTTCCTTTCGACAGGATCCGCAACGGAAAAGTCGAGATCGAATTCAGCCACCTCAATGGGGATGGTCTGGAACCTGGACACAATGGACCTTCTGAGGAGGCCTGATGGATATTGACATGAGCGCACTGAGACTTCTGGAGCGTGAGCGTGAAATCCCGCTGGACCTCCTGATCCCCACCATTGAGCAGGCGCTCCTGGTGGCGTACCACAAGTCGCCCGGCGCCTTCGAAAAGGCCCGTGCCGAGCTGGACCGCAAGAGCGGCCATGTGACCATCTGGGCTGTGGAGATTGACGACGACGGCGCCCCCATCGGCGAGTTCGAGCACACTCCCGAAGGCTTCGGCCGGATCGCCGCCAGCACCGCACGCCAGATCATCCTGCAGCGCCTGCGCGACGTTGAGGACGACAACGTCCTGGGCGAGTTCAAGGGCCGTGAAGGCGAGCTGGTCTCCGGCACCATCCAGCAGGGCAACAACCCGCACATGATCCAGGTCAACCTGGGTTCCGTGGAGGCGCTGCTGCCGCCGCCGGAGCAGGTTCCCGGGGAAAAGTACATCCACGGCAACCGGCTGCGTGCGTTGGTTATCGACGTCCACCGCGGCTCCAAGGGCCCGTCCGTCACCCTGTCCCGGTCCCATCCGGGCCTCGTCCGCAAGCTCTTCGAACTTGAAGTGCCGGAGATTGCGGACCGCTCCGTCGAGATCGTTGCCCTGGCCCGTGAAGCCGGCCACCGCACCAAGATCGCTGTCAAGGCAAACGTTCCCGGTATCAACGCCAAGGGCGCCTGCATTGGCGAAATGGGATCCCGGGTCCGCGCCGTGATGACCGAACTGAACGACGAAAAGATCGACATCGTCGACTTCAGCGAGAATCCGGCCACCTTCATCGCCAGCGCCCTCTCGCCATCGCGCGTGAATTCGGTCACAATCACCGATGAAGCCACTCGCTCGGCGCGCGTGGTGGTCCCGGACTACCAACTGTCCCTGGCCATCGGCAAAGAAGGCCAGAACGCCCGGCTGGCGGCCAAGCTCACCGGCTGGCGGATCGACATCGTGTCCGACGCCGCTGCTGCCCGCGACAACTGAACAGTTCCTGACGCCCTCCCGGCCTCGAATCGCCCGCGCAGTTTCGGGCAGACGGGCAGGGAGGGGCTAGAATAGTAAAGACCGCGCCTAACGGCCGGCAGCCGTGCGCCTTGGGCGTGCCCCATTCCGTTCACGCGGAGGAGGGCCGTCCGCGGCCAGCAGATATGAACGTCAGGAAGATGACCGTGCCAGTAGCAAGCGGGAATCAGCCGGAGCGTACCTGCATCGGATGCCGGAAGAAAGGCAAGCGGAATGAGTTACTCCGGCTCGTCGCCGAAGGCAGCGGATCAAACGCTGTCCTGGTGGATGAACGACGCCGGATGGCTGGCCGGGGTGCATGGCTGCACCCCAGCGAATCGTGCCTGGCTCTGGCGTTGAAGCGGCGAGCATTCGGACGCGCCCTGCGGGGAGCGGCCGGTACCTCCGCCGTAGAACGCCGGATCACATCAGGCCCGAGCGTTGCACGCGTTACGGCAACTGCAACACCAACCGTCCAACCTGAAAGCGGGTCAGAAAACTGATGGAAACCCGATGAGTTCCCAGCGATGAGTGCGCAACGATGACAACTTTGTTGCGCTCTGCAATGGGCCCTTCTGCAGCATTTGCGGCTTGGGCCCGCAGTAAGAAGTAGACGGTTCGTGCCTGGCTCGGTGCGGACCGAGACAGGAGAAATGTGGCCAAGGTCCGCGTACATGAGCTCGCCAAAGAGCTCGGTATTACTTCCAAAGATGCAGTGACAAAACTGCAGGAACTGGGCGAATTCGTTCGCTCTGCCTCTTCAACCATTGAGGCCCCCGTTGTGCGCAAGCTGCGCAACGCCTTCCCCGACGCCGCGCCCAAGGCTGCAGCACCGGCAGCAGCGCCCAAGGCGCCCGCCCCGGCGGCAGAGGCGCGTCCCTCAACACCCGCACCCGGACCGGCAGCACCGAAAGCCCCGGCCCCCAAGGCTGAGGCCCCCGCGGCCGCCGCTCCGGCAGCACCGGCACAGGCAGCTGCTCCGGCAGCGCCCGCTGCCAGCGCCCCCGCAGCTCCGGCTGCACCGGCTCCGGCCGCTCCGTCCACTGGAGCGAAGCCCGGCGCACGCCCGGCACCCAAGGCTGAAACTCCCGCTGCACCTACCCGTTCCGGCGGCTCAGGGCAGGGTGGCTCCGCTCCCCGTCCCGGCGGTCCCCGTCCGGGCAACAACCCCTTCGCCACGTCCCAGGGCATGCCCCGCGGCCGCGGCGGCGACGGCGAGCGTGCTCCCCGTCCCGGGAACAACCCGTTTGCCACCTCGCAGGGCATGCCCCGCCCGGGTGGAAGCCGCACCGACGGCGACCGTCCCGGTGGTCCGCGTCCCGCAGCAGGTGCCGGTGGTCCCCGTCCCGGAGGTCCGCGCCCCGCAGCAGGCGCGGGCGGTCCCCGTCCCGCAGCAGGTGCCGGTGGTCCCCGTCCGGGCGCACCGCGCCCCGGTGGTGCCGGTGGAAACCGTCCTACCCCGGGCATGATGCCCAACCGCACTGAGCGTCCCGCACCCGCAGGTGCAGGGCGTCCCGGTGCCGGTGGCCGTGGTCCCGGACGCCCCGGTGGCGCTCCCGGAACCGGCGGTCCCGGTGGCGGCGGCGGTGCTCCCGCCGGCGGTGGCTTCGGCAAGGGCGGCCGCGGTCGCGGCGGTACCCAGGGTGCCTTCGGCAAGGGCGGCGCCGGACGTGGCAAGCAGCGCAAGTCGAAGCGTGCAAAGCGCCAGGAACTTGAGCAGATGAGTGCCCCGTCGCTGGGTGGCGTGAGCGTACCCCGCGGCGACGGCAACACTGTCATCCGGCTGCGCCGCGGCTCGTCCATCACGGACTTCGCCGACAAGATCGAGGCAAACCCCGCCGCGCTGGTGACCGTCCTCTTCCACCTCGGTGAAATGGCCACGGCCACGCAGTCGCTGGATGAAGAGACCTTTGCCCTGCTGGGCGAGGAGCTTGGCTACAAGCTCCAGGTTGTGTCCCCGGAAGACGAGGAGCGCGAGCTGCTCTCCGGGTTCGACATCGACTTCGATGCCGAACTCGAAGCCGAAGGCGACGAAGAACTTGAGGCCCGTCCTCCGGTTGTCACCGTCATGGGCCACGTGGACCACGGTAAGACCCGCCTGCTCGATGCCATCCGCAAGTCCGACGTCATGGCCGGCGAACACGGCGGCATCACGCAGCACATCGGTGCCTACCAGGTCACCCACAACCACGAGGGCAACGACCGCAAGATCACCTTCATCGATACCCCGGGCCACGAGGCGTTCACCGCCATGCGTGCCCGTGGTGCGAAGGTCACCGACATCGCCATCCTGGTGGTCGCAGCGGACGACGGCGTTATGCCGCAGACCGTTGAAGCACTCAACCACGCGCAGGCGGCCAACGTGCCGATCGTCGTGGCTGTGAACAAGATCGACAAGGAAGGCGCCAACCCGGAGAAGGTCCGCGGCCAGCTGACCGAGTACGGACTGGTTCCCGAAGAGTACGGTGGCGACACCATGTTCGTTGAGGTCTCTGCCCGCCAGAACCTCAACATCGACGAGCTGCTCGAGGCCGTCCTGCTCACCGCGGACGCTGCCCTGGACATGCGCGCCAACCCGAACAAGGACGCCCGCGGTATCGCGATCGAAGCCAACCTGGACAAGGGCCGCGGAGCGGTTGCCACCGTCCTGGTGCAGTCCGGTACCTTGCGCGTCGGCGACACCATCGTTGCAGGCACGGCCCACGGCCGCGTCCGCGCAATGTTCGACGACGACGGCAGCGCCCTGACCGAGGCCGGCCCGTCCCGCCCCGTGCAGGTGCTGGGTCTGTCCAACGTCCCGCGTGCAGGCGACACCTTCTTCGTGACCGCTGACGAGCGCACCGCCCGCCAGATCGCCGAGAAGCGTGAAGCAGCCGACCGCAACGCCGCCCTGGCCAAGCGCCGCAAGCGCATCAGCCTGGAAGACTTCGACCAGGCAGTGGCCGACGGCAAGATCGACACCCTCAACCTCATCCTCAAGGGTGACGTGTCCGGTGCCGTGGAAGCCCTCGAAGACGCCCTGCTCAAGATCGACGTCGGCGAAGGCGTGCAGCTGCGCGTCATCCACCGCGGTGTTGGTGCCATCACGCAGAACGACGTCAACCTGGCAACAGTGGACAGCGCCGTCATCATCGGCTTCAACGTCAAGCCTGCCGAGCGCGTTGCCGAACTGGCAGACCGCGAAGGCGTGGACATGCGCTTCTACTCCGTCATCTACTCCGCAATCGATGACATCGAGGCGGCGCTCAAGGGCATGCTCAAGCCGGAATACGAAGAATTCCAGCTGGGCACCGCCGAGGTCCGCGAAGTCTTCCGCTCCTCCAAGTTCGGAAACATCGCAGGCTCGATCGTCCGCTCGGGCATCATCCGCCGTAACACCAAGGCACGCATCAGCCGCGACGGCAAGATCATCGGTGACAACCTCACCGTTGAGACGCTCAAGCGCTTCAAGGACGACGCCACCGAGGTCCGCACGGACTTCGAGTGTGGTATCGGCCTTGGCTCGTACAACGACATCAACGAAGGTGACATCATCGAGACCTTCGAGATGCGTGAGAAGCCGCGCGTTTAGGCTGTTCCAGCCTTAAAGGGTGCGGGGTCGTTGGGATTTTTCCGGCGGCCCCGCCCCTTCGCTGGGTGGCCAACGTCTTACGACGTCGGCCACCCAGCTTCGGCAGCGGAGCTGGCCTTCCCAACCCTCGCAAGCTCGGCTCGGGGCCCTCGGCCATCTCCTTAGATGCCACTCCCGGTCACCAAATCGATTGGCGCTGATGTGCGCCGCCCAAATTTATCTTCTTTTAGGAGTTGTTCATGGCTGATCCGGCACGTGCTGCCAAGTTGGCGCAGCGGATTAAGGTTGTTGTTGCTGAGGCCCTGGGCCGGAAGGTTAAGGATCCCCGGTTGGAGGGCATTACTGTTACCGATGCCCGGGTGACCAATGATCTGCAGCATGCCACTGTCTATTACACCGTTTTTGGCGACCAGGCCGTGCAGGCCGATGCTGCCAAGGGGCTGGAGAAGGCCAAGGGTGTGCTTCGGCAGGAGGTGGGCCGGAACATCACCGTCCGGCTGACTCCCAGCCTCGAATTCGTGGCCGACCAGATTCCCGTGGTTGCCTCCAACCTCGAGGAACTGCTGCGGGAGGCCAAGAAGCGTGACGCCGAGGTGGCTGCCCTCGCCGCCAAGGCACAGCACGCCGGCGACGCCGATCCCTACAAGAGCGACGTTGCAGCAGAGGTGGACATCGACGAGGACGACTTCGACGAAGAGGACCTTGACCTCAGCGACGATGGGGAACTCGACGAAGACGGCCACAAGTAGCCGTCAGCACAACAAAAGGCCCGGACCGCCGATGCGGTCCGGGCCTTCTGTTGTGCCGCTAACTGTCCTATCCCGTTACAGGCCTATTTTGATGACACTTCCCTGAGTGGGATCAGCGAAACTGAAACCGGCCGTGGCATAGAGCGAGTTTCCGCGGATTTCCACTGCAGCCGGGCCGTCGATCGCGAGGAACTGTGACCTGTGGCGGCTGGAGGCATCAAACTCAATGATCTCGTTGCCGAACAGGGACGCCACGTAGACGTCGCCGTCGTCGGCAATGGCCAGGCCGGTGGGGCTCAGGATGCCCTCCGCCCACACCTTGGTGCTGCCGGTGGAAGGGTTCACGCGGAAGATGGCACCCCGGGCTCCCAGGGAAGGATCCTCAGGCCCACCCGGAAGTGACGTGACGTACAGCCGGCCGTCCGGGCCGAACTCCAGGTCCGTCGGCACAGGCTCAAAGGCGTATTCGTGCCCCACCACGCACGCAGGAACTTCTACAGTGGTCCCAGCCATATCCACGGGGATCCTGGTCCCCGCGGGGATCACTGCAGGCCGGGGCGGCAGGACTGCCAGCGTGTCAACGTCCCCTGATTCCAGGTCCACTTCCAGGATTGCGTTTGCTCCCGCATCCGCGATGTACGCCTTATCACCCCGTATTGCCACGGCGTAGGGATTCGAGTCCAGGCCGCCCTGGTACCGGGCCGGCGGGAAGGCGGGCCACTCGGCCAGGCATGAATCCGGTACCTCGGGTCCAAAACCGTAGTGCTGGGCGCCATCAGGGTTCTTGTCCCGTTCATGGCTGGCGAGATCGGCAAGCGTATGCACCTCTCCCTCTGGGTCGAGGGACTTCAAGTAACCTTTGAGAGCGGCCGGATCACCTTCCCCGGCGCCTGCGTTCTCCACGAAGTACCTCGTGCCATGCCGGGTTTCAACGCCTCCGACGCTCCAACCCTGTTCCCCCTGGTAGAGGGCTGTAGTGGAGCCGTCGTCGTTGACGCGACTGAGCAGACCGGAGAAATTCTGGGACACCAGGACGGATTTATCGTAGGTTACGGTAAGGCTCAAAGGCGCGGTCAGGCCCTCAGCCAACGTCCGGGGCGTTGTGTGCTCGAGGGTGGAAACCGCGGCTGCGGCCCCGGCAGGAACAACTGTCGCCGCAGCAGCGAACAACGCGACGATCGAAAATTTCATCTTCATTGGGTACTCCGGTTTGGGGCCTTAACGTGGCGGATAAGGAGCCTCCCGGCAGGAGGCTAGAAATTCGGAACCCCCCGGCGCCAGATTATTCCTGCACAGTACGAATGTCGCGGGGATTTCCCCCTATCAGCCCCCTAATTCCACCCCCTAACGGCAGCCTGAGTGATTAGGATCTAGCTATGACTGAGCCGAATGACTCCGACCACACCGCGAAGTACCTCGAGCAGGCTGTGGAGCTGGCCACCCGGAACGTCGGCGCAGGAGGAGGACCGTTCGGCGCGCTGGTGGTGACTGCCGACGGGCGGGTGCATGAAGGCGTCAACCGCGTAACCCTGGATAACGATCCCACCGCCCACGCCGAAGTGGTGGCCATCCGGGCCGCAGCAACGGCGATAGCCAACTATGACCTGCAGGGAGCCGTCCTCTACGCGAGCTGCGAGCCCTGCCCGCTGTGCCTGGCGTCCGCACTGTGGGCAAGGATCGACCGCGTCTACTTCGCCGCCGACCGACACGGCGCCGCCGCCGCAGGTTTCGACGACGCAGTTTTCTACGAGTACTTCGACGGGACCCGGCCGGAACTGTTGCCCGTCACCCGAAGCGACATCCCGTCGTCGCACGCGCCGTTCCAGGCGTGGGAGGACTTCGCCGGCAGGAAGGAATACTAAGGAATGGAACCTGCACTCACCACGTGTCCAGCCTGCGGAAAGACCAACAGGGTCCCGGCCCAGGCGGCCGGCCGGCCGCGCTGCGGCAACTGCAAAGCGGACCTGCCCTGGATCGTGGCCGCAGGGGATGGTGACTTCGCGGCCGTCGCCGAGCAGTCACCCGTTCCCGTGATGGTGGACTTCTGGGCTGCCTGGTGCGGCCCGTGCCGGATGGTGAGCCCGGTGCTGGACAAGCTGGCCAGGGAACGGCCCGGCCGGATCAAGCTCGTCAAAGTGGACGTGGACAAGTCCCCGGGCCTGTCGCGCAGATTCGATGTACAGGCAATTCCCACGCTGATGGTGATGGTTGATGGCAAGGTGGCCGCCCGCCAGGCTGGGGCGGCCCCCGCGGAGGTACTCCGTTCGTGGTTGGACGGGGCACTGGCGGGAAAGGGAAACTAGCCCCTCCCCGGCGGCACTAACCCTGCCGGGACCGGCCCGGCAGCCGGCAGACACTGGCCTAATCAGCCCTGTCCGGCAGACTACCCAGGCCCTCCACCAGGTCTTCCTGCCGTCCGCACAGGGCCACCCGGACCCACCCTTCACCGATGGAACCGAAGGCAGTCCCTGGGGCCAGGGCAACACCCGAGTCTGCGAGGAACCGCCGCACCCAGCTGCGGACGTCCCCGCCGGTGGCGTGGGAGACATCCGCCCACAGATAGAACGCCCCCTGCGCCTTGAGGTAGGGAATTCCCTTCGCGTCAAGCACGGCGGACGCCGCATCGCGGTTCGCCCGGTAGTGCCCGTGTGCGTGCTGCACATAGTCCTGCGGCCCGGTCAGGGCAGCGAGTGCAGCGTACTGGGACGGTGAAGCAACGCAGGAGACAATCGCCTCCATCACATTGTCCATCTTCTGCTTGATGCCCGGCGGGCAGATCAGCGCGCCGATGCGCAGCCCGGTGAGCCCGTAGGTCTTGGACAGGGTCAGGGAGGTGAAGACGCGCGCGTCACCCGGCGCATCGCCGTCGAACCTTGCGGGGCTGACGTGCGGCACATCGTAGGTGAAGGCCTCATAGCATTCGTCGGAGATGACCCAGAGATCGTGACGGCGGGCCAGATCCATCAGTTCCCGGGTCAGGTCCTCGCCCAGCACGGCGCCGAGCGGGTTGGAGGGGGAGTTCAGGACCAGTACCCGCGTGCGGTCCGTGACGAGCGCCTCGATGTCCGCGGGCCTGGGCTGGAAACCGTGGTCCGGGTAGAGCGGGTAGCCCACGGGGACAGCGTTCAGCAACCGGGCGGTCATCGCAAAGGTGGGGTAGCCGGGGTTGGGGACCAGGATTTCGTCGCCGGGGGAGAGCAGCAGGCTCATGGCAAAGTGCAGGCCCTGCTGGGCGCCGTCCACCACGTACACCCGGTCGGCGCCGATGCTGTCGATGCCGCCGGGGCTGATGCCGGCGCGTTCACGGAACCGCGCCGCGAACGCTTCCCGCAGTGCCGGGATGCCGGCGTTCGGAGTGTAATTCGTCTCATCCCGGTCCAGGCACGCCATGGCTGCTTCCAGCACATGCCGGGGGACCGGAAAGCCCGGCTCGCCGATGCTGAGCACCAGGGCGCCGGGGGTGCGCCACGCGGCCTCGGTGATTTCGCGGATCTGGTTGACGGGCACGTCGCGGACATGGGCGGCAAGCTCAGGCATGCCTGCCATCCTAGCTGGCGCTGGAAGCGCCTCCGGAGTGCCGGTGCCCGGGCGTGGGCAGGGGCCGGGACCAGCGCCGATATACTGGGAGGCGTGCTTTCTGGACTGGTGATAGTGGACAAGCCGCAGGGATGGACCAGCCATGATGTGGTTGGCCGGATGCGGCGCCTCGCAGGTACCCGGAAAGTAGGGCACGCCGGAACGCTTGACCCTATGGCCACCGGCGTCCTGGTGGTGGGTATCAACAAGGCAACCCGGCTGCTCACCTACATCGTGGGCACTTCCAAGACCTACACCGCCACCATCCGCCTGGGCCAGTCCACCGTGACGGACGACGCCGAAGGCGACGTCATTGCCGCGGCCGGCACGTCCGGGGTCAGTGAGCAGGGAATTCACGACGGCGTTGCGGCCTTGACGGGCGACATCCAGCAGGTGCCCAGCAGCGTCAGCGCCATCAAAGTCAACGGGGAACGCGCCTACGCGCGCGTGCGGTCCGGTGAAGACGTGAAACTGGCCGCCCGCCCTGTCACCATCCACAGGTTCGAGGTGCACGCCATCCGGCGGGACCCCGAGGCGGACGTCGTGGACCTGGACGTCACCGTGGAATGCTCCTCCGGCACGTACATCCGCGCCCTCGCCCGGGACCTGGGCAATGCACTGGGGGTAGGCGGACACCTCACCGCGCTCCGCAGGACCCACGTAGGCCCCTACTCACTGGACCAGGCGCGCACCCTGGACCAGCTGGCCGAGGAGCTCAACGTCCTGGACATGTCTCAGGCTGCCCGGGCCCTGATGCCTAACCGCGAGCTCAGCGCAGAAGAAACCACCGAGATCTCCTTTGGCCGGCGCATCGCCGCCGGCGCCGTTCCCGGAAGCCCCGACGCTGCCACCGCCGACCACCCCGCAGCCGCTTTCGCGCCGGACGGAAGCCTGGTGGCACTCCTGGCCGATGCGGGCAGCTTCGCCAAACCCGTCCTGGTGTTCGCTCCCGGCAACGGCGCCCCGCCGGTCCGCAACCCCGTGGAGGGCTGACGGTGGACGCGTATTTCTACATCATCCTGGTGGTCGGGCTCCTGTCCACCGCGGTGTGCCTTGCGGCGGGCATCCTCAAGAAGGCGCCGAACGACGTCACGATCCTGTCCGTGGCCGCGGTGGAGGTCGCCCTCCTCGTCTACCTGGTGGGATCCGTCATCCGGGTGGTTGCCGGCGAGCCCATCGCCGGCGAGGCATGGGAGTTCTGGGGCTACCTGGTCACCGCCATGCTCCTGCCCCCGGCCGCCGTCTACTGGTCCATCCTGGAACGGACCAGGTGGAGCAACTTTGTCCTGGCCGCCGTCGGCGTAACCGCGCTGGTCATGGCGGCCCGCATGAACCAGATCTGGTACTGAAGTGGAAGAAGCACGCAACGTGAAAGACCAGCACACCACAACCGCCGGGCAGGACCACGCCGGCAGCAGCGCCTCCAACAGCCGGAACACCGGCCCAGGGCGGCTGCTCATCGCCGTCTACGCCGTCTTCGCGATTTCCGCCTCCGCGCGGGCGGGCTACCAGATCCTCACCAAGTTCTCCGAGGCGCCGCTCGCGTACCTGCTCTCCGCCTTCGCCGCCGTCGTGTACGTGGTGGCCACCGTCTCACTGGCCAAGGCCGGAAGCACCTGGTTCAAGGTGTCGGTTGCCGCAGTGCTGGTGGAACTTGTCGGGGTGCTGGTGGTGGGTGCCCTGAGCCTCTTCGACCCCGTCCAGTTCCCGCATGAAACCGTCTGGTCGCTGTTTGGCCGCGGCTATGCGTTTATCCCGCTGCTGCTGCCCATTTTGGGGCTGGTGTGGCTGTACCGCCGGCGCCCGGGGGCACGGACCTCCGCCTGAGGAACTTTCCTCCCGGACTGGCGCGCCCTTGCCGAAACACATGAAATATGCTTCACTATTTCATGTGGAGGGGAGTATCCCCCGAATGCCTCGTCGTCAGTCCGACCGCCCCTGAGCGGCCCGGCGGGGCAGGCTCCCGCAGGGAGCCGGGAAAGACCTCCAGTTGGTACATCTGACTGGAAGCAGGTTCCCCCTGATGAACGTTCCCCTCTGGGCCTGGCTGGCCGTACTTCTTTTCATTGTCCTGATGCTTGCCCTTGACCTCTTCGCGCACCGCAAAGCCCATGTGATCGGGGTGCGGGAGGCAGCATTGTGGTCCGCGGTCTGGGTGGCCTTCGGTGTCGGCTTCGGCGTGCTGGTCTGGCAGGTTTACGGCGCGGAGTTCGGCCAGCAATATTTTGCCGGCTACCTGATCGAGAAGTCCCTCGCCGTGGACAACGTCTTCATCTGGGCCATCATCTTCACCTACTTCGCGGTGCCCCGGGAGTACCAGCACCGGGTCCTTTTCTTCGGTGTCCTGGGCGCCCTGGTGTTCCGGGGCATCTTCATCGCCGCAGGCGCCGCCATCATCGCCAGCGCAGGGTGGGTGCTCTACATTTTCGCGGCGTTCCTTCTTGTTACCGGCTACCGGATGATCCGGCACCGGGACGACCACCTGGACCCGGAAAAGTCCCGGGCGTTGAAGCTGTTCCGCCGGCACGTACCCATGACCAATGATTTCCACGAGCAGCGGTTCCTCATCCGGCGGCACGGCGTCCTCCTGGCCACCCCGCTGCTGGCGGTCCTGGTCCTCGTTGAGGTCACGGACATCATCTTCGCCGTTGACTCCATCCCCGCGATCTTCGCCGTCACCGATGACGTGTTCCTGGTGTTCACCGCAAACGCGTTCGCCATCCTGGGCCTTCGGGCCATGTACTTCCTCCTGGCGGACCTTATCCACCGGTTCATCTACCTCAAGACCGGCCTGGCGCTCGTCCTGATCTGGGTGGGCATTAAGATGTTCCTGAAGATCGACATCTACTACATCCCCACGCCCGTTTCCCTGGCCGTCATTGCCGCGATCCTCCTCGTATCGGTGGCAGCCAGCCTGTGGGCAACGCGCGGCCAGGGCCGCCGGCCGCTTCCCGCGCCGGAGCGTGCTCCGTTCGGGACAGCATCACCCGAGGAGATGGCAGCCCTTGAACCGCTGTGGCGCCGCCGGGAACCAAGCAGGACCAACTATCCATAACCCCGAAACAACGGAGCATCCATGACGGCTGAAAGTTCCATCGGCAGCGGCCAGGAAGCTCCACGTCCAGGCGGGCCCGCCCGGCCCGCCTGGACCTTCCTCACCAACCACGGGCACGTCCTGCTGTCCGTGGCAGCGGATCCGGACATCCTGGTGGCAGACATCGCCGAGCGGGTGGGCATCACCACCCGGGCCGCCCTCCAGATCCTCAAGGACCTTGAAAGTGCGGGATACCTCCAGCGGGCAAGGGTGGGGCGCAGGACCCACTACACCATCCGGCCGCACCAGCATTTCCGGCATCCTGCAACTGCCGCGCAGGAAGTGGACGGGCTCATCCGCCTGTTCGCCGCACCGGCTCCGGACGAGCGGCCGGCAGCGGCAGCGGAAAAGTAACCGCCCGGCCCGTGCCGTTCCCGGCGTCCGGACGGGCCCCCGAATGCGGGTAATCTTAGAGAGTTCCGCGGCCGGTACCAGGCCCGAACATTGATACTTGCAAGCGGTTAAGGCGAGGGTGATGGTCTACATCTGGAACGATCCGTCCGAGGTCCCGGCGGACTTCGGCCCATCTGTGGTCACCATCGGGAACTTCGACGGCGTTCACCGGGGGCACCAGCAGGTGCTGTCCGAACTGATCCGCACGGCCCGGATCACAAGGTCCAAAGCGGTTGTGGTCACCTTCGACCCGCACCCTGCCCAGGTCCACCGTCCCGAGTCCGCGCCTGAGCTGATCATGGGTTTGCAGGACAAGCTGGAGGCGCTGGGGGAGTTGGGCCTGGACGCCATCCTGGTCATGAAGTACTCGCTGGACCTGGCCAGCCTCACCCCCGAGGACTTCGTGGAGCAGTACCTGGTGGACTGCCTGCATGCCGGCCACGTTGTGATCGGCCACGATGTACGCTTCGGCCGCGGCAATTCCGGGGACCTGGACACCATGAAGGAGCTCGGCCGGAAGTTCGGGTTCGAGGTGCAGGTGATCAGCGAGTTCGGCTCCGAGGGCTACCCCCTGCATGACGACGACGGCACGGACCGCCGATGTTCCTCCACCTGGGTGCGGGAAGCCCTGCAGGAGGGTGACGTTGCAACGGCCTCCGCTGTCCTGGGACGTCCGCACCGGATGCGTGGCGAGGTTGTCCACGGCGCCGCACGCGGCCGTGCGCTCGGATTCCCCACCGCCAACCTGGCCAGCAACGCCAGTGGACTGATTCCTGCCGACGGCATTTACGCCGGATGGCTGGTGGACCAGGCAGGGACCCGGTGGCCCGCGGCTATTTCCGTGGGCTCAAACCCCACGTTCGACGGCGTCAGCCGCCAAGTGGAAGCCCACGTGATCGACCGGCCAAAAGAGGACGTGGAAGATTTCGATCTGTACGGCCAGACAGTAGTTGTGGAATTCGTTGCC
The DNA here is from genome assembly GCF_014644515.1 of Pseudarthrobacter scleromae. NCBI lineage: Bacteria > Bacillati > Actinomycetota > Actinomycetes > Micrococcales > Micrococcaceae > Pseudarthrobacter > Pseudarthrobacter scleromae. The sequence goes on along the minus strand of NZ_BMKV01000007.1, from coordinate 72,972 downwards.
CGCCTCCGGGGCATGGTGGCCTACCGTGGGCCGGAAGCACTCGTGGAGCAGATGCGCCTGGACGTCGTCCAGGCACACGAGCTGCTGGCCAGGCGCTAGGGGCGCCCACCAGGGAAAGGCAGCACCGTGTCCGTCGACAAGAACACCCGGAAGCTGGACAAAGGCATCGTCCGCGACTTCAGCTCACGGATGAGCTACTCCTCCTACCTCCAGCTGCCAACCCTCCTCAGCGCGCAGCAGCCGGTCAGTGAGCCCGAGCACCACGATGAAATGCTCTTCATCATCCAGCACCAGACCACCGAGCTGTGGCTCAAGCTGGTCCTGCATGAACTGCGCAGCGCCGCGGCGTGGCTCCGGGCCGATGACCTCGGATCAGCGCTGAAGGGCATTGCCCGGGTCAAACACATCCAGAAGACCCTGACCGAGCAGTGGTCGGTCCTGGCCACGCTGACCCCCACCGAGTATTCCCAGTTCCGCGGCTTCCTGGGCAACTCCTCGGGCTTCCAGTCGAGCCAGTACCGGGCGGTTGAGTTCGTACTGGGCAACAAGAACCGCAAGATGCTCCCGGTGTTCGAGTCGGACCCGGAAGCGCACGCCATGCTGGAGGAACTGCTGGCAGCCCCCAGCATCTACGACGAATTCCTGGCCTACCTCGCCCGGCAGGGCTTCGACGTTCCGGCGTCGGTCCTCCAGCGGGACGTGACCAGGGCCCACGAGTACACACCGGAACTGGTGCCACTGTTCAAGCACATCTACGAGAATGCCGCAGCCAACTGGGGCGCGTACGAGGCCTGCGAGGAGCTGGTGGACCTTGAGGACAATTTCCAGCTGTGGCGGTTCCGCCACCTCCGGACGGTCCAGCGGACCATCGGCATGAAAGCGGGCACCGGCGGCTCGAGCGGCGCGGCCTTCCTGCAGAAGGCCCTGGAACTGACGTTCTTCCCCGAACTGTTCGCAGTCCGGACGGAAATCGGCCAATGAGCACGCACCAGGGGACCTTCCGCACGGACACCAACCACCAGCCGGTCCACGGAAAGGCAGCCATGACTTTGCAGCAGCGCGCGGAAGAGCTGGACAGCCATGATCCGCTGGCCCACTACCGCCACCACTTCATCGGCTCGGACACCCCCGTGTCCTACCTGGACGGCAACTCCCTGGGCCGGCCCCTCAACCGGACCGCCGACGACGTCGCCGCCTTCATCCGCGAAGAATGGGGAGGCCGCCTCATCCGCAGCTGGGATGAACACTGGCTCGCGATGCCCCAGGCCATCGGTGACCAGCTGGGCCGGGCAGTGCTGGGAGCGGCTCCCGGCCAGACCATCATTGCGGACTCCACCACCGTGGTGCTGTACAAGCTGATCCGTGCCGCCCTCGCGGCTGTGGCCGACCCCGAGCGCAACGAGCTGGTCCTGGACACCGAAAACTTTCCCACGGACCGCTACCTGGTGGAAGGCATAGCGCTGGAAGAGGGGCTGACCCTCCGCTGGATCCAGGCGGATCCGGCCGCCGGGGTAACCGTTGAGCAGGTGCGGCAGGCAACCGGGCCACGCACCGCCGTCGTCCTCCTCAGCCAGATCGCCTACCGTTCCGGCCACCTGGCCGACCTTCCCGCCATCACGGCGGCAGTGCACGACGCCGGTGCGCTGGTGGTGTGGGACCTGTGCCATTCCGCGGGGTCGGTGGAGATCGGGCTGGATGCGGCGGGTGTGGACTTCGCCGCGGGCTGCACCTACAAATACCTCAACGGGGGACCGGGGTCGCCGGCGTTTGCCTACGTGAACCACCGGCACCTGCCGTCGCTCAACCAGCCGATCTGGGGGTGGATGGGCCGCAAGGACGCCTTTGAGATGGCTGCAGGATACGAGCCGGCCGCCGGGATCCGCGGCTTCCTCAGCGGAACGCCCGCCATCCTCGGAATGATCGCCATGCAGGGCACCCTTGACCTGATCGAGGAAGCGTCCATGGCAGCCATCCGGGAGAAATCGGAGAAGCTGACGGCCTTCGCCGTCGAGGTTTTTGACGCCCTGCTGGCTCCCCTCGGGGCGGAGCTGGCCACGCCGCGCGATCCCGCCCGGCGGGGCAGCCACATCACTGTGGACCACCCCGAATTCACCAAGGCAACCGTGGAGGCGCTCTGGGACGGGGACGTCATTCCGGACTTCCGAGCTCCGCACGGCATCCGCGTGGGCCTCTCCCCGTTGAGCACCAGTTTCCGGGAGGTCCTGCAGGGCATGGAGGCAATGCGGAACCGCCTCCAGGCATAACGCGGGCACTGTTTCGACAAGATTAGGCACCGGCCGGTAAACTGAACGATGGATCCGGCTGCAGTCCGTGGCGGCTGGTTCCTGTTGCGTACGGCGCTGACCGGTTTCCGGTTGCCCGCCGCGGCAGCAGACCCGGCAGTGAAGTACTGACCTGGGCCCTCACGGCACATCCCAAGGAGATATTGTGGCACTTGACGCCGCTGTAAAGCAGTCCATCATCAAGGAATACGCAACCGGCGAAGGTGACACCGGTTCACCCGAGGTCCAGGTTGCAGTCCTGACCCAGCGGATCAAGGATCTGACTGAGCACATGAAGGAGCACAAGCACGACTACCACACCCAGCGCGGTCTGCTGGCCATGGTTGGTCGTCGCAAGCGCATGCTGAGCTACCTCAAGAAGACTGACATCGCCCGCTACCGTTCGCTCATCGAGCGCCTCGGCCTGCGCCGCTAGTCACACTTTGGGGCGGCCCTTCCCTCCGTGGAACGGGCCGCCTTCTTCACCTGAATAACTAAACAGGAGGATCAACCGCATCACGCATTCGCGGTCCTCGGTAGTGATCCCCGGGAACGGCTTCCTTGACGGAAGCCCCGGCCCGTGGGTCTCGATCGATGACCGGGTGCAGGGCCAGTAGACAGATGCTGGCTGGGTTGATGCGGCTGGACTTCCGTAAAAACAGAAACGGAGGTGACTCTCTTGGAGGGTCCCGAAATCCAGTTCTCAGAAGCAGTCATTGACAACGGCCGATTCGGCCAGCGGGTCATCCGCTTTGAAACCGGCCGCCTTGCCAAGCAGGCAGCCGGCGCGGCAATGGTGTACATCGACGACGACACCGCACTGCTGTCCGCCACCACCGCCGGCAAGCACCCGCGTGAAGGCTTCGACTTCTTCCCGCTGACGGTCGACGTCGAAGAGCGCATGTACGCTGCCGGCCGCATCCCGGGCTCGTTCTTCCGCCGCGAAGGACGTCCGTCCACCGAAGCCATCCTGGCCTGCCGCCTGATGGACCGCCCGCTGCGCCCCGCCTTCATTAAGGGCCTGCGCAACGAGGTCCAGATCGTGGTGACCGTCCTGGCCATCAACCCGGACGAGCTCTACGACGTGGTGGCCATCAACGCCTCCTCCATGTCCACCCAGCTTTCCGGCCTGCCGTTCTCCGGCCCCATCGGCGGCGTCCGCGTAGCCCTGGTTGCCGACGAAAACGGTTCACAGTGGGTTGCTTTCCCCAAGCACTCCCAGCTGGAAAACTCCGTGTTCAACATGGTTGTTGCCGGCCGCATCGCCGGTGACGACGTCGCCATCATGATGGTGGAAGCCGAAGCCACGGACAACTCCTGGAACCTCATCAAGGAACAGGGCGCCACCGCCCCCACCGAAGAGGTTGTCTCCGAGGGCCTTGAGGCTGCGAAGCCGTTCATCAAGGCACTATGCGACGCCCAGGCCGACCTCGCCGCCCGTGCAGCCAAGCCGACCGTCGAGTTCCCGGTCTTCCTCGACTACGAGGACGACGTCTACGCCGCCGTTGAGGCCGCTGCCGCTGAGAAGCTCACCGCTGTCTTCCAGATCGCTGACAAGCAGGAGCGCGACAACGCTTCCGACGCCCTGAAGGACGAGGTCACCTCCTCCCTGGCCGGCCAGTTCGAAGGCCGCGAGAAGGAGCTGTCCGCAGCGTTCCGCTCGGTCACCAAGCACGTTGTGCGCCAGCGCATCCTCAAGGACCAGATCCGCATCGACGGCCGTGGCCTGACGGACATCCGCCAGCTCACCGCCGAGGTTGAGGTCCTGCCGCGCGTCCACGGCTCGGCCATCTTCGAGCGCGGCGAGACCCAGATCATGGGTGTCACCACGCTGAACATGCTGAAGATGGAACAGCAGATCGACTCGCTGTCACCGGTCAAGACCAAGCGCTACATGCACAACTACAACTTCCCGCCGTACTCCACCGGCGAGACCGGCCGCGTCGGTTCGCCCAAGCGCCGCGAAATCGGCCACGGTGCCCTGGCAGAGCGCGCGCTCGTACCGGTCCTGCCGTCCCGCGAGGAGTTCCCGTACGCCATCCGCCAGGTGTCTGAGGCTCTCAGCTCCAACGGTTCGACGTCCATGGGTTCCGTCTGCGCCTCCACCCTGTCCATGCTGAACGCCGGTGTGCCCCTGAAGGCCGCCGTCGCCGGTATTGCCATGGGCCTGGTGTCCGACCAGGTTGACGGCCAGACCCGCTACGCGGCCCTGACCGATATCCTCGGCGCCGAAGACGCCTTCGGTGACATGGACTTCAAGGTAGCCGGCACGTCCGAGTTCGTCACGGCCATCCAGCTGGACACCAAGCTCGACGGCATCCCCGCGTCAGTGCTGGCAGCAGCCCTGAAGCAGGCCCGCGAGGCCCGCCTGCACATCCTCGAGGTCATCGACTCCGCCATTGACACCCCGGATGAGCTCTCCGAGTTCGCGCCGCGCGTCATCGCCGTGAAGATCCCCGTGGACAAGATCGGCGAGGTCATCGGCCCCAAGGGCAAGATGATCAACCAGATCCAGGAGGACACCGGCGCCGACATCTCCATCGAGGACGACGGCACGGTCTACATTGGCGCCACCAACGGTCCGTCTGCCGAGGCAGCACGCTCCGCCATCAACGCCATCGCCAACCCGCAGGTCCCGGAAATCGGCGAGCGCTACCTGGGTACGGTCGTCAAGACCACCACCTTCGGTGCCTTCGTTTCGCTGACCCCGGGCAAGGACGGCCTCCTGCACATCTCCGAACTGCGCAAGCTGGCCAACGGCAAGCGCGTGGACAACGTCGACGACGTCGTCTCTGTCGGCCAGAAGGTCCAGGTGGAAATCACCAAGATCGACGACCGTGGAAAGCTCTCGCTCGCCCCCGTAGTTGCCGAGGAAGAGGGCGCCGCGGATGAGACCGAGCGTGCCCACGCCACGGAACCTGCTGAAGGCGCTGACGTCTAGCATTCCGCCTTGCGGGCACGGCCTGCAGGTTGAAGTATGAATCGGCGGGGCCGGTGGATGATCCACCGGCCCCGCCGCTGTTACGATGGCAGCCAGATCCCGGCTGCCCCTTTTGAAAGGCCTCAATGACTGTTGTACCCCTGCCGCTTGAGCAGAACCACCCCGGCGACACCCTGGTCCACGGTTCCGACGGCGGCTCCGAAGTCCGGCGCTCGGTGCTGCCCGGGGGAGTGCGGGTACTCACCGAGGCGATGCCCGGGCAGCGGTCGGCCACCATTGGTTTCTGGGTGGGCGTCGGTTCGCGGGATGAGGCACCGGGACAGCACGGCTCCACCCACTTCCTGGAGCACCTCCTGTTCAAGGGCACCAGGCGCCGAACCGCGCTGGAGATCGCTTCGGCTTTCGACGAGGTGGGCGGCGAGTCAAACGCGGCTACGGCGAAGGAAAGCACGTGCTACTTCGCGCGTGTCCTGGATACTGACCTGCCCATGGCCATTGACGTCATCGCGGACATGATCACCGGAGCTGTCCTGGACCCCGCTGAGATGGAGCAGGAACGCGATGTCATCCTGGAGGAAATCGCGATGGACAGCGATGACCCCACCGACGTCGCCCATGAGCACTTTGTGGCGGCCGTGCTTGGCAGCCACCCCCTGGGCCGCCCCATCGGCGGCACCCCCGACGCCATCAGGGCCGTGGCCCGCGACTCGGTGTGGGAACACTACCAGCGGTACTACCGGCCGGATGAGCTGGTCATCACTGCAGCCGGGGGATTGGACCACGACGTCGTCTGCAACCTCGTGGTGGATGCCCTCGAATCGGCCGGCTGGTCGCTGAAGACCGACGCCGCGCCGGTGGAACGCAGGTCCACCGACCGCGCCCTCATCACGGGGACGGCAGGCCTGCACGTGGTCAAGCGCGCCGTGGAACAGGCCAACATCATCATGGGCTGCCCCACCATCGTGGCCACGGACCAGAGGCGCTACGTCATGAGCGTCCTGAATGCCGTGCTGGGTGGGGGCATGTCCTCACGCCTGTTCCAGGAGATCCGGGAGAAGCGGGGGCTCGTGTACTCCACGTACTCCTTCGCGTCCTCCTACGCTGATGCCGGCTATTTCGGCATGTACGCGGGGTGCACACCGTCGAAGGTGCGGCAGGTCCTGGAGCTGCTGGCTGTTGAGCTGGACAAACTGGCGGAGCACGGGATTTCCGAGGACGAGCTCCGCAAGGCCGTGGGCCAGCTGGGTGGCGGAATCGTGCTGGCGCTGGAGGACACAGGTTCCCGGATGTCACGGCTGGGCCGCGCCGAGCTCGTCTCCGGCGAATACCAGGACATCGACGAAACGCTGCGCCTGATCAAGGCTGTCACCGCCGAACAGGTCCAGGAACTCGCGGCCGAACTGGCTGCTGCACCCCGGACCGTGACCGTGGTGGGACCGTTCGAGGAGACTGAAACTTTCGGCTTCTGACTTACGGGCCCCAGGCTTAGGATGAACCCGTGAGGGCAGGTCATTGCCCGGGTTAGGGGAGGACGAAACATGGACCGGCCCCGCACCGATCATGGCCACCCGGCCCTGGCGAACCTGCTGGGCCGGTGGCGGGGGACCACACGGCTCGAGTCCGGCCCCTGGGGCGCGGAACGGACCGTGGACGCCGAAATGACGTTCACCCTGGTTGCCGGAGGCTCAGCCGTGGTGCAGAGCTACCGTCACACAGAATCGGATGGAAGCCACTTCGAGGGCCACGGCATCTTCACGGTCGATCCCGTCCGCCGGGATGTCCTCTGGTACTACGTCGACAGCGTGAACCCCGCCCCGGATGCCCCCGTGCGCTGCACCTGGCATGACGGGGACCTCCAGGTGGAGCGCCACGCCGGAGCGGGTTCCATCCGCCACACCCTGCGCGTCACAGGCGGAGTCCTCTTTGACGTCGCCGAACTCCGCCGGGATGATTCTGCTGGCACGGATCTCCGTGACCGAAGCGCAGCTGACGGGGCAACAGCCTTATACAAGCCCTTCATGACCTCCCGGTACAGGCGTGATCCCGGCGTACCAGCTGAGTGACTCCCCGCGCCCTGGACCGGCCGGACAGGCGTTCCTTACCCCCCGGCGAAGGGAGGCAAAACGTCCACCACGTCGTCCGCTTTTAACACAACTGAGTGGTCACGCACCGCCACTTCATTAAGGAGGAAGCTGCTCCGGGAGAGAATACGTGGCAGCGGGGGAGTGCCGGCCGGAGGTTCAGGGCGCTGCACGGCCAGGACAGCCTCCAGAAGGTCCGCAACGGTGGCGCCCTCCGCCAGGTGGAAGCTCTCTTCCTCCAGGCCGGCAGCAGCGCGTGCGGCAGCGAAGTAACGTACGTCCATGAGATTCAGCCCCCGATGGCGCTCATGCTGCGGTCCGGCTGGACGAAGTCCGGAGCATCAAGTCCCACGTGGTCCATTCCGTGGGCCTTCGGCTTGAGCCACATTGCGTCCTGCCACCGCTGGGCGAGGGCTGCATCGCTTGCCCCCGAGCGCAGCAGTCCCAGCAAATCGAACTCCTCGCGGGAAAAGAGGCAGCTCATGATCTTGCCCTCTGCCGTGATCCGGGTCCGGCGGCAGTCGGAGCAGAAGGGTTCCGTCACGGACGCAATGATTCCCACGGTTCCCAGCACCGGACCGGACCCGCCATCGGACCCCGCCGTCCGCCGTCGTACTTCAAAACGTTCCGCCGGCGCACCATCACGGGCCCGGGGATCGGCGCTGAGGACAAAGTCAGCGGAGAGCAGTTGGCGGATCTCGGCAGCCGTAATCATGTTCCGCCGTGTCCAGCCGTGGTCGGCATCCAGCGGCATCTGCTCGATGAATCGAAGCTCATAGCCGCGGCCGAGCGCCCAGTCCAGCAACGATGGCGCCTCGGCGTCGTTGATTCCACGCATCAGCACCGCGTTGAGCTTGACCGGCCCAAGACCCGCGGCCCACGCGGCGTCCACTCCCGCCAGCACCTGGTCCAGGAAGGGCCTGCGGGTCAGCTGGGTGAAGGTTTCCTCGTGCAGCGAGTCAAGGGACACATTGATCCGGGTCAGCCCGGCGGCCTTCAGGGCGGCAGCCTTCTTCGCCAGGCCAACGCCGTTGGTGGTCATGGATATCGGCAGGTCCGGGTGGTTGCTGCGCAGGGCGGCAATGATGTCCACAAGGTCGTGCCGGACCAGCGGTTCGCCGCCGGTCAGCCGCAGCTCGCGGACCCCCAGTTGCCCGACCCCGATGCCGACGATGCGGACGATCTCCTCAGCGGTCATCACGGCCTGCTTCGAAAGCCACTCCAGGCCCTCCGCCGGCATGCAGTAGGTGCAGCGCAGGTTGCATTTGTCCGTCAAGGACAGCCTCATGTCCGTCGCCCGCCGGCCGTAACGGTCCGCGAGCCCGGCCGGCGCATTTCCGGGGCGGGCGGCAGGGACTGACGGCAGGGGTGCGTCTGCTTCCTCCCGTGGCTGCGGCATGCCAAGCTGGACACTCATGAATTCAGGCTACGCCACCTTGGGGCGCGCATCACACCCGGTGCGGATCGAAGGGCGCAACAGAATCCCGGCAGGACCGGCGCAAGGCGTATTCCACGAATCTATGCTGGAGGTGTGAGCAGCTCCGAGCCAGGGCCGGCAACGCAATCAGGGCAGGTATCGCCATCACGGCCGCCAAGGCAGGCAACGCACGGCGGCGGGCCGCGGCAGCCTGCGCGGGCGGCAGCAGCCGCCGGCGTCGTCGCAGTGGGGAGCGCCGCCGTGCTGGGGGAACTGCTGGCCGGATTCTTCAGTCCATCACTGTCGCCCGTGACCGCTGTGGGCGGAGCGGTGATCGACGCTGTTCCCCCGGGCGTCAAGGACTGGGCGGTAGCCGTGTTCGGCACCGCGGACAAGGCGGCCCTCCTCGTGGGCATGGGCCTGGTGATGGCTGCAGTGGCCGCCCTGGCAGGAATCCTGGAATACCGGAAGCGCTTTGCCGGCGCTGCGCTGATCGGCGTCTTCGGCATGGTGGGCCTGGCCGCCGTCCTGACCCGGGCCCAGGCCAGCGCCAACGCGGCAGTGCTGGCGGTGCTCACCGCCGTCGTCGCCGTACTTCTGCTCAGGTTCCTCATTCGCAGGCTCCGGGAATGGGAGACCCAAGCGCTGGAGCCTGCACCCGGTGCCCCGCCGGCACGCCGCCGTTTCCTTCAGGCTCTGGCCGGGGGAGCGGTGTTTACGGCGGCAGGAGGCCTGCTGGCGGGACTCTGGCGTGGTGCTGCTGCCGTGGCCAGCGAGGCCCGGAGCCGCGTGACCTTGCCTGTTCCCGCATCACCTGCACCGGCCATACCCGGGGACGCCGAGGCCGGAGTGGACGGCATGCAGCCGCTTGTCACCCCCAACAAGGACTTCTACCGCATCGACACCGCCCTGACGGTCCCCGCCGTGGACCCCGCGACGTGGGTCCTCAAAGTCACAGGACTGGTGGACCGGGAAGTGGAACTGACCTTCGCCGACCTCCTGGCCAAACCCCTGACCGAACGCCACATCACCATCGCCTGCGTGTCCAACACCGTGGGCGGAGACCTCATCGGCAACGCCCGCTGGCTCGGCTGGCCCGTCCGCGAACTGCTGGCACTGGCCGGGCCCCAGGCCGGCGCGGACATGGTGCTGTCAAGAAGTGCCGACGGCTGGACGGCCGGCACGCCGCTTGACGTGCTCAGCGACGGCCGGGACGCACTGCTCGCCGTCGCCATGAACGGCGAGCCGCTGCCCCTCGAGCACGGCTTCCCTGTGAGGCTGGTGGTGCCCGGGCTGTACGGGTACGTCTCGGCCACCAAGTGGGTCACGGAGCTGAAAGTCACCCGGTTCGCGGACGACGTTGCCTACTGGACGCCGCGGGGCTGGTCCGAGCGTGGGCCCATCAAGACCTCTTCGAGGATCGACGTGCCCCGCCCCGGACGGCAGGTGCAGGCCGGAACCATAATGTTCGGCGGTGTCGCCTGGGCGCAGCACACAGGCATCGGCAGGGTGGAACTGCGGCTGAACCGCGGACCCTGGCGCCAGGCAGACCTGGCCCAAGGTATCTCGGCGGACACCTGGTACCAATGGAAACTGGGAGTGGAGCTGACGGAGGGCCAGTACGAAGTCCAGGTCCGTGCCACGGACCTCGCGGGACGCATCCAGGACGAGCGGAGCCGGCCGGTTGTCCCGGACGGAGCCACCGGGCTCCACACGATTAGAGTGGACGTGACACCCTGAACGCTCGACCTGAAGGCGGAACCATGGCCAGCCCGCAACCGCATGGAACGCCTGCAGAGGCGGAGCACCGGACGGAGCACCAGCGGCATCACGCGAAGCACCAGGCGAGGTCCGTGGCAGACCATGCAGCAGCCGTCACTGCGTTGCTGGAGCCATTGCACTCGGTGCACAGGACGGAAACGCTGCCCCTGGCGGATGCCCTTGGCCGCGGCCTGGTAGCGGACGTGCGTGCCCCCATCAGCCTGCCGCCCTTCGCCAACTCCCAAATGGACGGGTATGCCATCCGTTCCGTGGACGTGCCCGACGGCGGTGCAGAGCTGGGCATCATGCCTCCCGTCCCAGCGGGCGCACGTCCTGCACCACTCCAACCCGGCATGGCTGCCCCGATCATGACCGGAGCCATGCTCCCCGCGGGGGCGGACGCCGTCGTCCCCATCGAGCGGGCCGTCCCGGACCGCTTCCTGCCGGCCGCCGCCCAGGCAAAGGAACACGCCACCGTGTGGCTGCCTCCGGCGGCAGCAGGCACGTTTGTCCGCGCTGCAGGCAGCGATGTGCAGGCCGGCGGGGCGGCCCTGGCGGCGGGCACCTTCCTTGGCCCGGCCCAGCTGGGACTCCTGGCCGCGCTGGGCATCCCGGACGTGACCGTGTACCAGGCCGTGACGGTCCTGCTGGTCACCACCGGCGACGAAGTGGTGGAGCCCGGCCGTGAGCTCCCGCCCGGCAAGATCTTCGACTCCAACGGGACCCTCCTGGAAGCCGCCATGAAACAGGCGGGACTGCACGTCCGCCGTGCAGGCATCGCCACCGACAACCCGGACGGGCTCAGGGCGCTGCTGCGGGAAGAGGGGGCAGGAGTGGACCTGATCGTGACCACCGGCGGGGTCAGCCAGGGCGCGTACGAAGTGGTCCGGCAGGCCATGGCGGACCAGCCGGTCGAGTTCCTGCATGTAGCCATGCAGCCGGGCGGGCCGCAGGGGATCGGCACCTTCGAAGGCCGGCCCTTCCTCGGGTTCCCCGGCAACCCGGTCAGCTGCCTCGTCTCATTTGAAATGTTCCTCCGCCCCGTCCTTGCCCGCCTGCAGGGCGCCCCGGCGCCCCGCCTGCCGGTCCGTGCCAGGCTCAGCCAGCCGCTCACCTCGCCCGGGCACAAGCACCAGGTACGCCGCGGCACCCTCAAGTCGGACGGAACCGTGGAACTTCAGGGCGGCGAAAGCTCACACCTGATGCACGCGCTCGCCGGCTCCAACGTGCTGGTCCATGTTCCGGAAGGAGTGGCCGCGCTCGCGGCAGGGGCGGAGGTGGAAGTATGGACGCTGTGAATGCAGAACAGACCCCGGCCGCGCTGACGCACCTGCGCCAGGACGGCAGCGCCCAGATGGTGGACGTCTCCGCCAAAGCCGAAACCACCCGTGAGGCCACCGCCACCGCTACAGTCCGCACCACCGCAGAGGTCATGGGCCTGCTCGGCTCGGGCGGCCTGCCCAAGGGGGACGCCCTGGCCGTGGCACGGGTGGCCGGGATCATGGCCGCCAAAAAGACCCCCGAACTGATTCCGCTGTGCCATCCGCTTCCCCTGTCCAAGGTCACCGTGGACTTCGAACTGGCACCGGACTCCGTCTCCATCCTCGCCACCGTGAAGACGCGCGGCGTTACCGGCGTGGAGATGGAAGCACTCACGGCTGCCTCCGTGGCGGCGCTCAGCGTTTACGACATGGTCAAGGCAGTGGACAAGCACGCCGTCCTCACCGACATCAAGGTGCTGGCCAAAAGCGGTGGCAAGAGCGGGGACTGGACACTGTGAGCAGCCCCGGCACCCTGAACGCCCCCGAACCGCACCGCCACGGCGACGTGCAGGGCAGGAAGGCAGGCGTCGTCATTGCCTCCACCCGTGCCGCGGCCGGGATCTACGACGACGAAACCGGTCCCGTCATCACCGACTGGCTCACCGAACACGGCTTTGACGTGTTTCCCGTTATGGTAGTTCCCGACGGCGAGCCGGTAGGCGCAGCCATCCGTGCGCTCCTGACCCAGCACACCGCCGTCGTCATCACCAGCGGCGGCACGGGCCTCAGCCCGGACGACCGGACCCCCGACGTCACCCGCCCGCTGCTGGACCGCGAAATTCCCGGCATCATGGAAGCGGTCCGCCGTGCCGGAGCCGCGAAAACCCCGCTTGCGGCGCTCAGCCGCGGTTATGCCGGTGCGGCCGGGACCACGTTCATCATCAACCTGCCCGGATCACCCAAGGGGGTCATGGACGGACTGACCGTCCTTGACCCGGTCATCGGGCACCTTTGCGACCAGCTGGAAGGCGGACATGGGCACTGAGGCAGCATTCGAGGTAGTCAACGCCGTGCTGAGCGCGGAACCCATCTCCGTTGACCAGGCCATCGCCGCGGTGGAAAGTGACACCGCCGGTGCGGTGGTCAGCTTCAGCGGCGTGGTGCGCAATCACGACGGCGGCAAGGCAGTTGAGCGGCTCAGCTACAGTGCGCATCCTACCGCCCACCAGGTGATGGCCGACGTCGTGGCCCGCCTGGCGTCCGAACAGCAGGCAGCCCGCGGCAGCGGCGATGGCGACGGCGCCGCCTCTGGCCCGTCCCCGCAGCCCGTGCGGATCTGGGCAGCGCACCGGATCGGCATGCTGGACATCGGTGATCCCGCTCTGGTGTGCGCCGTGTCCGCGGCTCACCGCGGGCAGGCCTTTGCCGTGTGTTCGGAGCTGGTGGACAGGATCAAGGAGCAGGTGCCCATCTGGAAGGAACAGTTCTTCGCTGACGGCACCGTGGAATGGGTGGGTGCGGGCAGCTGACGCTGCGCTCCGGTTCCACTGCCAGCCACAGCCAGGCCTGCTCCTGCGAGGTAACGCACAGTCCACGGTTCCCCTGCCTCCCGGCCCCGCCGGTAGGGTTAACGGCATGACCCAACAACTCTCCGATCCCAAGCTGGTGGCCGTCCTTGGCGCCAATGGCCGCATGGGCGCCGAAGCCGTAAAAGCCGTTGAAGCCGCGCCCGACATGAAACTTGTGGCGGCCCTGGGTCGGGGTGATTCGCTGGACCAGATCACCGCTGCCGGCGCCCAGTACGTCGTGGACCTGACAGTTCCCGAAAGCACCGAAGCGAACGTCCGCTTCGCCGTCGAGCATGGCATCCACGCCGTGGTGGGCACTACCGGCTGGGATGCCGACCGCCTGGCCGGGCTGGAAAGCCTGCTGGCAGGCCACCCGGAGGCTGGCGTCCTGATCGCCCCGAACTTTGCGCTTGGTTCGGTGCTCGCCTCGGCCTTTGCCGCCAAGGCATCCAAGTATTTTGAATCCGTGGAGATCATCGAGCTCCACCACCCGGACAAAGTGGATGCCCCCTCCGGCACGGCAGTCCGCACCGCGCAGCTGATCGCGGCCGAACGCAAGGCCGCAGGGGTGCCGCCGAGCCCGGACGCCACCACCAGTGAGCTGGCAGGAGCGCGTGGCTGCGAGGTTGACGGCATCCGGGTCCACAGTGTCCGCCTCCGCGGACTGGTGGCACACCAGGAAGTCCTGCTGGGCGGTTCGGGCGAGCAGCTGACCCTGCGCCACGACTCCTTTGACCGTGCATCCTTCATGCCGGGCGTGCTTCTTGGCGTGCGCAACGTGGCTGCCCACCCCGGGCTGACGGTGGGTCTGGACGGCTACCTGGACCTGGGTTTCTAGGCCATGGGCGGACTGCTGGCAGGGTTCCGGAAGAACCGCACCAAGATCTGGGTGGGGGCGGTAACGCTGCTGCTGGTCTTCTATCTGGTGGTGTCCTTCCAGCGCTCCATCCTGCTCCTGACGGACAGCAACCTGGCGGCCCAGGCAATCGGGGCTGCCTACCTGGTCCTGCCGGTCATTGGTGCATGGGCCCTGATCCGGGAACTGATGTTCGGGGCCCGGACCGAGCAGATGGCAAAGGTCCTGGAGGCCGAGGGCGGTCTTCCGGTCGACGAGCTGCCCCGCACTCCCGCGGGACGGATCGTCCGCTCGGCAGCGGATGCGGAATTCGAGAAGTACAAGGCCGAGGCCGAGGCCGCTCCGGACGACTGGCGTTCCTGGTTCCGGCTGAGCTGTGCCTATGACGCCGCGGGGGACCGCAAGCGTGCCCGGGCCTCCATGCGCGACGCCGTCAGGCTTTTCCAGGGCAACGCCCCTGCCTAGGAGGGCAGCACTTTAGCCTGGAGCCGCGGCTCTGCCCTGCTACTCACCGGACAGCAACTACCGGACAGCAACTACCGGACAGCCCTGACCTGGCCCCGGCCCACCTGGTTTGCCGCGTGCCCCAGCCATTCGAGAGGGCCGCGCCACTTGAGCAGCACGAACACCATGCCCACAATGACGGCGGTGGCGGCCTGGGCAAAGTACATCCCGTCCTCGGTCCAGCCGGCGGGCAGGGGCTTGAGGTAGAACCCGGAAACCACCCAAACGTGGACGGTGTAAAGGCTCAGGGTCATCGCACCCGCGCCGCGCAGCGGCAGCAGCAGGTCCAGGTCCACCCACTCGGCCAGCCGGCCCAGCAGGAGGCAGGCCCCGATCACGGCCACGGCCACGGCCGATGTGTGCAGCAGGTCCAGGGTGGTTGCCGAGTGCGGCGCGGCAGACGCCAGCCACCACCAGGAACCCTCCTGTGGAATCCCCGTCAGGTTCACCTGCAGCACGCTGTCCAGCGGATACCCGGGGGAATTCAGCACATCCTCCAGGGCGGCGCGGCCGCCCCAGCTTTCCATGGCGGTGACCCCCAGGGTCTTGGCCAGGACGGCAACCACCGAACCGGCCACCAGCAGGACTACCGGAACCATCGCCCTGCCCAGCACCAGCCGGCCCACGATGAGCCCCACCAGCAGGTACGAGAGCCACTGGAACACGGGGTAATAGCCGGTGAAGAACAGGTCAGCCAGTAGCCGTGACGGGGTGGCGAGGTCCTCCCAGGACGGGTTGTGACCCAGTTTGAGTGGAGGCTCGGCCGCCAGGAGCCACGGGCGCAGGAGATACGCCAGGACGGGGGAGCCCAGGATCCAGCCGCCGGCCCAGGCGCAGAGCCGCTTCAGGCCCATCCCGAGGAAGGGCAGGACGCACAGGAACAGCACCGCGTAATGGACCAGGATGATGGCAAGGTTGACTTCCAGCCCGCCCAGGGTAAGTCCGACGGCGGCAATCACCAGGGCGCGGAGCGCGATGCCGCGGCGGGCGGCGGAGAGCTCCGGGCCCTGCACCGGCTTGTGCTTTCCCGTGGACAAGGCCAGGCCCACCCCGGCCAGGACGGCGAACAGCGCCGCCGCCCTGCCCGAAAACGTGAGACCGATCCACGTGGGGGTGAGGTCGGCGTTGGATTCGAAGGTGGGAAGCAAATGGGTGGCCATCATCCCCAGCAGCGCGAGGCCACGGGCCGCGTCGATGCCGTGGAGGCGCCCCGAGGCGGGCTGCCCGCCGGATTTCCGGGACGTTCTGGCCGCATTACGGGACGTCATGACCAGATCGTCTCACACCTCCCTGCGCCGGAGTGGCTGGCCCAACCTCCTTGTATTCGAATATATGTTCGAATAGGATTGCCGCCATGTACACTCCATCATCCGGAAGCCCTGCCGATAAGTCCGGCAGTGACGGGCTCGCCAAGGCCATGAGCCCGGGGGTTGTTGACTACCTGTTCCGCCAACTGGTGGCCGGCCGGCCGGCCGAGGATGTCCAGTGGGAGCAGGAGGGCATCAGCCTCGCCGCCCAGCCCGAGGGGGCGGAACTGGCCCGGCGCCTCGCCGAGACGGACATCGATGCCCTGACCCCTGTTGAGCTCTTCCACTACGTCAGGGCCGCCCAGCGGCTGTCGTCCTGGGCCGAGGACCTCCGCCAGGCCGCCGTCGGACGGTATTGCCACCCGCCGGCCTACCACCCGCCGGCGGAGCCATCCCGCCCCCGGCATCCCGCCTCCTGACCGGCGGTGCACCGCACCTCCTGGCTGGCAGGGCACCCCACCTCATGACCGGCAGCAGCTCCGGCTGCTGGGTAGGTGCCGGGCCGGTGCCCGGAAGATGGGTGGCGGAAAAGGGCGCGGCGGACGTTACGGTGGTTGGGCCAGTCTGTTATTTGACGTGCATCACGCCCCCGGCATTGTCCTAACCAGCCGCGGACAGGGTAACGTTTTTTCCATGGCTGACACATCCGCGCATCTCCCTGCCCTTGGTACTCTCCTGACCGCCATGGTCACACCGTTCACCAAGGACGGCGCAGTGGATTATGAGCAGGCTGCAGCACTGGCCAGCAAACTGGTGGACGACGGCTGCGACGGGCTGGTAGTCACTGGAACCACGGGCGAAACCTCCACCCTCACCGACGAGGAAAACCTCGGCATGTTCCGAGCCGTCAAGGAAGCGGTGGGCGGCCGGGCCGCCGTCATCGCCGGCACAGGCACCAACGACACCGCCCACTCAGTCCACCTGTCCCGGCAGGCAGCAGCCCTCGGCGTCGACGGCCTCCTCCTGGTGACGCCGTACTACAACAAGCCCAGCCAGGCCGGTGTCCGCGCGCACTTCGAGACCGTTGCCAACGCCGTGGATGTTCCCGTCATGCTGTACGACATTCCCGGACGCTCCTCCATCCCCATCGAGCCCGACACCATGATCCGGCTGGCACAGCACCCGAACATCGTGGCGGTCAAGGATGCCAAGGCCGACTTCGTCGCTGCCACCCGCGTCATGGCCGAGACGGATCTCCTGTTCTATTCAGGCGACGACGGCCTGACCCTTCCGTGGATGGCCCTGGGCGCCGTCGGCCTTGTCGGCGTTACGACCCACGTGGCCACGCGCCGTTTCCGTGAGCTCATCGACGCCGTCAACGCGAACGACCTCAGCACCGCCCGGAAGATCAACTTTGAACTCCTGCCCGTGGTGCGTGCCACCATGACGCGGGTCCAGGGGGCCGTTGCGGCCAAGCAGATTCTTAAATGGCAGGGAGTCCTGCCCAACTCGATTGTCCGTTTGCCCCTCGTGGAGCCGGACGAAGCCGAGATCGAAACCATCCGCGGGGATTTGGCGGAAGCGGGGCTGGTCTTTTCCTGAGGAGTAAGACCAGCACCCTTCCGCCTGGAAAGTAGTGCAATATGACCCAAACTGCCCTTACCGGCCTTGTCACCCCTCCCCGCCTGCCGCAGGGAACGCTCCGGATTGTTCCGCTGGGCGGACTGGGGGAAATCGGCCGGAACATGGCCGTGTTCGAGATCGACGGCAAGCTGCTGATCGTGGACTGCGGCGTCCTCTTCCCCGAGGAAACCCAGCCCGGCGTTGACCTGATCCTGCCCGATTTCTCGTACATCGAGAATCGCATGGATGACATCGTGGCCGTGGTCCTGACCCACGGGCACGAGGACCACATCGGTGCTGTTCCGTACCTGCTGCGGCTCCGGAACGACATCCCGCTGGTGGGTTCGCAGCTCACCCTCGCCCTGATTGAGGCGAAACTGCAGGAGCACCGCATCCGGCCTTACACGCTCACTGTTGAGGAAGGGCAGGTGGAGAAGTTCGGCCCCTTCGAATGTGAGTTCGTGGCGGTCAACCACTCCATCCCTGACGCCCTGGCGGTGTTCATCCGGACCGCCGGCGGCACTGTGCTGCATACCGGCGACTTCAAGATGGACCAGCTGCCGCTGGACGGACGCATCACGGACCTCCGGCACTTCGCCAAGCTCGGCGAAGAGGGCGTGGACCTCTTTATGTCGGACTCCACCAACGCTGACGTCCCGGGCTTCACCACCGCGGAAAAGGAAATCGGCCCCACACTGGAGCGCCTCTTCGGCCAAGCTACCAAGCGGATCATTGTCGCTTCCTTCTCGTCCCACGTCCACCGGGTCCAGCAGGTCCTGGACGCCGCCGCCAAGCACAACCGCAAAGTGGCCTTTGTTGGCCGCTCCATGGTCCGCAACATGGCGATTGCCGAAAAACTCGGCTACCTGGACGTCCCGCCGGGCCTCATCGTCGACATCAAGAACATCGACAACCTGCCGGACAACCGCGTGGTGCTGATGTCCACCGGGTCCCAGGGCGAGCCCATGGCAGCCCTGTCCCGCATGGCCAACGGAGACCACCGCGTGGTGGTGGGCGACGGCGACACCGTCATCCTGGCCTCCAGCCTTATCCCCGGCAACGAGAACGCTGTCTTCCGGATCATCAACGGATTGCTCAAGCTGGGTGCCGACGTGATCCACAAGGGCAACGCCAAGGTGCACGTCTCGGGCCACGCCGCGGCCGGCGAACTCCTGTACTGCTACAACATCCTTGAGCCGCTGAACGCCATGCCGGTGCACGGTGAAACCCGCCACCTGATCGCCAACGGCAAGATCGCCATCGAATCCGGCGTCCCGGAAGCGAGCGTCATCCTCGCCGACAACGGCACCGTAATCGACCTTAAGGACCATCGGGCAGACGTGGTGGGCCAGGTTGAAGTCGGCTTTGTCTACGTGGATGGATCCAGCGTTGGCGAGGTCACCGAGGCCGACCTGAAGGACCGCCAGACCCTGGGCGATGAAGGCTTCATCTCCATCATCACGGTCATCCACCGCGCTACCGGCAAGGTTGTGTCCGGCCCGGAGATCCACGCCCGCGGCGTGGCAGAAGATGATTCCGTGTTCGACGAGATCATCCCCAAGATCAACGCCGCGCTGGAGGAAGCCGTCCTCAACCACGCGGACCACACCAGCCACCAGCTCCAGCAGGTAGTCCGCCGGGTGGTGGGCACGTGGGTCAACCGCAAGCTGCGCCGCAAGCCCATGATCATTCCGGTGGTGCTCGAGGCCTAACACCGGCCGCCGCTACCGGCCCGCGTTCCCGTGTCCAACGGGACCGCGGGCCGGAGGCCTTTAAGGGCCGCGAACCGGGGACCGGCGGCACCCAAATCCCCGGAAATCCGGCCCAACTCGGGTACCGTGGCTAGTATGGCCACTCGTACTACTTCCGCGCCCAATGGATCCAGCAGGGGCCGCGCCGGCAGCAAAACCGGCAGCTCCTCCGGCCGCGGCGCTGGCTCCACGGCCGCCAAAACCGGACGTGCCGGTGGCTCCACGAGCACCGCACGCACCCGCCAGCTTCCCGCCGTCGAGCACCACCAGCCGTGGCTGCTGCGCGTGGTGGGCGGGGCCTGGCTGGGCCTTGGCCACCTGGTGGGCGGAGGGGTGCGGCGCATCGGCCATGACGTCAGCGACCTGCCGGCAGAGGACCGCCGGGACGGCGCGGCCCTGTTCAACCTGGCCCTCGGGATCTTCATCGCCACCTTCGCCTGGTGGGGCCTCACCGGCTGGTTCCCGGACGCCGTGTATGCCGTGGTCAACGGGACCTTCGGCTGGATATCACTCCTGCTTCCGCTCATGCTGTTTGTCTGCGCGTTCCGGCTCTTCCGCCAGCCGTCCGACGGCCGGGGCAACAACAGGGTGGGCATCGGCTTCCTGATCATGACCTTTGCCGGCTGCGGGCTTGCACACATCCTGGGCGGGCAGCCCACCGTTGCCCAGGGCTTTGACGGCCTCCGCCAGGCCGGCGGCATGCTGGGGTTCCTTGCAGCGTCGCCCCTGGCCGCCATCCATTCCGCTGTTCCGTTGGTGCTCTACTCCCTGCTGGCGTTCGTCTCATTGCTGATCATCACCGCCACGCCGTTCACTGCAATCCCGCGCAGGCTGCACGCCGCCTACGAGCACCTCATGGGCATCGACCTGCTGGATGAACAGGACCGGGACAAGCACGACCGCAGCTACCTGGAACGCACCCCCGCCGCCGCACCCCCCAAGAATGCCAGGAAGAAGAAGCGCCGCTTCTTCGGCAAGGATGAGGAGGACGGCGACGCCGGCCTGGAAGGCTACGTGGGCGACGAAGCGTTCGAGCACGCCGTGATCGACGACGACGACCCGAAGCCGCCGCGCCCGGCCCCCGGTGTCCGCCGCCCCACCCAGGCGGAGATCGCCGTCGAAAAAATCAAGGCAGCCCAGGGACTCGGGGCAGGCGCCCCCTCTTCCCCCGGGGAGAACGCCACCGAAGCCATCCCGATGATCACCCCCGGCATGGCCCCGCCCGCCGCAAAGCCGGCCGCCGCGCCCACCGTGCCCTCCAACCCGGTGGCACCCGCGCCGCCGCCGGTTCCCATCCCGCAGCGCACCGAGCAGCTGTCCCTCGCCGGCGACGTCACCTACACGCTCCCGGCCTCGGACTACCTGACCCCCGGGTCCATCCCGAAGGAGCGCACGGAAGCGAACGACGCCGTCGTCGCTGCCCTGACCGACACCCTCCAGCAGTTCAACGTCGATGCCACGGTCACCGGCTTCAGCCGCGGCCCCACCGTGACCCGGTACGAGATCGAGCTGGCCCCGGGCACCAAGGTGGAACGCGTCACCGCACTGTCCAAGAACATCTCCTACGCCGTGGCATCCAGCGACGTGCGCATCCTCAGCCCCATCCCGGGCAAGTCCGCCATCGGCATCGAGATCCCCAACACTGACCGCGAAACCGTCTCCCTGGGCGACGTCCTCCGCAGCCAGAACGCCCGCCGCACGGACCACCCGATGGTGATGGGCGTTGGCAAGGACGTGGAGGGCGGCTATGTGGTGGCCAACCTCGCCAAGATGCCCCACCTGCTGGTGGCCGGTGCCACCGGTGCCGGTAAATCATCCTTCGTGAACTCGATGATCACCTCCATCCTGATGCGCGCCACCCCCGACGAGGTGCGCATGGTCATGGTGGACCCCAAGCGCGTGGAGCTCACCGCCTACGAGGGCGTCCCGCACCTCATCACGCCCATCATCACCAACCCGAAGAAGGCAGCCGAGGCGCTCCAGTGGGTGGTCCGCGAGATGGACGCCCGGTATGACGACCTCGCCAACTACGGCTTCAAGCACATCGACGACTTCAACAAAGCTGTCCGCGCCGGCAAGGTGCAGCCGCCGGTGGACTCCAAGCGCGTCATCCGGCCCTACCCGTACCTGCTGGTGATCGTGGACGAGCTCGCCGACCTGATGATGGTGGCTCCACGCGATGTTGAAGACTCGATTGTCCGCATCACCCAGCTCGCCCGCGCCGCCGGCATCCACCTGGTCCTGGCCACGCAGCGGCCGTCCGTGGACGTGGTGACCGGCCTCATCAAGGCCAACGTGCCCTCACGCATGGCGTTCGCGACCTCCTCGGTGACCGACTCGCGCGTGGTCCTGGACCAGCCGGGGGCCGAAAAGCTTATCGGCCAGGGTGACGCCCTGTTCCTGCCCATGGGTGCCTCCAAGGCCATGCGCGTCCAGGGCGCATGGGTCACCGAATCGGAAATCCACAAGGTGGTTGAGCACGTCAAGGGACAGCTCCAGGCCACCTACCGCGACGACGTCGCCGCCGAAGCGCCCAAGAAGCAGATCGACGACGACATCGGGGACGACCTCGAAGTCCTGCTGCAGGCCACTGAGCTTGTGGTCACCACGCAGTTCGGCTCCACGTCGATGCTGCAGCGCAAGCTGCGTGTCGGCTTTGCCAAGGCCGGACGGCTGATGGACCTGCTCGAATCACGCGGAGTCGTGGGACCCTCGGAAGGCTCCAAGGCCAGGGACGTCCTGGTGAAACCGGACGACCTCGCGCCCGTCCTTGCCGCCATGAAGGGCCAGGAAGCCCCGGCAGCACCCGATTCGCAGACCGCCGCGCTGAGCGAGAACGCCAACGCCAACATCGCCCAGGGCGGCTACGCCGAAGACCTGGTGGCGGCAGACCTGGACCAGCGGAAGCAGAACGTCGAATATTACGACGGCTCGGATTCCCCGCCTGGCGGCTATGACGACGAGGACGGCTCCGAAGACGCCTGGTCCCTGACCGGGCGTTAGCCCGGGGACTGTAGCCTAGAAACGTGACTAGCACCGATGCAACCGCCGCCGGCCCAGGCCGTGCCGGGGTCTGGAACCTTCCCAACATCCTGACCATGATCCGCATCGCACTGGTGCCGTTTTTTGTCTGGTTCCTCATCGCGGACGCCCCCGGGCTGCGCAGTGAGGCAGGCGTGTGGCGCTGGGCGGCGGTCCTTGTGTTCGCCGTCGCCATCTACACGGACAAGCTCGACGGCGATATCGCCAGGAGCCGGAACCTCGTCACTGACTTCGGCAAGATCGCCGATCCCATTGCGGACAAGCTCCTCATCGGTTCGGCGCTGGTGATGCTCTCGGTGCTCAGCGAACTGCCATGGTGGGTTACCGTGCTGATCCTGGTCCGTGAATGGGGCGTCACGGCCCTGCGCTTCTTTGTGATCCGCTACGGCGTTATCCCGGCCTCCCGCGGCGGCAAGCTTAAGACCGTTGTCCAGACCGCGGCGATCTTCCTCTACCTCCTGCCGCTGGGCTCGTTTGCCCCGTGGCTCGTGTGGGTGGCGTTCGCGGTGATGATGGCCGCTGTGGTGATCACGGTGTGGACCGGCGTGGAGTACGTGGTGGAAGCCCTGCGAATCCGGGCCAAGGGAAAGCTGCAGGCACGCAACGATAAAGGCCAGGAGCCCGCATGACCAATCTCCACCATTTGTCCGCTGAAGCGGTCCGCAAAGCCCTCGACGCAGGGCGGACGGTGGCCACCGCCGAATCGCTGACCGCCGGCATGGTGTCCGCAGTCCTCGCGGACACTCCCGGCGCCTCCGGCATCCTGCAGGGCGGGGTGGTTGCTTACCAGAACTCTGTCAAGGAAAAGGTCCTGGATGTCCCGTCCGTACTCCTGGCGCGCGTCGGATCCGTGGACCCGGACGTTGCCGCGGCCATGGCGGCAGGAGCCCGGACCGTCCTCAGCGCTGACATCGGCATCGCCACCACAGGCGTTGCCGGGCCGGAGGCGCACGACGGAAAGCCCGTGGGCACCGTTTACGTCGGCGTAGCCACCGCAGACGGAACGGCGGCGTTCGAATACGCGTTTTCGGGAAGCCGTGCAGAGATCCGCGGACAGGCGTGCGGGGCGGCCCTCGAAAGGCTCCTCGAAGCCCTGTCCGGGTAGGGTCCGTACCCCCGAAGTTACTGGGCGTAAAGTTGCCGGGAACAAAAGCCGGTACCGATTAGTTATTACATTGTGTCGCTTCCGGAGAGCGGAGGCGCCTAGGATGAAATGACCACGACGGTTCGCCTTAGGGCGGACCTGACCAATGAGGGAGCAAGGCGATACAGATGGTAAAGCAGCCCGTATCCGTAAACGGCGTTGTCCGCTGGAAGGATGTGGGCCTCGCCGATCAGGGCAAGAGCGAACAGAAGGAGCGCAAGATGGTTGTACTTCGTCACGAAATTGGTGATGTCCTGCGCGATGTCCGCCAGCGTCAGGGGCGTACGCTCCGTGAAGTTTCGCACAGCGCCCGTGTCTCCCTGGGTTACCTCAGTGAAGTGGAGCGCGGCCAGAAGGAAGCATCATCCGAGCTTCTGTCCTCGATCTGCTCGGCCTTGGACGTTCCTTTGTCCAGCATGCTTCGCGAGGTGAGCGACAGGGTGGCGGTTGCAGAAGGCGTTGCCGTTCCGGACACCGTTCCCCAGGAATTCTCCCAGCGTTATGGCCGCGACCTTGAGCGCGACCTCAACACTGAACTTAACGACGAACTTTCCACGGGCCTTCTTTCCGGCGCCCGGTAGGGTCCCGCCGGAAGGCGGCTCCCGGAATGTAACAAGCACAGAAGCCCCCGGCCGCGGCCGGGGGCTTCTGTGCGTTTCGGCTACTGGTTTTCCACGGCGGGCGCCGGGCCATCCTTCGGGAAGCCGTCACGTTCGTAGGTGGAGTTCAGCTTGGCCATGCAGCGGGCCAGTTCCTCCAGTTCCGCAACCGGCCATTCGCCGAGGCGTTCCCGGAACACCTGCCTCCGGGCGTCCTGGACCTGGTGCATCTTTTCCTCGCCCTTGGGTGTCAGCCGGATCGCCTGCGCCCGTCCGTCCAGGGGGTCAGCCTCCTTGGACACAAGCCCCAGGCTCTCCAGGAAATTGATTTGCCGGCTGACGGACGGCTTGCCCACGCCGATGTTCATCGCCAGGTCGGTCAGGCGGATCGGCCCCTCCCTGCGGATCACCGTCAGGAGGCCGTACGCCGCCGGCTCCATGTCCGGATGGACCTCGCGGGAAAGCTGGTTGGAGATCGACCGTGCGCGCCGCCAGAAGAGACTGATCTGGTGTTCCACGTTCTGCACCGCGGCGTCCACGGTCGCCTCGTCGTGGCGGCCCTGCGGGGAGGGGACGTCAGGGGAGTTGCTCATGGCAACAATTCTAGTGCGCGGGATCGTGAGAGACTTTTCTGGTGCGAATCAGCGACTATTGGCGACTCATGGACGACGAATTCGGCGCCGGGTACTCGCGGGTCCTCAGCAGCAGCCTTGTCCTGGCAGGGGTGGGCGGGCGCACCGCGGACCAGGCGCTTGCCGCCGGCATAGAGCCCCGGAGGGTGTGGCTGGCCGTCTGCGACGTGCAGGATGTTCCCGCCGAGCGCCGTCTGGGCCGGGACATCAAGCCCCGCACGGACTAGCCGGTTTCTCCTGACACGCCGTGCGATTGTTCGAATACCTGTTCGGGTAAAGCTATGCTTTTGCTAGCGGGTTATCCACATAGCCGCCCTCACCCGGCCGGAATGTCAGTGGGTCCCAGTAGCGTCAGAGATGACCAATAAACGGCCGCTGAGGCCACTCCAAAGCGAGAAAGCATTAGAGGTGTGAACCATGGCGGCAGCCCCGGATCGTGCAAAAGCGCTCGAAGCAGCGCTGGCCCAGATCGACAAGCAGTTCGGTAAAGGCTCGGTCATGCGGCTCGGCGATGAAGTCCGGGCCCCGATCGAGGTCATCCCCACCGGATCCATTGCCCTGGATGTTGCTTTGGGAATTGGCGGCCTTCCCCGTGGCCGCGTTGTTGAAATCTATGGGCCGGAATCGTCCGGTAAGACCACCGTGGCGCTCCACGCCGTGGCCAACGCCCAGCGCCTCGGCGGCATCGCCGCGTTCATCGACGCCGAGCACGCCCTTGACCCCGAGTACGCCGCAAAGCTCGGTGTGGACACGGACGCGCTCCTCGTCTCCCAGCCGGACACCGGCGAGCAGGCCCTGGAAATCATGGACATGCTGGTGGGCTCCGGCTCCCTGGACGTCATCGTGATCGACTCCGTCGCAGCGCTGGTGCCGCGCGCCGAAATCGAGGGCGACATGGGTGACAGCCACGTTGGCCTCCAGGCCCGCCTCATGAGCCAGGCCCTGCGTAAGATCACCGGCCGGCTGAGCCAGACCAAGACCACGGCGATCTTCATCAACCAGCTTCGCGAGAAGATCGGCGTCTTCTTCGGCTCCCCGGAAACCACCACCGGCGGTAAGGCCCTGAAGTTCTACGCCTCCATCCGTATCGACGTCCGGCGCATCCAGACCCTGAAGGAAGGTGCCGATTCCGTTGGCAACCGGACCAAGGCGAAGATCGTGAAGAACAAGATGGCCCCGCCCTTCAAGGTGGCCGAATTCGACATCATCTACGGCCAGGGCATTTCCCGTGAGGGCGGCATCATCGACATGGGTGTCGAACATGGCATCATCAAGAAGTCCGGCTCCTGGTTCACCTACGACGGCGACCAGCTCGGCCAGGGCATGGAGAACTCCCGCAGGTTCCTCCGTGACAACCCTGAGCTTGCTGCCGAACTCGAGCGCCTGATCAAGGAAAAGCTCGGCGTCGGCGTCAAGCCTGCCGAGCCGGAGTCCAAAGACTCCCCAAAGCTGAAGGCCGTTGACGGGTTCTAGCCGTTGACCGGTTTTGACAATCCGCGTCCCCGCCGGACGAAAGCCGGCGGGCGGCGCGGAGCTTCACATGACGGCGCATTCCAGGACGGCCCGGATCCCGGCTCTTCCGTTGCCGGGGACGCAGAGCCGGATCCGGTGTCCGTTGCGCAGAATATCGTGTACCGGCAATTGACCGCGTCGGCCAAAAGCAGGCTGCAGCTCGCCCGGAAACTCGCCGAACGGAACATCCCGGAGGACGTCGCTGAGGCAGTCCTGGACCGGTTCCAGGAAGCACGCCTGATCAACGACGCCGAATTCGCGGACATGTGGGTGAGGAGCCGCTCCCAGTCGCGCAAACTGGCAAAAGGCGCGCTCCGCCGCGAACTCGCGGAGAAGGGCATCGACCAGGAAACCGCCGCCGCAGCATTGGACCAGCTGACAGACGCGGATGAGGAAGCCGCCGCCCGGCAGCTCGTGGAGCGGAAGCTCCGCCCGGGAACGGATCTGCAGGACCGGGCCGCAAGGGACAAGGCAACCCGGCGGTTGGCCTCCATGCTGGCGCGCAAGGGGTATCAGCCCTCGCAGGCGTTCCGGATTGTCAACGAGGTCCTGGACTCCTCGGCTGGAGCCGACGGCGCCAACCCGTAAAACCGTTACCCTTAACAGGTGAGTTTGACCATCCCTTCCCCTTTTTCCGGTACGGCCCCCTCTGCAGAAGCTGGAGGTGCTCCGCAATCCGGTGCCCCCAAGCCCCGCACCTACCAGGTGCGGACGTTTGGCTGCCAGATGAACGTCCACGACTCGGAGCGGATGGCCGGGATGCTGGAGGACGCAGGGTACGTGCCGGCAAACGGTGAGCAGGCCGACGTCGTGGTGTTCAACACGTGCGCGGTCCGGGAAAACGCTGACAACAAGCTCTACGGCAACCTTGGCATCCTGGCTCCGGTGAAGGCAGCAAACCCCGGCATGCAGATTGCTGTGGGCGGCTGCCTCGCCCAGAAGGACAGGGAAACCATCCTTAAGAAGGCACCGTGGGTGGACGCCGTTTTCGGCACCCATAACGTTGGCGCCCTGCCTGCCCTGCTGGACCGTGCCCGGCACAACAACGAGGCGCAGCTGGAAATCCTCGAGTCGCTGGATGTCTTCCCGTCCACGCTTCCCACCAAGAGGGACTCCGTCTACTCAGGCTGGGTATCCATCTCCGTCGGCTGCAACAACACCTGCACTTTCTGCATCGTGCCCGCCCTCCGCGGAAAAGAGAAAGACCGCCGGCCGGGAGACATCCTGGCGGAGATCCAGGCTTTGGTGGACGACGGCGCCATCGAGGTCACGCTCCTGGGCCAGAACGTCAACTCCTATGGTGTGGAGTTCGGCGACCGGCAGGCATTCTCCAAGCTCCTCCGGGCCTGCGGGGACATCGAAGGCCTCGAGCGTGTCCGCTTTACGAGCCCGCACCCAGCCGCCTTCACCGACGACGTCATTGACGCCATGGCCGAGACCCCCAACGTGATGCCGCAGCTGCACATGCCGCTGCAGTCGGGGTCGGACAAGGTGCTTCGGGACATGCGGCGTTCCTACCGGTCCAGCAAGTTCCTGGGGATCCTGGACAAAGTGCGCGAAAAGATCCCGCACGCGGCAATCTCCACCGACATCATTGTGGGGTTCCCCGGCGAAACCGAGGAGGACTTCCAGGCAACATTGGATGTCGTGGAGAAGTCACGCTTTGCCACCGCCTTCACGTTCCAGTACTCCAAGCGCCCCGGAACCCCTGCCGCTGACCTGCCGGACCAGCTGCCCAAGGCAGTGGTCCAGGAACGGTTCGAACGCCTGACCGCCCTTCAGGACCGGATTGCGGCAGAGGAGAACCGGCGCCAGCTCGGCCGCCGCGTTGAGGTCATGGTCACGGCGCAGTCCGGACGGAAGGCAGGGGAGACGCACAGGCTGTCCGGCCGTTCGCAGGACCAGCGGCTGGTGCACTTCTCGGTCCCTGAGGGTGCGCCCGCTCCGCGGCCGGGAGACCTGGTCACGGTGACCATCACCGAGGCCGCCGCTTTCCACCTCGTCGCCGATCCCACCCCGGAGGATTACAGCCTCCGGCGTTCCCGGGCCGGCGACGCCTGGGACAGGTCGCAGGCGGACTCCTGCGGAGCACCCGCACCCGGGGACGGGGCCGGCGGCAAGGGCGTTTCGCTGGGCATGCCCTCCTTGCCCGTCCGCACCCGCTGACCGGTGGGCACACCGCCTGTCATCGCCGTCGTTGGCCCCACAGGGTCCGGCAAGTCAGACCTCGCCGTCAGCCTTGCCCTTGAACTCGGCGGGGAAGTCATTAACGCCGACGCCATGCAGTTCTACCGCGGCATGGACATCGGCACGGCAAAAATCACGGACGCTGATCGCAGGGGAGTTCCCCACCACCTGCTGGACATCCTGGAGGTAACCCAGGAGGCCAGCGTGTCGCAGTTCCAGCAGCAGGCCCGGGAGCTCATCTCGGACATCCACGGCCGCGGCAAGCGGGCCATCCTGGCCGGGGGGTCCGGCCTCTACGTGCGGGCCGCGCTGGACGTCCTTGAGTTCCCGGGCACTGATCCGCTGGTGCGGGAACGGCTGGAAGCCGAACTCGCTGCGCAGGGGACCGCGGTGCTGCTGGAACGGCTGCGGGAGGTGGACCCTGTGTCCGCCGGCAGGCTCTCGGATGACCGGCGGATCATCCGGGCCCTGGAGGTCCACCAGCTCACCGGGCGGCCGTTCAGCTCCTTCATGCCGCAGCGCGAGTACTTCCAGCCTGCCGTCCAGATCGGCCTGGCAGTGGACCGCGAGGCGCTTCGGGACCGGCTCGCCCAACGCGTCCACCGCATGGTGGACGCCGGCCTGCCCGCCGAGGTCCAACGGCTGGACGCCCGCGGGCTGCGGCAGGGAAAGACCGCCCCCCGCGCGCTGGGGTACTCACAGTTCCTGTGGGTTATCGACGGCGAATGGACCGTTCCCGAGGCCGCGGAGGCCACCATCGTGGCCACCCGGCAATTCGCCCGGCGCCAGCTCACCTGGTTCCGCGCCGATCCGCGCATCCACTGGCTGGACTGGCAGGATCCGGCCCTGGTGGCCAAAGCGGCGGGGCTGTCCCGTTTTTAGGGCTGCACCGCCCGGCCGGTACCCTTGGAACCATGGACACAACCCTCGCAGAAACCACCGAGCCGGCCTTCCGCACCCTGAGCGGGCTCCGCTTTTCCAAGGGGCACGGCACCGGCAATGACTTCGTCCTGGTGGCTGATCCCGAGGGCGTCCACACCATCACTGCCGAAGCCGTGGCCGCCCTGTGCGACCGGCACCGGGGGATCGGCGGGGACGGGCTCATCCGGGCGGTCCCGTCGCGCTTCCTTCCGGAGGGCCGCGAGCTGCTGGCCGCCGCCCCTGACGCCGAGTGGTTCATGGACTACCGCAACGGCGATGGCTCGCTGTCCGAAATGTGCGGCAACGGCGTCCGCGTGTTCGTCCATTTCCTACGGACCGAGGGCCTGATCGAACTGCCCGACGGCGGCGCCCTGGCCATCGGCACCCGCGCCGGGGTCAAGACCGTGGTGCGCACGGGCGACGACTATGCCGTGGACATGGGGCCGTGGGAGTTCATCTTCCCCGGGGAAGCTACGGCAAAGGCCATGGATTCACTGGTGACCGCCGAGGGCCTGGAGGTTCCCCGCCCCGCCCTGTCCGTCAGCATGGGCAACCCGCACACCGTTGTTGCCCTCGCCGAGCTTTCCGAACTCGCCGGAACCCGGCTGTTCACCGCGCCCGTGGTGGACCCCGTACCTGCCAACGGGACCAACGTGGAATTCGTCGTGCCGTCCGAGCCCCTGGTGCATGACGGCGTCGGCTCGGTGACAATGCGGGTGCATGAACGCGGCGTAGGGGAGACCCAATCCTGCGGAACAGGTGCCTGCGCTGCCGCAGTGGCCATCCGCCACTGGGCAGGAGCGGAAGCCCCGGACTCCTGGCGGGTCCACGTCCCCGGAGGCGTCGTGGGAGTGAAGTTCTTCGCTGGTCCCGCAGGCCACGAACACGTGGAGCTCAGCGGTCCGGCAGTTATTGTGGCAACCGGGACGCTTTCCTGACCTTGAGGATCCGGAACGACTTCGACGTCGCTTCCCGGCTGACGCTGAACGATTCGTCCAGCTCAGCTGCGAGCCACCGCTGAAGCGAGTCCGCCCCCAGGTTTTTCTGCACCACCAGCCAGGCCGTCCCGCCCGGAGCCAGGCGGGGCAGCCACAGCTTCAGCAGGGAGTGCAGTTCGTCCTTGCCGATCCGGATGGGCGGATTGGACCAGATCGTGTCAAAGCGCAGGTCGGGGTCCACTGCGTCAGGGGTGCTGGCCGTAACGTTGGCCAGCCCCAATGCTGCGGCGTTCTCGTTTGTCAGCGCGATGCAGCGCTCGTTGACGTCCACCGCGTAGACCCGGGCGGACGGCGCCTTGAGGGCCATGGTCAGGGCAATCGGACCCCAGCCGCAGCCGATGTCCAGAAGGTTTCCCTGCGGCGCCGGCGCGGGCACCTCGGTGAGCAGGATGGCCGTGCCTTTGTCGATCCCGTCAGGGCTGAAGATGCCGGAGGAAGTCTGCAGCCTGCGCGTTTGCCCCGCCAGTTCAACAGTCAGGGGCTTGCGGGTGAAAGGGCCGGCGGGTGTTGCGCTGAAATAATGTGCGGACTCCATAACTGGCCAGAGTAGTTCCCCTTGCAGCGTAAAGGGAAACCGCGGGCAGGGCCCTCTGCTAGGCTGGAGGGCATGTTCCTGATCTTCGAGTAACCGGCACGGGCCACGCCCGTCCCGAAGCCTGCCCTCCAGCGGCAGCATGTCCCACCCAGCGACGCAGGTCCTCCGACCCTTCCGCTGCGTGCACCGGGCCAAGCGGATATCCCTTTGTTCCGGTCGCCGGACCACACTCGAAAGTCAGCCTCCTGCTGAACTTATCGCCGTTTTCCGGCTGCCTTTTTCCGCCGCGTAAGTGTACGTGGCACGTCTGCCGGCGCCGCCATCACCGGCGCCGGCCCAGCAAGCCAGGAGGCTTGGATGACCGCAGGCCGTCAGCCCAGCGCGAATACTTCCCCCACCACCAGCAATCGGCACTATTCTGGAACTGCCGAATCTTCAAAGGAGACCATGACCAGCCAGCCCAACACCGGATCAGATCCAGCCGCCCAGGACATGAGTCCCGAGGAAATCCAGGCTGTGATCGACCGGATTCTCTCCAAGGACGTACCTGCCAGGAACCCCAGCACGCAAAGCGGCGATGGGAAGGGCAGCGACGGAAAGGCAGTTTTCGGCAAGGCCCAGGCAATTTCCGGCCTGGACGAAGAACATTCAACGTACGACGGCGACCAGCAGGACCTTGAGGAACGGCGCGCCCTGCGCCGTACCGCAGGACTGTCCACCGAACTGGAAGACGTCACCGAGGTCGAGTACCGCCAGCTGCGCCTTGAACGGGTGGTCCTGGCTGGGCTCTGGTCCGAAGGCACGCTGGCCGACGCAGAGAACTCGCTCCGGGAGCTCGCTGCCCTTGCGGAAACAGCCGGCTCCGAGGTCCTTGACGGACTGGTCCAGCGCCGGGACAAGCCGGACCCTGGAACATTCCTTGGCTCGGGCAAGGCGCTTGAGCTTCGGGACATCGTGATGTCCACCGGCGCGGACACCGTGGTGGTGGATGCCGAGCTTGCACCTTCCCAGCGCCGAGGCCTGGAGGACATCGTCAAGGTCAAGGTCATCGACCGGACAGCCCTGATCCTTGATATCTTCGCCCAGCATGCCAAGAGCCGCGAAGGCAAGGCCCAGGTGGAGCTGGCGCAGCTTGAGTACCTCCTGCCGCGCCTCCGTGGCTGGGGCGAGTCGATGTCCCGCCAGGCCGGCGGCCAGGTGGGCGGCGCCGCGGCCGGCATGGGTTCGCGCGGTCCCGGTGAAACGAAGATCGAGCTGGACCGCCGTCGCATCCGCACCCGCATGGCCAAGCTGCGGCGGGAGATCGCCGCGATGAAGCCGGCCCGCGAGACCAAGCGGGCCAACCGCCGTCGTAATTCCGTGCCGTCCGTAGCGATCGCCGGGTACACCAACGCGGGCAAGTCCTCGCTGCTCAACCGGCTGACCGACGCCGGCGTCCTGGTGGAGAACGCGTTGTTCGCCACCCTGGACCCGACTGTCCGCAAGGCGGAAACCGCGGACGGGCTGGGTTACACGCTCGCGGACACTGTGGGCTTCGTCCGGTCCCTGCCGACGCAGCTGGTGGAGGCGTTCCGCTCCACGCTGGAGGAAGTTGCCGACGCCGACCTGATCCTCCACGTGGTGGACGTTTCGCACCCGGACCCTGAGGGCCAGATCGCTGCGGTCCGGAAGGTCTTCAGCGAGGTGGATGCCCGCAAGGTGCCCGAAATCATCGTGCTCAACAAAGCCGACGCCGCTGATCCCTTTGTGGTGGAACGGCTCCGGCAGCGCGAACCGCGGCATGTGGTGGTGTCCGCCCGCACGGGGCAGGGCATCGCGGAACTGCTGAAGGCAATCAGTGACGCCATTCCCAGGCCAAGCGTCAAGCTGGAGCTGCTCATCCCGTACGACCGCGGAGACCTGGTCAGCAAACTCCACGAGTCCGACGCCGAGATCATCAGCGTGGACCACGTGGAGCAAGGCACGCGGGCCGTGGTAATGGTCCGTGAAGGCTTTGCGGCCGAACTGGAACCCTTCGTCAGCAATGACTGACCTCGTGGCCACGGAAGCCACGGAGACGGCCGGCGAGCAGTTCGTGATCGAACTGCTCGACCGGGCCGTTGCCGGCATGGGCGGGCAAAGCCGTGACGGCCAGCATGAGATGGCCAGGCAGGTGGCCCGTGCCCTGGAAACGGGGGACCACCTCCTGGTCCAGGCAGGCACGGGCACCGGAAAGTCGCTGGCCTACCTGATACCCCTCATCGCGCACGCCCTGGAAAGCAACAAGCCTGCCTTGGTCTCCACGGCCACGCTTGCGCTCCAGACGCAGATCGTGGGCAGGGACCTGCCCCGGCTGCTCAAGGCCATCACTCCCGCCCTGGACAGGCCCGTCAAGGTGGCCCTGGTCAAGGGGCGGTCCAACTACGTCTGCCGGCACAAGCTGGAAGGCGGCTTCCCGAGCGAGGAACCGGCGGAAGGCCAGCTGTTCAGCCTGGGTGAGGACACCAGCGTCCCGCACTTTGCCGCAGCCGTGGGCGGGCCCTCGTCCCAGCTCGGCAAGGAAGTGGTGCGGCTGAGGGAGTGGGCGGAGAAGACCGCCACGGGCGACAGGGATGAGCTCCTGCCGGGCGTCACGGACCGCGCCTGGCGCCAGGTGTCCGTGACGTCCATGGAATGCCTGGGCGCCCAAAAGTGCCCCATGGCAGCAGAGTGCTTCAGTGAACTCGCCCGCCAGGACGCTGCTGAGGCCGATGTCGTGGTCACGAACCACGCCATGCTTGCAGTCAGCGCCTTTGAGGGGCTGGCGGTCCTGCCCGAGTATGACGTGGTGGTGGTGGACGAGGCGCACGAACTCCAGGACAGGGTTACCGGTGCGGTGTCCGGCCAGCTGTCGGTGGCCATGGTGCACGCCGCTGCCGCCGGCGCCCGCAAGCACACCGCCATCACCGTTGACGCGCTCAACGCCGCGGCCGCCAACCTGGAGCTCGCCCTCGCCGGCGTGCCGAACGGGCTGCTGCCCAACGGACTGAATGACGAACAGCTGGACTGCGTGGACCAGTTGCGCGACGCCTGCCGGGCCGCCCTCTCGGATTCGAAGGGGGACAGCACTGCAACGCCCGACGGCGGCCGGCAGCTTGCGCGGTCCCGCCTGATGCTCATCCTGGAACTTTGCGAACGGCTCCTCGCTGCCCGGGAAAACCGCGAAGTAGTGTGGTTTTCCCGCGCCAGCTCCTTTGATCCCGCGCAGGGATTCTCCCCGCCGGATGACACAGCGCCGGCGTTGATCAATATTGCGCCCCTCTCCGTGGCCGGGCGGCTGCGGGAAGGCCTGTTCGCCGGACACACCGTTGTGCTGACCTCCGCCACACTGGCCATCGGTTCAGCATTTGAACCTGCCGCCGGCGGGCTGGGCCTCGTGGGTGAGGGTGCTCCCCGCTGGAAGGGCGTGGACGTGGGCTCGCCGTTCGACTACCCCAAACAAGGCATCCTCTATGTGGCAGGGCACCTGCCGAAGCCCGGCAGGGGCGCATCCCCTGAAGCGCTGGACGAACTCGAGGCCCTGATCCGTGCTTCCGGCGGCGGCGCACTGTGCCTGTTTTCTTCCCGGCGCGCCGCAGAGGAAGCCGCCGAGGCCCTGCGCCCAAAGCTGGACATGACGGTCCTGTGCCAGGGCGACTCCACCATGACCGCACTGGTGAAGCAGTTCGCCGACGAGCCCGACACCTGCCTGTTCGGAACCATGTCCCTGTGGCAGGGCGTGGATGTTCCGGGCGGTTCGTGCCGGCTTGTGGTGATAGACCGGATTCCCTTTCCGCGGCCGGACGATCCGCTCATGACGGCGCGCTCCCGTGCCGTGGCACAGGCCGGCGGAAACGGCTTCATGTCGGTGTCGGCCACCCATGCTGCCATCCGGCTCGCCCAGGGCGCAGGCCGGCTGATCCGCTCCACCGGGGACAAGGGAGTAGTGGCAGTCCTGGACTCCAGGCTGGCCACCGAGCGCTACGCCGGGTTCCTTCGGGGAGCGCTGCCGCCGTTCTGGTCCACAACGGACCGGAAGACGGCAATCGCGGCCTTGGAGAGGCTGGCCGGGGAGAACGCCTGACGCCCTGGACATGCTGGGGCTCTGCGAAGCCGGCCCGGGGCACGGCCGGATCTGCCCAAGGTGGATCCGGCCACGCACTGCGCAGGGCCGGATCCACCCCGGGCTAATTGTGCTGTGGGTTGGTTCTGCCTGGGCCAGGAGCGGGCGGCTACAGCGAGCGGAGGACTGACACGACCTTGCCCATGATGGTGGCGTGGTCCCCGAGGATGGGCTCGTACTGGGTGTTCTGGGGGAGCAGCCAGGTGTGGCCGTCACGCTGCCTGAACGTTTTCACGGTGGCCTCGTCGTCAAGGAGGGCAGCGACGATGTCGCCGTTGGCTGCGTCCGCCTGGCGGCGGACCACCACCCAGTCGCCATCACAGATGGCTGCATCCACCATGGAATCCCCGGCCACCCTAAGCATGAACAGTTCGCCCTGGCCCACCAGCTGCCGGGGGAGCGGCATAACATCCTCCACCTGCTGGTCGGCAAGGATGGGGCCACCAGCAGCGATGCGGCCAACGAGTGGGACCATCGCCGTGTCCAAGGCCGTTGGCAGCTCCGAGACGGTGGCCCCGCCTGCGGAGATTCCCGCTGATGGCTGGCTGGCCGGCTTGGCCGCGCCACCGTCCAGGGTCAGGGGCATGAGGACTTCCATGGCGCGCGGACGCTTCGGGTCACGGCGGAGGTAGCCGAGTTTCTCCAGCTGGGCCAGCTGGTGCGTGACGCTTGAAAGGCTGGCCAGTCCCACCGTGTCACCGATCTCCCGCATGGACGGGGGGTAGCCGTTCTCATTGACGGAGCGCTGGATGGTTTCGAGGATCTTTTTCTGCCGTGGCGTCAGGCCCTTGGCGGTCCTCTTCGGTTGCGCGGTTGCCCTGCCCCCGGCGGCTGCTGCTGCCATATTCGCCAATGCCTTTCGGTGTCCGCGGGGCCCCTCCACGGCCAGGCCCTGGAGGATCCCGCCCCATAATGTCAGACCCTGCTGATCGACTGTCCGGGTGGTTGTTCTTTCGTTCAAAGCTAGGCCAGCCACACTGCTTTTTCAAACATTTGTTCTAGCGAGTCTCGACAATGTTCGTTGATAGGTGCTAAAACTGAAGAAGCAAAGTTCGAACATATATTCTACTGCGAACTCGGGCCATTCGAAGACGGCGCCGGAATGCCCCTGCCGGGGCGCGGAGCAGAACATCCGGGCAGCACAGTATGGTCCAGGAGGGCTCAGTTCATGTCAGCTACATCTGTTTCGCGGGGTTCACGTCCACAGCTGCTCTCAGTGCAGCAACTCTTGTCCGGGCCTGAAGAGCGGAAGCCGGAACGGCCGGCACCCCTTCCGCCCCTGCGGCTGACCCGCCGCGGCCGCATCGTGCTGATCGGGATTCCCCTGGTGCTGCTGGCCGCCCTGCTGCTCTCCCTGGCAGGCTTCTTCAACTCCCCGGCGAAAGCCTCCGACTCTGCTGCGGACCTTGAGACGACGTCCGCGGTCAGCGTGACGGTCCAGCCCGGCCAGTCGCTGTGGGGCATCGCGGCCACCGTGGCGCCGGAGCGCGACGCACGTGATGTTGTGGCGGACATCGTGCAGCTGAACAACCTGTCCGCAGGCACGGTCTTCCCGGGGCAGCAGCTGTTCGTACCCGCCGACTAATGCGGCACATGCCGAGGGCGAACAGGATGCCGTCACATTTTCCGGCACCCGGCACGGGCACTAAACTGTTCAGGTGAATGACCAGCTAGAACGCCTGAACCGGCTTCCCCTCCGCAGCAACCTCCGCGGGCTTACCCCTTATGGTGCGCCGCAGCTGGACGTCCCCATCCTCCTCAACGTCAACGAGAACACCCATGGTGTTCCGGCTGACGTGCGGGCTGCCATCAGCGCGGCGGTGTCCGAGGCCGCCGCAGGGCTGAACCGCTACCCGGACCGGGAGTTTACGGAACTGCGGAAAGCGCTGGCAGAATACCTGGGCCATGGATTGGACGAGACCAACCTCTGGGCCGCCAACGGCTCCAACGAGGTGCTCCAGCAGATCCTCCAGGCCTTCGGCGGCCCTGGACGCACAGCGCTCGGCTTTCCGCCCACGTACTCCATGTACCCGCTGCTGGCCAGTGGAACGGACACCGAGTACATCATCGGTGAGCGCGCCGAGGGCTACGGCCTCAGCGCCGAATCCGCGGGGCGGCAGGTCAAGGAACTGCAGCCCAACATCGTGTTCCTCTGTTCACCCAACAACCCCACGGGGACGGGACTGGGGCTGGACGTCGTGGAGGCCGTCTACGAGGCCGGTGAAGCGAGCCAGACCATCGTCATTGTGGACGAGGCCTACCACGAGTTCGCACACGACGGGACGCCCAGTGCACTGACCTTGCTGCCAGGCCGGGAGCGGCTGATCGTGTCCAGGACCATGAGCAAGGCCTTCGCGCTGGCGGGAGCCCGCCTGGGCTACATGGCTGCAGCACCCGAAGTTGCCGATGCGCTGCGCCTGGTCCGGCTGCCGTACCACCTCTCCGCCATCACGCAGGCCACCGCATTGGCCGCCCTCCAGCACCGTGAGGCGCTGATGGCGGATGTGGAAGACATCAAGAAGCAGCGGGACCGCATCGTGTCGGAGCTGACGCGCATGGGCCTCAAGCCCGCCGCGTCCGACTCCAACTACGTCTTTTTCGGCGGACTGGAGAACCCGCACCGGGTCTGGCAGGAACTGCTGGATGCGGGCGTACTGATCCGGGACGTGGGGATTCCGGGCCATCTTCGCGTCACGGCCGGAACTGAGACCGAAACCACAGCCTTCCTCACATCCCTGGAAAGCATCCTTGCAAGCCAGGCCACGCTTCCCGCCTAGACTGGAAGCAGCGGCGCTGGACGCCCTGAACCGCCCCTTCTGCCCAAAAGGACCCAACGCATGAGTACCACCGGACCGAACGCGGCTGCGGCCCGCACTGCGCGCATGGAACGTGCCACCAGTGAGTCGTCCGTGCTCGTGGAAATCAACCTGGACGGCACCGGCACCTCGGACATCGACACGTCGGTACCGTTCTACGACCACATGCTCACGGCGCTGTGCAAGCACTCGCTGATCGACATGACCGTCAAAGCCACGGGCGACATCCACATTGACGTCCACCACACGGTGGAGGACGTCGCCATCACCTTCGGAGAGGTGCTGCGCACCGCGCTGGGGAACAAAGCCGGCATCCGCCGGTTTGGCGAGGCCACCGTCCCCCTTGACGAGGCCCTGGCCCACGCCGTCGTCGATGTTTCCGGGCGTCCCTACCTGGTGCACGGCGGCGAGCCCGCAGGCCAGGAATACCACCTGATCGGCGGCCACTTCACCGGGTCACTTACCCGCCACGTGTTCGAGGCCATCACGCTGCACGCGGGCATCTGCCTCCACATGAACGTCATCGCAGGCCGCGATCCGCACCACATCGTCGAGGCCCAGTTCAAGGCGTTCGCGCGGGCGCTCCGTGCTGCTGTGGAACCGGATCCCCGTGTTGAGGGGATCCCCTCCACCAAGGGTGCGCTGTGAGCGGCCAGGTCCTGCGGGACGGTGCCATCGTGGATCCCTCGGCCTCCCGGAAGCTGCCCTCGCCCGAGGGCAAGCCCACCGTCACTGTCCTGGATTACGGCTCCGGAAACGTCCGGTCCGCCGTGCGGGCGCTGCAACGGGCCGGTGCGGAAGTCATCCTGAGCTCAAAGCCGGAGGACGTCCTGAACGCCGACGGCCTGGTGGTCCCCGGAGTCGGGGCCTTCGAAACCGTGATGCGTGAGCTTAAAGCCGTGGACGGCATCCGCCTCATTGGCAGGCGGGTGGCCGGCGGACGGCCGGTCCTGGGCATCTGCGTGGGCCTCCAGGTCCTCTTTGAGGCTGGAGTGGAGCATGGCACCGAAGCTGAAGGCATGGGTGAATGGCCCGGCAAGGTGGAACTCCTGCCGGCGGACGTCGTGCCGCACATGGGCTGGAACACCGTCAAGGTACCCGAGGGCTCAAAGCTGTTTGCCGGCATCGAAAACGAGCGGTTCTACTTTGTGCACTCCTATGGGGTCCAGGAATGGAACTTCGATGTCATTCAGCCACGGATGGCAGCGCCCCTGGTCACGTGGTCCGAGCACGGCGCTCCGTTCATTGCCGCCGTCGAGAACGGTCCGCTCTGCGCCACCCAGTTCCACCCCGAGAAATCCGGTGATGCGGGCGCGCGCCTGCTCCACAACTGGGTGGAAGCCCTGCGCAGGCCCGCTGCCGTCGGCCAGCCCGACAGCACCCAGGCCAACAGCACCCAGGCCGGCGGTGCCCCGGCCAACGGCGGGGTGCCGGATTCGGAAGGCGGCACCGCCTAGATGTGGTCCGTTCTCCTGATGGGGCTTGCCGGCGTACTCGTCGGCGGCGCCCTGTCCTTCAGGCAGCAGCACAAGCCGCTCTGGACCCAGATTTCGTTTTATGTTCTTGCGGGCATGTCGCTGCTCGCCGCCTACCTGCTGACGCTGCCGGGCAACTGACCGCGGCAGGCCATCCTGCCCCCACCCTGAGGATTCACCATGACCACTGCAACTGACCTTCCCGTTCTCGAACTGCTGCCCGCCGTCGACGTCGTCAACGGCCAGGCCGTCCGGCTGGTGCAAGGGGAAGCGGGCAGTGAGACCAGCTACGGGACCCCGCTCGAAGCAGCGCTGAACTGGCAGCAGCAGGGAGCTGAATGGGTTCACCTGGTGGACCTGGATGCAGCCTTCGGCCGCGGCTCAAACGCCGAGCTGCTCCGCGAAGTGGTGGGCCGGCTGGACATCAACGTGGAGCTGTCCGGCGGGCTGCGTGACGATGCAACCCTCGACGCGGCGCTGGACCTCGGAGTTACCCGCGTGAACCTGGGAACTGCCGCGCTGGAAAACCCCGAATGGACCCGCCGGGCCATCGAGCGCTTTGGTGACAAAATCGCCGTCGGGCTCGATGTCCGCGGAACCACGCTGGCCGGCCGCGGCTGGACGAAGGAAGGCGGAGACCTCTGGGAGGTCCTGGGCCGCCTCGAGGAAGCCGGCTGCAGCCGCTATGTGGTCACTGACGTGACAAAGGACGGCACCCTGCAAGGGCCCAACGTGGAACTCCTCCGCCAGATGGTGGAGAAAACCGGCAAGCCCGTGGTGGCCTCCGGCGGTATCTCCAGCCTCGACGACCTGAAGGTCCTGCGCTCCCTGGTGCCCCTGGGTATTGAAGGTGCCATCGTGGGCAAGGCCCTTTACGCCGGCGCCTTCACGTTGCCCGAAGCCCTCGACGTGGCCGGCCGCCGCTAAGGGCGCACGCCGGCATGGCCAGCAACGAATCAGGCACCCCGTCACCCCGCCAGCTGCCGGGGCATATCGCTGCGGCGCTGGCAGGGGCCGGCGGCGCCACGGACTCCGCAGGGCAGCCCTGGACAGGCCGGAGCCTGGCGGGCGACGACGCCAGGATCCACAACTTCGAGAACGACGACGGGACGGCAAGCGGCGCCTATCTTGCCGCCATAGCGGCACTCCGGGACGGAACCGGGGACGAGGCGGCCGTCGTCGCCTCGCTCGCCACCGCACGGGTGTTCATCCCGATCGTGGCCCAGCTCGCGGAGGAAGCGGAAGGCCAGGACGGCCTGCAGGCCGACAAGCAGGCCGACATGGCGCTGGTCACGCTCAAAGCCGCCGACGGCAGGACAGCAATGCCAGCCTTCACCTCCACAGCGGCGCTGTCCGCCTGGCATCCCGGAGCCAGACCCGTTGCTGTGTACGCCGCACGCGCCGCGCTCTCTGCCGTCGCCGAAGGCGCAGAGTTGCTGGTCCTTGACCCGGGCTCTGCCTTCACGTTTGTGGTGCGGCGCCCTGCCGTGTGGGCGCTGGCCCAGCAGCAGCAGTGGACGCCGTCCTACAAGGACCAGGAACTTGCCGCCGAGATGGGCAGTGCGGCCGCCGCTTTTCCCGCCGTCCGGAACCTCGAACTGGTACAGGGCAGGGGAGTGGCCGCCCGTGCCGCCGACGGGACCGTGGCAGCAGGCGGAGGCGCCGGGCCGGAACTGCAGGTGGTGCTTTACCTGGAGGACGGGCTGGATGCCGCGGGGGTCCAGGAACTGGT
Organism: Pseudarthrobacter scleromae; assembly: GCF_014644515.1. NCBI lineage: Bacteria > Bacillati > Actinomycetota > Actinomycetes > Micrococcales > Micrococcaceae > Pseudarthrobacter > Pseudarthrobacter scleromae. The sequence goes on along the minus strand of NZ_BMKV01000007.1, from coordinate 31,966 downwards.
GGGCGGACTCCAGGCCCAATGGTCCCGGAATGTATTGTTTGGGGAGCGCGTCGACTCGATCGACATCAAGTTGAGGCGTGCAGACCACTAGCCGGCAGCCAGCGGGGTGATCCCCAGCCACTGCGGCAGGACCTAAGGATCACTCAGTGAATTTCGCTCTCTACAGGGAGTTGCTCGCCGTCCGGCCTATCCGCCGGCTGTTGCTGGTGGGCATGGTCGCCCGCATTCCCCACTCCGCTGCCGGGGTACTGCTGACCCTCCACATCGTCCTGACCCTGAAGCAGGGGTACGCCGCCGCGGGCGCTGCCGCCGCCGTCATGACCATCGGCATTGCCGTGGGTGCACCGTGGCGCGGGAGGCGGGTAGACACCGTGGGCCTCCGGACAGCACTCATCCCCTCCGTGATCTCGGAAGCGGTTATCTGGTCCGTTGTTCCGCACGTGTCCTACCAGTGGCTCCTTCCGCTGGTGTTCGTGGGCGGCCTGCTCACGCTTCCCATCTTCAGCGTGGTGCGCCAGTCCCTGGGCGTGCTGGCCGACGGCGACCAGCGCCGTACCGCCTTCGCCCTCGATGCGATCACCACTGAGGTGGTGTTCATGATCGGTCCCGCTGCGGGCGCCATCGTTGCCACCAGCGGCTTCACGGTGCTGGGCCTCACCATTGTGGGGGTCTCCACGTCGCTGGCCGGGCTGTTCCTGATGTGGTTCAACCCGCCCACCCGAAGCCCGGCGCAGGATGAGGAACGCAGCGTAGATGAGCGCCACGCCGCCGAGGCCGCCGTGGTGTCAGCCGCCCCTGCCCACCTGCAGGAGGCTGCGGCCGAACTGGTGCCTGCGGGCGCAACACACCGCGGACCGGGCCTGCGCGGCAAGGTAGCCCACAACTTCGCCTGGTTCACCGCCACCGTGGCGGCAGTCTTCGCCGTGGCGGCGGGCGCGGGCATGGTGCTGAGCGGAACCGACGTCGGCATCGTCGCCGCCCTGGAAACCGGGGGGCGGCAGGCCGAAATCGGCATCGTCTTCCTCTTCTGGTGCGCCGCGTCCGTGGTGGGAGGCCTGATCTACGGGGCCATGCACCGCCCGGTCTCGCCGATCCTCCTGCTGCTTGGAATGGCCGCGCTGACAATTCCCATGGGGTTCGCGAACGATACGTGGGCACTGGCGTTCACCGCGATCCTGCCGGGACTTCTCTGCGCACCCGTGCTGTCCTCCGCGTCGGAAAAAGTTGCGGACCTGGTGGCTGAGGAACGCCGCGGGGAGGCCATGGGCTGGTACGGCTCGGCACTGACTGGCGGCGTGGCGCTGGGTGCACCGCTCGCGGGTGTCTTCATTGACGGCACGGGGCCATCCGGGGGCTTCGTTTCGGTGGGCGTTGCCGGCGTCGTGCTCTGCTTCGCAGGCCTTATCCTCCAGCAGCGCCGCCGGGGCAAAATCGGGGCCCAGTAATTTCCAGCCCGGCAGGCCGGGTTTTTGTCCAGATATGCCGGCTTCCGAGGCGCTAAAGTCTGCATATCTGGACAAAAAATCCATTAAATGCGCGACGGCGGGACGACCTGTGAAGCCGTCCCGCCGTCGTCGGGGGTTCAGAAAAGGGTGTTGCGGTCCGGTCAGTTAACTGCCCCGGTGTACTTCTCGCCCGGGCCCTTGCCCGGGGCATCGGGGATCAAAGACTCTTCGCGGAACGCCAGCTGCAGGGACCGCAGCCCGTCACGCAAGGGTCCGGCATGCTGGGAACCGATCTCCGGGGCGGCGGCGGTCACCAGGCCGGCCAGAGCGGTGATCAGTTTCCGGGCCTCGTCCAGGTCCTTCAGTTCTTCCGCGTTGTCCTCGGCTGCGAGTCCCAGCTTCACTGCGGCTGCACTCATCAGGTGGACGGCGGCCGTGGTAATGACCTCGATCGCCGGCACCTCGGAAATGTCGCGGACGTGCTGCGAGACGTCGCCAGCGGCACCTGCCTCATCCGCCGCAGGCTCGAAAACGTATGAATTACTGTCTGGGGTGCTCATACTGGTAAGCTTGACACAGACCGACTGGATGTCGTTATTTCAGAGATTGTTCCAAACGATCAAGGTTCCCACCGGCGCTGCACAGCGTTGACGGGAATTTTTTCTGTAAGATGGCATGCAGTTTGCAAGCGGAGTTCTCTCCCACCCGCGCCAGCCGCTGTTCCAACACTTTGGAACTCAAGGTTGCCGGGTACCTGGTTGGGCATGGAGCCGGCATGAGCCGGAGCCATGTGCGCAGTCCCTTCGCGGGACCTGCATCCGATCTTTCAGAGGCCTTCGATTGCTCCGGCAATTGGGGGCCTTCTCTATTTGCCGGATTCCACAACAAAAACAGGAGCTTTAACATTAGCGAGCCAAGAATCAATGAGCGTATCCGCGTCCCCGAGGTGCGGCTGGTCGGCCCTGCAGGTGAACAGGTAGGAATCGTCCGTATTGAGGATGCCCTGCGTCTGGCTGCCGAGTCCGACCTTGATCTCGTTGAAGTTGCACCTCAGGCGAAGCCTCCGGTGTGCAAGCTGATGGACTTCGGCAAGTACAAGTACGAGGCCGCGGTTAAGGCACGTGAAGCACGGAAGAACCAGACGAACACCGTTCTGAAGGAAATCCGCTTCCGCCTGAAGATCGACACCCACGACTACGAGACCAAGCGCGGGCACGCACTGCGCTTCCTCGGCGCCGGGGACAAAGTCAAGGCCATGATCCAGTTCCGTGGTCGCGAGCAGCAGCGTCCGGAAATGGGCATCCGCCTGCTCCAGCGCTTCGCCGACGACGTTGCGGAAGTTGGCGTTGTTGAGTCTAGCCCCCGCATCGACGGCCGCAACATGGTCATGGTGGTTGGTCCGCTGAAGAACAAGGCAGAGGCCAAGGCCGAAGCCCGCCGCGCCACGCAGCGAGCCGAGGCAAAGGCGGAGAACGAAGCCAAGGCTTCGGGCCGCGTTGACACCTCCGGTGATGATCAGGCGCCCCTGACCCAGTCACTCGCGGATCTGCTCCCGGAGGGGTTCGCCATCACCACCGAGCCGGAAACCGAAGCACCTGTGCAGGAGCCGGCCGCCGTCGTCGAATCCGCCGAAGCCCCTGCCAAGGCCACTGAGGCACCGATGCAGGAAGCACCCAAGGCCGAAGCCCCGAAGCAGGAGGCCCCCAAGGCCGAAGCGCCGAAGGCTCCTGCTGCACCCAAGGCGGCTGCTGCTCCCAAGGCAGCAGAGCCCAAGGCTGCACCGGCACCGAAGGCCGCAGCGGAGAAGCCTGCTGCTGCTCCAGCCGCCGCGCCGAAGCCCGCAGCAGTGCCTGCTCCGCCGAAGCCGGTGGCCAGGCCCGCTGCACCGAAGCCTGCCGCACGGCCCGCCCCCAAGGCAGCGCCCAAGCCGGCCGGCAAGAAGACCACTTAGTCCACAGCTGCCGGAGGTCGCCCTCCGGCAGTCAGCAACCAGCACGCCGCCCTGAGGGGCAGCTGCGCGATAGAGCTGCAGGCCCAGCCTGCGGAACGTAAGGAGATCGGTTCCCATGCCGAAGATGAAGACCCACAGTGGTGCCAAGAAGCGCTTCAAGCTGACCGGCAGCGGCAAGCTGCGCCGCCAGCAGGCCAACCGCCGCCACTACCTCGAGCACAAGTCCTCCAGGCTGACCCGCCGCCTCGCCGGCGACAAGATTGTCTTCAAGGGCGACGCCAAGGTCATCCGGAAGATGCTCGGCATCTAGTTTCCAAGTTCTTAGACTGACCACCACCTGGTGTAAGTCACCTACCAAAAAGCCTTCTCAGGCCGCCGGGACTACCGGCAGTAGATGCTTGGGAGCAGAATTTTCGAAGGAGTACGCACGTGGCACGTGTGAAGAGGGCGGTCAACGCCCACAAGAAGCGCCGGGTTATCCTTGAACGCGCAAAGGGCTACCGTGGACAGCGTTCACGTCTGTACCGCAAGGCCAAAGAGCAGCTGCTGCACTCGTTTGTGTACAGCTACGGTGACCGCAAGAAGAAGAAGGGCGACTTCCGCCGCCTGTGGATCCAGCGCATCAACGCTGCATCCCGCGCCAACGGACTCACCTACAACCGCCTGATCCAGGGCCTGAAGGCCGCTGAGGTTGAGGTTGACCGCCGTATGCTGGCCGAGCTGGCCGTTTCCGACGCCAACGCTTTCGCAGCGCTGGTCAAGGTTGCCAAGGATTCCCTGCCTGCCGACACCTCCGCCAAGAAGGCTGTCGCCTAGCAAACGGTTGTTCCCGTCAGGGACAGTTCAAGAACCGGTGGCAGCAGCCACTAAAGTTCTTATATGAACGAAACCGGGCGCCCGCAAGATTTTCCACTGTCCAATCCCCGAGCTGATCGGGTGAGGGACGTGGCAAAACTTGCCGGGCGCCCGGCCCGTTTAAAGCGCGGACAGTTCCTTGCCGAGGGGCCGCAGGCAGTGCGGGAAGCGCTCAGGCTCCATCAGCAGCGTCTTGCCGTGGGCCAGCCTGGCGTGGTCACCGAGGTGTTCGCCAGTGAAAGCTGCCTGGACCGGCATCCGGAATTCGAGGAACTGTCCCAGGGAGTCAATGCCCGCCTGGCCACGGACGAGGTCCTGGCAGCCATGGCGGACACCGTCAACCCGCAGGGGATCGTCGCCGTCTGCCGTTTCCTTGACGTGACGCTGCAGGAAGTGCTCGACGCCGGCCCCCGCCTGGTTGCCGTGCTCTGCCAGGTCCGCGACCCCGGCAACGCCGGAACGGTCCTCCGCGCGGCGGATTCAGCGGGAGCCGACGCCGTTATCCTCACAGCGTCCAGCGTTGACATCTACAACCCCAAGGCCGTCAGGTCCACGGCCGGTTCGCTTTTCCACCTACCGGTGGTGCTGGGGGCGAACATTGACGAACTGTCGGCTGCCTGCCGAGCCAGGGGTATCGGCGTCCTGGCGGCCGACGGCTACGGGCCCCTCAACCTCGACACCCTGCAGGACGAGAACGCCCGGCGCCGACTGACCGGCGAAGGGCCGCAGTCCGAGTACGCACTGGAGCAGCCCACGGCCTGGCTGTTCGGCAACGAGGCCCAGGGCCTGTCCCCGGAGGAGCTCGCGCTGGCGGACCACCGGGTCGCCGTGCCGGTGTATGGTTCCGCGGAAAGCCTCAATTTGGGGACAGCGGCTACGGTCTGCCTCTATGCCAGCGCGCGCTCCCAGCACCTGCCGGTCCCGGTAACCGCCTAGCATTGGACGCCCCGCACTGCCTATGCCTCAGGCAGTGCGCGCCTCAACAGACAGGCGGGATTAAACATATAAGGGCTCCGGTTCGCCGGAGCCCTTGCTGTTGATGTTGTCCTGCGAGCGGATCAGGGTGCGCGGGTGGCCTTGCCGCGACCGGTGATAGCTCCGTAGATGCCGGCCACAACCAGGCCGCCGACGATAGCGAGAATCCAGGTGCCGAGGTCGAAGAAGGCAAGATCGCCCCTGTTGAACAGGAGGCTTCCGATCCAGCCGCCGACGATGGCGCCTACGACACCCAGTACCAGGCTGGTCACCCAGCCGCCGCCAACCCGTCCGGGCATGACAGCCTTAACAATGGCCCCTACGATGAGGCCCAGAATAATCCAAGCAAGAAAACCCATGTCTCCTCCTTATACTGACCGGGATCTCATGGTCCCGATGTGGCTCAAGCTAACATACGGGTCCCCTGATGTCAGCAGGCTTACAGGCAGTTGACCCGGTAGGCCGGCGGGCAGGGCCGCCGGGTGCCGGGCCACGAGTGAATCATCACTCCAGGGATCAGGCGGCCAGCGGCCTCTTTCGCTCCAGCAGTCCGCTGGTGATGGCGACGCCGAGACCCAGCAGGGCGAGGACGGCACCTACCAATGCGGGGGCTGTGTAGCCCCAGCCCAAGGCGATCACCAGCCCGCCCAGGAATGCCCCGAGGGCGTTGGCGACGTTCAGCGCCGCGTGGTTCAGTGATGATGCGAGGGAGGGTGCATCCGGGGACGCGTCCAGGAGCCGGGTCTGCAGTGCGGGGATCAGCATGGACCCGGAAGCACCCACCACGAACACCATGACAAAGGCGGACCACGGCCACTGGACGGCCACGGCGTACACCACCAGGGCAACGGCGATGCCGGGCAGCACCTTGTAGAGGGTGCCCATCACGGACCTGTCCGCAATCCGGCCGCCCACAATGTTGCCGGCCACCATCCCCAGCCCATACAGGGCCACCACCAGGGGAATCAGTGAGGACGGGATGCCTGCCACCAGGGTCATGGTGTGGGCGATGTAGGTGTAGGTGGCAAAGAAGCCGCCGAAGCCGACAATACCGATCAGGATGGCCAGCCACACCTGCAGGCGTTTGAGGGCGCCCAGTTCGCGCCGGATGCTCGCATCCGGGTGGGCTTCGTGGAAGGGGACGAATTTCCATACCAGGGCAATGGTCAGCAGGCCGATCAGTCCCACCAGGACAAACAGGAGCCGCCAGCCGTACGTCTGGCCCATCCAGGTGGCAAACGGAACTCCCACCACGTTGGAAATGCTCAGGCCGGCCATCACCATTGAGATGGCCCAGCCCCGCCGGGTGGGTGGAACCAAGGAAGCGGCGATGACGGCTGCCACCCCGAAGAATGCGCCATGCGGCAGCCCGGCGGCGAAGCGCGACACCAGCATTGTTCCGTAATCCGGGGCGAGGAAGGACGCCAGGTTGGCCACTGTGAAGAACACCATCAGTCCGAGCGCCAGGTGCTTGCGGGGGAGCTTGGCACCCACCGCGGCCAGCAGCGGGGCTCCCACCACGACTCCCAGGGCATAGGCGGAGATGAGGTGGCCGGCTTCCGGCGTGGAAACCCCAAGGCCCTGCTCGACTTCCTGCAGCAGGCCCATCATGGTGAATTCCGTAACCCCGATGCCCACCCCGCCCATGGCGAGGGCGAGGATGGCCATGGCCAGGTTGCTGGATCGGGCGGGGGCTGCCGTGGACGTTTGGAGGACGCTGCTCATAAGCCTGCTTTTCGAAGGAGGAAAGTGATGGTGGACCAATGCCACGGCAGTGGGGCTGATGAGGTCCGGACCCTGCAAACAACCCGGAAAGGGGAACCAGTATTCCCCTGGCAGAAGGATATTTGCAGCTGGTCCATTCATTGTCCCCCATAGAATGGGGCGGTGAACGGACAGATACAGGTGGTAGGCGGAGCCGTCGTGGACAGCCTGGCGGAACCCTCCATGCTGCTGGTGGCGCGGCGCAGCGCTCCGGAGCAGTTGGCAGGACTCTGGGAGTTCCCCGGTGGAAAAGTGGAGCCCGGCGAGGAGCCGGAGGCGGCGCTGGCCCGCGAACTGCTCGAGGAGCTGGGGATAGGGGTTCGGCTCGGCGCTGAGCTCCCGTCGCAGGTTCCGGGCGGCTGGCCACTGAACCACCGGGCCAGCATGCGGGTGTGGTTTGCGGAGATTGCCCACGGGGAGCCGAAGGCGCTCGAGGACCACGATGAACTTCGGTGGATGGCGCTGGAGAATCACAGGGGTGTCCTTGACCTGCCGTGGATTCCCGCGGATTTTCCGATAGTCCGGGCCCTGCTTGGCGCCGTCAGGGCAGAAGGCGCACGGTCCTAGAAGAGCGTTGCCTGTCCCTCGGAAGCTTGCTTTTTTCCGGACAGTTCCTGGCCGGGTGCGGCCGCCTGGGGGATGATGCCTGCGGGATATTCGGCTTCCTCACCCCGGGGATCGTCCTCCAGATCCCTGTGGCTGAAGCCGGACGTGTTGGTAAACCCGTGGCGGGCTTTGAAGTACCGGACTTTGCCCGCAAGCCACGAGCGGTATTCCTTGGACGCGTACGAACCTGTCCCGTAGAGCCGCCGGTAGCGGCCCGCCAGCCCGGGATGGTTGGCGGCAATCCACTTCATGAACCACTCCCTGGTCCCTGGCTTGAGGTACAGGGCTCCGGCCGTGACGCCGGTTGCGCCCGCAGCCGCCAGGGACGCAAACAGCGCGTCGAGGGCCTCATCGCTGTCCGAAAGCCACGGCAGGATGGGCATGGCCATGACACCGCAGGGCAGGCCGGCTTCACGGAGGCGGGAAACGAGCTTGAGTCGCGCCCGGGGTCCGGGCGTTCCAGGCTCAATGGCCTCGGACAGGGCTTCGTCTGTCATGGCTAGGGAGATGCCAATGCCCACGGGCACCTGGGCGGCCGCGCTCTTGAGTAGGGGAATGTCGCGGGCAAGCAGGGTTCCCTTGGTGAGGATGGACAGGGGAGTGCCGGACTCGGCAAGTGCGGTGATGATGCCGGGCATGAGCTGGTAGCGGCCCTCAGCCCGCTGGTAAGGATCCGTGTTGGTACCCAGGGCAACCTGCGGACGCGTCCACGATGGCTTGGCCAGTTCCTTCCGGAGAACCTCAGCCGCGTTGACTTTCACCACCACCTGGCTGTCAAAGTCCAGCCCGGCGTCAAAATCAAGGTAGGTGTGGCTCTTGCGGGCAAAGCAGTACACGCAGGCGTGGCTGCAGCCCCGGTAGGGGTTGATGGTCCACTCGAAGGGCATCCGTGAACCGGCAGGCACCTTGTTGAGCACCGATTTGGCGGTGACCTCATGGAAGGTGATGCCAGCGAACTCGGGGGTCGTGATGGAACGGACCAGGCCGGCCAGGGGAAGCAATGCGGGGGATGGGGTTTGCGCAGCCGTTTCCGCTGGCCGGGGCATCAGTGCTTGGGCGTCCCATCTCATGCCGTCCATTCGAATCTATGTTCGAACCAATGTCAAGCATGCGCGGCGTGGAGCGGCCGGCTGGTGCCAGTGCGGCGTGCGCCTAGGTGCCGGCCAGGAGCTCCCACTCCACGCTGACTGCCGCGTCCACCACGGAATCGCCAGCCTCCACGCTGAGGGATTCCACGGCAGCCGCCCGCTGCATCCGGGGCAGCGGCACCGGGCCCCGGCCCGGTCCGTCCTCGGCTATGGAAAGCACCCGTCCCAGCCGGGCAGAGGCAAGCTGCGCGTACTGCGTGGCGGTGCTGAGGGCGTCCAGCCAGGCGGCCTCCCGAGCGCGTGCCCGCACAGCCGCGTCATCGCTGAAGGTGAGTTCCACGCCGTTCAGCCGGACATCGTTTCCGCCCGCGTCAACTGCCTCCGAAGTGGCGGCTGAGGCGGAACCCAGGTCCCGCAGCTTCACGGTGAGGGTGCTGGCTGCCACGTATCCGGTGACCCGCTGTCCTTCGCCGTCCCGCCAGGCGAGTTCCGCGCGGACGTTAAGGCCCGACGTGCGGATGTCGGAGTCGGCCACCCCATGCCTGCGGAAAGAGGCCGTCACGGCGTCCGAGCCGGCTCCCGCCCGCGCGTAGGCGTGCCCCACCGAATCGGCCCGGCACTCCACCCCGATCGAAACCACCGCAAGGTCAGGCGCGGCTTCCGCCGAGCCCGCGCCCGACACGCGGACTGTGCCGGGCGAGGCATTGCCACGGGTGGCACCGCCACCGGCTTCATCGGCGTCGTACGCAGTGGCCATGGGTCAAACCTCCACTTCAGACGGGCGGCGGCGCGGAGGCCGGCGCCGGGTTTTGCCCGTAGGGTAACCGCCGGCTTCAAGGCCGGCGTGGCGCTCGAAGATGTTGCGCGTCCCCGGGTTGCCGGAGCGCACCAGCGACCAGCCTGCGGCCAGCAAATACAGGGGAAGGAACGGCGCGCCCAGGCACCAGGCGTACTGCGTGCAGTGCTTCTCCTCGTGGCCCAGCAGGGCCGGGCGGGACAATAACTCGGCGGCGGTGCCTCGGCACAACACCACGTTGCCCAGGGTAAAAGCTCCGGCGAAAGGCAGCCGCGGCCTGTACCCGGACGCAAGGATCAGGCCGCGGGGGCCGCTGCTGATCCGTGTGCGCGCGGCAAGGGCCACCGCCAGGCCAAGGACAGTGCTGCCGTTAGCCAGGTTCGCCGCCTGCCGCAGTCTCTGCGCAGCCGTGAGGCGCTTCTGGGCTCCCGGGCGCCGGCGCACTGTCATGAGGCTATGGTAGCCGGAGCCTTCAATTAGACTGGAGGGCAGTGGCCGCCGGCTCAACCGGTGTGCCCTGACCTGGTCATTGAATGAACCGGAATGCACAGTTGGCATTGGGGACATTCATCCATGACCTGCCAGTGACGGACGCGCCGCCGGGAAACCGTGCAGGGCTGCCCCGTTCACCGGCAGCCACGACTCGTAGCTAAGAACAGTAGATGACTGAAACTTTGCCGGGCGCCGCCATCCCGAACCCCACGGATGAAGCCGCCATCACTGCCGCTGTAGACCAGGCCGTCGCCGCCATTGCCGGCGCGGGCACCCTTGATGAGCTGAAGGCGGTGCGGCTCGCCCATACCGGCGAGAAGTCCCCGCTCAGCCTCGCCAACCGTGAGATAGGCAAGCTGCCCAAGGACCAGAAGGCCCTCGCCGGAAAGCTGATGGGCGCATCTCGCGGACGGGTCAACAAGGCGCTCGCCGACCGCACAGCAGAGCTGGAAGCGGAAAACGACGCCCGCATCCTCCTGGAAGAGACCGTGGACGTCACCGCCGCGCCGCGCCGCCGTCGTGCCGGTGCACGGCACCCGCTCTCCACGCTCCAGGACCGCGTGGCGGACATTTTTGTGGGCATGGGCTGGGAGATCGCCGAGGGGCCGGAAGTCGAATCGGAATGGTTCAACTTCGACGCCCTGAACTTCAAGCCGGACCACCCTGCCCGCGAAATGCAGGACACCTTCTTCGTGGAACCGCCCGAGGCGCACCTGCTGATGCGCACGCACACCTCGCCGGTGCAGGTACGCTCCATGCTCGAACGCGAGCTGCCCATCTATGTGCTGTGCCCGGGCAAGGTGTTCCGCACCGATGAACTGGACGCCACCCACACTCCGGTGTTCCACCAGTTCGAAGGCCTTGCCATCGACAAGCACCTGAGCATGGCGGACCTCCGCGGCACGCTTGAGCACTTCGCGCGGCAGATGTTCGGCGACGAGGCCCAGATCCGGCTGCGTCCCAACTACTTCCCGTTCACCGAACCGTCGGCGGAGCTGGACATCTGGCACCCCGGCGCCAAGGGCGGTCCGCGCTGGATCGAGTGGGGCGGCTGCGGCATGGTCAACCCCAACGTGCTCCGCGCCGCCGGCATCGACCCGGACGTCTATTCAGGTTTTGCCTTCGGCATGGGCATCGAGCGCACCCTTATGTTCCGCAACGAAGTGGGGGACATGCGCGACATGATCGAAGGCGATGTACGTTTCAGCGAGCACTTCGGGATGGAGATCTAACAGTGCGTATCCCACTTTCCTGGCTGCGTGAATTCGCAGAGGTACCGGCCGGAGCAACGGCAGAAGACGTCATGACCGAGCTGGTCAAGGTCGGCTTTGAAGAAGAGGACGTCCACCGCCCCACGGACACCCTGCAGGGGCCCATCGTGGTGGGCCAGGTCCTGAGCCTGGTCAAGGAACCCCAGACCAACGGCAAAACCATCAACTGGTGCCAGGTCCGGGTGGTTCCCGAAGGCCAGGAGCAGACCCTCACCGGCGACGGCATTGACCCCTCCGGTGTGCAGGGCATCATCTGCGGCGCGCACAACTTCGTTGAGGGGGACAAGGTGGTGGTCACCCTGCCGGGCGCCGTGCTGCCGGGCAACTTCCACATCTCTGCCCGGAAGACCTACGGGCACCTGTCAGCAGGCATGATCGCCTCCGTCCGCGAACTCGGCATCGGCGAGGACCACGACGGCATCCTGGTGCTGTCCCGCATCGGGCTGGACCCCGAAATCGGCACTGACGCCATGGAGCTCCTGGGCCTCTACGACCAGGCTGCCGAGATCAACGTGACGCCGGACCGCGGCTACGCGTTCTCCATCCGAGGGGTTGCCCGCGAGTACGCCCACGCCACCGGCACCACCTTCACGGACCCCGCTTCCCGCGTCACCGCTCCTGCGGAGCTGTCCGGCGGCTACGGCGTCAAGATCAATGACGATGCCCCCATCTACGGCAAGCCCGGATGCGACAGGTTCGTGGCCCGAACCGTCCGCGGCGTGGACGCCACAAAGCCCACCCCGCCGTGGATGGTTTCGCGGCTGCGCCTCGCCGGCATCCGTTCCATCTCCCTGCCGGTGGACATTTCCAACTACGTGATGCTGGAACTCGGCCAGCCCACGCACTGCTACGACCAGGACACGCTGTCCGGGGACATCGTGGTGCGCCGGGCCCTGGCCGGCGAGAAGATCACCACCCTCGATGGCAAGGAACGCACGCTCGACGCCGAGGACCTCCTGATCACGGACGTCTCCGGACCGATCGGCATCGCCGGAGTGATGGGCGGCGCCGCAACAGAGGTGGGGGATTCGACGTCGACCGTCCTGGTGGAAGCCGCGCACTTTGACGAGGTGTCCATTGCCCGTTCCAGGCGCCGCCACAAGCTGCCGTCTGAAGCGTCCAAGCGCTTTGAGCGCGGCGTGGACTGGCACGTGGCCGGCATCGCCGCCCAGCGCGTGGTTGACCTGCTCGTCGAGCTGGCCGGCGGAACGGCGGACCAGGCCGGAACCGATGTGGGGACCGCCCCTGACTCCGTCAGCATAGAACTTCCGGAGGCCTTCGCTGCCGCCCGCATTGGCATCGACTTCACTGAAGAGCAGATCGTCACGTCCCTGCAGGACCTCGGCGCCGCGGTGGAAAAGAACGACGGCGGCTGGACCGTTACGGCCCCCAGCTGGCGGAACGATCTGGAAACCAAAGAGGACCTCTCCGAAGAGATTGCCCGGCTGGTGGGCTACGACAAGATTCCCGCCACGCTTCCCGTGGCGCCTCCCGGGCGCGGCCTGACGCGGGTGCAGCAGCAGCGCCGCCGCCTGATCCAGGCCCTGGCGGATGCCGGCCTCACCGAAGTCCTGTCCTACCCCTTCGTGTCCAAGGCAGCCAATGACACGTTTGGGGTGGCCGAACAGGGCGCGGACCGGACCGCGGTCAAACTGGCGAACCCGATCAGCGAAGAGCAGGGCTTCCTGCGCACGTCCATCCTGCCGGGGCTCATCGAGGTGGCCAAGCGGAACCACTCGCGCGGTTTCCGCGACCTGGCACTCTTCGAGTCTGGCCTGGTGTTCCTGCCCGGCGGCACGGTAGGCACCGCCTCCATCCCGCCGCTGGGGGCCAAGCCTTCCGATGAGGTGCTGGACGGACTTTACGACGGCGTCCCGGACCAGCCATTCCACCTCGCCGCAGTGCTCACGGGACACGATTCCCCGGCAGCCGCCGGCCATACGCCGCGGCCCTGGGACTGGGCTGACGCGCTGGACCTTGCCCGCATTGCCGGGGACGTCCTTGGCGTGGAGGTCCTGGCCAGCCAGGGCAGCCACCAGGCTTTCCACCCCGGCCGTGCGGCCAGGCTGTCGCTCCGCAACGGGGACGTGGTGGGCTACGCCGGTGAGCTGCATCCCAAGCTGCTGGCGGCATCGGATATGCCTGCACGCTCGGTGGCCCTGGAGCTCAATGCTGACGCGCTGTTCGACGCCGCGCCGGACGTGATCGTGGCGCGCCACATCTCCACGTTCCCCGTGGCCACCCAGGATGTGGCGCTGGTGGTTCCTGCTGAAGTCCCCGCCGACGACGTCCTGGCGGCCCTGCGCGAAGGTGCCGGTGAACTGCTGGAGGACGTGGCGCTCTTCGACGTCTACGCAGGCAAGGGCATTGAGGACGGCAAGAAGTCCCTCGCGTTCGGGCTTCGGTTCCGCGCCAACGACCGGACCCTCACGGCGGACGAGGCATCAGCGGCACGGGAAGGCGCGGTGGCCCTGGCGGCCGAGCGCTTCGGCGCCGTCCAGCGCTGACCGGAAGCACGCATCAACAGAGAAGGTCCCCGCAGCCGCACGGCTCGGGGACCTTTCCTGTCTCCCGTTGCTGTCCGTCCTACGGAACCAGGATGACCTTTCCGGTGGTTTTCCGCCCCTCAAGGTCGCGGTGTGCCTGGGCGGCCTGCACCAAGGGGTACCGGGCGCCGATCCGGACCTTCAGGCTGCCGTCCGCCGCGGCCGCGAACACTTCGCCGGAGCGCCAGCGCCGCTCCGCAGCGTCCCTCAGGTAGTGCCCCATGGTGGGCCTGGTCAGGAACAGCGAACCGCCGGCATTCAGGCGCTGGGGATCCACGGGAGGGACCGGGCCGGAGGCAGCGCCGAAAAGCACCAGCATGCCCCGGACGCGCAGAGCGGCCAGTGAGCCGTCGAACGTGTCCTTCCCAACGCCGTCGTACACCACGTCGGCGCCGGTGCCGCTGGTGATCTCCCTGACCCTCTCAGCGAAGCCTTCGTACTGCAGCACGTGGTCGGCGCCGGCGCCGCGGGCGAGCTGCTCCTTTGCGTCCGTGGAGACTGTGGTGATGACTTCCGCCCCCCGGGCCTTGAGCAGCTGGATCAGCAGCAGGCCCACGCCCCCCGCACCCGCGTGCAGCAGGACGGTGTGGCCCGGTTCCACCTTGAAGGTGGAGTTCATCAGGTAATGGGCGGTGATGCCCTGCAGGGGAAGCGCAGCCGCCGTCAGGTCGTCCAGGCCGCGCGGGACCGGCAGGGCGGCGGCCTCATCAACGAGCGCGTAGTCCGCGTAGCAGTTGATGCCCTCCGCCGTGGCCACCCGGTCGCCGGGGACGAACCCCGTGACGCCATCGCCCACCGCTTCAACGGTGCCGGCGGCTTCGGACCCGGGGGTGAACGGGAAAGGGACCTTGTAGGTGCCGCTGCGCTTGTACGTGTCAATGAAGTTGACGCCCGCTGCCCCCACCTTCACCAGGAGCTGGCCGGGCCCCGGGACAGGGCGTTCGATGTCCTCGTAGGTAAGGACTTCCGGTCCGCCTGCCTGACGTGCGACGATTGCGTGGGTCATTGCTCACCTTTCCCGGTCCCGGCGTTTCCGGCTCCGGCTGCTGCCACCATCCTAGGGACAGTCCGCGGAAGCCCCATAGCGGGCACCCTCCCCTGCATGCATAAATATCGGCATCAGTGAATACTTTTGCTGTATGGTGGTGGTCATGACTATTTCTGTTGCAGTGTCCGGTGCCAGCGGATACGCCGGGGGAGAGATCCTGCGCCTCCTGGCCGGGCATCCTGGCGTCACCATTGGAGCCATCACAGCCCACAGCAATGCCGGATCCCGGCTCGGCGAACTGCAGCCCCACCTGCACGGGCTCGCAAGCCGCATCCTCGAGGACACCTCGGTGGAGAACCTGTCCGGCCACGACGTCGTCTTCCTGGCCCTGCCGCACGGCGCCTCCGCGGAGATAGCAGCCCAGCTGCCGGCGGGGACCGTCGTCATCGACGCCGGCGCAGACCACCGGCTGGAGGACGCGGCGGCGTGGGAAAAGTTCTACGGTTCCGCCCACGCCGGCACCTGGCCCTACGGCCTGCCGGAGCTCCCGGGCCAGCGCGAGGCCCTCAAAGGTGCCAACCGCATCGCCGTGCCCGGCTGCTACCCGACGTCGGCCCTGCTGGCCCTTGCGCCCGGCTTCGCCGCCGGGCTCCTCCAGCCCGACGACGTCGTCATCGTTGCTGCCTCCGGCACCTCCGGTGCAGGCAAGGCCGCCAAAGTGAATCTCATCGGTTCAGAGGTCATGGGTTCCATGAGCCCGTATGGCGTTGGCGGCGGACACCGCCACACACCCGAGATCGAACAGGGCCTGTCCAACGCCGCGGGCGAACAGGTCACCGTGTCCTTCACGCCCACCCTGGCGCCCATGAGCCGGGGTATCCTCACGACGGCGACGGCGAAGGTCAAAGCCGGCACCACGGGGGAGCAGCTCCGCCAGGCCTGGACCGATGCCTATGACGACGAACCGTTCGTGCACGTCCTCCCGGAAGGCCAGTGGCCCGCCACGAAATCCGTGCAGGGGTCGAACCATGCTGCCATGCAGCTGGCGTTCGATTCCCACACCGGCCGGGTGATCGTCACCTGCGCCATCGACAACCTCACCAAAGGGACCGCCGGCGGCGCCGTCCAGTCCATGAACATTGCCCTCGGCCTCGCGGAAACCGCCGGCCTTGACCTGCAGGGAGTTGCCCCGTGACCGTTACCGCCCCCCGTGGATTCCGGGCCGCCGGCGTCACCGCCGGACTCAAGGCCTCCGGCAAACCGGACCTTGCCCTGGTGGTGAATGACGGCCCGTCCAAAGCCGCCGCTGCCGTCTTCACCAGCAACCGCGTCGCCGCAGCGCCCGTGCACTGGTCCCGCCAGGTTGTCTCGGACGGCCGCGTGGACGCGGTTGTCCTCAACTCCGGCGGAGCGAACGCCTGCACGGGGCCGGCCGGCTTCCAGAACACGCATAGCACCGCCGAAAAGGTGGCCAAGGTCCTGGACATTTCCGCCACGGACGTGTTCGTGTGTTCCACCGGCCTGATCGGCGAGCAGTTGCCCATGGACAAAATCCTTCCCGGCGTGGAGGCTGCTGCTGCCGCGCTGAGCGCCGACGGCGGCCCCGAGGCAGCGACCGCCATCATGACCACCGACTCCGTTCCGAAGGCAGCGCTGTTTATCGGCACCGATGCGGACGGCGAGGAATTCGCCATCGGCGGGATCGCCAAGGGTGCGGGCATGCTGGCTCCGGGCCTGGCTACCATGCTGGTGGTCCTCACCACTGATGCGGCCGTGGACGCGGAACTGCTCGACGTCGTCCTCCGCGACGCCACCCGGGTCACGTTCGACCGGGCAGACTCGGACGGCTGCATGTCCACCAACGACACCGTGGTCCTGCTGTCCTCCGGTGCCTCCGGCGCCGTGCCGTCGGCAGAGGCCTTCGGTGCCGGCCTGACCCAGGTCTGCGCCGAACTTGCCCGGAAGCTCATCGCCGACGCCGAGGGTGCCAGCCACGACATCGCCATCCGCACCTTCAACGCTGCCAGCGAAGCGGACGCCGAAACCGTCAGCCGTTCCGTGGCCCGCTCCAACCTCTTCAAGGCCGCTATTTTCGGCAAGGATCCCAACTGGGGACGGGTACTGTCGGCCGTCGGCACTACTGACGCCGTCTTCGAACCCGACCAGCTCAACGTGGCTATGAACGGTGTCCAGATCTGCCGCAACGGCAGCATCGGCGACGACCGCGGCCTGGTGGACCTGGAACCGCGCGAGGTCCTGGTGGAAATCGACCTTCAGGCCGGCGACGCCGAGGCCACCATCTGGACGAACGACCTGACCCACGACTACGTGCACGAGAACAGCGCCTACTCAAGCTGACGCACCACCTGAGCCGGCCCCTTCCGGCGCCCGGCAACCTTGGAGAAACTGCCTGATGAACACCCGCACCCGCGAAACCACGTCCACGCTTGATGCCCAAAGCAAGGCCGGCACCCTGATCGAGGCGCTGCCCTGGATCCAGCGCTTTGCCGGCACCACCATGGTGATCAAGTATGGCGGCAACGCCATGGTCAACGACGAGCTGCGCCGTGCCTTCGCCGAGGACGTTGTGTTCCTGCACCACGTGGGCATCCACCCTGTGGTGGTGCACGGGGGCGGGCCCCAGATCAACTCCATGCTGGCCCGGCTGGGCATCGAGTCCGAGTTCAAGGGAGGCCTGCGGGTCACCACTCCGGAAGCCATGGACGTGGTCCGCATGGTCCTCACCGGCCAGGTGGGCCGCGAACTCGTGGGCCTGATCAACTCCCACGGCCCCTACGCCGTGGGCATGTCCGGTGAAGACGGCGGACTGCTGCGCGCCGTGCGCACCGGCACCGTCATCGACGGCGAGGAAGTGGACCTGGGGCTCGTGGGTGAAGTGGTGGGCGTAAACCCGGAAGGCATCCTGGACATCCTCGCCGCCGGACGCATTCCCGTGATCTCCACGGTGGCCCCGGAGATCGACGTCGAGGGGTTCGCAGCAGACGGCAGCGTCCAGACCACGGGACAGGTGCTCAACGTCAATGCGGACACCGCGGCGGCAGCCCTGGCCGAAGCCCTCGGTGCCTCCAAACTGGTGATCCTCACCGACGTCGAAGGCCTGTATGCCAACTGGCCGGACAAGACCTCGCTGATCTCCTCCCTGAAAGCATCGGACCTGCGGGAGCTCCTGCCCTCGCTGGAATCCGGCATGATCCCCAAGATGGAGGCGTGCCTCAAGGCGATCGACGGCGGCGTGGAGCGTGCGCACATCGTGGACGGACGCCTGGCCCACTCCATGCTGCTGGAAACCTTCACCACCGCGGGCATCGGCACGCAGGTGGTCCCCGACGAGGAGACAAACGCATGAACGAAACTGTTGACGTAAGTCCGGTCAGCGACCGGGACGCCAAAGCTTCCGTGATGACCGGCAGCGGCAGCGGCCCAGAGTGGCTGGCCCGCTACTCCAGCTCCCTCATGGGCGTCTTCGGCACCCCGCAGCGCGTCCTGGTCCGTGGCGCCGGCTGCCTCGTGTGGGACGCCGACGGCAAGGAGTACCTGGACCTGCTCGGAGGCATCGCCGTCAACGCGCTGGGCCATGCCAACCCGTTCGTCACGTCGGTGATCTCCAGCCAGCTGGCCACCCTCGGCCATGTCTCCAACTTCTTCACCAGCCCCACGCAGATCGCGCTGGCCGAAAAGCTCCTGGCCCTCACCGACGCCCCTGCCGGTTCCAAGGTGTTCTTCACCAACTCCGGCACCGAGGCCAACGAGGCCGCCTTCAAGCTGGCCCGCCGCAATACGGGCGGCAGCGGCGCCAAGCGGACCAAGATCATCGCCCTGGAAGGGGCCTTCCACGGCCGGACCATGGGCGCCCTTGCGCTGACCGCCAAGGAGGCCTACCGCGAGCCGTTCGAGCCGCTGCCCGCCGGCGTCGTGCACATCCCCTTCGGCGACGTGGAGGCACTTAAGGACGCCGTTGACGAGACCGTGGCCGCCGTCTTCCTGGAGCCCATCCAGGGCGAGGCGGGCGTGCGTCCCCTGCCGCCCGGATACCTTCGGGCCGCCCGCGAGCTGACCGCCAGGGTGGGAGCACTGCTGATCCTCGACGAAGTCCAGACCGGCATCGGCCGCACCGGGAAATGGCTTGCCAGCGAGGATGCCGGGATCATGCCGGACGCCGTTACCCTGGCCAAGGGCCTGGGCGGCGGCTTCCCGATCGGTGCCCTGATCACCTATGGTCCGGAGACGTCGTCGTTGTTGGCTGCGGGCCAGCACGGCACCACGTTCGGCGGGAACCCGGTGGCGACGGCGGCCGCCCTCGCCACCCTGCACGCCATCGAAAGCCAGCACGTGCTGTCCAATGCCTCAGCCGTGGGTGGGCACCTGCGGGCCGGACTGGCACTCCTGCCGGGCGTCACCGAAGTCCGCGGCGAAGGCCTCCTCATCGGCTTCGACCTGGATGCGGACGTCGCCCCGGCCGTGGTGCAGGCGGGCCTTGACGCCGGGTTCATCGTCAACAGCCCCGGCCCCCGCACCATCCGCCTTGCGCCGCCGCTGGTCCTGACCATGGCGCAGGCAGACACCTTCCTCGCCGCCTTCCCGGCAATCCTCCAAGCAGCTAAGGACGCCCAGTGACACCAGCAGCCAGCGCTACCCGGCACTTCCTCAAGGACACGGACCTCAGCCCCGCCGAACAGGCCGAGGTCCTCGGCCTCGCGGCCCGGATGAAGGCGGCGCCCTACAGCGTCCAGCCGTACGCCGCCGAGGGCAGCGGCCGCAAGACGGTGGCCGTGATCTTCGACAAAACCTCCACCCGGACCAGGGTCTCGTTCGCCACAGGGATCGCGGACCTGGGCGGCAACGCCCTGATCATCAACCCTGGAGAGGCACAGATCGGGCACAAGGAATCCGTGGAGGACACCGCCAGGGTCCTGGAGCGGATGGTGTCCACCATCGTCTGGCGGACCGGCGCCCACTCCGGCCTGGTGGCCATGGCGGAGAACTCGAGGGTTCCGGTGATCAACGCCCTGTGCGACGATTACCACCCCTGCCAGCTGCTGGCGGACCTGCTGGCCGTGAAAGAGCACAAGGGCGAACTCAAAGGCCTCACCATGAGCTACCTGGGGGACGCCGCCAACAACATGGCCAACTCCTACCTGCTGGCCGGAGTCACGGCCGGGATGCACGTGCGGATCGCCGGGCCGGAGGGCTACCTGCCGGCAGCAGACATCGTGGCCGCAGCCGAGGAACGCGCTGCGGAGACGGGCGGCTCGGTGCTCATCACCACTGACGCGGCGGAGGCCTTGAAAGGCGCCGACGTCGTTGCCACGGACACGTGGGTGTCCATGGGGCAGGAAGCGGAAAAGGAAGCCCGGATGCAGCGGTTCCGGGAGTACGCCGTGGATGAGGCCGCCATGGCACAGGCCGCGGAAGACGCCGTCGTGCTTCACTGCCTGCCTGCCTACCGCGGCTACGAAATCTCTGCCGGCGTCATCGACGGACCGCAGTCCATCGTCTGGGACGAGGCCGAAAACCGGCTGCACGCACAGAAGGCCCTGATGGCCTGGCTGATGCACCGGTCGGGCCTGGCCTTCGTCGACGGACTCGCACCCGTTGAAGGCACAGGGGAGAGCACGTTCTAGTGTCCGCCCAACCGGCGTCGCCGGGCTCCAGCCCGGCGACCAAGACAGCCCGCCAGGCGCGCATCACCGCCATCCTGACGGGGGAGTCCGTGCGTTCCCAGGCGGAGCTGGCAGCACTGCTGGCGGACGACGGCGTGCAGGTCACCCAGGCAACGCTGTCGCGGGACCTCGTGGAACTCGGTGCGGTCCGGGTCCGCGGAAAGGAGGGCGTGCTGGTGTACGCCGTACCCGGCGAAGGCGGCGAACGGGCTGCCCGGAGCGGCGTGAGCCAGGAGATCCTGGACGCCCGGCTGGCCCGGCTGTGCAGTGAACTGCTGGTCACCGCGGAGGCCTCGGCCAATATCGCCGTGCTCCGCACCCCGCCGGGGGCCGCGAACTTCCTGGCACTGGCCATCGACCACTCGGTGATGCCGTCCATCCTGGGCACCATTGCCGGGGACGACACCGTGCTGCTGGTGGCCCGGGACCCGCAGGGCGGCCAGGACCTCGCCGCCAGGTTCCTGCAGCTGGCTGAAGAAGCCGGGCAATAAGCTTGAAGACAACATCAACAAACCCCAATCACAAGGAGCATTCGAAGTGACTGAACGCATTGTGCTCGCCTACTCGGGCGGCCTGGACACCTCAGTAGCCATCGGCTGGATCGGTGAAGCCACCGGCGCCGAGGTCATCGCCGTGGCGGTTGACGTCGGGCAGGGCGGTGAGTCCCTGGAAACCATCCGCCAGCGTGCCCTCGGCTGCGGCGCCGTCGAAGCCTACGTGGCCGACGCCTCCGACGAGTTCGCCAACGAATACTGCATGCCTACGCTGAAGGCCAACGGCCTCTACCAGGGCCACTACCCGCTGGTGTCCGCCATCTCCCGTCCGGTCATCGTCAAGCACCTGGTCAAGGCTGCCCGCGAATTCGGCGCCACCACCGTGGCCCACGGCTGCACCGGCAAGGGCAACGACCAAGTCCGCTTCGAAGTGGGCATCCAGACCCTCGGCCCGGACCTGAAGTGCATCGCCCCGGTCCGTGACCTGGCGCTCACCCGCGACAAGGCCATCGCCTTTGCCGAGGAGAAGGGCCTGCCGATCGAGACCACCAAGAAGAACCCGTACTCCATTGACCAGAATGTCTGGGGCCGCGCCGTGGAAACCGGCTACCTCGAGGACATCTGGAACGCCCCCACCAAGGACATCTACGACTACACCGCCACCCCGGAATTCCCGCCGGCACCGGACGAGGTCGTCATTTCCTTCGAAGCCGGCATTCCGGTGGCGATCGACGGCGTCAAGGTCACCCCGCTGCAGGCCATCAAGGAGCTCAACCGCCGCGCCGGCGCCCAGGGCGTGGGCCGCATCGACGTCGTCGAGGACCGCCTGGTGGGCATCAAGTCCCGCGAAATCTACGAGGCCCCCGGCGCCATGGCCCTCATCACGGCCCACAAGCACCTCGAGGACATCACCGTGGAGCGCGAGCAGGCCCGCTTCAAGGCCACCGTTGGCCAGCGCTGGTCCGAGCTGGTGTACGACGGCCAGTGGTTCTCCCCGCTGAAGCGCTCCCTGGACGCGTTCATCGAGGACACCCAGAAATACGTCTCGGGCGATATCCGCATGACCCTGCACGGTGGCCAGGCCATCGTCAACGGCCGCCGGTCCGACACCTCGCTCTACGACTTCAACCTCGCCACCTACGACACCGGCGACACCTTCGACCAGTCCATGGCGCGCGGCTTCATCGAGCTGTGGGGCATGTCCGCCAAGGTTGCGTCCGGCCGCGACATCCGCGTCGCCGGAAAGTGAGTCAGCAACAGGGCCCACGGGCGAAGGGGTCCCCGGCCGAGCGAAGCGAGGCTGGGGCGCGCCCGGGGACGAAGGCTGAGGCGACCAACACCGGTGCACTGTGGGGCGGCCGGTTTGCTGGCGGCCCCGCGGATGCCCTGGCGGCGCTGAGCAAGTCCACCCACTTTGACTGGCGGCTTGCCCGCTACGACATTGCCGGATCCAAGGCGCACGCCCGCGTGCTGCACAAAGCCGGCCTGCTGGACGACGCTGAACTGGAAGGCATGCTGGCCGCCCTCACGCAGCTGGATGAGGACGTGGCCTCCGGCGCCTATGTGCCGGCGGAGTCCGACGAGGACGTGCACGGCTCGCTGGAGCGGGGCCTGATCGAGCGCGCCGGAACCCAGCTGGGCGGCAAGCTCCGCGCCGGCCGTTCACGGAACGACCAGGTGGCCACGCTGGGCCGCATGTTCCTGCGGGACCACGCCCGGATCATTGCCCGCGGCGTGCTGGCCACGGTGGATGCCCTGGTGGACCAGGCCAAGGCGCACCACGGTGTTGCCATGCCCGGCCGCACCCACCTGCAGCACGCCCAGCCGGTGCTGCTCAGCCACCACCTGCTGGCCCACGCCTGGGCGCTGCTGCGCGACGTGCAGCGGCTCCAGGACTGGGACAAGCGCGCCGGCGTCTCGCCCTACGGTTCGGGCGCCCTGGCCGGCTCCTCGCTGGGGCTGGACCCGGAGGCGGTGGCCGCGGACCTGGGCTTCTTCTCCGCCTCCCACAACTCGATCGACGGCACGGCCTCGCGCGACGTCTTCGCCGAGTTCGCCTGGGTGTGTTCCATGATCGGCGTGGACCTCTCGCGGGTGTCGGAGGAAGTCATCCTCTGGGCAACCAAAGAGTTCTCCTTCGTCACGCTGCACGACTCCTACTCCACGGGTTCGTCCATCATGCCGCAGAAGAAAAACCCGGATGTGGCGGAACTGGCCCGCGGCAAGGCAGGCCGGCTCATCGGCAATTTGACCGGGCTGCTGGCCACGCTCAAGGGCCTTCCGCTGGCGTACAACCGCGACCTGCAGGAGGACAAGGAGCCGGTGTTCGACGCCGCAGACACCCTGGAGCTCCTGCTTCCGGCAGTCTCCGGCATGATCGCCACCCTGAAGTTCAACACCGAAAGAATGGAGTCGCTGGCACCGCAGGGCTTCGCGCTGGCCACTGACATTGCTGAGTGGCTCGTCCGCCAGGGCGTTCCGTTCCGGGAAGCCCACGAGCTGTCCGGCGCGGCCGTGAAGCAGGCCGAATCCCGCGGCGTGGAGCTGTGGGACCTGACGGACGGGGAATACGCTGCCATCTCGGAGCACCTGACGCCGGAGGTCCGCACGGTCCTGTCCACGGAGGGCTCCCTCAACAGCCGTAACTCCCAGGGCGGAACTGCGCCCGCCGCCGTCGAACGCCAGCTGGTCGCGCTGGAGGCGGAGCTGAAGGAAGCGCGGCACTACGCCGGGTAGAACGCTCTCTCACTTGATGCAACGTTTCCGGCAACGCTCCTGCACCGGGTGCAGGAGCGTTGCCGGTTTTCCTGCATCAAGTGAGAGAGCGTTAGGCGCCGGACGCTCCCCGCTAGCATGGTGCAATGAGCGAACCGTTCCGCAGGCAACTCCGCGCGCTTCCCGATTTCCCGGACACGCTGCCGGGCTTTGACCCGGAGGGCGCCCCCACGGATCCTGCCGAGCTGTTCAGACACTGGCTGGGGGAGGCGCTGGCAGCGGGGGAGCGGCAGCCGCATGCGTGCAGCCTGGCCACGGCGGGCGGCGACGGCAAACCGTCGTCCAGGATGCTGATCCTGAAGAACATCGACGACGACGGCTGGCACTTCGCCACGTCCCGCACCTCACGCAAGGGCAGGGAACTCGGCGCCAACCCGCATGCCGCCATGACCTTCTACTGGCCGTCCCAGGGCCGGCAGGTCCGCGTGGCCGGGGCCGTCGTCGAACTGTCCGCCGAGGCCTCCGCGCAGGACTGGGCGGAGCGGCCCCGTGCCGACGGCAGCACCAACCCGCACTGGCAGCTTTACGCCCTCCGGCCCGCCGAGATCGAGTTCTGGCAGGCCAGCAACGACGGCAACCATGTCCGCCACCGTGTGGCCCCCGACGGTTCGCCCCTGGGTTAGGCTGTCGCCATGACAGCTTCCGCACCAGACGAACTGCTTCCGGCGCTCCACAAGGCCGCAGCTGACGTGGCAGCCGACGCTGCAAAGTTCAGCGATTCCGACGTGCAGGCGCCCTCCGCCCTGCCCGGCTGGACGAGGGGGCACGTTCTGGCCCATCTCACAGGCATCTCCAACGCCATGGCCCGGCAGCTTGAGTACGCTGCGCGCGGAGAGGCCGTGGAGCTTTACGACGGCGGCATGGAAGGCCGGAACAAAGCCATCGACATGGCAGCGGGTCACGACGCCGCCACCCACCGCGCGGACCTCACCGCCGCGCTGGACCGGGCACTCAAGGCCTTCGACGCCCTGCCCGGCGTGAAGGATTCAGCCGCGAACCGGACCGGCTGGTACGCCCCCATCACGTATCGCGGCGGCGTGGTCCTGGACGGCGGACTGGCGCTGTGGCGGGAACTGGTCATCCACACGTCGGACCTGCTGGCGGGGAGGGGACCCGAAACCTGGAGCCGGCCGTTCTGCGAGCACCTTTTTGATTTCCTGGCGGCCAGGGTCCAGCCCGACGACAGGCTCGTGCTGCAGCCACTGGGGCTCCAGCCGCTGGCCATCGGCAGCGGCACCCGGTCCACCGTCATTAGCGGCATGATCACCGACATCGCAGCCTGGCTTGCCGGCCGCGAGCCGACGCTTGGCAGCCTCAAGGCCTCCGCCGCGGCCGACGGCGTGGACCTGCCGGTGCTGCTGCCGTGGCCGTCCGGAACCCCCGCCGCCACACAGGGCTGACCGGAAGGGCTAACCGGCTTCGCGTGCCAGGAGGCTCCGCTTAACTGGAAGCCCCCAGCGGAAACCGCCCAGCGTGCCGTCCGTGCGGATCACCCGGTGGCAGGGCACGAACAGTGCGGCAGCGTTGAAGGCGCAGGCGCTGGCGGCTGCCCGCACGGCCCTGGGGTTGCCGGCGAGCTCCGCGTACCGGGCGTACGTGACGGGCTGTCCCGGCTGCACCAGCCGCAGGACATCCCAGGCGTGGACCCGGAAAGGTCCCGACACCTGCCGCACGGGAACGCTCATCGCCGGCACCGGGTCACCGGCATAGAAGGCTTCGACGGCGGAGGAGATGTCCCCCAGCCCGGTGACCGGCTCCAGCGTGCCCGGCCGGAGGGACGGATGGATCTGCCCGGTCAGCTCACCAGGGTTGTCTGTCCATCCGCTGGAGAGCACGACGCCGTCCTGGGCCAGGATGGTGAACGGACCGTCCGGGGTGGTCATCTGAAGCAGCTGGGCCTTCATCGGTTCGCTTCCTCTGCTGGTCTGGTGCCTTGGTTTGTGTGTGCTGCTGTGCGCCTGCGGGTACCGGACGCCGGCCGGGCTGCCGCCCGCCACAGGTGCATGGTGGCGTATGAGCGCCAGGGGCTGGCTTCCCGGAAGTCCGCGCTGGACGCCGCGGTACCCTCCCCCAGGGCACGGATCCCGTTCCGTACCGCTGCGTCGTTGGCCAGGAAAACGTCCGGGGCGCCGAGGATGCGCATGGCCAGGTATCCCGTGGTCCATGGTCCCACGCCGGGAAGCGGAAGCAGTTTGGCGGCCAGGCTTTCCGGGCTGTCGCCATAGCCAAAGTCGAGTCCGCCGTCCGCCATGGCGGCAGCTGCCGCGAGGAGGGCCCCGATCCGCCGTTGCGGTCCGCGCAGGACCGCGGGGCCGCCGCCGGCGATTTCGGCCGGGGTGGGAAACATCCGCTCCAGGCCCTCGCCGGGGCTTCGGCTTGGACGTCCGACGGCGGCCAGCTGGGTGAGGGCGGTCCGCGCCGCGGCAACGGTGATCTGCTGCCCGGCCATGGCCCGGACCAGCATTTCCGCCGGATCCATGGCACCGGGCATCCTGATCCCGGGAGTGCCCGCCACTGCGGCAGCGAGCCTGGCATCCCCTGCCAGTGCACTGTCGATCGCCACAGGATCCGCATCGAGGTCAAAGAGCCGCCGTACCCGGCTCAACAGGGCCGGCAGGTCCCTAAGGTCCACCGCGCCGATAGTGAGGGTCAGCGGCCGGCCCGGAGCACCGGCGTCGTACTCCACCCGGAACCTCGCATCACCCTGGGGCAGCCGCAGGGTTCGGGCGTAGGACGTGGGCGTTCCCGCTTCGATCCCGGGGATGGCGCGGACAGCCAGGAAGTTGAAGACGCCGGGGTCGAAAGGTTCCCGGTAGGGGAGGTTGAGGGTGAGGGCGGTGGAGCCGGCGGGGGCCCTGGGATGCCTTGCGGTGCGGAGCGCGGTGGGCGTCATGCCAAAAACTTCCGCCATGGTTTCGTTGAACTGGCGGACGCTGCTGAACCCGGCCGCAAAGGCGACGTCGGCGAGCTTCATGGAGGTGGAGACCAGCAGGGTACGGGCAGTCTGCGCGCGGCCGGCCCGTGCAAGCGAGAGGGGGCCCGCCCCGAGCTCCTGGTTGAGGATGCGGTTGAGCTGGCGGGAGGAATAGCCCAGGCGGGCGGCCAGGCCGTCGACGCCGTCCCTGGTGACCACGCCGTCACTGATCAGCCGCATGGCGCGCCCGGCAATATCCTGGCGAAGGTTCCAGGCGGGTGTGCCGGGAACCGCCTCCGGAAGGCAGCGCTTGCAGGCCCGGTAGCCGGCGTCGTGCGCTGCTGCGGAGGTTTCATAGAAGGTGACGTTGGAGGCCTTCGGAGTCCGGGCCGGGCAGGACGGGCGGCAATAGATGCCCGTGGTCCGGACGGCAGTGTAGAACTGCCCGTCGAACCGGGTGTCCCGGGCGTCGATCGCCCGGTAGCGCTGCCAGAAGTCCATTCCTCCATCGTGCCAGCCCTCCCACGCCCCGGCTAGCGGAAATCGGACACGGCCGTGGCGCCTCCACCACGTGAATGGCGGGGCGGCGGCGCCGGCGTTGGATAGAGTCTGGCCATGAGCAGAAATCCGCTGACGGCCGGTCAGCCGCTGCGGGAGTTCCTTTCCGGAGATGCCCGCCAGCTGGCGCCCCTGCTGCTGGGCGCCGTCCTGACCCATGACTCCAGGGATGGTGCAGTATCGGTGCGGCTTACCGAAGTGGAGGCCTACCTGGGGCCAGAGGATTCCCTGCACCCGGATCCAGGATCACATACCTACCGCGGTCCCACACCCCGCAACGCCCCCATGTTCGGCCCGGCCGGCCACCTGTACGTCTACTTCACCTACGGGATGCACCACTGCACGAACATCGTGTGCGGGCCGGAAGGAACGGCGTCGGCCCTGCTGCTGAGGGCAGGGGAGATCGTGGACGGTGTTGAACTCGCCCGGCACCGGCGGACCACCTCCAAAAGCCCCGCCGACCTGGCAAGGGGGCCTGCCCGGCTGGCCAAGGCCCTGGGACTAACGACGGCGGACAGCGGCCGTGATGCGCTCGCGCCGCCGTTCGGGCTGGTCCTTCCCTCCCGGCCGGCAGTGCCGGTGAGCTCCGGGCCAAGGGTTGGGGTCTCCGGCGCAGGAGGGACGGACCGGTACGCATGGCGCTTCTGGATCACCGGCGACCCCACAGTCTCCCAGTACAAGCCGGCCAAACCCAGGGGAGCCAAACCGGATCCGGCAACGTTTCACGGGCGTTAACGGAAATGGTTGTAGAATGGTAGGTCTGTCTTTTGCGATAGGGGAACGTTAAATGCTTGACGCCGATTTGGCCCATGAACGCGACTATGTAGCCGGCCTGTACGCACGGCTGGAAGAGCTGCGCGAGGAAAAGCGCCGCCAGCTGGCGCAGGTCCGCCGGGCCGGGGCTGTGGGCACCATGCAGAACGTCTCCGAGCGCGACGCGTTCGCTGCTCTCTACGAGGACCGGCTTGCCCAGCTGGACGCGGTGGACGACCGGCTGGTCTTCGGCCGGCTGGACCTGGACTCCGGCGAAGCCCAGTACATTGGCCGCATCGGCCTCACCACCGAGGACCTGCAGCGGCTCATGGTGGACTGGCGTGCGCCCGAGGCCGGCCACTTCTACCAGGCCACGGCCTTTGACCGGCAGGGTGTGCGCCGCCGCCGGCACCTGATCCTGCAGGGCCGTGAGGTCAAGGCCATCGAGGATGACGTCCTTGACGCCGGGATGCTGGCGGACAACGAATCGCTGCAGGGGGAAGGCGCCCTGCTCGCCGCCCTGAATTCCAAGCGTACCGGCCGGATGTCCGACATTGTCAGCACCATCCAGTCCGAGCAGGACCGCATCATCCGGTCATCCATCTCCGGGGCGCTCGTGGTGCAGGGCGGACCCGGCACCGGAAAGACCGCCGTGGCCCTCCACCGGGCTGCCTACCTGCTCTATACCCACCGCGACCGCCTCAAGACCGCAGGTGTGCTGCTCGTGGGCCCGTCGTCGTCGTTCATGAAGTACATCGAAAGGGTGCTGCCCTCCCTGGGCGAGACCGGCGTGGTGATGGCCAGCGTGGGCCGCCTGATGCCCGGCATCCACGCCGTGCCGGAACCGGACGCCGACGTCGCTGCCATCAAGGGCCGCCTGGACATGGCCACCGTGGTGGCCAACGCCGTGGCCAACCGCCAACGGATTCCCGCTGAAGACCGGATCCTGGAGGTGGACGGCCGCAAACTGGTGCTGACGCCGCGCCAGGTTCGCCGTGCCCGCGAGCGTGCCCGCTCCACCGGCAAGCCGCACAACGAGGCGCGCGTGACGTTCGTCAAAATCCTGCTCCGCGAACTCACGGAACAGATGACCGAACTGGTGGAAGCCGGGAACATCGGCAACAACGCAGACCGCTCCTACCTTGCCGAGGATGTCCGTTCCGCACGCGATGTACGGATTGCCCTGAACCTCTGCTGGATGCCCATGACGCCGGAGAAGCTGATCTCCGAGCTCTTCAGCAAGCCGGCCATCCTGGAATTCTGTACCCCCACCATGTCTCCGGCTGAACGGGCGCTCC
>NZ_BMKV01000007.1:1939-2671 GCF_014644515.1 Pseudarthrobacter scleromae | reverse complement strand
CCGCTGCTGGACGAGGCCGCCGAGCTGCTCGGCGAACTGGACCCGGCCGCAGGACGCGGGCTCGCGCAGCAGGAGCACGACCGTGCCCGCGACCTTGCCAACGCCAAGCAGACCCTGGTGAACATGCAGGCGGCAGGGGTGGATCCCCTGATGTCTGCCGAGGAACTGGCCGAGCAGAACCAGGAACAGGAAACGCGGCAAACCGCCGCAGAGCGCGCCACCAGCGACCGCACATGGGCCTTCGGCCACATCGTGGTTGATGAGGCGCAGGAGCTTTCACCCATGCAGTGGCGCCTGCTGGTCCGCCGCTGCCCCCTGAAGTCCTTCACCATCGTGGGGGACATCGCGCAGACCAGTTCGGTGGCCGGTGCCAACTCCTGGCAGGGCGCGCTCGCACCCATGTTCGGGGACCGCTGGCAGCTGGAGGAGCTGACGGTGAACTACCGCACGCCGTCCCAGATCGCCGAAGCCGCCGTCCGGATGGCCAACGCGGCCGGATTGGTGGTCTCGGCGCCCAAGGCTGTCCGCGAAGGACGCTGGTCGCCGGTCATCGACGAGGTGGATCCCGGCCAGGTGGTCAGCCGCCTGGTTGAGGTCCTGCCGGAGGAACTGGACGCGCTCGACGGCGGCCTGCTCGCCGTCATTGCCGACGGACACTTCCTGCCGGAAGCCACCGCCGCCCTGCGAGCCGCCCATGGACGCCGGGTGGGCACGGGTGCCGGCAGCTACGAG
>NZ_BMKV01000007.1:0-1893 GCF_014644515.1 Pseudarthrobacter scleromae | reverse complement strand
TTCGACGGCGTGGTGGTGCTTGAGCCGTCCATGATGCTGAACCATGAGCACGGCAAAGTGGGGGACCTGTACGTCGCGATGACCCGGGCCACCCAGCGGCTCCGGCTGATTGCTTCAGAACCGGTGCCGGCAGGGATCAAGCGCTGATCAGGCGCGCCGCATACTGCTAACTTAGAAGGCGTGCCAGAACTCATCAGCCTCGAATCGCAGCAGAACGACCCCACTTTTGCCAACATTTGGCAGGAACTGAAGTGGCGTGGCCTGGTCCACGTCTCCACCGACGAGGCGGAGCTTGAAAAACTCCTCGCCGGCGGACCGGTGACGTACTATTGCGGGTTCGATCCCACCGCGCCGAGCCTGCACCTGGGTAACCTGGTCCAGCTGCTCGTGATGCGGCGGCTGCAGCTGGCCGGCCACAAGCCCCTCGGACTGGTGGGTGGGTCAACCGGTATGATCGGCGACCCCCGTCCCACGGCCGAGCGCACGCTGAACACCAAGGACACCGTGGCCGAGTGGGTGGGCTACCTTCAGGCGCAGGTCCGCCGTTTCCTCAGCTTCGAGGGCGGCAACGCAGCGCAGATGGTCAACAACCTTGACTGGACGGCGCCGCTGAGCGCCATCGATTTCCTGCGTGACGTTGGGAAGCACTTCCGTGTGGGAACCATGCTGCGCAAGGACGCCGTGGCCTCACGGCTGAGCTCGGATGAGGGCATCAGCTACACCGAGTTCAGCTACCAGATCCTGCAGGGGATGGATTACCTCCAGCTCTACCGTGATTACGGCTGCGTGCTGCAGACCGGCGGCTCGGACCAGTGGGGCAACCTCACCAGCGGTACGGAATTGATCCGCAAGGTGGAGGGCAAGAGCGTCCACGCCCTGGGGACCCCATTGATTACCAATGCGGACGGGACGAAGTTCGGCAAGAGCGAGGGCAACGCCATCTGGCTGGACGCCGGCATGTGCAGCCCCTACGCCTTTTACCAGTTCTGGGTCAACACGGCGGATGCCGACGTTGTGGACCGGCTGAAGGTCTTCACCTTCCTTACCAAGGCGGAGATCGAGGAGCTTTCCGTTGCTGTGGCTGAACGGCCGTTCGCCCGTGAAGGCCAGCGGAAGCTTGCCTACGAAGTGACCTCCCTTGTTCACGGTGTGGAAGCCACGGAGAAGGTCATTGCGGCATCCGCCGCACTTTTCGGGAACGGTGACTTGACCGCCCTGGACAAGCCCACGCTCCAGGCGGCAACTTCCGAGCTTCCCTTCGCCACTGTGCAGGTGGACGAGATGGGGATCGTGGACCTGCTCGTTGCTTCCGGGCTGTCCGACAGCAAGTCGGCGGCAAGGCGCACCGTTGGCGAAGGCGGGGCCTACGTCAACAACGAGAAGGTGTCCGACCCCGAGGCGGTCATTCCGGAGTCCGAACTGCTGCATGGGCAGTACCTGCTCCTGCGCCGCGGAAAGAAGAACCTGGCAACCGTGGAGGTCCTGGTTCCCTAGGCTCTTCCCCCGCTTCATAGAGCACCTGCACGCTCCTCCGCAGCCGATTTGCACGGCCGCGGGGGAGCGTGTAATGTTTTCTGAGTCGCCGCCGCTGAAGCGGAAAAATAGCGACAAACCCCCACCAAAAAGTGAAGCAACTTCACCATGTGCGGAAGCGCAAAACGAAGAAATGCTTCACTTTATGATGGGCGGATTCATTCCACCGAGTGAATTCCGGGAAAACAACCGGATTTGCAAAGTGAAAATGAATGAAATAAGATTGAAACATCGCAGCGAAGAAATACGGAATAAGAATTCATGAAAATGAATTGTTTCGGGAATATTTGAATGTGTCTGTTGTTTGAGAACTCAATAGTGTGCCAAGTTTGTTGATACCAATTGTTTTAGTGATTGGTT
>NZ_BMKV01000006.1:0-179964 GCF_014644515.1 Pseudarthrobacter scleromae | reverse complement strand
CTCTTCCCGGACCTTTTCCAATGAGGCAACGTATCCTGCTCCGCGGACCTTTTCCATGAGTCAACGCGCCCCCTTGACTCGGTGACGGCTTTTCCTTACGTTGGGGGCTTGCTGCCAGCGGCGGCCCAAAGGAGATCGAGCATGAAAGCTATCGTGCAGGACGTCTATGGGACCGCGGACGTGCTTGCGCTGCGGGATATTGCCCGGCCCGCAGCGGGCCACGGCGAGGTCCTGGTCAGCGTGCGGGCCGCCGGAGTGGAGCAGGGCGTGTGGCACCTGATGACCGGACTGCCCTATCTGGTCCGGCTCTTTGGCTACGGGTTGAAGAAGCCCAAAGTTCCCGTGCGGGGCCGGGAGGTGTCCGGCGTTGTGGAGTCCGTAGGCGCCGGCGTGACTCGCTTCAAGGCGGGTGACGAAGTCTTCGGCACGTCAGAGGGTTCTTTTGCGGAATACGTCTGCGCCAAGGAGGGCAGGCTGGCCGGGAAACCCCGGGACCTTTCCTTCGAGGAAGCGGCAGCGGCACCCATCTCCGGCGTGACAGCCTTGCAGGCTGTAAGGGACGCCGGCCAGGTCACCGTGGGCCAGAAAGTTCTGGTCATCGGGGCGGGCGGGGGAGTGGGGTCCTTCGCGGTGCAGATAGCCAAGGCTTTTGGGGCGGACGTGACCGGAGTCTGCAGCACGGGAAAAGTGGAACTGGTCCGGTCCCTCGGCGCCGACGCCGTCATCGACTACACACGGGAAGATTTTGCTGCCGCCGGAGCGCTGTACGACGTCATCCTGGACACCGCCGGCAACCGTCCGCTCTCCGTCCTTAAACGCGCACTCGCCCCGCGGGGCACACTGGTGCTGGTGGGCGGCGAGCGTGGCGGAAAGCTGACCGGCGGCTTCGAAAGGTCACTCGCGGCACCCTTGCTGTCACTCTTCTCCCGGCAAAAGTTCAAAGGCCTGGTGTCGAGGGAGACTCACCTTGACCTCGAGGCCCTGGCATCCCTGATCGAAGCCGGGAGCGTCAAACCCGCCCTGGACAAGGTCTTCCCGCTTGCCGAAGCACCGGCCGCCGTCAGGTATCTCAGGGAGGGCCGGAGCCTCGGGAAAGTGGTGGTCAGGATCTGATCCACCTGATGCCGAAGGGCCCTTTCCCCGGACGGGGAAATGTTCCTGGCATCGCAGTCAGGCGTCCCCCTTGAGTGGTCGGGAAGGTCAGGCCAGTTCCTCCATGCGCCGTGCCAGGATGTCGTTCATGGCCAGGAGGCCCACGAGCTGGTTGCCTTCCACCACCACAAGCCGGCTGAGGTGGTAGCGGCTCATCAGGGCTGCCGCCTGCCGCACGGACAGTTCCCTCTGAATGGTGATGGCCGGGATGGTGGCGGCGTCGTAGACGTTCAGGAGGTCCACATCTCCTTCCTGGGCAACCACGGTGTCCAGGAGTTCCCGGTAGCTCAGCATGCCGTAGGCGTCGTGGGCATGCTGCCGGTCCACCACGAGGCTCTTGACCTGGCGTTCCTTCATCACGGACAGGGCTTCACGCAGTGTGCTGTAGGGGGAGATGGTGACGACCTGGGAGACCATCACGTCATTGACGATAAGCAACTTCTTCCTCCTCAAATTTGCTGGGCCTGCTCAGGCGCCCTCGCGGCGCAGATGCTCCTCAAACCTCACGACCTGCCTCATATCGATCCCCGTCAGATGCTCGATCGGAACAGCGAAAGCAAGCCCGCGCGACTCAGTTCCCTTCACCAGGATCGAATGGAGCTCCTTCAGGATTGGTGCGCCCAAATGCGAACCAACCACCATCAGCAACACGGACTGGGTGCCTTCGAAGGTCAGGCCGAAGAACGTCTTCCTGGCTTCACCACCAATTCCCTTGCCCGGAAGGATGGTGACCCCCGTAGCGCCGGCCCCCTGGGCGTGTTCGATGATCCTTTCTTCAAGGTCGTCCGGTGCGATGACGACAATGGCGGTGAATTTCATGCAGGTTCACTCCTCAGCCGCGGAATCTTCTCCATCACCATGGCATACACCATGACGGATATGACAGGGAAGATTGAGGCGAAGGCGATCAGGCCGAAACCGTCGATCAGCACATCCCTTCCCTCTACAGCCGCTGCCAACCCAATGCCGAGGGCCGTCACCAAAGGCACGGTGACCTCCGAGGTTGTGACGCCCCCGAGGTCGAAGGCCAGGGCGATGATGTACTTCGGTGCAAAGAAGACCAACACCATCGCCACCGCGTAGGCGGCCATGATGAAGTAGTGGAACGGGCCTCCCGCGAGGATCCGGTAGACGCCAAAGGCGATGCCGACGGCGACGCCCAGGGCGACAATGACCCGCACGGCGAAGCCGCTGATGCGTCCAGGCGACGCCTCCTGCGCCTGTTCACCGATGGCCACCAGGGCGGGTTCAGCCATAGTAGTGGCGAAGCCGATGAGCAGTGCAAAGAGCAGGATCAGGGCCGGCGCGCCCTGTGCTATGAGCTGCTCAGCCATCAGTTTCCCGATGGGAAAGAGACCGATTTTGAGTCCCACCACGAATGCGTACAGTCCCACCAGGACCATCAGGAAGCCGACGACGACACGCAGCGGGTGCGCCAGCCTGCGCCGCAGTGCCACGTACTGGAAGAACAGGACGACGCCCACAATTGGCAGTACCTCCCGGAGCATTGACCCCAGGCCCAGGATCATGCCCACCACCCAGTCAGCGGCGTCCTCGCCGGATCCGGCCGCGGGGGGTGCCGCCCCAGCGCCGCCAAATGAGTAGACCCAGGTGCCATAGAGCTGGACGCCGATCATCGGCACCATCACGCACAGTGCGACGAGGCCGAAGCCGTCGGCGAGGACGCTGCGTCCGCGGATCGAATTGGCCAGGCCCAGGCCTATCGCGGTGATGAGCGGCACGCTGACGATGTTGGTGGTGACACCGCCTGAGTCGTAGGCAAGTCCAACAATCTCGGGCGGGGCGATGTACGTCAGTCCCAGCACCACTGCATAACCGGCAATCAGGAGTTTGTACACAGCCCAGCCGCGCAGAACACGCATTACCCCAAGGACCAGGACCAGGCCAACGGACAGGGCGATGACAAAACGCAGCACCAGCCCGTTGATCCGACCTCCGCTGACGAGCTGGGCCTGCTCGGCGACCGCGATTACCGCCGGCTCCGCAACGGAGGCGGCAAAACCGACAGCAAATCCAAAAGGCAGCAGCAACACCAATGCGCCGCGCCTTACGAACTGATTTGCAAGGTTCTTGCCCACTGGAAAAATACTGAGGTCCAGGCCGTGCAGGAACAGGGCAATGCCCCCGGCCACGATCAGGAGCCCGGCCACCAGGCTCAACGGATCGTCGGGCACCGAACGGAACACCAGCAGCTGAAACATAAAAACTACCGCCACGATGGGCAGCAGGTTTTTGAGCGCCTTGAGGAATTCATTGCTGAATCGGCTGAGGTGCTCCATCGGGGTCCTCTCCCGGTGATGTTCCTTTCAGTGCCTGGGTATTTCAGTGTGCCCGGAGGGCAAAACAGTGTCCACCCCACTGCGCAGCCTGACACCCGAACCGTGCTCGGAGCCGGACCGGGATTCCGTTACCCCGTATGTCTGGGATTCCAGACACCGGGCGGGCTTGAATAACGTCCAAGGCTCCGACCAGGGCGCATGGTTAAGTACGGGATACCGGACAGGGCTGCGAGGCCCGTAGAGCAGCGATGGAGGGAATGCGGTGTTGGATACTGAAGCCAGGCATGGAACCGGTGGCGAAATCCAGGTGGCGTCGAAGGGGACATCCAAAGTCCCCGCTGCCGAAAACACCCTGCGCATCCTCAAACTGCTGGCATCCCGGCGAGGCCCCATGGCGGCGTCGCAAATTGCTTCCACCCTGGGCCTGCCGCGCTCCAGCGTCTACCACCTGCTGGGGGTGATGGAAGCCAACGGATTTGTCCTCCACCTCCACGAGGAGCAGCGGTACGGGCTCGGCATCGGCGCGTTCGAGCTCAGCTCCGCTTACTCCAGGCAGGAGCCGCTCTCCCGGCTGGGCCGCCCGTTGCTGGCCTCCCTCGTGGATGCGCTCGGCGAGAGCGCACACCTGGCGGTCCTGCATGGGCGCGACGTGCTCTACATCGTTGAGGAGCGCGCCAAAAACCGCCCCTCCCTGGTGACCGACGTCGGCGTCCGGCTTCCCAGCCACCTCACCGCCAGCGGGCGTGCCATCCTTGCGGCCCTGCCCAAGTCCCAGGTCCGTGCGCTCTATCCGAACGCAGCTGCTTTCACTGCCCGGCACGAGGTGGCGGGCGCCATCATGAAGTACTCCGCGCTGTCCTCCCACCTGGACCAGGTAAGGCAGCGCGGTTACGCCACCGAACACGGCGAGGTCACGCCAGGCTTTGGCTCCATCGCCGCCGCCGTGACGGATCACCTGGGATGGCCGACGGCGGCCGTCGCCGTCACTTTCCTCGAGGACAAACTGCCGGCAGGGCAATGGCCGTCGCTCGCCGCGCGCGTCCAGAAGGTGGCTGATGAGCTCTCGGTTCGCCTCCACGGCCGCCCCGCCAGGTAGGCCCGTCCGGTATCCCGGACAGCACCGCTCCGAAGGCCCTGTTTCTGCCATTGCGGAAGGGCTTTAGTAGATACAGAACTTCCAGCAAAACCCCTACATGAAGGAGCCACCATGGCACCCGCCGATTTCACCACCGGTGCCCGCCCGGTCAAAGCAGCCCGCGGCACCGGGCTCACCGCCAAGTCCTGGCAGACGGAAGCGCCGTTGCGCATGCTCATGAACAACCTGGACCCCGAGGTCGCGGAGCGCCCGGATGACCTGGTGGTGTACGGCGGCACCGGCCGCGCTGTCCGGTCCTGGGCCGCTTTTGACGCGATCACCCGCACCCTGGAAACCATGGAGAAGGACGAAACCCTCCTGGTGCAGTCCGGCAAGCCGGTGGGCGTGTTCCGCACCAACGAATGGGCCCCGCGGGTGCTGCTCGCCAACTCCAACCTGGTGGGGGACTGGGCCCACTGGCCCGAATTCCGCCGGCTCGAGGCCGAGGGCCTGATGATGTACGGCCAGATGACCGCCGGCTCCTGGATCTACATCGGCACCCAGGGGATCCTGCAGGGCACGTTCGAGACCTTCGCCGCGATCGCCCGCAAGCTCTCCGGGGATGAGAACGGCACCCTCGCCGGTACCCTCACGCTCACCGGCGGGTGCGGCGGCATGGGCGGTGCCCAGCCGCTCGCCGTCACCCTGAATGACGGCGCGTGCCTGATTGTCGACGTCGACGAGACCCGCCTGCGCCGCCGCGCCGGCAAGCGCTACCTCGATGAGGTGGAAACCGATCTTGACGCCGCGGTCGCCAAGGTTCTCAAGGCCAAGGAAGAGCGCCGCGGCTGGTCCGTGGGCTACGTCGGCAACGCCGCTGAGGTCTTCCCGGAGATCCTGCGCCGCCACAATGCCGGTGAGCTCACCGTGGACATCGTCACCGACCAGACGAGCGCGCACGATCCTCTGTCCTACCTGCCCGAAGGCATCTCGGTGGCGGAATGGCACCGAGAATCAGAAGCCGACCCGGAGGGCTTCACCAAGAAGGCCCAGGCGTCGATGGCCCGGCACGTGCAGGCGATGGTGGAGTTCCAGGACGCGGGCGCTGAGGTGTTCGATTACGGCAACTCGATCCGTGATGAGGCACGCAAGGGCGGGTACACCCGGGCATTCGAATTTCCCGGTTTCGTTCCGGCCTACATCCGCCCGCTGTTCTGCGAGGGCCTGGGCCCGTTCCGCTGGGTGGCCCTCTCCGGTGACCCCGAGGACATCCGCGTTACCGATGAGGCCATCAAGGAATTGTTCCCGGAGAACAAGCACCTGCACCGGTGGATCGACGCCGCCCAGGAGCGGGTCGAGTTCGAGGGCCTGCCGGCACGGATCTGCTGGCTCGGCTACGGCGAACGCGCCAAGGCCGGACTGCTGTTCAACCAGCTCGTGAAGGACGGCAAGGTCAAGGCGCCCATCGTGATCGGCCGCGACCACCTGGATTCAGGCTCCGTCGCCTCCCCGTACCGCGAAACCGAGGCAATGCAGGACGGTTCTGACGCGATTGCTGACTGGCCCATGCTCAACGCCCTGCTGAACACCGCCTCGGGCGCCACCTGGGTGTCGCTGCACCACGGCGGGGGCGTCGGCATCGGCCGTTCCATCCACGCCGGCCAGGTCTCCGTCGCGGACGGCACCGACCTGGCCGCCCGGAAACTCGAGCGCCTCCTCACCAACGACCCCGGCATGGGCGTCATCCGCCACGCAGACGCCGGCTATGACCGCGCACTCAAGGTCGCCAAGGAACGCGGGGTCCGCATCCCGATGCAAGAGGCAGCGTCCGAAGCCCGCTGACCAGCCCCACATCGATCCACAGAAGCAGGAACACCATGACTACGATTACCCACGAACCGCTGACCGTCACCCTCGGCACCAGCGGTGTCACACCGGAGGACGTCGTCGCCGTCGCGCGCCACAACGCGAGAGTGACCATTTCCCCGGAAGCCCTCGCAACCGTTGCAAAAGTGCGTGCGCACATCGACGACCTTGCCGCCAGCGACACCCCGGCATACGGAATCTCCACCGGTTTCGGCGCCCTTGCCAACCGGCACATTCCCAACGAACTGCGCACCCAGCTGCAAAAGAGCCTGATCCGCAGCCACGCCGCCGGCATGGGTCCGGCTGTGGAGCGTGAAGTGGTCCGCGGCATCATGTTCCTCCGTGCCAAGACCCTGGCCTCCGGCCGCACCGGCGTCCGTCCCGTGGTCCTGCAGACCATGGTGGACGTCCTCAATGCCGGCATCACCCCTGTGGTCCGCGAATTCGGGTCGCTGGGCTGTTCCGGCGACCTGGCGCCCCTGTCGCACTGCGCCCTGGTCCTGATGGGCGAGGGTGAAGCCGCCGGGCCGGACGGCCAGCTGTACGGCACCGCCGGCCGTCCCGCCGTCGCGGAACTCCTTGCCGCGCACGGCATCGAGCCGGTCATCCTCGCCGAGAAGGAGGGCCTTGCCCTGGTCAACGGCACCGAGGGCATGCTGGGCATGCTGCTGATGGCCATCGCGGACCTTCGGCAGCTGCTGACGACGGCGGACATCACTGCGGCGATGAGCGTCGAGGCGCTGCTGGGCACCGACCAGGTGTTCCTGCCGGAGCTGCACGCCGCACTGCGCCCCCACCCGGGGCAGGCCGCCAGCGCTGACAACATGCTGCGCGTGCTCTCCGGTTCGCCGATCGTGGCCTCCCATAAAGTCGGCGATTCCCGCGTGCAGGACGCCTATTCGCTCCGCTGCGCCCCGCAGGTCACCGGTGCGGTGAGGGACACGCTGGACCACGCGGACCTGGTGGCGTCCCGCGAACTGGCCGCGGCCATCGACAACCCGGTGGTGCTGCCGGACGGGCGGGTCAGCTCCAACGGCAATTTCCACGGCGCTCCTGTGGCGTATGTCCTGGACTTCCTGGCCATCGCCGTGGCGGACCTCAGCTCCATCGCGGAGCGGCGGACGGACAGGATGCTGGACCCCGCGCGGTCCCACGGCCTTCCTGCCTTCCTCGCAGCCGATCCCGGCGTCGATTCCGGGCTCATGATCGCCCAGTACACCCAGGCCGGGCTGGTCTCGGACAACAAACGGCTCGCCGTGCCTGCATCGGTGGACTCCATCCCGAGTTCTGCCATGCAGGAAGACCACGTCTCCATGGGCTGGCACGCAGCCCGCAAACTCCGGAAGGCAGTGGAGAACCTGCGGCGCGTCCTGGCGATCGAGCTGGTGACATCAGCCCGGGCACTGGACATCCGGACCCAGCTCTCCGGTGGTGTGCTGACCCCGGGACCGGCGGGCGCCGCCGTCGTCACTGCACTGCGGAGCGTGGTGGACGGGCCGGGGACGGACCGTTTCCTTTCCCCGGAGCTGGAGGCGGCGGACAACCTGGTCGCAGCAGGGGAGGTGCGCCGGGCAGTCGAATCTGCCGTGGGTCCTCTGGCATAAAAGCGAACAATCTTCAGCACATCGGCACGAGGCGTCCACCTGGTGAAATTTCCAGCGACACGGACATCGGGCGGACGCAGAGTGTAGTAGAACTGAAGGTGTAGTGAAAGTCACATCAAAGAGGCTGTGGCGCGGAACATATACAAAGGGGTAGAAGTTCAAATGAAAGCACGTGGGGCAGTCCTATCGAGGCGCAATGCCCATTCCGCCGTTATTTCCGACTGGAGGGGACTCCAGGCCGGGGAGCGCGTCGAGATCATCAAGCAGGCGCATGTGGTGGCCACCGGTGAGGTGGAAGAGGTGTCCCAGAGCGGAAATGTTCTGTGGCTTGTGCCGGCTGGTCCGTCCGAAAAACAGCTCTTTTTGAAGTCCGACGGCGTACAGGTCCGCCGGGCCTGACAACGCCGGCAACCGCCGACAGAAAAGTCCCCGCCACTGCGTATGCAGCGGCGGGGACTTTTGTCTGTGCGCGAAAGAGGGGTCAGTCGCAGGCTGTCAGGCGGCGATGGCCTCGTATGTCTCGCCGAAGGGGACCGATTCGTCCAGGGCCACGGTGTAGCGGCCGGGGTGCAGCCTGGTCACCAGGATGCCGCAGTCCGCGTCCTGGGCCGCAACCTCAATGAGTTCGGCAACTGCTTCTTCCAGGCCCGTGTGGACGTCGCTCGCGGTGGAGAACTCCAGGTCGATCGACCGGACGGCCGGCGCGTCGGCGGGGGTGGAAACGGCGGGGATGCGTTCCATAGTTGCTGTAGTCATGTGTGAACTTTCTGTGTTTCATGCCTGAGGGCCGTCCTATTCTACCTGCTAATCCCGACAAATGTCAGATGACTGCTGTTTGTGGAGTGTCGAACGCCACCAGAAGACGGCAGGGCAGGTGAGCCACCAGTCACAATAGGGCGCGTTGGCGGCGCGTCAGCGCATCAGCAACGATGGGTACAAACGTGCAACGTCAGCTCGAAGGAGATCTGGATGAAAATCATGCGCCTGGGTGAAAAGGGCAAGGAGCAACCGGCCGTTATGGTGCCGTCCGGCCGGTGCTACAGCCTCCTGCCGCTGACGCAGGACGTGGACGGTGCGTTCCTGGCATCCGGAGGAGTGGACAGGATCCGGCACGCGCTGGAAGCCGGGTCCCTGCCGGAACTGGACGGAGCAGAGACGCTCAGAATTGGCCCCCCGGTTGCCAGGCCCGGCTCGGTGGTGGGAATCGGGATGAATTACGCCGCGCACGCCGCCGAGTCAGGGTCCGCGCCCCCGGACATTCCGGTGGTGTTCCTCAAGCCGGCCAATACTGTTGCGGGGCCGTTCGATCCCGCCCCCGTTCCGCCGAACTCCAGCAGCTACGACTGGGAAGTGGAGCTGGGTATCGTCATCGGCAGGGAGGCCAGTTACCTGGCTTCCCCCAGCCAGGCGAGGGAATGCATCGCAGGCTATGTCACCGCCAATGACCTTTCCGAGCGTGAGTACCAGCTCCCCGGGGCGGCCGGCCAGTGGACCAAGGGGAAGTCCCTCTCGGGCTCCACACCGCTGGGCCCGTGGCTGGTTCCGGCAGACGGGATCGACGGCGGGAACCTGCCGTTGCGGAGCTGGGTCAACGGGGAGTTGCGCCAGGACTCGTGCACGTCGGAGCTCATCTTCGATGCCGCCACCCTTGTCCACCACTGCAGCCAGTACATGCGCCTGGAGCCCGGGGACGTCATCCTCACCGGAACGCCGGAAGGCGTGGCGCTCAGCGGCCGCTTCCCCTACCTCCAGCCGGGTGACGTGGTGGAGGTAGAGGTTGTGGGGCTGGGGCGCCAACGCCTTGAGCTGTTCCGCGCTGGAGAGTCCGGCTAGCCTGCCTTTACTGCCAGGACGGGGCAGTCGGCTTCCAGCAGGATCCGCTGGGAGACGCTGCCCATGATGAGCTTGCCCACCGGTGTCCGCCGGCGCAGGCCGATCACAATCAGTTCAGCGTTGTGCTCCTCCGCGGCATCCAGCACCTCCGCGGCGGCATCGTGGCCACGGACCGGCTGCTTGATCACGTGGTCGATGCCCTGGGTGGCCAGTCGGTCCTCAATGCTCTGGATCTCCGGCTCCTGGGCGTAGCGGTTGTCTACCAGCGCGTCCCCCTTGGACGAGTTGATGACTAACAGTTTGGTGTTGCTCTTCCGGGCTTCGTGGATGGCTTGGGTCAGGGCTGCTTCGCCCTCGGGGGTCGGGACGTATCCCACCACGATGGTCATGGTGTCTCCTTCTTGTCTGGGTGGACGCTGCTGTCTGAGGGTGCATTGCCCTGGTGGGCTGCACCGTCCGGGTGGACCGGCAGATCTGCGTGCACGGAGCTGCCTGATGGGGCTGCCGGAGCCGCTTCCGTGGCCGGCGCCGGTCCGGCCGCAGCCGGGCGGTTGCGCCGGACCAGCTTGAAGATCAGCGGCCAGGCCAGGATCAGCGCCAGGATGATGTAGATGCTGACGGCGATG
Source organism: Pseudarthrobacter scleromae (assembly GCF_014644515.1). Classification (NCBI taxonomy): domain Bacteria; kingdom Bacillati; phylum Actinomycetota; class Actinomycetes; order Micrococcales; family Micrococcaceae; genus Pseudarthrobacter; species Pseudarthrobacter scleromae. The sequence continues at coordinate 169,508 of NZ_BMKV01000006.1, read as the reverse complement.
GGCTCGCCCAGGAGGCCGGCGGGGTCGCCCGCACTCAGCTGGAGGCTCTTGCGAAGCTGTCCTTCGATCCGCGGCCCAAGGATAACGCCCAGGATAAGCGGCAGTACCGGCAGTCCGAAGCGGCGCATCATGAATCCCAATGCGCCCAGCACCAGTAGGAGGACCAGGTCGAACGCCTGCAGGTTCACCGAGTAGGCACCCAGTGTGGCGAAGAACAAAATGCCTGCGTAGAGGTACGGCCGTGGAAGCTGGAGGATCTTCGCCCACATCGGTGCCAGGGGCAGGTTGATGAGCAGGAGCAGGAAGTTGCCGATGAAGAGGCTCGCAATCAAGGCCCACACCAGGGGTCCCTCATTGGCGAACAGCAGGGGCCCCGGTTGAATGCCGAACTGGACGAACGCTGCGAGCATGACGGCAGCCGTGGCGTTGGTGGGCAACCCCAGTGCCAGCAGGGGGGTCATGGTGCCGGCAGCGGCCGCGTTATTGGCAGCTTCCGGGCCGGCAACACCTTCGATGGCACCCTTGCCGAATTCCTCGGGATGCTTGCTAAGCCGCTTCTCCGTGACGTAGGAGAGGAACGTGGGGATCTCGGCTCCTCCGGCCGGCAGTGCACCAAAGGGGAAACCGAACGCCGTTCCGCGGAGCCAGGGCTTCCAGGACCGCTTCCAGTCCTGTTTGCCCATCCAGGGGCGGCCGACCGGGATGACCTGCAAAGGAGTGCGGCGCATGTGCGCGGCAACCCACAAAGCTTCGCCCACGGCAAAGATGGCCACTGCCACCACCACAATGTCCAGGCCATCGGCCAGCAGGGGCTGGCCGAAGGTGAGGCGGCGCTGGCCTGTGACGGAGTCCATGCCCACCAGGCCGATCGCCAGCCCGAGGCCCAGCGAGGCAAAGCCCCTGAGGCGGGATGATCCAAGGACGGCGGTCACTGCCACAAGCGCGAGGACCATGATGGCGAAGTAGCTTGGCGAGCCCAGGCTGACGGCGAATTCCACCACGATCGGTGCGAAGACGGCCAGGAGCGCGGTGCCGATGGTGCCGGCGACGAATGAACCGATGGCCGCCGTCGCAAGGGCCTGTGCGGCCCGCCCCGCTTTGGCCATCTTGTTGCCTTCGATCGCCGTCACTACCGAGGACGATTCACCGGGTGTATTCAGCAGGATCGAGGTGGTGGAGCCGCCGTACATGCCGCCGTAGTAGATGCCGGCGAACATGATGAAGGCGCTGGTGGGTTCCAGGACATAGGTGACCGGGAGCAGCAGGGCAATGGTCATGGCCGGGCCAAGGCCCGGGAGCACGCCGACGGCGGAACCCAGGATCACGCCGATGACGGCGTAGAGGAGGTTCATGGGGGTGAGGGCGGTGGCGAAACCGTCCATGAGGGAGGAAAAGACATCCATCAGAGAATCCCTTCCAGAAGACCGGCGGGCAGCGGGATGCCGAGGCCAAGGTAGAAACCGTAAAAAGTGAGCACTGCGAGTCCCACGGAAATGAGGCCGTCACGGACATAGTGCCGGCTGCCCAGGGCCCAGGCGCTGCCCCAGAACAGGACGGTCCCGGAGACGACCCACCCGGCCCAATCGATCAGCAGGATGTTGGCCACGAAAGCTCCCACCAGCGGCAGGATGGTCTTCCAGTCGGCGGGATGTGAGAGATCCACGTCCTCACCGCCTTCGGCTTCGCCCTGTCCGCCACGAAGCACATTGATGGCGAGCAGGACGGCGCAGACCAGGAGCAGGCCGGAGACGATGTACGGCAGCGTCTTGGGTCCCACCGGATCTGACTGCGAATACGGGGTTACCAGGGCGATGGCATCCACCAGGACGAGGACGCCCGCCGCTCCGAGCAGGAGGGCGACCCCCAGCTCGGAGCGGCCTTTGAGCCTGGAAGTCAAAGTTGGTGAGGAGCTCACGCCAGGCCAAGCTTCGTGAGCACGTCCGCCACCCGAGTGTCCTGCTCGGTCAGGAAGGTTTCGAACTCGTCGCCGGTGATGAAGGCGTCAGTCCAGCTGTTCTTGACCAGGGCTTCCTTCCAGGCGTCAGTGCCGTGCATCTTCTCGAGGGTGGCGATCAGCTTGGCCTTGTCCTCGTCGCTGATTCCGGGAGGAGCCACGATGCCGCGCCAGTTGGTGAACACCAGGTCGATGTTGGATTCCTTCAGCGTGGGTGCGTCCACACCTTCCAGGCGCTCTTCACCGCTGGTTGCCAGGACACGGACGTCTCCCGATTCGATCTGCTGCAAGTACTCTCCGGCGCCCGATGCGGCAAAGCCCACCTTGTTGCCGAGGATGGCCGGGAGGAGGTCTCCACCGCCGTCGTACGACACAAAGTTCACCTTGGTGGCGTCAATTCCTACGGCTCCTGCAAGCTGCATCGGGAGCAGGTGGTCCGGGCCGCCGGGCGATGAGCCGCCGCCTACGGCGATGGAACCCGGGTCGGCCTTCCACGCGGTGACCAGGTCATCGATGGTCTTGTAGGGCGAGTCTTTGTTGACCATGATTGCGCCGGGCTCTTCGATGAGCCGGGCCAGCGGGGTGGTGTCCGTCAGTTTGGACTCGGACTTGTTGGTGTAGCTCGCGCCTACCACGCCCAAGCCCATGAGCATGGTGAGGTCGCCATTGCCCTTTTCGTTGACAATGCGCGCCAGGCCAACAGTGCCGCCGGCGCCTGCAAGGTTGAAGACCTCGGTGTTGGTGGCAACCTTCTCGTCGTCGAGAACCTTGGCCGCAACGCGGGCTGTGGTGTCATATCCGCCGCCCGGGGTGTTGGGGACCATGATCTGGAGGCCGGTCACCGGGCCGGCTGCGGCGCCGGAGCTTTCCGGGCCGGTGGAGCTGCTGCCGGTGGCACCGCAACCGGTGGCCATCAGGGCGATGCCGGCGGCGACGGCGGCGACTCGCAATGCGCGGATCTGGCGCATGGTGTTCCTCTTCTCAGTAATGCAATTCTCTACAGGATGATCAGCGGACCTGATCTGTGCTTCGATGCTAGGCCCGGCAGTGACGGCGATCACTCTTGTGTACGCAGAGAAAGTTAAGTTCATTGCGTTCACGTTTCCGGCACCCCACCACGCCCCGGTTTGTGTCGCCCTTTAGGCTGGAAGCTGCTTACAGGGCGGGGGACGGATATGGCGGAGCGAAGCGGGCGTTACGGAACCAAACCGGCGGCATGGATCGGCGTGGCGGTGGTTCTGCTGGCGCTGGTGCCGGCAGCCGTGCGGGTTGTCGATGGACGAGCGGGCTGGTTGGAGGCGCTGTACATCCTGGCCGGGGCCGGGTTCATCGCGTTCCACGCAACCCGGCTGGTGCTGCTGCACCGCGCCGGCCGGAATCGGTCCGCCGGCACCGCCCGGAGGGCCAGCGGGGAAGAGCACGACGGCGGTCCCCGCTGACTGGCCGCCTGGCTGCGGTATAGTTCCGGTACGCCGGGAGGGGCGGGCGGCGCGCCCTGCCTGCGCTCCGCGTGCCTGTGGCCAGGCATCTGAACCACCACTAAAGGAATCCACGCAGTGACGCGACGAAGAGGAATGTCCCTCGCCGGGCAGTACCTTGTGCTCCAGTTGCTGATCGTCCTGGCAGTACTCGTGGCCGTGGTGGCCATTTCCCTTGCCCAGTCCGCTGCCGCCTTCGAACGCACCGAGGGCAGGAGGGCGCTCTCCGCCGCTGAGGCGCTCGGTAACAACCCGGCAGTACGTGCCTTGCTGCCGGAGGCAGAGCCGCGTGTTGGTTCAGCGCTTCCCGCGGTGGCCGAGTCCGTCCGGACCGTTTCGGGATCGTCGCACGTTGCACTCGCAAAAGTGGACCGGACGGTGGTTGCCGCTTCCGATCCGGGCCTGCTGGGCAAGCCCCTGGAGCTCGGCCCCAGCAGGGTGATGGAAGGCCGGGCCTGGACCGGGGTGTTGGACGAAGGCGGAACCACCGTCCTCTCCGCCCATGTCCCGGTGCTCGATGATGCGGGAAAGATGATCGGCATCGCAGCCATCAGCCGCAACTACCCGTCCACCCTTGAACGGCTGGGGGACGCCGTCCCCAACCTCCTGACCTACCTGGGCGTGGCCAGCGTCCTGGGCGTGGCGGGGTCCCTGCTGCTGTCCCGGCGGGTCAAACGCCAGACCCTCGGGATGGAGCCAAGCGAGATCACCGGCCTGGTGGAAAACCGGGAGGCTATGCTGCACGGCCTGAAGGAAGGCGTGGTGGCGCTGGACCCCCACGAGCGCGTCACCGTAGCGAACGACAGTGCCCGGGAACTGCTGGGGCTGCCGCCGGACTGCGTGGGCAGGAAACTCGCGTCCCTTCCTGTGGATCCGGCCCTCAAAGTGGTCCTGACCCGCGACCAGCCGGACCCGGACCAGCTGGTGCTCGTAGGGGAACGGCTGGTGGTGCTGAACCGTGTTCCCATCCGCTCCCGCGGCCGCAACATTGGCTCGGTGACAACCCTGAGGGACCGGACAGAGCTGTCCTCCCTGGAGCGTGAGCTGGGGGCCACCCGGACCGCCACGGACACGCTGCGCGCGCAGGCCCACGAGTTCGCCAACCAGCTGCACGTCATTTCCGGCCTGATCCAGATCGGCGAGTACGATTCCGTGGTCCAGTTCGTCAACGGCGCCACGGTGGACCGGACCAGGCTCAATGATGAAGTGACCAGCCGGATCCAGGATCCAGCGCTCGCCGCATTGCTGATTGCCAAGTCCAGCCTCGCCACCGAGCGCGGCGTGGCACTGCAGCTTGACCCCGTATCCGCCCTGCGCCCGGTCAGCGACGATTTGTCCCGGGACCTCACCACCGTTGTGGGGAACCTGGTGGACAACGCGTTCGACGCCGTCACGGGGCTTCCCGGGGCAGCCGTCCGGGTGCTTGTGGAGGACGGCACGGACCATGTCACCGTTACGGTCCGGGACACCGGCCCCGGCGTCCCGGACGAGGCCGTGGAAGACATCTTCCGCCAGGGGTACTCCACCAAGGAGGCCGGCCCGGCAGACGGCCGCGGCTTCGGCCTGGCGCTTTCACGGGTGGTCTGCCGGCGTTCCGGCGGGGACCTCACCGTGGCCAATGACAACGGAGCAGTCTTCACCGCACGATTCAAAAGAGGTGCAACGCAGCCATGATCAAGGTGCTGATCGTCGACGACGACTTCATGGTGGCCAAGGTCCACGCCGGGTTCATCCAGCGGACGCCCGGCTTCGCTGTGGTGGGCGTGGCCCACACCGGCGCCCAGGCTGTGATCGAGACGGAACGGCTGCGGCCTGACCTGGTGCTGCTGGACATCCACCTTCCGGACATCAATGGGCTGGACCTCATGCAGCGGCTGCGGGACGTCGCCCCGGAGCTGGACGTGCTGGTGATCAGTGCCGCCCGGGAGGTGGAGACCGTGCGCAAGGCCCTCCGCGGCGGGATTGTGCACTACCTGATCAAGCCGTTTTCGCAGTCGGACCTGCAGGAGCGCCTGGAGCACTACCGCAGTGCATACCAGGGACTGGATTCAGCCAAGGACGTGGCCGAGCAGTCGGACGTCAACCGGGTGTTCGGCCTGGACCGGACCGAGCGTCCGCTTCCCAAAGGCTGCAGCATCGAGACCCTGAAGCTCGTGGAGGCCACCCTGAATGCCGCCGACGGCGATCTTTCCGCGGCCGAGGTAGCCGAGCAGCTGGGAACGTCCCGGGTCAGCGCGCGGCGGTACCTGGAGTACCTGCACGACGAAGGAACCCTGGACGTGAGGCTCAAGTACGGGGTGGGGCGTCCGGAGCGGCGCTACGTCCTCAAGGGCCAGTAGCGCGTTTACGGGCAGGCAGCGCAGCCCGAAGCCTGCCGGGAGCCTGCCGGATCAGCGCAGCAGCGTGTCCAGCAGCCGCGCGGCAACGCGCGCAGTCCGGCTGTCCACGTCCAGCGCCGGGTTCAGTTCGGCGATGTCCAGGTGCAGCAGCTTCCCGCTCCAGGCCACCTGCCGGCACACGGCGGCGATAACCGGGAGGGGCACGCCGTACGCGGCCGGGGCACTCACTCCCGGCGCCACCGCGGCCGGCAGTACGTCAAGGTCGATGGTCAGGTAGAGCACGTCGACCCCGTCAAGGAAGTCTGCCACGAAGGTGCGGACGCGTTCCGCCTCGCAGTCCTCGTCCAGCAGGTAGTGCACGCCCAGCGTCCGCGCTGTGTCGAAGAGAGCACGCGTGTTGTTGGGCTCGGAAATTCCGACGACGGCATAGCGGAAGTCACGCCCAGCGGCCGCTTCCGCGCGGGCCATCTGCAGGAACGGCGTCCCGGACGTTGCCAGCGGCTCGTCCCGCAGGTCGAAGTGGGCGTCAAGGTTCAGGACGCCCAGCCGCTTCCCGCCCCGGACCGCCGCAGAGGCGGCCACCCCCAGGTAGCTCGCGAAGGCGGTTTCGTGGCCGCCGCCCAGGACTGCGGTCACCTGCCCGGCGTCGAGCAGTTCCTTGACGGCACGGCCGGCGCGTTCCTGGCCGGCCTCAAGGTCACCGCCTGACACCACGACGTCCCCGGCGTCGTACACAGCCCGGTCCAGATGGAACGCCAGGGGGCCCAGGACCTTGCGGATGGCCGCCGGTGCGGCCGCCGCGCCGGTGCGGCCCTTGTTCCGGCGCACGCCCTCGTCGCTGGCGAAGCCCAGCAGGGTGGCGGGCCTGGCATCATCCCCACCCGCAGCACCCGCATTACCCAAGGTGCCCTGAGCACCCGGAGCGCCTTCGGCGCGGGTGCCTGCCGTCCCGCCGTCGTACGCAGTAACTGCCTGCCACCAGCGGCGGTGGGCGGCGTCATCGCCGTCGAGCCTCCCTTCCCAGGGCCGGGGCGGGAGGTCAACGTCAGGTATCAGGGGGGCCATGCTCCAAGCTCACCGCATGGCGACGCCGAAAACCAGCAGCGCCGCCGTCGCCATGTCTGGAATCCAAGATCGTCGGCGCCTGGGGGCAGCAGGGGCTATTGTGGAGCAATCCCTTCCCCCGGGGACCCCATCACTTTTTGCGCCGGACGGCGCACCATAGCCAGGCCGGAGAACAGCCCCGTGTTTGAAGCCCCCAGCGTCCTCTTTGCTGCCGCAGGCGCGGCCGTGTTTACCGCAGCTGTCCTTCCCAAGCTCCTGCGCAACATGCCGTTCTCCATGCCCATGGTTTTCCTGGGCGCAGGCATGGCGGCTTTCGCCCTGATTCCCACGCTTCCGGACCCGGATCCCATGGTGCACAGCGATTTTGTTGTGCACCTGACGGAGATCTGCGTCATCATCTCGCTGATGGGCGCCGGGCTTGCCCTGGACCGCCCTGTGGGCCGCAAGCGCTGGGCCACCACGTGGCGGCTCCTGGGAATCGCCATGCCGTTGTGCATCGTCGCGCTGACCCTGATGGGCCTGTGGTTCCTGGGCCTGGGCCTCGGCGCTGCCCTGCTGGTGGCCTCCGCCCTGGCGCCCACGGACCCGGTCCTGGCCTCCGAAGTGCAGGTGGGTGAGCCCGCGGACGAGGAGGAGGGCGCGGACAAAGAAGATGAGGTCCGCTTTGGCCTCACTTCCGAAGCCGGCCTCAACGACGGGCTGGCGTTTCCCTTTGTCTACCTCGCCATCGCCATCAGCATCGTGGGCGCATCGCCGCTGGCCTGGTTTCCCGAATGGTTTGCGGTGGACGTCCTGTGGCGGCTGGCCATTGGAGTGCTGCTGGGGTTCCTCACCGGAAAGCTCCTGGCACGGCTGTTTTTCTCTGCCGGCGCTGAAAGCCTCCGGCTGTCCAACCACTCGGAAGGCTTCGTGGCGCTGGCCGCAACCTTCCTCGCCTACGGCGTCACCGAGATGATCGAGGGCTACGGCTTCATTGCCGTGTTTGTCTGCGCGGTGACCATCCGTTCCGCCGAGCACACGCATGGCTACCACCGTGTGCTGCACTCCTACGTGGAGCAGCTGGAGCGGCTCCTGACCGTGGTGATCCTGGTCCTGCTGGGCGGCGCGATTGCCCGCGGACTGCTTGCTGGGATCGGCTGGGCCGAGGTGCTCGTGGCGCTGGCCTTCCTGCTGCTGGTCAGGCCACTGGCAGGCTGGCTCGGTCTGCTCGGCGGCAAAACCGGACCGCGGGAGCGGATCGCCCTCTCGTTCTTCGGGATCCGGGGGATCGGCTCGCTGTACTACCTCTCCTATGCGCTGGGCAAGGGCGAGTTCGCCGGCCAGGCGGAGTGGCTGTGGTCTTTCGTGGGGCTGGTGGTGGCACTGTCCATCGTGATCCATGGCGCCACCACCTCGCCGCTCATGAACCGGCTGGACAAGCTCCGGGAAAAGAAAGCCCGGGCGTTGACAGGTGACGAAGGCCTGGCGCCCAACACTCCCGTGTAGGGCAACCAGGCCTTGGTTCCGTGCCGGGCGCCGGGCCTTGCTCCCGGGCCGGGGGCTACATGCCCAGGGCCGCCTCGATGGGACCTACCGCGAAGAAGAGCAGGAACGCGCCGGCGACGGCCCACATGAGCGGGTGGATCTCCTTGACCCTGCCCTGGACGGTGCGGATCAGGACAAAGGCGATGAAGCCCGCGCCCAGGCCGTTGGCGATGGAGTACGTGAACGGCATCAGGGTGAAGGTCAGGAACGCGGGGATGGCAATGCCCCAGTCCTGCCAGTCGATCCTGCCCACCTGGGACACCATCATGAAGCCCACCACCACCAGGGCGGGGGCAACCGCTTCGAAGGGCACCAGGTTGATGAGCGGGGTGAAGAACATGGCCACCAGGAACAGCAGCCCGGTGACGATCGAGGCCACGCCTGTGCGCGCGCCTTCGCCGATTCCGGCGCCGGCTTCCACATAGATCTGGTTGGAGGAAACCGACGCCCCGCCGCCCACGATCGCGCCGAGGGCGTCCACCTGGAGCACGCGGTCGACGTCCGGGATGTTGCCGTGTTCGTCAACTGTCCCGGCCTCGTTGGCCAGGCCCACCATGGTCCCCATGGCATCGAAGAAGATGCTGAGGAGGATGACGAAGGCGAGCAGGGTTGCGGCAACGAAGCCCAGGTGCTCGAAGGCGCCGAACGGGTTTGCCTTGCCGATCAGGGACAGGTCCGGGGCGGCCCAGCCGGTGAAGGTGGGCGCCACCAAGGACCAGCCCTGCGGGTTGGAGGTTTGCCCGTCGAAGCTCGGTCCGATGTGCAGGGTCATCTCCAGGAGCACCGAGATGAGGGTGGAGGTGATGATGCCGATCAGGATGGCGCCCTTGACCTTGCGCACCACCAGGGCGATGGTCAGGATCAGGCCAAAGATGAACACCGCGGTGGGCCAGCCGAGGAGCTTGCCGTCGTAGCCAAGGCCAACGGGCACGGTAGTGCCGGCGACATCCGGGATGCGGCGGACGAAGCCCGCGTTGACCAGCCCGATCAGCGCGATGAACAGGCCGATCCCCACCACGATGGCCGTCTTGAGCCCGTCCGGGACGGCCTTGAAGACGGCGGTGCGGAACCCGGTGAGGACAAGGATCAGCATGGTGACGCCGGAGAGCACCACCAGGCCCATCATGTCCGGCCAGGTCAGCCCCGGATTGGTGGCCACGGTGACGGCCACGAACGCATTGACGCCCAGCCCCGTGGCGAGCGCGAAGGGGTGCTTTGCCCAGGCGCCCATAAGGATGGTCAGGATGCCTGCCACGAAGGCTGTTACGGCGGCTACGGCGGTGAACCCCAGCGTTGTGCCGCTGGAGTCAGGGCCCGAGAGGATCAGGGGGTTCAGCACCACGATGTAGCTCATGGCAAAGAACGTGGCGAAGCCGCCTCGGATCTCGCGGGAAAGGTTGGAACCGCGCTCGGTGATCTTGAAGTACCGGTCCAGGGCAGAGCCTTGCTTAAGCATTAGTCCTCCGGGGGAGTCTGTGGGGATACCTGCATCCTATGGTGGCGGCGGCAGGGCGGCAGGCATTTTCGCCTAGTCTGTAAGGAAGCCAACATACAAGGAGCCGCCGCCGCATGCGTCCCATCCGCCAGATCCTGACCCTGGGGCTCGTGCTCCTCGTTTTTGCCGCCGGTGTGCTGGGCCTCGCCGGGCCCGCAGCGGCCCATGATGCCGCCGAATCCAGCACCCCGTCGGCCGGCGCGTCGTTGCCGGCGCCGCCCGAACAGGTCTCGGTGGCCTTCAACAACAAGCCGCTGGGCATTGGCGCCGCGTTCTCCGTCAAAGACGCCTCCGGTACCGAGTGGGCGGAGGGGCCGGTGGACATCGTGGACAACGTGGCATCCCAGAAGCTGAGGGCCGGAGGCCCGGCGGGGGAGTACACCGTGGCTTGGCGGGTGGTCAGCTCGGATTCGCATCCCATCGAGGGGACGTTCTCCTTTACGGCCGCCTCTGCCGGGCAGGGCGCCGCACCGGCAGCAAGTCCAACTGAGGGAGGAAGTCCGACGGCGGCGGCTACAGTCCCAGCCACCGGCGCCGGGGCAAGTACTGCCCCCGCCATGGGGACGGCCCGGCCGGGGACGACGGGCGAGCCTGAACAGGTGGGCTCAGGGGAGCCGTTCCAGTGGAGCATCGTCATCTTTGCCCTCGTCGCAGTGGGGCTGCTGGCCACGCTTGCCATCCTGGCCCGGCGCCGGCTCACAGCAGGCACGGACGACGAATGATGGCGGGTTGGGGGCCCGCCGCGGGCAGGGGGCGCCGGGCGGCCTTAGCAGGTCAGGGCCTAGCCGGTCAGGGCCGCAAAGCTCCCGGTGGCCGGGTAGGCCACAGTGTCCGGGTGCACCCTGGCGGAGATTGCCTGGCCCACCGTCTTGGCTTGCCGCAGGACTTCCTTGGGGGAGGGCGTGATGAGTTCCCCAACGCCCACCAGGTAGATGCCGATGGCCCGCATGGCTGCGGTGAGGTTTCGGCCCACCGCCATGCCGAAGTCGTTGATCATGCGCCGGAGCTGGCTGTGGGCGCAACGGGTCAGGACAATGTGGTCCGCCACCAGGATTCCCGTGGGCGTATGCACCTCCCACTGCGGGGCTGAAGAAAGCGGCGACCCGCCGTTCACCATGGTCATCTGGACGGCGCGGGTGGTGTTGCGCACGTCGACGTCGTGGCTGGCAGCGTAGTTCCGCAGGTGCCGCAGGATCTCGTTGCGTTCGCGAAGGTTCACGGAGTCCGCCGCGTCGCACCGTTGGAGGGAAGCTGTGTTGGCCGGCTGTGCGGCGCCAAGGAGGTCCAGTCCGTCCACCACTATCGAGTCCACGCCGCGGCGGCACAGCTCTGCAGCCACGGCCAGGCCGGACAGGCCGGTGCCAATGATCACAGTGGTGGTCTGTTCGGTCCCGGCATTCCCAGGCATGCTTGACACTACAGTTTCCCTCCTTCGAAAGTTTCGGCAGGTGCGGGCCTCCTCGCCCGCTCGCGTCCCGTTACCCCCAAAGCCCGGCCGCAGTGCATTCCGGGCAACTCTGACGGAGTAAGCCAGTAGGCGTCCCGGACCAACAATGTCCTGAAGACTACAGAAGATTGGCGGCCAGGGATAGCCCAATCCCGAAACAATTTTGTCGGGGTGAAGGCGCTTTCCCGGAGATCGCCCACCACCTGTGGATAACCCCCGTTTCCTGGCCCCAAGAGGCTTGCTATGCCAAGGCCTGCGGAGAATAGTGGGAAGCGGAAGCGAGCCTTTCTTCCCAGCTCAGGCGGGGGTTCGGGTGCACGCGGAACGGTCCGCTTCTGGCAGAATAGCCGCAACATCAGGCAGTATCGCGAGGAGGCGGCCCCATGGGCGCACAAGAGTTGCATCCGGACCCGCAGGACGGCGGCGCTCCTGCCGCCCCCGAGGGGATCGTAGTCGGCGTGGACGGTTCGGACCACGGCCAGTGCGCGCTGGTGTGGGCAGCGCGCGAGGCCCAGCGCCGGCGTCGTCCGCTGCACATCGTCACCGCCTACTCCGTCCCGATCTTCGCGGCTTCCGGCCTGGACGGCGGATACGCCACCGTGGACGACTCCGTTATTCGTGAAGGCGCGGAGGCGATTGTCAAGCAGGCCCTGGAGAAGGTGGCCACCTACGACATCGATGCCACTGCGTCGGTGGAGAACGGCGATGCCTCCGGCGTCCTGCTGGAGATGTCCGAAACCGCTGAGCTCCTGGTGTTCGGTACCCGCGGCCGCGGGGGCTTTGTGGGCAGGCTCCTGGGTTCGGTGAGCAGTGCACTCCCGGCCCATGCGAAATGCCCCACGGTGACGGTGCCGCTGATCTGTTCCGACCGGCTTGGCGAGACAACCGAGGACCGGCACATCAAGGCGGAGCAGGCCAAGGCCGGCCACCAGCGCGTGGAGAACCTGGTGGTGGTGGGCGTGGACGGGTCGGAGCAGGCACGGGTGGCTGTGCTGGAGGCTGCAGCCCAGGCTGAGCGGCTCGGCGCCACCCTGCGCGTGGTCTGCGCGGTGCCGCAGTACAGCGGTTCCCTGGCGTGGGTTCCCGCCCCCATGGACCGCAAGGCGCTGTTCGACGACATCCAGGTGACCCTGGACGCCGGAATGGCGTGGCTGCGGAGCCACTTCCCGAATCTGCCCACTGAATCCGAGCTGAGGGACGGCTCTCCTGTAGACGTCCTGGTGGACGCCAGCCGCCACGTGGAACTTGTGGTGGTGGGTACCCGCGGCCGTGGCGGGTTCACCGGGATGCTCCTTGGCTCAACCTCGGACGGGGTGCTCCACCACGCCAAGGGCCCCGTCATGGTGGTTCCGGACCGTGAGGACCCCCGCCTGGCGGACCGCGCCCGGTTTGGGCCGGTGCTCGGGACAGCCTGACCGGACCCCGCCGCAGGGGAGTGCCACGATGGCAGTTGACCGCCCGGAAAGCACAGGAAACGGCAGGCGGGAGTCCCGCCCACCGGACGGGAACGCCGCCCCCGCCCTGGTCCTGCGCCTCAGCCAGGTCGATGGCAGCATGCTTCCGCTTGTGGGAGGCAAAGCCGCCAACCTCGGTGGGCTGATGGCAGCGGGACTGCCCGTTCCTGACGGGTTCTGCCTGACCACGGTGGCCTACCGGGAGGCTGTCCGGACTGTCCAGGACGGTGTGCTTGCGGAGCTCGCCCGGCTCCAGGCCGCACTGCATCCTTCCGATCCAGGCAGGTCCGCCCAGCTCGCCACAGTGGCCGGGAACGTACGGGAGGCCATCCGCGCCCTCCCGGTTCCACCGCGGACCGCAGCTGCCGTGGAGCAGGCGTATGCGGCAATGGGCGGAATGACCCCCGTGGCCGTGAGGTCCTCCGCCACCGCCGAAGACCTTCCGTCCGCGAGCTTCGCGGGCCAGCAGGACACGTACCTGAACGTGGCGGGCATCAAGGCCGTCCTGGACGCCGTCCGCAACTGCTGGGCCTCCCTCTGGACAGACCGCGCAGTGGCCTACCGGGCAGCGCTGGGGATTGCACCGGACCAGGTGGCCCTCGCCGTCGTGGTCCAGCGGATGGTGGACGCCGAGGCGGCAGGGGTGATGTTCACGGCGAATCCCCTGACCGGCAGGCGCCGCGAGGCGGTCATAGATGCCGCCCCCGGACTCGGCGAGGCTGTGGTTTCCGGCGCCGTCAATCCGGACCACTTCGTGGTGGATACGGGCAAAGCCCGGGTCGTTGAGCGAAAGCTTGGTGACAAGCGCGTTGTGGTCCGGCCCCTTCCTGGTGGTGGAACGGAGTCCCGGGAGGTCCCCGGACGGGCGGACTCCTCCAGCCTCACGGATGAACAGGCCGTTGGGCTTGCTGCCCTTGGCCTGCAGGCCGAGCGGCACTTCGGCTCGCCACAGGATACCGAATGGGCCATCGACGCCGGCGGTGCCCTCTGGCTGACGCAGTCCAGGCCCATCACTACGCTTTACCCCATACCGCAGAGCCGGTCAGCAGGCGCCGGACCCCGGCTGTACATGTGCTTCAGCCTGGCCCAGGGCCTCACCCGCCCGCTCACACCCATGGGGCTGGCGTCACTGCGGCTCATTGCTTCCTCGGTGGCGACGGCCGCCGGGTTTCCCGTTCCCGATCCCCGGCAGGGCCCGCCGCCCTATGCGGAGGCAGCCCAGCGCATCTACGTCGACCTCACCACGCCGGTCCGGAGCAGCGTGGGCCGCCGCATCCTTCCCCGGGTCTTCGACATCATGGAGGCCAGGTCCGCCATGGTGGTCAGGCAGGTTTTCGACGACCCGGAGTTTTCGGTGACCCGCAGGACACCGTTCGGATTCCTGCGCCACGTCCTTCCGGCAGCGGCGCGGGCCCGCGTGCCGGAGACGGCGCTCCGGGGACTGTTCCGGCCCAGGGCGGCGCTCCGCCGCCTGGACTCCTTAACGCGGCGCTACGCCGAAGACCTGGAGCTTGGGGCAGGAGCAGGTCCCTTGGAACGGCTTGACCACGCGGAGCGGCTCCTGGGAAGCAGGCTCTTTGCGATCGTGCCCGCGGTTTTGCCCCTGCCGGCGGTGGGATTCGCCATGCTGTGGCTGGCGGGAAGGCTGCTCGGAGGACCGGACCGCCGGCAGGACCTGGAAAAAGTGCTCCGCGGCCTGCCCCGCAACGTGACAACCGAGATGGACCTCGAGCTGTGGCGGCTCGCCTCGGCAGCAAAGGACGACAGGGACTCACGGGCGGCCCTGGAGTCGCAGGAACCATCCGCGCTCGCAGCGGAATTTAAAACCGGCACCCTGCCCCCTGTCCTGCACGCAGGCCTGGTGCGGTTCCTCGAACGCTACGGGCAGCGGGCCGTGGCCGAAATCGATGTGGGCATGCCCCGGTGGTCCGACGATCCCACCCACATCCTGGGCGTCCTGGCCAACTACCTGCGCCTCACGGATCCCGACATGGCACCGGACGTCCAGTTCAGCCGGGCCCAGGCCGAGGCCGAGGCAGCCGTGCAGCAGCTGGTTGCCGGGGCGCGCCGCCGTGGACGGGCCCGCGCACTGCTGGTAGGCGCTGCCTTCCGGCGGGCCAGGATGTTCGCGGGGCTGCGGGAAATGCCCAAATACCAGCTTGTCCTGGGGTTGGCGGAAGTGCGGAAGCAGGTGGCCCTGGTGGGAGCCGGGCTTGCGGCCGATGGCAGGCTGGACAGCCCGGAGGACATCTTCTTCCTCGATTTCGGGGAGGCCAGGCTGGCGCTCCAGGGCCCGGAGGCCCAAGGGTCCCGGAATCTGCGTGAACTCGTGGTGGACCGGCGGGCCGCTTACGCCAGCGAGCTGGGCAGGCGCCACATCCCCAGGGATCTGCTCTCGGACGGCACCGAACCCGAGGTACTGTACGCCGCCGCACGTGGTGCGGCGGGCAGCGCCACATTGTCCGGCAGCCCGGCCTCAGCGGGATCCGTCACCGCCCGGGCCCGCGTCATCCTGGACCCCGTAGGTGCCCACCTCGAACCCGGCGAGATCCTGGTGGCTCCGTCCACCGATCCGGGGTGGACGCCGTTGTTCCTGACCGCCGGCGGCCTGGTGATGGAGATGGGCGGGCCCAACTCGCATGGCGCCGTGGTAGCCCGGGAGTACGGCATTCCGGCCGTGGTGGGGGTGCCGGAGGCCACCGTCCGGCTTGCCACGGGACAAAGAATAACGGTCGACGGCGGCGCTGGAACCATCGTGCCCGAATAGGCCCGCGGGTTCCCCGCCCTGCCCCGGCACTGCTCCCGCACTGCCCAGGCACTGCCCCGGCACGGCTCCCCGCAGGCAGGTGTGGGGAGCCGTGCCGAGGCGTACCCTTGAGCTATGGACTCCCATCAAGGAGACGGCCGAGCAATGAACCAGCGGAATATGGGCGACCCGATCATCACCAGGGCCGTAAAACAGCGCCGTAGCCGTGCGTGGCTGCGGTGGGTTCCCGCCGTGGCTGCACCCGCGGTGATCGCCGCCGGAGTGCTGGTGGGGTCCATCCCGGCACGCGCCGGCGACGCCCTGGCGGACAGAGCCCCGGCCGACGTGCTTGCCCTGCTCGCCGGCCACAAGACCCACACGTTCTCGGGCACGATTGAACAGGCCTCCGAGCTCGGGTTGCCGGAACTGCCTGCAACGGGTCCAAGTTCGGGTCCTGCCTCGGATGACCCCGCCGCCTCCGCGATCGAGATGCTCACCGGTGAGCATACGGCGAGGGTCTTCATGGACGGCAAGGCCAAAGTCCGTATCCAGGTGGTGGACCGCTTCGCCGAGCGGAACATCATCCGGCGAGACAACGATGTGTGGTTCTACTCGTCCAAGGACAACTCAACAGCGCACCTGACGCTGCCGGCCCATGCCCGCGACCTCCCGCTGGAAGACCCGGCATTGCCTGGCACCAGCCCGGACAGCACCGGCCCTGAAAGCACCATGGTCCCGCCGACGCCCCAGGAGCTCGCCGCGAAGTTCCTCGCCGCGGCAGACAGCACAACTGCCGTGTCTGTGGGCCCTGACGTCCAGGTTGCCGGGCGCCCTGCCTATAACCTGCTCCTCGAGCCACGCACCAGCGGCACGCTTGTGGGCATGATCGCCATCGCCGTGGATGGACAAACCGGTATGCCGCTTTCCGTGGAGGTTACGGCACGCGGGGCAGGAGAGCCTGCCTTCAGGACGGGCTTCACCAGCCTGTCGCTTGATGCGCCGGATGCCGCACTGTTCAACTTCGTGCCACCGCCGGGCAGCACGGTTGAAGAGCTGCAGATCCAGCATCCAGCGCACCTGCCCGCTGGCCCAGGGGCACCCGGTTACCCGGGCACGCACACCGATCCGGATCAGCTTGCGGCCGGCATCAAAGACAAGGCCGGCTCCCACCTGACCGGGACCGGCTGGGAAACGGTTGTGGAACTTCCGGCGGACAGCGGAGCCGGCGCAAAGCTCGGCACCGCGCTGGCGCAGAATCCGCTGCTCAGCCAGGCAGCCGTCGTCGTTCCTGGCGGGCGGCTGCTCTCCAGCGCACTCTTCAACGTCCTGCTGACCGACGACGGCCGCGTCTTTGCGGGCATGGTCCCGGCTGACAGGCTGCAAGCCGCATCCTCCGCCCCGTGACGGGACCCGCAGGGGTTCCGGGACGGCGGACGTACGGCCTGACCATCGAGACGCAGGGCCTGACCAAGCGCTTCGGGCAGCAGGTAGCCGTGGACAGCCTGAATCTCGCGGTGCCGTCAGGGGCAGTCTTCGGCTTCCTGGGCCCCAATGGCTCGGGAAAGACCACCACCATCCGGATGCTGCTGGGCCTCGCCGCGGCGTCCGCAGGGACCGTCAGGCTGCTGGGAAAGGACATGCCGGGCAGCTTCCAGGATGTCCTGCCACGGGTGGGGGCGCTGGTGGAGGGGCCCGCCTTTTATCCGTTCCTTTCGGGGACCGCGAACCTCCACCGGCTGGACGCCGCCGGTCGGCACGCGGATCCGGCCACCCGCCGGGAACGGGTGGGCCTGGCCCTGGAACGGGTAGGGCTTGGCCACGCCGCCGGCAAGCGGGTCCACGCGTACTCGCTCGGCATGAAGCAACGGCTGGGCATCGCCAACGCCCTCCTGTCCCCCCGCGAGCTGCTGGTGCTGGACGAACCCACGAACGGCCTGGACCCGCAGGGCACCCGTGAAGTGCGGAACCTGGTCCGGTCCCTGGCAGCAGACGGGACCACCGTTTTCGTCTCCAGCCACCTGCTCGCCGAAGTTGAACAGATCTGCACGCACGCGGCCGTCATGAGCGCGGGCCGCCTGGTGGCGCAGGGTCCGCTGGCCGAACTGCGCCGGTCCGGCAGCTCCCGCCTGCGCCTGGTGACCCCGGACGCGGGCCCGGCGTCGTCGGTCCTGGCCACGCTGGGGCTGTCGCCGGAAACAGGGGCGGGCCAGCCGGATGGGGACGTGGTGCTGGCTGCCCTGGCAAAGCCGGGATTGCCATCGGAGTCCGGGGCGGGGCATCCGGCCCCGGAGGTCATTGTTGCGGAGCTCGTCAAGGCAGGCGTCCGTGTCCGTGGTTTCGCGGTGGAACGGGAGAGCCTTGAGGACCGGTTTGTTGAACTGACGGGGGAGGGGTTCGACGTTGCCCAGTAGCGTGCCGGCGGAGGCAGAGGTTGTGACGGCCGTGGCGGGGCCGCGGGGAGCTGGCATGTCCCTCCTGCTGTCCGAAATCGCGGTCCTGTTCCGGCGGCGCCGAACCTGGGCCCTGCTGCTCGCGCTGGCCGCCATTCCGGTGCTGATTGCCGTGGCCGTGAGGGTCTCCTCGGCGGTTCCTCCCGGGCGCGGCCCGGCCTTCCTGGACCGGATCACGCAGAACGGCCTGTTCGTGGCGTTCACTGCCATGCTGGTGTCCGTCCCGCTGTTCCTGCCGCTCACGGTGGGTGTGGTGGCGGGGGATACCATCGCAGGCGAGGCCAACCTGGGAACGCTGCGGTATTTGCTTGTTGCGCCGGCGGGCCGGGTCCGGCTGCTGCTGGTGAAATATGCCGGCGCCCTGGCGTTCTGCCTCGCTGCACCCCTGACAGTTGCCCTCGCCGGTGCCGCCATCGGTGCCGCCCTTTTCCCCGTGGGCCCCGTGACCTTGCTGTCCGGGGATGTCATCGAGCCGCCGGAGGCCGTGCTCCGGCTCCTCCTGATCTCGGCGTACCTGGCCGTTTCCCTGGCCGGGCTGTCCGCCATAGGCCTGTTCCTGTCCACGCTGACCGTGGTTCCGGTGGGTGCCATGGCAGCCACGGTGGTGCTCTCGGTGGTATCCCAGGTCCTCGACCAGCTGCCGCAGCTCGAGTGGCTGCACCCGTGGCTGTTCAGCCACTACTGGCTGGGCTTCGGGGACCTGCTCCGCCAGCCCGTGCTGTGGGACTCGTTCGCCAGCAATGCGCTGCTGCAGGCGGGGTACGTGGCCGTGTTCGGTGCGCTCGCCTACGGCCGGTTCGTCACCAAGGATGTCCTGAGCTGACCGGAGGCGGGAACCCCGGGCGGCAACGCGTCCTCAGGCGTGCTGGTGCGCCTCATGTTCTGAATGGCTCGCGGGTTCCAGCTGGAACGTGCAATGGTCGGTATCGAAGTGCGAGCCCAGGCAGGTGATCAGCTTGTCCAGCAACTGGTCGGCGCCGCGGGCGTTGAGCACCCCGTCCTCCACCACCACGTGCGCCGAGAAGACCGGGACGCCGGAGGTGATGGTCCAGATGTGGATGTCGTGCACGTCCGTAACGCCCTCCACGGAGAGGATATGCTCGCGGATCATCTGCACTTCCACGCCCTTGGGACTGGCCTCCAGCAGCACATCCACCACGTCGCGGAGCAGGCTCCAGGCCCGGGGCAGGATCATCAGGGCGATCACGACGGACGCGATGGTGTCCGCCGCCTGGAACCCGGTCACCATGATCACCACAGCCGCAGCGATGACGGCGAAGGAACCCAGCAGGTCACCCAGGACCTCCAGGTAGGCGCCCCGGACGTTGAGGCTCTCCTTGTGCGCTCCGCGCAGGATCACCAGGGATGCCACGTTTGCGGCGGCGCCCAGGACGGCGGCGAACAACATGATGTCCGTCTGCACGTCCGGCGCCGCGCCGATCCTGCGGATCGCCTCGCTGAAGATGACCACCGAGATCACGATCAGGATCAGGGCATTTGCCAGCGCAGCCAGCACCTCGGCCCGCTGGTAGCCGTAGGTCCTTTGGTCGCTGGCGGGCCGCCCTGCAATCCAGGCAGCCAGCAGGGCGATCGTCACCCCAGCAGCGTCGGAGAGCATGTGGCCGGCGTCGGCAAGCAAGGACAGCGAGCCCGAGAGGACCGCGCCGATAACCTGGACCAGGACCACGGCCAGCGTGATGGCAAGGACGGCAATAAGCCGCTTCCGGTGCCGGCCTGTTGCGGTGATGCCGTGGGTGTGGCTGTGGTCGTGTCCCATGCCTACAAGGCTAGCCCCAGCCGAGCTCGTGCAGCCGGTCGTCATCAATCCCAAAGTGGTGGGCAATCTCGTGCACCACCGTCACGGCCACTTCGTGGATGACGTCCTCCCGCGACACACAAAGGTCCAGGATGGGCTCCCGGAAGATGGTAATCCTGTCCGGCAGGGACCCGGCGTCCCACCAGGAATCCCGCTCGGTCAACGGCACGCCCTCATAGAGTCCCAGCAGGACAGTGTCCGGGTCCTCCCCGGGCTTCGGAACATAGTCGTCCTCAATGAACACCGCAACGTTGTCCATGGCGCGGGCCAGCTTGTCCGGGATGCTGTCCAGGGCGTCCTGGACAGCGGCCTCGAATTCGTCCTCGGACATGGTGAAGCGGAGCGGTTCGCTGGGGCCCCCAGGGGCGGTGGGCAGGCCCGGCGGCAGGCTGGCTGGCATACTCCGACTCTAGCGGGAACCGGCCGCCCCGGCTCCCCGCTGATTCCGGCTCCTCCGCCGGGTCAGCGCCACGCCCACCAGGCAGACCAGCCCGCCCACCAGGCCCAGCAAGGCAGGAACCTCGCCCAGCAGGAGCCAGGAAATCAGGATGGTGGTGCCGGGCACCAGGTAGGTGGTGGCGGCCAGCTTGCCGGCGTCCACCAGCGAGAGCGCGTACGCCCAGGTGGTGAAGGCAATAGCCGTGGGGAAGATCCCCAGATAGACGAGCCCCCATGTTGCCTGCGGCGGGGCCGCCTGCACTTCGCTGACCAGCTGGCCTGCGAAGGGCAGGCAACACAGCGCACCCACCAGAATCCCGAACCAGGTGGCCTGCGCGGCCGGAAATTTCCGCAGTACAGGCTTCTGAATGATGACGCTGACGGCGGCGAGCACGGCGGCAAGGAGGCACAGCAGTACACCTGACACGTCCGTCGTCGCCCCTTCCCCGGGCGCGGAGGACTGGGCTGATCCGAAGGCGATCAGCGCCACGCCGGCGAACGCAACCAGGCTTCCGATGATGAGCCACCGCGGGAAGCCCTCCTTGAGGAAGATGCCGGCCATGATTGCCACCAGGATGGGGTTCACGTTGATCAGCAGGGCACTGGTGCCCGCATCAAGCACGTGTTCGGCGGCGTTCAGTGCCACGTTGTACCCGCCGAACCACATCACCCCGTAGGCCAGGATCGGCCACCACTCCCGGCCCTTCGGGAGGAGCCGGGTCTTCACCATTTGGGGCAGCACCAGCAGGGAGAGGACGACGGCGGCAATCGCCAGCCTGCCGAGCGTCAGGGAGCCGGGGGAGAAGTGGGGGCCGATGGCCCGGATCCCCACGAAGGCGGACGCCCAGAGGACCACGGTGACCACCATGGCAGCCACCCCGAGTGCCTTGACCGGGGTTGCGGCGGTGTGGGGAGGTGCGGGGGCAGTCCGGTGGGCGGGGCTGGTTGCAGGCATGCAGCAAATCTATCCGGGCGCAAGGGCAGCTGACTGGCGGAAATCGGCCACGTCTGCGCAACTTCCTGCCAAAGTCGGTCCGGAGGCTATTGCGGCGCCGCCCACTCCAGCAGGCGTTCCACGGGCCACGTGGTGATGATCCGGTCCGCGGGGACGCCGTTCTTTTCCGCGCGCTCGGCACCGTACTGCAGGAAGTCGAGCTGGCCGGGTGCATGGGCATCGCTGTCGATCGAGAACAGGCAGCCGGCGTCGAGGGCGAGCTGGATCAGTGGATCCGGCGGGTCCTGGCGTTCCGGTCGAGAGTTGATCTCCACGGCCACGTTGTGTTCCGCGCACGCCGCGAACACCGCTTCTGCATCGAATTCGGACGGTGGCCGGGTACCGCGCTGCCCCTCCACGAGGCGCCCGGTGCAGTGGCCCAGGACGTTGGTGTGCGGGTCCTGGATGCCGCCGAGCATGCGGCGGGTCATGGTCCTGCTGTCCGCGCGCAGCTTTGAATGGACGCTGGCAACCACAATGTCCAGGCGGTCAAGCAGTTCCGGGTCCTGGTCCAGTTCCCCCGATTCCAGGATGTCCACCTCGATTCCGGCGAGCAGCCGGACCGGCCTGCCCGGCTGGCCGCCGTCACCTGGAACGGGGCCGGCATTGATCGACTCCACCACGTCCAGCTGACGGAGCAGGCGTTCGGCGGAAAGTCCGTTCGCAATGGTGAGGTTGGGGGAGTGGTCTGTCAGTGCGAGGTATTCCCTTCCCAGTACCCCGGCGGCAGCCACCATCAGCTCAATGGGGGATCCGCCGTCGGACCATTCACTGTGGCTGTGCAGGTCTCCCCGCAGCATCTCCCGGAGCCCGGCCCCTCCGGACGCCAGCGGCTTGGCACCCTTGTCCCTGAGATCTGCCAGGTACTCGGGAACCTGGCCTTCCACCGACTGGCGGATCACCTGGTAGGTCCGGTCGCCGATGCCCTTCATGGACTTCAGCCGGCCGTTTTCGGCGCGGGCGGCCACTTCCTCCGGCGGCAGCGCGCTGATGGCCGCCGCTGCCTTACGGAATGCCTGGACCTTGAACGTGGCAGCGCGTCCACGCTCCAGCCAGAAGGCGATCTCATTGAGTGCTGCTACGGCATCCATCCGTCCATCTTCACCCGTCCCGCCCGCTCCGTGGCGGTGTTTTTCGCCGATTTTGGATAATTCCTGCCTAGGCCCTATAGTTTTAGAGTCCAGTTCGGAGAAACGCAAAGGACAGAGACGGAAAGCCCAGCTTGACGCCTTTTATTTTGTTCCGAACGGGTTCTGGCCCCCATCGTCTAGCGGCCTAGGACACCGCCCTTTCACGGCGGCGGCACGGGTTCGAATCCCGTTGGGGGTACGCAAGGAACTGGTCAAGCAGGCAGAAAATGTCTGGTAGGCTGGAAGCCTTGAAAAAAGCGGTAGAGATACTGCGGAAGCAAGAAACGCAAGGCCCTGTAGCGCAGTTGGTTAGCGCGCCGCCCTGTCACGGCGGAGGTCGCGGGTTCAAGTCCCGTCAGGGTCGCTCTGATTGTTGGAAGAGATTCCGGCTGTCATGGTGACTAGTCACCTAGGCTCTGTAGCTCAGTTGGTAGAGCGTTCGACTGAAAATCGAAAGGTCACCGGATCGACGCCGGTCGGAGCCACCACTGGGAAGCATCAGTTCTTCGGAACTGGTGCTTTTCTTATTTCCTGGGCCTACAGTTAATGGGCCCGCATGGAGCACGTCTCGATCCGGCATCAATACCCCCGGGGCCGGCCAATTTCCCGACCCGCGGCTTTTCGGGTTCCGTAAACTTGCTGGCTGCACAGCCGCGGACACGCGGCAGCGGCATAAGAGAACACGCACGAACAGACGAACGTACACGAGACGAACCTGCACAACGCAGTCTGAGCGCGCACAGCGCATAAGGAGAAACTGGGAATGTCCGCCACACCTGGCACCAGGACCATCAGCCAACCACCGGGAGAAACACCGCCCGCCCATAAGAAAGCGGCGGACCGGCCGCCCGGAACCGGTGGTCAGCAACTCGCCAGATGGGTCTTCTGGCCCGCAGCCGGAACCATCATTGTTTTTGTCCTCTTCGCTACGATTTTCCCTGCGGCTGCCACAGAGATCTTCACCACCATCCAAGGCAACGTCATCAACTGGTTCGGCTGGTATTACGTTGCCGCCGTTGCACTCTTCGTGGCGTTCTCCCTCTGGATCGGCCTTAGCCACTATGGCGACATCAAACTGGGCAAGGACGAGGATGAGCCGGAGTTCTCCGTCATGTCCTGGTTCGCCCTGCTCTTCGCAGCCGGCATGGGCATCGGACTTGTCTTCTTCGGTGTGGCAGAGCCGCTGAACCACTTTGCCGCTCCCCGGCCCGGTGTTGAAGGATCCCCCCTGGTGCTCGCCCAGCAGGCGATGACGCAGACCTACCTTCACTGGGGCCTCCATGCCTGGGCCATCTACGTTGTGGTGGGCGTATCCATTGCCTACGCAGTCCACCGCAGGAACCGCCCCATCTCTATCCGCTGGACGCTTGAGCCGCTCCTGGGCCGTAAGCGCGTTTCCGGCGGGTGGGGCAACCTGATCGACGTCGTGGCCCTCGTAGGCACGCTGTTCGGTGTTGCCACCTCCCTGGGCCTGGGCGTCCTGCAGATCTCCGCAGGGCTTGAGCAGGCCAACATTGTCCAGGCCACCACCATGACGCAGATCGGGTTGATCCTCTGCATCATCACGCTGACCATCATCTCGGTGGTGTCCGGTGTGGGCAAGGGCATGAAGTGGCTCTCCAACACCAACCTGGTCCTGGCCGCGCTGTTGATGCTGGTGGTGCTTTTTACCGGCCCCACGCTGTTCCTGCTGCGTGAGTTCGTGCAGTCGATCGGGCACTACCTCCAGAACGTTGTAGGCCTTACGTTCAACACGCTGGCATTTTCCGGTGCAGAAGGCGAGGCATGGCAGGCCGCCTGGACCACCTTCTACTGGGGCTGGTGGATCTCCTGGGCGCCGTTCGTGGGCATCTTCATCGCCCGTATTTCCAAGGGCCGCACCGTCCGGCAGTTCGTGGCCGGCGTGCTCCTGGTGCCCACCGCCATGGGCTTCCTGTGGTTCTCCATCCTGGGCGGCGCCGCCATCCACCGCGAACTGTTCGGCAGCGGCGGGCTCATCGGCGACGACGGCACCGTGGATACCGAGGGCGCCCTGTTCAACCTGCTCGGCAGCCTCCCCGGCGGAGTTGTTCTCACCGCCGGCGCGATTCTCCTGATCGCCATCTTCTTCATCACGTCGGCTGACTCCGGTGCCCTGGTCATGGGCATGATCTCCACCGGCGGAGACGTGGAGCCCAGGAACTGGCTGCGCATCTTCTGGGCACTGGCCGCCGCCGCTGTTGCCATCGCCCTGCTCCTGGCCAATGGACTGCAGGCGATCCAGACCGCGGCCATCCTCACCGCGGTGCCCTTCAGCGTGGTCATCATCCTGATGTGTATCTCCACGGCCAAGGCCTTCCACCGGGAGCATGAGACCCTGATGCGCGCACAGCGTAAGCTGGCCCGCGACCAGATGGCCGCCCATGTCACGGAGCAGGTCCAGGACTCCATGCATGACTCTGTCCAGGAGCACTACCAGGAGCACGTCGCGGAACAGATCCACGACTCCGTCCAGGAGCACTACCAGGAGCACCTGGCGGATCAGGTCCAGGACCAGGTCAGCGAAGCTGTGGAGGCCCATCTGACCGAACGACTGGCTGCGGGCGAGGCTGCAGACGCCACGGCTGCGCAAACACCCAAGGCGTAGTCGGGCCGCCTGACGCGCGGTTTTCGGCTTCTGAGGGAGGCACCTGTCCAGCTGGACAGGTGCCTCCCTTTTCCGTGCCGGCACCACGGAGCGGGGCCGCGCAAGGGGTGGCATTTCTCACCTTTCCACGGCCTCAAAGGCAATACTTGATCTTGGCGGAAGGTTGTGGCACGCGCGCGTCAGGGATTACGTGTAAGCGCTTGCGCAAAATCGGCCCCGTCCCGGAAATGGGAGATGAAACCTGGTTTGATCTCTCCCTTGGAGCCTGTCTACGGTGGAAACACGGCCAGGAAAGCACCACAGTCCGGGCCTCTTCTACGGGGACCACCCAACCCCGTTCCCCCTTGATACAACGGCGTCCCCGATGACGCCTGCCGTGTCGCCGGGGCCGCCGGAGTTCGAAGGGCATGGGCATCCGCCCGTCTTCCACGAACAGTTTCAACTCCGCGAGAAGAGCAACAATGCACAAGCACCCCCAATCACCCCGGATGCTGCGGTGGCGCCCAGCCGCCGCAGCACTGGCCACAGCCGTCGCTGCCTCGGCCTTCCTGGCCGTCCCCTCGGCGCAGGCCAACGAGCCGGCCGATCCGCCGGCCGCCGAGCAGATGCCGGCGCCCACCCCCGGATTCCCCCTCCCCACGGAACACACGCAGGAAGCCTTCGACCCGGCGTCGGACTTCACCTCCAAGTGGACCCGCGCGGACGCCAAGCAGATCATGGCGCAGAGCGACCCCACTGTTGCCCCCGGTGAGAATTCCATGAGCCCGGACGTCACCATGCCGGAAATCCCCGAGGATTTCCCCACCATGAACGAGGACGTGTGGGTCTGGGACACCTGGTCACTCACCGACGAAAACGCGAACCAGATCAGCTACAAGGGCTGGGACGTCATCTTCTCGCTCGTGGCAGACCGGCACGCCGGCTACGGCTTCGACCAGCGCCACTGGAACGCGCGCATCGGCTACTTCTTCCGCAAGACCAACGCGGATCCGGCCAAGGACAAGTGGAACTACGGCGGCCACGTCTTCGCTGACGGCGCCTCCATCGGCAACACCGAATGGTCCGGCTCCACCCGCCTGATGCAGGGCAACCAGGTGAACGTGTTCTACACGGCCACCACGTTCTACGACATCGCCGAGCGGAACGCAGGCGGCGGCGGCATCGCCCCGGATGCGTCCATCGCCAAGGCCCTGGGCAAGATCCATGCAGACGAGAATGGCGTCACCTTCGACGGGTTCAAGCACACCAACCTGCTTGAGCCTGATGGAGAGATGTACCAGACCAAGGAACAGAACCCGGGCTTCGCCTTCCGCGACCCCTACACCTTTGCCGACCCGGCCCACCCCGGCAAGACCTTCATGGTCTTCGAAGGCAACACCGGCGGCACGCGCGGCGAGTACGAGTGCAAGCCCGAAGACCTCGGGTACCGCCCCGGCGATGCCAATGCCGAGTCCGTTGATGAGGTCAACAGCAGCGGAGCCTACTACCAGACAGCGAACGTGGGCCTGGCAGTGGCAGACAACAAGGACCTGACCAAGTGGTCCTTCCTGCCGCCGATCCTCTCAGCCAACTGCGTGAACGACCAGACCGAGCGTCCGCAGATCTTCATCCAGAATGAGGGCGGCAAGAACAAGTACTACCTGTTCACCATCAGCCACCAGTTCACCTACGCCGCCGGCATGCGCGGCCCGGACGGCGTCTACGGCTTCGTTGGCGACGGCGTCCGCTCGGACTACCAGCCGATGAACAACAGCGGCCTGGCCCTGGGCTCGCCCACGGACCTGAACCTGCCGTCGGAGTCCCCGGAGGCACCCACTCCGAACCAGAACGGCCGCCAGTTCCAGGCGTACTCCCACTACGTGCAGCCCGGCGGGCTGGTCCAGTCGTTCATCGACAACGTGAACGGCGTACGCGGCGGCTCGCTGTCACCCACCGTGAAGATCAACTTCCGGGACGGCATCTCGCAGGTGGACCGCAGCTTCGGCCAGGACGGCCTTGGCCCGTTCGGCTACCTGCCCACCAACCTCCGCGTTGGCGGCGAGGGCCACTACAAGTAAAACCGACTGCCCCCTAAAAGCAGTTTAGGTACAGGCAGGGACGTCCGGATCAGGGCGCCCCTGCCTGCTGCCGTTAAGGCACCGCCGGGGATAGGGTGGGGATCAACAGAAGGGGGAGTGCCTGATGGAATACCAGAACCCACAACCCAGCCAGGGGCTACAACAGCGTGCCGCGCCGGTTCCCGTACCCGGCTCCGGCCGGACCGTTATTTCCGAGACAGCCGTCGCCAAGGTGGCGGGCATAGCAGCCCGCTCCGTCCCCGGTGTCTATTCCCTGGGCTCTGTCCCGTCACGCGCACTCGGCGCCATCCGCGACGCCGTCGGCAGTTCCGACCATGCCGCCGGTGTGCGGGCCGAAGTTGGTGAAACTCAGGTTGCCGTGGACATCAGCCTCGTGGCGAGCTACGGGACACCGCTCCACTCGCTCGCCAACCAGGTCCGCGCCGCCGTCTACCGGGCGGTGGAGGAGCTCGTGGGGCTGCAGGTGATCGAGGTAAACGTGGAAGTCACCGACGTCTACATTCCGCCTCCGGTCAAACCCGCCGTTTCCGGAACGACTGACGTTTCCGGCACGGCCGGAAGGGAGGCGCTGCTGTGAACCTCACCGTGGCCGGCGCAGCAATGGGCGCGTTCGTCGCCTTCATGTCCCTGCAGTTCGGGTTATGGGGCTTCCTGGTTTCCCTCCTCTTTATGGCCATCGGGGCACTCCTGGGCCGGGCCGCCGAAGGGAAACTGGACCTTCGCAGGGTCCTGGACGCCATCATCGGCCGGCGCTCGTCCTCATGAGCTCCACAGCCCCGGCCGTCCGGGGCCAAGAGCTGAGCGGCCACAACCGCATCAGTACCCAGGCCCTGACAAGCCTCGCCAAGGCCGCAGCAGCCCAATTCCTCGGTGTGGAAGCCGAGGACGTCCGCGCTGACTGGACGGACGACGACGGCCTGCTGGCCCTGTCCCTTGTCGCACCCATCAGCATGCCCCCGTTGAGTGCGGTGGTCCAGGATCCCTCGCGCGTTGAGGGGTCCGGTGGTTCCATTTGGGACCGGACCGTGAGGGCAAAGGCCGGCATCCTGGCGGCGGTGGCGGAGCTCAGCGGTTCCGGGCTGAGCCGGGTGGACATCAGGATTACGGGGGCAAAGATCAGTGAAGGGGGGCGGGTGCGATGAACCGCAATGGTGAAGGCCAAAGCCCGGATATGGACCGGATCCTGCGCCGTGAGACCCGGTCAACGCGTGCTGCGGTGGCCACCGCAGCGGCCGTCCTGGTCATTGTGCTGGCAGCCTATGGGCTCCTCGAAGCAGGCGTCCACGCAGTAGGGCAACCGGCCTGGTTGATTGAACCGCAGGTGGCCGCGGAGCGTTTGGTTGCCCTGCCGGCGGGGATCCCTCCGTTGTTGCTGGGAGCCATCGGTGCTGTGCTGGCAATGGCCGGCCTGGTCTTCCTCCTCAACGGGGTTCTGCCTGGACGCCGCGCCCGCCACCTTATGGGTGTTGGCCGGGACGCCGCGGGCCCGGCCGTTGTGGTGGATGATGAAGTCATCGCTTCCTCGCTTGCCCGGCGCGCCCGGCTTGCAGCGAACGTCACGCCGGAACAGGTCATGGTGGTGGTCTCCCGGCGGCAGGTGGTGGTGAGCGTCCGGCCCACCTCCGGTGTTCCTGTGAACCAAGACGCGGTCCTCGAGGCAGTCCGGAGCGAAGTGGATGCCATGGCACTGGATCCCTCGCCCGAGGTGCGCGTGAACGTGGCAACCTCCGGAGTGATCGGCGCATGAACAGCACCCCTACCCTTCTCAACCGGATCCTGGTCGCGGCACTGGGACTGCTGCTGCTTGGAACGGGCGGCCTCCTGATGTTGCTGGCCGCAGTGCCCGCCGTGGCCACCTGGTGGCGGTCCTGGTCCGCGGACGCTTGGAGCGGAATCAACGCGGCGTTCAACGCCACCCGCTTTCCGGGGCGGCCCGAAAGCTGGCTGTGGATCCTGGTGGCGCTGGCCCTGCTGGTGCTGATTAGCCTTATGGTGGCCTGGGTTGCCCAGCAGGGCAAAGGGCGGGCCGATGTGCTGGCCGTCGAGTACGATCCCGGTGAGGTCCCGGGTGACGTGCGGATCGGCGGGGGAGTGGCTGAGCAGGCGCTGAAACATGCCCTCGCGCACCGTCCCGACCTCGCCGGCGCCACGGTGACCACCTATGACGTCAAAGGCATGCCCGCGCTGAAGGTCCGGCTCCTCCCGCGGCAGGGCGTGGCCCCGCACCTGCTCGCAGATGAAGTCTCTGTGCTGGTGTCAGCCCTGGAACGGGCGGTGGGAAAGAATATTCCCGTGCTGATCCATATCGGAGCCGGAGCGCGGACGCGCTTCCGCAGGGCAGAGCGCGTCCGCTAACCGTCTTTAGTTCCTTGTCAGGTACACGGCGCAGTCCACAGGAACCTCCTGCAGCAGTTCCCACTCCGCGGCAGGCTCCGGTCCGCTGGAGAGCGCTACGGACCAGCCGTCGGGTACGGGGGCGGATGCGAAGCCCATGTTGGCGAGGACCAGGACATCCCGGTTGTGGAAGGCCAGCAGGCCGCTTTCCGGTGCATGGACCTCCGCCCACGCCAGGGAGCCGGTGCTGAGGCGCCGGGCGGACCGCAGAGCGAGCGCGGCGCGGTAAAGCTCCAGCGTGGAGCCTTCCTCGCCCTCCTGCTGGTCGGCGGCAAGCGGCCCAAATTCCGCAGGCTGGGGAAGCCAGGGGGACGCAGGTTCACCCTGGAACGAATGCGCGAAGCCGTAACCGGGCTTGTCCGCAGCCCACGGAAGCGGTACCCGGCAGCCGTCCCGTCCGGTTTCTGCGCCCTGGGTACGGAAGAACGTGGGATCCTGCCGTGCCTCGGCCGGAAGCCTGGTGTGCTCAGGGAGTCCCAGTTCTTCGCCCTGGTACAGGTAGGCAGAGCCCGGCAGTGCCAGCTCAACCATGGTTGCCGCCCGCGCCCGGGCCAGGCCCAGGGCCGTGTCCGGCTGCTCATCGTCCGCGGCGATGCCCTTGGGGAACATGGTGGGATCCGTGAGCCCGAAGCGGGTGGAATGGCGGACGGTATCGTGGTTGCTCAGCACCCAGGTGCAGGGGGCACCCACGGCTTGGGCCGCCTTGAGCGACGCGTCGATCGCCTCTGCCATGCGCTCGGCGTCCCAGCCGGCCATCAGGAAATCGAAGTTAAAGGCCTGCTGCATCTCATCCGGCCGGACGTAGAGCGCCAGCCGTTCGGCCGGTTCCACCCAGGCCTCGGCCACCATCATCCGGTCGCTGCCGTACTCGGACAGGACACGGTGCCAGTCCCGGTAAATGTCGTGGACGCCGTCCTGGTCGAAGAAGGGCGAGGGCGGATACACCGGGGACACCGCACGGTGGGGTTCCTCGGAATCAGTGTGGGCGCCGGGTGCATCGCCGGGAGGGGACGGTTCCCTTCGAACCTCAGAGGTGCCCTCCACCATGGCGGCCACCCCGTCCCAGTCGGGAAGGCCCTGCTCCTTGACCATCCCGTGGGCTACGTCCACACGGAAACCGTCAACACCGCGGTCCA
This sequence comes from Pseudarthrobacter scleromae, assembly GCF_014644515.1. Lineage (NCBI taxonomy): Bacteria > Bacillati > Actinomycetota > Actinomycetes > Micrococcales > Micrococcaceae > Pseudarthrobacter > Pseudarthrobacter scleromae. The sequence continues at coordinate 138,944 of NZ_BMKV01000006.1, read as the reverse complement.
GCCAGAAGCGGAGGACAGAGCGCATTTCCTCCCGCACTTCCTGGTTTTCCCAGTTCAGGTCCGGCTGCTTGGTGTCGAAAAGGTGCAGGTACCACTCCCCGGCTGAACCGTCGGCTTCGGTGACCCGGGTCCACGCCGAGCCGCCGAAGATTGACTTCCAGTTGTTGGGTGGCCGGTTGCCGTCACCGGACCCCGGCACCTCGTCCTTTCCCGGGCGGAACATGTAACGGTCCCGCTCGGGGGACCCGGGCGGGGTGCTGAGTGCTGCCCGGAACCAGGCGTGCTCGTCCGAGGTGTGGTTGGGGACAAGGTCCACGATGACCTTCAGTCCGCGCCGGTGAGCTTCCCGCAACATGGCGTCGAAGTCCTCAAGGGAGCCGAAGAGGGGGTCCACCTGCCGGTAATCAGCCACGTCATAGCCGCCGTCGGCCTGGGGCGATTTGTAGAACGGGGAAAGCCAGATGGCATCCACCCCCAGCCGTGCCAGGTAGGGCAAGCGGTCCAGGACCCCGCGCAGGTCCCCCATGCCGTCGCCATTGCCGTCGGCAAAGGATCGGGGGTAGATCTGGTAGACGACGGCGCCGGCCCACCATTCGCCGGTTTGGTCAGAGGCAGGAACGCTCGGCTTGGACATTAGGTTCCTCTCAGATAACTTTTTGATGTAAACGCTTGCATTGCCGACAGCAACCTTACTAGTGTGATGGTCACCACAACAACCTCACCAAACAACCGCACTGTCGACTTACTTGTCACTCAGCGAGGAGCTTCAAGCTAATGAAAACCCCTAGATTCCTACTTCCGGCTGCCACCGCCGGCGTCCTGGCCCTGACCCTCACCGCCTGCGGCGGGGGAGGTGGCGGAACCACGGGAGGCGGCAGCGACGCGGAAGCCAACCTCGAGGGCCGCGGCCCCATCACGTATGTCCAGGGCAAGGACAACAGCAACGTGGTCCGTCCCCTCCTCGACAAGTGGAATGCTGCGCACCCTGATGAGCAGGTGACGTTCAAGGAGCAGACTGACCAGGCGGACCAGCAGCACGATGACCTGGTCCAGAACTTCCAGGCCAAGAACGAAAACTACGACGTTGTCAGTGTTGACGTTGTCTGGACCGCCGAATTCGCTGCCCGCGGGTGGCTGCAGCCGCTCGAAGGCAACATGGCCATTGAGACGGACGGCATGCTGGAGCCCACCATCGAGGCAGGCTCCTACCAGGACAAGCTGTACACCGCGCCCGTTTCATCCGACGGCGGCATCCTCTACTACCGCAAGGACCTTGTTCCTGAAGCTCCCAAGACCTGGGACGAGATGATGGGCATGTGCTCCATCGCCAAGGAAAACAACATCGGCTGCTACGCGGGCCAGTTCAAGCAGTATGAAGGCCTGACGGTTAACGCTTCAGAGGCCATCAACTCGGCGGGCGGCTCCGTGCTCGGCGAGGACGGCAAGCCCAACCTGACCACCCCCGAGGCCGAGGAAGGCCTGAACAACCTGGTTGACGCCTTCAAGAACGGGAACATCCCGGCTGAGGCCATCACCTACCAGGAAGAGGAAAGCCGCCGTGCGTTCCAGGAAGGCAAGCTGCTCTTCCTGCGCAACTGGCCGTACGTCTACAACCTGGCCACCACTGAAGGTTCCTCACAGGTGAAGGATGTTCTGGGTATGGCCGCACTCCCGGGCAAGGATGGCCCGGGTGCGTCGTCACTTGGCGGACACAATGCCGCCATCAGCGTCTACTCCAAGAACAAGGCCACGGCCCTTGACTTCGTAAAGTTCCTCATCGAGGAAGAGCAGCAGAAGTTCTTCGCCACCCAGGGTTCACTGGCTCCCGTCCTTGGTGACCTCTACGAAGACCAGGAACTCGTTGCCAAGCTTCCGTACCTGCCGGTTCTGAAGACCTCCATCGAGAACGCCGTGCCGCGCCCCGTCAGCCCGTTCTACCCGGCGGTCACCCAGGCCATCCAGGAGAACTCCTACGCTGCACTGAAGGGCGAGAAGTCTGCTGAACAGGCCCTGGCCGACATGCAGAAGTCCATCGAGTCCGCCGGCGCAGGATCGTAGCTCCATCATGGCAACCGAATTGGGCCCGACGCCGGTAAAAGGGCCGGCGTCGGGCGGGACCCCGGTCCACCACGGACCCAAGGGTGTAGGGGAAGACAACAAGATCCTCAGCCAGGGTAAGTGGGCTGCATGGCTTCTTGCTCCGACCGTCATTGCGCTGGGCATTGTGATCGTTTACCCGATCATCAGCGCCATCGTTATGTCGTTCCAGAAGGACGCCGGGCTTGACCCGGCAACCGGGCTCTTCACCGCCGGCGGTCCCGCCGGCATCCAGAACTACGTCAACTGGCTTGGCCAGCAGTGTGCCGCCCCCGGCGGCGGCACCGTCGCCTGCCCGCCCGGCACCCTGGGCGGCCAGTTCTGGTCAGCCACCGGAACAACCTTCCTTTTCACGGTCATCACCGTCACCTTTGAAACAATCCTTGGCTTCTGGATGGCCATGATCATGGCGCGGACCTTCAAGGGCCGCGGACTCGTCCGTGCGGCAGTGCTGGTTCCGTGGGCCATCCCCACCGCCGTCACCGCCCAGCTGTGGCTCTTCATCTTCGCCTTCGAGGGCATCGCCAACAAGCTGTTCAACGCCTCCATCCTGTGGACCGGCAGCGAGTGGCCGGCCAAGTGGGCCGTGATCATCGCGGACACGTGGAAGACCACGCCGTTCATGGCGCTGCTGATCCTTGCGGGCCTGCAGATGATTCCGGCGGACGTTTACGAGGCCGCCAAGGTGGATGGGGCTACTGCCTGGCAGCGCTTCCGGCTCATCACGCTTCCGCTGGTGAAGCCGGCGCTGATGGTGGCTATCCTGTTCCGTACCCTGGACGCCCTGCGCATGTTCGACCTTCCGTACATCCTCACCGGCGGTGCCAACAACACCACCACGCTGTCCATCCTGGTGATCAACCAGATCAGGCAAGGGTTCAACTCAGCGGCCGCCTTGTCCACCATTACGTTCATCATCATCTTCCTGGTCGCATTCATCTTCGTCCGGTTCCTTGGTGCGAACGTCGTGGAGCAAAGCGGAGCCACCGGTAAGGGGAAGAAATGACATCCACAACTGCCTCCACGGAACTGCGCGCACGGCAGGACAAGGGCCGCAAGGCCGCCCAGAACAAGGAGAAATGGGCGCAGGCACGCACGTACATCAGCGCCGCCGTCATCCTGATCTGGTGCCTTGCGCCGGCTTACTGGATGGTGGTGACGGCGTTCCGCGAGGTGGGCTTCACCTACGACACCTCGCTGCTGCCCACCCACGTCACCCTGGACAACTTCGCCACGGCCTTCGACACCTCGTTCGGCAACCGGTTTGGCCAAGCACTGATCAACAGCGTCTTTATCGGCGTGACCGTTACGGCCATCTCGCTGCTGATCGGCGTCTTCGCCGCGTACGCCCTGGCCCGTTTGAACTTCCGGTTCAAGTTCCTGGTGCTGGGCTTCATCCTGGGCGCATCCATGTTCCCCGGCGTTGCCCTGATCACCCCGCTGTTCCAGCTGTTCACCAACATCGGCTGGATGGGAACGTACCAGGCGCTGATCATCCCGAACATCTCCTTCGTCCTGCCGCTGACCGTCTACACACTGACGTCCTTCTTCCGCGAAATGCCGTGGGAGCTGGAGGAATCAGCCCGTGTTGACGGCTGCACGCAGGGCCAGGCGTTCCGGAAAGTGATCATGCCCCTGGCAGCTCCGGCGATCTTCACCACGGCGATCCTGGCGTTCATTTCCTCCTGGAACGAGTTCCTGATCGCCAGCCAGTTGTCGAATGACGCCACGCAGCCGGTCACGGTGGCCATCGCCAGCTTCGCCGGTGCCCAGCCGAACCAAATCCCCTACACGGCCATCATGGCCGCGGGCACCATTGTCACCATTCCGTTGGTGATCCTGGTGCTCGTCTTCCAGCGCAAGATCGTGGCCGGCCTTACGGCGGGTGCGGTCAAGTGACGGGTGACGCTTCCCGCTCCCGCCCCACGGGGGCGGGAAGCGACCGCCGTCGGGCCAGGTCCGGCGAGGATTTTGACATCATTATTGGGTTCCTCGGCTTCTGGGCCCTGGTCCTGTTCGTGGTCACCCTCTGGATGGAGGTGACGGCCCAACCTGCACTCGGCTGGGCCTTGGGCCTGCTGGCAACTCTGCTGGCGCTGTACGGCATGGTGCGGCTGCGGCGACGCCTGCCCGATCGGAGGTAGCACTCCCGGCAGTACGGCCGGGAGTGCTACCTCCGGCCGGCAGGTAACACTGCGATGCAAGCCGGTGCCCGAAATACCATTGCAGGGGGCATCGCACAGGAGCAGGGCGCATGCCTGCAGGGAGTATATGAGGGGACACCGTGGCACGCACAAGTGAAAGGTCTCAACGGGGCGGCCACAGTGGGGTCAGCATTGAAGACGTAGCGGCCGCCGCGGGCGTGTCCACCGCCACCGTGTCCCGGGCGGTCCGGGGACTGCCCCGGGTGTCACCGGCAACGCGGCAAAAGATCCTGGAGGTCGCAGGAGACCTGGGCTATGTGGCCTCCAGCTCGGCCTCGGGCCTTGCCACAGGCCGGACCAAGACCATCGGGGTGTTGGCGCCTTTTGTGAGCCGGTGGTTCTTTTCCAAGGCCATCGAGGGCGCGGACCGGGAGCTGCATGCCCGCAACTACAACCTGTCCCTGTTCAACCTGGGCGGGCACGGCAGCAACCGGGAACGGCTCTTCAGCAAGACCATGGTCTACAAGCAGATCGATGCATTGCTGGTCCTGTGTATGGCCCTGACCCACGAGGAACTCGAGCACCTCCAGAAAATCGACATACCCCTGGTGGTGGTGGGCGGCCATGTCGAGGAGTGCGCCTACATCGGGATAGACGACTACGCCGCTGCGTCCACGGCCGTCCGCCACCTGATCGACCTGGGCCACCGGGATATTGCACTGCTGCACGGCGACGACGAGACGGACCTGAACTTCGACGTTCCCCGCGTCCGCATCCTGGCGTTCAAGGACGTGATGACGGCGGCCGGGCTTCCCACCCGGCCCGAATGGGACGAGTGGGGCGACTTCACGGTGCGCAGCGGACAGGCGGCTTTCCGCCGGCTCTGGTCCAAGCCGGGGGCCAAGCCCACCGCCATCTTCTGTGCCTCGGACGAGATGGCCATGGGCGTGATCTTCGAAGCCTCCCGCCTCGGGGTCCGGGTGCCGGAAGACCTGTCCGTCGTGGGAATCGACAACCACGATTTCGCTGATGCCGTGGGCCTGACAACAGTGGGCCAGCGGCCCGACGAGCAGGCCGAGCTGGCCACCAAGATGCTCCTTGATGAACTGGACGGGCAGGTTGGGTCGGTCCAGTCCGCCGTCGCGCCCCATGAACTGATTGTCAGAAGGACGACGGCGCCGCCCCAGTCCTAGCGCAGCCCCGGCCAGGGGACGGTTCGGGTATGCGCCCCCCCCAAGGGCCAGCCTAGGAGGCGCGAGCCAACTGCCGGATCGGGATCCAGCGGGACGCCAGCCGGCGGTAGGCGGCAGCAGCACCGGTCATGTCGCCCTCCGCGAGGCACTCGATGCCCAGCCTGATGTCCATGGGGGATTCGTCCGGGTACACCTTGTCCGCGACAGCACCGTAGTCGAGCTCCACCATCGATTCCACGTGGAACATCTCAAGCCACTCGGTGAGCTGGGCAAGATCGTCCAGCATGTCCAGGTCCGGCGCCGCCAGGGCCAGGTTGGCCACCGCGTAGCGGGCACGCTCCAACGCCTCGGTGATGGGCGCCCACACCCGCACTGTGACGATCCGCCCCCCGGACTCCACAACGTCCTTGTGGTCCGACTCCATGAACAGCGAGAACCAGCTGAACGGGATTCCCCATGTGGATGCCCGGGTGTGCACGCGGGTTGAGCCGTCGCGGGCCTTCACCTGGTCAATCCGTTCCTGGTGCTTGTCCCGCTGTTCCTCGGGGATCAGCAGTTCCGCCAGCGGGCCGTGGATGCCCTCCATCAGGGCGTTGGCGGCCAGGCCGGCGCGCAGCACCAGCTGGCTGGGACAGTACAGCAGCACAGGCTCGGCGCCGGCTCCGTCGGCGGATGGTTCGCTGTCACTCCCGCCAGCAGGTGCCGGGGCGGTGGTGACGCGTACCAGGTCTGTGCGTCCGGTGGGGAAGGGATCGCCTCCGGAGCGCGTGATGCGCCCCAGCGAGGCAAGCAGTTCGGCGTTTTCGACGGCGGCGCGGGAGGCAGCTCGCGCCCCTGCCTCCTGGATCGCCTGCCGTTGCTCTTCGGGGAAGGCGTCCAGCGGTTCGTAGACGCGCAGGGTTGACGAGAACGGCAGGCCGGCCTGGCCCCGGTAGAGGTTTCCGGTCACGACGGCCTCCTTGCGTGGGTCCAGGTCACAGTCATCAGTCCGCCAGTTCCACCAGCACGGGTGCGTGGTCCGACGCGCCCTTACCTTTACGTTCCTCGCGGTCAATCGAAGCGCCGGTGACGCGCGCTGCCAAAGCCGGGGAGGCCAGCACGAAGTCGATCCGCATGCCTTCCTTCTTGGGGAAGCGCAGCTGGGTGTAGTCCCAGTAGGTGTACACGCCCGGACCCGGTGTGTAGGGACGCACCACATCGGTGAAACCGGCCGACTCGAAGGCATGGAAGGCGGCGCGTTCCGGCGGGCTGACGTGCGTGTACCGGTTGTTGACGAAGAGGTCGATGTCCCACACATCCTCGTCGAAGGGCGCGATGTTCCAGTCACCCATCAGGGCCACCTGGGCACCCGGGTCCTGCGTGACGAGCTCCTGGGCGTGGGTCTTCAGGCTTTCCAGCCACTTGAGCTTGTAGGGCATGTGTTCGTCGTCCAGGGAACGGCCGTTGGGGACATAGAGGCTCCAGATGCGGACTCCGGCGCAGGTTGCAGCCATGGCGCGGGCCTCCTGGACCGGGTCCTTGCCTGCTTTGCCGAAGGAGGGCTGGTCCAGGAACGTCCGCTCAACGTCCTCCAGCCCCACACGGGAGGCGATGGCAACCCCGTTCCACTGGTTCACGCCGAAGTGGGCCACCTCGTAGCCCATCCGTTCAAAGAGCTCCCACGGGAAGTTGTCGTCCTTGCATTTGGTCTCCTGGATGGCCAGGACGTCGCAGTCGCTGCGCTGAAGCCAGGCTTCAACGCGGTCGGCGCGGGCACGGAGCGAGTTCACATTCCAGGTAGCTATCTTCACAGTTCCTAACCTACCTTGAGCGCCGGAAATGCGGATCTGGAAGTGCCGCCGAAACGGGGCACAACGGCGCGGACACGCCCAGGCATGCAGCTGCATTCGCCAGGAACAGGCGCCAATGTGCCCCAGCCCGGCGTGCCCGTCATGTGGCTGGGACAGCGGAACAAGACGCGCAAGCTCCGGTGGAAGTTAGTAGGAAGTCCGAGTATATTCGCAACCAGAAATGACCTGGATCACATGCGAAGGAGCGTGCAGTCATGGTCCGTGAACTCTCCCACTACATCAACGGCCAGCATCCGGCAGGCCTGTCGGGCCGCTTTAGCGACGTCTTCGACCCCTGCAACGGCCAGGTCCAGGCCCGCGTGCCGCTTGCCGGCCGGGACGAGGTGCAGAACGCTGTTGCCGTCGCGGAGAAGGCGCAGGTTGAGTGGGCGGCCATGAACCCCCAGCGCCGGGGGAGGATCCTGCTGCGTTTCGTGGACCTGGTCAACCGGGACCTGGACGCGCTCGCCCGGCTGCTGTCCTCCGAACACGGGAAGACACTCGCCGACTCGAAAGGCGACATCCAGCGGGGCCTGGAGGTGGTGGAGTTCGCCGCCGGGGCGCCGCACCTGCTTAAGGGAGAGTTCTCCAGCGACGCCGGACCGGGGATAGACATCCACTCGCTGCGCCAGCCCCTGGGCGTCGTGGCCGGCATCACCCCGTTCAACTTTCCGGCCATGATCCCGTTGTGGAAGTCCGGCCCTGCCCTGGCCGCCGGCAACGCCTTCATCCTGAAACCCTCCGAACGGGACCCCTCGGTACCGCTGCGCCTGGCCGAGCTGTATACCGAAGCGGGCGTCCCGGACGGGGTGTTCAACGTGGTCAATGGCGACAAGGAGGCCGTGGACGCGCTGCTGGAGGATCCGCGCGTCAAGGCGGTGGGCTTTGTGGGTTCCACCCCGATTGCCCAGTACATTTACGCCACGGCCGCGGCCCACGGAAAGCGGGCCCAGTGCTTCGGCGGGGCCAAGAACCACATGGTGATCATGCCCGACGCCGACCTGGACCAGGCCGCGGACGCCCTCATCGGCGCCGGCTACGGCTCCGCCGGGGAGCGCTGCATGGCCATCTCCGTTGCTGTGCCCGTAGGTCAGGAAACAGCGGACCGGCTGGTGGCCAAACTCCAGGACCGCGTCTCAGCCCTCAAGGTGGGCCACAGCTTTGACCAGGCGTCCGACTTTGGCCCGGTGGTGTCGGCCGACGCCAGGGAACGCATCGAGGGCTACATCCAGGCAGGGGCTGACGCCGGGGCCACGCTCCTGGCGGACGGCCGGGGACTCAGTGTGCCGGGCCATGAGGACGGCTTCTGGGTAGGACCCACGCTTTTCGACCACGTCACCACGGACATGGCGATCTACCGCAACGAGATCTTCGGCCCTGTCCTGTGCGTGGTCCGGGCGGCAGACTACGACGAAGCGCTCGAGCTCTGCACCAGGAACGAGTTCGGCAACGGCGTGGCCATCTTCACCCGGGACGGTGATGCCGCCCGCGATTTCGCCACCCGGGTGGACGTGGGCATGGTGGGGATCAACGTCCCCATCCCCGTGCCCATCGCCTACTACACGTTCGGGGGCTGGAAGGCCTCGGGTTTCGGCGATTTGAACCAGCACGGCGCGGACGCTTTCCGCTTCTATACCAAGACCAAAACGGTGACCACGCGGTGGCCCTCGGGAATACGGCACGGAGCCAGCTTCGTGATGCCGGAAGGAAGTTGATGACGCACAGCGCACCGCAGGGCACGGCTGATACAGGGGTTTCAGTGGACGGCAGGGAGGTGCTGTTTGAGCGCCGCGGCCGGCTGGGCGTCATTACCCTCAACAGGCCCAGGGCGGTCAACGCTCTCACGGCCGGCATGGTGGGGCAGCTTCTGGAACAGCTCACCGCCTGGGCGGACGACGACGGCGTCGCCACAGTGCTGGTGCAGGGCGCCGGAGACCGGGGCCTCTGCGCCGGCGGCGACATTGTGGCCATCTACCGGGACATGCTGGAAGGTGGGGAACGGACCGCGCATTTCTGGGCCACCGAGTACCGGGTCAACTCCCTGATCGCCCGCTATCCCAAACCCTATGTGGCTCTGATGGACGGGCTGGTGCTGGGCGGCGGCGTCGGAATTTCCGCCCACGGGTCCGTCCGGGTGGTCACCGAACGCACCCGCACGGGGATGCCGGAAACCACCATCGGCTTTGCACCCGACGTGGGAGGGACGTTCCTGCTGTCCCGCGCCCCCGGTGAAACAGGAACCCACGCAGGCCTGACCGGCGCACACCTGGACGGAGCGGATGCGCTGTACCTTGGCCTGGCCAGCCACTTCGTGCCGTCCGAAAAACTGCCCGCCCTGGTGGCGGCGCTGGAACACGAAACAGCGGAAGCCGCCGTCGGGCGTTACAGCACGGAAGCGCCGCCCTCGGCGCTGCAGGGACAGCGGGAATGGATTGACGCCTGCTACTCCGCGGATGACGCCGGGGACATCGTCCGGCGCCTGCGGGGCTACGAGGGCGTGGGCAGCGACGAGGCCGCTCAGGCGGCAGACGCCATCGAGGCGAAATCGCCCACGTCGGTGAAGGTCACGCTGGCCGCCCTGCGCCGCGCGAAAGGCCACACCCTCGATGAGGCCCTGGCGCAGGAGTACCGGACGGGCCTGCGGTTCCTGGAAGCGCCGGATTTCCGGGAGGGCATCCGGGCGCAGGTGGTGGACAAGGACCGGAACCCCCGCTGGAACCCGGCCACCCTGGCGGACGTGGCGCCGGAGCAGGTGGAGCGCTTTTTTGAGCCCCTGGGGAGCCGGGAACTGGACCTTCGGGGCGTGGACCCGCAGCTAAAGGAGCCTGACCATGACTGAAAAATACACTGTCGCCTTCCTGGGCCTCGGACACATGGGCGGTCCGATGGCCGTGAACCTGGTCAAGGCAGGCTATTCCGTGGCCGGCTTCGATGTGGTGCCGGCAGCCCTCGAAGCCGCCAAGGCCAGCGGCGTCCCGGTTGCAGCCGGCGCCCCCGAGGCAGTCTCCGGAGCGGACGTGGTCCTCACCATGTTCCCCAGCGGCCGCCATGTCCTGGACGCCTATCGCGGCCAGGCGGGGCAACCCGGACTGCTCGCGGCGGCGAAGCCCGGGACCATGTTCCTGGACTGTTCCACCATCAACGTGGACGAGGCCAGGGAAGCAGCATTCCTGGCCATCGAGGCCGGCCACCGCTCCGTGGATGCCCCGGTCTCCGGCGGCGTAGTGGGGGCCGAAGCAGGCACCCTCACCTTCATGGTGGGCGGGGACGCCGCGGACTTTGAGGCGGTGCGGCCGCTGCTGGACGTGATGGGCAGGCGCGTTGTCCATTGCGGTGCCCATGGCGCAGGCCAGGCCGCGAAGATCTGCAACAACCTGATCCTTGGCGTCTCCATGATCGCCGTCAGCGAGGCGTTTGTCCTGGGGGAGAAGCTGGGGCTGAGCCACCAGGCGCTGTTCGACGTGGCCTCCGCGGCATCTGGACAATGCTGGGCCCTCACTACCAACTGCCCGGTGCCCGGTCCCGTCCCCACCAGCCCGGCCAACCGTGACTACCAGCCAGGTTTTGCCGGGGCCCTGATGGCCAAGGACCTCTCATTGGCCGTCAACGCCCTCAACAGCACCGGGGTGGCAGCCCGGATGGGACCGCTCGCCGCGGAAATCTACGGTACGTTTGCGGCAGGGGAGGGCGCGGGAAGGGACTTTTCCGGCATCATCACCGACATCCGCGATATGTCCGGCCGCCCGGCGGGCGGCGGACCAGAGAACTCAGCAGGCAGTGCGCCACAGGGCGCAGCGCAGGACGACGGGAGCCCGGAGTGACGGAATACGCGAACATCCTTGTGGAGCAGCGGGGCCGGGTGGGCCTGGTGACATTGAACCGCCCGCAGGCACTGAACGCCCTGAACAAGGCCACCATGGAGGAACTGGTGGCCGCGGTCAAGGCCATGGATGCCGATCCCGGGGTGGGGGCGGTTGTTATCACCGGCTCCGGCAAGGCCTTCGCAGCCGGCGCCGACATCAAGGAGATGGCGGCGCAGGGCTATATGGACATGTACGCCGCCGACTGGTTCCGCGGCTGGGAAGACTTCACCCGGCTGCGCATCCCCACCATTGCGGCCGTCTCGGGATTCGCCCTGGGCGGGGGCTGTGAACTGGCCATGATGTGCGATCTGGTCATCGCCGGAGACAACGCGAAGTTCGGGCAGCCGGAAATCAACCTGGGCGTCCTGCCCGGCATGGGCGGTTCACAGCGGCTGACCCGCGCCGTGGGCAAGGCCAAGGCCATGGACCTGATCCTTACGGGGCGGTTCATCGGGGCGGAGGAAGCCGACCGCTGCGGCCTGGTGTCCCGCGTGGTCCCCGCCGAGGACGTGGTGGACGAGGCCCTGAAGGCCGCCGACGTGATCGCCTCCAAGTCCAGGCCAGTGGCCATGGTGGCCAAGGAAGCCGTGAACGCCGCCTTCGAGACCGGGCTCGCCCAGGGGGTGCTGTTCGAGCGCCGGCTGTTCCACTCCCTCTTCGCCACCGAGGACCAGAAGGAAGGCATGGCGGCGTTCACGGAGAAGCGCCAGCCGGAGTTCAGGCACCGGTAGGGGACAGCGACCTCCGGTAGGCGTCGATGTCCGCCGCCAGTTCCTCCGCCATGAGGTGGTTGTTAATGACGACGGCGGTCCAGGCGGCAGTGGCCGCAGAGGCCAGCACCTGCGCCTTCAGGTCCGTGACATTGCCGGCCGCCCAGACGCCGGGGACGGGCGTGCCGCCGTCGGCATCCGTTTCAAGGTAGGTTCCCGCTCCTGACGGATGTTCGGACGGGGCCAGGCCAAGGCCGGCAAAGGCGTCCAGCCGGGCATGGACGCGCGGGCCCACCACCAGCGCCTCCACGGCAATCTCCGGACCTCCGGCCAGGGCGACTCCGCGCAGCCGGTCACGTTCAACCCGGACGGCCTCGGCAACCCCGTCCACCACCCGGATCCCGCGCGCCGCCAGCTGTTCGGTTTCGGCGTCGGACGGGGCAACCCTGTTGTTCAGGAAGAGCGTGATGTTGCTGCTCCACTGCCGGAAGAGCAGGGCCTGGTGCACTGACCACGGGCCGTTCCCCAGGATGCCGATGGCCTGGTCCCGCACTTCCCAGCCGTGGCAGAACGGGCAGTGCAGCACGTCCCTGCCCCAGCGCTCACGCAGCCCGTCGACGGCGGGCAGCTCATCCGTGAGCCCGGTGGCAATCAGCAGGCGCCGCCCGCGCAGCTGCGTGCCGTCGTCGAGCGTTACATGGAAGCCCTGCGCCAGGCCGCCGCCGGCAGCCACGACCCTGCCGTGGACCACGGCAGCCCCGTAGCCCTTAGCCTCCGTGCGGGCGACAGCCAGGAGCTCGCCGGGGCTGATCCCGTCGCGTGACAGGAAGCCGTGGACACCCGCGGCAGGGGCGTTGCGCGGTTCCCCGCTGTCCACCACGGCCACGGAACGGCGGCTGCGGCCCAGCATCTGGGCCGCGCTCAGTCCGGCAGCGCCGCCGCCAACAATCAGGACGTCATGGAGTGTTTCGATGTTTTCAGTCATGGCTCCCATGCTGCTGCGTTCCTGTTTGGACTGGCAAAGTATTTTGCCGGAATGGCAATATGGTGCCATGGATATGGAAGGAGAAAGCGGCACGGGCTCGGGAACGGACGCTGTGCTTGCGGCGGTTGGGCCGCGTCTCAGGGCACTCCGCCTGGCCCGGGACATCACCCTGTCAGCAGTGGCAGACGCCACCGGCATCTCGGTGAGCACGCTCTCCAGGCTGGAGTCCGGCCAGCGCCGCCCAAACCTCGAGTTGCTGCTGCCCCTGGCGAAGGCTTATCACGTCCCGCTTGATGAACTGGTGGGTGCACCCGCAACGGGGGATCCCCGGGTGCACCTGCGGCCCATCACAGCGCGGGGGATGACCATCATTCCGCTTACCCGGAAGCCGGGCGGAATCCAGGCCTACAAGCACATCCTGCCGGCCGGGCCGCTGGACCACCCCAACCCGCAGGTGCACGAAGGCTACGAGTGGCTGTACGTCCTCAACGGAAAGCTCCGTATGGTGCTGGGCAGCCAGGACCTCGTCCTGGGGGCGGGGGAGGCGGCCGAGTTCGATACCCGCGTCCCGCACTGGTTCGGCCGGGCGGATGGAAAACCGGTTGAGTTCCTCAGCCTTTTCGGCACCCAGGGGGAGCGGATGCATGTCCGTTCCCGGCCGTCCTGACTTTGGTCCAGCTTTTTCCCAGCTGCTTAAGGTAGACAGGACGGGACGGCCGGAAGCAGATGGGGAGTTCTATGTGGGGAATGGCGGCAGGCGCTGGCGGCTCAACTGACAATTTGACCGGCCTGGTGGGCGTTGCTGCCCGGACCATAGAGCACATGGGCGAGTGGGGCGTCGGTGCTTTTACCCTCGCCGAAACGGTGGTTCCGCCTATCCCCAGCGAGGTGATCCTTCCCCTGGCCGGCTACCTCGCCAAACAGGGTTCCCTGCAGCTGATCCTCGTCTTTGTTACCAGCACCCTGGGGGCCTACCTCGGTGCGCTGTTGCTCTACTGGCTGGGCGCGAAGCTGGGCCTTCAACGGTCCATCCGAGGGCTGTCCAGGCTCCCCCTGGTGGACCGGGAGGACTTTGAGAAAGCAGCTGGATGGTTCCGCCGCCACGGCAGGTCCTCGATCTTTTTCGGCCGGCTGCTCCCCGGTGTCCGCAGCCTGATTTCCCTCCCGGCCGGAGCATCCGGGATGCCGCTGGCCACCTTCAGCGTGTACACCCTGGCGGGCAGTGGACTCTGGAACGGGGCCCTGATCGGCCTCGGGTACCTGCTGGGCACCCAATACCAGTTGATCGAGCAGTACTCCAGGTTCCTGAACTACGCGGTTTACGCCGCGCTGGGAGTGACGGTAGCCCTGCTCGTGGTGCGGCGGCTCAAGCGGGAAAAAGTCCGCCGCTGACGGGCCCATCCCGAAGGTCGCGTCATGCCCCAGGCCAGGCGTCACTCCTCGAAGTCGCCGGCGTTCCGGCGGAAGGCTCCCAGGATGCGGATCAGGTGGTCCACGTCGCCGGGATCAAACCCCGGGGCGCTGAACACCTCGGCGTTGAGAGCCGCCGTCGAGCGCTTCGCCAGGGTGCGCCCCGCGGTGGTGAGCTCAATCAGCGTGGTCCTGCCGTCGGTGGGATGCGGGGACCGGTCCACCAGGCCCGCCCGCTCAAGCCGGTCCACCGCATTGGTGATGGACGTGGGGTGGACCTGGAGGAGTGCGCTCGCCTTGTTCATGGGCAGTGAGCCCTTCCTGGCGAAACTCAGCAGGGCCAGGAGTTCATAGCGGGCAAACGTCAGCCCGAACGGTTTGAGCGTGGACTCGATCCTGGCCAGCAGGATTTGCTGCGTCCGCATGATGGCGGTGATGGCAGCCATGGGGGCCGCGACGTCCGCCCAGCCATGTTCCTCCCAGTTCCGCCGGGCTTCGGCAATGGGATCGCGGGACAATGGGGTACCCATCGAACACCTTTCGTCCGGGTGACGCGCATCACTCTTTTATCAGCGATGTGAATATACTAGGACATCCAATGGTTGGGCGAAGCGGAGGGGGATGCCGGTGGGGCCGGAAGGACGCGGCGAAGCGCCCCCCTTTCCCGACGCCGACCTCATGTACGTCGCGGACCTCCTGGCAGGGCCCGAGCGGGAGCGGTACCTCCGCGTCCGTGAATTCCTGCAGGATCACGTGCGCGGGCCCTCCATTCCGTACTGGAACCGCGAAGAGTTCCCTTTCGGCCTCCTGGCGGAAATGGGCGAATACGGACTGGGTGCCCTCCAGGTGGACGGCAGCTCCATCCTCCTCAAGGGCCTGATGTACGTGGAGCTGGCCAGGGCGGACGTGTCCCTCTCCGCCCTCACGGGCATCCACAATGAGCTGATCGTGGGCACCATCAAGGAGCTGGGATCCGGGGAACAGAAGCTCCGCTGGCTGCCGGGCCTGGAAGCCTTCAGCAGCCTTGGGGCGTTCGCGCTGACGGAACCGGACCATGGGTCCGACATCTCCGGCGGGCTCGAGACCTCAGCCAGGTTGGACGGCGCCGAATGGGTCCTGAACGGCGCCAAGCGCTGGATCGGGGCCGGCACCATCGCCGACTTCGCCCTAGTCTGGGCACGCGACGTGGAGGACCACCAGGTCAAGGCGTTCCTGGTGGAGACGGACCGGCCCGGCTACACGGCTGCCAAGATCTGCAACAAGATCGGCCTGCGGATCATGCAGAACGCGGACATCACGCTGCAGGACGTGCGGATTCCTGCGGCCAACCTGCTGCCCGGGGCCACATCCTTCGCCAAGGCCAACGACTTACTGCGGGACTCCCGGGCCTGGGTGGGCTGGCAGGCCGCCGGAATCCAGCTCGCCGCGTTCGACATAGCCCGCTCCTACTCACTGGCGCGCCGTCAGTTCGGCAAGGAGCTGGCACAGTTCCAGCTGGTCCAGCAGCAGCTTGCGGACATCCTGGGAAACGCCACGGCCTCGCTCGCGCTGATGGTGCAGCTGGCACGGATCCAGGAGGAGGGGAAGCTGGAGATGGCGCAGGCAGCCATGGCCAAAGCCACCACCACCAGGCTTGCCCGGGCCTCAGTGGCCATGGGGCGGTCCCTGCTGGGTGGCAACGGTATCAGTGCCGACTTCGAAATGGGCAAGCTGTTCGGCGATGCAGAAATCCTGTACACCTACGAAGGCAGCTACGAGATCAACTCCCTCATCGTGGGGAGGGCCGTGACCGGGAAATCGGCGTTCGCCTAGAGGTGCTTCTCTGCGTAAGCCAGCAGCGCGTCCCGCACGAAGCCTGCTCCTTGCTCGCCGCCATAATTGGCCGCGAACCGGGCATCGGCAACATACATCTCCGCCAGGCCCACAACATAGCCCTTGACGTCTCCGCCGTCCTCCGCGGCCGGGGTGCCCGGGACGGACGTCAGCCACGCAACGTGCCGCCGCGCCAGGTCCTGCGCTTCGGGACCGGCAGGGGAAAGCCCTGAACCTGCAGCAGCTATCCAGTCATTGCCCAGCTTCGTGGCGCGGGACTTCCACTCCCGCTGTTCTGCCGCGCCCATTCCACGCCACCAGGCGTCGCTTTTCGCGTAGGAGTCCTTGCCCCAGCGCTCTTCCACCTCGTCCTTGTACTGCGTGTGGTCGAACCCGTCGAACATCTTTTCCGCCACCATGTCTCCTCCGCCTTTCACTGTTTCGATCGTTTGCCGGACGGACGCCATCTGCCGCGCGAGCCGCTCCTGTTCCTGTGCCAGCCATTCCAGGTGCCGGTCCAGGGCCTTGACGGGATCTGCCTGCTGGTGGAAGACCTCGGCAATGGCCGGCAGTCCGAGGCCAAGTTCCCGCAGCAGGAGGATCCGTTGCAGCTGCAGGAGGGCGGCGCCGTCGTAATAGCGGTAGCCGTTGCTGCCCACCCGGCTGGGCTTCAGCAGTCCAATCTCGTCGTAGTGCCGCAGCGTACGGCTTGTGGTGCCGGCGAGCCGTGCCACGTCCTGGATGGACCAGTCAGTTCCCGCCTTGGCATCCGTTGCGTCCATGGTCTGAGCGTAGGGGTTGACGCCGCGTCAAGGTCAAGCAGGCTTTTCCGGGAAACCATGACCGCGCGGACGGCGGCGGCCGGACCGGTTCCGGGCCTGCGCAACGAGGCGGCTGAAGGCGAAAACAAAGACTGCCTCGATGGCCAGCATCAGGCCCACGAGCAGCCACTGCCCCCTGGCGGCGAAGACAATGCATCCGGTCAGCGCCAGGACAGTTCCCAGCGCCAGCGTGTAAATGGCGAACCCGACCGCGACGCGCGCGCTGCGGACGCCGGTCCGGAACCCGAAGCCCAGGGGTTCACCGCCGGGGTGCCCGGGAACGCGGTCGGGCGCAGCGGGGCCCAGTTGGTCGAACTCTTCCCAAGGGTCCTGGTCCTGTCCCGTCACCCTCCGATTGTCCCAAATTTCAGGTGCGTAGGGTGATGGTGAAGCGGCGGCCAGCAGGCGGGGGAGCAAAACAGCGGCCCCTCCAGCAAAATGCTGGAGAAGCCGCTGCAGGATACCGGGTTCCGCCGGCATTGCCGGCGGTCACCTAAACCTTAGAGCGGGCGGATGTTCTCCGCCTGCGGACCCTTGGGGCCCTGGGTCACATCGAATTCAACCTTCTGGTTCTCATCGAGTGAGCGGTATCCGCTGCTGGCGATTGCCGAGTAGTGGGCGAAAACGTCAGCGGACCCGTCATCGGGGGCAATGAAGCCAAAACCCTTTTCGGCGTTGAACCATTTAACTGTGCCTGTTGCCATGGCTGCATTCCTTCGTGTGACTCTGATTCTCTCCCCGTGCCATCGGCCCGGAGTGCGAGGAGAACGTCCCCCGCAGTCCCCAACGTACGGGGCGCAGGCCGCGCTTGCAAGGGTTGTGCAACATTTGGCGAGGTCAGCGCATCCCTTCGCGGCGGATAGCGGTGGCAATCGCGGCCGCCCGGGTGTCCACCCCAAGCTTGGTGTAGATGTGGGCAAGATGCGTTTTCACCGTGGCTTCGGAGATAAAGAGGCGCCGGCCAAGTTCACGGTTGCTCAGCCCTTCCGTCAGGAGGCTCAGCAGTTCGGCTTCGCGCGGAGTGAGGATTTCTTCAGGGTTGCGCAGCTGCTGGAACAACCGCGATGCCACAGGCGGGCTCATGACGCTCTTGCCCTGGACGGCACCCCGGATGGCAGTGAAAATTTCTTCCGGCGTGGCATCCTTCAACAAATACCCCATGGCGCCGGCGTCCACGGCCCGCACAATATCGGCATCGGAGTCGTAGGTGGTGAAGACGAGGACCGCCTGGCCGCTGTTGCGCTCGCGGATCTTCCGGATTGCTTCGATCCCGTCCATTCCGCTACCCATGGCGAGGTCCATGACCACCACGCCAGGGGAATGCTCCCGCACCCGCTCGAGCGCTTCTTCTCCGGATGCTGCCTCTCCGATGACCTCCAGGTCGGGCTGCGTTCCCAGGAGGGCCCGCAGCCCGCTCCTCACCACGAGGTGGTCATCCACCAGCAGGACGGTGATTGCGCTCATGCCGGTTCCCCCGAAGTGACCTGTCCGGTGGAGGGCAAAGGCAACTGGGCGGCAACGATGGTCCCTTCCCCGGGCGAGCTTTCCACGGACAAGGTGCCGCCCAGCTGTTCCACCCGCTGGCGCATGGCCCTCAGCCCGTACCCTCCCGCGTCCGACGGCGGTGCTGCCGCCGCCGGATCAAAGCCGGTGCCGTCGTCGTAAACGTCCAGGGTGACGGCCTCCGGAAGAAATCCCAGGGTCACGGTGGCGGCAGTGGCTGACGCGTGGAGCTTGATGTTGGAGGCGGCGCTTTGCACGACACGGAGCAGGGCATGGCGCACCTCTCCGGACACGGGCCGCGGTCCGCCGGTCACCATAAGCCGGGCCTGGGGCACATACTGCCTCGCCGCGACGAGGAGGGCTTCGGGCAGCGGCGATCCGTCCAGCCCGGGGGAAGCCAGTTCGTGGACGAGGCTGCGGGTTTCGGACAGGCTGGTGCGCAGGAGCCCGGCAGCGTGCCGGAGTTCGTCCCGCGCCGCATCACGTGGCCAGGCCCGCCCCGCGGCCTCGAGCAGGAGCAGGCTGCTGGCCAGCCCTTGGGTGACGGTGTCATGGATTTCCCGGGAGACCCGTTCCCGCTCGGCAATGGTGCCCGCGCGGCGTTCGCTGGCTGCCAGCTGTTCCTGGGCCGCGGACACCTCGGCGTGCAGGCGGCGCTGCTCCTCGGCGTCGTGCTGGATCCGGTCATAGATGAGAGTCAGCATGGCGCCCACGGCCAGCGGGCCAAGAAGTATGGCGAGGTCCGTGCCGTCACTCATCCGGAACAGCCCTGCTGCGGTGGCTGCCGTAGTTGTGCCTGCCGCCAGATACGCGGCGGTTCCGGCCAAAGCGCTCCGGCAGAGGAAGAAGAGCGCGAACGAGCACCAGGCAAAGCTCGGAGCCGCGACCACCAGCACTGCCCAAACAGCCACCAGGGTGAACATCCACGGCAGGCCCGGCCTGCCCCGCGCTGCTAGCACGGCCACGGCGGCATAGAGCAGGCTCGCTGCGGCAGCCAGGCCCAGGATCATCAGGTTGTCGGCCGGGCTGTGCCGCATCACGTAGCGGACCAGCGAGGCCACCAGCAGCACGGCGAAGCCCAGGTGCACCGCGGTTTCGATGCTGCCCAGGCCGGTGCGGGGTGCACTCCGCCGGGGTGTGGTTCCCGGGGCGGCAGCGGTGGCCGGGGCAGTGCCGGCGGCTCGGGTAGGCATGGGATGTCCCGTTCTGGCTGGTGGGAAGCGCTACCTTCCATGCTATTGCCCCCGCCAATGCTGGTCTCTCAGCCATGTGGCTGATACGGCTGGCCATTGGGGGGAGGCCTCTGCAGACGAAGGCCCGATGCCGGGTGCCGCTGCCCCCGGAAGGATTGGTGCGTACCCACCATGACCTCCAAGGAGACACTATGAAGAAGTCGCACAAAGCCTTTGCCGCCGCCGCTGCCGGCGCCCTCGTCCTGACCGCAGGAGCGACTGCGGCAGCCAACGCCGGGACGAGCCCCGCACCGGCAGCCGTCCCCGCCGTCGATGTCCAGCCTGCGCCCGACACCGTGGTGCAGCAGAACCGCATCAGCGTTGGGGCATCGGCCACAGCAGTCAGCGCCGCCCTGGCCAAATGCCAGGCTGACAAGCTGCCCTTCGTCACGGTCGCGCTGGTGGACCGGTTCGGCACCCTCCAGGCGCTGCTCCGCGGTGACAACGCAGCCGAACACACCATCGAAGCGGCCAGGCAAAAGGCATACACAGCTGCCGCTTTCGGCGCCCCCACCAGTGAACTGGCCAAGCGCATCAACGGCACCGGCCCTTCCATCGCCGACCTCCCCGGCACCCTGTTCCTGGCCGGCGGCGTCCCGCTGAAGATTAACGGCGTCTCGGTGGCAGGCATCGGCGTCGGAGGTGCTCCGGACGGTGCGCTGGATGAAGCCTGCGCCTCGGCAGGGGCTGATGCCATCGCCGGCACTGCCAGGTAGGCTCCGCGTATGAGGCGATTCCGGACGGCCGTGATGCTTGCCGCCGGCGGGCTGGTGCTCAGCGCCTGCCAGGCCGGTCCAGCGGAGCCGCAGGCGGCATCCTCCAGCCCCCGGAGCGCTCCCGAACAGCCCCCCACGTCGGCACCCGCCACGCCACCCCCGCTGGCCCTGTCCGCCGCGGAACAGGCCCAGCTTGACCAGGAAGTGATTGCCGCCGCCAAGGCGAACAACGCCCCGCTGGTTGCCGGGCTGATCGGGCGGGGCGGGAACGTCAACGCCAAGGACGCCATCCAGGACTCAGCGTTCCTCTATGCCGGAGCCGAAGGCTTCAACGAGGTACTCCGGCTGACACTGGCGGCGGGGGCGGATGTTGCCAGCACCAACCGCTACGGCGGGACGGCACTCATTCCCGCCAGCGAGCACGGCCACGTGGAGACGGTGCAGATCCTGATCGCGGCCGGGGTGCCCGTGAACCACGTCAACAACCTGGGCTGGACGGCAATGCAGGAAGCCATCCTGCTCAACAACGGCGGCCCGCGGCAGCTGGAGGTGGTGCGCCTGCTCCTGGACGCCGGTGCCGACCCGGACATCCGCGATCCGGAGGGCCGGACCGCCCTCCAGAACGCGGAGCGGCTGGGTTTCGCGGAGATCGCGGCCCTGATCCGGTCCCGCAGCTAAAACTCCCCGGTCTAGACGGCCTCGAGGATGCTCACGTAGTTGGCGATGCCCACGCCGCCCATGTTCTGGACTGCGGCCCGGCGGGGCTTGGCAAGCTGCATGCCGCCGGCGGTTCCGGTGAGCTGCATCGCCGAGATGACGTGCTGTGACACCCCTGTGGCGCCCACCGGGTGGCCCTTGGCCTTCAGCCCGCCTGAGACGTTCACGGGCAGCTTGCCGTCTTTGAAGACCCACCCTTCTTCGATGGCCCGGGCGCCCTTGCCCGGCTCGGTCAGGCCCATGGCCTCGTACATGAGTAGTTCCGCGATGGTGAAGCAGTCATGGACTTCGGCGAAGTCCAGGTCCGCCAGTTCGACGCCGGCCATCGCCATGGCGCGCTGCCAGGACACGCGGGTCGCGGCGAAGGCGGTGGGGTCCCTGCGGGCTGCCGGGAAGAAGTCGTTTGCCTGGCCGAAGCCGGCGAGGCGGACCGGAGCAGTGGCACCTCCCGTGGGGGACACGGACAGCACGACGGCGGCGGCGCCGTCTGAGACGGGGGAACAGTCCGTGCGGCGCAGCGGATCGGCCACCATGGGGTTCTTGTCCGACACGGTGCGGCAGAAGTCCTCGCCGAGGTCCTTGCGGAGCTGGGCGTAGGGGTTGTCCACGCCGTTGCGGTGGTTCTTCGCGGCGATGGAGCCCAGGACGTCACCCAGGTTCCCGGCGCCGTACCGCTTCCCGTAGTGCTTGGCCACCTCGGCGAAGAGCCCGGTGAAGCCGGTGGTGGATGCTTTGCCGGCCATGTCGTAGTCCGCACCCAGCAGCCCGGCCCCTACGACGTCGGCCCCGGCATGCGTCATCTTCTCGGCGCCGATCACCAGCACCGTCTTCGCCGTGCCCGCGAGCAGGGATTTCGTGCCCTGCTGGAACGCGGCGGAGCCTGAGGCGCAGGCATTCTCCACCCGCGTGGCTGGAACGTTGGCCAGGTCCGGCGAGACCTGCAGCGCCAGCGAGGACGGGAAGGCGAGGGGCATCATGCCGGAGTTGAACTGGCCCAGGTAGATTTCGTCGATCTGGCCCGGCTCGATCCCGGCATTCGCAATCGCCTCGGTGGCAACCTGGACGATCAGTGACTCCAGCGTCTCGTCCGCCAGTTTGCCGAACGGGCTGTGCCCCCAGCCGGTCAGCAGGACGTCCTTTCCGAACTGTTCCTGCAGGCTCATGCCGCCACTTCCTCGTTGTCCAGTTCCACGGTGAACCCTGCTCCGGTCTTCTCCCGGATCTCCTCCACGGTGACCCCCTGCGCCAGGCGGGTGAGCGTGAGCTGCCGCCTGCCGTCCTCGTCCTTGACGAGGTCAAACACCGCGAGGTCGCTGATGATCCGGTCCACGCAGCCCAGCCCGGTGAGGGGCAGGGTGCACTCCGTCACGATCTTGGCCGTGCCGTCCTTGGCATTGTGCTCGGTAAGGACCACCACGCGCGGGGTTCCGGCCACGAGGTCCATGGCGCCGCCCATGCCCTTGACCATCTTGCCGGGGATGGTCCAGTTGGCCAGGTCGCCGTTGCCGGAGACCTGCATGGCGCCGAGGATGGCAACTTTGACGTGTCCGCCCCGGATCATGCCGAACGAGGTGGCGGAGTCGAAGATGCTGCCGCCCGGGAGCACGGTGACCGTCTGCTTGCCGGCGTTGATCAGGTCCGCGTCTTCCTCGCCCTCGTAGGGGAAGGGGCCCATGCCCAGCAGGCCGTTCTCGCTTTGCAGGACCACGCGGACGCCGTCCGGCAGGTTGTTGGCCACCAGCGTTGGGATGCCGATGCCCAGGTTCACGTAGTCGCCGTCGTTCAATTCTTCGGCCGCAATCGCAGCCATTTCATCCCTGGTCCAGGCCATGGGGTTCTCCTTTTCGGTAGGTAGGGAAGGGGATCAGGCCGGCACGGCTTCTGACGCTGCACGGCGTGAAGCCGGACGCACCGTGCGCTGCTCGATGTCCTTGGCCCGGTCCCGGGCCTGCACGAGTCGCTGCACGTACACGCCGGGGGTGACGATGTGGTTGGGATCCAGGTGGCCCGGTTCCACAATCACTTCGGCTTCGGCGATGGTCAGGAGGCCTGCGGTGGCAACGATGGGATTGAAGTTCCGGGCCGTGTAGCGGTAGATAAGGTTTCCGTCCGTGTCTGCAGTGTGCGCATGGACAAGCGCGACGTCGGCGCGGATGGCGCGCTCGCGGACGTACGTTTCGCCGTCGAACACCTCGTGCGGCTTGCCTTCGGCAACGAGGGTGCCCACTCCGGTCCTGGTGTAGAAGGCGGGGATGCCTGCTCCGCCGGCACGGAGCCGTTCTGCCAGGGTGCCCTGCGGGGTGAACTCCACCTCCAGCCGGCCGGCCAGGTACTGCTCGGCAAACAGCTTGTTCTCGCCGACATAGCTGGCGATGACCATACGGACCTGCCCCGCGTCGATCAGGATGCCCAGGCCTTTGCCGTCCACGCCCATGTTGTTCGAGACCACCGTCAGGTCCTTCACTCCGGAGTCCCGGACGGCCTCTATCAGATCCGCGGGGATCCCGCTGAGGCCGAACCCGCCCACAGCGAGTGTCATGCCGTCCCGCAGGACGTCCCCCAGGGCAGCGGCGGCAGTGGATTGAAGCTTTGTCATGACTCTCCTCATCGAGCATCCGGCCTTATCCACTTTGTGGACAAGAGGTCTGGAAGTGGACACTATGAGGGATTGAGGGGGGTGTCAAGACGCAGCTTTGACCCTGGATTAAGGCCATTTCACACTGTGGACGGTATGATGTTGCCCATCCATAATGTGGACAGTGAAGGGGAGGGTATGAACACTTTACCGATACAGGGAGCCCAGGTGGTGAGCCGGATTGCAGGGTTGTTACGGCTCGTGGGCCGGAGCGCGGAGGGCATGGCGCTCACCGGCCTGGTCAAGGAATCCGGCCTCACCCGGCCCACCGTGCACCGCCTCCTCTCCTCACTCGCCTCGGAGGGGCTGCTGGACCACGACGCCGTTTCCGGCAACTGGGTGCTGGGTCCGGAGATCCTCCTGATGGGGTCGGTGGCATCAGCGCGGTTTCCCCTCGAGGACATCGCCCGGCCCAGCCTCCGCCGGCTGGCCGAAGCCACCGGCGAGAGCGCCTTCTTTTCCATCCGCCGTGGCTCCGAAACAGTGTGCCTGCTGCGGGAGGAGGGCAGCTTCCCGGTGCGGTCCTTTGTCCTGCACGAGGGCGTGCGCTTCCCGCTGGGCGTTGCCTCGGCCGGCACCGCGATCATGGCCTTCCTGCCGGAAACCGAGCAGGAAGAGCTGCTCGTCCGCTGGGCGGAGCACGCGGGTGCTTTCGCTGCGTCACACACCCTGGAGCGGGTTCGGGCCAACCTTGCCCAGACCCGCCTGGCAGGCTACTCGGTGAATCCGGGCCTTGTCCTGGAAGGGAGCTGGGGAATGGGCGCAGCAGTTTTCGATGCCTCGGGCAGGCCCGCCTGGGCGCTCTCCCTGACCGGCATCGAACCGCGCTTCAAGCCCGGGCGGCAGGAGGAACTGGGCAGCCTCCTGATGGCCGAGGCCCACCGCATTACCCAGCAGCTGGCGGGGGACAAGGCGCGCCCGGCCCGCTGAAACCCTACAGCCCGGCGCGTGGCTCCTCGGGGCCCTGGTGCCTCCACCACGTATCAAAGATGGTGACCGGGACGGTGCGCTTGTGCCGCGTGCGCAGGTACTTCTCTTCGATGGACGCAGCCGCTGATTCAGGCACGTCCCGGCCTTCGAGGTAGTCGTCGATCTGGTCGTAGCTCAGGCCGAGCTCGTCCTCGTCGGTGCGGCCCGGCCTGTCGTCCAGCAGGTCCGCCGTGGGCACTTTTTCCCAGACGCGGGCGGGGGCGCCGAGCTCGGCCAGCAGGGCCCGGTTCTGCCGCTTGTTCAGGCCGAAAAGCGGAAGGATGTCCGCGCCGCCGTCGCCGTACTTGGTGAAGAAGCCTGTGACGGACTCTGCGCCGTGGTCCGTGCCGATGACCAGGTAGTTGTGTTCTCCCGCCAGCGCATACTGGGCGATCATGCGGGTGCGTGCCTTGGTGTTGCCCTTGTGGAAGTCGGATATTTCCGAGCCCACGGTCTTCTCGAACTCATCCTCGAACCCGTCCACGGCGGCCGAAATGTTGAACGTCCACTGGGTCTTGGGCTGGATGAAGTCCAGGGCGGCCTGGGCATCCTCCTCGTCGTGCTGGACGCCGTAGGGCAGCCGTACCGCCACGAAGTTTGCGTCCACCCCTTCGGCCTCGAGCTCGTCCACCGCCAGCTGGGCAAGCTTCCCGGCCAGTGATGAGTCAAGTCCGCCGGAAATGCCCAGGACGAAGCCCTTGGTGTGGGTGGCCTTGAGGTAGTCCTTCAGGAATGTGACGCGCTTGCGCACCTCCCCGGCGGGGTCGATCCGGGGCTGGACGCCCATTTCCTCAATGATCTTTGCCTGGAGTTCGCGCATATGGTCCAGACTAGCCAGCCTCGGCGACAGGCCTCAAGCATCCACACCGGCCCGCCCGCACTAAACTGGAGACCATGACTTCCCCCAGTGACACTGCAGTGGATACTGCAGCCGCCCGTGCCCGACTGCTGGAACTGATCAAGGAACTCGCCGTGGTCCGCGGCAAAGTAACCCTGTCCAGCGGAGCCGAGGCTGACTACTACATCGACCTCCGCCGGATCACGCTGCACCACGAGGCCTCCAAGCTGGTGGGCCAGGTGATGCTGGCCCTGGCGGACGACGCCGGCATCGACTTTGAGTGCGCCGGCGGGCTCACCATGGGCGCGGACCCGGTAGGTACCGCAGTGATGCACGCCGCCGTGGACGCCGGGCGGACTGTCGACGCGTTTGTGGTCCGCAAGGCGCAGAAGTCCTACGGCATGGGCCGCCAGGTGGAGGGCCCCTCCGTGGAAGGCCGCAACGTCCTGGTGCTGGAGGATACGTCCACCACAGGCGGCTCCGCGCTGACGGCGGTGGAAGGCATCCGGAAGGCCGGAGGCAACGTGGTGGCCGTGGCCGTCATCGTGGACCGCGACACCGGAGCCAAGGAAAAGATCGAGGCCGAAGCCGGTGTGCCCTACCTGTTCGCATTCGGCAAGGACGAGCTCGGCCTGTCCTGAGCATTCGTCGCCACGGTATATAGGTCCAACGGGCCGGTTGGGCGGCCGCCGGCCCGTTGGACCGCAACGCGGGGCTGTTCTATCATGTGCGATAACCCCTCTTCCCGTACGGAGAACGTGCACCATGCTCCCCCCTGAACAGCCCTTGAGCACCACCGACCAGGTCCAGAACCTCATTTTGGAAAGCGCCGACTTCGAGGACTTCCTCAACGAACTGGCGCGTTTTTCCGCGCACCAGATGGCCGGCGACGGCGACGACGCCCTGTGCGGCATCACGCTGCTCCGCGACCGGAAGGCCGCCACCATCGGCTGGAGCAGCGACTCGGCCCGGGAAGTGGATGAGATCCAGTACTCCCTCGCACAGGGCCCCTGCCTCACGGCCGCCAAGGAGGAACGCGAAGTCAACGTTCCGGACCTGTTTGAGGAGAACCGCTGGGGCCCCGACTACGCTGCAGCCGTTGCCTCCCATGGGCTGCGGTCCGTGCTGTCCCTGCCCTTCAACCTCCACGGGGAGGCGAAGGCCGCGCTCAACCTGTACTCGGACGCCCCGCACAAATTCGATGAGCGTGCCGTTGCGAGGGCACGCGAATTCACCCGCGAAATCTCCCAGGCGCTCCGCCTGGCCGTGCGGTTCTCCCTCCACACGGACAGCGCCGCCAATCTCCGCGCCACCCTGGAGTCCCGGACCATCATCGACCTCGCCATAGGAATTGTGATGGCCCAGAACAGGTGCAGCCAGGAAGCCGCAGTGGCCATCCTCACCGAAGCCTCCAGCAACACCAACACCAAACTCAGGGACATTGCCAAGTCTTTGGTTGACTCGGTGGGAGGCGTTGGAAGCCGCACCCACTTCCAGGAGCCCGGAAAGCGGCAGGCCGACCAAAGCGCATAGCCGGCAACCGGCCCACTTCCTTGTTACTGACGGGTTGTGCCGGGCTTCTGCGGGGGGTTACGCTTACCGAGGTTGAGCCGTCGGCCATAGACACCCTCTTTTGGAGTACCTATGGACCGCGCATTAAATGCATTCGTTAACCTTGATGTCCCTGCCGACGTCGTCCGGATCGATATCAGGGGCAGCCTGAACCAAAGCTCCCGCCCCGAACTCGTGCACATTATCCGGCGCGTCCGCCGGATGGGAATCCGCTCCCACATCCGCGTTGACCTCTCGGCAGCCGAGAAGGTGGAGTCCTCCGCCCTTGCCGGCCTCCGGAGCGACCTGAACGCCATCGATAGCGACACGCTGCCGGGCATTTACGGCAGCGGGGTGTCGTTGGTCTTTTCCCCAGGCTCGGACGGATGGGCCGGGCAGCCAGACCCGACGCAGCAGCCGCTGGCACTCATCGACGTCCTCACCGACATGACGGAGGACGGCGAGGACTTTGCTGATGGCTACCCGCTGGTGCCGACCGGACGCCTGGAAGAGCTGTGCGGCCGGCCGCTGGAGGAGTACTCGGACGCCGAACTGCTGACTGCAAGCGACTGGATTTTCGGCCTGCTGGACACCCCCAGTGCTTTCGCCGGCCCGGACCTGCTGGGCCGGTACAACGACATTGGTCTGGAGTTCCGCCGGCGCCGGCAGGAGGACGCGGTACCCCTGCCGGCCTCGGAGGGCCAGGCGGCAAGTTGAGAGGTGCCCGCTGACCGGGTGTCACTCAATGGTTACACCGGGATTCTTGCGGCAGCGTCTTCGATTGTGCCTACGGTAGAGGCGTGCCGTATGAGGGGGAGGTAAGTCCGCAGGGCCGGCCCGTGGTCCCAGGGGCCCGGCTGCTGGCAGAAGGTGCTGCCCTCAAACAGTTCTCACGGCGTGGCTTCCTGGCAGGCACCGGTGCTGCCGGGCTGCTCGCGGCAGACATGCTGCTGACCCGGGAGGTGCAGGCCCAGCGCCGCACGGACCGGATCCTCACTGTTGCTGACGACTTTGCCGACACCTACTACCCGGACGCCAGCTGGTTCCTGTTCCCCGGATACAAGACCAGCTGGGAGGAGTCGCAGTGGATCCTCAACTCGCTCCGCGGGGCCCTGAACAAGCGGGCGCGGCTGGCCGCCGTGGGGTACTCCAACCAGGGCCTGGATATAGACGACATCGTCATTGCCGTCATCGAGCATGTCCGGGCCCAGAAGCTCACAAAGCTGTTCTTCTACGGCCACAGTTTCGGCGGAATGGTGGCCACCCAGGTTGCTGCACGGCTCCTGGAAATCCACGGTGTGGAGGTTCAGTTCATCGTGCTGGACTCAAGCCCCTACAGCAAGCACGATGTCCTGGACCAGAGCTGGTTCGACGGCGTGGTGTTCCTGTACGAGCGGGGCTTCCGGTTCCCGTCCACCCTTCGCGGAGGGTACGAGCTTGGTGAGCGGGTCATCCACAAGGACGAGCGGAGCTGGCGCCAGATCCTTGACCAGACCCTCGAACAGCTGTCCCCGATTGCTCCCTCGAGCCTGCTGATCCAGTCCGAATCGGCCTACATCTACTACTTTGACGGCAGCAGGTTCGCCGGCAAGCTGGGTGGCGCCAAGATGGCCTACATCGGCAACCCCCGGGACCGCACGGTCCGCTACCAGACGGCGGTGGAGGCCTGGGCCGTGGCATTCAAGGCGAACATGGTCTCGAGCAGCCTGCACACCGAAGGCGCCAGGCCTGCCCACGCAAGCCCCGGATGGAACCCCAACGTGTACCGGCCGGTCCTTGAACAGCTGCTGGACGAGCACTTCCCGCTGCCCCGCGGCGGATCCCGGGTGACAGTCTTCTAGCGCCCCTGCTAAATCTGGTTCTTAAGATCGGCCACGGAGTTCAGGACCTGGTTGGGCCGGAACGGGTATGAACCGATCTCGTCGCGCTGGGTGATGCCCGTCAGGACCAGGACGGTGTGCAGGCCGGCTTCCATGCCAGCGATGATGTCCGTGTCCATCCGGTCCCCGATCATCGCCGTGGTCTCAGAATGGGCATCGATCTGGTTCATGGCCGAGCGGAACATCATCGGATTGGGCTTGCCCACAATGTAGGGCTCCCGCCCGGTTGCCTTGGTGATAAGTGCTGCGATGGCCCCGGTGGCCGGCATGGGGCCGTCCTTGGACGGCCCGGTGGCGTCCGGGTTGGTAGCGATGAAGCGGGCGCCGGCCAGGATGAGGCGGATGGCCATGGTGATCGCCTCGAAGGAATACGTGCGGGTTTCGCCGAGCACGACGAAGTCCGGGTCCTGGTCGGTGAGGATGAAGCCTGCCTCGTGCAGCGCCGTCGTAAGTCCTGCCTCACCGATGGTGTAGGCGCGGTTACCTGATCCGGAACCTTCCACCTGGTTCTTCAGGAACTGGGCGGTGGCCAGGGCCGAGGTCCAGATGTTCTCTTCGGGGACCTCCAGGCCGGACGCGCGCAGCCTGGCAGCAAGGTCGCGCGGGGTGAAGATGGAGTTGTTGGTGAGCACCAGGAAGCGCTTGGACGTGTCCACCCAGCGCTGGATGAGCTCGGCGGCGCCTGGGACTGCCTGGTTCTCGTGCACCAGGACACCGTCCATGTCCGTAAGCCAGCACTCGATCTCCTGGCCGCTGCGGTATACCGCCGGGTTTCCTGCTACCTGGTCTGCTTCTGCCACGTCTACCTCCACGGGTGATGAATGCTCCAGTGCTCCAGTCTAGTGTTGAGGGGTGAACCAAGCGCCCGGCCTCCCAGACGAACCCAACCCCCAACCTGAGGAGGCCCGCCCGCACACGGCGGAGGTCGGCGTCGGGCCCTGGGAGGGTGAACTCCCGGAAGGGGACCACTGGGACCCCGATCTCCTTGCCGACGGGGACCGCCGCAACGTGCTGGACAAGTACCGGTACTGGAAGCACGAGGCGATCGTGGCGGAACTCGACTCGCGGCGCCACAACTTCCATGTCGCCATCGAGAACTGGCAGCACGACCTGAACATCGGCACGGTGGTGCGCACCGCCAACGCGTTCCTAGCGAAGGAAGTGCACATCATCGGACGACGCCGGTGGAACCGGCGGGGCGCCATGGTCACCGACCGCTACCAGCACGTCCGCCACCACCCCACGGTGGAGGACTTCGTGGCTTGGGCCGAGGGGGAGGGCCTGGCGATCATCGGGATCGACATCTTCCCCGATTCGGTTCCGCTGGAAACCTACGAACTGCCCAAGGACTGCGTCCTGGTATTCGGCCAGGAAGGACCCGGGCTGACGCCGGAGGTCCATGAGGCCGCCGTGGCCACCCTGTCCATCGAGCAGTTCGGCTCCACCCGGTCCATCAACGCGGCGTCCGCCGCGGCCATCGCCATGCACGCCTGGGTGCGCCGGCACGTGTTCCACCAGCACGTGGGGCGTAATCCGGAACACTCTTCGGGCGTAAATGACTAGGATGGTGCTAGCCGTAAGCGGTACTCCAGGGTTACCAGCCCACAGACGAACCTCAGCATAGGAGTCAGCATGCCCATTGCAACCCCAGAGATCTACTCCGAGATGATCGACCGCGCAAAGGCGGGCGGCTTCGCATTCCCGGCCGTGAACGTGACATCCTCACAGACGCTGAACGCAGCCCTGCGCGGCTTCGCCGAAGCCGAGTCCGACGGCATCGTCCAGGTCTCCACCGGCGGTGCGGCCTACTGGTCCGGCGCCTCCACCAAGGACATGGTTGCCGGGTCCCTGGGCTTCGCGGCGTTCGCCCGCGAAGTCGCCAAGAACTACGGCGTCAACATCGCCCTGCACACGGACCACTGCCCCAAGGACAAGCTGGACGGCTTTGTCCTGCCGCTGCTCGCCGCCTCCGAGGCTGAGGTCAAGGCCGGCCGCAACCCGATCTTCAACTCGCACATGTGGGACGGCTCCGCCGAGACCCTGCAGGAAAACCTGCGCATCGCCCGTGAACTGCTGGAGCGCACCGCTGCCGCCAAGATGATCCTCGAGGTCGAGATCGGCACCGTGGGCGGCGAGGAAGACGGCGTTGAGAACGAGATCAACGAGAAGCTCTACACCACGGTGGAAGACGCCCTGGCCACCATCGAGGCACTGGGCGCCGGCGAGAACGGCCGCTACATCACGGCCCTCACCTTCGGCAACGTCCACGGCGTCTACAAGCCCGGCGGCGTCAAGCTCCGTCCGGAGATCCTGAAGGACATCCAGGCCCAGGTGGGTGCGAAGATCGGCAAGGACAGCCCGTTCGACCTCGTCTTCCACGGCGGCTCCGGCTCTTCGGACCAGGAAATCGCCGACGCAGTCTCCTACGGCACCATCAAGATGAACATCGACACCGACACCCAGTACGCCTACACGCGTCCGGTTGCGGACCACATGTTCAAGAACTACGACGGCGTCCTGAAGGTCGACGGCGAGGTTGGCAACAAGAAGACCTACGATCCGCGCGTCTGGGGCGCCTCCGCCGAAGCCGGCCTGGCAGCCCGCGTGGTGGAAGCCACCAAGCAGCTCGGTTCGGCCGGAAAGACCTTCTAGATGTCGGACGAGTTCCGCCGGAATTTGATGGGCCCGGAACCCACGCTCCTGCCTGCCGAGACCGAGGTCTACGAGCAGCTGGACGCGGGCCAGGAGGCCCTGGACCTCGTGGCCAAGCACCCCACCTCGTCACTGTTGTGGGCCGTGCTGGCCGAGGAGGCCTGGGCGGAGGGGCGCACCATCGATTCCTATGCCTACTCCCGGGTGGGCTACCACCGGGGACTGGACTCGCTGCGCCGCAACGGCTGGCGCGGTGTGGGGCCCATCCCGTGGGAGCATGAGCCCAACCGGGGCTTCCTGCGGGCCCTGTACTCGCTGGGCCGGGCTTCCGCCGCCATCGGCGAGGCGGAGGAGCCTGAGCGGATCGAGAAGTTCCTCAATGACTCCGACCCGTCGGCGAAGGCTGCCATCGAGGCGAAATAACAAGCACTGAATACAGCGCGACGGCGGCAGGTCACCTTTTGGAGAAAAGGTGACCTGCCGCCGTCGTAAGCGGTGATTCTCGTGGCATGGGCCCGTGTCCGCAGGGAGCCGGCGCGGACCTGCGAGGTCAGGGGGCGGAGGAGGCCTTTTGCAGGCCGGTGCGTGCCATGGCATCGGTGTAGGCGACGCGCATGTCCTCGAGGTACTCCTCCTGGCGGGCCGGCGAACCGGCGAACGCGCGGCCGCTGAGGGAACGCACCTTGTAGGTCTTCAGTCCGCGGCGCCACAGCAGCGGAACTTCGGTCTTCAGCAGCAGGTTGGCGAGGCGGTTGGCCTCGGTGCCGTGCGCCACGATCACCGATGCGCGGGGAACCAGCGCCAGGAACTTCAGGAGCGGTTTGAGGCCGGCGGAGATCTGGTCCGGGGTGAACTTTCCGTTGGGCTCTCCCGGGACGTGCCACGGGTGGACGTTCCACGGCATCACGAATTCGGGGCGAAGGCCCAGCTTCCACTGGATGCCGAGCATCCGGGTCACGGCATCGTGGTCCCCGGGGGTGATGAACCCGGACTTGTCGGCCTCGCCGATGTTCGAATACAGGCTGATGATGCGGCACTCGTCCACGTCGTGCATGGGGTCGACGTAGGGCACCACGGTGCCGGGCTTGGCGTCCTGCAGGGAATCGCACAGTTCATTGACGGCCGCGACGTTGGGTTCGTAGCGGCGGCTCAGGAGTTGCTCATGGAAAGATTCGGGTGCCAGGGCTGTCATGTAGTGCTTGATCTCCTGCGGGGATTGTTGTTGCTTCCGCCGGCGAAAATGGGCGCACGATGGCACAGCTCATCAACGGCGGTTAGTTGGGGTGGGCCGATTCCTGGTCGGCCTTTCCCAGTTTAGCAAGCCCCGCGAAACGAAACGCCGGTCCAGGGCAACCAATAAACGCGGGGCACAGGGTTTCGCAACGTAATAACTGACTGCAGATTCCTGTCACGTCCATTGACAGTATTCGTCCAGGTTGGTTGGCTTTTGTCACAGCCCGCATATGGGGGATCACCGCTGGCTGGACACACCCTATGCACTCGAAAGAGGTACCGCACCGTGAGAAAAACCCTGGCAACCTTCAGGACCCTGGCACTAACGGGAGCCCTGGCACTGGCGGCAGTGACCGTCCCGGCACCGGCCCTCGCCGTCGGCGAAGGCCCCAACTATGACGGCAACGGCCAGATCACCACATCGAAGCTTGCCACCTATGACCAGATGGTTGCGTTCCTCAAAGACCAGGACGCCCGCCAGCCCGCCATGGAACTGGAAGTCATCGGCCAAACGGTCAAGGGCCGGGACATCCACCTGGTCAAATACATTTCGGACCCCGCCAAACCCACCATCCTCTACCTGACGCAGCAGCACGGCAACGAACAGCTCACCACCGAGGGTGCCCTGGAATTCGTCAAGCACCTGGGCACCGCCAAGTCAGGGGACATCCTTGACGGCGTGAACATCCTCGTTGTTCCCATGCTTAATGCTGACGGCGCCATGGGTGACGTGAATTTCTCCTTGGAGGACTACATCGCCAAGGGCGACCGCAACATGACCCGCTACAACGCCAATGAAGTGGACCTCAACCGGGACCACGTGGCCAAGGTCCAGCCTGAAACGCAGGCGCTGCACAACAACGTGATGCGCAAGTACCAGGTGGACTACATGATCGACCTCCACCACCAGGGCACCCGCAGTGAACGCGACGGAAAGCTGGTCTCCGGCTCGATCCTGTACCCCACCACGCCCAACGCCGATCCTGCAGTGGTGGAGAAGTCCAAGCAGCTGGGCGCGGTGGTCTTTGACAATGTCGACTCCACCGGCTGGGGCCACCTGGGCAAGTACGTGGGCGGCAGCGCCGAGACCATCAGCCGCAACGGCATCGCCGTGGAGTACGGCATCGCGACGCTGCTCTTCGAGATGCGCGGCATGTCCGACCACTACCTCGACGGCTACGCCCTGGGGTTGCGGAGCAACGGCTACCTGATCAAGCAGACAGTCACCACGCTGACCGCCACTGCCGCTGCGATCGCTGACGGTTCAATCGCCGATGCCGACACCTCCTTCTGGGACAGCCTGGCCACCCAGACCTCCCGGCCCGGCGAGGAGGCCGACGACGAGTAGCAGCACCTGCTGATGCTCCGCCGCGGTCCCTTCCTGCAGCAGCCCCTGCGCTGCGGGAAGGGCCGCGGCGGACCAACGAGTGGACAAAGTCGCCCATCGGCTAAACTTGGGTGGTAAGGGCCCCGGAACTCTTGCGTCGCTGTGCCGCCATCGGACCAGTGACAGCCGGTACATTCGGGGCATTCTCATGAACGGCGCTGCGCAGGACCGCCACAGTGTGGACGGAACCGGGCAGCCCGAACGAATGGGGGAGGATCCCATGCCAGCAATCGTGATCGTAGGAGCCCAGTGGGGCGACGAAGGAAAAGGCAAGGCCACCGACCTGCTCGGCGGCCGTGTTGACTACGTCGTCAAGCCGAACGGCGGCAACAACGCCGGGCACACCGTCGTCGTAGGCGGTGAAAAGTACGAACTCAAGCTGCTGCCGGCAGGCATTCTCAGCCCCAACGCGGTCCCTATTATCGGCAACGGCTGCGTGGTCAACCTTGAGGCCCTCTTCCAGGAAATCGACGGCCTGCAGGCCCGCGGCGCCGACACCTCAAAGCTCCGCGTCTCCGCCAACGCCCACCTGGTGGCCCCGTACCACCAGGTCCTGGACAAGGTCACCGAGCGCTTCCTCGGCAGCCGCGCCATCGGCACCACCGGCCGCGGCATCGGTCCGGCCTACATGGACAAAGTGGCCAGGCTCGGCATCCGCGTGCAGGACGTCTTTGACGAGTCCATCCTCCGGCAGAAGGTTGAAGGCTCCCTCCGCCAGAAGAACGAACTCCTGGTCAAGGTCTACAACCGCCGCAGCGTCGTGGTGGATGAAATCGTGGATTACTTCCTGTCCTTCGCTGAACGGCTCCGCCCGCTGGTCATCGACAGCACGCTGGTCCTGAACACCGCGCTGGACGAGGGCAAGGTGGTGCTGATGGAGGGCGGCCAGGCAACGTTCCTGGACGTGGACCACGGCACCTACCCCTTCGTGACCTCCTCCAACCCCACGGCCGGCGGCGCGTCCGTTGGGTCGGGCATCGGGCCCACGCGCATTTCACGCTCCATCGGCATCATCAAGGCCTACACCACCCGCGTTGGTGCCGGGCCGTTTCCCACGGAACTCTTTGACGAGATGGGCATGTACCTCCAGAAGACCGGCGGTGAGTTCGGCGTCAACACCGGACGCCCCCGCCGCTGCGGCTGGTACGACGCCGTCCTGGCGCGCCACGCTTCGCGGGTCAACGGCTTCACGGACTACTTCGTTACCAAGCTGGACGTCCTCACCGGCATCGAGCAGATCCCTGTCTGCGTGGCCTACGACGTCGACGGCGTCCGGCACGACGAAATGCCCATGACGCAGACCGAGTTCCACCATGCCGTACCGATTTTCGAGTACTTCGAAGGCTGGACCGAGGACATCACCGGCGCCCGCACCCTCGCGGACCTCCCGGAGAACGCGCGCAACTACGTCCTGGCGCTCGAGAAGCTGTCCGGGACGCGCTTCTCCGCGATCGGCGTGGGCCCGGACCGGGACCAGACCATCGTGGTGAACGACCTCATCAACGACTGATACTTGGGCCCACGCCCGCAGGGTCCCTGGCCGAGCTTGCGAGGCTAGGGAGCGGGTGGGGACGACGGCGGTGGGGCACCTTTAAAAAGGTGTCCCGCCGCTTGTGTCTGCCCGGGCGGGAAGGTCCTGCGGCAATTTACACAGGGTTAACGTGGTTGGTCTTGTGAGGCTGCCGGGAAGCCCGCGAGACTCGTTTGTACACCCTGTGACTCCGAGGAAGGACTTGCCATGGCCGGGAAATTCGAGGCATTTGTTGACTCTGATTCGTCTTTCAGGTTCCGGCTCCTGGCTCCTGACGGTGCAGTGATGGCCGTGTCCGGCCCTTACCAGGACAAGGCCGCCCTTGCTGCCGGCATCGCCGCCGTCCGGGAGTGCGCCGGTACCGGACTGGTCACAGATCTTTGTTCCGCCGGGGCCGCAACCCGCCAGGCCCGCGTCCCTGCTCCGGCGGAGGAACCGGTCATTGCTGCACCCCGGACAGAGTGCGACGACCAGCGCGTCCCCGCCGGAGGGCACACCTTCGTTTTCGCCAAGGGCATGCGGCGGCAGGGCACCCGGCCCCGCTGGACTGCCGCGGCCCGCTGACCTGCAAAAAGTTTTCAAAGTTTTTCCGTGAGCGCGTAACCCTTTGCGTGCCTGCAGCGATTACCCCTATGTAGCGCCGGCCTGGAACTTGTCCCCCATCACGTTCCAGGCCGGCTCTTTCACTTTCCGACGGCAGGGGCAGCTGCCTTGTCAGACGGGCAGCAGACGCGTGGCGGTCCCGGGCGGTGGTTACTGGGCGGTAAAGTGAGGCGGGGAAAAGGCGTTCCGCAAGCCGGGCGGCCTCTCCGCGCACCCAACCCCATCTTTGACCGAAAGCTCCACGTCCGTGACTGATGCCCTGACAGACGAGGCCCTGGACGGCCCCGCCGGGACAGCAGTGTTCAGCGTTGTCTACCGGACGTATGCATCACAGGTCCTGGGCTATCTGACGGCCCGGGGAGTCGAGGATCCGGAGGCAGCCATGCAGGAAGTGTTCCTCTCCGTCCTGCCGCGTCTCGGCTCGGTGCACGGGGGAGCCGCCGGGCTGCGGACGTTCATCTTTTCGGTGGCCCATGCCCGCATGGTGGACGACCACCGGCGCCAGAGCCGTACTCCCGCCAAGCTCCCGTTTGAACCTGAGCTGGACCTGCGCGAGGATTCGTCGGCAGAAACAGAAGCGCTGAAGCGGATAGCACCGCAGGAGGTCCTTGGCCTGCTGGACGCGCTGCCGCAGGACCAGCGCGAGGTACTGGCCCTCCGCCTCGTGGCCGGGCTTACCGTGGAGCAGTCCGCGGAAGCCATGGGCAAGAGCGAGGGCGCAGTAAAGCAGCTACAGCGCCGGGCGCTCCTGAAGCTCCGGGAACTTGCGGACGTTAAGGAATACCTGAAGCCATGACACCACAAGCGCACCACACAGCGGACGCTGTGGAGGAGATACTCCTCGACGCGGGCCTTGCGCAGGACGCGGACCTTCGCCGGGCCCTCCTGGCCGTAGGTTCGTTGGCGGACCTGCCCGTGCCGGCTCCCACGGGACAGCTGGCTGCCCTGCTGGCCACCGGTACCTGCGATGCAGCCGGGAAGGACGCCCAGAGCAGCGATACGGCCCAGGGAACCCCGGGCGACGAACTCGGGCGGCACCGCCTGCTGCGTGCGCACCGGCCCACCGTCGTCGGGCTGGCGCTGCTGGCAGGCATGGGAATGGGAGTTGGCACCGTGGCCGCCAGCTCCCCGGGCCCGGCCCATTCCGGAAGCCCCTCCGTGCAGCAGCTGCTCGAGGACTGGTCACCGTCCTGGACTATCCGTACACCCCAGGCAGCCGCACCCGGACCACTCCAGGAGGGCAGCGACGACGCTGCGCAGGATGACGGCGGACTGGCTGGCGGCACCACCCCTGACGGGGAACCGCCGGTGGCGCCGCAGCCCTCGGAGGAGTCCTGGCAAGCCACAGCCTTCCTGCTGCCCGGCCAGGGCTGGGAGGAACCCGGCGAAGTTCCCGCGGCTGGCGGACAGGACGGGACGAAGGAACCGGAAAAGAACGGCCACGCAGCAGAAGACAATGCAGCAGCAGGGCCGGAGCAAACCGGTGGGCCGGATGCCGGGGACAGCAACGGGAACGCCCCGGACACGTCAGGGCAACTGCCGGTCGATGCTCCCGGTGTGCCGGGAAAAGCCGGACAGGGACCGTCAGGGCGGGGAACTGAG
Organism: Pseudarthrobacter scleromae; assembly: GCF_014644515.1. Lineage (NCBI taxonomy): Bacteria > Bacillati > Actinomycetota > Actinomycetes > Micrococcales > Micrococcaceae > Pseudarthrobacter > Pseudarthrobacter scleromae. Next base: position 101,031 of record NZ_BMKV01000006.1, on the reverse strand, counting down.
GCAGCCGACGGAGAGAAACCCGTGCCCGGGGCCACGTGGCGGGAAAAGTTCGTCCGCTAGCTGTATTGACCTGAGAGGCTGGGGACGCTGCGCAGCGGGGTGCACGCTTGCCGCCGCTGCCTCCGCGTAGGCTGAACCCATGGGCCACACGAACGATCCTGCAGTCATAGAACGCCTGATGCGCACCAAAGGACGCTGGGCCATTGTCGGCCTGAGCACCAACGAATGGCGGGCCGCGTTTGATACCTCGCTGTTCATCCGCGACCGGCTGGGCATGGAAATCATCCCCGTCAACCTGCCCGGCGACCCCGTCCACGGCGAACCCGGGTACCGCAGCCTCCTGGACGTCCCGGCCGCCAAGCAGCCCATCGACGTCGTGGACTGCTTTGTGAATTCCCAGAAAGTTGGGGCTGTCGTGGACCAGGCGATTGCGGTGGGCGCGAAAGCGGTGTGGATGCAGCTGGGCGTCGTCGATGAGGCGGCAGCCAAACGGGCCAAGGACGCGGGGCTGGACGTGGTGATGGACAGCTGTCCCGCGCAGCAGGCGTGGAAGTTCAATCTCTGAGAGGCCTTCAGCTTTAGCTCTTCAGCAGCTCCGGATAGTGCCGCTCCGTGACATCCGGGTGCGCCCGCATCCTGCCTTTCAGCATGTTCATTCCAAACGAGGCCAGCAGGGGGTTCGCCGGATCATCCGTGATTCCCCTCGCTGCAGCCTTCAACTCCGGCGGCAGCGGCACCGGCTGGATGACCGCGTCGAGCCGCGGAGACCAGAAAAACGGAACGGAGTACCGGTCCACCCCCGGCGGCGGTGCCTGTACCCGGTGGATGGTGGCCGCCAGGTAGCCTTCCGTAGCCACCTCAAGCATTTCGCCGAGGTTCACCACCAGCGCCCCCGGGAGGGGTTCCACCGGAACCCACGCTGCCGCACCTGGCGGCAGGACTTCCAGCCCGCCCACGTCGTCCTGGAGCAGCAGCGTGACGAATCCGTAGTCTGCGTGCGATCCCACGCCCTGGTCTCCAGCGGCCTCCACCACGCCGCCCACGTAGTGCACCAGCTTGCCCATCCATGCCGGTGACCCTTGGAACGGTTCGTCGAAATAGTCCTCCGGAAGCTGGAGGGAAACGGCGATCCCCCTGAGCAGCTCCATCCCCACTGCGGACATCAGTTCAGCCCAGGCCATGGCCACGGGGCGAAGTTCGGGGAACGATTCATCAGGCCAGAGGTTGGGGCCCTGCAGCAGCCAGAACGGCTGGTCCTCCGGATAGTCCGTAACAGGCTGCCGCTCCGGCGAGTAGTCGATCTGCTCCCGCGCGTCTGCCCTTCCCTGGGTGACCTCGGTGCCCATCCGGGTGTAGCCGCGGAAGTGTGGAGATAGCCGGTTGTCCAGCTTCAGGCGCTCCTCGAGCGGAAGGCTGAAGAAGCGCCTGATGGTGTCCAGAAGCTGTTCCGGTTGGCCGGGGGCCGCGCCGTAGCCGGTGATCTGGAAGAAGCCCACATTGTGGGTGGCGTACCGCAGCTGCCCGATGAAATCCGGGCTGAAGGACCCGTGGGCCTGCCGTGCCGTGGCCAGGTCCAGAACAGGTATCAGCCCCTGATCGCGTGCCATCCTCGCAGACTAGCACCGGAAGCGTTGGCTTTATAGGCTTCCTGGATGGACCCCGACGCACTGCGGAAAGTTTGCCTCTCATTCCCCGGAGCCTACGAGGATTACCCCTTCGGGCCGGAGACCGCTGTCTTCAAGGTGCGCGCCTCCAGTGCCGGCGGTTCCCCCACACAGGGCAAGGTCTTTGCCTTGTCGTCGATGAGCACGGACGGATACGTGAACCTCAAGTGCGAGCCGGGTCTGGCGGTACAGCTCCGCGCCGCGCACCCTGAAATTACCGGGGCCTGGCACATGAACAAGACCCACTGGAACGGTGTGCGGCTTGATGGAACGCTTCCTGACGACATGGTCAGGGACATGGTGGAGGACTCCTACGATCTCGTGGTGGCAGGCCTGAGCAGGAAGCAGCAGGAGCAGCTGGGATGGGCCCGGTTGAGCGGATCGGCGGGTACGGAACGTGGCTGAGAAAAGGCTGGCCGGGGGTGGGCTCAACTATCCCGGGATTGGCAGCACCCAGCGCGGCACCGTCCCTGCGGGTTACCCGGGTGTCCTGGAGGAAGCCTTCCTGGGCTGTGGCATGGCGGTGTACCAGCGGGTTGCCGCCGGCATCCTGGGCTGGGAACTGCAGCGGCGGGCGGGGCTCCGCGTCCGTGCCGATTCACCCGTGGCGGCACCGGGGGTGCGGGTGGTCAGCGGCTTCGGTGCCGGGCCTTTCCGGCTGAACGCTCCGTGCCAGGTGGTGTGGGTTCGGGAACCTGGGCAGGAGCGGATTCCGCAATCAGCTGGCTTTGGCTACGGAACGTTGCCCGGGCATCCCGCGCGGGGCGAGGAATCCTTCGAAGTGGAGATCAACGGGCGTGGAGAGGTGTTCCTGCGGATCCGGGCTTTCAGCAAACCAGCCAACTGGTTCTACGCTGCCGGCGGACTGGTCACCCGCGCTGCACAGCGCCACGTGACGTCCCGGTACATTGAAGGGGCACGCACTCTCGCCTCGGAAGGAATGCCCCCGTGATCTTCATTGTCGTTAAGTTCAAGGTCAAGCCCGACTGGTCGGAGCGCTGGCTCGACCTGGTGTCCGACTTTACCCGGGCCACGCGGCAGGAACCGGGAAACCTGTGGTTCGACTGGTCCCGCAGCGTGGACGACCCCAACGAGTTCGTCCTGGTGGAAGCCTTCAAGGACGACGCCGCCGGCGACCACGTCAACAGCCCCCACTTCAAGCAGGCCATGGCAGACATGCCGCAGGCCCTGGCCGAAACCCCCAGGATCATCAGCCGCCAGCTCGACGGCGAAGGCTGGGACCGGATGGGCGAACTCACCATCTGAGCCCATCGATTGCTCCGTACCTGCCGTTTTGGCCCTCCTAAACGGCAGTTAGAAAGCAGTCGATAGCATGAAGGTATGTGGATCGGCTGGATCGAATTCGACATCCTCCTGGGCGACGTCCAAAGCCTCAAGGAAAAGCGCTCGGTCATCAGGCCGCTGCTCGCAGAGATCAGGCGGCGCTTCGACGTCTCCGTTGCCGAGGTGGGGGACCACGAGCAATACCGGCGCTCGCAGGTGGGCGCCGGGCTGGTCGCGGCCGACCGCGCCCACCTCATTGAGGTGCTGGACGCCGTCGAACGCTTTGTGGCGGCCCGGCCGGAGTTCGAACTGCTCAGTGCGCGGCAGCGTGACCACCACAGCGAGGACTGATCCCCGCTCCCACCCATCGATAGCTGGATAATTGTCGTTTTCAGGCGCCAAAACGACACCTGCTCAGCAATCGATGGGGCATGTGCATAACTTCTGCGTGGTCTGGCCCATTCTGGTGTCATGGTCCGATGAAGACCCCACGCCCCCTGCCGGAGGAGCTCCGCGGCCGCCCATTCACCCTCGTCGATGCCTCGCTGGCCGGAGTGTCCTCACGCCGCTGGCGGCACAGTTCCATGGAGCGCTTCGGCCGGGGCATCCGGATGGAAAGCGCGACGGCGGCACTCCCCTTAAGTGTCCGGCTGCGGCCCTTCATCGAAGCTCATCCGGGTGGGCTCGGATTCGCCCTAGGAAAACCTGCTGCGGCTGGCCTTGGTCCGGGCAGGGCTGGACCGAAGTCCGGATATCCAAACGCCACATGCTCAACGACGCCAAGTCTGCTGTCATGAAGGTGCGCAGTGCGCTGGTCCAGGCCGGCTGGCGGCGGGGTGGTTAAAAATCGATTGCTCCCCACCGGCTCCCGGCCTTCGCAAGCTCAGGCCGGGTCCCTCGCCGGTGTGGGCCCCCGCACCAGTCGTTATGAGGGTTCAAAACGACAGGTACGGAGCAATCGATGGGTGGGGTGGCCTAGCCGAAGTACTTCGGCAGGGTCGCCTCGTGGGCTTCGCGGAGGGCGTCCAGGGGCAGGGACTCAACTCCGTTGATCTCCAGGGTGCCACTGGCCGCATCCACCACGCCGATGCGCGTGTGGGCGAAGCCGCGGGCGGTGCACATGTCTGTGAAGCGGACTTCCTCCGAACGGGGAACCCCAACAATGGCGCGTCCCTGGGATTCGGAGAAGAGCGCCGTGAACAGGTCCACGCCGTCCCGGTCCAGGACGTCCTGCAGGGCAATCCGGGCACCTACGCCGTAGCGCAGCGAGGACTCCACCAGGGCTGCCGCAAGGCCGCCTTCGGACAGGTCGTGGGCCGAGTCGATCATGCCGTCGCGTGATGCGTTGATCAGGATCTCGCCCAGCGCGCGTTCGGCCTCAAGGTCAACCTTGGGCGGCTGCCCGCCCAGGTGGCCGCGCATGTTCGCCCACTCGGAGCCGTCCAGCTCGGCGCCCGTGGTGCCCAGCAGGTAAATGGCCTGGCCGTCTTCACGCCAGCCCGACGGCGTACGGCGGGCAACGTCGTCGAGCTTGCCCAGGACCGCCACCACGGGGGAGGGGTGGATGGGCGTGGTGCCCGTCTGGTTATACAGGGAGACGTTGCCGCCGGTGACCGGGATGCCCAGCACCATGCAGGCGTCGGACAGGCCGCGGATGGCCTCGGCGAGCTGCCACATGACGTCCGGGTCCTCGGGGGAACCGAAGTTCAGGCAGTCGCTGACGGCCATGGGGACGGCACCCGCGGTGGCCACGTTGCGGTACGCCTCGGCCAGGGCCAGCTGCGCGCCGTGGTACGGATCGAGGTAGGTGTAGCGGCCGTTGGCGTCGGTGGCCAGGGCCACGCCCAGGCCGGTTTCCTCGTCGACGCGGACCACGCCGGCGTCATCGGGGAAGGCCATGGCGGTGTTGCCGCCCACGTAGCGGTCGTACTGGTTGGTAATCCAGTCCTTGGAGCACATGTTCGGCGAGGCCACCAGCTCGGTCACGGCCTTGGCCAGTTCGGCCGGGGCAGCGGGCCGGCCCGCGTCCTGCACTGATCCGGTGAAGGTGTCAGCCTGCACGCTGTCCTGCCACTCGGGGCGGGCGTACGGGCGGTCGTAGACCGGTCCGTCGTGTGCCACGGTGCGGGGATCGACGTCGACGATCACCTCGCCTTCCCAGGTAATGATAAGGCGGCCGGTGTCGGTCACTTCGCCGAGCCATGAGTACTCCACGGCCCATTTGTCCATAACAGCCTCGAACGCTTCCACGTTCTCCGGGGTCACCACGGCCATCATGCGTTCCTGCGACTCGGACATCAGGATCTCGCCCGGGGTCAGTGTGGGGTCGCGGAGCAGGACCGAGGTCAGCTCAACCTGCATGCCGCCGTCGCCGTTGGAGGCCAGTTCGGACGTGGCGCAGGAAATACCCGCGGCGCCGAGGTCCTGGATGCCTTCGACGAGGGAACCCTTGAACAGTTCAAGGCAGCACTCGATGAGGACCTTTTCGGCGAAGGGGTCGCCCACCTGCACCGCGGGGCGCTTGGACGGTTTGGTGTCGTCGAAGGACTCGGAGGCGAGCACGGAGGCGCCGCCGATGCCGTCGCCGCCGGTGCGGGCACCGAACAGCACCACCTTGTTGCCCTTGCCGGATGCGTTGGCCAGGCGGATGTCCTCGTGCCGCATGACGCCGACAGCCAGCGCGTTCACCAGCGGGTTGCCCTGGTACACGGAGTCGAACACCATTTCGCCGCCGATGTTGGGCAGGCCCAGGGAGTTGCCGTACCCGCCGATGCCTGCGACCGCGCCGTGCATGACGCGTGCGGTGTCCGGGTGGTCGATGGCGCCGAAGCGCAGCGGGTCCATCACGGCAACGGGGCGGGCGCCCATGGAGATGATGTCGCGGACAATGCCGCCGATGCCGGTAGCGGCGCCCTGGTAGGGCTCAACGAACGACGGCGAGTTGTGCGACTCGATCTTGAAGGTCACGGCCCAGCCGTCTCCAAGGTTGGTCACGCCGGCGTTTTCGCCGATGCCCACCAGCATGTCCTTCTTCATTTCCTCGGTGACCTTCTGGCCGAACTGGCGCAGGTGGTTCTTGGAGGACTTGTAGGAGCAGTGCTCGCTCCACATCACGGAGTACATGGCCAGCTCGGCGCCGGTGGGGCGGCGGCCCAGGACCTTGACGACCTCGTCGAACTCGTTCTGCTTCAGGCCCAGCTCGGCCCAGGGGAGTTCGACGTCCGGGGTCTTGGCGGCGTTTTCGACGGTGTCGATGTTGAACTTCTTGGTGGTTTCCGTGGTCACTTGGCGCCTCCCACAATCTTGTTCAGGACGGAGGTGAAGAATCCGAGTCCGTCGGTGTCGGACCCGCCGATCCCGTCGAGGGATTCTGGGCCGAAGCCAACTTCCACCGCGTGCTCGGGGTGGGGCATGAGGCCCACCACGTTGCCGGCTGCGTTCGAAATGCCCGCAATGTCCCGGCGGGAGCCGTTCGGGTTGAAGCCAACGTAGCGGAACACCACGCGGCCCTCGGCCTCAAGGGCGTCCAGGGTCTTGTCGTCGGCGATGTACTGGCCGTCCTGGTTCTTGAGCGGAATCGTGATTTCCTGCCCGGCCTCGTAATCCAAGGTCCAGGCGGTGTTGCTGTTCTCGACGCGCAGGACCTGGTCGCGGCACATGAACTTCAGGTGGTCGTTCTTGATCATGGACCCGGGCAGCAGGTGCGACTCGGTGAGGATCTGGAAGCCGTTGCAGATACCGAGCACCGGCAGCTTGGCGTCCGAGTTGGCGGCGTCGATGATTTTGGTCATCAGCGGGGCGAAGCGTGCGATGGCGCCGGCGCGGAGGTAGTCACCGTAGGAGAACCCGCCGGGAATCACGACGGCGTCCACGTCACCGAGTTCGGTGTCGGCGTGCCAGAGTTCGACGGCGGTGCCGCCGGCGAGGCGGACGGCGCGGGCGGCGTCGCGGTCATCAAGGGTGCCGGGGAACGTGACGACGCCGATCCGGGCGCCGGCGAGCCTGCGGGCGCCCGAGGCGTCGGCGGGTGCTTCGCCGATCAGGGGGAGTTCAGTCATGTCAGGCCTCGACGACCTCGACGTTGACGACGTCCTCGATTACGGGGTTGGACAGGAGGGTTTCCGCGGCGTCGCGGGCCTGCGCCAGGATTTCCTCGGTCACCTCGCCGTCGACCGTCAGTTCGAAGCGCTTGCCCTGGCGGACAGAGCTGAAGCTGGTGAAGCCCAGGCGGGGGAGAGCGCCGACGATCGCCTTCCCCTGCGGGTCCAGAATCTCGGGCTTGGGCATGACGTCAACAACGATCCGGGGCATCCGGTAACTCCTGTGCGTGAGCTTGGGTAAGGGCGCAGCGGAGTGGTGCCGTCTCACGCCGTTCCGGGTCCGGGGCACGTTGTGTTAGACAGTGACGTCAGGCCGTGAGTTCAGACAATGAGGACGGGCGCTCCGCGAGCTTGCTCGTCCATTCTACCGGCCGAAGGGCCACAGCTTGTATTCGGCCGGTTCGGGCAGGACGGCCGCGGGTAGCCCGCTTGCCGGACGGGTGGTGGCAGCGGTTTCCGGCCTGGTGCTGTGGAGTTGGACGGGCGGCATCACTAGGATTGTTGGATGGCTGAAAATTCGAAATCCGTGCTGTTGCCCGTGGTCGCCGCAGCAGTGTTCGCAGGACTGGGCCGGATGGTGTTCCAAAAGATTAAGGCCGACCGTTTCGCCCGGGAGAACAGGGTGGCGGGGCCGGTAGATGAGAAGACCCGGCAGTGGATCAGCGACGTGGTCCGTACGCCGCGCCAGTAGCGGCGGAGCGTATCCCCCTGCTTTCAAGGGCGTCCTTCAGGGCGCCCTTTTTTCGTGCCCTTTCCTGCTGGGGCAGGTCCCCGGCTTGCCGGCGTATGACTGGCGGAATTTTCCGTTTTGTGTCCTATGTCATATTCAGCTATCAGTCTGTACTCTGTGATCGGCTGGTCTCACGAAATGACAAGATCTGTAACTTCGCGTGCCATGCCATGTCTTTTCGGGCCCCCAACCGTGGATGGGCCGGTACATCGTGAAAGGTTTGCACGTGAGATCTACTGGAAAGAGCCCCATGCGGGGCGGGGGATTCCGGAAGGCAGCGGCGCTTGCCGTGGGCTTGCCGCTACTCCTCACCTCGATGGCCATCACTCCCGCCACCGCGGCGCCGGCCGGGCAGGACAAGGCAGTGACAGCCAAGGAGAATGCACCCGCCGACTTCAAGGATGGACGCTACATCGTTGTCCTGGCGGGTGCTGCAGCGGCCGCCTATGAGGGGGAGACGCCCGGACTTGGCGCAACCAAGCCCGAGAAGGGGCGGAAGCTGGACGCAGGCGGCGCCAACTACAGGGCCTACGACGCACATCTCCGCAAGCAGCAGCGGGAGGTCGCTGCCAGCCAGGGGGTAACCCCGGGAAAGCAGTACACCGCTGCCCTCAATGGCTTCACGGCAGAACTGACCGCCGCCCAGGCCATGGAGCTGTCCAAAGACGACCGCGTGCTGGTTGTGGCCCCGGACGTGGAGAACGCCCCGGATTACACCACCACCGACTTCCTTAAGCTGACCGGCCCCGATGGGGTCTGGGCAACCCAGTTCGGCGGCGAAGCGAACGCCGGCAAGGGTGTGGTTGTGGGAGTCATCGACTCCGGCTATGCCCCGGACAACCCGTTCCTGCAGGGCGAACCGGTCCGGCCGCTGACCGGTCCTGCCCAGGTGGGCGTTCCCTACCGCACCGCTGAGGGCCGGATCGCCATGCTCAAGGCTGACGGCACCACCTTCGAAGGAGAATGCCAGAAAGGCCAGGGTACGGGGGCCTCCTTCGACGGCTCCCTGTGCAACTCCAAGGTCATCGGGGCCAGGTACTTCGCCGATACCTTCATGCAGTACGTGGCCCCGGAGAACCGGGCACCCGAGGAACTCATCTCGCCTGTCGACGTCGGAAGCCACGGAACCCACACCGCCACCACCGCGGCCGGCAACGCCAACGTGGAGCAGGTGATCGACGGCGCAAGCTTCGGCAAGAGCTCCGGCGTTGCCCCCGCAGCCAAGGTCTCGGTGTACAAAGTCTGCTGGGAAGACACCAATCCGGACACCGGCGGCTGCTACTCCTCCGCTTCCGTCGAGGCAGTGGAAGCCGCCATCAAGGACGGCGTGGACGTGCTGAACTACTCCATTTCGGGCAATAACAGCAACACCGCCGACCCCGTGGCCCTGGCGTTCCTCAACGCCGCCGCCGCAGGAGTCTTCGTCTCCGCTTCAGCCGGCAACTCCGGTCCCACGGTGTCCACCGTCAACCACGCCTCGCCGTGGCTGACCACGGTTGCCGCGTCGACGTTCCCCAGCGACCTGCTGGGCACCGTCAAGGTCTCGGACGGATCGCTGTACCGCGGAGCCTCCATCATGAAGTCGGAAGTGGCTGACAAGCCCGTGGTTGTTGCGGCGTCAGCGGCAGCGGCCGGGGTGGCCAACGCCAACCTTTGCGGCCCCGGCAGCCTGGATGCGGCCAAGGTGGCAGGCAAGGTTGTTCTCTGCGACCGCGGCGTGGTGGACAGGACCGCCAAGAGCCAGGAGGTGCAGGACAAGGGGGGCGTGGGCATGATCCTGGTGAACCTCACCAGCAGCTCCGAAGATGCCGATAACCACGTGCTGCCCACCGTCCACGTCAACGCGCCCAAGAGCCTTGAACTGAAATCAAAGCTGGAGGCAAACCCCGCGTTGACAGTCAGCCTGGTCAAGGGCGACCTCACGGGCCTGCCGCCGGCGCCTGCGCCCCAGATCGCCGGTTTCTCCTCCCGCGGACCCACCCTCGCCGCCGGCGGCGACCTGCTGAAGCCGGACATTGCGGCTCCGGGCGTGAACGTCCTGGCGGGCGTCTCCACCATCGGTAACGACGGCGACCAGTTCGGCTTCATGTCAGGCACCTCCATGGCTGCCCCGCACATCGCAGGGTTTGGCGCGCTGGTGCTCAGCAAGCAGCCCACCTGGTCTCCCGCCACGGTCAAGTCGGCCATGATGACCACCGCCTACCCGCTGGTCAACGCCGATGGTTCGCCCAATGCCGATCCCTTCCAGGGCGGCGCGGGGCACATCGACTCAACCCGCGTCCTGGATCCGGGCCTGGTCTACAACTCGGGCATCAAGGATTGGCTCGGCTTCCTTAACGGGCAGGGCGTGGACACCGGCGCACCGCAGGCCGGCACCATCGCTGCCCGCGACCTGAACCTGCCGTCCATTGCGCTCGGCAGCCTGGTGGGAGAAGTGCAGGTCAAGCGCCAGCTGACCGCGCTGGTTCCGGGCATGTACCGGCCGGAGGTCAACATGCCCGGCTTCAACATCCAGGTGGAGCCGAAAGCGCTGAACTTCGCCAAGGCAGGACAGACCCGCGAGGTCACCCTGACCATCCGGAACGCCAGCGCTCCGGTAGGCAAGTTCAGCACGGGCACCCTCACCTGGAAGGGCCCCCGTACGGTCAGCTCGCCCATCGCCATCCGGCCCGTTGATGCACAGATCGCTCCGTCCTTCTCCTTTAGCTCAGCCACGGGCAGCGGGAGCGGCACGATGGAACTGGTGTCAGGTTCGGCCAACCCCATCAATGTGGGCGTGGAAGGCCTGGCACCGCTGAGCCAGACCGCCATCACCAAGACACCCGGTGAGTACGCTCCCCGGAACGATGACCACAACGCACTCCTCCAGGTGACGGTTCCGCAAGGAGCATCCTTCGCCCGGCTGGGTGTCCAGGCGCAATCGGACGACGTCGACTGGGACATGGTGGTCTACGCACCCAATGGCTCGGGTGGACTCACAGCCACCCAGGTGGCGACGGCTTCCGCCAGTGAGTTCCTGAACCTGGAGTCTCCGCGCGCGGGAACGTACTACCTCGCAGTCAACCTGTACTCCACTCCGGACAACGGACCGGCCAGTGCCTCCGTCCAGGCCGTGACCTTCGCGGGTGACGCCGGCAACCTGACTGTGGAACCGAACCCGATCGTGGCTCCCAACGGAACGGCCACCTCGGCCACGGTGTCCTGGACGGGCCTCTCGGAGGGCGCCTACCTGTCCCGCCTCAGCCTGGGCGGCAACGGCGTCAGGACCTGGGTCAACGTCCAGGTGGGCGCTGCGCCTGCTGCCCCTGCCGGGGCTCCGCAGGTGGCGTTCGCAGACGCCGTACCAGCGGCGTAGCAGCCTGACGCTATAGAAGAGGACAGGACCCCGGGCGTTTCAACCGCCCGGGGTCCTGTCATTTGTCTAACCGGCCTTACGAGCATCCTTAGGCTCCGCCCCCGCTCCCAAGCAAAGCCGCCATGGCATTCCAGCGCGAGATTTCGCAGCCATCCGTGCGTGTGAACACAGAATCAACGGTGCGCCCATGAAAGATGCCCGTGACCACGGCTACCTGGGGCCCGCCGTACTGCTGGGTGCACAACCGGGGTGGGCCGGGCTTGGGAAAGAAGATGCCCTCGCCGTACATTTCCACCGCGGCCAGGGCCGCATCAGGGTCGGGCAGGGTGGTGGCCGGCTGGGCGCGGCCGCCGTCGGCCACCAGCCGGAAGACATGTTCGACGGCGGCAGGATCTTCCCGGAGCCTGACGGTCAGGTCGATCACGCCGGAACCGTCCTGGACAGTGCATCCAGTTCCACGGCCAGCTTCTCCCGGAGTGCAGCCGCTTCCGCGGCAAAGGAGCGCTGGTGCTCCACATACTCGGCCTTGCCCTGCGGCGTCTCGATGGGAATTGCGGGGTAGCCCCACTCCGCCAGATCGTAAGGGGAAGCCTGCATGTCCATGGCGCGGATCCGCCAGGACAACTCAAAACAGTCCATCACCAGCTCGCTGGGCAGGGCCGGCAGCAGCTTGTACGCCCACTTGTACAGATCCATGTTGGCGTGGAGGCAGCCGGGCTGTTCGAGGTGCCGCTGGGTATCGCGGCTCGGCGCCAGCTCATTCAGCGGAACGGCATCCGGAGTGTAGAAGCGGAACGCGTCGAAGTGGGTGCAGCGGATGCGGTTGTCCTCCACCACCTTGTCCGTGCCGGCCGGCCCCAACCGCAGCTGCAGGTACTCGTGGCGCATGTCGAACCTGTCCTGGTGGTACACCATGGCCCATTCGTGCAGCCCGAAGCAGCCAAACTGGGCGGGGCGTGCTGCAGTTCCGCGCAGGATGATGCCCGCAAAGGCGATTGCCTCGCTGCGGTCGGCAAGAAAGGCGTCCCGGTCAAAGGTGACCGCGGTGCTGCCTTCCGGCAGCCCCAGGAAGGCAAGCTCGCCGTCGTCGAGCCGCCGGTAGTGCTTCCAGCCAAGGCGCACAGCCGCTTCCCGGCCCAGCAGGACGTTCCCTGCACCGGGGTGCCACCGGCGCAGCTGGCCAGGTTTCTGGGTGTAGTAGGTGAAGAGGAAGTCTTCCACCGGATGCTTTTTGCCTGCCGACCTGCGGGCCAGGTAGGGGTCCGCGTAGCGGCTGACGCGCAGTTGGTGTGCCTTCTCCAGCTCCTGCCATTCGTCCGCCGCGAGGAGCCTAGGCTCCACCGGCAACACCAAGAACATCCCTTGCAGCATCCCAGCTGCCGATCTCACAGCCGTTGGTGCGCGAGAAGGCAGCGTCTACGGGGACACCGTCCACAACTCCCGTCACGGTGGCTTCCTGGGGACCGCCCCACTGCTGCGTGCAGGCCTGCGCGGTTCCGGGGATGCTGGGGCTCAGCAGGCCCGCGTTTTCTTTCAAGGCGGAGCAGGCTGCATCCGCGGCGGGATGCACGCTCTCGGCAGCGGGGACTCCGTCTGTGCACACCAGGGTGTAGCTGGTCTCGGGTTCTCCCTCTGCGGTGGTCACGATGATGGACAGTTCGGCATTGCCCTGCCCGGGTCCGGAGGGTGCCGCTGACGGTTCCGGGGCCGGGGCGGGGACGGAGGTTTCGGTGTCGGCGGACGGGCTGGCGGATGGGCTGTCCGACGCGGTGGCGGAGGCTGTGGGAGTTGCGGAAGGTTCGCCGGAGGGGCTGCCTCCGCCCTGGTCCGGGGAACACGCCGGGAGCAGCGTTGCCGCCAGCAGCAGGGCGAGCGCCGTCTTCCTCATGGACCGTGGACTGTCCGTCATTCCATCATTCTACTGCCGGTTCCGGTTCTGTCTCCTGGCCGGAGGTGGCCGCAATCAGCCCCATCATGGATGTGTGCAGTTCCGTGACCTCGGCGCGGGTTAATCCCAGGCGTTCCATCATGGTTCCCGGGACCTTGAGGGCCTCCTTGCGCAGCGCGGCGCCTTCTGGGGTCAGTTCAACGGCGAGGGCACGCTCGTTGCCGTCCACCCGCCGTCGCGTGATCAGTCCCGCCGCCTCAAGCCGGCGGAGCAGCGGTGAGATGGTGGCAGGTTCCTGGGCAAGGGCATCGCTGATGTTCCGGACCGTGCGCGGACTCGCTTCCCACAGGCACAGCATCACCAGGTACTGCGGGTGGGTAAGGTTCAGTCTCTCGAGGACGGGCTTGTAGGCACCCACAACGCTGCGCGCAGCCACTGTCAGCGCGAAGCACAACTGGTGCTCCAGGAGCAGGTCCTCGTCCTGCCCCGGCTCGATGCCTGTTGCCGTCTCCATAGCCCCTCCAATTGTTAGCGCCCTAACTATTAGCGTACACTTCGAGTAGTAATCATGTCAGGTAAGGAGCCGGGTTCATGGGCAAGGGCAACTTTGAAGGCAAGGAAAACGCTTCGCAGCGTTTCATGCGGGCCACAGGAAGGCTGCGGGCCATCTTTGGTCCGGCCAACCGCTCATCACTTGTCCATGACATGACGGAGGAAAACCGCAGGCTGCTGGCCCAGCGTGAGGCGGAGACCCAGCAGTGGGAGACCGTTACCCGGCCCGATGGCAGCACCTACGTTGTACCCAGGAACCCGGAAGACAAGTCGCTCCGCTGAGCCTGCCAAAGTGGGGTATGGGCGGGAGCCTTTTCCTGTCCGCAGGCATAAAATAAGGGCACTGGCTCCAGCAGGAGGCAGGAACTCTTTCCCCCGGATAGTCGGGAAGGGGGTGGAAACAGTGGCACATGTAGTCAACAGGTTCATGGGCCTGACCGACAGGCTCCGGTTCTTCTTTGGACCAGCCGCGCGGCTGGACCCCGATACGCCGGTAATGCACAGGCACGACGCTTTCGAACAGGCCTCGGAAGAGGAACTGTCGCACTTTGTTGTGGAGACCGATGCTGCCGGCCATCACTACGCCGTACGCCGCGAAGACCTCGAGAAGCAGGGCTGAACCGGTCCCGGCCGCTCGGGCCACCCCGACAGCAGGACATAAAAAGCCGGGCCCCTCTCCGAGTGGACGGAAAAGGGGCCCGGCTTTTCGTTGCCGGCTAGCGGCCGGTGCCACCGTATACGGTGGCTTCGCTTTCGCTGTCCAGGTCAAAGGCCTTGTGGATTACACGGACAGCCTCATCCAGCAGGTCCGCGTGGGTCACCACGGAGATGCGGATCTCCGAGGTGGAGATCATGTTGATGTTGATGCCGGCGTCGGACAGTGCTTTGAAGAACGTTGCTGACACGCCCGGGTGGGAGCGCATGCCCGCGCCGATCAGGGACAGCTTGCCGATCTGCTCGTTGTACTCGATGCTCTCGAACCCGATCTGGTCCTGCGCAGCATGAAGGGCTCCCAGCGCGTCGGCGCCCTCCACGATGGGAAGCGTGAAGGAAATGTCCGTCCGCCCCGTGCCGTGGGTGGAGACGTTCTGCACGATCATGTCGATGTTCGAGTGGGCGTCGGCGATGACCTGGAAGATCGCTGCGGCCTTGCCGGGGATATCCGGAACGCCAACAACGGTGACCTTGGCTTCGGAACGGTCGTGCGCAACGCCGGAGATGATTGGCTGCTCCAAGGCAACTCCCTCTTGTGTGGTGATCTTGTCTTCGGCGCTGGGGATGACCCACGTGCCTTCGTGCTGGCTGAATGAGGAACGGACGTGCAGGGGGACGCCGAACCTGCGGGCGTACTCCACGCAGCGCAGGTGCAGGATCTTGGCTCCGGATGCCGCGAGCTCGAGCATCTCCTCGCTGGAGATCCGCTCGATCTTCTGGGCGGAGGGAACAACACGGGGATCCGCCGTGTAAATGCCGTCCACGTCCGTGTAGATCTCGCAGACGTCCGCTTCCAGCGCAGCGGCCAGGGCTACGGCAGTGGTGTCTGAACCGCCCCGGCCCAGGGTGGTGATCTCGTTGGTGGCCCGGCTCATTCCCTGGAAGCCGGCCACGATAGCGATATTGCCCTTGTCCAGGGCGGTGCGGATCCGGTGGGGGTCGACGTCGATGATCCGGGCCTTGCCGTGGATACCATCGGTGATCATGCCGGCCTGGGAACCGGTGAAGGACTGGGCTGAGGCGCCCAGCTTGTTGATGGCCATGGCCAGGAGTGCCATGGAAATACGCTCGCCCGCGGACAGCAACATGTCCATCTCGCGGGCTGGCGCGGAATCCGTCACCTGCCCGGCAAGGTCCAGGAGCTCGTCAGTGGTATCACCCATGGCCGAGACGACCACCACAACTTCGTTGCCCGCAATCTGTGCGTCCACCACGCGCTTGGCAACCCGCTTAATACCGTCCGCATCCGCCACGGAGGATCCGCCGAACTTCTGCACGATGAGCTGCTTTGTCACCGCACGGCCGGCGGGCGGCTCCTGCTGCTGCGTTGCGTTGTGCACTTCGGTAGTGGGCGTACTCATGCGCGTACCTTCACTGGATAAATTGGAGTCCGGCCAGACAGCCGTAACGCTGTGCTGGCCCTGACGCTGGGAACTAACGCCATCGATGGCGCGACTTCTTCCTCCAGTTTATCGCCGCCCGCAGCCCGGGGTTGAATTGTGACCATTTTCAGGCCCGGGATGCGCCGTGTCAGGTGGCGCCCGGTCAGGTCAGGGCGTTGCGGCGGCCCTCGAAGGCGCGTCCCAGAGTGACCTCGTCCGCGTATTCCAGGTCTCCGCCCACCGGGAGCCCGGAGGCGAGGCGGGTCACCGTGATCCCGATCGTCTTCAACATGCGTGCCAGGTACGTGGCGGTGGCCTCGCCCTCAAGATTGGGGTCCGTGGCGATGATGACTTCCTGGATGGCGCCGTCGTTAAGCCGGGTCAGCAGCTCGCGGATCCGGAGCTGCTCGGGTCCGACACCTGCGATGGGATTGATGGCGCCGCCCAGCACGTGGTAGCGGCCCCGGAACGACCGTGTCCGCTCCACGGCCAGCACATCCTTTGATTCCTCCACCACGCAGATCACGGCCGGATCCCGGCGGGGATCCCGGCAAATATTGCAGAGTTCCTGCTCGGTGACGTTGCCGCACACCGAGCAGAACTTGACCCGTTCCTTGACGGTGGTGATCGCCTCAACCAGCCGCTTCATGTCCTGCGGGTCCGCCTCAAGGATGTGGAACGCGAGCCGTTGGGCGGACTTGGGGCCCACCCCCGGAAGGCGTCCGAGCTCGTCGATCAGCTCCTGGACAGCACCTTCGTACACGTTTCCCTCTTCAGCTTGGTGTGGTTTGCGGGTAAAGCAATGACTTGCAGATGCGCCCCGGCTCGCCGAGGCCGCGGTCAGTACCGCGGCGCGATGGGGCTTCCGTCCGGGGAACGCTCCTCAATTAGCTTCCCGCCCAGAATACGCTCCACGGCGGCGCGTCCGAACACTCCGGACTCTTCGATCGTCTCATCGTCGGCGCTGGGGATGTCCTGGACGTAGGTGGCAGCAGCTGCAACCGCCCTGGCTGGGGCCTTGGCACGCCCGGCCTCTGCTTCGGGGCTGTTGGACAAGCGCTGGTACAGGCTCTGCCGTGCTTCTGCTGCGGCAGCAGAAGAAGCCTGCGGAGAGTTTGCCGGGGCCGCCTTCGCAGGAGCAGCCGGCGCAGCAGCAGCAGTGGTCACCGAAGCCGCCGGGGACGCTGGCGCCGGGGAGGACGCCGGTAGAGACGGTACTGCTGGAGATGGTGCCGTGGGGGCTTGAGCAGCGTGCGCGGAGGGGGGTTCGGCAGCGGAGGCGGCTGATGCCATGGCGTACTCGGGCGCGCGCACATGCTCCGGTGATGAAGGCGCCTGTGCGTATTCGTCGGTTCCGTGCTGTCCGTTGCCGGGAGAAGGGGCAGCAGGCGCCAGGCCCCAGTCCGGTCCTGGGCTGGAGCCGGCCTTGGTGACCGGGATGGAGGGCGGCACCTGGGCGGCAGCAGGTTCGTAGTGCGGCGTTGGAGCAGGCGGCTCTGGTGCCTCTTGGGGTCCTTCCGCGGAGGCACTCTTGCCCACGTTGCTTTCCTCGCCGACCACCCAGACTCCGGGTGCCTGTTCGACTGCGCGGGTCCAAGGATCGTGGGGACTTCCGGCGGCCGACGCCGGGTCAGCGCCAGGCTGGCCGTCGCTGTGGGCGGTGGTACCGGCGGCGGAGCCGACCGGAGCAGAGCCGATCAGTGAGGAACCGGCCCTGCTTGAAGCGCCACCCGTTCCTGAATTGCCTGAGACCGCATTACTTGAACTGATGCTGCTTGAACTGGTGCTGCTCGAACCGGTGCCGGCGGATGGCGCCAGCGGCCGGGACTGGGCGGAAGGGTCCCAGTCCATGGGAGGTTCTTCGTCCAGCGGGGGAGCGTCCTCGTCCCTGGCTGGTCCCCAGTCGTCGTCAGAGTAGGAGTAGTCGCCTGCCGGGGCGGCAGGAACCGGAACGGGGGAGGCGTTTGCGGGCGCGGGGACGTGTCCGGGCGCCTGCCGGGGGGCGGACTGCGCGGTTCCGCTCTCCGCAACCTGGTTGACAGGGTTCGCCGGGACGGCCGCCTGAGCCGCAGCGGGCTCCGGTGCGGCTCCGCCGGTGCTGCCGGCGTTGTCCCCCGCAGCCGCGCCGCCCGTGGGCTCTTGTTGCGCGTTCCGCAGAGGGGTCTGCGGGGCCGCGCTGTTCGCGCCATCCGGACCTGGCGAACCGCCCCGCGGGCTCACAGCACTGGGGCGGCCTGGGGTCTCCGGCTGCCGGACTGAGTCGTCGGGTGACGATGCGGGCGCAGGGGCCAGGCCCCAGGCGACGTCAGCCGACGTTGCCTGGGCCACCCGGGTGGCGGGCACTTTTGGGTTTGGGTCAGAGCTCGCCTGCGCGCCGCCGCCGGCCGACGCAGTGATCTGGCAGTCGATGCCCACGGTTTTGTGGATGGCCTGCCGCAAATTCTCTGAATGGTCTGCCCGGCCGAAGGCGCCGGCAAGCCCGGGCGTGGTGAAGGCCAGGGTCAGGAGGTGGCCGTCGAACGCGGCAACCTGGGCGTTGGGTTCGACGAGCGCCCACGTGCTGCGCTTGATTTTGGACAGCGTTTGCAGGACATCCGGCCAGGCACGGCGCAAGACCTCCACATCGCCCATGGGCCCAGCCGCTGCGGCAGCCACCGGGGCAGGCCTATCCTGCGGGGCAGGGGCAGGGGAGGGCTGTGGCCCGGAAACCGGCGCCGGCCGGGCCGCAGGCTCCTGCAGTGCACCCTGGACCGGGCCCGGGGCTGCCCCGGGATTGCCGCCCTGTGCCTGACCGGGCGCAGCGGACGGTTGCTGCGACGTGCTGGCGCGGGGCACATCGGCGCCGCGGCCAGCCGGAGGGGTGGATGATGAAATGTTCCGCGCCGGATCCTCTACGGGCCAGTCATCGGTGCTGACACGCGGTGCGGTCAGCGGGCCGCGGAGTGCGCCAGCGGGGGAGGAGGCATCCTCTGCCGGGCCGGCAGCATGCGTTGCCGGAGCGGCTGATGCTGCCGAAACTGGCGGAGTGGCCGACGCCGAAGCAGGAACCGGCGTCGAGGGCGAAGCCGCCGACGTGCCCGCAGGCGTGCTCGAAGCGGCGGACACTGAAGGCGATTGCGGGGCAGCAGGCGCGCCAGAAGCCCCATCCGCTGCCGGAGAAGCTTGTCCGCCACCAGAACCCCCAGCCGCTGCCGGACCGGCAGGAGAAACGGGTACTGCTGCCTGGGCGGGGGCCGGAAGTGCCCCCGCTTGAGGCGTGGGGGAATCGTCCGCCGCGGTGCGGGGCGAACCTGGGGCGGCGGGAGCACCGACGTCGTTCCCGGCGTAGTTCAGCCGGCGTTCCACACGGTCTATCCGTGCGGCCATGCCGCGCTCGTTCTGCTCGGAGCTGGGCAGCAGGATCCTGGCGCACAGCAGCTCGAGGTGCAGCCGCGGGGAGGTGGCACCGGTCATCTCGGTCAGTGCCGTGTTGGTGACGTCTGCGGCCCGCGACAGCTCGGCGGCACCCAGGTTGTGGGCCTGGTTCTTCAGCCGGGCAATCTGGTCCGCGGGCATGCCGCGAAGTATGGTCTGGGCGCTTTCCGGCATGGCCTGGACAATGATGAGGTCCCGGAACCGCTCCAGCAGGTCCTCCACGAAGCGGCGGGGATCGTGGCCGGTTTGGATGACCCGGTCCACGGCCCGGAAAACGGTGGCGGCATCGGATGCGGCCACGGCTTCAACCACGTCATCGAGCAGCGAAGCGTGGGTGTAGCCCAGGAGGGCGACGGCAAGTTCGTAGTCCAGGCCGTTCGGGCCTGCACCGGCCATCAGCTGGTCCAGGACAGAAAGCGAGTCGCGGACGGAACCGCCGCCGGCGCGGATCACCAGTGACAGGACGCCCGGGGCCACCGGAACGTTCTCCTGGTTGCACAGCAGCTCAAGGTAGGCCATCAGCGGCTCCGGCGGCACCAGCCGGAAAGGGTAGTGGTGGGTGCGGGAGCGGATGGTCCCGATGACCTTGTCCGGTTCCGTGGTGGCAAAGATGAACTTGATGTGTTCCGGTGGTTCTTCAACGATCTTCAGCAGGGCGTTGAAGCCGGCTGACGTGACCATGTGGGCCTCGTCAATGATGAAGATCTTGTAGCGGTCGCGCACCGGGGCGTAGGTAGCGCGCTCGCGGAGGTCCCGGGCATCGTCCACGCCACCGTGGCTTGCGGCGTCGATCTCGATGACATCCAGGGAGCCTGAGCCGCCGCGGGCAAGCTCAACGCAGCTGGGGCACGTCCCGCAAGGGGTGTCAGTGGGGCCCTGGGCGCAGTTGAGGCAGCGCGCCAGGATCCGTGCGGAGGTGGTTTTGCCGCAGCCCCTTGGCCCCGAGAAAAGATAGGCGTGGTTGACCCGGTTTTTCCGTAAAGCGGTCATCAACGGCTCGGTGACGTGTTCCTGCCCGATAACGTCTGCAAAGGAGTCCGGACGGTACCTGCGGTAGAGGGCGGTAGTAACTGTCACAGAGAAAACCCTACCAATCCGGGCCGACATCCTGCCGCCCTGTGGGGGAATAGTAAAGACCCCCCATGCACCCGCCAGAGCCCATTTACCCTTGCTACCTTCCGGTCCTGGGGGAGTTCAACAGGATGACGCCACATGAGGGGCCGTCAGACACTTTACCCGAACTTGCTGCCCGACTCGAATCGGCCGCCCGTCCGGCGCCAGCCTTCCACCGGCCAGCTCATGAAGGCAGGCTCCTCATACGGATGCGTTGCCCGCACGGCGTCGATGACGCCTTGCAGCATAGGCTCTTCAACCACGCATTCGATCCTGTCCTCGGCGGCTTCTTCCGGCATGCCAACCCGTCCCAGGTACGGCTCCGCGCCCTCCAGGGGAGTAAAGCGGCCTGTCCCCGCCGTGACGAAGGAACAGTGCGAGTACTTGCCGATCCTGCCTGCTCCGGCATCGCCGATTGCTGCGAGGAGCGCCTCAGTGTGAGTACGGGGGACGTAGATCACCAGTGCGTGGAGCTCGTTCATGGCTTTATCCTGCCGGAACCGGGCGGGGGGTGGTGGACGAAAACCGTTGCTTATCCCGCCGGCGCCCTTGATCATGGATATATACACCGATTGGGGCAATCTCAAGGTTGTGAGCTGTGTGGCCTGGCTGAACGGGGCCGGACCCGGCAGCTCAACGGTGTCCGGGGAATGGACGCGTTGGGGGCGTCCATTTCGTGGTTAAAGAGCATCCGCGCAGGCGTGAAGCCGCCCGGCCGGCAGCGCCTTCGGCTGTACCTCCGGCCGCGCACCCTGGGGCCAATTGGGCGATGCGGAAAAGATCAGGTAATCTAGTATCTGCTTTTGATTCAGAAGCAGCTGGAGAATTCGCCTAGCGGCCTATGGCGCACGCCTGGAACGCGTGTTGGGTTAACGCCCTCGGGGGTTCAAATCCCCCATTCTCCGCCGGTTAAGAACCCGGCTTCGGCATCCGCCGGAGCCGGGTTCTTTCGTTTGTCAGTTTTGTGGCGGAGGCGCGGACGCCGGTCACGCGTCAGCGCCCGGCACGCCCAGCCGGCGAAGGCGCTCCCTGGCGGCCAGTTCGCTGGGGCCCCTCCGCCCCAACGCCAGGCGTACGACGCCGAGAACCAGCTTGGTTGCGAGCCTCACCGGCAGCGTCACGGGACCCAGCCGTGGAACAGTTAGTCCGAGCATCTGGCGGTACCTTGGCTCCAGGCTGTACACCGCACCGGCAAACAGGATCCGGTAGCCCGGCCGGAGCACCCGGTTCAAAGGCGGGTTGCGGATGAACTCCACCGTCTCCGCTACCCGGCTGTCGACGCGGAGCTCACCGCTCTGGTACCAGCGGTCCAGTTGCCTGTGCATCTCGGCCTCGCTCAGCGGCGGGTCCTCCACTCCCATCAGTCGGCCCGCCTGGGCCCACTCGCGGACATAGGCGTCGGGGCCGCCGGGTATGGCGCCGCCCCAGATTTTGTGGGCTGTCAGGAACGCGTCCGTGAAAGCAAGGTGGATCCAGCTGGCCAGTTCCGGGTCATTGGCACTGTAGCCGCGCTGCGTTCCGAGGTTGTCGCTGTAACTGCCCTGGACTGCCTCGTGCAGGCGTCGCACCCGGCGTGAGGCGTTCTCAGCGGCTTCGGTGGAACCGTATGTCACCGTGAAGATCCAGCGGATAGTGTTTGCCAGCCTGCCCAGCGGATCCTCGCGGAAGTTTGAATGTTCGTGGACGCCGGCAAGAGCTCCGGGGTGGAGGGACTGCATCAGCAGTGTGCGGATCCCGGCGACGATGGGCGACATGGAACCATGCACCGCCCACACCGCGGAACCGGGCAGGTGGTAGCCAAGGTCGTCCCCCTTCGCGAGATCCAGCTGCCACTGCGGAACGCCCTCGGAGCCGTTGCTGAACGTGTGGACAAGGCGTTTCTTGATGGGACTTAGGATGTTCTTCATTACGCACGCCCTCCTGCGGCAAACCCCGCTCTTGGGCTAATCGTAAGCACAACCTGGGCTGTCCAGGTTCGTGATCGGACTACCCTGTGGCAGCAACCCGACAGCGGTCATCCACAAAAAAACCGCAGTGTCCCGCTGCAGGGTTCCCAGGGTCCCGGCCCGTATGTTCCCATGGGAGATACCGTCAAGACAGGGGCGGCCAGTCACGTCCTGGAGTCAGTCTCATGGGCAATCACGCGGTATCCGGGAAGGACGCCACAAGCCCCAAAGGGTTGTGCCTGCCCGCTGTGCGAGCTGTGGCGGCCAGCGGGGTGCTGGCCATGGCCGTCTGGGCCGTGAACCCTTCCGGTCCCGCACCTGAAGCAGGAACCGTTGCGGCCTCCGTTATCCGTCCCGGCGCAGGCATGGGTGCCGTGGGGATCCCGGCTGGCTCCAGCACCGGCACCAGTTCAGACCGGCACGGCAGCGCGGAGACGGGCGCCCCGACGTTGGACGGCCTTGTTGCCGGCCCCCTGACCGCGGCCATCCTGAGCGACCCAGATGTTGACATCGCCTTCCCGCGTCCGCTGGTAAGTGGCCACGGAGAGGAGACCGCGTCTTCCCTGGCCGTGGAGCTGACAGGGGTGGGCAGGCCGCCGGCGGGGTACCTTATGGCTCCCCTCAAGCAGTTGGCCCCCTCGTCGCCGTTCGGACTCCGGGTAAGTCCGCTGTCCGGAACAGCGGGCGATTTCCACCTTGGACAGGACTATGCAGCTCCCTGCGGCACCCAGGTCTACGCGGCTGACTCGGGAAAGGTGCGCGCCGCGGGCTGGCATCCCTGGGGCGGCGGCAACCGGGTTGAGATTGACCACGGCAACGGGCTTATCACCACCTACAACCACCTGGAGTCCATCGCCGTCCGCAGCGGTGATTCCGTCAACGCCGGGGAAGCCATTGCGCGGGTGGGCTCCACCGGATGGTCGACGGGATGCCACCTGCACTTCGAAACAATCCTCGACGGGCACCACGTGAGCCCCCAGAAGTGGCGCCTGATCCCGGTCCGGGCTTTCGGCGGCGGACCGGCTGACCTGCGGTCATACCTGCCGGGCACCGACGCGCCGTCCACCGGGCCCATACGCTGGACCATCCCGGTGGGCCAGGGCAAGGAGCCTCCTCCGGCTCCCCGCTGGGTCAAGGCGCCGACGACGGCGGCTGGGTCTCCTTCGGGGCCAGCATCCTGGCTGTCGACCCTGAGGCCCGCGGACTCCGGAGCGCCGTCGCCGACTGCGTGGGCCGGGTATGGAACGCCGACGCCGTCCGCGACTGAGACTGGGACAGGCACGCCGACGCCGTCCCCGACTGAGACTGGGACGGGTACGCCGACGCCGTCCCCGACTGAGACTGGGACGGGTACGCCAACACCGACGCCGTCGGAGACGGGTACGCCAACGCCGTCGGAGACGGGTACGCCAACGCCGTCGGAGACGGGTACGCCAACGCCGACGCCGTCGGAGACGGGTACGCCAACGCCGACGCCGTCGGAGACGGGTACGCCGACGCCGACGGATCCGGGGACACCGACCCCGACGGATCCGGGAACGGGAACACCGACACCGGTTGAGCCACCGCCTTCACCGGTTGAGCCGGAGCCCGTGGTGCCTGTGCCGGTTGAACCCCCGCCTGCGCCGGTTGAGCCCGCACCCACGCCGGTTCAGCCCGCGCCGGTTGAGCCCGCACCCACGCCGGTTCAGCCTCCGCCGGTTGAGCCCGCACCCGCGCCGGTTCAGCCTCCGCCGATTGAGCCCGCACCCACGCCGGTTCAGCCTGCACCGATTGAGCCCGCACCGGCGCCCACTGCGACCTTTTCAGCCGAGCCGATTCCGGCACCGATTGAGCCCACAGAGCCAGAGCCGCTGCCAACAGGCACGTACGCGACCCCGGAACCCTGAGATCCAGCCGGAAGTTCACCCAGGAAACTCCAAGCCCGGACCAGTACAGTGGTTCGCCGGTAACGAATTCCAGGCATGAACAACTTTCCGAGGACGCAACCTGTGACATCCCTGTACCCGATCACATTGACCCTGAACGACGGCACCGCCACTGACTTCGGCATGTTCAAGGGAAAAGTGGTGATGGTGGTGAACGTAGCCTCCAACTGTGGGTTCACGCCCCAGTACGCCGGCCTGGAGACGCTCTACGAAAAGTTCAGGGACCGCGGGTTCGAGATCCTCGGCGTCCCGTGCAACCAGTTCGCCGGGCAGGAACCTGGCAGTGACAGCGAGATCGCCGAGTTCTGCCAGCGGAACTTCGGGGTGACATTCCCTCTGACCGTGAAGGCGGACGTCCGCGGCAGGGGCCAGCACCCGCTGTACACGGAGCTCACCAAGTTCAAGACAGGACTGTTGCCCGGGATAGTGAAGTGGAACTTCGAGAAGTTCCTTGTCAGCCGGGAAGGGGACGTGGTGGGACGCTTTGCGCCCACAGTGGAACCTGACTCGGCGGAGGTGATCGACGCCGTCGAGAACGCCCTCGGATAAAAAATGCGCCGCTGCGCCGAACGCAGCCACGCAAAAGCGCAGTTCTTTCAACTTTTTCCACATCAGCCACGGCGATTTACCCAAAGTTTGCCAAATGTCTGATTGGATAAACCTTACTGAAGGGTACAAGGGAAGCGCCGTTTCCCACCGACCACAGAGGCAGCAATGGAGCACATCGAGGCCGAACATCCCCGGCCACGCCACTTCCTTCTCCACCTGAGCGATCCCCACTTGATGGGAGGTCCGGACCCCCTTTACGGCGTCGTTGACAGCGAAGCCCGGCTCATTCAGCTCTTCGAAGAGGTCAAGGCCTCCGGTGCGCGGCCCGAGGCCGTCATCTTCACGGGGGACCTTGCCGACAAGGGCGATCCCGAGGCCTACGTCAAGCTCCGGGCCATCGTTGACCCAGCCTGCGAGGAGCTCGGGGCCAAGGTCATTTGGGCGATGGGCAACCACGACAACCGTGCCAACTTCAGGACGGGCCTGCTGGATGAGCCCGCCGATGACGGGCCCGTGGACAAGAGCTACTTCATCAACGGGCTCCGCGTCATCACAATGGACACCACCGTGCCCGGATACCACCACGGTGAACTGAGCACCTCCCAGCTTGAGTGGCTTACACGGCAACTGGACACTCCGGCCCCCGACGGCACCATCCTGGCGCTGCACCACCCGCCCGTTCCGTCAGTCCTGGATCTTTCGGTCCTGGTGGAGCTGCGGGACCAGGCCTCGCTGGAGGCTGTGGTCCGGAACTCGGATGTCCGCACCATCCTTGCCGGCCATCTGCATTACTCGACGACGGCGAGCTTTGCCGGTATCCCCGTATCCGTGGCCTCAGCCAGCTGCTACACCCAGGACCTGAACGTCCCCATCGGGGGCACCAGGGGGCAGGACGGCGGCCAGTCCTTCAACCTGGTCCACGTCTACGAGCACACAATCGTGCACTCGGTGGTTCCCATGGGACGTTCGACGACGGTGGGCGAGTACGTCTCCCCGGAAGAGACAAAGCGGCGCCTGGACGCCGCCGGGGTCCGGATTCCGGAAAGCGCCAAGCAGCGGAGCAACGCGAAGCTCGGGCAGCCCACCAGCCGCTAGGAGCATAAACAAAGGTCCGTGCCGCCAGCGGCACGGACCTTTGTTTTAAGCCCTATTTTTCCCAGGGCGCCTTGATGGGGAAGTACTTGTCCAGGAAATCGGTGACCAGTGCAGCGCGCTCGTCGGCCGGCACTTCCGGGAAACTGCCGTCGTTCAGGCAGAAGAAGTCCATGTTCCGCTTGGCCAGGAGCTTGGGCAGGTACTTCAGCCCCGATTTCATGGTGGTGTCGATGTAGCGGACCTTCGCCGCCGTCTGGGTTACCGCCCGGCCGGTGAGCAGTGCGTAGTAGTGGTAGAACGAGTTGGTGACGGAGATGTTGTCCGCCGCCCGGAAACGGCTGGCAGCCGTCTTCCGGAACTCTTCCGGGAACTCGCGCTCCATCTTTGACACCACGCTGCGGCGCAGCGGTGCCGCACAGTGCTCCAGGTGGCGGGTGGTGATCCGCCCGAACCGGTTCCACAGCAGCTTGCGGTTAACGCGGGCTGCGTTCTCGAACCCGCTCCGCTCAACGGCGTTCTCACCCAGGCCGATCCGGGTTTCCGCCTCGACGAACTTGGTGATGCCGCCGGGCGTGAAAAACAGGTCCGGGCTGACCGGCCGGCCGAAGAACATGTCGTCGTTCGAATACAGGAAGTGCTCCGAGAGTCCTTCGATGTTGTGGAGTTGGCACTCCACTGCCTGCGAATTATGCGTGGGAAGCACCGAGGGGTCCGAGAAGAACTCGTCACTGCGGACAATGGTCACCGAGGGATGGTCCGCCAGCCACTCAGGAGCCGGTGAGTCCGTGGCGATGAAGATGCGGCGGATCCACGGGGCGAACATGTACACGGACCGGAGTGCGTATTTGAGTTCGTTGATTTGCCGGAAACGGGCCTCGTGGTCGTCGCCCTCGCCCAGGACAACGTCCTTCTGCTGGGCACGCCGGGCGGCAATGTACTCGGGGGAGCTCCCGTCCACCCAGGAGAACACCAGGTCGATGTCGAAGCTGATGTCGCTGGCGTGGTCGGCGAACATGTTCTCGATGGTGGGCCAGGTGTGGCCGTACCGCTCCACGGTGCCGCGGACGGCATCCTGGCGGAGCAGGGTCCTGCGCGTGAGGGAGTTCTCGATCGGCAGGATGATCTCATTGGCCTTGAAGGACCACAGCTCAATCTGCACACCCGCTGATGAGCCGAACTCGAAGCCGCCGTTGGGTTCCACACGGGGCCGGTACAGGCGGAAGATGCGCGCCTGCCGGTTGGTGGAAAGCTCGCCGTCCGCAACCAGCAGCGAGGTCTTCTTCTTGGCATCCACCGTCATGGAGTAGAACGGCTCGTCCCGGCAGGCTTCCACCAGGGCCGCCCGCAGCTTCTTCCGGTCCTTCCAGTCCAGGGCAATGACCGGCCGATCGTTGTTGCCCCTGACCAGCAGGTACGCAAGGTCAGCGTTGGCCAGCACGTTGCGCACGAACAGGAGGTCCTCCACCATGGCCTGGTAGGGGGTCCTGGTCTGGTTGATCAGCGCGATGCGGCCCTTATGCGTGATGACATCAGGGCGGGGGTTAAGCCGCTGCTCAGCTTCGGGGGAAGTGATCTCCGCGTGGAATTGTTCCTCTACGGATGCCTGTCCTCCGTAGTAGACCTCGTCTTGAACCGGTGCTTCTGTAATGGTCGTCTCCGTGCTCGTCAAAGTAAGCGTTCCTACCTGCATGATAGCCGGGCGGCCTAAACAGCAGGTTTCGGGCAGGTTCCCGGGGCCGGGGAACCGGCTTAGGCGCCCAGCGCCTCCCGCCAGCTGCGCAGGAAAGCCCCGCCGGCGTCGTCGTGGATAACGGACGCCTCAAGCCCCAGGTCCCCGGCCGTCAGGACCGGGTACGGTTTCTCCGGGATGCCGTCGGCCGGGCGGACGTCCACGTGCTTAACCGCGTGGTCGTTGTGGTGGAGCCAGTCGGCCATGGCATAGTCGGTGCGCGAATCGCCCACTGTCCGCCAGGCGGCGGGGGTGATGCCCTGCGCGGCGAGCAGTTCCACTGCCCGGCTGGCGCCCAGGTCCTTCCCAAGCCGCACCGACTCGATGTCCGTGGAGATGATGGTGGGGTCCACCCGGTAGTCCACCTCGTCGTCGGAATTGGGGGCGTGGTGGTCCAACCGGACCACGCCAAGCCCGTGCCGGGCCATCAGTTCCATGGCATCGGCGTCGAAGAGTTTCTGCTCTGCGAGGTAATCGGCGTTGGGTACCTCGATGTGCTGCTCCACCGACACCATGGCGCGCTTGGTCTCATCAAAGAACATGTGCCCGGCATAGTCCTCCGCCACCATCCGCCGGATGTCGTCCCCGTAAGCTGCGGGCACGGCGAGCTCCCGGTCCACGTGGATGGGGCCGGGTCCGGCTGCGGTGTAGCTGAACCACACGGCGCCTTTTTCGCAGATGGCGTGGATGATAGTCCCTGCCGGGATTCCGGCGGCGATCATGGGCTCCATCACCTGTTCCCGGATGAAGGCGTCGGAACGCCCTGTGTTGAAGACAACGGGAATCCCCGCAGCCGCGAGGGCCACCAGGTCATCGATGATCTCCCGCTTCACGTCCCGCGTCACCGGGCTTGCCACCGGCCCGTCCACATCGAGCAGGAGTGCCAGCGGCGGCATGGCAGGCGCGTGGATTCCGGGTGCGGACACGGCAGGGGACTCGGAGGCTGTCATGCCTCCATTCTGTCAGCTGAACCTTCCGCAGCGCCCACGGCAGCCTGTACCGGCGGTGGCTGCAGACCGCCCATGGTCACTGTTTGGCCACAACCTGCAGGAGGAACCGCCGGGTACTTTCGCTGGGGGCGCAGGATGCCTAGTGTGGCAAGGTGATATTTAAAGCTGTGGGCGAGGGCCGCCCTTACCCCGACCATGGTTATACGACGCCCAAGGAGTGGGCGTCGCTCCCGCCGCGTCCGGTCCGGCTGGACGAGCTGGTGACCACCAAGCGCACCCTTGACCTGGAAGCGCTGCTGGCTGAAGATTCCACCTTTTTCGGTGACCTGTTCCCGCACGTGGTGCAGTACCAGGGAACCCTCTACCTGGAGGACGGGCTGCACCGTGCCGTCCGCACCGCCCTGCACCAGCGCACCGCAATCCACGCCCGTGTCCTGGTGATAGATGGCTAGGAAGAAGCAGCAGGACGTCAGCGTCCTCCACGGCCACCACGTCGTCACCGGCCCGGAACTGCGTGCCACTTTTGGGGCAGCCCAGGCCGACGAAACAGCCCGCGTGCGCCGGCGCGTGCTGCACGGGGTTGTCCTGGTCCTGCTTGTGGGCCTCATCGCAGCGGCCATCATCACGGCGTTGGCGATCATCAACGGGCAGCTGAAGATCCCCGCAGCGGCGCCCGCGGAAGAATCCGTCTCCACCTGCCCGGCAGCAACGTTCGACTACACCCCGAACGACCAGATCAACCTGAACGTGTACAACTCCACCAGCCGGCCCGGGCTGGCACGTTCAGTGGCGGACGAGTTCCTGGCCCGGAAGTTCGTGGTGGGCGCCGTGTCCAACGTTGACGCCGGCTACCGCGGCGCCGCTGCCGTGATTTCGGGAGCGGCCGGGCAGTCTGCAGCGTTCAGTGTCCAGCGGAACCTGCCGGGCTCGGACTACTTCCAGGACAGCAGGACGGACGGGAGCGTGGACGTGATCCTTGCCCAGGACTACGCGGCGCTCACGCCGCCGGACCTGGTTGACCAGACGCCGGGAAGCCTCAGCTGTCCGCGCGAAAGCCGCCGCATCGCGGACGACGACAAATGGCCGGTCTTCCCGTCGGCGGCGCCCACCCCGTGACTTTCCGCGTGCACGTCAGCCGGCCACAGCCGGGAGGGGACTTACCCGGATGGGGCGGCCGTCGTCGTCGAACCTGGCGCCGGCACCCAGCTGGATGAAGCGGACGGTCCTTGCCACGCGCGCTTCCAGCTCGGCTGGCTCGTCGCTGCCCCTGGCCGCGCTGGAAGACAATGTGCCCAGGATGAGCTGCGCCTGCTGGTTGATGTCGGCCGCCGGCAGGTAGCCCTGCTCCATTCCGTCCCGCAGGATGCCCTGCAGCAGCACGCTGAGCTCGCCAACGTGGTCAGCGAGTTTGGCAAAGGACGACGGCGACAGCACGGCTCCCATGGCGGGTCCCGGCGGCAGGTGGCGGCGGCTGAGGTCGACCACCTGGGCGCGGACGTACAGGGCGAGCCGGTCCACGGGGTTGTCCAGCTGGCCCAGGGAGTCCCGCAGTTCCGAGAGGAACTTCTCGGTCTCATCCAGGGCGTAGGAGATCAGCAGTTCCTCGATGTCCGCGTAGTAGTTGTACACGGCAGTCCGGCCCACGCCCGCATGCCGGGCCACGTCCGTCATGGTCAGGCCGGGCAGGCCATGGGAAAAGAGGAGTTCGCCGAAGGCGGTG
This sequence comes from Pseudarthrobacter scleromae, assembly GCF_014644515.1. Taxonomy (NCBI): domain Bacteria; kingdom Bacillati; phylum Actinomycetota; class Actinomycetes; order Micrococcales; family Micrococcaceae; genus Pseudarthrobacter; species Pseudarthrobacter scleromae. Next base: position 70,918 of record NZ_BMKV01000006.1, on the reverse strand, counting down.
AGGATGCGGCGCTGGGTGTCCGCTCGCTGCTCGGCGTTGCTGGCCGCTGAAATCCTGGGCATACAGACACTTTACCTCGATGTGTCAGTAAACGCCCTGACCTTTTCCTGGGCGCTCTTTTAGGCGGGGCAGCCGTCCGGCCCGCAGGCTCCGCCCTCCGCGGAATTGACCAGCACCAGCGGGTTGGCGTCCTGCCATGCCTGGTCCAGGGCTGCCGAGAACGTTTCCGTAGGCTGGGCCCCGGAGAGGCCGAACTTCCGGTCGATGACAAAGAACGGGACACCGCTGATACCCAGGGACCGCCCCTCTTCGACGTCGAATCGGACGTCATCCGCGTACTTGTCCGTGGTGAACAGCTCGTCCGCCTCGGCCTGGCCGATGCCCAGGCCCACCGCCAGTGACGTCAGGTACTCGCGGTTGCCGATGTCCTTGCCATGCTCGAAGTGGTCACTGAGCAGGCGCTCCTTGGCGGCGTCCTGCTTGTCGTGCGCGGCAGCGAGGTGGATCAGGCGGTGTGCCGTGAAGCTGTTGGCCACAACCACGGAATCGAAGCGGTAGTTCAGCCCTTCCCCGCTGGCCTCCCGGGCTACATGATCGAACATCTGTGAAACCTGCTGCGGCGGCATGCCCTTGCGGGTGCTGAGGTAGTCCAGTTCAGTTCCGTCGTAGTGCCCAGGAAGGGCGGGGTCGAGCTGGTAGCTCCGCCAGGTCACCTCCACCGCATCCCGGTGCGGAAACGCTGCCAGGGCGGCTTCAAAGCGGCGCTTGCCGATGTAGCACCACGGGCACGCGACGTCGGACCAGATTTCAATCTTCATGGTCCCAACAACCCCGCCGAGGCTGCGGTCATTCCTTGGCCCCGTGTTAGATACCTCTCAGTAGGCCTTGTCCCCGAACAGTTCGTGGGCAATAGTCAGATTGTGGGTTATGCAGACGCCCTCGGGGTGTAGCACTCCAACAGCGCCGCGGGCCTGGCCAGGTTCCGCGGAGGCGCCCGGCCCACTGGGGAGCCCGGCCTGTCATTTTTCCTGGAGGTCAGGGATGCGGATAGGACTCGTTGCCGGACCCTGGATACCGGTTCCACCATCTACGTACGGCGGAACGGAGCGGGTTGTGGACAGCCTGGCCAGGGGCTTTGCCGCTGCCGGACACGAGGTGTTGCTGGCGGCGCCGTCGGACAGCTCCTGCCCGGTGCCCCTGGCCCCTGGCATGAGGACCTCGGTCCCGCACCAGCTGAACCGGACACTCTCCGAACTCAGCCAGGTAGCCCGCGCCTATGCGGGAATGGGTGGTGTGGACATCATCCATGACCACACACTGGCCGGACCCTTGTACCTGCACAGGCCAGAGGGGGTCCCTGTGGTCACGACGATCCATTGCAGGCTCGACGCCGGCGCGGCTGACATCTACGGTGCCATTGCCCGCAAGGCCGCGGTGATTGCGATTTCCCGTGACCAGGCTTCGCACGCTCCGGACGTGCCCGTGACCCGGGTGATCCATCATGGGATGGATATCGCCTCGGTGCCTGTAGGGTCCGGCAGCGGGGGGTACCTGTGCTTCGTAGGGAGGGCTTCCCGGGACAAGGGGCTGTTGGAGGCCGTCAGGATCGCCCGGGAGGCAGGAATACCGCTGAGGATCGCGGTCAAAGTGCGCGAGCAGGATGAGGTCACCTATTTCCGCGACGTCATCGAACCCATCCTGGGGCCGAACGAAGACTTTGTGGGGGAAATGGATGACGCGGCGAAGTACCGGCTGATGGGGGAGGCAATCGCGTTCCTGAACCCGATTCAGTGGCCCGAACCATTCGGCCTGGTCATGATCGAGGCACTGGCCACCGGCACGCCGGTCATCGGCACCCCAGCAGGCTCAGCGCCCGAAATCATCGATCACGGGCGGACCGGATTCCTGGGGTCCACCGACCAGCTGGCCGGCGTTGTCCATAAGGCAGCAGGTCTGGACCGCGCGCTGTGCCGGCGGACGGTGGAGCAACGGTTCAGTGAAGAACGCATGGTGAACGATTACTTGCGGCTGTTCGGGGATCTCCTTGGGGGCAAGATGCCCGCAGGGGTTCCGCATGCCGCCGGCTTGCACCAGAATCTTTAAGGGGCGGGCGGTCTTCGGATCCCCGGCAGGAGCCCGCCCCTAACCGAAGGAGCCCCTTCATGACTGCATGGAACGCCGACACCGAAGCCGCTGCCTCAGAGTCAGGTTCGGTCACGGTGGTGGAGGGGTCCTCATTTTGCATTTCTTCCGGGACGGGGGACATCAGCGCTGACAGCGGTACCTACGGAGCCTTTTTCCAGGACACGCGCATTGTGTCCCACTGGATCCTGAGAATCAATGGCTCCCTCCGCGAGCCTTTGGGCGCGCAGCGGCCCAAACCCTTCGAAGCTGTGTTCGTCGGCAGGGCAAAAGGGTCCCGACGCCAGTTCGATGGCCCCCTGGTGGTGCGGCAGCACCGCCACGTCGGCCCTGGCCTGCAGGATGACATCACGCTGGAAAACTACTCGGCGGAGCCTGTGGAGTGCGAGGTCGAGCTTTTTGTGGACGCAGACCAGTCCGACCTCTTTGATGTCAAGGTGGGGCGGAGCTCCCGGCAACCGGACTCTGTCCGCACCGTCCGCGACGGCCAGCTTGTGATCGAAAGCGCCCGCAACGGGCAGCGGCGCGGCACGGCTGTCCGCGCCCGCGGTGCCGACGTAACTACAGACGGGCTCCGCTTCCATGTGACTGTCCCGGCCCGCGGCAAGTGGGCCACCAGCGTCATCGTGGTTCCCCTCATCAACGGCGAGGCTCCGGCCGGAGCCTTCTCCGAGGACGGGCTCCCACACCACCGGGAAGGCGTCCGCCGGCACCGCAACTGGGAGCAGAAGGTCCCGGTGATCACCGTTGCGGACGCCAACCTGCAGAATGTCCTGAACCGCAGCCAGAGCGACCTGGGTTCACTCCGCATTTTTGATCCGCACCACCCCGAGCGTGCAGCTGTGGCGGCCGGCGCACCCTGGTTCATGGCTCTGTTCGGGCGTGACTCCATCCTGGCCTCCTACATGAGCCTCATGGTTGATCCCACGTTGGCGGCAGGGACGCTGCAGACTTTGGCCGGTCTCCAGGGGACGAAGGTGGACCAGGATTCAGAGGAGGAACCGGGGCGCATCCCCCACGAAGTCCGGCTGGGCGTCACCGCAGGCCTGGCGTTGGGGGGCACAGCCTATTACGGAACCGCGGATGCAACCCCGCTGTTCGCGGCCCTCGTGGGGGAACTCAGCAGATGGGGCCTCTCACGGGACATCGTTGAACCATTGCTTCCCCATGTGGACCGTGCACTGGAGTGGATCGAGCATTACGGCGACCGCGATGGTGATGGGTTCGTGGAGTACATCCGGCCCAATGACCACGGGCTCGTCAACCAGGGGTGGAAAGACTCCTGGGACGGCATCAACTTCGCTGATGGCACCATGGCTGAGGCGCCCATTGCCCTCTGCGAAGTCCAGGCCTACGTCTACGGCGCCTACGTGGGCCGGTCCCTGCTGGCCCACTGGAGCGGCGACCGCGCCCTGGAACAGCACTGGGAGGCGCGCGCCGCGGAGTTGAAGGCTGCTTTCAACGAGAAGTTCTGGCTGCCGGACAAAGGCTATTTCGCCGTGGCTTTGGATAAGGACAAGCGCCCGGTGGATGCCTGCACTTCCAATATGGGCCACTGCCTGTGGATGGGCATCGTGGACGAGGATAAGGCGGCATCAGTGGTGGAGCACCTGATGTCGCCGCAGATGTTTACCGGCTGGGGGATCCGCACCCTGGGTTCCGACATGGGTGCCTACAACCCCGTCAGTTACCACAACGGTTCAGTGTGGCCCCATGATTCCGCCCTGGTTGCCACCGGGCTGATGCGGTACGGGTTCGTGGAGGAGGCCCGGCAGCTGGCCACCGGTCTCTTCGACGCCGCCGAATATTTCGATGGCAGGCTGCCCGAACTCTTCTGCGGCTTTGACCGCGGCGAGTTCCAAGCGCCTGTGCCGTACCCAACCGCATGCTCGCCGCAGGCCTGGGCTGCTGCGGCGCCGGTGCAGCTGATCCGCGCGCTCCTCCGGTTCGACCCCGTGTTCACCCGCGGAGTGGTGCACCTCGCGCCCATCCTGCCGGAGGCCCTGGGCGACTTCCAGGCCGCCAACGTCCTGCTGGACACCTCCCGAATCACCATCAGGGCCCACGGAACGGGCGGCAGCATTGATGGGCTGCCGCCCGGCCTTAAACTCCTCGCCGAGCCACGTCCGCCCCTGGCCTACCCGCCCCAGGTCTATCCGGCCCAGGGCGCCTGAGAGGAGCAGTGCGGACCAGTCAGGGAACCTCCCGCTCAAGCACGAAGTCGTGTTCAACCGCGCTGCCCAGCCGGAACGACTTGGTTCCCACCTTGCGGAACCCGGACTTCTCATAAAACCGGATGGCCCGGGCGTTTTGGCTGTTGACTCCCAGCCAGACGCCCCGGCCGCCGGCTTCCGCCGCCGCCTGGAGGCTGGCGTGCATCAGTTCGGCGGCGGCCCCGAGCCCGTGGTGTTCCGGGTGCACGTAGCACTTGCTCAGCTCCACTGACGGAACGATTCCCAGCGCCGAAAGGACGTCCGGGTCTTCGGCCGGCCGGTTCACCAGCAGGCTGTAGCCACGCAGCCCGCCGCTGTCGATCACCAGAATGGTGGTGTCCGGATCGGCCAGGTAGTCCTGAAAGTGGCGTTCACTGAGCGTGTTCGCAAGGTGCGCTGCGATGTCATCAGGTGACGCCGACGGTGGGCACGCCAGCGGAAAGGTGACAGCCGCCAGCGCAGCCAGCGCGCCGGCGTCGTCCGCTGCTGCCTTTCGGATGGAAGAGGTCATGCAGGGATTTTACGTCCCTGCTGGCTCTTGGAATTACTGCTTGAAGGCGGCGTCGAAGGAGGTGTTCGACGGCGGGAAGTCGAACTTCTTCAGCGCCGCGAGGGCTTCGGGGGCGCCGTGGAGGCGGTCCATGCCGGCGTCTTCCCATTCGACCGAGATGGGGCCGTCGTAGCCGATCGCGGACAGCGCGCGGAAGGACGCTTCCCAGGGGACGTCGCCGCGTCCGGCGGAGACGAAGTCCCAGCCGCGGCGGGGGTCGCCCCAGGGGAGGTGGGAGCCCATGACGGTGTTCCGTCCTGTCTGGCGGACCTTGGTGTCCTTGCAGTCCACGTGGTAGATCCGGTCCTTGAAGTCCCAGATGAAGGAGACGGGATCGATGCCCTGCCACATCATGTGCGACGGGTCCCAGTTCAGGCCGAACGCTTCGCGGTGGCCGATCGCTTCGAGGGTGCGGACGGTGGTCCAGTAGTCGTAGGCGATTTCGGAGGGGTGGACCTCGTGGGCGAACCGGACGCCGCATTCGTCGAAGACGTCCAGGATGGGGTTCCAGCGGTCGGCGAAGTCCTGGTAGCCGGCGTCGATGACCTTTTCGGGGACGGGCGGGAACATGGCGACGTACTGCCAGATGGAGGAGCCGGTGAAGCCGACGACAGTGTCCACGCCGAGTGCCTTGGCGAGCCGGGCGGTGTGCTGCATTTCCTCGGCGGCGCGCTGGCGGACGCCTTCGGGGTCGCCGTCGCCCCAGACCTTGGGCCCCACGATGGCCTGGTGGCGGAAGTCGATGGGGTCATCGCAGACGGCCTGGCCCTTGAGGTGGTTGGAGATGGCCCCGACTTTGAGGTTGTACTTCTCCAGCAGGGCGAGCTTGGACTCGACGTAGCCGGGTTCGTCCCAGCGCCAGGCGTCCAGGTGGTCGCCGGAGACGGCGATTTCCAGGCCGTCGTAGCCCCAGCCGGAGGCGAGTCTGGCAACTTCCTCGAGCGGCAGGTCGGCCCACTGGCCGGTGAACAGGGTAAACGGGCGGGGCATGTCAGGCTCCTTCGGTGGTACCGGCTGTGCCGGCTGCCGGCGTCGCGGCGGGGGAGAGTTGGACCAGGGTGCTGTTGGACGCGGCGGACTGCTCCACCGCGTCCAGGATGCGCTGTACTGCCAGTCCGTCCTCGAACGACGGCGACGGCGCGGTCCCGGAGCTGACGGCCAGCAGGAAGTCGCGGACCTCGTGCGTGAAGGTGTGCTCCCAGCCGATGATGTGGCCCTGCGGCCACCACGCATCCAAGTAGGGGTGCTCCGGCTCCGTGACAACGATCCGACGGAACCCTTGCTCCCGGGCGGGTGCGGTGGCGTCCAGGAACTGGAGTTCGTTGAGGTTTTCCAGGTCGAACCGGAGGGCTCCCTTGTCGCCGAAAACCTCGAGCTGGAGGGAGTTCTTCCGGCCGGTGGCCACCCGGGATGCCTCCACTGAGGCGATTGCCCCGGAGGCGAGGGACAGCGTTGCCCAGGCGGCGTCGTCGACCGTTACGTCCTCCAGCCCGCCTGCGGGACCGCCCGTGCCGGGGCGGCGGTTCACGAAGGTGTGCATCCGGCCCGAAACTTCGGTGACGTGGTCACCGAGCAGGAACAGGACCTGGTCGATGGCGTGGGAGGCGATGTCGCCCAGCGCGCCGGAGCCCGCGGTTTCCTTCTTCAGCCGCCAGGTCATGGGCGCCTGGTCATCCGCGAGCCAGTCCTGCAGGTAGGCGGCGCGGACGTGCCGGACCGTTCCGATCCTGCCCTCGGCGATGAGTTCTTTCGCCAGTGCGAGGGCCGGGACCCTGCGGTAGTTGAAGCCGACCATCGACTGCACGCCCCGGGTCCTGGCGGCGCCGGCGGCAGCGGTCATGGCTTCGGCCTCGGCCAAGGTGTTGGCCAGCGGCTTTTCCAGCAGCACATGCTTGCCGGCATCCAGGGCGGCGATGGCGATTTCCGCGTGCATCCAGCCGGGTGCGCAGACATCGATGATGTGGATGTCGTCCCGGTCCAGGACAGTCAGCCAGTCCGTGGCGGTTTCTGCCCACCCGTACTTGGCGGCGGCCTCCGCAACGGCTTCGGCATCCCGGCCCACCAGGACCTTCTGCTCGAACGCGGGGACGTCGAAGTAGCTGGCCACGTTCCGCCAGGCGTTGGAGTGTGCCTTGCCCATAAACGCGTAGCCGATCATGGCCACGCCCAGCGGCGCGGTGGTGCCTGCGTCCGGGCTCATGCGGAGTCTCCCAGGGTCAGGGTTTCCGGTGCCCAGTCTTCGGGGAGGGGTGCCGACGCCGGAGCGGAGCTTGCCACGTCCACGAACGTTCCTGAATCCATGGACTCCGAGATGGAGACCATCGCATCCAGCACGTGGTACGCCAGGTCGCCGGTTGCCCGGTGCGGGACGCCGGCGCGGAGCGAGCGCGCCATGTCCAGGACGCCCATGCCGCGGCCGTTCGCAGGCCCCGTGGCCGGGATGGTGGTCCAATCCTCGTCGCCCGCGCGCCAGAGCCTGACGTCGCCGTCGAAGTTGTTGGGATCTGGCAGGGAAAGGGTGGCCTCCGTCCCGGTGATCTCCACGAAGCCCATCCGCTGGCGGGGGGATTCGAAGGAGAAGACGCTGTGGGAGGATGCTCCGCTCTCGAACTGGGCCATCGCTGAGACGTGGGTGGGGACTTCCACCGTGAATTCCTCGCCGGCCTTGGGGCCGGAACCGATCACGCGGACTTCTTTGGATTTAGAACCGACGGCGGCCACCTTGCGGATGGAGCCGAAAGCCTGCACCAGGGTGGTGAGGTAGTACGGGCCCATGTCGAACAGCGGGCCCGCACCGTACTGGAACAGGAAAGCCGGGTTGGGGTGCCAGGACTCCGGTCCGGGCGTCTGGAACGTGGTCATGGCCGTCAGCGGGGTGCCGATGTCGCCGCGCTGGATGAGGCGCAGCGCGGTCTGGAGGCCGGCGCCGAGGAACGTATCGGGGGCGCAGCCCAGGCGGATGCCTGCGGAGTCCGCCGTCTTGAGCAGGCCCAGCCCGGACTCCCGGTCCAGGGAGAACGGCTTTTCCGTCCAGACGTGCTTGCCGGCGTTGACGGCTGCGGTGGCCACCTCGACGTGCGCTGCGGGGATGGTCAGGTTGACGATGATTTCGACGTCGGGATGGTGCAGTGCCTTCTCCACCCCGCCCCACTCGGCGATTCCGTATTCCTTGGCCCGGGCCTCGGCGGCCTCCTCGAAGAGGTCCGCGATGACGTGGACCTTGAGGTCAGGGAACGTGGTGAGGTTGTCCAGGTACTGCTTGCTGATGTTGCCCGCGCCGATGACGCCGACGCCAACCGGGCCCTTGGCCGTGGAGGGGATGCTCATGCCTGGGCTCCTTCGGTCTTTGCGGCGGCATTGAGGAATGCAAGGCTCTCCGCGATGCCCTCGAAGATGTCCCCGGCGTAGTCATCGAATTCCACCACGCCCACCTCCAGGGAAGTGGCGGCGGCGATCACGTCCAGGACCGGGACCCGGCCCTTGCCTGCAGGCTGCTGCGCCTTGGTGTCCGTAGTGAGGGGCCCGTCCTTGATGTGGATCAGCTTCACCCGGTCGCCGAGCTTGGCGAGGATGTCCACGGGGTCCTGCCCGCCGACAGCCACCCAGTAGGTGTCCACTTCAAGGACCAGTTCCGGATCGAGCAGGCCAGCGAAGTACTCCAGGGCGGTCCGGCCCTCGATGGTGGACTCCAGCTCCCATTGGTGGTTGTGGTAGCCAACCCGGATGCCGTATTCGGCACCCTTCTTGGCGGCTTCATTCAATGCCGCTGCCGTGGCCTGGATGTCCTCTGCCGTCTGCCAGCGGTCGGCGGGGATGAACGGGTCGATCACCGTGGTGATGCCCAGGCTTTTGGCCGCCGCGAAGATCTGGTCCTGGTCCTGGCTGAGCAGCGGTGCGTGGCCGGACGGTGCCGTCAGTCCATTCTCTTTCAGGGCGGCCCCCAGTTCCTTTGCGGTGGCCACGAAGTTGTAGGGCTCCACCTGGGTAAAGCCGATGTCCGCGACCCTGCGGATGGTTCCCTCCAGATCCGCCTGGATGGCGTCGCGCAGGGTGTAGAGCTGAATTGAGTAGGACAAGGTGTCTCCTGGTTGCTTGGCCGTGCCGGCAAGTGTGATGCAGGTCTACCTGCAAAGCTAGGAGTACTTTTACCGAACGTCAAGCAAAAGCTGCTGCCGTGACATAAATAAGTAGATCTGCTATCCATGTCCTATGAACAAGACCACCGGCCGGCAGGCTCCCGCCGAAGCCCAGGCGTTGCCGGGACGCGCAGGCGACATCTTCCAGCTGCTGCGGGACGGCAGGGCCCGCACCCGCGCCGAGCTGGCCGGCACCACAGGCCTGGCCAGGTCAACCGTTGCCGCCCGGATTGACGCCCTGATCTCTTCCGGACTTGTTGGCCCGGCAGGTGAGGCAACCTCCAGCGGCGGGAGGCCGCCGTCGCGCTTTGCCTTCAACCCGGCCGCCCGGGTGGTGCTTGCGGTGGACGTCGGAGCCACGCACGTGGCGCTCGCCGTGACGGACCTGGGCGGATCTGTGCTTGCTGAACGGCGGGTGGACCAGCAGGTGGCGGACGGGCCGGAGAAGGTCCTGGGGCTGGTGGTCCGCGAGGCGGCGAAATTACTGGCGTCGGCATCGCGGGGCGTGGCGGACCTGGCGGGTGTGGGGATCGGGCTGCCCGGACCCGTGGAGCATGATACCGGCCGCCCCGTAAAACCGCCCATCATGCCCGGCTGGGACGGGTTCGATGTGGTCCGGTTTGTCCAGCGCTCGCTGCCAGTCCCCGTGCTGGTGGACAACGACGTCAACATCATGGCGCTGGGCGAACGAACCGCACACTGGCCGGACCAGGACAATTTCATCTTCGTGAAAGTGGCCACCGGCATCGGCGCGGGCATCATCAGCAGCGGCGAGCTGCAGCGCGGCGCCAACGGCACGGCCGGAGACCTCGGCCACGTCCGCGTCCCCCGCGGGGACGACGTCCTGTGCCGCTGCGGAAACCATGGCTGCCTCGAAGCCCTCGCCTCAGGCCCCGCCATTGCCGCAGCCTTGAGCAGTGAGGGCCTGGAAGCGGCGAAGGGGGCGGACGTGGTCAGCCTGGTGGCCCAGGGAAACCAGCAAGCAATCCAGGCCTTGCGCCAGGCAGGCCGGGACGTGGGCGATGTGCTCGCCACCGTGGTGAACCTCCTGAACCCGTCGGTCATCGTGATCGGAGGAAGCATCGGAGACTCGGGTGAGCACCTCGTGGCCGGCGTCCGGGAGGTTGTCTACCGGCGCTCGCTGCCCCTTGCCACATCGCAGCTCCGGATCGGGCTGTCCCACGCGGGGGACAAGGCCGCCATCCTCGGCGCCAGCCAGCTGGTGACCCAGCATGTCCTTTCTCCGGCGGTTATCGAGGCAACCCTTGCCGGAAACGCCATGGCCGGCTGAAGACCGGCTACGGTGCGATGGTCCGGACGGGCGCGCCGGCCAGCCAGGCGGTGACGTCCTCGAATGCCCCGCCGTAGAACTGGCGGTAGCTTTCCCGCGTGACGTAGCCGAGGTGCGGCGAGAGCACCGTATTGGGCGCGGCGAGGAGCGGATGCCCGGCCTGCAGCGGTTCCTGGTCGAACACGTCCAGCGCCGCACCCCGGATCCAGCCCTCGCTGAGGGCCTTCAGCAGTGCGTCCTGGTTGACCAGCGGGCCCCGGGCGGTGTTGACCAGGATGCCTTCGGGTCCCAGCAGGCGCAGCTCCGGTTCGCCCACGATGTTTTCCGAACGTGCGGAGAGCCGAAGGTGGAGTGTGGCGACGTCTGACTGGCGGAACAGCTCCTCCTTGGACACCAGCCGCGCGCCGGCCTCCTCCGCCGCCCCGGCCGTCAGGTTCTGGCTCCAGGCCAGCACCTCCATCCCGAACGCCTGCCCATAGGCCGCAATGCGGCGCCCGATCTTGCCAAGCCCCACAACACCGAGGGTTTTTCCTGCCAGCTCGAATCCCACCGAGGTCTGCCACGTGCCGGCGCGCAGGGAGTTCTCCTCGGCCGTCAGGTTCCTGGCGATGGCCAGCAGGAGTGCCCACGTCAGCTCGGGAGCGGCGGTGGGCGAACCCGGAGTGCCGCAGACGGTGATGCCCTGCTCGGCAGCGGCGGCAACATCAATGGAGGCATTCGCCATCCCGGTGGTCACCAGGAGCTGGAGGCCGGGAAGTTTCTCGAGCACTTCGCGTGGAAAAGCAGTCCGCTCGCGCATGGCAACCACTATGGTGGCATCCGCCAGCGCGGCCACCAGGGACTCGGATGAGGCGAAAGGTTCACGGTAGGTGACAACGCTTACCCCCTCCGCTTCCAGGGCTGCCCAGTCTGCAAAACCATGGGCCACATTCTGGTAATCATCAAGGATGGCGAGGCGGTGCTGCATGGCGTTGTCCTTCGTCCCGGATCTCTGGCGTGAAGTTCATCGTAAGCCCGCGGGTCCTGCGGGGACGCCTGGAACCGCTGAACCGCCGGGCGTGATAGCAATGGGAGTGATGAAACCACCCCCAGACCGGTCCCTGGCCCTGTGAGCGGCCGAATCCTTGCCCGGATTCCCTACAGCTGGATCCTGCTGGCCTGCATTGGCCTGCTGGCACTTAATCTTCGGGGCCCGTTCATAGCCGTTGCCCCGGTGGTGGACCTGATGCAGGCCGAGCTTAACTTCTCGCCGGTGCTGTTGGGGCTGCTGACCAGCATCCCTGTCCTCTGCTTCTCCCTTGCCGCACCCCTGGCATCATTGGCAGCCAGGAAGTTCGGCGCCGAGTTCGCAGTGACGCTGACCATCCTTGGAGTGCTGGCCGGCGTCCTGGTTCGTTCCTCGGGAGGGCCGGTCCTGGTGATGGCCGGCACGGTGGTGATCGGCCTGGCCATTACAGTGGGCAACATTGCGGTGCCCCTGATTATCCGCCGTGACTTTGCGCCGGCCCGGCAGGGGACCGCGATGGGCAGCTACACGGCAGCCCTGAACATCGGCTCGTTCCTGACGTCGGTGATCACGGCACCACTGGCCAGCGTGGCGGGGTGGAGGTTCGCGCTGGGATCGGTGGCGGCCCTGGCGGTGGCAGCGGTGGCGTTCTGGATTTTCGCGGTGGGTCCGCGAAGCGCATTCCTGGTCTCGCCCGAAAGCACGGCGGACACCAGCCTGGCGCCGGTCCGGGGCTCGCGCTGGATCACTGCGGGGCTGACGGCGGGCTTCGCCGGGCAGGCGTTTTCCTATTACGGGGTGACAGCCTGGCTGCCCAGTTACCTCAACGACGAGCTGGGAATGTCCGCAACCGAAGCCGGGGCGGCTTCCTCCATCTTCCAGATCCTCGCCATTGTGGGCGGTCTTGGAGTGCCGTTTGCCGCCAAATACATGAGCATGGCGTCCCTGGCGGTCACCTTGGGTGTCCTGTGGATTACTGTGCCCGCCGGGCTGCTGCTCGCTCCCGGGGCGTGGTGGCTGTGGTCCACTGCCGGCGGTATCGCCCAGGGCGGCGGCATCACCGTCATCTTCATCGCCATCATCCGGCTGGCCAGGGACCAGGCGTCGGCAGGACGCATGTCCGCCGTGGTGCAGGGCGCCGGCTACGCAATCGGAGCAGCCGCCCCGCCGCTGGTGGGCTACATCCACGACGTCTCGGGCTCCTGGACCCCGGCACTGCTGGTGATCCTGGCATCCGTGCTGACGTTCTTTGCCAGCACTGCCCTCTCCGTGCGGCGGGTGCCAAAGGGCCGCTGAGCCAGGCGCCGCCGTCGTACATCCTTCCCCGCCTTGGGACGCTCTCTCACTTAACGCACCTTAACGAGAAACGCTCTCTCACTTTCCTGGGGAAAGTGAGAGAGCGATCGGGGATTTCCTACATTAAGTGAGAGAGCGTCCGGGGGTGGGGATGTTCCGTCGCCGGGCCGGCCCTCCGGATTTCGGAGGTGCCTGTTGCGAAGGGCGTGCCGGCCCGGCGAACGGAATTCTGGTTTATGCGGCGGCGAGTTCCTCGACCGTGGCCTTCTCGCGGGCCTCGGTCAGGTACCGCGCATAGGCGGGCAGGGTGAGGAAGGACGGGAAGTCCTGGGCCATGGTGACCTCCTCGAAGATGTCGCGGGCGTCTTCGAAACGGTCGCCGTCGAAGCGTTCCAGCCGCGCGAATTCCTCGTCCAGGAGTTCCTCGATCCAGTGGTGGGTGACGATTTCTCCCCGGTCCGTGATGGCGCTGGAGAACATCCACTGCCAGAGCTGGGAGCGGGAGATTTCCGCGGTGGCGGCGTCTTCCATGAGGTTGTGGATGGCCACTGCGCCGTTGCCGCGGAGCCAGGATTCGATGTAGCGGATGCCCACTTCGATGTTGTTGCGGATGCCCTGCTCGGTGATGGTGCCGGTGGTGGCGGCAACGTTGATGAGGGCGCGGTCGTCCGGGACCACGTCCTCGCGGCTGCGGTCCAGCTGGTTGGGCTTGCTGCCCAGGATGCTGTCGAAAACTTCGCGGCACACCGGCACCAGGTCCGGGTGGGCCACCCACGAGCCGTCGAAGCCGTCGTTGGCCTCACGGGTCTTGTCCGCACGGACCTTCTCCAGGGCGTTGGTGTTGGCGGCTTCGTCCTTGCGGTTGGGGACAGCTGCGGCCATGCCGCCGATGGCCATGGCGCCGCGCTTGTGGCAGGCACGGACCAGCTGTTCGGTGTAGGCCCGCATGAAGGGCTGGGTCATGGTCACCTGGCTGCGGTCCGGCAGGACGAAGCGCGGGCCGCGGGTGCGGAAGTTCTTGATGAGGGAGAAGATGTAGTCCCAGCGGCCGGCGTTGAGTCCGGCGGCGTGGTCCCGCAGTTCGTAGAGGATCTCCTCCATTTCGAAGGCCGCGGTGATGGTTTCGATCAGCACAGTGGCGCGGATGGTGCCCTGCGGAATGCCGAGCAGGTCCTGGGCCAGGATGAAGATGTCGTTCCACAGACGGGCTTCGAGGTGGTTCTCGATTTTCGGCAGGTAGAAGTACGGGCCTTTGCCCTGGGCCAGGAGGCGGCGGGCGTTGTGGAAGAAGAACAGGCCGAAGTCCACGATGCCGCCGGCGATCGGTTCGCCGTCGATCAGCATGTGCTTCTCGGGCAGGTGCCAGCCGCGGGGGCGGACCACGATGGTGGGCAGGTCACCTGCGGGGCGGAGCTTGTACTCCTTGCCCTCGGGGGAGGTGAAGTCGATGCGCCGCTCCAGGGCATCGGTGAGGTTCAGCTGGCCCTTGATGACATTCCGCCACGTAGGGGTGGAGGAGTCCTCCATGTCAGCGAGCCACACCTTGGCCCCGGAGTTCAGGGCGTTGATGGTCATCTTCTTGTCCACCGGACCGGTGATTTCCACGCGGCGGTCCTCCAGCCCCGGGGCCGGGGGAGCGACGCGCCAGGACGGATCGTTGCGGATCTCCTCGGTTTCGCGGAGGAACCGCGGGTCCTGCCCGGAAGCGATCTCCGCCCGCCGCGTCCTGCGTGCCTGCAGCAGTTCCTGCCGCCTCGCCGCGGTGGCCCGGTGAAGTTTTGCGACAAACTCCAACGCATCCGGAGTAAGAACCTCATTCTGCCGGCAAATGGGCTGCGCAGTGAGTGTGATTCCGTTGATCGTGAAGCTGTCTGTGAAGGTGTTCATTTCTGTCTCCTGGTGCAAGGCCCATCTGGGTAGCAGTAAGTGTCGTTTTGAGCCTTCAAAACGACACTTACTGCTACTTACTTGGGAAAGATTTAGTGGAACTGGCCCTCTTCGGTCGATCCGACCAGTGCGAGGGTGGATGCGTTCGGGTTGAGCGCAGTGGCGATGTCGTCGAAGTAGCCGGTGCCGACTTCGCGCTGGTGCTTGGTTGCGGTGTAGCCGCGGGATTCGGAGGCGAATTCCTTCTCCTGGAGCTCGACGTAGGCGCTCATGCCTTCACGGGCGTAGCCGTGGGCGAGGTCGAACATCGAGTAGTTCAGGGCGTGGAAGCCGGCCAGGGTGATGAACTGGAACGTGAAGCCCATGGCGCCGAGTTCACGCTGGAACTTGGCGATGGTGGCGTCGTCCAGGTGCTTGCGCCAGTTGAACGACGGCGAGCAGTTGTAGGAGAGCATCTGATCAGGGAACTCGGCCTTGACGGCCTCGGCGAACTTGCGGGCCAACTCGAGGTCCGGGGTGCCCGTTTCCATCCAGATGAGGTCGGAGTACGGGGCGTAGGCCTTGGCGCGGGCGATGCAGGGTTCGATGCCGTTGCGGACCTTGTAGAAGCCTTCAGCGGTACGTTCACCGGTGATGAATTCCTGGTCGCGCTCGTCGACGTCGGAGGTGATCAGGGTGGCTGCCTCGGCGTCGGTACGGGCGATGACCACCGACGGGGTGCCGGCGACGTCGGCGGCCAGACGGGCCGCGTTCAGGGTGCGGACGTGCTGCTGGGTGGGGATGAGCACCTTGCCGCCGAGGTGGCCGCACTTCTTCTCCGAGGCGAGCTGGTCCTCCCAGTGAACGCCTGAGGCGCCGGCCTGGATCATGGACTTCATCAGTTCGTACGCGTTGAGCGGTCCGCCAAAGCCTGCCTCGGCGTCGGCGATGATCGGGACCATCCAGTCCTCGACCGTCTGGACGCCTTCGGAGAACTCGATCTGGTCCGCCCGGAGGAGGGCGTTGTTGATGCGGCGGACCACCGTCGGGACCGAGTTGGCCGGGTAGAGCGACTGGTCCGGGTACGTGTGGCCCGAGTTGTTCGCGTCTGCGGCGACCTGCCAGCCGGAGAGGTAGATGGCGCGGAGGCCGGCTTTCACCTGCTGGACGGCCTGGTTGCCGGTAAGGGCGCCGAGGGCGTTGGTGTAGCCGCCTGTCTTGTGCTCTTCGGTGAGCTGCTTCCACAGCTTCTCCGAGCCGCGGCGGGCCAGGGTGTGCTCTTCGGAGACGCGGCCGCGGAGGCGGACGACGTCGGAAGCCTTGTAGTCCCGGGTCACACCTTCCCAGCGGGGGTTGGCGGCCCACTCGAGCTCCAGTGCGGCGGCCTGCTCTGCGGGCGTCTGCTGGGTGGGCTCAAATGCTGCAGTCATCGTTGATCTCCTTGATTGAGCTCCGGAATCGGTAGGCGGGAACTGCGCCTTTGCAGTTCCCGCCGGCTTCCCGGTGCGGTGTTTCTTTCCGTGATCACTACTTTTCAGCACTTTCAACCGGCTTTCTAGATAAAAAGTATGGAAAGAAATGCACTTCTTCACGTATCCTTCAGAAATGACGCCTGGAAGCTGGAACAGAGAAGTCACGCCGCAAGCACCCTCCGCCGCGTCCGCCGGCCTGGACGTCATCAGCCTCGGCCGGCGGGTCAGGCATCTGCGCAAGCAGGCTGGACTGACCCTCGATGACCTCAGCGCCGCCGTCGGCACGGCGCCCAGCCAACTGAGCCTGATCGAGAACGGAAAGCGGGAACCCAAGCTGGGGCTGCTCCAGCACCTGGCCTCCGCGCTCAACGTCAGCATCGACCAGCTTCTTGGTGCCGAGCCGCCCAGCCGCCGAGCTGCCCTGGAGATCGAGCTGGAACGCTACCAGCGCAGCCCGCTGTACGAGACGCTGAACCTGCCCAAAATCCGCATCAGTTCGCGGCTTCCGCTGGATGTGCTGGAGGCCCAGGTGGGCCTGCTGCATGAGCTGGAACGCAAGATGAACGAGCAGGTGGCCACCCCAGAGGAAGCCCGCCGGGCAAATGGCGAACTGCGGGCGATGATGCGTGAACGCGGCAACTATTTCCCGGAGTACGAGGCCGAGGCGCAGAAGGTCCTTAAGGCCGTGGGCTACACCGCCGGTCCGCTCAGTCAGCACGTCATCGCGGACATTGCCGAGAATCTTGGATTCACGCTCCACCACGTGGGTGACCTGCCGCATTCAACGCGGTCCGTGACCGACCTGAAGAACCGCAGAATTTACCTCACCCAGAACCAGCGGACGGACCATGACCCCCGGTCGGTGCTGTTGCAGGCGCTGGGCCACTACGTCCTGGGCCATGAAACCCCGAAGAATTACGGCGACTTCCTGGCCCAGCGCGTGGCAACGAACTATTTTGCCGCCGCGCTCCTGCTCCCCGAGCAGGCCACCATGGAATTCCTGCACAAGGCCAAGGCCGCCAAGGAGATCGCGGTGGAAGACATCCGCGATGCTTTTGCCGTGTCCTACGAAACGGCCGCCCACCGGTTTACCAACCTGGCCACCCAGCACCTGGGCATTACCACGCACTTCCAGAAGACCCACCAGAGCGGGATCATCTACAAGGCCTACGAGAACGACGGCGTGGCTTTCCCCCAGGACCACACCGGCGCCATCGAGGGCCAGCCGTCATGCAAGGCGTGGACGTCCCGGGCAGTGTTCGACGTCCCGGACAAATTCAGTGCCTACAGTCAGTACACCGACACGCCCTCGGGGACTTACTGGTGCACCGCCCGCACCGAACGCTCCGCCACCGGGGAGTTTTCGCTGAGCATCGGGGTCCCGTACCAGCACGTGAAATGGTTCCGGGGGCGGGAGACGACGGCAAGGGCCAAGTCCACCTGCCCGGATCCAAACTGCTGCAAGCGACCGCCAGCCGAGCTTGCGTCGCACTGGGCCGGTAATGCATGGCCTTCCGCGCGTGCCCATTCGCACCTGCTGGCCGCAATGCCGCCCGGGGCCTTCCCCGGTGTGGACGAGACCGAGGTGTACAGCTTCCTTCAGGCGCACTCGGGGAGCTAGCCAGCGGGGGCAGTCGTGGCGACGTTAGCCGTCTCCGCGCCGCCGGGTGCCGAGCGCATGTCCAGGCAGATGATGTCCGTCAGGATGCCGTTTACTGCCCGGTACGATTCCGGCTTGCCGGACCACCGGCCGGAATCGTGGAGAAAGCGCAGGAACGTCGTCAGCGAATAGGTGGCCACGATGCCTTCATAGACGGTATGGATGATGAGGGACGCCAATCTTGCTGCGACCTCGGCCGGGTCGAGGGCAGTGATGGAACGCTTTTCATCAAACTCAGGGTAGAAGCGGAAGAAGAGCTTGAGGCTCGCCAGGACCTCTTCCACGTCTGTGCTGAAGGGGCGCTGGACGTACCAGCAGATGAAGGCCGGGGCCAAGGTTTCCAACTCCCGGACGTTGCCCGATGAAGGGGTGGCCACTTGCGGTGCGGAGGCTTTGAACGGGTCACCTGGTTGGTTCCGCACATGATTCGTTCGTGCCGCCTGCCTTCCCTGCTTTCTTGCCACCTTGATCCTCATCTCGCTTGCTGTTTCTGATTAGCTCAAACGTAGGGAGGCAGCATCCCGCACCGCCAGAACATAAAAGCTGTATGTGGAAAGCCCGGAAGCCGGGCCCTGCGGGCGACCTTGTGATAGGGCGTCCCGGGTTTTCTTGCGTTAAATGAGAGACCGTCCGGCGGTGCGGCGTCCCGCGGGCGGGAGACCAAATCGAGTGCAAAGCGTGATCCTGCCGGCATGGTCCTCCGCCGTCGTCGCTGTTTCACTGGGGGGAGGCGGATTCCCGCCCGCGGCATGCCGGGAGGCAACAAAGATGTTTCGTTTTCAGCGGATGATTGCGTTGGGTGCTGTGATGGGACTGGCGGGGTGCGCGGCGCCAGGCCCGTCCCCGGCCCCGGAGCTCCTCACGGCCGACGGCGTCGAGCGGGTCTCGGTGGACCGGGAGGAGTACGCCACTGAACTGCGCTCCTTCCGGGCTTCCGCGCTCTTCCTCGGCGAAGCGTTGCTGGCCGACGGCGGCGACGGCGCAAACGGGAATGTGGTGTCCTCGCCCGGGAGTCTCCTAAGTGCCCTCGCCATGCTCCGTTCAGGTGCCACCGGTAAGACCGCGGCGGAGATGGACAGCGTCCTGCAATTCCCTGCGGAGAAGCGCGATGAGGCCATGAATTCGGTCCTCCGCTCGCTCGAAAAGTTTGACGGTGACCCTGGTGCAGTGGATGAGGACAACCCGCCGCGGAAGCCGGTCATGCACCCGGCCAACGGGCTGTTCGTAGATAGGGACGTGCCTACCGGGCAGTCCTTCCTGGACACGCTGGCCCGGCACTATGGAACCGGCGTGTATCCCGTGGATTTCAGCGATGAGGGTGCAACCAAGCCTGCCATCGATGCCTGGGTGAACAGGCACACCGGCGGCAGGATCAAGGAAGCCCCGGCGGAGTACAGTCCCAACAACACTTTCAGCCTGCTCAACTCGTTGTACTTCGCCTCTGCCTGGAGCACACCGTTCGATCCGAACGCCACCTCTAACCTGCCCTTCACCACAGCCACAGGGGAGGAAATCGACGTGCCAGCCATGCACAACGAACTCACGATGAAATATGCGGAAGGCACCGGCTGGCAGGGTGTGGATCTTCCCTATGCCGAAGGTTTCGTCATGCGGCTGGTCCTGCCCGCAGGGAAATCCGCTCCCGACGGCACGGCCCCCCTGTGGCGTTCGACGCGGAGAAACTTGCGGAAGTCGCGGACACGTTTGATACCGCCCGGCCCGCGTCAGTCCAGATCCAGCTGCCCCGCTGGGACCACAAGTCCAGTTTTGATCTCCGCAAGGTCTTCGAGGCGCTGGGGCTGGAGAACATGCTCGGCACCACGGAGGACTTCAACAACATCCAGCCGCAGATGATGATTACCCAGGCCGCCCAGGCTGCCAACATCACGGTGGCCGAAAAGGGCACCATTGCCGCCGCCGTGACCCAGATCAACGGAGAGGCCACCAGCGCTCCACCGGAACCCGAGCGGAGCATCGAGTTCGACCGGCCGTTCCACTACCAGATCGTTCACGGCGAAACTGGCCTGCCACTGTTCATGGGAACTGTGGCCGACCCCAGGTGAATGAACGTCGTGGGATCGGCCCGCCGTCGTCCCTCCCAGACGACGCTCCATCAGCTAATGCAGGAAAATACGGAACCCTCTCGCGCACAGTGCAAGAGGGTTCCGGGAAAACGCGCATTAAGTGAGAGAGCGTCCGAGGTTGGACGGCGGGCTAGCGGGCGCCGCCCTGCCACAGTGCATCAAACGGGGCGCCGGAGGCCACGCGGTTCCGGATCCCCGCGGTGACAAAGTCCTTGGCGGCGCGGGCAGCGTCGAGAGGCGACGCGCCCTTGGCGAGTTCGGCAGTCACGGCGGCAGCCAGCGAGCAGCCGGCACCGGAAACGGCCACCTCGCCCACCTTGGGAGCGCTCAGGACTTCCAGGGTTTCACCGTCGTAGAAGACGTCGACGGCGTCCGGGCCTTCCAGCCGCACGCCACCCTTTGCGAGCACGGCTGCGCCGCTGAGATCGTGGATGCGGATGGCGGCGGCCTTGAGGGACTCGACGTCGGTGATTTCCAGGCCGGACAGCGACTCGGCCTCGAAGTGGTTGGGCGTGACAAAGGTGGCCAGCGGCAGGATCTGCGCCTTGAGGGCCTGGTCCGTATCAAGGGCATGCCCCGGCTCCTGGCCCTTGCAGATCAGGACCGGGTCAAGGACAACGTTCCCGAACCTGTTTCCGCCCAGGGCATCGGCCACCGTGGCGATGGTGGCGGGGCTTCCCAGCATCCCGATCTTGACGGTGTCCAGCACCGGCCGGCCGGGCACGGACTGCCCGTCCGGCGCCGGACCGTAGGCCGCCGTGGTCGCCTCCAGCTGGTCCGCGATGACCTGCTGGTCCACCGGGACAAAGCGGTGGTTCCAGTCGTCGTTCGGGTTGAACGAGACGATGCAGGTCAGGTTGGCGATGCCAAAGACGCCGAGCTCCTGGAACGTCTTCAGGTCGGCCTGGGCGCCGGCGCCGCCAGTGGCTTCGGAACCGGCGATGGTCAGGACGACGGCGGGAGTGTCAGCGGGGGACTGGACATCAAGGGAAGCGGAAGTCATGGCACCATCCTGCCACCCGGCGTCGAATGCCCGCTTTGTGGTGCTGTACAGCATGTGGCCGTGCTGCTGGTCAGGGTTCCAAGGGGGCGGCTGATGGCGGACCAGCGTACAGGCTTTGTTCGGCTTCATCGTGGACCTTGACGATTGGTACCACGGCCGAGCGGCCCAGTGCCGCGCAGAATCCGCTCCAGAGCACCAAGCCCCACATCGAATACCAACGGGTGCCAACGAGGAAGAGAAGTGTCACGATGCCGGTGACGACGCCGGCACCACCTATGGCAAGGATATGGAACCACTGGTTGCGGACGGGCCTCAGGAGCATCCCCGACAGGAGGGCCAAAGGCATGCCAAGCACCAGGGCCGCTCCGATTGAGAACACATAGCCCGGGGGACCGAAGGGCAGGCCAAAGACCACGACGGTCAGGGCGGCGCCCAGGAGAAAAGCGGCGGGGCCAAAAGTCACCCGGCGCGGCCGGCTCATGCGCCCCTGGCAATCTGCAGAAGCGCTCGGCCCAGTTCGGGCTGGCTGTAGACGAAGCCCGCGTCCAGCAGTTTCTCCGGCTGGACCCAGCGGCTCTTCAGGACCAGTTCCGTCTCTGTCCGGATCAGGATGGCACCCAGCCGCAGCAGCCAGGCCGGAGTGGGGATGCCGAACCTGGCTCGATAGGCCCGGCGGACCATGCGCATCAGCTCGCGGTTGTCCACCACATCCGGAGACGCCACATTCACGGGGCCGGTGAGGTCCTTCCGGGCATGTACGAAGCGCACGCACCGGTAGAGGTCTTCCACGTGGATCCAGCTGAATTTCTGCGTGCCGGGCCCCATCCGACCGCCCAGGCCAAGCCGGGCCAGGATGGCGAAGGGCCGCAGTGCTCCTCCTCCCGGGCCCAGGACGATGGAGATCCGCAACGGGACCTTGCGCGTCCCCGGGGTGATAGCGGCTGCAAGTTCGGACTCCCACGCGCGGGCAACATCCACCGAAAATCCCGTGCCCAGTTCGCCGTCACGTTCGGTTTGCGGGCCATCCATGGCATGCCGGTAGATGGTGCCGGTGCTCGCATTGAGCCAGGTCGACGGCGGCTGCCGGCACAGTGCGATGGCACGGCCAAGTGCCGCTGTAGTGGAAACGCGGGACTCCCGTATGGCGGCCTTGTTCCTGGCGCTGTAGCGGCAGGATACGGAGCGTCCGGCGAGGTTCACTAATAGCTCCGCACCGTCCAGCACCTGGGCCAGGCGGGCGTCGTCGTCATCCCACGTGGCCGACGGCGACCCCTTGGCGCCTTTGCGGCCAATGGTGCGAACCCTCCAGCCGTCCTTCTCGAACCGGGCCCGGAAATATTTGCCGATGAATCCGGAAGCTCCGGCCAGTACCACCGTTCTGGTGCCGCTCATGGTCCCCCCACTGTGTTGTTTCGGTCTTCAGCCGCGGATGCTGCGGCTCAGGCTCAGGAAATCGTCCAGGATCCTGCCGACACCGGGAACCCTGGCCAATGAGAGTCCCCGTGTGATCAGCGGGACGGCGCCGTCCACCAGGCGCCTGGTCCGCTGCTGCCCGTCGGAGGTGTCGTAGACCCAGAAGAGGGTGACGGCCATGTAGAAAAGCCACAGCAGTTCCGGGAGATCGGACCTGAGCTTTTTCGGTGCCGGCGGTTTCGCGGCCCCAACCGCCGTGCGGAAGATGTCCAGCGACGCTTCGCGGGCCGCCGTTGACCCTGCGGCGAAGGGATTGACCGGGGACGTCGGGCGGATGGCGGTGGCTATGAAGTCGCCGCCGAACCGGTGGTAGGGGGCCATGGCGTCCAGGCCCGTGTGAACGGTGGCCCTAAGCCGGCTGGTGAGGTCGGCAGCGTCCTTGAGCGCTTCGGCGGCCCTGGCCGCGTGCTCAGCCTGGACCTGCAGATACAGCTCCTGGACCAGATCGTCCTTTGACGCGAAGTAGTAATAGGCGTTGCCCACCGATACGCCCGCCTCCGCTGCGATGGCGCGCATGGTGGTTTTGGCGAAGCCGATCTCCCGGAACATCCGCAGGGCGACGCCGGCCACCAGCCGGCGCGTCTGCTCGCTCTTTGCGGTCATGGGCTTCCCTTGGATTTGAACGTGTTCAAGAAAAGTACCACAGATTTGAACGCGTTCAGATTGGGGCCATCACGCTGCCGCACGGCAGCCTCCCGCGCAGTGGGAGAATTGGGGGACAGTGCTAATACAGCCGGTGTTCCCGCTCCCCGGGCACCGAGCGAACCACTACGAACGGACCTCCACCATGACCCCTGTTTCAGGCCACCACGCCCTTCCCCAAAACACCCCAGTTCCGGACCGTCCACGGTTCGCCTCGATCGGCTCCCCGTACTTCGGCATCATGCTGGCGATCATGGCGGTGGTGCTGATCCTGTCCAACATCGGGGCGTCCAAGGGAGTGGCCATCGGGCCGATCATCACCGACGGCGGCTTCTTCCTTTTCCCGCTGGCGTACATCCTGGGCGACGTCATCAGCGAGGTCTACGGCTTCAAGGTGGCACGCAAAGCCATCCTCACCACTTTCGGGCTGTCCGTCTTCGCATCGCTCTGCTACTGGGCAATCATCGCCCTGCCCGGATTCGACGACGAGTTCGGAACGTCCAAGCAGGCAGCCCTGGAAGGCGCCCTCGGTCCCGTTCCGCAGATCGTGCTGGCGTCGCTGCTGGCGTTCCTGGCCGGGCAGACCATCAACTCCTGGATCATGGTGCGGATGAAGGCACGCTCCGGCGAGAAGTCCCTGTGGGCCCGCATTATGGGCTCCTCAGTGGCCGGCGAGTTCGTGGACACGCTGATCTTCTGCAGCATCGCCGCCTCGGTCATCGGAATCACCGACGCCGCGACCTTTGTGAACTACGTGGTGGTGGGCTTTGTGTACAAGACCCTGGTGGAGTTCATCCTGGTCCCCGTCACGTCGCTGGTGATCCGCTGGGTGAAGAAGCGCGAACCGAGCTACGGTGCCCCGACGGCAGCGGTGACGAACGCAGCGTAGCCGCCGCCCGTCGTCGTGTCTTCCAGATGCGGCGAGATCGCCGGAAAGCTGCAGGCCCGCCGGAATGCACCGGCGAGCTCATCCCGTTCCGGCGATTCCGGCGACGGCTGCCCGGCGGCTGTGAGGGTCGGGCAGGTCAGGAGTAGTACTGCCCCAAGGTCTCCGCCTTGAAATCGAAAAAGGTCCCGTCCTCGATGGCCAGGCGGGCGTCATCCACCATCTTCACCACGAAGCGTTCGTTGTGGATGGAGATCAGCGTGGCGGAGAGCATCTCCTTTGCCTTGAAGAGGTGGTGGATGTAGGCCCGCGAGTAGTTGGTGCAGGCGTAGCAGTCGCAGCCGTCCTGGAGCGGGCCGAAATCGCGCTTGTACTTGGCGCCGGAGAGGTTGAAACGTCCCTGCGGCGTGTAGAAGGCGGAGTTGCGGGCCACCCGGGTGGGGGAGACGCAGTCGAAGGTGTCGGCGCCGTTCTCGATGGCCGTGAAGATGTCGTCCGGTTCCGAGATGCCCAGCAGGTGGCGCGGCTTGTCCTCGGGCAGTTCCTCGTTGCACCACCTGACGATGGTGCCCAGGTTCTCCTTCTCAAGTGCCCCGCCGATGCCGAATCCGTCGAACGGCATGGCGCCTAGGTCCCGGCACGCCTTGCGGCGCAGGTCCTCGTACTGCGCGCCCTGGATCACGCCGAACAGGGCCTGGTACGGCTTGCCCGCCCGGGACGAGGTCAGCCGGAAGTGTTCCTCGATGCAGCGCAACGCCCACAGGCGGGTGCGCTCGAGGGATTCCTCCTGGTACCTGCGGGAGTTCTGCAGGGTGGTGAGCTCATCGAAGGCGAACATGATGTCCGCGCCGATCTGGTGCTGCACCTGCATGGAGATCTCGGGGGAGAACCGGTGCCTGTCGCCATTGAGGTGGCTCTTGAACCACACGCCGTCGTCGTCAATGTGGGCCAGGCGTTCCTTTCCGGGGGCGACGGCGTCGTCCGGCCCGGAGGCATCCACGGCTTTCATGTCGATGACCTTCTTGAACCCCGAGCCCAGGCTCATCACCTGGAATCCGCCCGAGTCCGTGAACGTGGGCCCGGACCAGTTCATGAACGCGCCAAGGCCGCCTGCCTCGTCCAGGATGTCCGCGCCGGGCTGCAGGTACAGGTGGTAGGCGTTGGCCAGCACAGCCTGCGCGCCCAGGTCCGCCACGGCTTCGGGCAGCACTGCCTTGACGGTGGCTTTGGTTCCGACGGCGATGAACGCGGGGGTCTGGATCTCACCGTGCGGCGTGGAGATGGTCCCGGTCCGTCCCAGGAACTGGCCGCCGTTGGAAGCCACCTGGGCAGCGGTCGGCGGGCAGTTCTCGCTGAGCCGGGTGCCCACCCGGAAGGAGAATTCCGACTGCCGGTCCGCCGCGGCGCCGGCCGCAGTCCACGGCACCGTTCCAGTAAGGGCCGTTTCAGCCGTGGCGGCGGCAGGGAAAGGAGCTGGGGCAGGGTTGGCTGGCACCGTACCAGTGTGCCAGCTTTCCGTCCCGCCCCGGCAACCGGCCCTGTCAGCTGACCGCCTCGGATGCCGGGTAGTTCCCAGCCCGCCAGGCATCCCAGGAGGAGCGCACCGATTCGAGCCTGGCGGCGCCCAGGTCGTACGTGGAGGCGATGACCAGCGAGCCCTCGCCTTCCTCGCGCACGTCCTTGATCGCCGGATGGTCGGCCACCACCAGGAGCCCCTCCCCATGCTCGGCATAGCTGTGGACAGTGAGGCCCACCTGGTGGCTGGTCCGGTACCAGACCTTGCCGCTGATCTCCTCGCCGGTCCCCAGTTTCAACTGGTAGTTTTCGCCCGGCGCCGGGACGTCGGTCAGCCCGAGCTTCTCGATCGCGGACCCTTCTCCTTCCGTGAGGTGCAGGAACAGGGTGTGGCGTTTGCCGTGCGGATGGCGTTCCAGGGCGAAGCGGAGCTGCTGCAGGAACGTGAGCCAGCCCTGGGTGATGTCCTCGTCCCAGGCAGCCCATTCGGAGTCGTGGTCCAGCGCGCCGCGCGTCACGCTGACCTGCGTTCCGTTGGGCACGGGTTTCAGCTCGAAGACGTCCCCGCCATGGACGGTCAGGCTTGTGTGGTCCGGTGACTCCTCAACATCGCCGGAGAAGTAGATCTCCTTGATCTCGGAGTCCAGGTCCTCTGCCTGCCAGCCATGCCACTGGGCTACTTTGGACGGTTCACGCAGCATGGTCCAGACCTGCGGCGCGTCGGCGTTGATCACTACGCTGAGATTGTTCGTCATAGCCCCGAATGTACAACTCCGGCACGGCGCCGGGTAGGGGCAAATTACCCAACCAGGCACCGTACCGGCGGGAGGGGTCCGACGTCAGGCGCGGACGGCCTCAAGCTCATTGCTGATGCGCCGCTCCAGCTCGACCATCCCGATGGTTTCGGAGCCGCCGTGGGCCCGCAGGAACAGCAGGGACTCGAGCCGCAGCAGCCGCCATTCGCGTTCGGCGTCATGGTTCGAGTTGTCGATGGAGCGGAAAATTTCCTTGTCGTACAGGTTGGGCTCATTGAGCGAGCGCTGCCGTACCTTGGCGGCCATCCTGGCCTTGAACGGGTCCGTCTCCTGGTTTTCCGGGGTCCGGATCAGCTTCTCGTACACCTCGGCCCGTTCCGACTGGCCGTTCTGGCGGCAGATGTAACTGGAGAGCGCCAGGGATGCTTCCACGGATGACCAACGGCCGGGGTTCCCGTCGAAGGGGAGGACGTTGAGGAGGTCGGCCACCGCCAGCGAGCCATCGGCGTCCTTGAGGGTGATGAACAGCTCATGGGCGAGGTCGCTCAGGTCCTTCAGGCAGCTGCCGGACTTGAAGTTGACGCCCTTGGCCAGCCGGTCGGACAGCAACAGGACGCCCATCGCGTCGGGATGGGCCTCCGCGGCAGCTTCCACAACGGACTCCGGGGTACCCTGCGGCGCTGGAATCAGGGCCAGGTCCTCTTCGCTGGGTCCGCTGAGGGCCGGCGGGACCGGAGGAAGGGGAGGCACGACGACGGCGGGAGCGGCGGCAGCCGTCGCCGCCTCTTCGCGGAGCTGCCTGGGCTGCTCCTGCACTGCGTCTTGCCCTGCCTTCTGCCCTGAGTCCTGCGCAGGGCGGGCTGCCCGCGGAAGCTGGGTGACGGCGTCAGGGTTTCCGTCCACCACCGTCACGGTGGTGCCCACCGCGATGCGCAGGGTTCCGCCGCCGGTAAGGCTGGCGAGCACCAGTGCGGGGGCTCCGAAGTCGTCCCGCTCCAGCTCGACCTGGTGGACTTCCGCCGTGCGCCCGCCGTCGGGCAGGACGATGTGGGTGCCGGTGGTCAGAGATCCAGCCTGCTGTTCAAGATGGTGCCTGGCGGCTGGTGTTTCGGTCATGGGAGTCCTTAAGTTCTCTTGCGGTCCGCCCTACAGTCTACAAAGGCGGGCACCTAAAATCGGGGACCCCCAGGTTCCGGCGTGAGTGTCAGAAGCCAACGCCGGCAAAGGCCAGCGCCTGGCGGATGAGGCTGCCGCGGCCACCGACGAACTCCATTTGGACGCCGGGGCTGAGGACTTCCTCGGGGGTCATCCAGGTCAGTTCCAGGGCGTCCTGGCGGGGCTCGCATTCGCCCGTGACCGGGATGACGTAGGCCAGGGCCACGGCGTGTTGCCGCTCGTCCGTGAAACCGGTCTGGGACGGCGCGGGAAAGTATTCCGCCACGGTGAAGGGCACCGGGCTGATGGGGAGCTGAGGGAACGCCAGCGGTCCCAGGTCCTTTTCCATATGCCGCAGCAGGGCAGCGCGGATGGTCTCGCGGTAGATGACGCGGCCCGAGACCAGGGACCGGACCATGGTCCCGTCCTCGTCGGCCTGGAGCAGGGTTCCCACCTCATTGACGAAGCCCAGCGGGTCCAACCTGACCGGCACAGCCTCCACATAGACCATGGGCAGCCGCCCGCGTGCCTCAAAGAGGTCTTCTTCGGAGAGCCAGCCGGGATTCGGGTCAGGGGTGCGCACGTTCATGGTTAAGTTCTACCCCATGGGACGCCGCGTGACGGGTGGAACTCAGCTGCCGGCGGAATGCGTCGGTTCATCCGGCCTTCCCGTGGAGGTCCTGTCACGCGTGACGCTGGGAGATCCAGAGTGTCGCCGGCACGTGCCCAGCTGCCCCGGTCCCGGCATCGGGGTTGGCAACGTGGAGGGTGCGCCCGAAGGCTTCCTCCGTGATGCTGGCATGGATGTCCGCCGAGGCGAGGCGTTCCCGCAAAGGCTCCAGCCCGCCGTCGTACTCAAAACCCAAGCCGGAACGCGGTGCTCCCGAGGCCGGACGGACCATCAGGACTCCGCCGTTCTTGGCGGTGAAGTCGGCGGTGTCGTCCTGGTCCGGAACCGGGCGCGGCCGCGCGCCTACCTGCTGCAGGGTGCGGGAGGCAGACGCGGGGTCCTCCGTGAACCAGACCCCGACGACGGCCAGGGCAGGATCGGCGTCGGCGCACTGGGCGCCGTGGGCGGCTTTGTCCGCAAGGAAGCTGAAACCGTCGGGAGCCGTGATACGGCAGGCGTCGCCATGGTCCGCGGCGACCAGCTCTGCGGGTGAGGTCCCGTCTTCCGCAGCAGCCAGGTTGGTGCGCCGGGCGAACTCTGCGAGGTCTCCCACCTCCACTGCCAACGCGGTGCTGCCGTCTTCCGCGGCCCCCTCGGGGACGGCATGGAGGGCCAGGCGTCCCAGCCCGGCGTCGAAAACCTGCCAGCCGGCGTCGTTCTCGGTCCGGACCATGCCCAGGGCGGTGAGGAGCCTGCCCCAGGAATCCAGCCTGGACGTGAAGTGAAGGGGGCGCACACGGAGCATCTTGGTTTCCTTTTTCCTCGGTATCCAGGGACCTCTAGGCCCATGATGCCACGGCACCGGCGCCTGTGGAGAGGGGCTGCCGTGGTGCCGTGATGCGGGGGCAGAATAGGGGCATGGCCATTGAACTTGAGGAGCTGCTGCTGCCGGACGCGGCGGCGTGGCGCAGCTGGCTGGAGGCAAACCACAGCACCAGCCCCGGGGTGTGGCTGGTCCTGCACAAGAAGGGCGGAAACGTCACGGAACTGGATTACGCAGCGGCGCTGGATGAGGCCCTGTGCTTTGGCTGGATCGATGGCCAGGCGCGCCGCCGTGATGAGCAGACGTCGCTCCAGCGGATGACACCGCGCCGGTCCAGGAGCCCTTGGTCTGCCAGGAACGTCGGCCATGTGGCCCGGCTGGACGCGGCAGGCCGGATGACCGATGCCGGCTGGGCAGCTGTGAACGCGGCGAAGGCCGACGGCCGCTGGGACAATGCGTACGGCGGCCAGGCGGTGGCTGAAGTTCCAGCTGACCTGGCGGCGGCCATCGCCGCGGTTCCCGCCGCCCAGGCGATGTTCGATGTCCTCACGGGGACAAACCGGTTTGCAATGATTTACCGGGTCAACTCCGCTGTCCGGCCTGCCACCCGCGAGAAGAGGATCGCCGAATTCGTGGAGATGCTGGCGCGCGGAGAATCGCTGTACCCGCAGAAGAAGCGGCCCGGCGGCGTGAACTGACCGCGCGGGCAATGGATCCGGGAATCCGTGCCCGGTTGGGTTCCCGCCGGACATGCCTGTAAAATTGACGGTTCACTTGCGCTGGTGCCGTTCCCCTGCTGGGGAGCGGCACTTGTGCGTTCAGCGACGGATCGAAAACCATGCCCCGAAAAATCCTCGGACCTGTACTCCCTGACCTTAAACGCCGGCCCCTGATCTGGGTGGTGGCCGCCGTGGCCGCTGCCCTGGTCCTGGTGGTTTCCCTGGTGCTTGCCGGCAACGTCCGGACGGGGCCGGCCGCCGTTGCCGGCCGTGTTTTGGACGGTGTTGCGTCGGCGCAGGCAACGGCCAGGGATGCCACGGGCAGCTACGCGACGCTGTGGCTGGAGGGCGGCGACTCCACGCTTGTGGACCGTGGGCGATCACTCGACGCTGAGGGTGCGGAGGATGTGCGGAGCATTGAATGCGGTGCGGGCTGGCTGGCCGGAACGCGCGTGGACGGCAAGGTTTTCCTGCGAAGCAGCGCGGCCCCGGACACGGTTGAGGATGCTGCTGCGGCGCGCCTTCCTGACTGCATCAGCGCCGAGGCACGCGATGCCCTGCTGGCTGACCTCGGCGTGGACCGGACGTGGCCCGAGCCGGCTGCGGACCGCTTCGAGCCGCCCGCGGGGGAGTACCGCCCCGCCTACCACCTCACCCCGGACCAGCGCTGGATGAACGATCCCCAGAAGCCTTTTTTCCTGGACGGCCAGTGGCACTATTACTACCTGTACAACGCCGATTACCCGGAGGGCAACGGCACCGAGTGGTTCCACGCCACCAGCACCGACCTGGTCAACTGGAAAAACGAGGGCGTGGCCATTGAGAAGTTCCGTAACGGGCTCGGCGATATCGAGACCGGCACAGCAGTGGTGGATACGGAGGGCACCGCAGGATTCGGCAAGGGAGCCGTGATCGCGGTCCTCACCCAGCAGCATGAAGGCGTCCAGCGTCAGTCACTGTTCTACTCCACGGACAACGGCTACAGCTTCCGGAACTATGCGGATAATCCGGTGATGGACAACCCGGGCGAAGAACACTGGCGGGATCCCCGCATTGTCCGCGATGACGCCAACAACCAGTGGCTGATGCTGCTGGCCGAAGGCCACAAAATCGGCTTCTACACGTCCCCGGACCTCAAAGCCTGGACCTATGTTTCGGCTTTTGAGCGCGACGGACTTGGCATCCTTGAGTGCCCGGACTTCTTCCAGCTGGACGTCGACGGCGACCCGTCCAAACGGACGTGGGTGCTGGCCGCCAGTGCCAACGGTTCCGGGGAAGGCCGCACCACGGGGCTGGCGTACTGGACGGGAAGCTGGGACGGGAAAACCTTCGCACCTGACGCTGGCGGCCATCAGTGGCTCGATGGCGGGACTGACTTCTACGCCGCCGTCACCTGGGATGATCCGCGCCTGACGGACGGCCAGCGGAAGGCTTCGCGGCACGCCATCGGCTGGATGAACAACTGGGCGTACGCCCGGGAATTGCCCACCGGGGAGTGGTTCGGGGCGGCCTCCGTGGTGCGTGACATCCGGCTGGTGTCTGACGGCGGGCGTCCGGTTTTGGCCTCGGCGCCCACCCCGGCGCTGGAGTCCTTGGAGGGAAGCCCGGAACGGATCCCCGCCGCCACTGTCCAGGAAGGCACGGGGGAGCCGTTGCCGGCTCCCGACAGCGGTGCGTTCAAGGTGGACCTGGAACTGGAAAAGCCTGCATCCGGCAGTGGTGAAGCGCGCGTCCTCCTGCAAAGCGGCGGCAAGGCCTACGCCACGGTGGGCTACGACTTTGGGACAGGGCAGGCCTTTGTGGTCCGGGACGGGGATTCGGTGGCGCAGGCTGCCGGCGGCCCGGCGGAGGGCTACCGGACGGTGAGCTCGGCCAGTGCCAACACCGACGCGGACACGGTTCAGCTGACCGCCTACATTGACCGGTCCTCCGTGGAAGTGTTCGTGGATGGCGGCCGCGAGACGCTGACGTCGCTGGTTTTCCCGCCGGCGGGGGCCAAGGATGTCCGGCTTGCGGCTTCGGGTGGTGCCGTGGGCATCAGGGGCGGCACCGTCACGCCGCTTGCCGCCATCCGCTGAGCCGGCCGTCCCCTGGCGAACGCGGGCCTGCGCCTGTGCGCAGGCCCGCTGCTCAGGATTTGAGCGTGTTCAGGGATCGAGCCTGTTCAGGAATCGAGCGGGAATGCCACGCCTTCACCCACCACACGCAGGCACAGCTCCATGCCCGGGCGGGCGATGGACGCGTTCCAGTGCCGGATGGTGATGATCTCGCCGCCGCCGGGGTAGCGGTGGTCCGGACTGGATGCCAGCTGCGGCGGGACCGAGAGCTTCAGCCGGACAGTGGTTTCCGGACCAAAGTAGTCCGTGTCCACCACCACCCCGCGGATGGCTGCGTCCTCGGCGATCCGGATCTGCTCCGGCCTCAGCATCAGCTGCACGCGGCCCTGCGCCGGCGGCCTGCGGACGGGGATGGCACCCAGGGAACAGGTGGCCAGCGAGCCCTCAAGCCAGGCATCGAGGATGACGGCGTCTCCGAGGAACTCCGCCGTGGCACGGTCTGCGGGGCGGGTGTACACCACGAACGGGTTCCCGATCTGGGCGAGCTTGCCGCCGCGCATCACGGCCACCTGGTCCGCGAAGGACAATGCCTCGGCCTGGTCGTGGGTGACCAGGATGGTGGTGACCCCCGCCTCGTTCAGGACCTTGGCTACGGCACGGCGGGTGGCCACCCTGAGTCCGGCATCGAGTGCTGAGAAAGGCTCATCCAGGAGCATCAGTTCCGGCTCGCGCGCCAGGGCCCGCGCCAGGGCAACCCGCTGCTGCTGGCCGCCGGACAGCTGGTGCGGGCGGCGCTTGGCCATGGCCGGGTCAAGGGACACCATCTCCAGCAACTCACTGATCCGTTCGGCCACTGCCCGCCGGCCGCCCGGCAGGCGGTCCTGGTCCAGCCCGAACGCGATGTTCTTCCCCACGCTCAGGTGAGGGAACAGGGCGCCGTCCTGCGCCACGTACCCAATGTGCCGTTTGTGGGCCGGCACCCACACGCCGTCGCCCGCCACCTTGGCGCCGTTCAGCGCGATGCTGCCCGTGTCCGGGTGCTCAAACCCGGCAATCAGCCGCAGCAGGGTGGTCTTGCCCGATCCGGAGGGTCCCACAATGGCTGTGGTTCCGCCCCTGGCCACGGAAAGGTTGACGCCCTTCAGGACGGCCTGGTTGCCGAAGTTCTTGGTGACGTCGGTGATCTCCAGGTGGCTGTTCGTGGTGGGTGCCACGGACGGTGCCACCCGCGGCTCCGGCAACCTGGAAGGGGCTTGTTCTGTCACTG
Organism: Pseudarthrobacter scleromae; assembly: GCF_014644515.1. NCBI lineage: Bacteria > Bacillati > Actinomycetota > Actinomycetes > Micrococcales > Micrococcaceae > Pseudarthrobacter > Pseudarthrobacter scleromae. The sequence goes on along the minus strand of NZ_BMKV01000006.1, from coordinate 38,297 downwards.
TCCGGCTACTTTCTTGGACTGCTGGAAGAGGAGGTACGTCATAGGTGCGGAGAGCAGGATCATCAACAGCGCATACGGCGCGGCGCCGGCGTAGTCGATTTCGCTGCTCTTACTCCAGAATTCGGTGGCCAGGGTGCGCGTTCCGTTGGGGGACAGCAGCAGGGTGGCGGTGAGCTCATTGGCGATGGCCAGGAACACCAGCGCCGCGCCGCCCGCCGCTGCGGGCGCCGTCAGCCGCAGGGTGACCCTGATGAAGGACACCAGCGGCGGCTTGCCCAGTGCCCGCGCCGCCTCGTCCAGTTCCTTGGGCGCCTGTGCCAGGCCGGCCCGGAGGTTGACCAGGGCGCGGGGCAGGAACAGCAGCACGTACGCCGCCACCAGCACCCCTGCGGTCTGGTAGATCCCGGGGACCACCCGGATGCTCACTGTGACGAAAGCCAGGCCCACCACGATTCCGGGCAGTGAGCTGGTGATGTAGTTGGAGAGCTCCAGCGACTTGCTGAACCAGCCGGGATGGCGGACAGCAAGATAGGCCATGGGGAACGCCACCACGGTGGTGGCAAGGGCGCCCGCCAGGCCGTAGCCGAGCGTTGTGAGCAGCGCTGGAAGAAACTCGTCCGCAGCCCAGGCTGCCGTTCCGCCGGAAGCCACCCAGCGCAGCACAAAGAACAGGGGCAGGCCGAAAGCCAGTGCCGTGAGCGCCAGCAGGAACGCCTGAGCCGGAAGCTGGTACACGTGCAGCGGCAGGCGCAGCGCCTTGGCCTGCGCTCCGGGACCGATGCGTGCATACCGTGCAGTACCGCGGCTCCGGACCTCGGCCAGCAGCAGGAGGAGGCAGAAAAACACCAGCACGCTGGCGAGCATATTCCCTGCCGCCCCGTTGAAGGTCGACTGGTACTGGACCATGATCGCCGTGGTGAACGTATCGAAGCGGATCATGGCGAATGCCCCGTACTCGGCCAGCAGGTGCAGGGCAACCAGGAGCGCGCCGCCGGTCATGGCGATGCGGAGCTGGGGGAGGACCACCCGGAAGAAGGTGCGCCAGGCTCCGAGGCCCAGCGCGGCCGCGGACTGCTCAATGGCCGGGTCCAGCCGGCTGAGGGCTGCGGCGGCGGGAATGTAGACCAGCGGGAAGTAGGACAGGGTGGCAATCAGGACGCCAGAGCCCAGGCCGCCCAGGGAAGGAATGGCGGAAACCCAGGCGTAACTGTTGACGAACGCCGGGATGGCCAGCGGCGCAGCCAGCAGCACGGCCCACGCCCGCGCGCCCCGCAGCGTTGTGCGTTCCACGAGCCAGGCGCCTGCAACCCCCAGGACCAGGCACAGCGGGACGGTGAAGACCATCAGCAGGACGGTGTTCAGCAGCAGTTCGGCCACGCGCGGCCGGAAGATGAGTTCGACGGCGGTGTCCCAGCCCGTTGCCATGGTCATGTAGACCACGTAGCCCAGCGGGACGACCGAAAACAGGGCAATCAGCACCGCCAGGGCGGACACCGCAGAAACGCCGAAAGGCGGGCGGGGGCTGTTGCCCCGGCCCGCCGTCGTCGTGCTCCCCCGTGGGGGAGCCGATAGATCAGGAGTCACGAAATCAGAGGAGTCCTGCCGAGGTCATCAGTTCGGTGACCTTCTCCGAGTTCAGCTTGGCAGGATCCACGGTGGGAGCCTGCAGCTCTGCGATGGGAACGAGCTTCTCGTTCGCGGGAACGTCGGAGGCGATGGCGTACTCGAAGGAGGTGCCGTCCTTCAGGATTTCCTGGCCCTTTTTGCCGGTGACGTACTTCAGGAACTCCTGGGCAGCTTCCTGGTTCTTGGAGGTCTTCAGCACACCGCCGCCGGATACGGACACGAACGCGCCCGGATCCTGGTTCTTGAAGTAGTACGGGGTGACGTTGTTGGAGTTCTCGCCGGTCTTGGCCTGATCGCCGTAGTAGTAGTAGTGGTAGATCAGCGCGGCATCAACTTCGCCGGCGTTGACGGCCTTCATGGCTGTGCTGTTGCCCTTGTAGGCCGTGAAGTTTTCCTTCATGCCCTTGAGCCATTCCTCCGTGGCGGCCTCGCCCTTGAGCTCCAGGAGTGCCGAGACGATGGCCTGGAAGTCGGCGCCGGACGGGGAGGCAGCCCACTTGCCCTTCCACTCCGGGTTGGCCAGGTCCAGCATGGACGTGGGCAGCTGGTCTTCGGTCAGCTTGTTCTTGTCATAGACCAGGACGGTGGAGCGGGCAGCGATGCCGGTCCACTTGCCGGTGGACGGGCGGAACTCTTCAGGCACCTGCGCGATGGTGGCTTCGTCCACGTCCGCAAACAGGTCGGCGTTCTCCACCTGGGTCATGGCCGGGGAGTTCTCCGTCAGGAACACGTCAGCCGGGGATGCTGCGCCTTCCTGGATGATCTGGTTGGAGAGCTCGGTGTCCGAGCCCTGGCGCATGGTCACCTTGATGCCGGTCTCGGCGGTGAAGCCATCGATCCATTCCTTGGTCAGGCTCTCGTGCTGTGCGTTGTACACGGTGATTTCGCCGTTGCCCGCACCAGCGGAGGCGTCGGACGAGCCAGTGGCTGCGGGGGTGGTGCTGCCGCCGCAGGCGGTCAGTCCAAGTGCTGCGGTGGCGGCGAGTGCGAGGCCTGCCAGGGCGCTGTTGCGGATCTTCATGGGGGGACTGCTTTCTGGGGAAACGTCGGGCGGACGGGGTCCTGTTGGGCGTCGGGGAAGGATGCCCACGCTTGGAACTGTAGGGTAGGCAAACCTAAGCAACAAACCAGAAAGCGCTTTAAGTGACGAGGGTCACAACAATTACAGAACTATTGCGTGTCCTAATTACCGGCGTCGCCGGCGCTGCCGGGCAGGGTTGCCGCGGCCTCCAGGACCATCCACGCCTGCAGCTGGGTGGAAAGTTCGACGACGGCCCCCGGCGGGTACGTTTCGCCCGCCGGTTGCGCGGCGTGCTGGGAGAAAACGATGGCGCCGTGGCCCGTGTCCGCAGCCTCACCTGCCTGCACGGTGCGCCTTCCGGACCAGAAGGCCCCAGCCGTTTCTGCCACCAGCCGGCCGGCGGTGGTGCGGGTCTGCGCGGGAAGCCGGCCGTCGGCAGCGGCGAGGGCGAGGTAGCGGCACAGGATGCCGGTGAACAGGCCGCCGTCGCCCGATCCCTCGCAGCGCAGCACCCGGCCCCCGCTGCTGGTCATGGGGCTGCTGGCCACGGCACCGGTGGATGGCGCGCCGCCGGCCGTATGCGCCGGTGAAGGAGCCTGTGGCTGTCCGGTGGGGGATGGGACTGTAAGCAGCCGGTCCACCGCGTCCACCACCATTGCTGCCCGGGCAAGGTCTGCCTCCCCGCCCATTTCCAGGAGGGCGCCCAGCACGGGGCCCTGGTTGTAGGTGTAGACCGTGCGTTCCACCAGCACTTCCCCGGCCGGGCCAAGTCGTGCGCCGTCCAAGTACAGGCCCTGGTCCGGGTCGAAAAGGGTGGCGTCCAGCCAGTCCAGCAGCGCCCGGGCTTTCTGCGGGTGGCCGGTCCGGGCGAAGTGGAGCGCTATGGGCGCCGAGGCCGGGGTGTTCTTGAAATCCCGTTTCTTGCTCCAGAAGGCGCCGCCGTTCAGGTCACCTGTGCAGGCGGCCTCGAACTGGAGGGTAAGGGACCTGCGGACGCGGGCGTTGCGCCGGCGGCCGCGCCTGCGCGCCTCCCCGGCGAGGGTGTCGAGCCGGTGGGTGGCGAGCGCCAGCCAGGCCATGTCGTCGTAATAGCTGTTGACGAAGGTGAAGGCGTTGCGCAGGCGGATTCCCGTAACCAGCCGGGAAGCCAGGCGACCGGCACTGGGGTGTCCGGGGCCGTTGAACCTGGCGGCCGGCGTGGCGCCGTTGGCCAGTTCCCGCCGTCCCGCATCAACCAGGCAGTCAACATAATGTGCCTGCCACCAGTAATGCCAGGGGCCTGCCACCGTTCCCTTGGGGTCCTTGTGCCATGCGGGGGAAGGCCATTTCACGGCCCCCAGGTGGGTGCCCGGCAGGAAGAACAGCCTCCGCCCGAAGAGCGCGGTTACGGACTGTGCAGCCCGGTTGGCTCTAGCGTCCCAGCGGAACGGGTCCTGGCGGGCGGGGGCGGGGTCCAGGCGGGTCATGCTTTCCACCCTAACGCGCGTTCCCCGGCCGGTACCGGCCGGCCGCTGGTGCGGGTTACCGGTATTTCAGTTAACATTCACTAACTAACACCGGGCGGCCGCCAGCCGCTGCGGGCCCGCATCAAGGAGGATGTATGGACGTCAAAGGCGCTATTGCACTGGTGACCGGGGGAGCCTCCGGCTTGGGGGCGGCTACTGCCCGGCGGCTGTTCCGCGACGGCGCTTCCGTGGTGCTGGTCGACCTCCCGTCCTCCGGCGGCGCCGCCCTGGCAGAAGAGCTCAATGCGTCCCGGACTCAAGGGCGGACCGCCGTCTTTTCCCCCGCAGACGTGACGAACGAAGCCCAGGTGCAGGCCGCCGTCGACACCGCCGCCAGCCTGGGGCCGCTGCGCATTGTGGTGAACTGCGCCGGGATCGCCACCCCCGGGAAGGTCCTGGGCAGGGATGGTGTGCTTCCGCTCGAGGCGTTCAACCGCGTCATCCAGGTGAACCTGGTGGGCACCTTCAACGTCCTGCGGCTGGCAGCGGCGGCGATGGTGGCCACGCAGCCGGCCGTTACGGAACTGGGCGGCCCGGAGCGCGGCGTGATTGTCAACACCGCCTCCGTTGCCGCCTTTGAGGGGCAGATCGGCCAGCCCGCCTACGCGGCGTCCAAGGGCGCCGTGGCAGCCATGACCCTGCCGATTGCCCGGGAGCTGGCGCGCTCGCTGGTGCGCGTGGTCACCATCGCGCCCGGCATCTTTGAGACGCCCATGATGGCCGGGCTGCCGCAGGAAGCCCAGGATTCCCTGGGAGCGCAGGTGCCGCATCCCTCCCGGCTCGGCAAACCCGGCGAGTACGCGGCCCTCGTGGCGCACATCGTGGAGAACGCCATGCTGAACGGAGAGACCATCCGCCTTGACGGGGCCATCCGGATGGGACCGAAATGATGGGGGCTGACAGGGCGGGGACCGAAACACCCCGGGACAGCATGCCGGACCTGCCCTCAGCGGACTTCTTTGATTTTGAATCCCTGCTGGACCAGAAGGAACGGGACAAGCTTGCCGAGCTTCGGGAGTTCCTCGCGGCGGAGATCGCCCCCTATGCGGGGGACTGGTGGAACAAGGCCGAGTTCCCGGCGCACATCCTGCCCAAACTGGCTGCCCTGGAACTGAGCACTCCCGCTGAGCGCGGCTACAGCCATCTGTTCGCCGGCCTGGTCATCGCCGAGATGACGCGCGTGGACACGTCGATCGCCACGTTCTTTATGGTCCACCACGACCTGTTCGTCCAGTCGCTCCACGACTTCGGCAGTGAGGACCAGAAGCGGCGGCTGCTGGCCGACGCCTCCAGCCTGCGCATCACCGGTGCGTTTGCCCTCACCGAACCGAACCACGGTTCGGACGTTGCCGGCGGGATTGAGACGCGGGCGCGGCGGATCTCGTCGGCCACCGGAGAGCCGGACGACGGCGGCGACGCCTGGGTGCTGAACGGGGCAAAGCGCTGGATAGGCAACGGGACGTTCTGCGACTACATGCTGGTGTGGGCCCGCGACGAGGCTGACGGGTCCGTGCGCGGTTTTATTGTGGATGCCACCCTGCCGGGCGTCAGCCGGACCCGGATCGACAACAAGATCGCACTGCGGACGGTGCAGAATGCGGACATTGTCCTGGCGGATGTCCACGTGCCAGAGGCAAACCGGTTCGCGAATATCAGCAGTTTCGCCGACACCAGGGAGCTGCTGCGGGGTTCACGAATCATGGTGGCGTGGCAGGCCGTGGGCCAGCAGCTTGCCGCCTTTGACGTCGCCCGGCAGTACGCCGTGGAGCGGCATCAGTTCGGCCGGCCGCTGGCCCAGTTCCAGCTCATCCAGCAGCAGCTGGTGACCATGCTGGGCAACGCCGTGGCCGGTATGGGGATGATGGCCGGGCTAGCCCGGCTGCAGGACGTAGGCGCCGCGGACATGCCGCAGGTGGCACTCGCGAAGTCGTACGTGAGCGCACGGATGCGGGAGACGGTGGCCCTGGGCCGGTCCATCCTGGGTGGCAACGGCATTGTCACCGACTACCGGATGGCGAAGATTTTCTCCGATGCCGAAGCGATCTACACGTACGAAGGGTCCTTCGAGATCAACACCTTGATCGCGGGCCGCGCTGTTACCGGAATGTCAGCCATCGCCTGACCCAGCCAACCACCTCAATCGGAGGAGGGCAGCTTCTCGCCCGCCTCCACGCGCACGTCCAGCGAGTTGTTCTTCACGGGCATGGGGCATGTGCCGTAGGGGGTGAACGCGCTGGGATAGTTGATGGCGCGGTTGAAGTCCAGGACCACGGAATGGTCCGGGCGCGGGCGGGGCACGGCGAGCTTCCGCCAGTCATCCGTGGATTCCCCGTTGGTTTCGTCATGGAACGTGACGGTCAGCGCCCCGAGCTTCTCCTCTTCCGCCTGCAGCCGGAACTCGTGCCCGCTGCCGGGAACATGGAACACCACCTCACCCACGGTCCGGTGGACGCCGTCCACCAGGGGGTTGGCAGTGGCGATGGGAACATCCACGGGCTCGGGGTACGGCTCGAACCGGCCCGCCACCTCCCACTCCGGTTTGTATCCGTAGGTGGGGACGCCGGTGAATTCCGTGAGAACCGGCGAGGCCGCGTCCCGGGTCCGGATGGCGTAGCGCCCGGCCCGCCTGGCCAGTTCCACCACCACCTGGTCCCCGCCGGGGCCGCCGAACTGCACCCACATCAGGGACTCCTCATCGGCAAGGGCCGCCGTGATGGTCCCGGCCACAGCGTCCCCTGACTCAACCAGGGACAGCCCATCCGCGGGCGCCGCGGTGAGTGACGCCGTCGTACCATCCGTTGACCAGAGGCCGGGTGCCAGTTCGACGGCGGCAGGAGAGTCCTCCAGCCACTGGAACGAGGTGAGGGTGAGCCAGCCGTGGCGGGCGGCGAGGGCCTTGTTGCGGTTGTCGCGGAAGCGCTGCCAGCGTTCCACCTTGGCGGCCGGGAAGGTGCCCATGGTTCCTTTCAAGCGTTTCGGTTTGCCCCGGCTACAACCGCTCCGCGCCGTTGTTCATTCCGGCGCTTGCCTTGTCCGGGCCGGGGAGTACCCTCGGAACCAGCAGGACCGGTTGCTTCACGGCCCCCGCACCTGCTTTTCACACCACTTCCAAACTGTCTGCTTTCCAGAGGGGGAGGCCATGAAGATCGCGGTGCTTGGCACAGGCATGGTGGGACGGACCCTCGCGGGGGCATTCACTGCGCTGGGGCATGACGCGGACATCGGAACGCGGGATCCAGGCGCCACGTCCGCCAGGACCGGGCCGGACAGGATGGGTGCGCCTGCGTTCAGCGAGTGGCATGCCGCGAACCGCCACATCCCGCTGACGACGTTCGCGGAGGCTGCGGAGGCCGCTGAGCTGGTGGTTAATGCTACGAACGGCGCGGGAGGGCTGAAGGCGCTGGGGTCGGTCGGGGCAGCACGGCTCGCCGGCAAAGTGCTGATGGACGTTTCCAACCCCCTGGATTTCTCCCGGGGCATGCCGCCGGTGCTGAACCCAGTGAACACGGACAGCCTCGCCGAGCGGATCCAGCGGGCCTTCCCCGGCGCGCGGGTTGTGAAGACCCTCAACACGATGAACGCCGGACTGATGGTGGACCCGCGCCGGCTTGCGGACGGGGACCATTCCGTCTTCCTGTCAGGGGATGATGCGGACGCAAAGGCGGTGGTCAAGGGTTTGCTGGAGGAGCTGGGCCACCGCGATGTGATCGACCTGGGCGACATCACCACGGCCCGCGGCGCCGAGATGCTGCTGCCGCTCTGGCTGCGCCTCTACTCCGCCCTGGGCACACCCAATTTCAACATCAAGGTGGTCCGCGCGGTTGAATAGGTGCCGTGGACATACTTGCGGGAGTCAGTACCGAGTGGCTGAGGGCCGTGACCTGGATCGCCGCCGCCGCAGCCGGCCTGGCGGCCCTCCTGTGGCGGCCGCGGCGGCCCCACCTTGCAGGTTTGGCCGCAGCACTGGTGTTCATGGCCGCCAGCGCGGGCGCCGGGATCTACGTCCTGAACCACCTGGGGGACGGCCGCTGGGGCGGTGACCGGGAGTCCCGGCTGAGCCCGCCCCCGCTTTCCGATGCACCCATGGTGGGGCAGTTCCTGGAACCGCTGGAAGGGATGCTGGGCGGCGTGGCCGACGGCGTCAACGAGTTTGTGGACTTCCGCTCCGCCCTGCCGGTGGCATTGGAGTTCTTTGCTGCCGCGGGCTGGGCCCTGGCGCTTTCCGTGCCGCTGGCACTGGTGGCCATGGCGGCCGGTGCCAGGGCTGCCCGGCGCCGAACCGCGGAATTGACCGCGTACCGGGCTGAAGTTGAACAGCTCCGGAAAGAGCTGGACCACGTCAAACGCCATGTAGGTTACCCCGTGCGCGACATTATCTGAGACGGATTCACCCACGGCGCCGCACTGCGGGTAGCATCTTTAGCTAGTTACGTGGCTCACAGTATCCAGCGCAGTGTACGAGCCAAGTCCGAACCCTCGAAAGATAGTTTCCATGGCTCACACTGCAACGAATCCCGAAACCGATCTTGCCTCCGAACTGAGGGCAGACGTCCGCCGCGTGTCCACCCTGCTGGGTGAATCGCTCGTCCGCCAGCACGGTCCCGAACTCCTTGACCTGGTGGAGCAGGTCCGCCTCCTCACCAAGGAGTCCAAGGAAGCCGCCCGGGGCGGCGCCGATGCCACCGGCCCGTGGAGCGCACACGACGTCGTCGCCCAGGTCCGCGAACTCCTGGGCTCACTGCCCATCGAGCAGGCCACCGACCTGGTCCGTGCCTTCGCTTTCTACTTCCACCTCGCCAACGCGGCGGAACAGGTCCACCGGGTGCGCGGCCTGCGGACCCGCGCTGAAAAAGACGGCTGGCTGGCCAAGACCGTAGCGGACATCGCAGAGCAGGCGGGCTCCGGTGTGCTGCAGGAAGTGGTCAACGGGCTGGACGTCCGCCCCATTTTCACCGCGCACCCCACCGAAGCCTCGCGCCGTTCGGTGCTGGACAAGATCCGCAAGCTCTCCGACGTCCTCGCCCAGCCCAGCGCCGAGGGCACCACCGCCCGGCGCCGCCAGGACCGGCAGCTGGCCGAGATCATCGACCAGATGTGGCAGACCGACGAACTCCGCCAGGTCCGGCCCACGCCGGTGGACGAGGCCCGCAACGCCATCTATTACCTCAGCAGCATCCTGACGGATGCCATGCCGGAGATGCTCACCGAACTCTCGGAACTGCTCGGCGAGCACGGCGTGACCCTTGCCTCGCAGGAAGCGCCCATCCGCTTCGGCTCCTGGATCGGCGGCGACCGCGACGGCAACCCCAACGTCACCGCGGCAGTCACCCGCGAGATCCTGCAGATCCAGAACCAGCATGCGGTCCGGATCAGCATCGGCATGATCGATGAACTGATCTCCATCCTGTCCAATTCCACCGCGCTCGCCAGCGCGGACCAGGAGCTGCTGGACTCCATCGAGGCGGACCTGAAGAAACTGCCCGGCCTGGACAAGCGCGTCCTGGAGCTCAATGCCCAGGAGCCCTACCGGCTGAAGCTCACCTGCGTCAAAGCCAAGCTGATCAACACGGGCAAGCGGGTGGCTGCAAACTCCAACCACGAGCACGGCCGCGACTACAGCGGAACCGGCGAACTCCTTGCGGACCTTGAACTTGTGGAACTCTCGCTCCGGAACCACTCGGCGTCGTTGGCTGCGGACGGCGCGCTCGCCCGGGTCCGCCGCGCCATTGCCTCCTTTGGACTCCACCTGGCCACCCTGGACATCCGCGAACACGCAGACCACCACCATGACGCCGTCGGCCAGCTGATGGACCGGCTGGGCGGGCCGGGCGTGCGGTACGCGGAACTCAGCCGCGGGCAGCGGCTCGAGGTGCTCGGCTCCGAGCTCGCCTCGCGCCGGCCGCTGTCCGGACACCCCATCAAGCTCGACGGCGCCGCCGACGGCACGTACGACGTCTTCCGTGAGATCCGCCGCGCCCTGCGCGCTTACGGCCCGGACGTCATCGAGACCTACATCATCTCCATGACCCGCGGCGCCGACGACGTTCTTGCCGCCGCCGTCCTGGCCCGTGAGGCCGGCCTGGTAAACCTCTTCGGGGAGAAGCCCTACGCCAAGATCGGCTTCGCGCCGCTGCTGGAGACCGTGGAGGAGCTGCGGGCCTCGGCCGAAATCGTGGACCAGCTGCTGTCCGATCCCTCCTACCGGGAACTCGTGCGCCTCCGCGGCGACGTGCAGGAGGTCATGCTGGGCTACTCGGACTCCAACAAGGAATCCGGCGTGATGACCAGCCAGTGGGAGATCCACAAGACCCAGCGCAAGCTGCGCGACATCGCCGCCAAGCACGGCGTGCGCGTGCGCCTGTTCCACGGCCGCGGCGGATCCGTGGGCCGCGGCGGCGGACCCACCTACGACGCCATCCTGGCCCAGCCCAACGGCGTCCTGGAAGGCGAAATCAAGTTCACCGAGCAGGGCGAGGTCATCTCGGACAAGTATTCGCTGCCTGAACTCGCCCGCGAAAACCTGGAACTGTCGCTCGCCGCCGTGCTGCAGGGCTCGGCCCTCCACCGTGATCCGCGCACCTCCGCGGACCAGCGGGAACGGTACGGGCACGTCATGGAGACCATCTCCGACGCCGCTTTCGACCGGTACCGCAAGCTGATCGACCATCCGGACCTGCCCGCCTACTTCATGGCCTCCACCCCGGTGGAGCAGCTGGGCTCCCTGAACATCGGCTCCCGCCCGTCCAAGCGCCCGGACTCCGGCGCGGGACTCGGCGGGCTGCGGGCCATACCCTGGGTGTTCGGCTGGACGCAGTCACGCCAGATCGTGCCCGGCTGGTTCGGCGTTGGCTCCGGCCTCAAGGCCGCCCGCGAGGCAGGCAACACCGCGCAGCTGGTGGAGATGTGGGAGAACTGGAACTTCTTCCGGTCGGTGCTCTCCAACGTGGAAATGACCCTGGCCAAGACTGACCTGGACATCGCCGGATACTACGTCTCCACCCTGGTCCCCGAAGAGCTCCACCACATCTTCCGGGCCATCCGCGAGGAATACGAGCTCACCGTGGCCGAGGTGCAGAACCTGACGGGTGAGAACCTGCTCCTGGACGCCCAGCCCACGCTGAAGCGCTCGTTGGAAATACGGGACCAGTACCTGGATCCCATCAGCTACCTCCAGGTGGAGCTGCTGCGCCGTGTCCGGGCCGAAGCTGCCGAAGCCGCTGAAAAAGCAGACGGCATCACCGGCGCGGAGATCGACGAACGGCTGCAGCGCGCCATGCTCATCACCGTCAACGGTGTAGCGGCCGGCCTCCGCAACACCGGCTAACCCCGACGCTCTCTCACCTAATGCCGGTTTTTCCCCAACGCTCACGCACCGGTGAGAGAGCGTTGGCGGTTTCCCTGCAGAAAGTGAGAGAGCGTTGAAGGGGCTTGGGGGACAGGGAAGCCGCCGGGATAGGCTGGAGGGCATGCCTTCCTTCCAGACCCGACTGAAAATCACCGGGCTGCGGCCGGGCAACCCGCCCGAGGCCGTCATGGACACCGCGGTGGAAGCCCTGGGGACCCGGCACCATGTGGAGGCGCACCAGCTGCAGCTTGCCGGGGGAGTGCCGCAGCTGAACCTGCGCTTCCTCGTTGACGCCACAGAATACAGCGGCGAGAACCGGCAGGCGCGGGATTCGGCAGCCATGATGCGTGACGCCGTCGAACGCGTGGCCCTGACCGGAACCCTGACGGTTCTGCGCCGCAGCCGCGGCCGCTGGACGCCGGTTTAGCGGCCAGTGTAAGACGGCGCTTCAGGCTTCGGGAGCCAGTGGGCCGGGTTCCTCCACGGGGGACGGATTTCCGCGCCGGCGCGTGGCAATAACGCCGACGGCGGCCCCCACCACCAGGCCGAGCACCACGCCGATGAGGGAGCTGGCCCAGAACGGAAGCCCTGTGGCCGAGCCGGTGAAGTAGCCAAGGCCCACCAGCCAGCAGGCCCAGAGCACCGCCCCTATCCCTGCGCACAGGCTGAAGCCCCGGACGGCGACATTGGCGATGCCTGCCGCGGCAGAGGTGGCAAGGCGGCCGCCCGGGATGAACCTGGCGCCGATGATGGTCCCGTACGTGGAGGAGCGGCCGGCCCGGGCGATGGCGTCATGGATCCCGCGGTGGATCCGGCGGCCCCACGCCCAGCGGTCCAGCACGTGGCTCAGCCGGCGCCGGAAGAGCTGGAAAACCACCATGTCGCCGACCCAGGACGCCAGGGCGGAGAGGAAACCCACCAGGAAAACATTGGTCCGGCCGTCCGCGGACAGGGCGCCGCCGGTGATCACCACCATCTCGGAGGGGATCAGGGGAAAAATGGCGTCGCCGAGGACCACGGGGATGATCCAGAAATAGATCGCCGACCCCCAGCTCTCAGCGTTGCCGAAGTCCATGGCCACAACGTACCGCAGATTCGGCCGGCCGGCCCTGCCCTTACGGTTCGGAGTTCGGTGATCGGCTGAGGTGCTGCCCCGCCCGGAAGTACCAGTAGGGCCAGGCGACCCAGGCGGCTGCTCCGGCCGCGACTCCTGCTCCGCCGATGCCGTAGCGGACCCAGCGGGGAAGCTGCTCCGCCCAGGTCAGTCCGGCCACCGGCAGCGCCACCAGCAGCGTGCCTCCGATGGCCTGTCCCAGCCGGGCGAGGTTCCGCGGGTAGCCGCCGGTGCACCTGCAGGATCACGGGATGGCCGCCAGGTTGAACAGGGCATCTGTTGCGTCATTGATGGTGCCGAAGACGTAGGGGCCGTTGCGGGGTACTTCCACTGCATACATGGCGCCGAGGGTGGATACCCCCACTGCGCCAAGGCCCGCGGCGGCGTAGGCGGCCCTGGCGGCGGTGCGGTCGGCCGGGATCCAGGCCAACGCGTCCATGATGGTTCCTTGCCTTGCCCCAGGTATCCCCAGGATAGTCCTGTCCGCACCGGCCATCCCGAGGGCGACGGCGGATCAGGCCTGGCCCGGGCGTGCCTCGCTGAGGTCCAGCCCGCTGCGGTACTCCACGGGTTTGCCGCTCATGGGATCCACGAACCGGATGCCGCGGGCCAGGAGCTGGAGGGGCCGGGTGTAGTCGTCCGGAGCCTTGTCCAGCAGGTCCGGGTAGAAGGCGTCGTTGACGATGCCCAGCCCCAACGACGCCATGTGCACCCGCAGCTGGTGCGTCTTTCCGGTATGCGGCTCGAGCCGGTACCGGGCCAGCCGCCGGGGACTGTCCGGTGCCGCGGCAGGGGTGCCCGCCGCACCCGGCGCAGCGCCGCCGTCGAACGTTTCCAGGCGCTCGATCCGCGTTTCCGCGTTCGGTTCGCCGTCGATGACTTCGGCGAGCAGGTAGCTGCGCGACTTGGTCATCCGGTTGCGGACCACCACCGGGAAGTCGACGGCGGGATAGCCCTCCGCGGGGTCGGCGGCGGACACGCACTCGTAGTCCTTCTGGACCTGCCGCTTCTCGAAGAGGACCTGGTACTTGCCGCGGGTCCGGGGATTGGTGGAGAACAGCAGGACCCCGGCCGTCATGCGGTCCAGCCGGTGCATGGGGATCAGGTCCGGCAGCTCCAGCTGGTTGCGCAGCCGGACCAGCGCCGACTCCTGGATGTAGGTGCCGCCGGGGGTGGTGGGCAGGAAGTGCGGCTTGTCCACCACCAGCAGGTGCTCGTCCTGGTGGAGGATGGTGATCTCCACCGGAATCCGCGTCTCGGGCGGGAGGCTGCGGTAGTACCAGATGAACGTGTGGTCCTGCAGGGGAGTGGCGCGGTCCAGTGGCACCCCGCCCTCGCCAACGATCTCGCCGGCGTCGAACCTGTCCTCGATGCCCTGGGGGTCGATGTGTCCCCAGCGGTGCATCATGTAGTCCATGGCCGTGTCCCAGGGGCCCTCTCCGGGGAGGCGCAGCCGGGTGGCGTTGACGCCGTCGCGCACGGGAAGGGGGGATTGCATCACCGGACCATTCTACCGGCGGGTCCTGCCGCCCCTGGCGGCTGCCCCCGGTCGCCGAATTCGCCGGAACCATGCGGGGTCGCCGGAAGCTTCCGGCGAACGTGCACCGTTCCGGCGTACTCGGCACCGACGACAAAAAAGTTCTTGACAATAAAAATTGTCGGTAGCGATACTTGAAGCATGTTGGAGATAGCCGTCATCGAGGATCCCGCCGCGGCCGAGGCGTCGCTGGATCCGATCCGTACCCGGATCCTTCGCGAACTGGTGCAGCCGGCCTCGGCAACCCAGCTCGCGGTGCGGGTGGGCCTGCCGCGGCAGAAGGTCAACTACCACCTCAAGGCCCTGGAAAAGCACGGCCTGGTGGAGCTGGTGGAGGAGCGGCGCAAGGGCAACATGACCGAACGCATCCTCCAGGCCACAGCGTCGTCCTACCTGATCTCACCCCAGGCACTGGCCTCGGTGTCCCCGGACCCGGGCCGGTTTTCCAGCCATTTTTCGGCATTCTGGCTGCTGGCGCTTGCGGGCCGCATGGTCCAGGAGATGGGAAAGCTGATCGCCGGTGCGGCCGCTGCCCGCCAGAAACTGGCCACGTTCGCTGTGGACGGTGAAGTCACGTTCCGGACCGCGGCCGACCGCGCAGCATTCGCCGAAGAGCTCGGCGTGGCGGTCACCCGGCTGGTGGACAAATACCACGACGGCGACGCCCCCCGCGGGCGCCGGCACCGGCTGGTGGTGGCGCTGCACCCCGTTCTCAAGCCGGCGAAAGACCCTACAGAAACCCCTTCAGGCAAGGAGCAGGACAATGACTGACAACCGCAACTTCGAAATCGTCTACGACACCGAACTTCCGGGCACGCCGGAGCGGGTTTGGGAGGCTGTGACCACCGGAACGCCCGCGTGGATGTTCCCCACGGACGGGTGGCCGGACGTCAAGACCGTCCAGGAATATCCCACCCACCTGGTCTCCCGTATAGAGGGCCCGGACGGCTGGTTCAACCAGCTCGAGCATGTGCTGGAACCGCTCGACGGCGGCCGCGCCCGCCTGCACTATGTCCACAGCGGCATCTTCGCGGACAACTGGGACGAGCAGTACGACGGCGCCAGCCGCCACACCGAGTTCTACCTCCACACCCTGGGCCAGTACCTGAAGTACTTCGGCGGGCAGCCCGTGGTGTTCACGGACATCCAGGCGCCGGCAGCGTCCCAGGCTCCGGATGGCTTTGCGCGGCTCCGCAGGGCGCTGGGCGTGGACTCCGCCGGGCAGGGTTCCCGGGTGGATTTAGAGCTCGACGGCGTGGGCCGGCTTTCGGGGGAAGTGGACTTCTCCAACGAGCACTTCCTGGGCCTGCGCACATCCGACGCCATGTATCGCTTCTTTGGCCGCAACGCCTGGGGCGCTCCGGTGGGGATGACCGTGCACGATTTCAGCGGCACCGGGGACCCGGATGCCACGGCCAAGGCCTGGGGCGGCTTCCTGGAAAAGGCCTACGCGTAGGAGCCGGGGACGCAGTGGCCGGCATGGCAGGGGCTTCCGCCGGTCATGCAATGGCCACGGCCGGGGCGCTCTTCAGGGTCCGGCGGAGCTGCGGGGCGGCCTTGAGCCGGTCCTGCGCTGAACGCAGGGCCAGGACCGCGGCTTCAAGCTTGTCCGGCGGCAGGGTAAAGGGCACCCGGAGGTAGCGCTCGAAGGCGCCGCCTATCCCGAAGCGCGGGCCGGCCGCCAGCCGGATCCCGAAGTCGGGGGCGATGACGGTCAGCGCAGTGCTGATGGGAGCGGGCAGCCGGCACCATGCGGACAGTCCGCCGGAGGGGTAGGCCGTCTCCCACTCCGGCAGGTGTCCGGCAAGGAGCTCCAGGAGGGCGGCGCGGCTGTCCCGGAGGGCGGCAATCCGTGCCGGCAGCGGCTCGTCCAGGGCCCGGACCAGGTGCGCTGCGGCCAGCTGTTCCATGAGGGGGCCGCCGAGATCAAGTGAGGTCCGGGCCGCGGCAAACCGTTGGACCAGGTCCTCCGAGGCCCTGATCCAGCCGGTGCGCAGCCCGCCCCAATGGGACTTGCTGAGCGAGCCGATGGTCACCACTGCCGGACTGAACGCCGCGACCGGTGCGGTCACAGCGCCGTCGAGGTTAAGGTCGCGCAGCGTCTCGTCCACCACCAGGACCGTTCCGGCGGCAGCAGCTGCCCGGACCAGGTGGCGGCGTTGGATGTCGGGCATCAGCTGGCCTGTCGGATTGTGGAAGTCGGGCACCGCGTAGGCCAGCCGGGGCCGCTGCTGTTGCAGGACGGCCTGCAGGGTTGCCATGTCCCACGCCTGTGCAGCCCCGGCGCGGGCGCCGTCCGCGCCGGCGCCGCGGGTGCCTGTCCCGGGACCGGCGGAGAATGCCACCGGGACCGGCCTGCAGCCGGCAGCCCTGATGGCGTCGAGGGCGTTGGGGTAGCTGGGGTGTTCCACCAGTACGCGGTCCTGCCTGCCGGCCAGGGCGCGGAGGATGATGTTCAGGGCGTGCTGCGCCCCCGACGTCACCATGATCTGGCCGGCGGTTGTGGGCGCTCCGGCTGCCGTGTACCGCGCCGCCACTGCCTCGCGGAGCGGGAGCAGGCCCAAGGCGTCGTAGCCGAAGCCGGGGAGCAGGGCAGGCAGCTCGGTGAGGGCGGCGGCGAACGCACGGTGCACCACCTCGCCGCTGGCAGGAAGCGAGGCGTACGCGAGGTCGATCAGTCCTTCCGGAGCGGCGAGCCCGGGGGCGGTCAGTGCCGGATCGTTCCGCGCCGGTCCCGTGAAGAGCGTGGTGCCTGCCGGGGTGAGGCGCGGGATCCGCGTCCGGCTCCTGCTGCCCTGGCCGCCGGTCAGGAAGCCCTGCTCGCGGAGCAGCCCATAGGCGGCAGTCACCATGGTCCGGCTGACGCCCAGGGCTTCGGACAGGGCGCGCTCGCTGGGCAGCGCAGTGTCCAGGGCCACCCGGCCGTCGAGCACCAGCAGGCGTACGACGTCGGCCAGCTCGCGGTAGCCGGGCGTTGCGCCGGCGTTCCATTCGCCCAGGAGACGGGAGAGGCCGGAGGCGGTGAGGGATGACATCAGGCCAGTATCTCAAACTGGCTATGTAATTCAAGGCCAGTTTTCTGCCAGAGTCGTCTTTATGTTAACCCGCAGACTCCTCCAGCTCTTTACCGGCCTTGCCATGTACGGCGTCTCGCTGGCCATGTTCATCCGCGCAGGACTGGGCCTGGACCCTTGGGACGTCTTCCACCAGGGCGTGGCCGGCAGGACAGGGCTCAGTATCGGCGTGGTGGTCATTATCGTGAGTTTCCTGGTGCTTCTGCTGTGGATTCCGCTGCGCCAGTGGCCCGGTTTCGGAACATTGTGCAACGCCATCCTGGTTGGCGTGTTCGCGGATATTGGCCTCGCCATGATTCCGGCCGTGACCCATCTGGGCGGGCAGATCTGCATGCTCGGCGGCGCGGTGCTGCTGAACGGCATCGCTTCAGCCTGTTACATCGGTGCCCGGTTTGGTCCCGGCGCCCGCGACGGGCTGATGACGGGCCTGGCCAGGCGCACCGGCTGGTCCGTCAGGTGGTCCCGCACGCTGATCGAGGTTATGGTCCTGGCTGTCGGCTGGTTCCTGGGCGGCTCGGTAGGCGTGGGCACTGTGGTCTACGCCCTGGCCATCGGACCCCTGGTCCAGCTGCTGCTCCCGCTGTTCATGGTGCCGGCGTCACGCCGCGCAAGCATCGCTGCACCGGGAGGCAGCAGCCCCGGAACTCCTGCGCCGGCATCCCTGGCCGGCAACAGCTGAGGCACCAAACGGTGGCCTAACCCTGGGCCGGCAGCGGCTGGCACTGGGGACAGAAGTAGATGTCCCGTTCCTCGTCGCCGTTCAGTTTGCCCAGCACGCCGCGCCGGATGGGGGTCCCGCACTTCAGGCAGGGCTGGTGTTCCCGGCGGTAGACCCAGTAGCCGGGCCGCCCCGCCATCCGGCCGACCGGCATGCCGCGGGCGTTGAGGATGGTGACGCGGCGGCCCGGGCCCAGATTGACCTCGAGGAGCTGCTTGGCGTCCGTCATCATGGTCCGCACATCCTGGACCGCCGAGACCGGGGAGGCGGGGTGCACGCCGGACAGGAAGCATGTTTCGCAGCGGTAGATGTTGCCGATCCCGGCCAGGTTGCGCTGGTCCAGCAGCGCCACGCCGATAGGGACGTCCGGAGCGGAACGGACCCGCCGCTCCGCCTCGTCCAGGTCCCAGTCCGGCCCCAGCAGGTCCGGACCCAGGAAACCCACGATGGAGTCCTCGCTGGCGGTGGCAACGACCTCAACAACCCCTAAGGAAAATCCGACGGCATCCGCTGCTGCGGTGCGCAGCACGCACCGGGCGGTGTAGCCGGGTTTCCGCCACCTTCCGCCGGGCGGGTAAACCTGCCAGGTTCCCTCCATTTTCAGGTGCGAATGGATGGTGAGTTTTTTGTCGTCCGGCCCCACCACGCGCATCAGCAGGTGCTTGCCGCGGGGCACCACCTCAGCCACGGTCCAGCCGGCGAGGTTGAGGGTTGCAAAGCGGGGCACGCGGAAATCGGAGGCAAGGAGTTTTTGTCCTGCCAGGGCCTGGTGCAGCTGGTTGGCTGCCCGCCAGACGGAATCGCCCTCAGGCACGGATCCTCAGTCCTTTCGGGGTGGAGTAGGCGCCGGCCGAGCTCAGCGCGGCAGCGACAGGGGTATCCAGGATGCCGTGCCCGTTCACCTTCTCCATGATCAGTTTGTCCACGGCTCCCCGGGTCACCACGCCCACCAGCGCCGCGCCGGCGGCCGAGAGGACGGCTTCGTCGCCGCTGAAAGCCAGAAGGGTCTTGCCGCCCCGTTCCACATAAAGGACCAACGCCCCGTCCACCAGCACCACCAGGGCACCTGCCTTCCGCCCGGGACGGTGCCCAGTGCCGGCGTCGTCCTGGAGTGCCGGCCAGGGGAGGGCCGCTCCGTACGGGTTGGCAGGGTCCGTCGCCGCCA
Organism: Pseudarthrobacter scleromae; assembly: GCF_014644515.1. Lineage (NCBI taxonomy): Bacteria > Bacillati > Actinomycetota > Actinomycetes > Micrococcales > Micrococcaceae > Pseudarthrobacter > Pseudarthrobacter scleromae. The sequence continues at coordinate 19,192 of NZ_BMKV01000006.1, read as the reverse complement.
GCGCCAGGGCGACCGGTTCGGGCCTGGCGAGCTGGGTGTCCTCCGAGTAGGAACGCAGCCGGTCAACAGTGGCCGGAACGGCGAACTGGGCCGCCCCCAAATGCTCAATGAAGTAGCCCCGCCGGCAGCGTCCGGCTTCCTCCAGCCTCGCGAGGACCTTGTACATGAGGCCGAAGCCGCCCAGGATCTGTTCCGCCATCACGGACCCCCTGGTGACCACGCCGTAGCGGTCCAGCAGGAGTTCAGCCGTGGCCCGGGCGTGGATGGTGGGGTCCAGTTCCGGCTGCGGCAGGGCAGACCAGCGGCCGGCGGCCATCGGGGGAGTTGACGCACCTCCGGCCGACGCGCTGTACCTGCCGCCCGCCAGGCCCGGCGATCCCATGAGCCCGCTCCCGTGGGAACGGCCCAGCCTGCTGAGCCGGGGTGCCCTGGCGCGGGGTGCGCGGGCCACCTGCCGGTGCGCGGTGTGGCCACCGGCGATCAGCGCGCGGACGGGGGCGAAAGTATCCCCGGTGATCCGGCCCGCCCATGCGAGGTCCCAGAGTGCCGTCACCACTTCCTGGTCGCTGAGGACGGAATCCATGCCGCCGGCAACGTCAGTCAGTTGCCGGAAGAAGTAGCCGCCGCCGTTGTTGCGAAGGTGCTCCAGGAGGCGCTTCTGCGCATCCCCGGGTTCGTATTCGATGGCAGGGTTCAGCGTCAGTTCGGCGGAGTCGGCAAGGTGGAGGCTGATCCAGCCGTCGTTTCCGGGCAGGGCTCCGGCCCCTGACCACAGGACTTCCCCGGCGGCCATCAGTTCATCCAGCATGGCGGGCTGGTAGTTGGAGACCCTGCCGGCAAGGACCAGCGGTTCCCAGGCCGAGGCCGGAATGGGCACCCCGGAAAGCTGGTCGACGGCGGTGATGATGCCGTCCAGCCCCCGCAGCGACGGCTGGCCGCGCCCCCCGCCGGGTGTCCTGACATGCTGCCAGGCGGGCAGGAAGCGCCCGTAGGCGGCAGCGTCCACCGGTTCCACTTCCGCGCGGAGGGCTGCCAGCGAACGACGGCGGAGCTTGCGCAGGACCTCGGCGTCGCACCATTCGCTGACCACCGTGTGCGGGGAAAGGTTGGGCGCGGGTGGTTCACTTGCAGGCTGGCTTTCCTCCGGTTCGGTGCCTTCTCCGGCTGCGCCACCAGGGTTTGGGGCGGTTTCCGCTGGCCCTGCATGCGGCCGGAACTCGCCCTCCACCACGCGACCGTCTGCTGCCAGGCGTTTCAGGGCAGTGCTGACCACTGCCACGCCCAGGCCAAGCCGTGCTGCTGCCTCGGCCGCGGTGAAGGGTCCGTGCGTGCGGGCATACCGCGAAACAAGGTCGCTGAGGGGATCCGCTACGGGTTCGATAAACGCGAGCGGGACCCCCATGGGCAGCGGAACGCCTATGGCGTCCCGCAGCCGCGCGGCATCCTCCACAGCCGCAAAGCGTTCCACGCCGCCGATGTTCACCTTGATGGCACGGTTGGCGCGCTGCAGGGCCACGAGGTGGGTGGTGGCCTCCGCCGGCTGGGCGTGCCCGGCGTCCACCGGGGTTTCAACGTGACCGGTGTCCTCTGAGCCAACGGAGTCCTCAGCGCCAACGGCGGGGATGCCGGCGGGCTGATCGAGTGCGGCGGGTTCCAGCCTGGCAGCCACTTCCTGGGGGGCCAGGGGCCCAAGCAGCCGCAGCAGGTCCGCCACTCCTTCCATGCCCCGCACCCGCCGGTCCGGCGCCAGCCGCTGCAGCTCGCGCTCGGTGGCCCCGATGACCTTGGCGTCCAGCAGTTCGCGCAGCTCAACGCGCCCCAGCAGCTCGTTCAGGAGCGTGGAATCAAGGGCCAGCGCGGCGGCACGGCGCTCCGCGAGAGGAGAGTCGCCCTCGTACAGGAACTGCGCCACGTACCCGAACAGGAGGGACTTGGCGAACGGGGACGGCTGGGACGTGGTGGTCTGGACGATCCTCAGTTCGCGCCGCTCAACGGACGCCGCGATGTCCTTCAACGCCGGGAGATCGTAGACGTCCTGCAGGCATTCGCGGACGGTTTCCAGCACGATGGGAAAGGTTGGGTACTTCCGGGCGACGTCGAGCAGCTGGGCGGACCGCTGCCGCTGCTGCCACAGCGGCTGCCGCTTGCCCGGCGTCTGCCGGGGCAGCAGCAGTGCCCGCGCGGAACACTCCCGGAACCTCGATGCGAAGAGAGCACTGCCGCCCACCTCGGCAGTGACGATCTGCTCCAGCTCCTCGGGATCGAAGAGGAACAGCTCCGCCCCCGGCGGTTCGTCCTCCATCATGGGCACGCGGAGCACAATCCCGTCGTCGGCAGCCATCGCCGAGCCGTCCAGGCCGTACCTCTGGTGGAGGCGCTGCCCGACGGCCAGGGCCCAGGGAGCATGCACCGGCATGCCGAACGGGCTGTGCAGGATGACTCGCCAGTCGCCCAGTTCATCGTGGAACCGCTCCACCACCAGCGTGGTGTCACTGGGAACGACGTCGGTGGCCAGCTTCTGCTCGGTGAGGTACTGGATCAGGTTGTTCGCGGCGAACTCGTCCAGGCCGCTGGCTTTGCACCGCTCGGTGGCAGGGCCGGCGTCGGACGCCGAGAGTTCGCGGACGAACGCACCCAGGGCACGGCCCAGGTCCACGGGCCGGCCCAGCGAATCGCCCTTCCAGAAAGGCAGTTTGCCCGGCTGGCCGAAGGCGGGCGAGACCAGCACGCGGTCATGCGTGATGTCCTCGATCTTCCAGCTGGTGGCACCGAGCGCAAAGACGTCCCCCACCCGGGACTCGTACACCATTTCCTCATCCAGCTCGCCCACCCGCCGGCCACCCTTGGGAGCGGGCGCCGGTTTGCCATCCGTGGAGGGGGAGGCCGATCCTTCAACCTCCGTGCCGATGATGTACACACCGAAAAGCCCGCGGTCGGGGATGGTCCCGCCGGAGGTTACCGCCAGGCGCTGCGCGCCCGGCCGGCCCTCGATGGTGCCCGCGTTGCGGTCCCAGATGATCCGTGGGCGGAGTTCGGCGAATTCGTCGGACGGGTAGCGTCCGGCCAGCAGGTCCAGGGTGGCTTCGAACGCTGAGCGGGGGAGTGACGCGAAGGGCGCCGAGCGCCGCACGGTGGCAAACCATTCCTCGACGTCGATGCTGCCCAACGCGGTGGCGGCAACGGTCTGCTGGGCCAGGATATCCAGCGGGTTGGCGGGGATGCTGAGGCGCTCGATCTTCCCGCCGAGCATCCGCTCCACCGTGATGGCGGTGTGCACGAGGTCCGCCCGGTGCTTCGGGAAGAGGACGCCCTGCGAGACTTCACCCACCTGGTGCCCTGCCCGGCCCACCCGCTGCAGGCCGCTGGCCACGGACGGCGGCGATTCCACCTGCACTACCAGGTCCACGGCGCCCATGTCGATGCCGAGCTCCAGGGAGGACGTTGCCACCACGCACCGCAGCCGGCCTGATTTCAGGTCGTCCTCGATGAGTGCCCGCTGGTCCTTCGAAACGGAACCGTGGTGCGCGCGGGCCAGCACCGGATCTGCCCCCGCAGAGCTTCCGGCCTGCGCCATCATGTGCGCCGGCGTGGCGGTGGAGGCGGGAACGCCGGGCGCCGCTGCCTGCTGGGCCGGGTCATCCCAGCCGCCGCCGGCCGCCACCAGCTGCCGCTCCGCGTAAATCTCGTTGAGCCTGGCCGTGAGACGCTCCGAGAGGCGGCGGGAGTTGGCGAACACGATGGTGGACTGGTTGGCCAGCACCAGGTCCACGATCTTCTCTTCCACGTGCGGCCAGATCGATGCCTGCGGCTGGAGCCCGGAGGCGGGGCCGGAGTCGAAAGCCCCCGCCGCGCCCTGGAGGTCGGACATGTCCTCCACCGGGACGGAGACGGTGAGGTCCCAGTTCTTCTTGGCAGGAGGGGCAACAATCTCCACCGGCGCTGTGCCCGCGAGGAACTGCGCCACGAGCTCCTTGGGTTCCACGGTTGCGGACAGTCCGATGCGCTGGGCCGCTTTGGGCAGCAGCGCATCCAGCCGCTCGAGGGAGACGGCCAGATGGGCGCCGCGTTTGGTCCCGGCCACGGCGTGGACCTCATCGATGATGATGGTGTCCACTTCGGTCAGCGTTTCCCGCGCCTTGGACGTGAGCATCAGGAACAGGGATTCCGGGGTGGTGATGAGGATGTCCGGCGGGTTGCTCAGCAGGGCACGGCGGTCAGCAGTGGTGGTGTCGCCGGAGCGCACGCCCACGGTGGTCAGCGGGGCCGGCAGCCCAAGTCGCTTGGCGGTCTGGGTGATGCCGATCAGCGGTGAGCGGAGGTTCCGTTCCACGTCCACACCCAGGGCCTTCAGGGGTGAAATGTACAGGACCCGCGTTTTGCGCTTCGGCGCGCGGGAACGCTTGCCCTTCGAGGTGGCCGCGCCGGCAGCGTCCGTGGCCTCCGGTGCTTCCGCGGCGGAGGCCAGCAGCCGGTCCAGCGCCCAGAGGAAGGCGGCGAGGGTTTTTCCGGACCCAGTTGGGGCCACTACCAGGGCGTGCGAACCCGAGGATATGGCACGCCAGGCGCCCTCCTGCGCGGGCGTCGGCTCTGAGAAGGCACCGAGGAACCAGTCGCGCGTGGGCCTGCTGAACTGGGCCATGGTGCTGGCGCCGGTGCCCTTTCCGCTGGTGGGGGCCTCTTCCTCGATCATGCCTCCATCATGCCCCAAGGCACCGACACTGATGCCTGCCGCCTGCCCGGGCTCACGCCTTGCCCGCGGCCGGGAGGTCCTTGGTGGCCGGCCCCTCCAGGAGTTTCCCGTCGCTGCTGAACCGGGAGCCGTGCAGCGGGCAGTCCCACGTCAGCTCGCTGTCATTCCAGTGCAGGATTCCGCCCAGGTGCGTGCAGACGGCGGACAGCCTGCAGGTGGTGCCGTCCACGGTGGAGACGGCCACCGGTTTGGGTCCTTGGCTGTACACCTTGCCCTCGCCTTCGGCCGGAACCACAGGCGCGGGGGCCGGCGCCTTCTTGTCCTTCCGCAGGCCCTCCGCGGCCAATTGCCCCCAGCCGGAGGCAAGCTTGCCTGCCACACCGGCGTTGAGGGCGACGGCGGAGAGGGCTCCCGAGGGCGAGGTGACCCTGCGGTGGATGGTGTCCGCCCAGGGCACGTTCCCGCCCAGGATGTTAGCGGAGATGCCGACGGCGGCCGCCACCGCGTTGGTCATGCCCCACTTGCTGTAGCCGGTGCCAAAGTGGATGTGGCCTTTGCCGCGCGGGAACCTGCCAAAGAAGGGCATGAGGTTGGTGGGCATGTAGTCCTGCGCGGACCATGTGTGGGTGGCAACGGCGCCGGGGTAGTGCCGGCCGGCCCAGTCAAGGAGGCTGCCAAGATGGTGTTTCTCGGACCTGGCCCGGCCCACGTGGTGTCCGTGCCCGCCCACCAGGAGCAGGCGGCGGCCGTCCGCGTCGTAGTCCCTCAGTGAATGGGTGGGCTGCTCCACGGAGAGGTACATGCCCGGAGGCGGAGCCTGGTCCTCCTGCAGCTGCAGGGCTGCCGCGTAGGATCGGCTGGGCTTCAGTTTGGCGAAGTACAGCCCGCGGTCCAGCACGGGAATGCCGGTGGCGAGCACCACCTCGTTGGCGGTGACGGTGCCGTGGTCGGTGTGCACCGTGGCGGGTCCGCTGCCGGTGACGTCCTGCAGCCGCACGCCGCCCACCACCGATCCTCCCCGGCCCCGGATGTCGGACACCAGCGTCTCCAGCACCTTCACCGGGTGGATCTGCGCCTGGTCCGCCAGGCGGACGGCGCCGTGGACGGGAAACGGCAGGCCGGCGTCGCGCACGTATTCCAGGTCCAGCCCGGCGGTGGTGCCGGCGCTGACCTCTTCGCGGAGCTTTTCCGTCCCCTGCGCGGAGGCTGCGTAGGTGTAGGCGTCCCTGCGCTGGTACGGCACGCCATGTTCGTCGAGGTACCGCAGGAGCCAGGCCTGGCCCTCGCGGTTGGCATCCACGTACGCCTGCACCTGCTTCTCTGAATACTGGCGGGCGAGCTGTGCCAGGAACGTCCCTTGCAGCAGGGTCACCTTGGCGGTGGTGTTTCCGGTGGTCACGGCGCCGGGGTACCTGGCTTCGAGGACAAGCACGTTCTGCCCGGAGCGTGCCAGCAGCAGTGCGGTGACCAGGCCGGTGAGCCCCGCGCCGGCCACCACGGTGTCGTAGGTGCCTCCCGGCTCGAACGGATCAGAGGTGAACGGTTCGCTGCGGTCCAGCCAAATCGACGTCATGCCTGCTCAGCCTGCCTTTTTATCCAGGCCCTGACGGACCGGTTTGTGATGGGTCCGTTATGAACCCCACCCATAAATGGCGTATTTGCTAAGTATACTTACGATGTCGGGGTTTAAGTCTATGGTCAGGTGGCAGCCCGGCAGCCACGAAGTGAACATAACGACAAACAGCAGGAGAAGTCATGACAAGCATGAGTTCCGACGGCCGCGCAGTGGGCCGGACCACCATCCAAAAAGCAGCCCTTGCAGTGGGAGCTGTCTTCCTCCTTGTGGGCGTCCTGGGCTTCATCCCCGGCGTCACCACCAACTACGAGACCCTTGGCTTCGCCGGGCATGAGTCCGAGGCGCTGCTGCTGGGCATCTTCCAAGTATCCATCCTGCACAACATCGTCCACCTGCTGTTTGGCGTGGCCGGCATCGCCATGGCGCGCAGCGCCGCCCAGTCCCGGAACTACCTCATTGGAGGCGGCGCCGTCTACCTGGTCCTGTGGATCTATGGCCTCCTGATCGGCAAGGACACCGCCGCAAACTTCGTGCCGGTGAACACGGCGGATGACTGGCTGCACTTCGTCCTTGGTGTCGCCATGGTCGGGCTGGGTGTGGCCCTGTCCCGCGGCACTGCCCGCGCTGGCCGGACCACCACGGCCACCAGGTAACCACGCCCCGAACGTGCCAGTACAAGTCCAAAAAAAGAAACTGCAGGCGGCCCGGCATCTTGCCGGACCGCCTGCAGTTTCTTTGTCGAATCCCGCCGCGGAGGAAATCAGGCCGGCTGGAACGGGCTGATCGCCAGCAGCGTGATCGCACCGTTGCTGCAGGCCCTGGTGGGCTGGGGCAGGAACAGGGATTCCGTGTCTTCGGGCGGGTAGATCCGGTAGCCGGCCGCATCCACCATGCCGCAGTCGGAGTAGTTGCCGGCCTGGGTGTAGCGCAGTGCAGCCGAGCCGGTTTGTCCGGGGGCCAGGAGGACGTCCACCGCCGCGGTGGATTCGTCGCGGACCGCCGGCGCGCCGATGGGGGCACCGGCAGCATCAGCGGTCAGGGACACCCCGGGATAGCCGCGGAGGACGCACGGTTCGGAGCCGGTGTTGGTGAGGTTGAGCTTCATGTATACGCTGCCGGCGGCCCCGCCTCCTGACGCGTCGGTGGCCGCCGAGAGCCCTGCCGCCTTGCAAAGTGCGGGGTCGCCCGTGGCGGGGGCCGCGGAGGACGGGGACGTGCCGGTGGACGACGGCGGCGCAGACGCCGTGGGCGCCGCGGACGACGCTTCGGGGCTGGCTGGGCTGCTGGCCGAGCCGGTGCCTGTGCCGGTGCTTGCTGCAGTCGGCTGCGACTGCGGCTGCGCCGGCCCGCAGGCACTGAGCATCAGTGCCGCCGCCGCGGCCGCCGTGGACATGACCAACCCCTGGAATATTCGCTGAGACCTCATGGCACCACCTTCGCCGCAGCAGGTGCCCGCGTCAACGCCGCAACGGGCCGCCCCGGCATTTTGATGCCCGGATCGTGATGATCCGGGCATCAAAAGCCGTGGCACTGCCGGCTGGGGCCGCCCTTGGTGCGACTTTGTGTTGGTGCGGCGCTACTTCGCTGCGGGTTCCGCCGGGCTGCGCCGTGCCGTGCCGCGGACCAGCGCGGTACCGCCCAGTACCAGCCCGCCGATGCCCGCTGCCAGGCCTGCCCAGCTGCGCGCTCCTGCCCCGCCGTCATCTGCCCCGCTGCCGCTGACCGCCGAGGCGTGTTCGGTGGAGTGGGACGCGGCCGGGGCAGCCCCGTGGCCGTCAGTGCTTGCGGCTTCCGTCACGGTTACCGACGGTGCAGGTGCCTTCAGGGAATGGGGGTCCTGGCCGTCCGCCGGAATTTCGGACCAGTCAGTCTGGCCTGTTTCGCAGGTCTGCAGCGTGGGGAAGTACAGCGTTGTCCCGGCTGCATCAGGAAGTTTCGCCGAGAGGACCAGGGTGTCCCGGAGCTGGTGTTCCAGGGGCGCCTTGGCGGTGTAGACGATCTGGCTGGTCCGCTTGGTGATGGAGGTGCCGTCTGCGAGCTTCCTGGGTTCAGGGAGCTGCTCGGTCACCTTCTCCACGGTCCAGTTCGGGTTGACCGTGGGCTGGGCGTCGTTCAGCTCCGCAGGCAGCGTGATGGCCACCCTGGTGGTGCCGGATTCGTCGCAGCCGTGGGGGACCGCGAACGTGAGCAGGGCATAGGAGTTGGCCGAGGTCTTGTCCGGCGTGACGCCGACGTGGGCGGCCGCACCGCCCGCGGCTGCCAGCAGGAGCGCCGCGGCGCCTCCGGTTGCTGCTGCCGCTGTCAGGGAACGTCGAAGGATGGAGGTGTGCATGGGTTGCCTTTCCGGCGCACGCCCGGAACCGGGGTGCTAAGAGATTTGTGGGCCCGGCGCCGCAGGACGCGGAGCGGGTTAGGAGGAAAGTACGACGGCGGAAGGCGGGCCGCGCCGGCTGTCCTGCCGGAGATTGCGCCAGGGACGCAACGGGGCGGCGGCAGGAGGAAAAGCAGCTAAAGGCGCGGTACCGTCGTCGCACGCCACCGGCTGGGGGAGCGCAGCAAGCGGCCGAAGCCAGGCGGCCAGCGCCCACAGTGCAGCCTCGCCTTTGGCGAGCAGCAGCGCGGACCCCAGCGTCGCCAGGACGTGTGCGCCGAGCATCAGGGGACCGGCTGTTGCCGCGGCTCCCGTGAGATGGTCCGCCGCCGGGGCGAGGAGGCCGGCTCCGGCGAAGTGGCTGCCGTGGGGTGTGACGGTGCCGGAGCCCACGGCGGCGCCGGAGGAACTGAAAGCCGTGAAGACCTCATGGAGCGCCAGTTGCCCGCCGCCCAGGAGCGCTGCCAGGGCAGGGAATCCCAGGCGCAGGCGTGTTGCGGTGGTGCTGCCGAGCGCGGTCAGGGACAGCACGGCCAGCATGACGGCGGGCGCGGGGAGCTCCCCGCCGGCAGCGAGGTGCGCTCCGGCCGCAAGCGCCAGGATGACGGTGGCCACGGCGGTGGCCCGGAGGAGGTGGAAGGGCGTCCGGGGACGATGCGCCAGCACGGATGGTCCCCCTCCCATGACGGAACGGGCCGCGGACGGCGGCGCCGTTTTAAATGATGGCCGTTCAGATTCTACCGGCGGGAGGGGCTGGTGCGCGCTCCGGGCGGGCAGTTCCAGGCCCGCCCGCAGGCCCGCCGGCAAGCTATGTACCGCCACTTCGGGCCCGCGTAGACTGCGAGCGTAACTGCCAGGCGATCTTGAGGAGAAGTTCATGGACTACACCGGAAGCCAGTCAGAGAAGGCCGTTCCCGCCGGCGAACTGGACCGCGGGCATGTTGGCCACACGGTCAGCTTCCAGCCGAACGAGTTCACCGTGGTGTTCGGGAAGATCGCTGGAATAGCCCGCACGGAGGCCATGGTGTACCTGTCCCTTGCCGGCGTCTCGGGTGGCACCCACCTCAAGGATGAATACGATCTCCCGGTCAGCCACCCGGTATACCTGCAGGTGGATGTCATCTCCAACGCCGAGTCCACCATCAAGGACCTGTTCGGCAAGGTGCAGGAGAATCTCCGCGGCCCGGGCCACAGGGGCGGCGAGGAACGGACCGACCGGCTGTAGCTGTCCAGCCCACCGGCGAACGGCCGGCGACCGCAAGGCTGGGATCCGAGGGGTCCCGGCCTTCTTTCGTTCACTAAGGAAGACCGACGGCCGGGAAAAAGTTGTTGAACAATACCTTGCGCCGATTGTTCAACAACCTGTAATGTCAGTCGGGACGACCACTGTGACTCCAGTCACCCTTAATATTGGACGGACCCATGGCAGAAACCAGCACAAAACTGAACCTGAGCTCCTCGGCTCGGCGCACGGCCCTCCTGGGAGCCATGTTCCTGATGGCCACCAGTGCCATCGGGCCCGGCTTCATCACCCAGACCACGGTCTTCACCGCCCAGATCGGCGCGGCCTTCGCCTTCGCCATCCTGGCATCGATCCTCATCGACATCGCAGTCCAGATGAACGTCTGGCGCGTCATCGGCGTTTCGGGGCTGCGCGCGCAGGAGCTCGGCAACAAGGTGATTCCCGGCGTCGGGTGGTTCCTGGCCGGCCTGGTATTCCTTGGCGGCGTCGTCTTCAACATCGGCAACATTGCCGGAACCGGACTCGGAGCCAATGCCATGCTCGGCGTTGATCCCAAGATCGGCGGCGCCGTTTCCGCGCTCGTCGCCATCCTGATCTTCCTGAGCAAGAAGGCAGGGATGGCGCTGGACCGGATCGTGGTGCTCCTGGGCGCCGTGATGATCCTGCTGATGATCTACGTGGCCATCGTTGCCGCCCCGCCCGTTGGCGAGGCCCTTAAGAACACCTTCCTGCCGGAGACGGTGGACTTCCTGATCATCACCACGCTGGTTGGTGGAACCGTGGGCGGCTATATCACCTACGCCGGCGCGCACCGGATGCTGGATTCCGGGGCCACGGGCATTGAGCATGTCAAGGAGATCACCCGCAGCTCGGTTCTGGGCATTATCGTCACGGGCATCATGCGCGTTCTGTTGTTCCTGGCCATCCTCGGGGTGGTGGCCGGCGGTACGGTGCTCAGCAGCAACAACATGGCTGCGGAAGCCTTCGGTGCAGCTGCAGGCGAGATCGGCACCCGCATGTTCGGCATCGTGCTCTGGGCCGCCGCGGTCACGTCGGTCATCGGTGCCGCCTTCACCTCCGTTTCCTTCATCACCTCGTCCCGGACGCCCGAGCGTAAGCGCAACCTCATCACTGTCGTTTTCATCGCGGGCTGCGCCACGGCCTACCTGTTCCTTGGCCAGGCTCCGCAGCAGCTGCTGATCTTCGCCGGTGCCTTTAACGGGCTGATCCTCCCCGTGGGCTTCGGGATCCTCCTCTGGGTTGCCTGGCGGCGCCGCGACCTTATGCACGGCTACGCGTACCCCAAATGGCTTCTGATTGTCGGTGTTCTCACCTGGCTGCTCACGCTGTTCCTTGGCTGGAACTCCGTGCTGGGCCTGGCGAAGCTGTGGTCATGACCAGCCGCGCGTCCATCCTCCCCGCAGAAGCCCGCGCCGCCTTCCGCGCCGGACTCGTGGAGCCTACCTCGGGCTGGTCCCGGGGCTACGCGCAGGCCAACGTCCTGTCGATTCCGCGGGAGCACGCCTTCGACCTGATGCTGTTCGCCCAGCGCAACCCCAAGCCGTGCCCCATCCTGGGCATCCTCGAACCGGGCCACACCACCGGGCCGCTACTGGCCGGCGGGGACATCCGCACGGACGTCCCCAAGTACACCGTCTATAGGAACGGCGAAAAGGTGGACGAGCCCACGGAGATCACTGGCTACTGGCAGGACGACCTTGTGACGTTCCTGATCGGCTGCTCCTTCACCTTCGAGGCAGCCCTGCAGGACGGGGGCATCCGGATCGCGCATATCGACCAGGGCGTGAATGTGCCCATGTACCGGACCAACCGAGCATGTGACCCGGCAGGGTCAATGTCCGGTCCGATGGTGGTGTCCATGCGCCCGGTACCGGCCTCGCAGGTTGCGGACGCGGTCCGCATCACCTCGCGGTACCCTGCCGTGCACGGCGCCCCGGTCCACGTGGGCAACCCGGGGGAACTGGGCATTGCCGATCTGGGCCGGCCCGATTTCGGCGACGCCGTGGAGATCCCGGCCGGCCACATCCCGGTGTTCTGGGCCTGCGGAGTGACGCCGCAGGCGGCCGTGATGCAGTCGCGGCCCCCGCTGGCCATCGGCCATGCGCCCGGCCATATGCTGATCACGGACGCCCGGGACAGCGACTACCTGGTGCCGTAGGCGCCGCTCACAACAACTGGTGCCGTAGGCGCCGCTGATAACAAGGTGCCGTAGGCGCCGCTCATAACAAACTGGTGCCGTAGGCGGGACGGACACCTAGAAGAACAAAATGTGGGGCAGGAGGAATCTCCTGCCCCACATTTGTGTGTTTCGGCTGCGTGCCTATCCGGCGCGCTGCCGCATGTCCGAACGGCGGTCCTGCTCCGTGCCCAGGTGTACCAGCAGCTCCGCCTCGGCCTCGTCCAGGTAGGCGCGCAGCCCCTCTGCAGCCTCCTGGCGCTCACCCGCGCGCAGGTGCTTCACCAGTGCCACGTTGCGGTCCACGTAGTGGCTGTGGAAGTCCGGTGCCGAAGCCATGGAGTGGAACACCAGCCGCATTTCGGCCAGCACCCGGTCCATGAGCTCCTGCAGCGACGCGCTGCCGGTCAGGGCAACCACGGCCCCGTGCAGTGCCTGGTTGGCATCGGCCATGTCGGGCACAGACCCGCTGTCCCGGGCCTGCTGCGCCCGCTGCACAATGGTTTCCAGTCCCTCCAGCACCTGGGGCGTCAGCTCGCCCCACAGGACGGCGGCAGGCTCAATCATCCGCCGCACGCGGTAGATTTCGCGCACTTCCTCCACGCCCGGTGACGCCACAAAGACGCCGCGGTTTGGTATGCGCGTCACAATGGATTCGCTCACGAGCGTGGTGAACGCCTGGCGCAGGGTGTTGCGTGAAACGCCCAGTGCTGCGCACAGCGGCTCCTCGGACAGCTTGGACCCCGGCGTGAGTTCACCCGCGGCAATGCGGGTGCGCAGCACCGACGCGATCCAGGCCGTGGTGTGTGCGTGTTCCGCTGTACCGTCTGCCGGAGTGTTCATTGGTTTCCCCCATTCCCGTTCGACTAACGATGCTAGCTGACAGTACCCAGCACCTCGCCGCGGGCCACGGCGGCGCCCGGTTCCTGGCCGCCGCGCCGGAAGGTTCCGGCGGCGGAGGCCACCACCACGGTTTCCATCTTCATGGCCTCCAGGACGGCAACGGGCTCGCCGGCGCCGACTCCGGCCCCGTCACCGGCCACCCACTTGACCAGGTTCCCGCCCATGGGGGCGGTGACCTCGCCGTCAGCGTCGGCGCTGTCTGTGCCCGTGGAAGATTCGACGGCGGACCCTCCGCCATGGAGCAGGGCGTGGAAGACCTTGGCGGGCAGACCGAGCTGGACAGCCTTTCCGTCGATTTCGACAGTCAGGGTTTCGCGCCGGGCCAGGGGACCCTGGGCGCCGGTCTGCAGGGAAGCGGCCAGGCGGCCGGCGAACTCCGTTTCAATCCAGGTGGTGAACACGCCCAGCCGGTCCGGTGCGGTGAAGTCGGGATCCCGCACCACGGCGCGGTGGAACGGAAGGACGGTGGGGACGCCCTCGATCCGCAGCTCGTCCAGGGCGGCACGGGCGCGGCGCAGGGCTTGCTGGCGGTCCTCGCCATGGACAATCAGCTTGGCCATGAGGGAATCGTATTCGGCAGGTATGACGGAGCCGGACCGGACGCCGGAATCAACGCGGATTCCGGCCCCCGTGGGCGCCTCGAACACATCCACCGGTCCGGGGGCCGGCAGGAAGCCCCGGCCGGCGTCCTCGGCATTGAGCCGGAACTCGAACGCATGGCCGGTGGGTGCCGGGTCCTCGGTGACGGACACGGGAAGCCCGTCCGCGATCCGGAACTGCTCCCGCACCAGGTCCAGCCCGGACGTTACCTCGGTGACGGGGTGCTCCACCTGCAGGCGGGTGTTCACTTCCAGGAACGAAATCACGCCGTCGGGGGCCACCAGGTATTCCACCGTGCCGGCGCCGGTGTAGCCGGCCTCCCGGCAGATGGCACGCGCGGACTCATGGATCCGGGTGCGCTGTTCCGCGGTCAGGAACGGAGCCGGTGCCTCTTCCACCAGCTTCTGGTTGCGGCGCTGCAGGGAACAGTCCCGCGTGCCCACCACCACCACGTTCCCATGGGTGTCGGCCAGGACCTGGGCCTCCACGTGCCGCGGCCGGTCCAGGAAGCGCTCCACGAAGCATTCGCCGCGGCCGAACGCCACGGTTGCCTCACGGACCGCGGAGTCGAAGGCGTCGTCGATGTCTTCCATCCGGTGCGCGATCTTGAGGCCACGGCCGCCGCCGCCGAAAGCCGCCTTGATGGCCACGGGGACCCCGAATTCCGCGGCAAAGGCGCGGACCGCGTCGGCGTCAGCTACCGGTCCGTCGGAACCGGGGACCAGGGGCGCACCCGCACGGACGGCAATGTCGCGGGCGGTGACCTTGTTGCCCAGGCTGCGGATCGCGTCAGGCGAGGGGCCCACCCACGTGAGTCCGGCGTCGAGCACTGCCTGCGCAAAGTCGGCGTTCTCGGAAAGGAAGCCGTATCCGGGGTGGACGGCGTCGGCGCCGGACCGGGCAGCAACGGCCAGGAGCTTGGGGATGTCCAGGTAGGTTTCGGAGCTGGCTGAGCCGCCCAGCGCGTAGGCCTCGTCGCTGAGGCGCACGTGCAGCGCGTCCGCATCGGGATCCGAGTACACGGCCACGGATACCAGGCCGGCGTCGGTGCAGGCGCGGGCAATCCGGACGGCAATTTCACCGCGGTTGGCGATCAGGACTTTTTTCATCATTGCTTCTTTCGCGTGCTCGGAAGAGGGGCCGGGGGCTGCAGTGTTTCGGGGTCAACCTCCACGAAACGCACGGTGGCGCCCGGAGGAAGCTGCGCTGCGGCAGGTAGGTCTTCGGGAATAACGGCGCCGATCACGGGATAGCCTCCGGTGACGGGATGGTCGGCCAGGAACAGGACGGGAAGGCCCGACGGCGGGACCTGCAGCGAGCCGGCCACCACGCCTTCGCTGGGGAGTTCCCCTTCGCGTGCCCGCTCCAGCGCGGTGCCGGCGTCGGCTCCGGGCGTGGACGGCCCGGTGCCGAGCCGGACGCCGATGCGGTTCGATTCGGCGGTCACGGTCCACGCCTGCCCGGTCAGGGCCTCAAGGGAGCGGGGCGTGAACCAGTCGTGGCGGGGGCCGCTGGTGATGCGCAGCACCACGGGCTTGCCGCCGGCGCCTGGTGAGAGGTCTTCCGGCAGGGCAGGCGGTTCGGCGTGGCCCACTGCCCGGGCGCTGTCCACGGCGCCGATGGGCAGCACTGTTCCGGCGGCCAGCGGGGCCGGGCCGATGCCCGACATCAGGTCCGTCGAGCGGCTCCCCAGCACGGGAGGAACATCGATCCCGCCGCGGACGGCGAGGTAGGTGCGCAGGCCGGCCTCCGGGACGCCGAGGTGGAGGCTCTCGCCGTCGTGCAGGGGGAAGGGGGAGTACATCGGCGCTGGCCTGCTGCTGCCGCCCTCGTTCCGGATGTCCGCCGCCGTGCCCGCACCGCTGAGCGCAACCGTCAGCTCGCCCCGAGCCTGCACGGAAAGGCCGCCCATGACGTTTTCGATGACGGCATCGGTGGGCAGGTTTCCCACCAGCCGGTTCGCCTGGCGGGCGCTCGCAGTATCTGCAGCGCCGGCCGGGGAGACTCCCAAGTCGCCGAGGCCCGGCCGTCCGAGGTCTTGGATGAGTGCCTGCGGCCCGGGGGAAAGGACCTCCAGGGCGGGGCCGGCGGCAGGTGTCTCAGTACCCGCAGCGTCAGCCTGGGTCCCGTCAGCCTGGTCCGTTTCCGTCCGGCTGAGCTGAATGAGCTCGCGCACCGCGATGTACTGGACGGTGGTGCCGGGGCGGACCAGGGCGGGCTGCTCGCGCTGGAGGTCCCACATGCGCGTGGCGGTATGCCCGATGAGCTGCCAGCCGCCCGGTGACCGCCGCGGATACACGGCCGAGAAGTTGCCGGCCAGGGCCACCGATCCGGCGGGTACGGCGGTCCGCGGGGTGCCGCGCCGGGGAACGTTCAGGGCGTCCGTTTCCCCCACGAGGTAGGCGAATCCGGGCGCGAACCCGCCGAAGGCTGCGGTCCACAGCTGGCCGGTGTGGGCGGCGACGACTCCCTCGGGCCCCATGCCGGTGAGTTCGCCCACCTCCGCAAGGTCTTCGCCGTCGTACACCACCTCAATGTGCACCGGCTTGTCCCGGACGGCAGCGGCGCCTGCCGGCATGCTGCCGAGCCGTGCGAGGGGTCCGCGGGCAGCGCGGGCGCTGGCGCGGGAGTCGAAGACAACCAGCACGGTCCGGGCGGCTGCGAGCACATCGACCTGTCCCGCGGCCGGGTTGTCCCTAAGGCGGGAGTGCAGGGACAGCACTGCGTCAAGGGAGTCCAGCTCCAGGAGCAGGGCGCGGGGCCCGGCCCAGCGTATCTCCGGGGAACTCACACGAAGCTCCTGATGTCCACGCCGGCGGCCTCGAGTTCGCGGCGGACCGCGGCCGCCATGGACACGGCGCCGGCGGTGTCGCCGTGCAGGCAGATGCTTTCGGCGGATGTTTTGATGGTGGACCCGTCCCTGGCAACGATGGTGCCCTCGGTGGCCAGCCGCACCATGTTGGCGGCAACAGCATCCTCGTCATGGAGGACGGCGCCGGGTTCGCCTCGGGACACCAGGGTTCCGTCCGGGTTGTAGGCGCGGTCCGCAAAGGCCTCGGCTACTCCGCGCAGGCCGGCTGCCTCGGCGGCGGCCAGCGCCACCGAACCCGGCAGCAGCAGCATCGGCAGGTCCCCGCCGAAGGCCTTGACCGCATCCACCACCGCCTGCGCCTGCACCTGGTGGGTCACGATGGTGTTGTACAGCGCCCCGTGCGGTTTTACGTAGCTGATCCGGCCGCCGGCTGCGCGGGAAATGCCTTCCAGAGCTCCCAGCTGGTAGAGCACGTCATCAGCGAGTTCCGTGGGGGAGCAATCCAGGAAGCGGCGGCCGAAGCCCGCGAGGTCGCGGTATCCCACGTGGGCGCCGATGCTGATGCCGGCGGCGACGGCGTCGCGGCAGGTCCGGGCAATCGTGGAGGGGTCGCCGGCGTGGAAGCCGCATGCGATGTTCGCGCTGGAGACGGAGCGGAAGATGGCGGCGTCGTCGCCCATGGTCCAGTTCCCGAAGGATTCGCCGACGTCGCTGTTGAGGTCAATGGAGGCCATAGTGATTCTCGTCTCGTTGAAGTGGTCTCTTTAGGATGCACGAGAATCAAAGATTGTTCAACAATATTGACCAAACTTGTGCGCAAGCCACCTGCCCGGCCGCGCGTTCCTGGCCACGCACTGCGGCCACGCATCCAACAGAAGGAGCGGACGACGGCGGAACCTCCCGCCGTCGTCCGCTCCCCGTGGGCGGCAGGCTCAGTAAGCCTTGACGCGCTGTTCCACCACGAGGTGGACCAGCGCGAAGACGCCGTCCCGGTCAATGGCGGCAAGGGCGGCGTCCAGCGCGGCGGGAACGTCCCTGTCCTCGGTGACGGTGATGCCGAACCCGCCGAAGGCCCTGGCCATCAGGCCGAAATCGGGGTTCTTCAGCTGGGTCCCGGAGACCCGTTCCGGGTAGTGCCGTTCCTGGTGGGTGCGGATGGTTCCGTATTCCTGGTTGTCCATCACCACCACCAGCGGCGTGGCCCCGTACTGGGCGGCGGTGGCCAGCTCCTGCCCGTTCATGAGGAACTCGCCGTCTCCGGCGATGGTCACCACGCGGCGGCCGGGCTCGGCCAGCGATGCCGCGATGGCCGAGGGGACCGAGTAGCCCATGGAGCCGTTGCGGGCGCTGATCATGGAGGCGTAGCGGCGGGTGGGGAAATAGCGGTGGGCCCAGTTGGTGTGCTCGCCCGCGCCGAAGGTCACCATCGCATCCTCCGGAAGCCGGGGCACCAGGTTCGCCATCAGGGTGTCCATCCGCGCCCGGCCCGGCGCGGGGGCTGCCGGGGGCAGGGCGGCGAACCGTTGCTGCTCGGTCCGCATCCTCGCGGTCCAGGCCTTCCACTCCTCCTTGGCCGGCAGGCTGATGCCGGCGAGGTCGCGGACGAAGGCTTCCGGCTTGGCCAGGATCTGCCGGGACACCGGCCCGGACCGGCCGCGGAGGGAGGGGTCGATGGTCACCAGGAAGTTCTCCTTGGTCCAGTCCTGCCGGCAGACGAATCCGTCCGTGATGACGTCCCCGGGGACGGTTCCCACAAACACCAGGAGGTCGGTTTCCTCCAGCAGGTCGTAGGTGGGGCGGGGACGGCCGTAGCCGATGGGGCCAACGTAGGAGGGCGAATCGAAGGACACGGTGCCCTGGGTCCGCCACTCAGCCGCGGCCGGGATGTGGTGCCGTTCCAGCCAGCCGGTGAGCTGGTCTGCCGCCTCCTGCGTCCAGTCGTTGCCGCCGGTGACGAAGAGCGGCTTGCTGGATGCCGCCAGGGCGGCTTCCAGGGCTGCGGCGTCGGTGCGGCTCATGCCGCCGGCCGCTACCGGGATGGCAGGGTGCAGCGCCGGGTCAATCTGCTGCCGGATGATGTCCTCGGGCAGGCCCACCACCACCGGACCGGGCCGTCCGCTCATCGCGGCGAACATTGCCTCGGCCACGATCTCCGACGCCCGCTCCGCGTGGTCCAGGACCATAACGCGTTTTGCGCCGGTATCGAACCAGGCCTTGATATCGAACTCCTGGAATGCCTCCCGGTCCCGGTGCGCGAACGGGATCAGGCCCACGAACAGCAGCATGGGGGTGGAGTCCTGCCAGGCGGTATGCAGCCCCACATGCGCGTTTGCCGCCCCGGGCCCCCGGGTCACCATGGCGATGCCCGGGCGCTGGTTCATCTTTCCGTCCGCCTCGGCCATGTAGGCGGCGCCGCCCTCGTGCCGGCAGACGATGGTTTCGATGCTGGAACTGTGCAGGCCGTCCAGCACGTCCAGGAAACTTTCACCCGGCACCACGTAGGTGCGGTCCACCCCGTGCGCCACCAACGAATCGACGATGACGTGCCCGGCTGATTTCAGCGCCGGCAGGGTGGCCTGGGGTGCGGGCGGCCGGCCCGGCTGCGGACTGGCGTCAGCAGGGGGTACGACGGCGGCAGGCTGGGTAGGGGACGCGGCAGGGGTTGCTTCGGTTTCCGTTGTCATGGGCTTTCTTTGGCGGTTCGGACGGGTTTGGCGAAAGTGGTCTTTATCTGAAGGTGGTTGCTGGTGGGTTGGCGATGACGGGGGAGAGTCCGGTGTGGCCTTCGCGGGTTTGGGCG
>NZ_BMKV01000005.1:462851-525067 GCF_014644515.1 Pseudarthrobacter scleromae | reverse complement strand
GGCGGCGGTGACCAGGTCTTCTTCCAGGGCCACGCCTCCCCCGGCATGTACGCCCGGGCGTTCATGGAAGGCCGGCTCTCGGAGGAGGACCTGGACGGGTTCCGGCAGGAAAAGTCCAAGGAAGGCCACGCCCTGTCCTCCTACCCGCACCCGCGGCTGATGCCTGAGTTCTGGGAGTTCCCCACCGTGTCCATGGGCATCGGGCCGATGAACGCGATCTACCAGGCCCAGTCCAACCGGTACCTGCACAACCGGGGCCTGAAAGACACCAGCGACCAGCAGGTCTGGGCGTTCCTGGGCGACGGGGAAATGGACGAGCCCGAGTCCCGCGGCCTGCTCCAGCTCGCCGCGAACGAAAACCTGGACAACCTGAACTTCGTGATCAACTGCAACCTCCAGCGCCTGGACGGGCCCGTGCGGGGCAACGGCAAGATCATGCAGGAACTCGAAGCGTTCTTCCGCGGCGCGGGCTGGAACGTCATCAAGGTCGTCTGGGGCCGGGAATGGGATGACCTGCTCACCAAGGACACCGACGGGTCACTGGTGAAGATCATGAACGAAACCCCCGACGGGGACTACCAGACCTACA
Organism: Pseudarthrobacter scleromae; assembly: GCF_014644515.1. Lineage (NCBI taxonomy): Bacteria > Bacillati > Actinomycetota > Actinomycetes > Micrococcales > Micrococcaceae > Pseudarthrobacter > Pseudarthrobacter scleromae. The sequence goes on along the minus strand of NZ_BMKV01000005.1, from coordinate 524,478 downwards.
AGGCAGAATCCGGCGGGTTCGTCCGCGAACACTTCTTCGGCAAAGACCCCCGCACCAAAGACCTCGTCGCGGACCTCACCGATGACCAGATCTGGAACCTCAAACGCGGCGGCCACGACTACCGCAAGGTCTACGCCGCGTACAAGGCAGCCACCGAATTCAAGGGCAAACCCACCGTCATCCTCGCCAAAACCGTCAAAGGCTACGGCCTCGGACCGAGGTTTGAAGGCAGGAATGCCACACACCAGATGAAAAAGCTGACTGTCGAGGACCTCAAGGAGTTCCGGGACTACCTGCGGATCCCCATTGCCGATGCGCAACTGGAAGCGGATCCCTATTCCCCGCCGTACTTCCACCCCGGGCATGATGCACCGGAGATCGTCTACCTCCATGAACGGCGGAAGGCCTTGGGCGGCGCCGTCCCGGAACGCCGGTCATCCCATGATGCCGTTGCTCTGCCGGATCCCAAGACGTTTGACGTTGCCAAACGAGGCTCGGGCAAACAGCAGGCCGCCACCACCATGGCTTTTGTCAGGCTCCTGAAAGACCTCATCCGGGACAAAAACTTCGGGCACCGGATTGTGCCCATCGTCCCGGACGAATCAAGGACCTTCGGCATGGACGCGTTCTTCCCCACCGCGAAGATCTACAACCCCAAGGGCCAGAACTACCTGTCCGTGGACCGGGACCTGGTCCTGGCCTACAAGGAATCCGCCCAGGGGCAGCTGATCCACCCCGGCATCAATGAAGCCGGCGCCGTGGCTGCCTTCACCGCCGCCGGTACCGCCTACGCCACCCACGGCGTGCCCCTGGTCCCGGTCTACGTGTTCTACTCCATGTTCGGCTTCCAGCGCACCGGCGACGCGTTCTGGGCCGCCGCGGACCAGATGACCCGCGGCTTCATCATCGGCGCCACCGCAGGACGGACCACCCTCACCGGCGAAGGACTCCAGCACGCCGACGGCCACTCCCCCCTGCTCGCCTCCACCAACCCCGCCGTGGTCACCTACGACCCCGCCTACGGCTACGAAATGGGCCACATCATCCGCGACGGGCTTGAGCGGATGTACGGGGAGGCCGCCAGCGGCGAAGGAACCGGAGCTGCATCCGATAAAAACCTGATGTACTACCTCACGGTGTACAACGAGCCCATCATCCAGCCCGCCGAACCGGAGAACCTCGATGTGGAAGGTGTGCTGAAAGGCATCTACCGGGTATCGGCGTCGGACCTTGCAGGACCGAAGACCCAGATCCTGGCCTCCGGCGTCTCCGTCCCCTGGGCCATCGAAGCCCAGCGGATCCTCGCCGAAGACTGGTCAGTCTCCGCCGACGTCTGGTCCGTGACCTCCTGGAACGAACTGCGCCGCGACGGACTCGCCGCCGAAGAGGAAGCCTTCCTCAACCCCGGCGAACCCGCCCGCGTCCCCTTCGTCACCCGGCAGCTCGAAGGAGCCACCGGACCCGTCGTCGCCGTGTCCGACTACATGAAAGCCGTCCCCGACCAGATCCGCCAATTCGTCCCCAACGAATTCGCCACCCTCGGCGCCGACGGCTTCGGCTTCTCCGACACCCGCGCCGCAGCCCGCCGCTTCTTCAAGAACGACACCCACTCCATCGTGGTGAAAGCGCTGCACATGCTCGCGGCGAGGGGCGAGGTCGAGGAGGGGGCGCCGTCGTACGCCATGGACCGCTACAAACTCCTGGACGTCAGCGCCGGAACCACCGGCGGGGCCGGCGGCGACGCCTGAGACAACAAGAGTTAGGGTGTGGCTATGCGGAACACGGAGGCGGCGGGCACCACCGGTGTTGTGCTCGCGGCGGGCGGCGGAGCCAGGCTGGGACGCGGGCCCAAGGCTCTGCTCCCCTACCGTGGCCGGCCCCTGGTGGAAGCGGTCGCTGAAGCGCTGCTCGGCGGCGGCTGCCGCGAGGTTGTGGTGGTGCTCGGTGCAGGCGCCCAGGATGTCCTGGCCGCCGCCAGGCTGGACGGCTGCCGCACGGTGGTGAACGAGGAATGGCAGTCGGGGATGGGGAGTTCCCTCCTGTTGGGCAACGCCGCCACCGATCCCCGGGACCACCTGATGATTGCGCTCGTGGACCAGCCTGGCCTGTCCTCCCTGGCGGTGGAGCGGCTGCTTGCGTCCCACCGTCCGGGCCGGGTCACCGCAGCGGCGTACGACGACGGCGCTGCCGCAACAAAGGGTGGGAACGGCGGGCTCCGCCGCGGCCATCCGCTGGTGATCGATACCGCCCTGCGCCAGGCGGTGGCCGCAACAGTGAGCGGCGACGCCGGGGCGCGCGCCTTCCTGCGGACCCACCCGGAACTGGTGGACGACGTAAATTGCAGTGATCTCTCCAGCGGCCTTGACGTTGACACGCCGGAGCAGCTCTACCTCCTGGACTAGCTCTGCCTGCTGGGCTAGTTCTACTTGTTGGACTGCGTGGTGATGCTTCCGGCGAGGAGCAACTCCTCCAGGCCGCGCTTAAAGCCGGAGCGTCCGCCGTGGGCGGGATGCCGGACCTTGGGCGCATCCACGCCGCTGGCCTGCAGGCTTCGGTGCGCGATGTTTCCCACGGCGACCACTGCCTCAATGCCGAACAGCTCCACCAGCGACTGCCAGTAGGGTGTGCCCAGCTTTGCTTCCGTGATCCGCGGCGTCCGGTTGGACTGCGGTTCTCCCGGCACGTGGGTGTGCCAGGGGCAGGCACTCCACAGCAAAGGCAGGAAGTCCAGTTCCGCCAGGACCTCCCACATCACCGTCGCCGTCGGCTCGGCAGCCACTCCCTCCGCCTCGGCGGGCAGGGCGTAGCCTTTGCCCGGCCCGAAAAGCCCGAAGATATTGGCCGGTCCCTGGAACATGGTGCGGTTGGTGAAGGGCACGCCCGTGATCCGCATGCCCCTGAAACCGGGGGCCTCGCCCAGCAGCAGCACCCTCGGCGAACGGTCCAGCATCTCGGAGAGGTACAGCTCCAGGTTGCGCCGGCGCACGGCATTGCCGGGGTGGCTGTGGTCGAGGAAGTTGTTGCGGCCCGGCACCGTGGGCACTGCCGCGAGCCGGTCCACAAAAGAGCTTATGGAACGGTCTGTCACCGGAGTGCTCCCCTGCGAACGGCTACCAGCGCGGGTGGATGGCTTCGCGGAAGTAGTGGTCGTAGATCCAGCGGACGCCGGCGTCGAACTCTTTGCTGACCTGCACGGCAGCAGCCGCGGCGTTGGCCGTTGCCTGGTCCACGTTGCGCGCGCCGGGGATCACCGTGGTGACACCGTCCTGGGCCGCGATCCAGGCGATGGCCGCCTGGGCGGTGCTTGCCCCGGCCGGGACCAGCTGCTCGAACTCGGCCACGGCCTTCAGCCCGAGCTCGTAGTCCACGCCCGAGAAGGTTTCGCCGACGTCGAACTTGTCACCCTGGCGGTTGTAGTTCCGGTGGTCGTTTTCCGCGAAGGTGGTTTCCTTCGAGTACTTGCCGGACAGGAGGCCGGAAGCGAGCGGCACACGGGCAATGATGCCCACGTTGGCCGCCTTCGCTGCGGGAAGGACCTCGTCCAGGGGCTTGAGGCGGAATGCGTTCAGGATGATCTGGACCGAGGCGGTGCCAGGGTGCCGGATCGCTTCGAGTGCCTCATCCGTGCGCTCCACGCTGACGCCGTAGTTGCGGATGGCGCCCTCGGACACCAGGGTATCCAAGGCGTCGTAGACCTCGGAGGTGCTGTACACCGGGGTGGGCGGGCAGTGCAGCTGGACCAGGTCCAGGGTGTCGGTGCCCAGGTTCTTCCGGGACCGGTCCACCCACTGGCGGAAGTTGGCCAGGGCGTAGTTCTCCGGCTGCTGGTCCATGCGCCGGCCCATCTTGGTGGCAACCGTGATGTCCAGGCCGGGGTTGTCCGCGAGGAACTTCCCGATGGCCTGCTCGCTCTTGCCGTCGCCGTAGACGTCCGCGGTGTCGAAGAAGTTCACGCCCGCTTCCGCGGACGCCGCCAGGATGGCCTGGGCCTGCGCCGGGTCAACGTTGCCCCAGTCCGCGCCAAGCTGCCAGGTGCCGAGCCCCACGACGGAGACATTTCGTCCGGTCTTGCCTAAAATCCGCTGTTCCATCCCTCGACTATATGGGGTGCCCCGTGGGACGCCGGAATTTTACGGGTTACGCCACGGCCGGAAGTTTCCATCCGGATACTGGAAAATCGCTTCCATACTGAAAGGTAAGCTTAATCACACTGAACAGCCGACATGCTGGCAGCGCTGGGATACATTTCCCGTTACCAGGGTTTGGTTTTAGGCGCGTCGGTCCGGTTCGTATGGGGAGCGTGAAACATGGACGGAATAGAGATATTCGTCAACGGGCAGGCCCGGGACTGCAGCAGGACCAGCCCGCACACGAGGCTCCTTGACTGGCTTCGGACGGAAGGCCTCACAGGGGCTAAGGAAGGCTGCGCGGAGGGCGAGTGCGGGGCATGTGCCGTCCTGGTGGCCAGGCCGGACGGACCCGAGGGGAGCCGCTGGACATCCCTGAACTCATGCCTGCCTCCCGCGCTGGCGTTCGACGGGCAGGAGGTCGTCACTGCGGAGGGCCTGGGTACCGTAGCCGGGCCGTGTTCCGGGGAAGACCTGCATCCCGTCCAGCGTGAAATGGCGGACCGCGGCGGTTCCCAGTGTGGATACTGCACACCGGGGTTCATCTGCTCCATGGCGGCTGAGTATTACCGTCCGGACCGGCGCCCCGGGCAGGGCAGGAAAGAAACTGGAACCCGCGAGGTAGGCGAGCAGCATGCCACCGATCACGAATGCGGTCCGAACGGCTTCGACCTCCACGCGCTCAGCGGCAACCTCTGCCGGTGCACGGGCTACCGCCCCATCAGGGACGCAGCCTATGCGCTCGGGAATCCCCTGGACGCAGACCCCTTGCTGGACCGGCAGAACCGGCCTGCCCCGCCCGTCAAGCACACCAGGACGGACGGCGGCGCACGTTTCCTCCGCACTGAAACCCTTGCCGAGGCCCTGAAGATCATGCAGGAAAGCCCGGAGGCACGGCTGGTGGCAGGGGCAACCGACCTCGGCGTGGAGGTAAACCTCCGGCACTCCCGTCCGCCCCTGCTCCTTGCCATCGATCGGCTGGAAGAGCTGAGGACTTTATCGTTCGACGACGGCCGGGTTGAGATCGGCGCAGCACTCACCCTTTCCGAGGTGGAACGGGGCCTCGACGGCCGGGTGCCTCTCCTGGCCCAGCTGTTTCCCCAATTTGCGTCCCGCCTGATCCGCAACGCAGCCACCTTGGGCGGGAACCTTTCCACGGGCTCACCCATCGGCGACTCTGCACCGGCGCTCCTCGCCCTGGACGCCACAATTGTCCTGTGCTCGCTCGACGGCGAGCGCGAAGTCCCGCTGTCCGAGTACTACACGGGGTACCGGCAGAGCGTTCGGAAGCCCCACGAGCTGCTCCGCGCAGTGCGGATCCCGCTGCCACTGGCCGAAAGCACCGCGTTCTACAAAATCTCCAAACGGCGCTTCGACGACATCTCAAGTGTCTCGGTTGCCATCGCGCTGCAGGTGGCAGGCGGCGTCGTAAATTCGGTCCGGATTGGCCTCGGCGGCGTGGCAGCCACTCCGATCCGGGCCTTCGCAACGGAAGAATCATTGACGGGCCAGCCCTGGACCGCGGACACTGTAGCCACGGCCGCGGGCGTCATGGCCGGCGAGGGAACCCCGATCGACGACATGCGCGCGAGCGCACTCTACCGGCAGGCCATGCTGAGGCAGGCACTCCTCAAGTTCCATGCCGAAAATACTCCGGCATTGGAGGCAGCGAAGTGAAGTCCTTGGCAGACCGTCCAGTCAACCCGGTGGTGGGGGTCCCTGTTTCCCACGAGAGCGCCGCCGCACACGTGACCGGAACAGCCCTCTACACTGACGACCTCCTTGTCCGTTCCCGGAGTGTCCTGCACGCCTGGCCTGTCCAGGCACCGCACGCCCATGCCCTGATAATCGGTATGGACACCAGGCCCGCACTCAAGGTTCCTGGCGTAGTCAAGGTACTGACGGCGTCGGACGTTCCCGGCGTCAACGATGCCGGCGTGAAGCATGACGAGCCGCTCTTTCCCAGCGAGGTCATGTTCCATGGCCATGCCGTGTGCTGGGTGCTGGGCGAATCATTGGAAGCGGCACGGCTGGGTGCGGAGGCCATAAAGGTCGAGTACCAGCCGTTGCCTTCGCTCCTGACGCTCACTGAAGCAATGGCGGCAGGGAGCTACCAGGGAAACCAGCCGACAGTTGCGCGCGGCGAACCGGACTCCGCCCTAAAACACGCGGCCCACCGGTTCAGCGGCGAGTTTGAGTTCGGCGGCCAGGAGCACTTCTACCTTGAGACGCAGGCGTCCTTCGCGTACATCGATGAAGGCGGGCAGGTGTTTGTGCAGTCCAGCACCCAGCACCCATCCGAGACGCAGGAAATCGTGGCGCACGTCCTGGGACTCGCCAACCACGAGGTGACCGTGCAGTGCCTCCGGATGGGCGGGGGTTTCGGCGGCAAGGAGATGCAGCCGCACGGCTTCGCTGCCATCGCAGCCTTGGGTGCAAGCCTGACCGGACGCCCCGTGCGCGTCCGCCTCAACCGGACCCAGGACATCACCCTGACCGGCAAGCGCCATCCGTTCCATGCACGCTGGGAAGCAGGATTCGACGACGACGGCCGCCTCCAGGCGCTCAAGGCCACCCTTACGAGCGACGGCGGCTGGAGCCTGGACCTCTCCGAACCTGTCCTGGCAAGGGCAATGTGCCACATCGACAACGCGTACTACATCCCCAACATCGAAGTGCACGGCCGGGTAGCCAAGACCAACAAGACATCGCAGACAGCGTTTCGCGGCTTCGGCGGACCCCAGGGGATGCTGGTGATCGAGGACCTCCTGGGCCGGTGCGCACCGCTGCTGGGCATCGACCCGGCTGAGCTGCGGTCTCGCAACTTCTACGAACCTGGACAGAGCACCCCGTACGGGCAGCCCGTGCGCCACGCCGAACGGCTCACTGCAATCTGGCAGTCGCTCCTGGACCGAGCAGACGTGGCGCAGCGGCGCGCTGAGATCGCGAAATTCAACGCCGCCCACCCGAACATCAAACGGGCCATCGCGATGACGCCAGTGAAGTTCGGCATCTCCTTCAACCTCACAGCCTTCAACCAGGCCGGCGCGCTTGTCCACGTGTATAAGGACGGGTCCGTGCTCATTAATCATGGCGGCACCGAGATGGGGCAGGGCCTGCACACCAAGATGCGCCAGGTGGCTGCCACTGCCTTGGGCGTGCCGCTCAGCTTCATCCGGCTGGCCCCCACCCGGACCGACAAGGTCCCCAACACGTCAGCCACAGCCGCCAGCTCAGGGGCCGACCTGAACGGCGGGGCGGTCAAAAACGCCTGTGAGCAGATCAGCTCCCGGCTGGCGGACGTGGCTGCCCGGAACCTCAACATCCACCCGGACGATGTGCGCTTCGACGACGGCAAGGTGACCGGGATCGGGTTCCATGACCGCCACCTCAGTTTCGCCGAGGTAGCTCGCGACGCGTACTTCCAGCGGGTCCCGCTCTGGGCGGCGGGGTACTACCGGACAGAGGGACTGCACTGGGACAGCGCCCGCATGCAGGGTGAGCCGTTCAAGTACTTCAGCTACGGCGCGGCGGTCACGGAGGTGGAGGTGGACCGCTTCACGGGCGCTTACCGGCAGCTGCGTGCCGACATAGTGCACGACGTCGGCGACAGCCTTTCGCCGTTGATCGACGTCGGGCAGATTGAAGGCGGCTTCGTCCAGGGTGCCGGCTGGCTGACCCTTGAGGACCTGCGGTGGGACGTGTCCGACGGCGACGGGCGGGGACGCCTGACAACCCAGTCGGCCAGCACCTACAAGCTGCCGAGCTTCTCCGAAATGCCGGAGCAGTTCAACGTCCACCTGTTTGAACGGGCCACAGAAAGCGGCGTCGTCTACGGCTCGAAGGCTGTAGGAGAGCCGCCGCTTATGCTGGCCATCAGCGTGCGCGAGGCGTTGCGGGAAGCAGTGGCGGCCTTCGGCTCCGGCGGCACCGCCGTGGAACTGGCCAGCCCGGCAACGCCCGAGGCCGTGTTCTGGGCGCTTGAACGCGCCACGGCACCTCCCCGGCCGGACCTGACTGCGACGCCGTCCGCCCGTCCGTCACAACGTCGGTGTCTTGACATGGACTGGCTCGAAGCCCTGCAGCACCTGAGGTCCGCCCGCCTGCCCGGCGTCCTGGCGACGGTTTCCGAGGTGCGCGGCCACGCGCCGCGGGAGGCTGGCGCCAAAATGGTGGTGGGCACAAAGTCAACGTGGGGCAGCATCGGCGGCGGCAATCTCGAGGCGACAGTGGTGGATCAGGCCCGGGACATGATGGCCAAGGGCATCTCCCTACCCCACAGCGCCGAGTTCGCGCTGAATGAGCACGCAACCACGGAGCACGGGCGGCAGTGCTGCGGCGGGAAGGTACGGGTGCTGCTTGAACCCTTCCTGTCCCTTCCCGTGGTAGCAATTTTCGGCGTCGGGCATGTTGGGTACGAACTCGGGCGCATCCTTTCGCGCCTGCCCATGACCCTGTACCTGGTGGACAGCCGCGGCGAACAACTTGATCCTGCACGGCTGGGTGACATGGCTTCGGGTGTTGCCGACGTCCGGGCGGTGCACACGCCCGTCCCGGACTCGTTCCTTGGCGACCTGCCACCCGGCGCGCACGTCTTCATTATGAGTCACGACCACTCCGAGGATTTTCTTCTCTGTCACGCCGCCCTGCGCCGAGTCGACCTCGGGAGCATCGGGCTGATTGGGTCGCGTGCCAAGTGGCTGCGGTTCCGGCAGAAGCTGGCAGCGGAAGGGTTTGCGGAGCCGGAGATTGACCGGATCCAGTGCCCAATAGGACTGCCGGACGTGAGGGGAAAGGCGCCCGCGGTTATTGCGGTGAGCGCCGCGGCGGCCCTGCTCGGCAGCCTGCCGTCCGCCCAGCAGTAGCTGCCATGCCTGGGGCTGCGGCTCCGGGGATACTGCCGTGGGAGGTCACGGCTCCGGAGGTTACTGCTCCGGGGATCCCGCTCAGCCCTGGCGCCCGAAAACCGGGAGCGCACGCAGCCAGCGTGAGAACCCGCGGGCGGGCCGATCGCAATCAGCCGGGATGTAGAAATCCGGGTCGGTGCCGCCATACGGGTGGTACAGCTCCTGGCCGGGCGCCGGAAAGCCCACCACTTCTTTTGGGTCCTGCAGCTCCATCTCGTCCTCCCCACTTCCTGTTCAGCTTTTCCACTCATCGGAAAATAAATACTGCTATGTGGAAATAGTAAGCTGCCGCTCCAGCAGGGTCAAGAGCCTGCGCCCGGTGTCACGGCCTGAGGCTGAGCGACCGGTCACAAACCGATTTTTGCTTTTGTGATGTACACCACCGCAGGACTGGGCTACGCTGAATGTCAATTCGTGGCGCGAGTCACGTAACCTGGGAGCAGCAGGCAGGGTCGTAATGAGCTGGCATCAATCGATGTCGGCTCTTTTTTGTGGGCCGACGGTACAAGAAACGTGCGGGAAACGCGCGCTTAATTTCTATGCGGGACCGTGGTCCCACATACCTGAAGTTGGGAATCTGACCATGAGCAGCAACATCATCCTCGGCCACAACCAGTTCGGAAAGGCCGAAGTCCGGGTCGTAAAGATCACCCGCGACACGGACCGCCACGAAATCGAAGATTTGAACGTCACCTCGCAGCTCCGCGGTGACTTCGCGGCCGCCCACCTCGCAGGCGACAACGCCCACGTGGTGCCCACCGACACCCAGAAGAACACCATCTACGCCTTTGCCCGTGAAGGTGTCGGTTCGCCGGAAGCCTTCCTGCTGCGCCTCGGCGAGCACTTCACGTCCAGCTTTGACTGGGTGACCGGCGGCCGCTGGGAAGCGGAGTCCTACAGCTGGAACCGCATCCAGGCCCATGGCGCTGAGCATGACCACTCCTTCGTCCGCAACGGCCAGGAGGTCCGCACCGCCGTCCTGGTCCGCGACGGCGCCACCACGCACCTCATCTCCGGGCTCAAGGACCTGACCGTCCTGAAGTCCACCCAGTCCGGCTTCGCGGGTTACCCGAAAGACAAGTACACAACCCTCCCGGAAACCACCGACCGCATCCTGGCTACCGACGTCTCGGCCCGCTGGCGCTTCAAGACCGGAACGGACTTCAGCGCCCTGGACTTCAACAAGAATTACGACGACGTCAAGGCGCTCCTGCTCGAAGGTTTCACGGAGAAGTACTCCCACGCCCTCCAGCAGACCCTGTTCGATATGGGCACCAAGGTCCTGGACGCACACAGCGAGATCGACGAGATCAAGTTCTCGATGCCCAACAAGCACCACTTCCTGGTGGACCTCTCGCCCTTCGGCCTCGACAACCCCAACGAGGTCTTCTACGCGGCCGACCGGCCGTACGGCCTGATCGAGGCCACCGTCCAGCGTGAGGACGCCGCCCCGGCGGCCATCGCCTGGTCCGGCATCGCCGGCTTCTGCTAGGCGCGCCGTCCCACCAGCACCACCCGGTCCGGAGTTTTTGTCCAGATGAGGCGACTTCCGAGCACCTTAGTCCGCACACGTGGACAAGAACTCCGGGCCAGCACCCCACGATTTGCAGCTTCAGCCACACCTGTTAGCCAGACAACGTTAGCCAGACGATGACGTCTGCCATGAACCAGAAAGTCTGCCATGAACATCAAGAACACCCTCAAAGCCGACGCCAAGAAGCACGGCAAGCGTCCCGTCCAAAACCGGCCGGAGGACGAACGGCTTTCGATCGGAAGCAGTTTCGCTTATGGCTTCCAGCACGTCCTGACCATGTACGGCGGCATCGTCGCCGTACCGCTGATCGTTGGCCAGGCCGCGGGCCTGCCCCCTGCCGACATTGGCGTCCTGATCGCCGCCGCACTCTTCATGGGCGGGCTTGCCACCATCCTCCAGACCGTGGGGATTCCCTTCTTCGGCTCCCAGCTGCCGCTGGTCCAGGGTGTATCTTTCGCAGGCGTTGCAACGATGGTCGCCATCGTCACCACGGGTGGAGGAATTCAGGCCGTATTCGGCGCGGTGATCGTGTCAGCGGCCATCGGCCTGTTGATCGCGCCGGTCTTTTCCAAGATTGTCCGGTTCTTCCCACCGGTGGTCACCGGAACTGTCATCACGACCATTGGCCTGACACTCATGCCGGTTGCCGCCAACTGGGCCATGGGAGGAAACAGGAATGCCGAGAACTACGGGAGCCTGGAGAACATTGGCCTCGCCGCGGTTACCCTGGCCCTCGTCCTCCTCCTGAGCAAACTCGGTAACGCCACCATCTCCCGGCTCTCGATTCTGCTGGCCATGGTCATCGGAACGCTGGTAGCCGTCGTCACCGGCATGGCGAATTTCTCCAAAGTCGGGGAAGGCCCCATCGCCGCCTTCCCCGCGCCATTCCATCTGGGAGCCCCCACCTTTGAGATAGCCGCCATCATCTCCATGCTGATCGTCGTGCTGGTCATCCTGACGGAAACCATGGCGGACATCCTGGCAGTCGGCGAGATCGTGGGCACCAAGGTCGACTCCAAGCGGATTGCCGCCGGGCTGAGGGCAGACATGGGGTCCAGCCTCATCGCGCCGATCTTCGGATCCTTCACGCAAAGCGCCTTTGCCCAGAACGTCGGCCTGGTCGCAGTGACCAAAATCAGGAGCCGCTACGTCGTTGCAGCCGGCGGTGTCATCCTCGTCATCCTCGGCCTGCTGCCCGTCATGGGCCGCGTCGTCGCTGCGGTTCCCACCGCGGTCCTGGGCGGGGCCGGCATCGTCCTGTTCGGCACCGTCGCTGCCAGCGGCATCCGCACTCTGGCCAAGGTGGAATACAAAAACAACATGAACCTGATCATCGTGGCGGCGTCGATCGGCTTCGGCATGATCCCCATCGCCGCCCCGTCCTTCTACGACAAGTTCCCGGACTGGTTCGCCACCATCTTCCACTCCGGCATCAGCTCGGCTGCCGTCATGGCAATCCTGCTGAACCTGCTCTTCAACCACCTCAAGGCCGGCAACTCCGAGAACCAGTCGGTGTTCGTGGCCGGCACCGGACGCGTGGTCCGGGAGGAGGACCTCAAGTGCCTGGCCGACGGCGACCGCTTCGAAGGCGGCAAGCTCATCGACTGTGACGGCAAGGAAGTTCCGGTCCAGTCATCCGAAAAGGCATCGGACCACTAGGAACGCCGGAGCAGCACGCACGCCGAAGCAGCAGGAACACGGCATGAAAAAGCGGCGGCGGCCCGTCCCGGAAAGGGCGGGCCGCCGCCGTCGTCAGCGCGGGGGTGGGTCAGGTGCGGTTCATCTCCAGGGAGATGGCTTCGGCAGCCTCGCGGAGGACGGGCACCGCCTTGTCAGCGAAGTGCTCGTCCACACGGGACACGGGGCCGGACACCGAAATGGCGGTGGGGGTGGGGGCGTTGGGCACAGCCATCGCGAAGCAGCGGACGCCCAGCTCCTGCTCCTCCTCGTCGATGGAGTAGCCGCGTTCCCGGATGAGCTTGAGGTCTGCCAGGAGGTCATCGATGTCCCCGATGCTCTTGGACGTGGGGGTGGGCATCCCGGCGCGGGTGACGATGCCGCGGACCACGTCGTCGTCCAGCTGGGCCAGGATGGCCTTGCCGACGCCGGTGGCATGGGTATGGGCACGCCGGCCCACCTCAGTGAACATGCGCATGGCGTGGAGCGAGGGCACCTGCGCCACATAGATGACCATGTCCGAGTCGAGCACGGCCATGTTGGACGTCTCCCCCAGGCGGTCCACGAGGGTTTTCAGCTGCGGCCGTGCCACGGCGCCAAGCTGCTTGTTGGCTCCTTCGCCCAGCCGGATCAGCCGCGGGCCCAGGGCGTAGCGCCGGTTGGGCAGCTGGCGGATATAGCCCAGCGACACCAGGGTGCGCAGCAGGCGGTGGATGGTGGGCAGCGGCAGGTCGGTGGATGACGACAACTCACTGAGGGTGACGTCGCCGCCGGCATCAGTGATCAGTTCCAGCAGTTCGAAGACGCGTTCAACGGACTGCACGCCTCCTGCGGCTTTTTCAGCCATGGCCAGTCTCCTGTGGACTCGGATTCCGACAAGTCTTATCCGCATCGTGAAAAGAATTGCCCTAGAGGTCCCAAGATACAGCACAACCCCTGCAGGCGCGATGAAAGGCACTTTGGGCTTGTGTTTCCACAAAGTAGATAATAATATCCATAATACGAAAACATTCGGATTTGGAACACAAGCCCACTGGGCCCAACAGGAGGACATTCAATGGCGAACCCGAGCCCCGGAAATTCCATCACCCTGCGCGTGGAAGCGCCGTCCAGCTTCAGCGCCACCAGCGAACTCGCTGCGGCAGTGGGTGCAGCCGGCGCTGCCATCACTGCCCTGGACGTCACGGAGTCCCACCACGAGACCCTGGTTGTGGACGTCACCTGCAACACCACCGACGATGAGCACGCCGGCCGCGTCAAGGACGCCCTCAACGCGCTCGACGGCGTCACGGTCCAGCACGTCTCGGACCGCACCTTCCTGATGCACCTGGGCGGCAAGCTCGAGGTGGTCCCCAAGGTAGCCCTGCGCAACCGTGACGATCTCTCCCGCGCCTACACGCCCGGCGTCGCACGCGTTTGCCTCGCCATTGCCGAGGACCCCGCGGCGGCCCGCAACCTGACGGTCAAGCGCAACACCATCGCGGTCGTCACGGACGGCTCGGCCGTCCTGGGCCTGGGCAACATCGGCCCGGCAGCCGCCCTGCCCGTGATGGAGGGCAAGGCCGCGCTGTTCAAGCAGTTTGCCAACGTTGACGCCTGGCCGGTCTGCCTGGACACCCAGGACACCGAGGAAATCATCAGCATCGTCAAGGCCCTGGCCCCCGTCTACGGTGGCGTGAACCTCGAGGACATCGCTGCCCCGCGCTGCTTCGAAATCGAGAACCGCCTCCGCGAGGAACTGGACATCCCGGTGTTCCACGACGACCAGCACGGCACCGCGATTGTCACCCTCGCCGCCCTTGTCAATGCACTCCGCGTGGTGGGCAAGAAGCTCTCCGAGGTCCGCATTGTGGTCTCCGGAGTGGGCGCCGCGGGTTCCGCCATCATCCAGCTCCTCAAGGCCCAGGGCGCGCAGCACATCATTGCGGCGGGCCGCTCCGGGGCCATCCACTCGGGCCAGGAGTATGGGGACGAGCACCGCAGCTGGATCGCCGCGAATACCAACGAGGAAGGCTTCGACGGCACCCTGCACGAGGCCCTCGTGGGTGCGGACGTGTTTATCGGCGTCAGCGCCCCGCACGTGATCGGTGAGGAGCAGGTAGCCGCGATGGCGGACGACGCGATCGTGTTTGCCATGGCCAACCCGACGCCGGAGATCGATCCGGTGGTCGCGGCGAAGCACGCCGCCGTGGTGGCCACAGGCCGCAGCGACTTCCCCAACCAGATCAACAACGTGCTGGCATTCCCCGGCTTCTTCCGGGGGCTGCTGGACGCCGGAGCCTCGGACATCACGCCGGAGATGCTGGTGGCCGCCGCGGACGCCATTGCCAACCGGGTAGCTGACGAAGAGCTCAATGCCAGCTACATTATCCCCAGCGTCTTCGATCCCCATGTTGCCGCCGATGTTGCCTCAGCTGTTGCCGCGGCCGCCCACGCAGCGAACGTGGCCACCGCGGCTGACCGCGCCGAGGCAGCCCCGGCTCCCGAAGCCGCCCTGGCCAGCGCCTGATTCACTGCCTGACTGCAAGCCACAAGGAAAGGACCAGAAATGGCCATCACTGTCACAGATCCCCGGCCGATCGACCGCGCGGAGGAGATCCTCACCCCCAAGGCACTGGCATTCATTGAGGAGCTTCACACCCGCTTCGCCGGCACCCGCAACGAGCTCCTGGCGGCCAGGGCCGGCAAGCGCCAGCGGGTGGCCGAGACCGGAAAGCTGGACTTCCTGCCGGAGACGCAGGGCGTGCGCGACGGCGACTGGAAAGTTGCGCCCGCACCCGCACCGCTGCAGGACCGCCGGGTCGAAATGACCGGGCCCGCCTCACCGGCGAAGATGGCCATCAATGCCCTGAACTCCGGCGCCAAGGTGTGGCTCGCGGACCTCGAGGATGCCAGTACCCCCACCTGGGCCAATGTCATCGACGCCATCCTCAACCTTCGCGACGCTGCCCAGGGCACCCTGAGCTACACCTCGGACGAGGGCAAGGAGTACAGGCTCCGCACCGACGCACCGCTCGCCGTCGTGGTGGCCCGCCCCCGCGGCTGGCACATGCCCGAAAAGCACCTGCTCATCAACGGTGAACCCACCGTGGGCGCCCTGGTGGACTTTGGCCTGCACTTCTTCCACGTGGCCAAGCAGCTGGTCCTCAACGGCCAGGGACCGTACTACTACCTGCCCAAGATGGAAAGCCACCTCGAGGCTCGGCTGTGGAACGACGTCTTTGTCTTCGCACAGGATTACCTGGGCCTGGGCCAGGGGACCGTCCGCGCCACCGTGCTGATCGAAACCATCCCGGCCGCGTTCGAGATGGACGAGATCCTCTACGAACTGCGGGACCACGCCTCCGGCCTGAACGCAGGACGCTGGGACTACCTGTTCAGCATCATTAAGTACTTCAGGGACGCCGGCGAGGAGTTTGTGCTGCCGGACCGCGCCTCGGTGGCCATGACGGCACCGTTCATGCGCGCCTACACCGAACTGCTGGTCAAGACCTGCCACAAGCGCGGGGCCTTCGCCATGGGCGGCATGGCCGCCGTCATCCCCAACCGCCGCCACCCTGAGGTGACCGAGGCTGCCTTCGCCAAGGTCCGCGCGGACAAGACGCGTGAGGCCAACGACGGCTTCGACGGCTCCTGGGTTGCCCACCCCGACCTGGTGCCCACCTGCCGCGAGGTCTTCGACTCCGTCCTGGGCAGCAAGCCCAACCAGCTGGACAAGCAGCGCCCGGAGGTTTCCGTGACCGCGGAACAGTTGCTGGATGTGGCGTCCGCCGAAGGCCAGGTGACGGAGTCAGGCCTGCGCCTGAACCTGTATGTCGCCGTGGCCTACACGGCGGTGTGGCTGTCCGGAAACGGCGCGGTTGCCATCCACAACCTCATGGAGGACGCCGCCACGGCGGAAATCTCCCGCTCGCAGGTCTGGCAGCAGATCCGCAACAAGTCAGTCCTGGCGGACACGGGCAACACCGTGACCCGCGAGCTGGTGGAGCGGATCCTGGGCGAGGAGACCGAGCGGCTGCGGACTGAATTCGGCGACGAAGCCTTCCGCCGCTACTACCAGCCTGCCAGCGAACTGATCGCCGACATCTGCCTCTCGGAGGACTACACGGACTTCCTCACCACCCCGGCCTACGAACTGGTGGGCTGAGGCATGGCGGAAACACCCAAGCCGTCCTTGTCAGTAGGCGACCTGGCGAACATCGACGGGCAGCTCGCCGCAACGGACCGCCTGCTTGAGCGGAACTACCCGGGTGACGACGGGTCCCGCCAGCCCGTCCACACCGTGTACGTCCCCGCGGACCGGTTCACGCCGTCGTTCGCTGCCGACTGGGGCGCGCAGGCGATGGCGACGGCGGCCGGCCACGGCGGGCTGGAACGGCTGGGCACGTTGCTGGGCCAGGACAACGCGCTGGCAGAGGCCGTCGCGGCCCGCGTGGAAGCCAAGCTGGGCAGTGAGCCGGTCGAGGACCTTCGGCTCGATTTCGAGGACGGGTTCGGGGACAGGGGCGACGACGCCGAGGACGCTGCCGCGGTTGCCGCAGCAGCCGCGGTGGCCGCCGCCGTCGCGGCCGGGTCCGCTCCCCCGTTCATCGGCATCCGGTTCAAGTGCTTCGAGGCGCCCACGAGGGCCCGCGGGCTCCGGACGCTGGACCTCTTTGTCTCCGGGCTCGCAGCGGCCGGTGAACTGCCCGAGGGCCTGGTCCTGACCCTGCCCAAGGTCACCACCGTAGCCCAGGTCCAGGCCATGGACTATGCCGTGTCCCGGCTGGAAGAGGTCCACTCCCTCCCCGCCGGCCGGCTCCGCTTCGAGGTCCAGGTGGAAACCCCGCAGCTCATCCTGGGTCCGGACGGCACCTCTCCGGTGGCGCAGCTGCCGCACGCCGTCCCCGGCCGGATCAGCGGCCTCCACTACGGAACCTACGACTACTCCGCCTCCCTGCAGATCTCTGCCGAGTACCAGTCCATGGAGCACCCGGTGGCCGATTTCGCCAAGGAAGTCATGCAGCTGGCAGTGGCCGGCACCGGCATCCGGCTCTCGGACGGGTCCACCAACATCATCCCCGTGGGCGACAACGTGGAGAACGCCTGGCAGCTGCACGGCCGCCTGGTCCGGCGGTCGCTGGAACGCGGCTACTACCAGGGCTGGGACCTGCACCCGGCCCAGCTGCCCAGCCGCTTCGCTGCCACCTACGCCTTCTACCGGCAGGGCCTCCCCGCTGCCGTGGCCCGCCTGCGCAACTATGTGGAGCGGACCGAGGGTGGCGTCATGGATGAACCCGCCACGGCCCGCGCCCTGGCCGCATTCGTCCTCCGCGGCGTCCAGTGCGGCGCCGTCGGAGCCGATGAAGTCCAGGCGCTCGCCGGCGTCGGAATTCCGCAGCTCACTGCACTGGCGCACCCGCGGCTCGCCACCACGTCCAACTCCTAGGTAAGGATCCCTTTTCATGGGCAAGTACTATTCCCCCACCGGCGGACTGCCGCCGCAGACCCATCTGACCACCGAGCGCGCCATCGTCACCGAGGCGTACACGGTGATCCCGAAGGGCGTCATGACGGACATCGTCACGTCCAACCTGCCCGGTTTCTCGAACACCCGGTCCTGGATCATCGCCCGCCCCATCTCCGGCTTTGCCACAACGTTCTCGCAGCTCATCGTGGAGATCGGCCCGGGCGGCGGCGCCCCCAAGGCCGAATTCGAGGCCGGTGTGGAAGGCGTCATCTTCGTGACCCGCGGCAGGGTCAGCCTCACCCTCGACGGTGAACTGCACCAGCTGGAGGAAGGCGGCTACGCCTACCTGGCTGCCGGTTCGGAGTGGGGCCTGGAGAACGTCTCCAGCGACGTCGTGTCCTTCCACTGGATCCGCAAGGCCTACGAGCGCCTTGAGGGCTACGAGGCCAAGTCCTTCGTCACCAACGAAAAGGACGTGGAGCCGACGGCGATGCCGGACACCGACGGCGCCTGGAAGACCACCCGCTTCACGGACTCCAGCGACCTGGCCCACGACATGCAGGTGAACATCGTGACGTTCCAGCCCGGCGGCGTCATCCCGTTCCCCGAAACCCACGTCATGGAGCACGGCCTCTACGTCCTTGAGGGCAAGGCCATGTATCTGCTGAACAACGACTGGGTGGAGGTGGAGGCCGGCGACTTCATGTGGCTGCGCGCCTTCTGCCCGCAGGCCTGCTACGCGGGCGGCCCGGGTGAGTTCCGCTACCTGCTGTACAAGGACATGAACCGGCAGGTGCGCCTCACCTGAGCACTCCCACATTCTCCCAACTAAGTAGCAGCACATGTCGTATTGGGCCCCCAAAAGGACATGTGCTGCTACCTGGTTGGGTGGAAAATTGGTGGCATGGGCACAAGCCGGGTCCGCGGGTGGAAGCGCACTGCGGCAGCCCTGTGCGTGGTCCTGCTGGCAGGGTCCTCCGCCGGCTGCATCCGCGAACCCGATCCCCCGGAACCGGAGCCGCCCGCCGCCTTTGCGCTGCTGGAAGCTTTCAGCGCACGGATGCTGGCCGAGGGCGCCCCTGCCGTCCTGATCGCCCTCAGGAACGGGACCACCACCTGGACCCATGCCGCCGGGGTGCGGAGCTTGGACTCGGCCGAGCCCGCCAGGGTGTCCGACCCCGTCCGCGTGGGCGGCATCACCGAATCCCTTATCGCAGTCTCGGTGATGAAACTTGCAGCAGAGGGCCGGCTGGACCTGGACAGCCAGGCAAGCCGCTACCTGCCCGAGTTCGGCAGCGTCCTCCATCCACCCGGCCCCGTGAGCGTCCGGCAGCTTCTGACCCACGAATCAGGGATCCCCGACTTTTCTGTCCCCCTGCTGGCGTCCGGAAGCTGGGCAGAAACGATGAACCGGCCGCTCAGCCTCGAACAGCAGCTGGCCCTGGCGGCCACCGAGCCGTGGGACGGCCGGCTGGCACGGATCTTCGACTATTCCCGTTCGAACTACGCGGCGCTTGCCCTGATTGTTGAGCGGCTCCGCGGCCAGGGGATCGATGAGGTCCTGGCTGAGGACATCGCCCTCCCCCTGCGCTTGGAGTCCACCCGGCTGGGCGGTCCCCCGCCCCACGGCATGGTCCACGGATACGTCACCCTGGAGGGCAGGCGCACGGATGCCAGCATGCCGGCCTGGCAGGCGGAGTCGCCCTCCACCGGGGCCGTCTCCACGGTGGAGGAAGTCAATACGTTTTACGCCGCGCTGCTGCAGGGCAGGCTGCTGCCGCCGGACACCGTGACGGCCATGAAGGGCGGCTACTCGCAGTACTACGGCTTTGCCCTGCGGCGCTGGAACAACACCTGCAACAACCGCTTCTACTACGGCCTGCCCGGCGATACCGACGGCTATGGAATGATCGCCATGACCAGCGAGGACGGCAGGAGCCAGCTGTCGATCTCTCTCGCCTACCCTCCGGCACCGCCCACCCTTGAGACCAACCCGCTGATCCATGAGATGCAGGACGTGGCACAGGAAGCCCTCAACAGCCTGTGCTGAGGGCTTCCTGCTGAGCTTCCCGCTGGTGTCAGGCTCCCGGGTTGAGGACCACCTTGATGCAGCCGTCCTCTTTCTTCTGGAACTTCTCGTACAGGGCAGGCGCCCCTTCCAGCCCCGAGCGGTGGGTGACCAGGTCCATCACGCCCAGCGGATCGGCGTCGTCCTCCACCAGGGGCAGGATGTCATCGGTCCAGCGGCGCACGTTGCACTGGCCCATCCGGACCTGGATCTGCTTGTCGAACATGGTCAGCAGGGGCATGGGGCTGGCCTGGCCGCCGTACACGCCGCTCAGGGACAGCGTGCCGCCGCGCCGGACGGCGTCGATGGAGGTGTGGAGTGCGGCGAGGCGGTCCACCCCGGCGGTCTCCATCGCCTTCTGGGCGAGCTTGTCGGGCAGGAGCCCGAGGGCCTGGTGGGCGAAGCCCGCAACAGGGGAACCGTGGGCTTCCATTCCGACGGCGTCAATCACCGCATCCGGGCCCCTTCCGGCTGTCATCTCCCGCAGCTGGTCCGCCACGTCCTTACCGTAATCGAGGGTTTCCACGCCGTGCCGCTCCGCCATCGCGCGGCGCTCGGGAACAGGATCCACCCCAATGACCCGAAGCCCCCGCTGGACGCCGATCCGTGTGGCGAACTGACCGACGGGTCCCAGGCCGAACACAGCCAGGGTGCCTCCGGCCTGGACGTCCGCGTATTCCACGCCTTGCCAGGCTGTGGGGAGGATGTCTGAGAGGAAGAGGTACCGCTCGTCCGGAAGCTCACTCCCCACTTTCACCGGGCCGTAATCAGCATGCGGCACGCGCAAATATTCGGCCTGGCCGCCGGGAACAGAACCGTACAGTTCCGAGAAGCCTAAGAGCGCAGCGCCGGAACCCTTGCTTTTGACCTGGGTGGTTTCGCACTGGGACTGCAGGCCCTGGCTGCACATATAACAGTTGCCGCAGGAAATGTTGAAGGGGACAACCACGCGGTCGCCCTTGCGCAGGTTGGTGACTGCGCTTCCCACCTCTTCCACGATGCCCATCGGTTCATGGCCGATTACGTCCCCTTTATGCATGTACGGTCCCAGGACTTCGTACAGGTGCAGGTCCGAGCCGCAGATGGCCGTGGAGGTGATGCGGACAATGGCGTCGGTAGGTTCCTGGATTACGGGATCAGGTACTTCTTCCACGCTTACCGAGCGTTTTCCTTGCCAGGTCAGTGCTTTCACGATTCGCCTTCCGGTGGTGTTGCCTCTAGTCCGGGCCTGAGCCCATAGACCGACGGTATCGGCTTCGGCAGAAAAAAGTAAGCAAGCTGACTAAACTCTTGTCCTTGTGGCCCGGGGCTTCTAGCGTAGGAAGGGCCAGATCCCAGGAAACGCGCGAAAGAGGAACGCCATGACGCTCTACCAGCCGGAACCGGTCGAGATCTCCACCCGCATGCGGCCCGGCGAATGGACGGAAGAGAGCCTGGAGTCGCTCGTTGGCACGTACCACGCCCGGATCATGGAGATGGGCGCCAACATGGCGGAAGTGAGCACGGACATTGAGCGGAACGACGACGGGTCAGTCAAGGTGGCCGTGGTGTGGAACAAGCCTGCGAACGCGGGTGACGAGGACGCCGTCACCGGCGGGCAAGCGGTCTGAGCCGGGCGCCTCAGTACGGTCCTTCCGTCCTGGCGAGCAGCCGGCCCAGGGCGCTTGAGGGCAGGTTCCGCAGGAGGTCCCGCGGCCCTTCGTAGACCTCCACTGCGCCCGCATCCCGTAGTTCACGGGCGTTGATTCCCCCGCATGTCACGGCAATCGCCGGGATTCCCAGGGCTGCAGCAGCCTTCATGTCCCACACGGCGTCCCCGATGTAGACGGCGTCAGCGGCCTGGACGTCAATGGCTTCCAGTGCGGCCACAAGGATGTCCGGGGCGGGCTTGCTGTTCTTTGCGTCATTGGCGCTGGTTGCGCCGTCGATAAAGGCGTCGGCATCCAGGATGGACTTCATCACATCCAGGTCTTTCCTGCGCGCCGAGGAGGCCAGCGCCACGGCCAGGCCTCGGTTATGGCATTGGCCCAGCAGGTCCCTGGCCCCATCAAAGGCCCGGAGGGACGGCCAGTGGGACGCGTAAAGCGCCCCGTGGATGGCCATGATCTCCGGGTCGAGGGACCGGTCGCGCCCGCCGGGCAGGAGGCTGTCCACCAGGCGGTCGCCGCCCATGCCCACATGGTGGTGGATGGTGGCCATTGGGATGTCGTAGCCCTGCTGCCGGAAGGCTCCCCACCAGGCGACCGTATGGATGTAGGACGAGTCGATCAGGGTGCCGTCAACGTCAAAAAGAACCCCCCGGCGTCGTCCGCCAGGGGGTACAGGGCTTTGGGGTGCCATCAGCTGACCGCTGCCCGCTTTGCAGCCGGCGCCTTCTTCTGGCGGGCCGCCTCTTCCTTTGCAGAGCTTACGGGGCGGACGCGTTCCCGGAGGACCGTTCCTGCGCCGTCGTGGCTCTTGTCCCGGATCAGCCCGGTCCCTGCAATTTCCCGCGCCATCGCCACGCCGGCAACAGCAGCCCTTTTCGTGGGGAAGGTGACCGAGATGGCCATGAGGCTCCCGGCTCCATCCAGCATCCGTACCCTGTAACCGCCGTCAGGCGCATCCACAAGCTCAAAATACCCGGCCATTCGTATCACTCCTCCATCAGTCACCGCGTTGTGCTTTTCAGGAGCACTGAGGTGTTAGTAAGTATACTTATCTGTTCTGCGAAGGAGAAGTCACCCCTTGCCGCGCCGCCTCAGCACGTCCCGCCGTCTCCGGCGGAATGGGGGTGTCACTTCGCCGAACCGTATCCTGATGCAGCTCCAGGGCGCTAGTCACAAGCGCAAAGTGGCTGAAGGCCTGCGGGGTGTTGCCCAGCTGCCGGCCGGCCTTCACGGCCCATTCCTCGCTCAGCAGCCCCACGTCGTTCCGAAGTTCCAGCAGCCGCTCGAAGAGTGCCCGGGATTCCTCGTGCCGGCCCGCCCCCAGGAGCGCCTCCACCAGCCAGAAGGAGCAGGCAAGGAAGACGCCCTCATCCCCCGGCAGGCCGTCGTCGCTCTCTTCGGGACGGTAACGCAGGACGAACCCGTCCTCGGTAAGTTCGCGCTGGATGGCATCAATGGTGCCGATGACCCGCGGATCGTCCGGGGGCAGGAAGCCGACGCGCGGGATCAGGAGGAGGCTGGCATCGAGTTCCGGCCGGCCATAGGCCTGGACAAACGTGTTGCGGACGGCGTCAAACCCGTTGGCCATAACGTCCCGGTGGATGGTGTCCCGCAGCCGCTCCCAGCGGTCCGCCGGCCCCGGCAGCCCGGACTCGCGGACGCCCTTGACCATCCGGTCCGCGGCTACCCAGGCCATCACCTTCGAGTGAGTGAAGTGACGGCGGGGCCCGCGCATCTCCCACAACCCGTTGTCCGGCTGGTCCCAGATCTTCTCGAGGTGCTCCATCAGGGAAAGCTGGACGTCCCATGATTCATCCGGATGCGTCAGCAGTGAATTCCGGGTCAGGGCGAGGCAGTCCAGCACCTCGCCCCAGACGTCGAGCTGCAGCTGCTCGGCCGCTCCGTTGCCGATGCGCACCGGGGACGAATTTTCATAGCCCTTCAGCCACGGCAGTTCCATCTCCGGCAGGCGGCGCTCGCCGTGGATGCCGTACATGATCTGCAGGTCGGCGGGGTCGCCGGCCACCGCGCGGAGGAGCCAGTCCCGCCAGGCCGCCGCGTCGGCAGTGTAGCCGGCTGCCATGAGGGCCTGCAGCGTCATGGTGGCATCCCGCAGCCAGCAGTACCGGTAGTCCCAGTTGCGCGGACCGCCCAGTTGCTCGGGCAGGGACGTGGTCACGGCCGCCACGATGCCGCCGGTGGGGGCGTACGTCAGCGCTTTCAGGGTCACCAGGGAGCGCACCACCGCGTCCTGGTACTTCCCTTTGACGGTGCACTGGGATGCCCAGCCGCGCCAGAAGGCCGAGGTGGTGCCAAGGACTTCTTCAGCGTCCACGCTGTGCGGCCGGCCCACGTGGCTTGGCGCCCACGTGAGGACGAACGGGACGCGCTCCCCGGCGCTGACGGTGAAGTCACTGATGGTGTGCATGTTCTCGCCGTGGAGGGGCGCCGGTGTGACCAGGTAGACGGCGTCCGGGCCGGCGATGGCGTGCACGCCCAGGCTGTCCTTGCGGACCCAGGGAATGATGTGGCCGTAGTCAAAGCGGAGCACCAGCTCACTGTGCATCCGCACGCTCCCGCTGACGCCCACAACAATGCGGACGATGTCCGCCACGGAGTCTCGTGGCGGCATGAAATCAATGACGCGCACCGTTCCCTCAGGCGTTTCCCACTCCGTCTCCAGCACCAGGGTGCCGTCCCGGTAGCTCCGGCGCGTGCACGGTCCGCCGCCTTCGGGTGCGAGGAGCCAGCGCCCCGATTCAGGGGTGTCCAGCAGGGAATTGAAGCATGCCGGGGAATCGAACCGTGGCAGGCACAGCCAATCGATGGAGCCTTCCTTGCTGATCAAGGCCCCCGTTTGAAGGTCGCCAACAACTGCATAATCCTCGATGCGCGCCATGTCCTTACCCTGCCACAGTCCGCCCCGCGGTGATGGGCACGATTCGATGTAGCCTGCAGTCATGGCAGTCCACATCGGCACCTCCGGCTGGAGTTACGACCATTGGGAGAACGTCCTTTATCCGCCCGGGCTCCCGGCGAAGGACCGGCTCAAGCATTACGTTGCCCGGTTCGGCACGGTCGAACTCAATGCCAGCTTCTACCGGTGGCCCCGGGACACCACGTTTGCCGGCTGGAACCGGCGTTTGCCTGATGGCTTCGGCATGTCGGTCAAGGCTCCCCGCGGACTGACCCACGCCCGGAAGCTGTACCAGCCAGAGGTGTGGGTGGAACGGATTGAGCGGTGCTGGCATGAGCTCGGCGACAAGCGGGCAGTCCTCCTGGTCCAGCTGCCGCCCGGCATGGAACGCGACGACGCCCGGCTGGAGTATTTCCTGGCCAGGATCCCGGAATGGATCCGGGTGGCTGTGGAGTTCCGGCACCCCAGCTGGGACTGCGACGACGTCTACGCACTGCTGGAGCGGCACCAGGCCGCCTACTGCATCATGAGCGGCGCCAACCTTCCCTGCATCCTGCGCACTACTGCCCCGTTCACGTACGTGCGGCTGCACGGCCCTGACCACCAGCACCTCTACGCCGGCTCCTACTCGGATGCCGACCTGCACTGGTGGGCAGACCGGATCCGGGAGTGGTCCGGCAGCGGCCTGGACGTCTACGCCTATTTCAATAACGACGGCGGCGGCAACGCAGTGCGCAACGCCGAGACCCTGCGCTGGATCCTTGGGGAAGGGTGACGTCATGGAAGAACGGCAAGGACCAAGGTAGCTCCGCGTGGTTCAGCCTGTGGCAGAGTGGTCCCATGGACACGGAGCCCCAGACACCGCCCCAGAACGCAGCAACACCACAGGACCCGGACGGGAAGTCCCAGCTTTCCGGCAACACAGCGTTCAAGCTTGCCCACCGGATTTCCGACGGCGTTAACGGTGTGCGCATCCGACTGGCCAAACGCTGGAAGTTCGTGCCGCAGACCATTGCCTACCAGGGCTATGGATCAACCAGCCTGGTGCGTGTCCTGGGACGGGTCCTGCTGACCCAAAAGCCGATGCCGGGGAGCAAGGCCGAGCACGCAGCGCAGAACGGCAACCAGAACGTGCGCGGCTGGCGGGCCTTCACCAGCGTTCCGTTGCAGTTCACCGACGTCGAAATCACCATCGGCGATGTTGTCACCCACGTCCGGGCGGACAGGGGCGGGCTGATCGACACGGAAGTCAGCGTCCAGCTGGAGCCCGGCTGGCACACCGCGGTCCTGCGCGCCGAGGGCACGGAGCCGGTTGAGGCCAGGATCCGGGTCATCGCACCGGATGTGAAGTTCGGGATCGTATCCGATATCGATGACACCGTCATGGTGACGGCCCTGCCCCGGCCGTTCCTGGCCCTGTGGAACACCTTCGTGCTGAGCGAGCGGGCCCGCATGGCAACACCCGGCATGGCCGTCCTGCTGGACCGGCTCACGGTGGAGCATCCGGACGCACCGGTGATCTACCTTTCCACAGGGCCCTGGAACGCCGCACCCACGCTGGCACGCTTCCTGACCCGCAACATGTATCCGTCCGGGGCGCTGCTGCTGACCGACTGGGGCCTCACGCAGGACCGGTGGTTCCGCAGCGGCCAGGACCACAAGCACCGGAACCTGAAACGGCTCGCCAAGGAATTCCCGGACATGCAGTGGCTCCTGATCGGTGACAACGGCCAGCATGACGAAGCCATCTACTCCGGCTTCTCGCAGGAGCACCCGGACAAGGTAGCCGCGATCGCCATCCGCCAGCTGTCTGTCAGCGAATCGGTGTTCGCCGGCGGCCACTCCGAGGACGGGGACCATACCGCGTCCCAGGTTCCGTGGATCTACTCCCCGGACGGCGCCGGCATCGCCAAGCAGCTCACGGCACTGGACCTGCTCTAGGCGCTGGCACCCACGGCGGGAACGTCGTCGTCGGGCATTTCACTGCCCATAGCCCCTGCGCCCAGGACCTCGACGTCCATGGCGTCACCCACCATGGCCTCTGCGATCGCAGCGCCTGCCGCGGCGGCCAGGTCACGCTCCTCGATGAGTTCCTGTAGCCAGAAGTAGGAGGCTTTTGGCGTCCGTTCCAGTGTGTCGAAGTCCACGTGCAGGAGGCCAAAGGGCTGGTTGTACCCGGCGGACCATTCGAAGTTGTCCAGAAGCGACCACACGTAGTAGCCCCGAAGGTCAACCGATGCAGCATCGCCGCCCGGGGCAGTAGCCTTCAGGGCGGCCTCGAGATGGTCCGAGAGGTACTTGAGCCGCCGCTCATCCGGGATGAACTTGGTATTGGTGGACTTGTCCCGGACGATGATGTCCTCGAAGCTGGCACCGCCCTCCGTGAGGATGACCGGCGGAAGGTTGGGGTAGCGTTCGCCCATCTCCTTCAGGGCCACGGCCATGTACTCGGGCTTCACCGGCCAGCCGTAGGCGGTAATGTCCGCCTCGGGCCAGGTTTCCACGTGGAACGGTGTTCCGCCGTTGCCGGCCGCGCTCAGGTCGCTGCCCATGGCTTCGGCCATGCTGGCGGGCACTGCTCCCCCGCCCGGCCCTACCGCCACTTTGGTGGGCATGTAGTAGTTGAGCCCGTAGAAGTCCAGCGGCTGGGAGATCAGTTCCATGTCCTCGTCCGGGTGCTCGAAGGAGCTGAAGAACTTGGCCGCCCGGATCAGGTCCGGATATTTTCCGGTCAGCACCGGGTCCGCATACAGCCGGTTCTGGGCCAGGTCCATCAGTCCGGCGCTGATCCTGTCCAGCGGGTTGATGGAATTGGGCACCATGGGCGAGTAGACGTTGCTCATCCCGATCTCCCCAGGCACCTTGGCGGCGCGCAGGGCCTGGACGGCGAGGCCGTGCCCCAGCAGCTGGTGGTGCACGGTCGGGAATGCCCCCATCATCAGTTCCTTGCCGGGTGAGTGCAGGCCGAGCGTGTAGCCGTTGGTGCTGACCGTGGCAGGTTCGTTGATGGTCACCCAGCGCGCCACCCTGTCGCCGAATTCCTCCGCGAGGATGGCAGCGTACTCGCCCAGGCGGTAGGCGGTGTCCCGGTTCATCCAGCCGCCGGCTTCGTCCAGCGTCAGGGGGGTGTCCCAGTGGTAGATCGTGGCCATGGGGGAAATGCCGTTGGCCAGCAGCTCGTCCAGGAGCCTGTCGTAAAAGGCCAGGCCGGCGCGGTTGGCCGGCCCGCGCCCGGTCGGCTGGATGCGCGGCCACGCGAAGGAGAACCGGTAGGAGTCCACGCCGAGCTGCTTCATGAGCGCAACGTCCTGGGGCATGCGGTGGTAGTGGTCCGTGGCGACGACGGGGCTGTGGTTTTCCACGATGGCCCCGTCCTTGGCTGCGAAGACATCCCAGCCCGCCGGGCCCCGCCCGTCCTCATCAAGCGCGCCCTCAATTTGGAAGGCAGCCGTGGCCACGCCCAGCGTAAATCCGGACGGGATAAGGGCAGCGAGTTCTTTGGCGGTGATGTGCATCTGCGGGCCTTTTGTAACGGAGCGTAAATAAAGTACGTCTCAGGATGGCACAGCTGAGGGCGCCTGACGAGCAAAACGGTGCCCGCCGCCGCGCCTCTTCCAGGTGGCAAGCTACTGGGAGCCGAACAGGAACTCCTTGGCGTGGGCCACCGCTTTCCGGAAGGCGTCGTTCCGGAGCGTCGCCAGGTGCTCGGTTTCCCCCTCGGCAGGTTCCAGGTAGCCCGTATAGCCGGGCCGCAGCACCCAGATGTCGCCCGCGGGCGGAAGGTAGAAAACGCCAAAGGACCGCTGCTGCTTCTCGTCCGTAGTCCATACCGGCACAACGGCCAGCGCTGCGCCCGTGGCGGGGTTGATCCATTGCGCACGGGGCAGCGGCTGCTCATGCGCTTCAGGGTCCAGGAAGGGAGCAGTTCCGGCACCCCAGCGCTGTTCAAAGCGCTCGTGGAATGCCGGAATCAGGTGTGAATCGTATCGGCGCCAGTCGCTCATCCGGTTCTCCGCCTCCTCGCGGTGTTGTTGTTGTGTTCCATTCCCCGTTCCGTTCCCCGTTCCGTTCCCCGCGGGACGCAGTGCCAGGACCGCTGTCAGGCCCAGTGACGGGACCGCTGTCAGGCCCAGGGCCCGCTTTCCCAGCGCACCGGCGTGATCCTGATGATGGGGTCCGGAGACCCGCCGGGGCTGCGCACCTTCCGGACGGGAACGGACTGTCCGGCAGCGCCGGCCCTTTGCTTGTCATAGGCGGCGCGCCTCTCAGGATCCCGGAGGACGTTGTAGGCCTGCATGATCATCAGTAACTCACCTTCCGGGGAGGTACCGCCGTCCACATCCGGGTGGTGGCTGCGCATCAGGGCCCGGTAGGCGCGCGAGATTTCCTGTTGAGTGGCGTGCGGCTGGACCCGCAGGGTGTCGTAGTAGTCGGGGCTTGTTGTCATGGTGGCCCTTTTCCGCTCTGCCGGCGTCCGCATCCGGCGGACGCCGGCAGAAAGAATGCCGCGCGCGGGCAACCGTGAAGAGGTTCCCCGCGCCGGCCGGCTGTGGCTAGGTTCCGATCTGGTGCTTCTCGCTTTGCTGCGTCTGGATCTCGATCCTGCGCGGCTTTGCCTTTTCCGCCACCGGTATCCGCAGGGTCAGGACGCCCTGCTCGTAGCTGGCCTTGATGTTGTCAGTGTCCAGCGTGTCACCGAGGATCAGCTGCCGGCTGAAGACGCCGCGGGGACGTTCGGAGGCCACCAGTTCCACGTTGGGCTGGGTGGGGTCCTTGCGCTCCGCCCTGACGGTGAGGACGTTGCGTTCAACGTTCAGGTCCAAGGTATCCATCTTCACGCCAGGCAGGTCGAAGGCCACCACAAACTCGCCGTCTTCCTGCCAGGCGTCCATGGGCATGGCAGCCGGCCGGGCAGCGGTTCCAAGGACCTGCTGCGTGAGCCGGTCCAGCTCACGGAACGGGTCCGTGCGCATCAACATCATTTCCCACTCCTTCAGCTTCAGTAGGTGTTTCACGTGTGCCATATCCACCGCCCTTAATCTATGGTGATGAATATAGATTTTTTATAGCACTCGTGGGAAACTGAAGCAAGACCCCGGACGGATACTGGAGAACTGATGGCGGAACAGGACGCGGGACGGGAAACCGGCCCCAGCAGCAGCCGCGCGCTGTACGCCATCTCCGTGGCGGCGAAGCTGGCTGGAACGGGCCAGCAGAACATCCGGCTCTACGAGACCAAGGGCCTGCTGACGCCGTCGCGGACGTCCGGCGGCACCCGCCAGTACAGTGATGACGACATCGCTGTCCTGCTGCGGATCGGTGAACTCCTGGAACAGGGCCTCAACCTGGCGGGCGTGGCCAAGGTGCTGGAACTTGAGGCGGCCAACAGCAAGCTGCACCGCGCCCTCAAAAGGGCCAGGTCCCGGCCGCCGGGCTGAGGGGCCGGGCTGAGGGGCCGGTGGACAGTTCAGTCCCGGGGCCAGTCAATCCCGGGGCAAGTCCGCCTTGGACAATTCACCGGTGATCCGCTCCCCGGGAACACGGGCGGTGCGCCACGTGTCCAGGGCAATGACCCCGCCCAGGATGACCAGGGAGAGGGACAACGAAGCGAGGGCGTCGCTGAGCCAGTGGTATCCCAGGTACAGCCTGCTCAGGGCGGCAAGCACAATGCCGATCCCGGCCCCCACGAAACCGAGAACGGCCGCTTTGGTGTTGCTGTGCCGGGAGAACACCAGGAAGGCGCCAACCAGGAGGAAGTCGCAGGCCCCCAGGACATGCCCCGACGGGAACGAAAACGTATGGTCGATCCCGAACAGCATTTGCTCCACTGGCGGCCGCGAGCGCTGGACGATCCGCAGGATGACCTGGGAAATGATGACGCCGGTGACCATCGCCGACGCCAGCAGGATGGGACGCCAGGCATGTTTCGCGGCGAATCCCCACCACAGGATGACCACCAGGACAATGATGGGCAGGGCAACCGGACCGAAGACCACGGCGAGGAAAATCATGAAGGCCGTGCCGGCGTCGGACCTCATCCCCAGGAGCCAGTCGCGGACCGGCACATCTGCCGCCGAGAGGCCGTCCGCCTGCAGCACGCTGACCAGCGTGGCGATGAACAGCGCAGCCCCCGCCACCACCAGGATGATGGCCGCCCGGTACAGCCCGCGCCGGTCGGCGGGGTCCATGAAGCGCTCCTCCACCACGAACTTGTCGTGGAAGGCCCGCCACCTGCCGTGGCTCCGGCTGGTGGCTCCGGAGCCTGCTGAATCCTGATGTCGCACTGTGATGCCCGTCCTGCTCCGTTGAGATTTTCCTAGGGGAAGAGTATCCCGCGCGCACCGTGCAGGTGCGGTTTGGCCGCGGTATCTTCTTCACGACGGCCAGCAGCACCTGCGCGGCGCGTTCAGCACTGGCGGTAGCCTGACTCCATGGGTGCAATGAACGAACTGATTGACGCTGCCGCCGTTCATTCCGCCGCGGCCATCCTCACGGAGGCCGCTCCCGGTGTGCGGTGGGTCCGGACACGCGCCACCGCCTCCCTGCTGGGGGACCTGAACCTGCGCGCCAGGACTGATCTTGTGGCGCAGGCGCTGCAGGAGGATGCATTGAGCGTCCCCGGGGCGGGATATCCGACGGCGGCGGGCAGCTTCCGTGCAGCACTGCGGTTTCCGGAGTTCACCGGCTGGATCCTGTGGCCGGTGTCAGAGGCTGCTGCCGCCCTTGCCGTGGATTCCGGCGCCGCGGAGGACTTTGACGACGCCCTGGCCCTGCTGGCGGAACTGACGCCAAGGCTCACCGGCGAATTTGCCATCCGCCGCCTGCTGCGACACGACCCGGACCGGGCCCTGGCCGCCGCCCTGGAATGGACGTCCCACCCGGATGAGCATGTCCGCCGCCTGGCGAGTGAGGGAACCCGCCCCTACCTGCCATGGGCGGTGCGCGAGCCCGGCCTCGTGGAGCGGCCCGAAGCCACCCTTCCCGTCCTCACCGCGCTGTATCGGGACCCCTCGGAGTACGTGCGGCGGTCCGTAGCCAATCACCTCAATGACCTTGCCCGGCACGCACCCGGCCCCGTAGTGGCCACGGCAAGGGCGTGGTTGTCCGCAGCTGACGGCAACACGGGATGGGTGGTGCGGCATGGTCTCCGCACGCTCATCAAGAAGGGCCATCCGGAGGCGCTGGAGCTGCTCGGTTTTACACCGGCGCAGGTGGCGGTGTCCGGGCCCCACCTGGACCGGGAGGTCCTGACCCTGCCCGGTGAGCTGACGTTCTCCTTCGAGATCGCCAATACCGGCGCGCGCGATGCGCGCCTGGCAGTGGATTATCTGGTCCACTACCGCAAGGCCAATGGCAGCCAGTCCGCCAAGGTTTTCAAAGTGTCAACGCTCACCCTTGCCCCGGGTGAGACGCGGAGCCTCTCCAAACGCCATGCTTTCAGGCAGATGACCACCAGGGTGCACCACCCGGGCCTGCACGCCCTGGAGCTGCAAGTCAACGGTGCGGTGCATGGGCGCGCCGAGTTCCTGCTCGAAACCGGCAGTGCGGTCAGCAGCTAGCGTGGCGAGCCGCCTGCGGGGTCCTGCCAGTGGTCCCGCCAGGTGTGCTCGGGCTCAAAGCCGAGCAGCCGGCGTGCCTTGTCGATGGACAGCATGGTTTCGTGGTCGCCCAACTCCTTGACCACCTTGACGCCGGGGAACACTTCCGCGGCCAGGCTGGCACTTGACCGGCTCATGACGGTATCCGCGTTGGCGATGATGAACGCCTCGAATCCCGGCTTCCCGTTGTCGAGGGCGCGGACCACCGCCTGGGCCCCGTCCCGGCCGTCGATGTAGCCCCACAGGTTCCATTTCCGGAGGGTTGCGTCGGAGTCGAAGGATGGGAACTTTTCGTAGTCTTCCACGTCCATGACGTTGGAGAACCGCAGCCCCACGATACTCAGTTCCGGGTCCCAGCGCGTCAGTTCAGCAGCCATCTGCTCTTCCAGGTGCTTCACCAGGGAGTAGGTGCTTTCCGGCCGCGCCGGGTACTCCTCGTCCACGGGGATGTAGGGCGGGTCGACGTCGAACGGCAGTCCCAGCACCGTCTCGCTGGAGGCGTACACCACCTTCTTGATGCCCGCGCGGCGCGCCGCCTGGAAGACGTTGTAGGTGGACAGCATGTTGTTTTCGAAGGTGGCGGCATCGGGAATGATGCCCGGGGCGGGGATGGCACCGAGGTGTACTACGGCGTCAAAACCGTCATGCCTGTCGTCCACTCCCAGCAGCACGTCCAGGACCTGGCCGTAGTTCCGCAGGTCCACCACAACCAGTCCGGGACTGCGGCTGCCTTCGCGGTCCAGGTTGAGGACCTGGTGGCCGTCCTCCGTGAGCCTGCGGACCACGTGCCGTCCAAGTTTTCCGCTACCGCCGGTGACCGCAATTCTCATCAGGTTGTCCTTTACGTTGGTGGCTTGCGCCGGTTCAGGCGCCGGGGCGCGGGGAAGCCAGGAACTTTTCGACGGCGGCGATCGCCAGTTCGGTGATGTCGCCGGGATCTCCGCTGCCGTCCACGGAAACGAGCATTCCACGGCCGGCGTAGACCGAGACTACTTCATGCGTCTCGCGGTGGTAGAGATCCAGGCGGCGCCGGAACACGTCCACCGTGTCATCCGCGCGGCCCTGCTCCGCGGCACGCCGCAGCATCCGCTGCTCCAGGACGGCGTCGGGGGCGGTCAGCTCAATGACCACATCCAGCGCAAACCCCTGGGACACGAGCATGTTGTCCAGCTCCGCTACCTGCGGTGCCGTGCGCGGATAGCCGTCCAGCAGGAAGCCCGCCTGCAGGCCGCTGTCCTGCAGGCGGTCCTTGACCATCGCGTTGGTGAGGTGGTCCGGGACAAAATCGCCGTCGTCGAGATAGCCGGCAGCCTGGTTTCCCAGCTCCGTCCCCTCGTTGACGTTGGTCCGGAAAATCTCTCCGGTGGAAAGCGTGGGAACGCCGAAGTGCCGGGCCAGGTGTTCCGCCTGCGTTCCCTTGCCGGAGCCCGGCGGACCGATGATGAGCAGCCTGGTCATGTCCTGTCCCTCTTCCTGCCCCAGCGGGGCCTGCCAGCCGCCGGTTCCGGGGGTCAGGCGCCGGGAGCTCCGGCGCCTGCTTCATTCTGCCGGTAACTCCCCGGCCGGCGCCAGAGAGCCTGCACCCGTATGTGTCAAAGTGACCATTTCCCCCGCCGGAGGATGTATATACTTCTGGATATCGGTTTAGCAGCAGGCCGTTGGAAAGTTCCTCGATCCAGCGACCTTCACAGCCTGCCCGCACCGCGGGGGGATGCTGGAAGTTGCCGGGTTGTCCTGAGCGAATGGCACCAAGAAACCGTGGCCAGCGAGTCAACAGCAAAAACTGATACATCCATTACCGAGCACCTGCATGAACTGGTCCTCAACAGCTCTGATGTTGAGGACTTCCTCAACGAGTTGGCACAGGTGTCCGCACGCAACCTTTCCGAGCCCGGCGATGAGATCATGTGCGCCATCACCCTCCTGCGGCAGCGCAAGGCCGCTACCGTTGCGAGCAGCAGCCCGGATGCGAAGGCCATTGCGCACCTCGAGTACGAGTTCAGCGAAACGCCGAGCCTGACGGCGTCCGCCGCCCAGGAGAGCATCCACGTCCCAGACGCCCGCGACGACGGCCGCTGGCCCG
This sequence comes from Pseudarthrobacter scleromae, assembly GCF_014644515.1. Taxonomy (NCBI): domain Bacteria; kingdom Bacillati; phylum Actinomycetota; class Actinomycetes; order Micrococcales; family Micrococcaceae; genus Pseudarthrobacter; species Pseudarthrobacter scleromae. The sequence continues at coordinate 490,469 of NZ_BMKV01000005.1, read as the reverse complement.
AATACTCCTCGGCCGTGCTCGCCCAGGGCATCCGCTCCGTCCTCGCGCTGCCCTTCCAGTTGGAGGGCGGGACGAAGGCTGCCCTGCTGCTGTACTCGCGCCGGCCACACCGTTTCGAGCCGCGCATCCTTGAATTCGCCGAAGACTTCGTGGGCCAGACGTCCCTGGCCCTGCGCCTGGCGGTGCGCTTTGCCCACTACAGCGAGACTGCGGCGAACCTCCGCGCCACACTGGAGTCCCGGACGGTGATCGACATGGCCGTGGGCATCATCATGGCCCAGAACCGGTGCAGCCAGCAGGACGCCTTCGAGATCCTGAAAACGGCCTCCAGCACCCGCAACTCGAAGCTTCATGACGTTGCCGCAGCTGTGGTGAATTCGCTGGGCCAAGGGCCGGCACGCACGCACTACGACGGCTAGTTTTCACAGGCCCCTCATATATCCGGCAAATCCCCCTGCCAGCTTGCCTCCCTAGAAATGGGGCATGACTCCGCAACAGACCAGAGAACGTAAACCCGGCCGCGCCCGGCGGGCCATCACCGCCGGGGCCGTGGCCCTCACCCTTTCCGCCGGGGGCGCCACGGCCTGGGCACTGGACCGGTTCGTGGTCCAGCACGTCGAGATCGCCGACGTCTCAGCCTACGAAGCCAGCCAGGCAGGCAGCAGTTCCGGGACTTCCACAAACACTTCCACCGGCACCGTGCCCGGGTCCGGCGGCACCGCCGTCACCACGGACACCTCCTACGTCTCCGGCTCCTCCAACATCAGCATCTCCACGGTGACCACCGGCAGCGCCGACGACACCGTTACGTACTACGTTGCCGACGTCGTGCTCGATGATGCCACCACCCTCCAGTCCGCCTTCGCCAACGACAGCTTCGGCGAGAACATCACCGAAACCACCTCTGCCATTGCCGAGGCCAACAGCGCGGTTTTCGCCATCAACGGCGACTATTACGGCTTCCGGGACACCGGCATCGTGATCCGCAACGGCGTGGTGTTCCGCGACGAGGGCGCGCGGCAGGGCCTGGCGTTCTACCGCGACGGCACCGTCCAGGTCTATGACGAAACCACCACCACGGCCGGGCAACTGGTCGCCGAAGGCGTCTGGAACACACTGTCCTTCGGCCCGTCCCTACTGGACAACGGAGAGGTGGCCGAGGGCATCGAGGACGTCGAAGTGGACACCAACTTCGGCAACCACTCCATCCAGGGCGAACAGCCCCGCACCGCCGTCGGCATCATCGACGACAACCACCTCGTCTTCGTGGTGGTGGACGGCCGCAGCCCCGGCTACAGCGCCGGCGTCACCATGACCGGCCTCGCCGGCATCATGCAGAACCTCGGCGCCACCACGGCGTACAACATCGACGGCGGTGGTTCCTCCACCATGTACTTCAACGGCGGACTGGTGAACAACCCGCTGGGCGGGGACAGGGAACGCGGCACCTCCGACATCCTCTACATCGCGCAGTAGGTCCGGCCATGATCATCCTGATCCCGGCCTACGAGCCGGACGTGCAGCTTCCCGCCCTGATCCGCTCCATCCGCCAGGCGGAACCGTGGCTTCCCATCGTGGTGGTGGATGACGGCAGCGGCCCGGAGTACCGGGACGTGTTCGACGCCGTCAGGGACCTTGGGTGCCATGTGATCAGTTACGGGCGGAACAGGGGAAAGGGCTTCGCCCTCAAGTCCGGGCTGGGCTTCATAGCGGACAACCTGCCCGGCCACGACGTGGTGTGCGCCGACAGCGACGGCCAGCACCGGACGACGGACGTCCTCCGGGTGGCCCATTCCCTCCGGGATAACCGGGCGGGGCAGGGCTGGTCCATGATGGTGCTGGGCAGCAGGAAGTTCGCCGGCGACGTCCCGGCGCGCAGCCGGTTCGGCAACACCGCAACGAAGCTGCTCTTCACCCTGGCCACCGGCGAGCGCATTCCCGATACCCAGACCGGCCTCCGCGGCTACCCCGCCGCCATGATCCCCTGGCTCCGGTCCGTCCGCGGCGACCGGTACGAATACGAGCTGAACCTGCTGCTGGAAGCCCGTAACGCCGGCTATGCCATCCGTTCGGTGGACATCGCCACGGTGTACCTGGACCACAATTCAGGTTCCCACTTCCGTCCGCTGGCCGACTCGGTGCGGATCTACGCCCCGCTGCTGAAGTTCCTGGCCTCGTCCTTCACGGCGTTCCTGGTGGACACCGTGCTGTTCGTGCTGCTCACGCTGCTGATCGACTCCCTGCTCCTGGCTGTGCTGGGGGCCAGGGCGGTGAGTTCCGCCGTGAACTTCATGGTGAACCGGCGCATCGTCTTTGACCACGGCAGGGACAGGCCGGCCGGCACCACCGGCGCCCGCTACTTCAGCCTCGCCGCCCTGCTGCTTGCCGCCAACTTCGGCCTCATCTGGGCCCTGGAAGGCGCCGGGCTGCTGGTGCTTCCGGCCAAGATCCTGGCCGAAGTTATCCTGCTGGGCATCAGTTTTGTGGTGCAGCAGCGCTTCCTTTTCACGGCACAGGCACGCGGAAAGGCAGCCGGCAAAACGTCCCGCACCGGCCCCAGGGAACCGTCAGCCAGCACTCATATACCCGGCTAGGTTCCGTCACAGCACCCGCACAGTTTGGGCGGGCATCGTGAATACCAGCCCACCGAAGACATCCCGGAGAATCCCATGAACCCCCTTATTTTCATCCTCGCCGACCTGGCAGCCATCAGCATCCTGACCTTCGCCCTCTACCTCCGCCGCCACCGCCGCCGCGACCTGGTGGTGTCCTACCTGGGCATGAACGTGGGCGTCCTCGCCGTGGCCACAGCGCTCTCGGGTTCCGCCGCCGGGCTTGGCCTGGGACTGGGCCTGTTCGGGGTCCTGTCCATCATCCGGCTCCGCTCCACCGAGCTGGCCCAGCACGAGGTGGCCTACTACTTCTCAGCCCTGGCCCTTGGCCTGATCGCCGGCCTGGGGATTGAGCCCCTCTGGCTGACCGGTTCACTGATGGCACTGATCCTGCTGGTGATGTTCGTGGGAGACCACCCACGGGTCCTGCCGGCCCACCGCCACCAGACCGTCATCCTGGACCGCGCCATTGCCGAGGACGGCGAACTCTACGCCCGGTTGGAAGAGGTTCTCCACGGCAGGGTCCACTCCGCCACCATCCAGGAACTGGACCTTGTGAACGACAAGACCATCGTGGATGTCCGTTACGCCTACTCCCCCGCAGCCTTCGCTGCAGCCGTCACGGCCCTGCCGGCGCCGCGGCACACGGAGCCTGCCCCCATGGAACCTGCCTCCCTTCAACCTGTCGCCGGAGAACCAGCCACCGCCCGCCTGACAACCACTGCAGGTGCCGCATGAGCATCCCCACAACGGCCGCCGTCGTCAGCAACCTCCGTTCCCTCCGGCCCGTCGGGCTGGAGGAGCTCAATGCCGAAGCCGCACTCCAGACCCGGGTGGACCGCAAATACGTGGTCCCGGCAGGGCTTGCGGGCCAGCTCCTCGCCACGTTCCGCGCCGACGTCCGCGTCCTGGAGATCAACGGCGTCAGCAGCTTCGCTTACGACTCCGTCTACTTCGACACCGCCGGCCTGGACAGCTACCTCCTGGCAGCCCACGGCCGCCGGCGCAGGTACAAGATCCGCACCCGGACCTACGTGGACAGCGCGGTGAGCTTCCTGGAGGTGAAAACCGAAGGCGCCCGGGAAGCAACGGTCAAGGAACGCATCCCGTACCTTCCCGAGGACCGCGCCCGGCTCACTGCCGAAGGCCTGGAATACGTCCGCGAAACGCTCACCGCGGCCGTGGGTTCAGTGCCCCCAGGCCGCCTCCACCCGGTCCTGGAAACCCGCTACCACCGGACCACGCTCTACCTGCCGGAGTCCGGGAGCCGCGCCACCATCGACACGGACGTGACCTGGCAGCGTCCCGGCCAGGCTGCTTGGGTGCTCGATCATGCGGTGATCCTGGAGACCAAGTCGGGCTCCACGGCCGGGCCGCTGGACCGGCATTTGTGGGCACACGGCGTCCGCCCCTCCCGGATCTCAAAATTCGCCACCGGCATGGCCGCCCTGTGCCCGGACCTGCCCGCAAACCGCTGGAACCGGACGCTGCGCCGCAGCCTCTCCCTCCGGCCCGCAGCCTGACCACATCTCCCCCCCCCGATTTCACCTGAAGGAAAAACCATGAAAAGCTTCCGCACACACCTGTCCGTCACCGCGCTCGCCCTCGCCCTCGGCCTGGCGGGCTGCTCCGTGGGCGGCACGACTCCCACCGGGGTTTCGGCCGTCAGCAGTTCGGCCTCCACCACCAGCGCGGGCACTGCCGCCTCCACTGCCTCCACCGGCACTGCCGAGGCCGTCTCGTTGGACGCCCTCGCAGAAGACACCCACTACGACGCCGACGACCTCACCTGGGATGCCGCCTCCGAAGTAGCCGTGACGCTGGCGGACGGTGCCAGCACTGCCGCCGCCGGCACGTCGTCGTCCGCTGTCAAGGTCGACGGCGACACCGTCACCATCACCGCCGCCGGCACCTACCGCCTCAGCGGCTCCCTGTCCGACGGGCAGGTGGTGGTGGCTGCCGGTGAAGAAGACGTGGTCCGCATCATCCTTGACGGGGCAGCCATCACCAGCTCCACGGGGTCCCCGTTCGTGGTGCAGGGCGCGAACGAGGCCATCGTCTACCTCGAGGACGGAACCACCAACTCCCTCAGCGACGCCTCCACCTACGCCGACCAGGGCACGGACGCCCCCAACGCAGCCTTGTACTCCATGGCCGACCTCACGGTCGCCGGCACCGGATCCCTCACCGTAGACGGCAACTCCAACGACGGCATCTCCTCGAAAGACGGCCTGGTCCTTGCCGCCGGCACCGTGACGGTGGACGCAGCGGACGACGGCATCGTCGGCAAGGACTACGCGGTGCTCCTGGACGGCGCCTACCAGGTGGCAGCGGGCGACGACGGCTTCAAGGCCGACAACGAGGAGGACGAGGGACGCGGCTGGGTCCTGGTCAACGGCGGCACCCTGGGCGTCAGCGCCGGGGACGACGGCATCAAGGCCTTCAACACGCTCACCATCGCGGCAGGCACCACCACGGTGGAGGAATCGGAGGAAGGCCTCGAGGCCCAGCACATCATCATGACCGGCGGCACCGCCACCGTCACCGCCAACGACGACGGCGTGAACGCCTCAGGCGGCAGCACAGGTTCCAGCACCACCGCCGAAGGCGGAATGGGCGGCGGCATGGGAGGAGGCATGGGTGGCGGGGAGATGGCCGTGGGCGACTACACCGTGGACGTCAGCGGCGGCCTGCTGACCATCAACTCACAGGGCGACGGCCTGGACTCCAACGGCAACGCCAGCATCTCCGGCGGCACCGTGGTGGTCAACGGCCCCACGAACGACGGCAACGGGGCGCTTGACGTCAACGGTGAACTGGTGGTCACAGGCGGAACCTTGGCCGCCGCGGGCAGCGCGGGTATGGCGGTCACACCGGGTGCCTCCTCCACGCAGTCCGGCGTGCAGGTGACCCTTGATTCGTCCATTCCCGCCGGCACCGTAGTCCAGATCGCCGACTCCTCCGGCACCGTGGTGGCTGCATTCGTCACCACCAAGGCCGCAGCCTCGCTGGTGTTCTCCTCCGCGGCCATCAGCGACGGCGCGGAATACACGGTCTACACCGGCGGCACGGCAACGGTCAGCGCGGGCCTCGGTGAAGGGTCGCTCGACGGCGCCTCGGAGCAGGGTACGGTCACCGCCGGAGAATATACCGCAGCGCAGGGCCCCGGCGGCGGAGGCGGCGGCCCCCGCTGGTAAACCCCCAACCCTCGCTCACCTAACGCAACGTATCCTCAGACGCTCACTCACTTAACGCAACGATTCCCCCAACGCTCTCTCACTTAACGCAACGATTCCCCCAACGCTCTCCCACTTAACGCACCGTTTTCCCCAACGCTCCTTCACGTCCGGCGGCGGCAGTCATGCCGCCGCCGGACGTTTTACCTGTGCTGGACGAGCGGGGAGAGCAGCCGCTATTTGGCGAGGAAGCGCAGGAGCGCTTCGTTCACTTCGGCGGCGTGCGTCCACAGCAGGCCGTGCGGGGCACCTTCGATTTCCACATAGTCGGCAGCGGGCAGTGCCTTGGCGAACAGCCGGCCGGTGGAGTCGATGGGCAGGATATTGTCCGCGGTGCCGTGGAGGATGAGCGCGGGAACGTCGATCTTGGGGATGTCGTCCCGGAAGTCGGTCAGCCATGTGGGCTGGGCTGCCACCGAGGCGGTGGCCCCAGCGCTGGACGCCGTATTCCAGCTGGCATCTACGGCTTCCTGGCTGAGGCGGGGCGTGCCCAGGAAAGTATCGGAGTTATAGAAGTTCTTGAAGAACTCGGTAAAGAAGGCGTACCGGTCTGCGGTGACTGCTTCCGTCAGCCCGTCGAAGACCTCCTGCGGGACGCCGTCCGGGTTGTCATCGGTCTTAAGCAGGAACGGTTCCAGGGAGCCGAGGAAGGCTGCCCGCGCCACCCGCGCGGAGCCGTACGTGCCCAGGTAACGGCCCACCTCTCCGGTCCCCATGGAGAAGCCCACCAGAACGACGTCGGTCAGGTCCAGTGTTGTCAGTATGGTGTTGAGGTCGGCAGCGAAGGTGTCGTAGTCGTAGCCCTCGGTGGTCTTGCTGGATTTCCCGAAGCCGCGCCGGTCGTACGTGATGACACGGTAGCCCGCGTCCAGGAGGGCAACCGTCTGCTTTTCCCAGGAGGAACCGTCCAAGGGGTAGCCGTGGATCAGGACGACGGGCTGGCCGGAGCCGTGGTCTTCGTAGTATAGCTCGATATCAGTGCTGTTTTCGGTTCCAACGGTGATGAAGGCCATCGCGGCGGGTCCTTTCGAGACTGTGGGATCGATGCGGCCGGGAGGGTGCCGCGGCCGCGCAGTACCTACTCTAGGGCGGTCCACCGCCCAGTCCAGTCTTCCCCGCGTGGGTTGGTTGCAAGGCCGGCCCTGCTACGGGGAGGGTTGCGGAAGTTCGCAGGAAATCTGGGGATTTGCTCCCATGTAGTTCAGGGGTCCGGCAGCGATGGTGACGGCAATTGTTCCGGCCTCCGCGCAGTTGCCGGGTGCGGCGCCGAAATAGCCGCGCTGCCAGGCGGCTACACCGCCAATAATGAGCCAGATAACGATGAGTGCTCCGAGAATCCGCATGATTCCTCCGTTGGCCGCCGCGGCTGTGGAATCAATTATGCGCAGCCTGCCCCGGGTGCGCGAGAGGGTTCCAGGGAAGGTGAGAGAGCGTCCGCCGGGAACCTGTAGGGAGTGAGAGAGCGTCCGCCGGGAACCTGTAGGGAGTGAGAGAGCGTCAGGTGAAACTTTGCGTTAAGTGAGAGAGCGTCGGTGGGGACAGAAAAGCACCTCCGGTCCCGGGGAAAATCCCGGAACCGGAGGTGCTTTCAGTGCTTTGGACAGGCGGTGCGGTTGTTAAGCCGTGGCCGTCTTGCCGGGGAGTGCCAGCTTGAAGATCTTGCCCCAGGTGGATCCGACCTGCTTCAGCAGCGGCCCGGTGGTGTACTTCAAACCGTAGCGCTGGCAGATCTCACGGACCTTGGGCGCCACCTCGGCGTACCGGTTGGAGGGCAGGTCCGGGAAGAGGTGGTGCTCGATCTGGTGCGAGAGGTTACCGGTCATGATGTGCATGAACTTCGACCCGGAGATGTTGGCGGAGCCGATCATCTGGCGGATGTACCAGTCGCCGCGGGTTTCGCCTTCCGCCATTTCCTCCGTGAAGGTGTCCGTGCCTTCGGGGAAGTGTCCGCAGAAGATCACGGCGTGGGCCCAGACGTTGCGCACGGCGTTGGCAGTCAGCGTGCCGTAAAGGGCCTGCTTGCCGGAGCCGGTCAGCATGGCTACGGCCGGGGTTGCGGCGTAGTCCTTGGTGAACTGGGTGACAACCTTCTTGCCGAGGGCCTTGAGGTCCTTGAGCAGCGCTTCCTTGGACTTCTTGCCTTCCTTGAACTCCGTGAGCTCAAGGTCGTAGATGGCGATGCCCCACTCGAAGAGCGGCGCCAGGATGGCGTTGAACAGCGGGTTGGCCAGGTTAATGGGCTTCCATGGCTGCTGTTCGTCCATCCGCAGGAGGTTGTATCCGACGTCGTTGTCCTTGCCCACCACGTTGGTCCAGCGGTGGTGGAGGTCGTTGTGGGTGTGCTGCCACGAGCGTGAGGGGGTGACGAAGTCCCACTCCCACGTGGTGGAGTGGATGTCCGGGTCCCGCATCCAGTCCCACTGGCCGTGCAGGACGTTGTGCCCGATTTCCATGTTTTCCAGGATCTTGGCCAGGCTCAGCAGCGTGGTTCCGGTGACCCAGGCAGCCTTGTTCTTGCTGACCAGCAACGCGGCACGGCCGGAGATCTCCAGGCCACGCTGGATCTTGATCACGCGGCGGATATAGGCGGCGTCTGCCGCCCCGCGCTTGCCGAGGATCTCGTCGCGGATGGCGTCGAGTTCCCGCCCAAGTTCCGCCACCTGCTCGTCGGTCAGGTGGGCGGCGGCCGGCGGCCGGACGGTGGGGCTGCCGGACTCGGCCAGCTTTCCGGGGCGCGTCCTTGACCCTCCGGTCGGCTTGCCTTCGGCGGGTGTGGTTTTGCTCGGTGAAATTACAGTCATACCGTGATGCTCCTCAGATTTCGAGGTTGACGGGTCCGGCGGCTGCCGAGACACACGTTTGGATCAGTTGGCCGGGTTCGCCGTGGACTTCCCCGGTGCGGAGGTCGCGGACCTGGCCGGACAGAAGTGGGGTCAGGCAGCTGTGGCAGATGCCCATACGGCAGCCGCTGGGCATCAGTACCCCGGCGTCCTCACCCACGTCCAGGATGGGGGTGTCGCCGTCGGCTTCCACCTCCCGGTCGGAGGCCTCAAAGGTGACCAGTCCGCCGTCGTGCCCCACACCGGCGTCGAACGTGGTGTTGAACCGTTCAATCATGAGGTTGCCGGCGCCGCCGGCGACCGCCACATCGGAGCCGGGCGCGGCAGTGGTGAGCGCCGCGCGCTTCCACAACGCCTCGGCGTCGTCCAGGAAGCTGTCCGGGCCGCAGGCGTAGGCTGAACGTTCTTTCCAGTCAGGGCAGATCTCGTCCAGCTGGGAGGTGTTGGTGAGGTCCATGCGGCCCTGCTCGCCAGTGAACCAGTGGGCCAGGCGGAAGTTGGGGAACTGGTCCGCCAATTCGGCAAGTTCCTCGCGGAAGAGGCTGTCGCCTGGCGTGCGGGCGGAGTGGACCAGCACGACGTCGGCATCCGGACGCCGCGGGACGAGCGTACGGATCATGGACATCACAGGAGTGATGCCGCTGCCTGCGGTCACCATCAGCAGGGGCCGCGGGTGCTCGGGGAGGACGAAGTCTCCTTGCGGCGGAGCCAGGAACAGGACGTCACCGGGCTTGGTGGTGCGGACCAGTGTGCCGGACACGGCACCGACGTCCGTGACCGTGATGGCGGGGTCTTTGCCGGCGGGGGCGCTAAGGGAATAGGAGCGCCAGTGGCGGACGCCGTCGAGTTCGACGCCGATGCGCGCCCACTGGCCTGCCAGGTGCGAGTGCCAGCCACGGCCGGGCCGGAAAAAGATCGTGGCAGATTGCGCCGTCTCCTGCACAACGCGCGTGACGACGCCACGAAGCTGCCGCGCAGAATAGACGGGATTGAACAGAGCTAAGATGTCCTCCGGCGACAAGGGCGTAGTGAGGACAGTGGCCGCTTGGGCCAACTGGCGTAACCGGATCATGCGATTAAGCCTAGAGCGGCGCGAGCCATGTTTCTCTCTCTCCGTCATATGACCGTTCCGCAGTCACGCTGTAATGGTGGCGCTAAGCCCCCCAAGCCGCACTCTAAGAGTAACGGTTGGAAGACGCGGATCGTTCCAGATATTTCAGTAAGCTTGCTTATTATATCGCGGAAATGCTGCTGACGGGGAGAAATTATCATGGCCGCACCCCCGCACCGGCGGCTGTTCTTTAGCCGGGGCTCCACCCCAGCGCAGGCGCGATGTCACGGGCGATTGTTCCCAGCAGCTTCGCGTTGAAGTCCACCCCAAGCTGGTTCGGGACGGTGAGCAGGAGCGTGTCAGCCTCCTGGACGGCCGTGTCCGCGGCAAGCTGCTCCGCCAGCACGTCCGGAGCGCCCGCGTAGCTCTTCCCGAACCTGGCGGTAAGCCCGTCAATAACGCCCACCTGGTCCCGGCCGTCCCGAAGGGCGGCACCGGCAAAGAAGCGGCTGTCTTCCTCATCCACGATGGGCAGGACACTGCGGCTGACCGATACCCGTGGCGTGTGCTCGTGGCCCGCTGCAGCCCAGGCGTCCCTGAACAGCTGGATCTGCTCGGCCTGGAGTTCGTGGAAGGGCACGCCGGTGTCCTCGGTCAGCAGCGTGGAGCTCATCAGGTTCATGCCCAGTTCCGCGGCCCAGACCGCCGTCTTCCGGGTTCCGGCTCCCCACCAGATTCGCTCGGCGAGCCCGGGCGACTGCGGCTGGACCGGCAGGAGCCCCACGGCTCCGCCTGCGTACCGCGGGTCCGCTTCCGCGACCCCCGCGCCGGTGATCGCCTTCCGGAAGAGGGCGGTGTGCCGGCGGGCCATGTCCGCGTCCGTTTCTCCGGGTTCGGGCACGTACCCGAATGCTGCCGCTCCCTGGCGGGCCGGCTCGGGTGACCCGCGGCTGATGCCGAGCTGCAGCCGGCCGCTGCTGATCAGGTCCGCGGCCGCGGCTTCCTCGGCCATGTAGAGCGGGTTTTCGTACCGCATGTCGATGACGCCGGTGCCGATCTCGATCCTGGTGGTGCGCGCGGCGATGGCGGACAGAAGCGGGAATGGCGAGGCCTGCTGCCGGGCAAAGTGGTGCACCCGGAAAAATGCTCCGTCCAGCCCGAGCTCCTCGGCGGCCACCGACAGGTCGATGGCCTGGAGGAGGGCATCACCGGCAGTCCTGGTGCGGGAGCCCTGCCCGGGACCCCAATGGCCAAATGAGAGAAATCCGATGCGCTCCATACACGGCCCAACCCCGGCCCGGCCCCCGGCATTCCCGACCCCTTGTGAAGCCGGCTGGCATGATGGCGTCGTGGGTATCCATGATGAAGCTGTGAGCATCGCCAAGACCGTGGTGCTGTTTGTCCTGGCTGCTGCGGCGGAAATCGGCGGCGCATGGCTGGTGTGGCAGTCAGTGCGTGAAGGAAAGGACTGGTGGTGGGCCGGCTTGGGTGTCATCGCACTGGGGGCCTACGGCTTCGTGGCCACATTCCAGCCTGACGCCCACTTCGGCCGGATCCTGGCGGCTTACGGCGGGGTGTTTGTGGCCGGATCGCTGGCCTGGGGAATAATCTTTGACGGCTTCCGGCCAGACCGCTGGGACATCACGGGTTCACTGATCTGCCTGCTGGGCGTGGCCGTGATCATGTTCGCCCCTCGCAGCGGGGCCTAGCGCATCAGGGCAAGAGCAGCCGCGTAGCTAAACTGGCACCGTGACCAACCGCGAGCAGCCCGCCAGCGCCCCCGTCCCGCCGTCGCGCGGGAAAATCGCCGAACGCCTGCTGCCTGGCGGGGAGGAACCGGACCCGCGTTTCACCTTGGCCAATGAGCGCACGTTCCTTGCCTGGATCCGCACCTCCCTCGCGCTGCTGGCCGGCGGTATCGCCATTGAGGCCTTCACCTCGGACCTCTTCCTGGAGCCGGTCCGCAAGGGCCTGGCGGTGGTCCTGCTTCTGCTCGGCATGCTGTTAAGCGCCGGCTCCGCTGTCCGGTGGCTCCGGGTGGAACGCAGCATGCGCAACAAGGCGCCGCTGCCGCTGCCGCTCATCGTGCCGCTGCTGGCCGCCGCCGGCGCCCTGGCGGCCGCCGTCGTCCTGATCTTCATTCTCTGGCCCTGACCCGTGGCACCATCCCCCGGTCCCGCGCCACTGCATGGGGATCCCGGCCTGCAACCTGAACGGACCACTCTTGCGTGGGGCAGGACCATGCTGGCCCTGGTGACAGTAAGCGCGATTTTCCTGCGCTGGCTGCCGCAGCATGGCCTGCCCATCCTGCTCCTGTTCACGGTGTCGGCCGGAACGGCCGCCGGCATCTACTTCACGCAGCGGCGCCGCTACAGCGTGAGCTCGCACGGCATCCGCAAGGAAATGCACGACGCCGATATCACCGCCGTGCTGTGGACGGCTTTCGCCGGGGTGCTGCTGGGCGCCCTCGGCATTGGCGTGGTGCTTGTCGGCTAGGGCGGCCGCCAGAGCAGCCTCTAGAACATCGGCAGGATAAAGCCGGCAAGGAACGCCACGGCGCCGATGCCCGTCAGGCACCAGCCCAGTACTGATGCGGTCCTGCCTGCCTCCTCCGGTGCAGCGGTCTGCCACTGGGTGGGGCGCTTGGGGTGGTAGTAGATAGGGAGGGTTTCGCCCACGGACAGCTCCCTGATGTCGTGGGGTGACATGGGCGCGTGGTGCACCTGGTACTTGCGGTCGAACCAGCGGAAGCCCACCCCCGTGCTGTCGGAGTACACCACCGCTTCAGCCACAGCCCACGGATGAACGAAGCGGCGGAGGAAGCCTGTGTAGAAGAGCAGTGCGAGCCCGGCGGGCAGGCACATCCAGGTCAGCATTTCCAGGATTGGACCTGCCATATCAAGCACAGTGGGCATGATTCAGATGGTACAGGCGTACGCTGGGGTAACCGGTCCGGGGAGTAAGGGGAAGCCATGAACGATCAGGATATTTTGACGCGCATCCAGGCCCTCGTTGAGGAGGAGCACTCACTGCGGGAGGCTTCCGGGGACGGGCAGGTGCCGGACAAGGCGCGGCTGAAGCAGGTGGAGGAAAGCCTGGACCAGTGCTGGGACCTGCTGCGGCAGCGGCGGGCCAAGTCGGACTCCGGTGAGAACCCCAACGATGCCGAAGCCCGGCCCGTCAGCGAAGTAGAAGGCTACAAACAGTAGCGGCCCCACAGATTGGAGCGTCCATGCGTCTGGCTGTCGCCTAGATCATCAGCAGTGCGGACCCCGCAGAAAACCTGGGACTGATCCGGGACTACGCTGCCCAGGCGAAAGCCGCCGGTGCGGAACTGGTGGTGTTTCCCGAGGCCGCCATGCGCGCCTTCGGCCACTCCCTCCGCGATGTCGCAGAGCCACTGGACGGCCCCTGGGCCGGCGAAGTCCGGGCCATTGCGCGGGACCTGGGCATTGCGATCGTGGCCGGCATGTTCACTCCCGGGAAGGACGGCCGGGTCCGCAACACCCTGCTGGTCACGGGCCCCGGCGTGGACACCTCCTACGACAAGGTCCACCTCTTCGACGCGTTCGGCTTTACAGAGTCGAAGACCGTTGACGCGGGTGAAACTCCGGTGACCTTTGAGCTCAACGGCACGGTCTTCGGCCTCGCCACCTGCTACGACGTCCGTTTCCCGGCCCTCTTCACCGCCAACGCCCGGGCCGGGGCGCAGGTCAACATCGTGTGCGCGTCCTGGGGTGCCGGGGAGGGCAAGGCTGAGCAGTGGGACCTCCTGGTGCGGGCACGCGCCCTGGACAGCACCACGTTCGTGGTGGCCTGCGGCCAGGGGGACCCGGAAACCATCGGCGCAGGTCCGGCAGGGAGCGCGCCTACGGGCATAGGGCACAGCGCGGTGATCGACCCCCTGGGCTCCGCCGTGGTGGCGCTGGACGGCAAGCCGGAACTCGCCGTCGTTGATATCGACCCGTCCGTTGTGGATGAGGTGCGCAGCAAACTTCCCGTGCTGGCCAACGCGCGGCACTTCTGACCCACTCGCTGCCGCCCCGCCGGGCCTCCATCTTCCGCAGCGCACGACGACGGCGCACCGCACCTCCTCAGCGGCGCGCCGTCGTCGTTCTTTAAGGCTGGAAAAAATCAGCGCCCGGGAGGGTGAGCCGCCGGTTACAGGCAGGAAACCTGCCAGTTCAACGCGTCCGACGACGGTTCTCACCTTCCGCGCCGTCCGTCCCGCGCCGTTGTGCTGGGCCTGGGGCCTTATGCCATTTCGGTGCCGCCGCATGGGGGCAGCGGTTAACACGCTTGAAACATGATCGACGCGTGAACTTCACGCAAGCGCGGATTGTGTAACGCAGACGCAACTTTTGCGCGCCTTTCCCGAAACACCGGAGGACAAACATAGACGCCGGGGGAAGTGCGAGGGCCGGCAAAGAGCGCCCCGCTGGCGCAACGCGAAGGGACCCGCAGGTGGAAATTTCTGCCCAACATGTCTGGTTGATGATTTCAGCCGCGATGGTTTTGCTGATGACGCCCGGACTGGGCCTTTTCTACGGCGGCATGACCCGCGCCAAGGCCGCCCTCAACATGATCATGATGAGCTTCATCTCCGCCGGGATCGTCGGCGTGGTGTGGGTCCTGTGGGGCTACTCCATGACAACGGGCGACGGTGTGCTGGGCATCTTCGGCAACCCCTTCGCCAACTTCGGCCTGCAGAACCTGATGGGCTCCCCCGACCTGATCAAGGCCGGCTACAGCGCCACGTTTGCGATCATCACGGTGGCGCTGATCAGCGGAGCGATCGCTGACCGCGCAAAGTTCGGCGCCTGGGCACTGTTTGTGCCGCTCTGGATCACGGTGGTCTACTGCCCGCTCGCGTACATGGTCTGGGGCGGCGGGCTGATGAGCGCCGGCGGGGCAGTGACCGCCGTGTTCGGCCAGGTCATCGACTTCGCCGGCGGCGCAGTGGTGGAGATCAGCTCCGGGACCGCAGCCCTGGTCCTGGCCCTGATCGTGGGCCAGCGCCACGGTTTTGCCAAGGACCCCAACCACCGTCCGCACAACATTCCCTTCATCATGCTGGGCGCCGCGATCCTGTGGTTCGGCTGGTTCGGCTTCAATGGCGGCGCGGCAACAACTGCTGAGCAGGCAGGCCTGATCTGGGTGAACACCCTGGTGACTCCCGCCGCGGCGATGCTGAGCTGGCTGGTCACCGAAAAGATCCGCCACGGTCATCCCACGTCCCTCGGTGCTGCCTCGGGTGTGGTTGCCGGGCTCGTGGCCATTACCCCGTCCTGCGCCAACATCAGCCCTGTGGCCGCTATCGGCCTGGGCTTCGTGGCCGGAGCTGCCTGCGCCGTCTTCGTTGACCTGAAGTACCGCTTCGGCCTGGACGACTCGCTGGACGTTGTGGGGGTGCACCTCGGCGCCGGACTCATCGGAACCCTTGCGCTCGGCTTCATCGCCCTTCCCGTGGATGGCCAGGGCGGCGGACTCCTCTACGGCGGGGGTGCGCAGCAGCTGATTGCCCAGACGGCGGCTGTGGTGATCACCCTGCTGCTCTCCGGCGCCGGAACCTTTGTCATTGGCCGCGCCATCAACAAGACCATCGGTTTCAGGGTCAGCCTTGAGGCGGAAACCGCTGGAGTGGATCTGGCTGAACATGCTGAGAGCGCCTATGCGTTCGGTGAAATCGGCGCGGGATTCAATCCGCAGCATCCCGTTTCCCACTCCCCCGCGGCTGGGCTGGCGGATTCCGCCGAGCGGCTCCGCAAGAGCGCCACGCGCGTTAAGGAAGACTCCTTCGCCTGACCGGCGCGGCGGTTATGGCCCGGAAGCCGGGCTGCAACCGCCGCGTTTAGTCAGCCAGGATCTTGTACAGGGCCCGCCGGGTCTCATCCATTTTTTCGATGGCCGCGGCGCGCTGTTCCTCGGTAACACCACTGCCGAACTGGTGGATGGCTCCCATCAGCTTGCCGATGCTCTGATGGAACTCGCGGTCGGAGCTGTCCGGCCCGGCATTCCAGGCATTGTCCATTTCCTCACCGTGCTCGGCCACATAGGCCCGGCCCCGATCCGTGAGCGTGAACTCCGTCCCGCGGCCCTCGCTGAGGGCTGAGATCAGGTCCTCGTCGACGAGTTGCTGCAGCGTGGGGTAAATGGAGCCGGGGCTGGGCCGCCACGCGCCCTCCGTCTTTTCGGCAATCGTCTTGATCAGTCCGTAACCGTTGGAGGGTGCCTCGGCCAGGAGCGAAAGGATGGCTGCCCGGACATCCCCCCTGCTGGCGCGCCGTGAGCCACGGCCGAACCCTGGTCCAAAACCGGGCCCAAAACCAGGTCCGGAACCGGACCCAAAGCCCGGCCCAAAACCAGGACCAAAGCCTCCACCACGGTGTCCGTGCGGCCCCCGGCGGCCCCTGCCCCGCCCGAAGGGCTCGTTTCCGAATTCAGCGCCGGGAAATTTCTCTTCGTGTATGCCTTTCATCGTGGCATCGTCCTCTCACAGGATAAATTCACCGACATCTTCGGCGATAGTTAACGATATGTCGTTAACTATCGCCGGGTCAAGATTGTGAGTGTGATCAAATCCTGACCTTTCAGCAGGGCAATGTGCCGCTGGACGGGCGTAGTCTTTTGAGACCTCCAAGCTCGAGGGCTGAATGATGGCGAAGAAAAGGAAGCGCGGAAGCGGTTTCGGCGCTGCCCTGGGAAGGTTCCTGGGGTTCCTGGCGGCGAGTGCCATGTGCGGCGTCCTGGCCGCCAGCCTGGTGGTTCCGGCGGTGGCGGCAGCGGGGTTCGGCGTCAGTAATTCCATTGGATTCTTCGACAGCCTGCCGGAAGAACTCACTGTCCAGCCGCCGTCGCAATCCACCAAAGTCCTCACGTCCGACGGCCAGCCGATCGCCACCTTCTTTGCCGAGAACCGCGTCAGGATTCCGCTGGACCAGATGTCGCCCCACATCAAGGACGCGATCATCGCCATCGAGGACAGCAGGTTTTACGAACACGCCGGCATCGATCCCCAGGGGATCGTGCGGGCCGTGGTGTCCAACCTGACACAGGGTGGCCAGCAGGGCGCCTCAACCATCACGCAGCAGTACGTCACCAACGTGATTAACGAAGCGCGCTTGTCGCAGGACAGGCCGGACGAGGTGATCCTCTCCGGACAGAAGGACGTTGGTGACAAGCTGCGGGAGATGAAGCTGGCCATTGCGCTGGAAAAGAAGTTCACCAAGGAGCAGATCCTTGAGGGGTACCTGAATATCGTCTTCTTCAACAGCGACGCCTACGGCATCGAGGCGGCGTCGCGCTACTTCTTCAGCACCACCGCCAAGGACCTCACCCTTCCGCAGGCCGCGCTGTTGGCCGGGCTCGTCAACAGCCCAACGTTCTATAACCCTGCGATCAACCCGGACAAATCAGTCGTCCGCCGGGACCAGGTGCTTTCGGAGATGCTGCTCCAGGGCAAGATCACGCAGGAGCAGCACAATGAAGCCGTGGCCACGCCGATTGAGCTGAAGATCAGTCCGGAGCGGCAGGGCTGCGCCTACGCGGCCATGGCGCCCTACTTCTGCGACTACGTGTCCCACCTCATCCTGAACAACCCTGCGTACGGGCCCAGCCTGATAGAACGGCAGCGGAAGCTGTACCGCGGCGGACTCACCATTGTCACCACCCTGGACAGCAGGCTGCAGGCGGCCGCCCAGGCACAGGTGGACGGCACGGCAGGACCGAACCCGGACCGGTGGGGCGCCGCATTGGTCACCGTGCAGCCGGGGACCGGCAAGATCCTGGCGATGGCCCAGAACACGGTGTTCCTGCCGGAACCGGGGAAGTTCGACACGCACCTGAACTTCAACGTGGATGCCAAGGACCCGCAGGGGAATGACCTCAACGGAGCGGGCGGCTTCCAGCCCGGGTCCACCATGAAGCCGTTCACCTTTGCCCAGTGGCTGAACGAGGGCAAGTCCCTGACTGCGGAGGTGGATGCTTCACGGCGCGTCTATCCGCTGGACTTCCCGTGGCGGTCCACCTGCGGGAAGGTGATGGGCGCCTACAACACCGCCCAGAACAACCCTACGCTGGGCGCCGCTGACGACCTCCAGAACGCCGAGGAGGGCTTCTACAGGAAGATGCCCATCAATTACGGGCTGTACAACTCGATCAACACGGCCACGTTCGCCACGGCCGCGCAGCTGGATTTCTGCGGTATCCAGAAGATGGTGGACGCGGTGGGGCTCCACAGCGGACTCGATGGAGCCCCGATCAACATGCATCAGCTGGGCAACCTTCTCGGCGCTATTGGTGTGGCTCCTCTTCACCTGGCCAACGCCTTTGCCACGTTTGCCAATGACGGCCGCTACTGCACACCCATCGCCCTGGTGGACGTCAAGGATGCAGCAGGAGGCAATCTTCCCGCCCAGCCTGTGGAGTGCCGTGACGCTGTGAAGCCGGACGTGGCCCGTGGAGTCAATAATGTGCTGCAGGATGTGCTCGTCAGGGGTTCAGGCGTGTGGATCAATCCCAAGACCCATGACAAGTTCCCGGTGGCGGCCAAGACCGGTACATCAAACAACAATGGGTCCACTTGGATTGTTGGCTACACCTCCGGTATTGCCACCGCGTCCTTTTTCGGCGACGCACTGGAGGGACAGAAGCGGGCAGGGCAGAACGTGACCATCAACGGGACTTTCTATCCCCGCCTGGACGGCTACATGATTGCCGGGCCGCAGTGGGCCAACTACATGCTTCAGGCCGCCCCGCTGTATCCCACCAATCCGTTCCCGGCTCCTCCACCATCGATGATGGGCCCGAGCCCGTCACCGTCACCCAGCCCCCGCCCCTAGTCCAGTTTCAGCCGGCCGCGGTTCTTTCCCCGGGGCTCGTGGCTGCAGATGGACATCACGGCGGCGGGACGCCTATCGCACGTTGCGCCAAACCTCTACCGCCCTGGTGCCAGTGGGGCATTGGGCATACGAGGTGTTGAAGCCCTGCGAGGCCGGCATCTGCCACCTCCAGGGCCCACGCACAATGGCCTCATGGCCAGTGGGGACATGACGGCACCGGCCCGCAACCTGATACTCAGTGCCCGGGGCGTTGGAGTTGCAACTGGCCCCCACATTGAACTCATAGTGAATCCACACGTTGCAGTTGGCATACCCGTCGTCAGCCGAGGCAGGTTGAGCCGTGAGTATTGTCCCGCCCATCAACGCAAGGGCAGCGCTGGCAGCAAGAATCCTTCGCGAAATCTTCATAGATGTCCCCCCAAAGTCTGACTGGTCTTCAGTATCGTCACTTGATACTCGGGCACACCCAGCCGTAGCGCAATGGGGCGAACTGCCCACCCGGGCAGGGATCCCACTAAGGCGAGGACGACGACGGCGGGACGCAACGGCGTCGTACGTTCGGCTACGTTGCACCTTTCCACAGCCGCTGCCACCAGGGGCGCGCAGGCTGCGGTTCTGCCGGAGTCTCGGCAGGCCGGGCCGCACGGCGCTGGCGCCACCGGCCCACTTCCTCCTCTACGTCCCGGGTTTTGGTGATGACCGGCGGACCGCCCTGCAGCTGGCGCCGGGCGTCGACGACGCGGCGGTTGAAATCCTGCAGGATGTCCCGCACCTGCTGCTCCGTGTACTGGGCGTCAAGCCTGGCATCAAGCTCGGCGTCCTCCTTCCGGAGCAGGATGGCCGCCGGACCGAGGCCGCTGATGTTTTCCCGCTGGATGAGGCCCTTGACCCACCAGTCGGGATCGTACGACTCCCCCAGCCCGGGAATCGGCTTGCCGGCGTACTTGAGGTTGTCGAACTTGCCCTGCGCCATGGCATCACGGACAAGGTACTCCGCCCGGGCGGAGTCGCTCACCTTCTTGCGCTTCTCCCGCTCCTTCACTTCAAGGGCGTCCAGCTCGGCTTCTTCCTCCGCGCTGATGCCTGCCCCGCGGTAGGTGCGGAGTTCGGCGGCACGCTCCAGGCGCTTCCGGTACTCTGCTGCACCGCTCCCCATTGCTGCCACCGCCCCACGTTTGTCCCTACGCCTTCCTTCCAGTATTCAGAACCCGTTGGCCGGGTTCAACGCCCATCCCGAACAACGGCACGGAGCTGGAGCCGGGGGGCGTCGCTTCGCTTAAGCTGGGCAGGCGGGCCACACGGAGGAGGCAGTGCCAATGGATGGCAACGGAGCAACGGAGCGCTCGGCAACGTTCAGCTGGACCGATCCGAGCGTGGGCCTTGGGCACCTGTCCCTGATGTCCGGGCTGGACTACCTCTCCGGCATGCGGGACGGAACCATTCCGCGGCCGCCCATGGCGTCCCTGATGAACCTGGCCCTTGTTGGGGTTGAGCCGGGGCGCGTGGAATTCGAATGCCGGCCGGCCGAAGCGCACTACAACCCGCTGGGCGTGGTGCACGGCGGGTTGGCCTGTACGCTGCTGGACACCGTTGTGGGGTGCGCGGGGCACAGCACCCTGGCCGCTGGATTCGGGTACACGTCCATCGACCTCTCCGTCAGCTACCTCCGCCCCATCACCCTCAAGCACGGCGTGCTGCGGGCCGAGGGGACCGTGACCAAACCGGGATCGCGGGTCATCTTCGCCGAGGGGCGCATCTTCGGGCCGGCCGGTGAGCTCCTGGCCACCGCCACTAGTTCACTCCTGGTATTCGCCGCGGCCCCGGACCGGTAGGCCCTGCCGGCAGCAGCCCCGGAAAAGGCTGAAGCGTGCGACGGCGGGACGTCCCGCCGTCGTACGCTTCAGGTCCGCTGTGGCGCGGCGGGCCGTTCAGGCGTTGGCGTGTTCGGCGAGGATCGCGTCAATCTGGCCTAAAGCCTCCTTCATACCCTCCTCCATGCCCATCTTGACCATCTCTTCCAGCTGCTCTTCGGAATCGAAGATGGACATGATGGTCATACGGGTGCGGCCGCCGATGTCCTCCAGGTCTACAGCGGCATGGGCACTGCCCATGGCATCCAAGGGCGCTCCGGTTTCGTCAGCGAAGCCGTCATCGAATTCGAGCCTGCGCGGCGGCTCGATGGTTCTGAACTTCCACCAGCCTCGGGGCTTCTCGCCTTCGGGGGTGGTCATGTAATAGTCGGCCTTCCCGCCGGGCTGGAAGTCGAACCGGTCAAACGTGGCCGGATAGTTGGGCGGACCCCACCAACGCTCCAGCTGGCGCGGGTCTTCCCAGATCTGCCAGACGCGCTCGACGCCGGCGTCGAACTCCGCCACGAGGGTGAGGCTGAGGGCCTCGGGATTCTTGGTGGAACTGATAACAGGCATTGCGCAACCTTCCTTATCCTTCAGCCAGAATGTCTGCGATCCGGTCGACGCGCTGCCGCCAGATCGCCTCATACTCGTCGAGCAGCCGCCGGGCTTTTTGCAGGCCTTCATGGTTACCCCGCACAATCTGCTCCCTTCCGCGCTTTTCCTTGGTGACCAGGGATGCGCGCTCCAACACCGCAACGTGCTTCTGGACTGCGGCGAAGCTCATGGCATAGAGGACAGCGAGACCGGAAACTGAATACTCCCCCACCGTCACCCGGCGCACAATGTCGCGGCGGGTGGAATCTGCGAACGCCTGGAACAGGCGGTCCAGTTCGACTTCACGGAGCTGATCTACAACCATTTGGTTGTACGATAGTCCTGCCCGCACGGGCTGTCAATGGCCTGCGGAAACGGGGTTCCCACTCCGGCGGAAAGGCCGTTGGGGCCGGTATCTTGAAGGCCATGAGCATCTTCCTTGCCGGCGCCGGGCCGGACCATCTGGCGTTTCCGGAAGTGTTTGACCGCTTCGCCCAGGCCGTCAGCCAGCGTTCCCGCCAGGAGGCACCCGCGCGGGTGGCGGTGGTAGTTCATGACCGCGGCGGGAACCCGGAAAGCCTCCTTCCGGCTTACGTGGATCCGCTGCTCGCACGGATTCCGCTTGAGGTGGTGCCGGTCCTGCTGGGTGCGGGCGCGCCTCCCAACCCTTCAGTGTTCGACGGCGTCGACGGGCTGGTGGTGGGCGGTGGACTGACGCCGGCGTACTGGGAAGGACTCGCCGCTTCCGCAACCGCCATTTCACGGGCCGTGGCCGGCGGCGTGCCCTACCTCGGCTTTTCCGCCGGGGCCATGATCGCACCCCGCAGGGCGCTGGTGGGCGGCTACCGGAACCGCGGCATTGAGGTCTGCGGCGAAGAATGCTCGGAGGGCCTGGCCGAGCTCGAAATCCGGGACGGCCTGGGCCTGGCCCCGTATTCAATTGATGTCCACGCAGCACAGGCCGGCACGCTCAGCCGCGCAGTGGGAGCCGTGGCCGCAGGGCTGGTGGAGAGGGCTGTGGCCGTGGACGAGAACACCGCCCTGGTGCTGGCAGCGGCAGGCGATGACAGCTTCGAGGTACTGGGCCACGGCAACTGCTGGGACATCCGCTGGTCCGGCACGGCCTGCAGCGTCTCCGTGCTGCAGGCGGACTGAGGGTAAATCGCGGCCTATTGCTGGGGCAGCCCTGTAGCCAAGCTGGCCCGGACCACTCAGCTGTCGCGTGCAGGGCAATCAAAGTCGTGCAATGCCGGCCACACGGGATCGGAGCCACCATGCACGGACAGAAGCGCACCTTCGGCGTCCCACGTGAAGTCGTAGGAGCCTGACGCAATGGGCTGGTATCCATCATCGGCGGTCCAGGAACTGACGGGCCTGCCAAAGCCGCCAAGCCCCACTGCGTACAACTCACCGCCACCGGCAAACAGGAACGAATGCTCTCTCACTGCTGCCTGGCAGAAGCCGGGGCCCGGGGGACGCAGGACCGTGTAGGTAGCACCAAGGTCTCCTACCCCACCCATGACGCTGCAAACTCCGGCCAACACCGCAATGCCCACCCACTGTGGTGAACGCCTGCGGGCAGATCTTTGCTCGCCCGGCGCAGCGTTCCGGCGGCGCAGCAATGCGCGAGCGATTGCGAGAACGAGCGAAAGTACGAGCAGCGAGGCGCTAAGAGCCCATCCGGGAATCACCAACTGACCCCACACCAGCAGGAAACCAAACATGCCGCCCACGGTGGCCACTGCCGCGAGGAGCAGGCACAGGCGCACTGCAGCGTCGAGGCGATGTGCAGCCATCGAGTTCTTTAGGCGTCGAAGTGCGTCTTGACCCTGTCGCCGGTCAGTTGTTCAATCAGCTCCGCGGCGACGTCCCGCAGCTTTTGGTTGCGGTTGCTGGAGACCTTGGTGAGGATGTCCATGGCTTCCGCCTGGGAGCACCTGTTCTGGGCCATGATGACGCCGCATGCCAGGTTGATGGCAGTCCGGCTCTCCATGGCAGCTTCCAGGTTCTCCGCCCGGCTTTGCGCTGTGTCGAGGCGGACTGAGAGATGCAGCGTGTTGTGGGCGGCAGCAGCGAAGCCCACGGCCTTCTCATAGACACCCGCGGTGAACATGCCTGGCTTGGACGCAAAAAAATTCAAGGCCACACTGGCTTCGCTGCTGATCTCCAGGGGCACCCCCAGGGAGCTCCGGATGTTTGCCTCCGCCAGCTTCCGGGTCAGCTCCGGCCAGCGGGAGTCCGTGGCGACGTCGTCGATAATCACCGGAGACATCTCGCGCAGCGCTTTGATGCAGGGGCCGTCCCCGACGGCCTGTTCAACTTTGTCCAGCTCCACCGCGCGTTGGCTGCTGCCGGCAACAGTCGTGGGCTTGCGCCGCAGTTTGAGCGTGACTGCACACTCAATGTGGTCACCCGCCTCCACGGAAACCGATGCTGCGGCTAGCCCTGCGAGCCCGGTGAGGAACTCAACAACGTTTTCCGCGCCCACCAGAATGCTCTGGAGCTCTTCAATTGGTTCTTTCTCCGGTGAACTCGACATGGGCCCATCTTACTGTCACGCCCCTTCCTGGGCAGCGGACCGGACAGCGGGGGGCAGCGGCATCCGCTGCTCGCCCGGGGCTTGGCTCTATGCTGAGACTATGGCGCAGCACCTTCCCCTCGACGAGCTCAGCACCGTCATAGCTCGCATCCAGGGGCTGCTGCTGACAGAGGAAAAGGTCACCACGGCCGTCCGGATCCTGGCCCAGGCCGCCAAGGAGTCGGTTCCCGGGACGATCGGAGCAGGAGTATCGCTTCTGGATTCGCGCGGGCGCCGCACCAGCAGCGGCTATACCGACCGGATCGTAAGCCGGGCCGATGCCACGCAGTACGAGTGCGGGGAAGGACCGTGCCTGACCGCCTGGGCGGCAGAAGAACCCGTACTGGTCACGGACCTGGGGAATGAAACCCGCTGGCCTGAATGGCGGAAAGCCGTCCGCGGGCTCCCCATATTGTCAGTGGTCAGCGCTCCCCTGAAGGCCGGCCGGGAATCCCTGGGTGCCCTGAAGCTTTACGCCGCCACCCCCGACATCTATGACGAATCCAGCGCCGCGCTGCTCCAGCTCTTCGCTGCCCCGGCCGCCACGCTGCTGGCACACATCCAGGCCAGCGAAGCCCCGCACAGGATGACCGAGGTCCTGCAGGCATCCTTGTACAGCCGGGACCTGGTGAACAGGGCCTGCGGAGCGCTGATGGAACGGTACGGGATGACCCATGAGGCAGCACTGCAGAGGCTGATGAAGCTTGCCCGCGACGAGAACGCTGCATTGCAGCACGTCAGCGAACGCGTCCTTGCCGGGACGCTGCCTGCCGGCGCTTAGGACCTACCTATGGGCTTCGATCCGAACGAACCGGAACAACGCCGCCGGCTCCGCGCCGCCATCAGGGCGGCGGATATTCCTGTGTCCGATCTGTGGCTGAAGTACTTCAGCCTCTCGGGAGACGCCGGGGAATACGAGGTGGAAGCGTACCTGCAGGGGCTCCTTTCCCTGCCGCCGGTGCAGCGCGACCTGCTGGCCCTGGCAGCCAACGAGCTCATTGACGATCTGCCCCGCCCACGCGCACCCTACTCGGACGACTTTCCTGGTTCGAGCGATGCCCCCGGACCCTCCGCTGAGGGACCTGGCGGCGGCGGAGACGGGACCGGCCGGCGAACGGAGCCGGACGAGTAAACCGGGTGGCTCCGGCATATCCATAGGTCCCGTACCGGCGTAATGTCGGTAGTAGGAGATTTCGGGAGTGCGGGACGTCCGGGGTTGAATACTCGGGCCAGCCAGCGTACAGAGCAGCGGCCGCCAGCCAGAGGCGAGTCTTCTGGTGCATCCAGGATCGAGGCCTGATGGCCAAGGAAAGCACTCTCACAACATCTGACCGGATGCAGGACCTGCTGCTTGAAAGTCCCGGGTTTCCCGAATTCCTTCTAGGCCTGGCCACCCTGTCGGCCTCCCTGCTTGGTTCCGACGGTCCTGTCACATGCACCATCACGGTAGAACGCGACGGCGGGTTGTCAACGGTTGCCAGCAGCAGCGAGGAAGGCCGGCGGCTGGACGAAACCCAGTATTCGTACGACGAAGGCCCCTGCCTGACGGCCTTGCGGCAGCACCGCCTTGTGTGGGTGCCGGACCTGCTGGGCGACGAGCGCTGGAGCGGATACGCAGAAGCGGCCGCCCGGGAGGGGATCCGCTCCGTGCTGGCAGTCCCCATCCCCAGCGACGCTTCCTCCCGTGCGGGGTTGAACTGCTACGCAAAGACCATCAACGCCTTCGACGAGGAAACCGTGGTGCTCCTGGAACAGCACGCCGCCTCCATGTCCAGGGTCCTCCGGATCGCGCTGCGCCTGCACGGGGCGGACGTCCATCCCGAGCACCTGAGGGCCGCCCTCAAATCCAGGGCCATTGTGGACGCGGCCGTATCCCTGATCATGCTCCAGCACCGGGGCGGACGGGACGGCGCCTTGGAGATCCTCCGCTTGGCGGCGAAGTCCAGCAACCGCAAAGTCCACGCGATCGCCCACGACATTGTGCAGGGAGCCGAACTCCCCGCACCCAACAGCGACGGAGGGTAAGGATGCATCCCCTTGGGGCCGACGGGCCCGAGCAGCCGGACCGGGCAGCCGAAGAACGCAGGGGAACTGCCCGGCGCTTCCGGGACACGGAGCTGCCGCTGGACAAGCTGTGGATCTACTACTACGGCATCGGCGGCGATATCGATGAGGTATCCCTCGATGCCTACCTCCACGAGGCGCTGGACATACCGGCCGCGCAGGTGAACCTGATCGCCACGGCGATGACGGAAATGACGGAAGCGGACACGCGGTGACAGCCCACGGACACAGCACGGACGGTTATGGGTCCGGACGGCGTGAGTTTCCGGATGTGGACCTGCGGCTGCAGGATATGGTCCTGGACAGCCGTGACATCGCTGAGTTCCTTAACGACCTCGCCGTGGTGGCCGCCTCCCGGCTCTCCACCCCGGGCAATCCGGTCCTCTGCGGCGTGACCGTGATCCGGCATAAGCGGCCCGAGGCGGTGGCCAGCAGCGATTCGGAAGCACACTCCCTGGACGAACTGCAGAATGGGTTTGGAGACGGCCCCTGCCTCACCGCGCTGCGCACCCAAACGACGCTGCTGGTTCCCGACCTTGTCAGGGAACACCGCTGGGAGGCCTACGTGCGGGCCGCTGCGGCACGGGGCGTGTCCTCCATCCTTGCTGTACCTATGGACATCGCCGGTGAGGCGGAGGCCGTCCTGAACCTCTACTCCGGCCGCGTCAACGGGTTCTCGGCGGATGACATCGCCACAGCGGAGGCTTTCGCGGGGCAGGCAGCAGGCTCACTGAAGCTGGTGCTGCGCATCACCCAGCTGTCCGAGGCCAGGAACGATTTGGCCCTAGCCCTCAAATCACGGACCACCATCGACATGGCCATTGGAGCCATCATGGCCGAGAACAGGTGCACCCGGGACACCGCATTCGGCATCCTCACCAAGGCGTCCAGCACGCGCAACGTCAAGCTTCGCGAAGTGGCCGCGGCCGTGATCGCTTCCATCTCCGGCGAGAACGAGATTGGCACCTACTTCGACGAATAGGGTCCGTGCCACCCGAAACCACGTGCCGCCCAGGCGGAACGTGATGAGACTCACGCGCAACATTCTTGAGGCTGGCCCCTGCCGCTGGGCACTATGGAAAGGCATCGGCAGGCTTGATCTCCCGGCGAGGGAGTGACTGCCGAGGCCCGGTGTGCTTGGTCACATCCGGCCGGATACGGTTGCCAACCCCCTTCGGCAACCTGCACCATTGAAATACAGGAACGCGCTTTCCCATGCAGTACCGCCTCATAGACGAGACCACGGCCTGGTCGATGAAGATTCCAGGCCGCCCACCGCAAGAAATGGAAGTTGAATAATGACGTTCGATGCCACTGACTCCGTGACCCTGAAAATCTGGGACCGGTCCGCCCTGCACCACACCCTTGACTCCGCTGCCAGCGAGCTCTCCGCGCGGCACAACACCACCACCTGCCGCGTCGCCGTAACGTGCAGCGGGCCCAACACCTTCACCCTGAGCCTGCGCGGTGAAGGCAAGGCACTGGCCTCCGCCTAAGCGGCCACCCCTGAAAGGCAAGCGGACGACGCCGGCACTCCCCGGCGTCGTCCGCTTGCCTTTAAGCGCGGCACGGCGTCCTTGCCCCGGCGCGGCACGCGGCAAGTAAAATGTGTGGAATCCAAGCGGAAGCGCCGTCCAAGCATCAAAGGTGACCATGAGGCAGAAACCACGGGCGCAAGCCGACCCCGCCGCGCCGGGCCCCGGAAAGTTGGGCCCAGGAAAGTTGGGCCCAGACCAGGCAGGCACAGCACAGACGGGCACAGCAAAAGTGAGCCCAGCACAGCCGGGCCCGGCGTCACTGCCGTTGATCCCCTCGGCCCTTGTGTCGGCGTCGGGCTTCCTGCTGTTTGCCCGCGAGGACCGCCTCTCCGGCTTCCTCCTCCTGGCCGCCGCGCTGGTCCTGGCCGGTTTCATCAGCAGGCGCCTCTTGATCGACCTCGCCTTGATCGCC
>NZ_BMKV01000005.1:0-462795 GCF_014644515.1 Pseudarthrobacter scleromae | reverse complement strand
CATGCTGGTTATGGGAACCGCCATGATCCTCGCCGTCGGGATTCCCTATTCGGTCTCGAGGTTCGTCACCAAGGACCACGCCATCCGCTTCCCCATCAGGACGGGCCAGCCGTGGACGCGCGCCGAAAAGTGGTACCTGCCTGCCGTCCTGGTAATCGGGTATGCGCTGATGCCGGTGTACATGATCCGGACCGGCGTCTACACCAACTGGCCGGCTGTCAGCGACCCGGACGGCATCGCACGGCTCTTCCTCGGCACCAACGTGCTGGGCATCTGGGACGAACTCTTCTTCATCTGCACCGCGTTCACGCTGCTGCGCCGCCACCTGCCGGACTGGCAGGCCAACCTGCTGCAGGCGGTCCTGTTCACGTCCTTCCTTTGGGAGCTCGGCTTCCATTCCTGGGCGCCCTTCTTCATCTTCCCCTTCGCCCTGCTGCAGGCCCGGCTGTTCACGGTGACCAAGTCGCTGTCCTACATTGTCAGCGTCCACCTGCTGTTCGACTTCGTGCTGTTCCTGGTCCTGATCCATGCCCACAACCGCGAGTGGATCGACATTTTCCTGTACTAGTACCCTCAGCACGAAAGCGAACCACCATCGTGGATGCACCCGCCGGCGGCAACGCCCGCTTTGACATCGCCTCCCTGCCGTTGCCGGTGATCCAGGCGCCGATGGCGGGCGGGCCGTCCACGCCGGAGCTGGCAGCGGCGGTGAGCTCCCGGGGAGGACTGGGATTCCTGGCCGCCGGCTACAAGCCCGCGGCGGCGGTGAAGTCGGAGATCGAGGCCACGCAGCGGCTGACCGGAGCCCCCATCGGCGTCAATGTCTTCGTCCCGCAGCCCCCGGTCATCAGCCCCGGGGCGCTGGAACAGTACGCCCTGTCCCTGGCTCCGGACGCAGGGCGTTTTGGCGTCACCCTGGGGGATCCGCGCCATGACGACGACTACTGGGACAACAAGATTGAGGTCCTGCTGGAGCATGTCCCCGAGGCGGTTTCCTTCACCTTCGATGTGCCGGAACCCGCCGTCATCGGCGCGCTGCAGCAACGGGGCGCCTGCGTCATCGGGACGGTAACGTCGCGGCCTGAAGCCATGCGCGCCCTGGACGCAGGCGTTGACGTGCTGTGCGTCCAGGGACCGGAGGCGGGTGGACACCGCGGCACCTTTGACACAGCGCGCCGCCCGGAAGGTGAATCCCTCCACGGCCTGCTCGAAGAATTGGCGGACCTCGGAGTGCCGCTGATAGCAGCCGGCGGTATCGCCACGGGCGCCGATGTCCGGGCCGCCCTCTCCCGCGGAGCTGTGGCTGTCCAGGCGGGCACGGCGTTCCTCCGCGCGGACGAGGCCGGCACCAAGGCAGCCCACCGGCTTGCCCTGTCCTCGGGGCGCTTCACCACCACTGCGGTCACACGGGCCTTCTCGGGGCGGAACGCCCGCGGACTGTACAACGAATTCATGCGCCGCCACGATGGCGAGGCCCCCGACGGCTACCCGGAGATCCACCACCTCACCACTCCCCTGCGCGCAGCAGCAGCCGCTGCCGGGGATGCGGACTGGCTGAGCCTGTGGGCCGGAACCGGTTTCGACCGCACTGTTGCAGGCCCTGCGGCGCACATCCTCGCGGCCCTGCGGCCATAGCGGAAGCGGCCTATTCCTCGCCGGTGTCCTGTGCTTCCAGGAACCTGTCCATGGCTTCGCAGGCCCGTTTCCAGCGGGCGTTCAGGGCGTGCCGGCTCAACGGTTCGGACATTCCGTTGAGCACTTTCTCGATGGCATCGGATGCGGCGTCCCGGGCCCGGTCCTGCGCCGCCGGGGTGTAGTAGTTCATGCCGGTTATTCGTTGCGCCCGCAGCAGCGGATGGCGGGAATACCCCTCCACGCACGACGGCGGCCGGCCCCTTCACGGGACCGGCCGCCGTCGGACGCGCTGTGTTGCTTAGAGGGTGGCGGTGTCGATCACGAAGCGGTAGCGGACGTCCGAGGCGAGGACGCGCTCGTAGGCCTCGTTGATCTTCTCTGCGGGAATGACCTCGATCTCGGCACCGATGCCGTGCTCGGCGCAGAAGTCCAGCATTTCCTGCGTTTCGCGGATGCCGCCGATCATGGAACCGGCGAACGAACGGCGCCCGCCGATCAGCGCGAACGCGTTGACGGGGAGCGGTTCGGCGGGGGCGCCCACGTTCACCAGGGCACCGTCGAGTTTCAGCAGCTGCAGGTAGGAGCTGATGTCGATCGAGGCGCTCACGGTGTTGATGATGAGGTCGAACGTGCCGGCGAGGTCGCTGAAGGTGCTCTCGTCGCTGGTGGCGTAGTAGTGGTCTGCACCCAGCTTCAGGCCGTCTTCCTGCTTCTTGAGCGACTGGGACAGCACAGTGACCTCGGCGCCCATGGCGTGGGCGATCTTGACGGCCATGTGGCCGAGCCCGCCGAGGCCGACGACGGCAACGTTCTTGCCGGGTCCGGCGCCCCAGTGGTGCAGCGGGGAGAAGGTGGTGATGCCGGCGCATAGCAGCGGAGCGGCGACGTCGAGCTCGAGTCCTTCGGGGATCCGGACCACGAAGTCTTCGGTCACCACGACGTGGGTGGAGTAGCCGCCCTGGGTGATGGTGCCGTCGCGGTCAACCGCGCCATAGGTGCCCACGTTGCCCTTGAGGCAGTACTGTTCCTCGCCTTTCAGGCAGTTCTCGCATTCCTTGCAGGAGTTGACCATGCAGCCGACGCCCACGCGGTCGCCCACGGCGTGCCTGGTCACCTCGGAGCCAACCTGGGTGACGACGCCGGCGATTTCGTGGCCGGGAACCAGCGGGTACTGCTGCGGGCCCCAGTCGCCACGGACCGTGTGGATGTCCGAGTGGCAGATGCCTGCGAACTTGATGTCGATCAGGACGTCGTGGGGGCCCACTTCGCGGCGTTCGATGGTGGTGGGGATGAGGTCCTCAGTGGAGGACGGGGATGCATAGGCCTTGACGGTAGTCATGGGTCTCCTGGGGTTCTGTTGGGGGTTATTGAAATGCTACAGGGGCTGGGTTCCATCAAACCGGATACGGCGGCCTGTAGCGGTGGCCCTGTTGTAACTGGTTCTGGCAGTCCTACCCTTAGGGCTCCTGCTTCGTCGTAACGTGTCCTGTATGGATAACCGAGCCGAGGTACGGCAGTTCCTCTCCACGCGCCGGGGGCGCATCACTCCGGAACAGGCGGGCATTGAACCGTACGGCGGGCGGCGGCGCGTGCCCGGACTGCGCCGGGAGGAAGTGGCCCGGCTCGCCGGCGTCAGCGTGGACTACTACACGCGGCTGGAACGCGGGAACCTCTCGGGTGTTTCAGACAGCGTCCTGGACGCGATCGCCGGGGCGCTGGAGCTGGACCGCGCCGAACACGATCACCTGTACGACCTTGCCAGGACCGCCAACATGTCCGGCCGGAAGCGTGCCTCCGCCCCGGTTCCGGCAGGCGTGCGGCCCGAACTGCGGTACCTCCTGGACACCATTACCGGGGCGCCGGCCTTCATCGGGAACAACCGGATGGACATCGTGGCCGCCAACACCCTCGGCTACGCCTTGTACTCGGACATGTACCGGGCGCCCGCCCGGCCGGCCAACCATTCAAGGTTTATCTTCCTGGACCCCAGGGCGCACAACTTCTACACGGACTGGGAGCGGGCGGCGAGCGCCAACGTGGCCATCCTGCGGCGCGAGGCCGGCCGCAGCCCGCATGACAAGGGCATTGCGGAACTGATTGGCGAGCTATCCATGCGCAGCGATGAGTTCCGCACCCGCTGGGCCGCCCATAACGTCCGGCGGCACTATTCCGGGACCAAGTTTTTCCAGCACCCCGTAGTGGGGCTCCTGGAACTGAACTACCAGGTCCTGGGCCTGGAGGAGGACCCCGGGCACTCCCTCACGGTCTACCCTGCCACTCCCGGCAGCCCATCCGAGGAGGCCCTGAAGCTCCTGGCCTCCTGGGCGGTGACGGAGAACATCGCGGACCTGGCGCAGGCGAACGCGCGAGGCTAGGCGGGCTTGCGAAGCTAGGCGGGCTGTCCCTCCTGGACGGGGTCCGCCGGCTCAAGTCCGGATTCGTAGCCAACGAGCCAGTGAAGGCCGTGCTGGTCGATAACCTGGCCGTCCGATGCGCCCCAGGGCTTGGGACCGAGCGGGTCCACCACCCGGCCGTTTACGGCGAGTTTGTCGAACCACTCGTGGAGGATCCCAGGCTCGGCGGTCCCCAGCAACGAGAGCATCACCCCTTGAAGGCGGACACTGTTCTGCCCTTCCGCGGCATCCGAACCCGCTACGGCAACGACGCCCTTGAGCACTCCATGGGCTATGGCATCAGGTGGCCCGTCCTTGCGCCCGAAATCCTCATAGCTGTGCAGGAAGAGCTCACCCCCGAAAACGTCCGCGTAGAAGCTCAGCGCTTCGCGGGCTGTGCCGGGGAAGCTGACATAGATCTGGGGTGCAGTCATTCGCCCAGCATACAGACGGCCCGCGGGAACGATTGGGAAGACTGTATCGCCTGTCCTGCTGTGAAGCGCTGCATGAACGGTGGCGCTCAGCTGGTCTCCCGCCGCCAGCGGTAAGGCGTGGTGCTGGAGACCTTGACCAGCCCGGAGCGCTCCAGGATGGGCCGTGAGAACTCGGTCGAATCGCTGTGGATGAGTGTTTTACCCAGGCCGAGGGCCGACTGTGCCCGGCGGGCGGTCAAAGCCCGGTAAATCCCGCGGCCGCGCCATTCCGGGCGCGTGGCGCCGCCCCAGATCCCGGCGAAGGCGGTGCCTTCCACGGGTTCGAGGCGGCCGGCACTGACAATCCGGCCGTCTGCCTCGGCCACCCACAGCTGCATCCCGTCACCCAGTGAGAGCCGGTGCAGCAGGGCATCGGCCATCCCGTCGGACACCGGATCGCCGAAGACTTCATCCTGCATGGCGCACATCGCCCGGACATCCGGCCCGTCCACCACCTGCCGCACCACCACCCCATCGGGGAGCGGCACGGGAACGCTGAGCGCCTGCGCGCCGCCGATCATGATGGATTCCGGCGGATCAGGGGCAAAGCCGTGCGCCAGCAGCACCTCATGCAGCCCGGGGGCGTGGTCATGGCTGCGCGTCTTCCATTCCACCCGGGTGATCCCTGGATCAGACCGGAAGTAGTCCACCGCTTCACGGACCAGCCGGCGGAGGGTATCAGTGCCGGCATCCCCAAGATCCCGGTAGGTCACAAAGCCGCGGCCGTCCCGGAATGCCGCCAGGAGCAACGGCCCGCGCCTGTTCACCGAGACGGCGCCGGGCGTCTCGGCATCCGTGCGCAGCTGTTCATCGTAGGCAGCCAGGAACCGTGCCGATTCACTCATTCCGCGTGCTTACTGGTGGCCGCCGGGACGGTGTGCTTGGCCGGCGCCGACCCGTCCCGGGTTGCCTCCGCAGGCGGCTGCGGTTTGTAGACCCAGGCCACCAGCACCACTGAAATGATCATCAGCAGGAACCAGGCCACGAGCTTCTCCAACCCAACGGGCTGCCAGCCGTCCACCTGGCTGGGATACAGCCAGGCGCCGGACCAGGTGGCGATGTTCTCGGCCACCCAGATGAACAGCGCCACCAGCAGGAAGGCGAGCAGCAGCGGCATCCTGTAGTGCTTCCTGAACACCCTGAAGTGCATCACGCACCGGCCAAAGACAATCACGACGGCGGCGAGGAGCACCCAGCGTGCGTCCCAGATGTAGTGGTGGCTGAAAAAATTGACGTAAACGGCCGCAGCCACGGCCGCCGTGATCCAGCGCCGCGGATAGCGGGCGAACCTCAGGTCGAACAGCCGGTAGACGCGGACCATGTAGGACCCGACGGCCGCGTACATAAAGCCGCTGAAGAGCGGGACCGCCCCGATCCGCAGGAAGCCCTCGGCCTCGTAGGACCAGGAGCCGGCGTCGGTCTTGAAAAGCTCCATCACCGTACCCACCAGGTGGAACAGGATGATGACCCGCAGCTCCTTCAGGGTCTCCAGCCTGAAGGCGACCATAAGGACCTGGATCATCACCGCGGCGAGGGTCAGGAAGTCGTTCCTGGCCAGCGCGGCGCCGTCCGGGTACCAGAGCCGCGCGGCCATCAGCACCGCGAGCAGGGTGGCGCCAAAGATGCAGGCCCAGCCCTGCTTCAGGCCGAAGACCACGAATTCGGTGAGCTTTGGCCGGACGCGGCTGGAAGGGGCGCTGGCCAGGAAACGGCGCGCCTGCTCGTCAAGCCGCGCCTCCAGCGGAGTGGAACTAAGCACTGGCGCGCCCTGCCCGGCGGGAGAAAGTGTCCAGCTCGGAGAGGCAGTAGTTCTTAAACCAGTGACGGAGCCGCTGCGGCAGCTTGGGATATGCCACGGCGAGGGCTTTCATGGTGCGGTGGAACCGGCGCTCATGGCGCCCGCTCCACGGCAGGCCGAAGTCGTTCCGCAGCTGGTCCGGGAGGAGGCCGGCCGTGAGGAACCGGGCGATTGGCATGATGGTGCGGTACCAGAGTGCTGCATGCTGTGGATAGAGGAGTCCGCGGCCCACGCGGATGGCAGCGTCGCTCGCCCGGAGGCCGGCCATGCGTGCGTCATAGTACCGGCCGAACGCTTCACGGTCCTTCGGCCACATGTCCGGCGGAAGCTGCAGGGCCGTCCCCAGCTTCGCATAGTCCCGGTACATGCTGTCGGCGGACTCGTCGTCGAGCGGGCCGTAGATTTTCTCGATGATGACCAGGGCGGTGTCGTAGAGCGTTGCCGTGACCCACAGCTGCAGTTCGGGGTCGTACGCGTTGTAGCCGGGCGTTTCGTGATCGGCATCCCGGCGGACAGGAACGTGGGCTCGGTTCACCCTGCGCCGGACTTCTTTGACCTGCTCGTCAGTTCCGTAGGTGACGGCGTACACGTAGGTCAGGGTGCCCTTGAGCCGGTTGATGGGGCGGTCCGTGAACGTGCTGTGCTCTGCGACGCCGCGGCCCACGCCGGGGTCTGCAAGCTGCAGCAGGATGGCCCGTCCCGCTCCCGCGAGCAGGATGACCTCCGCGTTCAAGTCCGCAAGTTCCCGCACCATTCCCTCAGGGTACCGGAGGGACCGGACGGGAGCCCCGGCCCGCTACAGCAGCCCGCCGCAATGGACAAGTTTACTTTACAGTCAAGTTCGCTTTACACTGGAGGCATCGATTACCGACAAGAACTGGGGGCCTGACATGACGGAGAACAAGAACAGTGCGACAGGGAATCCGGTGCGCACCGCCTGGGGACGGGCCCGGCTTGGCACCCGCACCGTACCGGCCATGATGCCCGCCATCCCCCTCGGGATCCTTCTCGCCGCACTGATCGCGGCAGCTGCCGCCCTGGCAGGCTTTGCTCCGCAGCAGCCTTTGCTGGGTGCCGCCATCGTGGCAGCCCTCATGGTCCTGCCCATGTGTGCACTCGCCTGGGCGTTCCTTGTTGACCGGGATTCCCTGGAGGGCGCGGCCTCCCGCCCGGAGGAATCCGTGGAATCGCGCTGGTATGACAATGCCGCAGCAGGAGCATTCCACGACCTGCTGATCTTTTCCGGCCTCGGAACAGCGGTGCTCTTCCTGACGCCCCTTGAAATTGAGGGGTCCGTGGGCCTGCTGGCCGTAAGCGTCGTGGGAATGCTGTCCGCGGGAGTGCGCTACACCGTCAACAGGAGGCGAGGGTAGCCGTTGGAAAACACCCTTCCGGAACTGCGCAGGGAGCATGGCTGGTCGCAGCAAAAGCTGGCCGATGCGCTGGGAGTATCGCGGCAAACCGTCATTTCCATCGAGAAGGGCCGGTTCGACCCGTCCCTCCCCCTGGCCTTCCGCCTGGCATCACTCTTCGGCTGCACCATCGAGGACATCTTCACGCCCGGCAGCTAGCACGAGCAACGCCCGCAGAAAATCGAGTACCCGCCACTCGTGCCCTCCATCCCTGGTGCCCGTAGCGTCCTGTGAAAGACCGCGGGCATCACCGCGGGCACTCCGGCTGCAAGGGGGCTCATGGGCTGCATCGAGGCACCGACATGACCCAGCCGGACGGTTATGCCCCGCCCCTCCTGGACCCCGCAGTGCTGGAGCGGCTGCGCGACGAACTCGACGATGAGGAGGGCGTGTGGAAGGTCTTCGTGGAGGCCTTCATCGCGCAGATGCCCCAGAGGCTGCAAAAGGTACGGCTTGCCCTGACCACCGGGGACCTGCCGGGTGCCATGGATGCGGTCCTGAGCCTCAAGACCTCCAGCCAGATGGTGGGGGCGGAGAGGCTCGCCGCGCTGGCCCTGGAGCTTGAAAAGTCACTGCGGGAGGAAGCCAGGACCGCCGACCCGGCCGTGGTTTTGCCCCGGCTTGCGGCGGAGCACCTGCGGCGGCTCAAGCAGTGCGCCCAGCGCACCATGTATGTCCTGCAGGACCACCTGAGGAAGGGTCCCTGAACCGACGGCACTGTGTCCGGCGGACTCAGTTGGGCGCCCTGGCACAGCAAGCGTACGACGGCGGCCCAGCCCGCCGTCGTACGCGGCAACTCGGGCCGAAAGACACCAGCGAATGTCGTGCCGAAAGTGCATACTGGCGCCATGACTGATGCAGCGCGAAAACCGGACCGGATCCTCCTCGTGCTGCTGGGGGTCATCGGCCTGCTGGTGGTGGTGGCCCTCGCCGTGGTGTTCTCCCGCGGAGATCCGGAACCCCTCGATGAGGCCAGCCCGGCCGGAGTTGTCCAGCGGTACAGCTCCGCAGTGATCGACGGCGACCTCGCAACTGCCGAAACATACCTCACGGATTCCGCCCGCACCATCTGCCGCGGATCGTACTTCGGTGAGCCCCGGCCCGCCCGGGTGGTCCTGGTGTCCACGTCGGAGCGGGACCAGTCAGCCACCGTGCGGGTCTCAATCGTCAACTCGTCCCAGGACGGCCCCTTCGGCCCCTCCGAGTACGAGATGGAAGACATCTTCTCCCTGGTGAGGGCGGACGGAGACTGGAAGATCAGCCAGGCGCCGTACCAGCTGATGGCATGCACCGGAACACAGGTCAAACCATGAGCGCCCCGGCAGGCATGACCGTTTTACCGGCGGGACTCGCCCAGGTGACGCTGCGCCGGCTCATCCAGTACGCCCTGCTCTTCGCGCTGGTGGTGATCGCCGCCAGTGGCCTCAGCGGACTGCTGGACCGGCTGTTCACGTCAGGGGCTGTGCTGGCATCCACGGATGTGGCCGGACTCGCCCGGTCCCTGGCCTTCACCCTGATTGGCGGTCCGCTCGCCCTGCTTTTGTGGTGGTTTGTGTGGCGCAGGCTGGACGACGAGGCAGAGCGCAGGTCCGCCGGGTGGGGCCTCTACATCACCGCCATGTACGGGGTTTCCCTGATCATCTTCACCACCTCGCTGTTGGGGATGGCGGCGTCACTCATCGGGCGGCGGGACAGTGACTGGGCACCGGCGCTTGCCAACGCCGTCGTCTGGGCGGCCATCTGGGCGTGGCACCGGTGGATGTGGAAGCACCCCCGGAAGCCCACCGTCCACCTGGACGACGTCAGGGCCGTCGTCGGCTCAGTGTTTGGCCTGCTGCTCGGCGCCGGTGCCGGCATCGCGGCGCTCAGCGGCCTGCTCGACGTCGCTGTCCGCGGCTTCCCCCTGACGGTGACCGTTGAGCCGTGGTGGTACCCGGTGCTCCGTTCGCTGGTGTGGGCGGCGGGCGGAACCGTGGTCTGGTGGTGGCACTGGTTCCGGGAAGGCGGGCGCCGCTTCCAGACCAACCTGGTTGACAGCATTATGATCATCGTCGGCGTCTTCGCGGCCGGCATCACCGCCCTCGGCGGGGCCGGCGTGGTCCTGTTTGTGTTCCTGCGGCTGGCGTTCGACCGCGACGATCCCATGAACGAACTGCTGGAGCCGCTGGCTCCGGCCGTGGCCGCCACACTCGTGGGGGCCCTGGTGTGGCGCTACCACCGCACCGCGTCCATCCGCCGGTCCCCCGCCACCATGCGTGCAAGCCTCCTGGTGACGTCCGCGGTTGCCCTGGCGGCTTCGGCATCCGGGGTGGGCGTTGTGGTGAACTCCTTGCTGGCAGCTGCCGTGTCCCCGCTGGCGGGAGGGGCAACACGCACGCTGCTCCTTGGCGGCATCAGTTCCCTCCTGGTGGGCGGGCCCGTCTGGTGGCTGGCGTGGAATCCCCGGAACCAGCCGCAGGCTGCCGAGGCCATCCCGCCCGGACGCCGCGTGTACCTCATTGCATTCTTTGGCGTCAGCGCCGTGGTGGCACTCATTACGCTGCTGGTAATCGGCTACCGGGTCTTCGAGTTCCTGCTCGGGGACGTCACGGGCGGCAGCCTCCTGGACCGCATCCGCGCACCGTTCGGGCTCCTGGTGGCAGCCGCCCTGGTGGCCGGGTACCACTTCGCCCTGTGGCGGCACGACCGCGCCCTCCTCGCGGCCGCCCAGCCAGCCAGGAAACGGACCATCGAGCAGCTCACCCTGGTTATGAGGCAGCACGCGGACCCGGAGGCCGTGGCACGGGGCATTGCCGAGGCCACGGGCGGTGCCAGGGTCACCGTCTGGCTGCGGGCGGACGACGGCGGCCCGGCCCTTCCGGCGGCCGGTGCAGATTCAGTGGGGGCAGCTTCTCAAGCGCCGGCTGAAACGGTGGGCCAGGTGGCGGCCGCCCTGGACGGAGTCACGGCGCAGCACGTACTGGTACTCGTGGGGCACGGCACGCTGGAAGTCATCCCCCTGCACAGCCCGCCAAAATAGCGGGCGTTTTTGTCCAGATCTGCAGGCTCCAGCGGCGGCACTTGTCCCTGCATATCTGGACAAAAACTCTAGGCGGAGGCTGGGTGGTTTTCGCCGAAGCTCAGCAGCACTTTCCCGGACTCGGCCGAATTGCGCGCCACGCTGAAGGCTTCCAGGGCCTCCCCGACGGGGTATTCGTGCGTGATGACGGGATCGACCTGCAGTGAGCCGTCTGCCAGGGCGGCAATAACGTCGTCGATCTCGTCATTGAAGCGGAAGGAACCCTTGAGCTCCAGCTCCCGGGTGATGGCCAGGGAGATCAGCACCGGCTGCGGACCGGTAGGCAGCAGCCCCACCATCACCACGGTGCCGCCGCGGGTTGCGCCCTGAATGGCGGAGGCGAGGCCGTGGTGGTTGCCGGAGGATTCAATCACGACGTCGGCCTCGACGGCGGCGATCGCCTCGGCATCACCGGCGGCGAGCACCTGGTCCGCCCCAACGGCCTTGGCGATGTCCAGCGGCTTGTCATGCATGTCGACGGCGGTGATCCGGCTCGCGCCGGCGCGTTTCAGGACCGCCACGGCCAGGGCGCCGATGGGGCCACTGCCGATCACCAGCGCGGTCTTGCCGGCAACGTTCCCCGCCCTCGCCACGGCGTGCCACGCCACGGCGGCGGGTTCGATCAGGGCCGCGGTGCGCAGGTTGATGCCCTCCGGCAGCGTCCGGAGCATCCGCGTGGGGAGGTTCACGTACCGGCTGAACGCGCCGTCCTTGTGCGGGAACCGCGCGGCGCTGCCCAGATAGGTGCAGCCCGGCGAAAGGTTGGGCCTGTCCGCCGGATACCGTGCAGCACCGGGGCCGGGTGTTGCCGGGTGGACTGCCACCGGAGTACCGGCGGCGGGTCCCGTTCCGTCTGCTGCGGCCCGGACCACGGTCCCCGAGATCTCATGCCCGAGCACCAGGGGCGCCTTCAGGATCGATTCACCGGCGGCCCCGTGCAGCCAGTAGTGCAGGTCCGAGCCGCAGATGCCTCCGTAGTGCACCTCAATGACGGCTTCGTCGGCGGCGGGAGCGGCGAGGGGCACCTCGTCGATCCGGAGATCGTTGGAGGCATGGGCCACTACGGCCGGGCCGGTTACCGGAAGGGTTGTGTTCGTGGGCATTGCTGGCGTTGCCATCAGACCACCACCGTCATTCCGCCGTCGATAAAGATGGTCTGTCCGTTGACGAAGTCGGATCCCCGCGACGCCAGCCACACGGCGGGCCCGGCAAGGTCCTGCACTGTCCCCCACCGGTTGGCCGGGGTGCGGCCCAGGATCCAGGAGTTGAACTGCTCGTCGTCCACCAGGTTCTGGGTCATCTCCGTGTGGATGTACCCCGGAGCGATCCCGTTGATCTGCAGCCCGGAGGCCGCCCACTCAGCCGTC
The DNA here is from genome assembly GCF_014644515.1 of Pseudarthrobacter scleromae. NCBI lineage: Bacteria > Bacillati > Actinomycetota > Actinomycetes > Micrococcales > Micrococcaceae > Pseudarthrobacter > Pseudarthrobacter scleromae. Next base: position 450,659 of record NZ_BMKV01000005.1, on the reverse strand, counting down.
ATGGCACGGGTCAGGTTCCGCAGCCCGCCCTTCGCCGCGATGTAAGGGGCGATGGTGGGGCGGGCAAGGTCTGTCTGCACGGAACAGATGTTGATGATCTTGCCGTGCCCGCGCGGGATCATGAAGCGCGCCGCCTCGCGTCCCACCAGGAAGGCGCTGGTCAGGTCCGTGGAAATCACCCGTTCCCAGTCCTTCACGTCCAGGTCCAGCATGGGCACCCGGTGCTGGATGCCCGCGTTGTTCACCAGGACCTCCAGCGGCCCCACGTGCTCCTCCACCCAAGCAACCCCGCGGGCGGCCTCGGCGTCGCTTGTCACGTCGAACGCGACGCTGTGGACCCGCCCGGGCGCGAAGCCGGCAGCCATCGCGGCAGCTGCATCCTTGAGCCGCTCCTCGTTGATGCCGTTCAGCACCACCGTGGCCCCGGCATCGGCAAGGGCCCTCGCCAGGGCGTTGCCAATCCCCCGGCTCGAACCAGTTACCAGGGCAACCCGCCCCGTCAGGTCAAAAAGTGAACTCATGCGAACGGACCTGCCTGCACCAGGTTGGCGGGAGCCTGCCCTGCGGCCAGGGCCTCCAGCTGCTTCCGGAGGAGCTTCAGGATCCTCGGCTGGAACGCCGATGCATTGCCGCCAATGTGGGGCGTGATCAGGGCGTTGGGTGTGGACCACAGCGGGTGGTCCTGCGGCAACGGCTCCGGATCGACCACGTCGATTGCGCACTGCAGGCGTCCGGACAGGACTTCCTTGGTCAGCGCGGCTGTGTCCACCACGGAGCCGCGGCCCACGTTGACCACCAGGGCGCCGTCCGGGAGTGCCGCGAGGACTTCTTCCCCGATCAGCTGGTGGGTGTGCTCATTCAGCGGCAAAACCGAGACCAGAATGTCGTGCGAGGCAGCGAGAACGGTAAGTTCCGACGACGCATGCACCTTGCCGCGCTCGTCGGTACGGGCCGAGCTTCCCACCCGTGTGACGGTGACTTCAAAAGGCTCAAGGCGGCGGGCGATTTCATGCCCGATTCCGCCGACGCCCACCAGCAGCACCCGACGGTCCGCGAGGGACTGGCGCCGCTCGGGCCGCCAAAGGCCGTACTGCTGGTCCCGGACGGCCTGGTCGATTCCGCGCAGCTTGGCGAGGATAAGCCCAACGGCAAGTTCCGCCGTCGCCGCCGCGTGGACTCCGGACGCGCTCGCCACGCCCGCGGCCGGCCCGGCAGCCTCAATCACGCCGTCGTATCCGGTGGACTGGGTCTGTACGTACTTCAGGCCGGGTACCTTGGCGAGGGATCCCAGGACGGCGCCGGCATTGATGTAGGGCAGGATGACGCCGTCGATCTCAGCCAGCGTCCCGTCGTCGGGATCTGTCTCCAGGTCCCAGACCACTCCCTGCAGCCCTTCGGGCAGGGGTGAGAGATCGTCCAGGAGCTGCTGGTCGGGGAAGCTGACGGTACGGACTGTTTGCATGGGAAGACCTATCAATCTGGGGCGGGAGTGCTGGGGCTAGCGGCGGTCGAAAGTCAGGCCGCCGGGGACCTGGAAGGTGGGCATAAGCTCCAGCATGCCAACATTCACGTGCCGGGGTGTTTCGATGGCGTAATCCATGGCGTTGACGATGTCATCGGTGGTGAGCGATTCATAACCCTCGTAGTAGGTCTTCCACGCCTCCTCCATCGCCTCCGGCGTGCCGCCCATGTTCCGGCCGAAGATCTCAGTCTCCACGCGTCCAGGGCAGATTTCGGTGACGCGGATGCGCTTGCCCACGGTGTCGTTGCGGAGCTGCCGGGAGACCTGGTGCACCGCGGCCTTGGTGGCGTGGTACACCGTGTGGCCGTAGAAGTTGTAGGTGCCGGCGATGGAGCTGACGTTGATGACGTGCCCCAGGTCGCGTTCCACCATGCCGGGCAGGACCAGCCGGGTCAGCTGCAGCAGTCCCCGGAGGTTGACGTCCACGAGTTCGTCAATGTCGCTTTCGCTGGAGTCCAGGATGTTGCCGGGCCGGGAGACTCCGGCGCAGTTCACCAGGACGTCCACCTGGAGGTTCCCGACGGCGGCGGCCAGCGCCGCGGTGTCCGTCAGGTCCACCACGTGGGGCACCGCGCCGGTCTTGTCCGCGAGTTCCTTCAGGCGGTCCTCGTTGCGGGCCAGGGCGTGGACGGTGAGTCCGCGCTTGGTTAGGCGTTCGGCGATCGCGGCGCCCATGCCGGTGGAGGCACCAGTGACCAGGGCCGTTGAGTAATCGGAAAAGGACATGGAAGTCTCCTAGGAAGGTGCAGCACAGTGCTGCGCAGGTAGCGGAAATTCGGGAGTGGAAAAGTCAGGCGTCGCGGAGCGGCAGGTGCGCCCGGTCCTTGACCGTGCTGACCGCGGCAAGGGTGCCCAGCGCGGTGATCACGGCGTAGAACGCGGGCATGTAGATGTTGCCGGTGGAGGAGATGAGCCAGGTCATCAGCAGCGGCGCGGTGCCGCCGAAGAGTGCCGAGGAGATGTTGTAGCCCAGGCCGTAGGCCGAGTACCGGACACGGGTGGGGAAGAGCTCCACGATGAGGATGTGGATGACTGCCGTGTGGCCGGCGAAGACCACTGCCATGATGGAGGCGCCCAAAATGGCCAGTGCCATCTCGCCGGTGGCAATCAGCGCGTACGAAGGGATGCCCAGGACGGCCATGGCGATGGCGGAACCGGCGATGACCTTCTTGCGGCCGATGCGGTCCGAGAGCGCGCCCATGAAGGGGATGGCGATGCAGATGACCACCAGGCTGCAGGCGGTGACCAGCAGCGCCTCGCCGATGGTGAAGTTCAGCTGCTTGCCCTTGAGGAAGGTGGGCATGTAGGAGAACAGGACGTAGTAGCCGGAACCGTTCATCAGCGGGATGAAGAGTGCCAGCAGCATGGCACGGCGGTGCTCGGGCGAGGCAAAAGCCTCCTTGAGCGGGTTGGCCGAGAGCCCGCCTTCTTCCTTGAGCTTTTCGAAATTGGGGGTATCGCTGATGGCCTTGCGGATGTACCAGCCGATGATGCCCATGGGGATGGCCACCAGGAACGGGATACGCCAAGCGAACGATCCAAAGCCGCCGCCGTCGATCGCTTCCTGGGTGAGCCAGGGGGACATGGAGTAGGCAACCAGGGTGCCGGTCAGGAGGGCTGCGAACGAGGCAATCTGGGCGTAGGAGGTAATGACGCCGCGCTTGCCCTCGGGGGCGTGCTCGGCGAGGAAGGTCATTGCGCCTGCAGCTTCACCGCCAACGGAAAAGCCCTGGAGCATGCGGAGCAGCACGAGCAGGATGGGGGCCGCGACGCCGATGGCCGCGTACGGCGGCAGCAGGCCGATGCCCGCGGTCGCAACGCTGATCAGCAGGATGACAAACACCAGGAGCTTTTGCCGCCCAATCCGGTCACCGAGGTAACCGCAAACGACGGCGCCGAGGGGGCGCACGAAAAAGGAGACGGCGTAGCCGGCGAAGACAAACAGGAGTGCGTTGTCCGGGTTTCCAGGGGCCAGGAAGACGAGGGCAAGCGTTCCGGCCATAAAGGCGAAGATGCCGTTGTCGTAAAGTTCCACGAAAATGCCGACGCAGCCGGCCGTGACGACCTTGCGGGTCTGCTTGCTGCTGAGCCGCTCCTGGTGCGGCTGGGCCGCATGCGTTGAGGTGGACATGGCGTTCCTTACTTAAGGGGATGGTAACAATGCTTTTCGGGGGAAGCGAGAGTCTTCAGCTTCCGGCGGCGGGTGCGAGCCGGGGCGGGCCCGGGGGGCCGCCCACGCCGAGGAGGGAGAACACGGTGCCCACCGTGGAGCGGAGGGTTTCCAGTTCCCTCAGCGCTGCCCGGTGTTTCGCTGTTGCCTCCGGGACGGTGGTTTTGCGGAACGTGATTTTGTGGCCGGGCCGGGCCTGCGCCAGGACGTCCAGCGAGCGGCTGGTCACCACGGCCAGGACGGGGTAGCCGGCGGTTACCCCGCGTCCACGGTGTAGAACCAGGAGTTCCTCCCGGGAGGGCACCTCGATGGCTCCGACCGGGACTCCCCTGGACAGCACCTCGGCGGTGGACTGGCGTTCCGGAAGTGCCCCTCCCAGCCGCAGCCCGATGTGGTTGCTCCGGCCGCTGACGGTGTACTCGGTGCTGTAGAGCAGGTCCGCGGTCCCGCCGAATTCGTCCACATCGGGGCCGTCCGTCACTTCCACCACTGCGGTGCTGTGGAACTCCGGGCGGGTCAGGCCGAGGCGGAACAGCGGCAGGTCGAAGTACGGCTGCCGGATGGGCGGGACGCTCTTGAAGGTCCTCAGTTCCGTGCCTTCCGTGAGCCGAAGCCCGAATCCCACGACGGTGTCCGGCGCGCAGCTGCCCAGGAGGACCGGCGCGTGCACTGAGCCGTGGACCGCTACGTAGGCCCGGAGGCCGCCGTCGAGCCGGCGCAGCGCCACTGTCTCCCCCGCCCGCACGGATACCGGCTCCCACTGCTGGCACTCGCGCCCGCCCACCGTGAGGTGCAGGGGCGTTCCCGTGACGGCGATCAGGATGTCCGTGGTGGCGCGCATCCGGAAGTCGAGGGCTGTGATTTCCAAGAGCGGGGAGTTGTCCGCGTTGCCGGCGAGGATGTTCGCCGCCCGGGCCGAGAACTGGTCCAGCGCGCCGTTCACGGGCAGCCCGAATCGGGGTCCCCGGAGGCGGCCAAGGTCCGTGACCACGGAGTTGCCGGGCTGCTGGATGACCAGGGAGCCGTTCATCGTGCTGCCTCCAGTTTCCGGCCGGCGTACGTGGCGAAGTCCTCCGGCGGGATCCGGTGGAACCGCAGCACGTCGCCGGGGACGTAGGGAACCAGCGGTTCGGCCGCTGCGTCGAGGACGGTGAGCGGTGTCTGGCCGATGACGCACCATCCGCCGGGTGCGGCCGCGGGGGCGATCACTGCCTGGCGGCCGGCCACGGACACAGCTCCGGCAGGGACGGAGAGCCGGGGGTCCTTAAGACGCGGGACCGGCTGCGGGAAGTCGGGGCCGTCCATCATGGGCGAACCGGCGGGTGCGCCCAGGCAGCGGATCACGTAGGACTTGGCCGTGTGCAGCGTGATGATTTCCTCGACGGACAGCTGCTGCTGTTCAGCGACACGTTCCAGGTCGGGTCCGTACTCGCCGCCGTAGACCACCGGGACGCTGAACTCGCGGGGCGCGCGGGCGGGCGCGCCGGTGAATTCGAGCTGGCGCAGGCCCAGCAGTACGAAGGCCCGGACCTGGCGGGCGGAGGTAACGCCGGGGTCGAATTCCACGAGCAGGGAGTCGTACGTCGGTACCGCGCCGTGGACGCCGTCGGCTCCGGCGGCGTCCAGCCACCCGGCAAGGGCATGGACGGTGGCCCAGTTGGCCTCCCGGTCCGCTGACGATGCGACGACGCGCAGGGCAGCGTCCCCGGATTCGAAGACCTCCACCGGAGGCAGCGCTGGTGTGGAAGTGGCGGGCATGTCAGGCGGCTTCCACTTTGGCGGCCAGGACCTGGGCGAGCGGGGCGATGGTCACGCCTGCGCGCTCCAGTTCCGCGCGGACCCGGCGCGCCAGCTGGACCGCGCCGGGGGTGTCCCCGTGGAGCAGGATGGTGTCGGCGACGATCGGCAGGTCGGTTCCGGCGACAGTTTCGATCAGGCCCTCGCAGACCATCCGGATGGTGCGGTCCACGATGGCGGAGGGATCGTGGATGACGGCGCCCGGGCGGCTGCGTGGCACCAGGGTGCCGTCCGCCTCGTAGGCACGGTCTGCGATGCCCACGATGCCCACGGGCAGCTGGCGCGCTTTTGCGGCGTCTGCAAGTTCGCCGTCCTGGGCCAGGACAATGAGGTCCGGGCTGACTCGGGCGGCGGCGTCCGCAACGGCTTCGGCATAGTCGGGCCGGGTGGCTACAAGGTTGCCGAGGCGGCCGTGCGGTGCGAGGTGCGCGACGGCGGCGCCATGGTAGGCGGCGAAGGCGCCGAGGGCTCCGAACTGGTACAGGACGTCGTTGCGGACTTCGTCAGCGGTGAGGTCCATGGCGCGCCGGCCGAAGCCGCGCAGGTCCGGGAAGCTGGGGTGGGCACCGATGCTGACGCCGCGGCGCACGCACTCGGCGACCGTGGTGTTCATGATGTCCGGGTCCCCTGCGTGGAAGCCGCAGGCGATGTTGGCGCTGGACACTACTTCCAGGAGGGCCGCGTCGTCGCCCATGGAGTACGTGCCGAAGCCTTCTCCGAGATCTGCAACGAGATCAACGATGGGTCCCATGTGAGCCCTCCTTGGGGGTGGTGGCGCGGCGCTGGCCAGGGGAAGCGGCAGCTGCCGGAAACGGAATTCTGTGGACCAGCCGGATGGGGCTTGGGTCCGGGCCCGGTTTACCGGGCTTGTAGAAAAAGTCTGGCACCGGGACTTTGATCACACAAAGACGTAATCGGTGTCACGGGATAGGTGCCGGTTATGACCTGTGCCTCTTGTGGACGGCGTCCTGCCCGGCCCCGCTGGTGCGGACCGGGCAGGGCTGTTTTGTTGTAGGGGCAGGAGGAGTCAGCGCAGGGCTTTGCGCAGTCCCATGACGCGTTCCACGACCACCACCACGGCAAGCGAGATGAGGATGAGGATCACGGAGAGGGCTGCGACGGCGGCGTCCGCGGAGTTTTCCACATACCTCAGCACCTGCACGGGGAGGGTTGGCAGGCCTGATTCGGCCACGAACAGTGAGATCACGGCTTCATCGAAGGAGACGATGAAGGCGATGACGCCGCCGGCGATCACGCCCGGCTGGATGATGGGAAGGGTCACGCGGCGGAAGACCGTCCAGGAGTCGGCGCCCAGGATGCGTGCGGCCGCCTCGCAGGACGTGTCCGTCGTGGCCAGGCTCATCAGGGTGGTCCTGATGACAAACGGGATGGTGATGGCCACGTGGCCGATGATGATGCCGGCGTAGGTGTTGTTCAGTTCCAGCGGACCGAAGAGCAGCACCATGCCCAGCGCCAGGACGATGCTGGGGATCAGCAGCGGCGAGAGGAAGAACGACTGCACGGCGGCCTTAGCCTTGAATTCGAAGCGGTACAGCGCCAGCGCCGCCGGAACCCCCAGCGCGAGGACGATGAGCGTGACGATGACGGCCACGATCAGGCTGACCTTCATGCCCTCCATGAACGTGCTTTCCTGCGGAAGCATCTCGTACCACTTCAGGGTGATCCCCTCCGGCGGGAAGGACAGGTACTGGTTGGACGCGAAGGACACCACAAACACTATGAGGAGCGGTGCCAGCAGGAACAGGTACAGCAGGAACACCAGCGCGCCGAAGGCGGGTTTGGCGGGGTTGAAGCGCGGTGTGAAGACTTTGGCACTGCTTGCGTTGGCACTGCTCACGGTCAGCCTCCGATTTTCTTGGTGAGCCGCTGGTAGACGGCGATGATCAGGCCGAAGAGCACCAGCAGGATGACGGACAGGGCGGCGGCAAACGGCCAGTTGAGCAGGCCGGTGGTCTGGTCGTAGATCTCGGTGGCCAGCACCTGCACGCTGCCGCCGCCCAGGAGCCGCGGGGTGATGAAGGTGCTGATGGAGAGGACGAAGACCAAAAGGAACGCCGTCAGGAGGCCGGGAAGGCACAGCGGCAGCGTCACCCGGGTGAACACTTTGAACTTGCTGGCTCCGAGGGAACCGGCCGCCTCCTCCAGCTGGGGGCTTAGCCTGCCGAACCCGGAGATCATGGCGAGGATCGCGTACGGCATGAAGATTTCCACCAGGCCGATGGTCACGCCGGTCATGTTGTTGGTGAGCTTCAGGGGTGTGTCGATCAGGCCCAGGCCGCCGAGCGAGGAGTTGATCAGGCCGTTGGTTCCCAGGATGACCATCCACCCGTAGGTGCGGACCACGGCGGAGGTGAGCAGCGGGGCGATGGCAATGGCGATGAGCAGGCCGCGCCATTTGCTGGTACTCCGTGCAAGGAAGAGGGCCACCGGGTAGGACACTATGACGCAGAGGATGCCGACGGTGACGCCCATCTGGAAAGTGTCCAGCGTGACCCGCCAGTAGTAGGGGTCGGTGAGGGGCTGGATGTAGGTGTCCAGGGTGAACGTCTCAACGATGACACCGTCCGGTGCGCCCTGGTTGAAGGACATCCGGACCATGTACGCCAGCGGGAAAACGAAGCTGACCAGCAGGCCGAGCAGGCCCGGAAGCAGCAGCGCCAGGTAGGTACGCCGGTTGCGCCGCTCGGTGGCCCGTTCGAGCTGCCCCTCGTCCTGGGCCTTGGGCCGTTCCGGCGCGGCAGGGGCTTCCAGGACCGTCATGCTGCCAGCCTCTCCGGCTGGGCGGCTGCCGGGAGGAGATAGGCGTCGTCGGCCGCCCAGGAGAGGTAGGCGGCGTCTCCGATGCGGGGCAGGTCGCCGCTGCTGGTCAGCATCTGGGCGTGCAGCTGCTGGTCCCCGATGCGGACCGCGACGGCCAGGGCGTCACCGGTGTAGCTGACCCGTTCAATGGTGCCCGCGAGTGGTGCCTGCGCTGCGCCGGGGTGCAGGGACACATTGAGCCGGTGCGGGCGGATGACCAGCTCGTGGCTGCTGCCTGACAGGCCGGCGGACCCGATGGCGCCGAACTGGCCCAGGCCGTCCACGTCCACCTTGTAGTAGCTTTCGCCTGCAAGGTTGGCCCGTCCCGTTTCCGCGCCGACGCGGGCGGCCAGGAAGTTGGCCTGCCCAATGAAGTTGGCGACGAAATGCGTGCGGGGCCGCTCGTACACCTCGGTGGGCGAGCCGAACTGTTCGATCAGGCCGCCGTTCATCACGGCGATCCTGTCGGCCATGTCCAGGGCCTCGTCCTGGTCGTGCGTAACGAAGAGCGTGGTTGCCCGGGTGCGCTGCTGGATGGATCGGATTTCGGTGCGCATGGTTTCGCGGAGTTTGGCATCCAGGTTGGACAGGGGTTCATCCAGGAGGAGCAGGGTGGGCTCCACCACCAGGGCGCGGGCCAGGGCGATCCGCTGTTGCTGGCCGCCGGACAGTTCCTTGGTCTGGCGCTTGCCGAGGTGGCCGAGCTGGACCATGTCCAGGGCGGCCGCCACCCGTGCCTTCTGCTCGGACTTGGGTGTCTGGCGCATTTCCAGGCCGAACGCCACGTTCTGTTCCACGTTCATGTGGGGGAACAGGGCGTAGGACTGGAACACCATGCCCATGCCGCGCTTGTTCACCGGGGTGTGGGTGATTTCCTTGCCGTCCACCACGATGGAGCCGGCGGTGGGGTCCATGAGGCCGGCAACCATCCGGAGGGTGGTGGTCTTGCCGCAGCCGGACGGGCCGAGGAGTGCCACCAGGTGCCCCTCCTCAACTTCCATGTTCAGGCGGTCGACGGCGGGGTCCAGATCTGCTGCGTATCTTTTGGTCAGATCAACGATCGACAGTTTGGGTTCAGTCACGGTTTCAGTTCTCCTGAAGGGGAAGTTGGGGAGGGGGCGCCGGCAGGCGCTAGTTGGTGATGATCTGGCGCTTCCAGGTGTCGGTCCACTTGTCGCGGGCCGAGGACAGGAATTCGACGTCCAGCGGGACGATGTTGAGGGAGCCGTCGGTGGGAACCACGCGGTCCTTCACATCGGCGGGCAGTTCCGCATTGGTGACGGAGGGTGCGTAAAACAGTGCCTTGGCGAAGGCCGTCTGTGCCTCTGCGGACAGTGCGTAGTCAACGAAGGTCTTGGCAGCCTCGGAGTGCGGGGCGTCCTTCACCAGGTTGATGGTGTTGATCTGGTAGACAGTGCCTTCCTTGGGGAAGGTGACACCCATCTTCTTGTTGCTCTGGTCGCTGTAGAACTGGCCGCGGGCGTTCTGGCCAAGGCCAAGGACGGTCTGCCCGGTAATGACGTTCTGGTATTCGTCCGGGTTGGGTGCGAACGTCTGGACGCCAGGGGCCATTTCCTTGAGGCGGGTCACGGCGGAGTCAATGCCCTGGGTGTAGTCCTCGCCCTCCATCTTGGAGGTGATGGCGGTCAGGGACAGGCCCAGCAGGGATGGCGGGGCGTTGACGTTGATCTTGCCGGCGTAGGCCGGGTCCCAGAGCACCTTCCAGCTGTCCGGGGCCTCGGGAAACGTGGCAGTGTCGTACACCAGGCCTACGGCGTCGAGCATAGCCACGGGTCCGTACCCTTCCTTGTCCCGGAACTTTTCCGGGACGTTGGCAAGGTTCGGGACGCTTTCCTCGTCTACCTTCTCGAACAGGCCCTGCTTGTTGCCGGTGGTGGACACGGAGTTGTCCATGATGGCGACGTCGGTGGCGGGGTTGTTCTTCTGGCCCTGGAGGGCGCTGAGCATTTCAGCGGAGGACCGCTTCGAGGCGTAGTTGATCTTGATGTCCGGGTACTTGGCCTGGAAGGGTTCGATTACTGCAGCGGTGTACTGGTCCTGCCAGACACCCGAGTAGGCGATGAGGTTCACCTCGCCCGAGGTGGCGCTTCCGCCGCTGCCGGCTGCCTCGCTGCCGCCCCCGCAGCCGGAAAGGACCAGAACCGCTGCGGAGAGGGCGGCCACGGCCGCCATTTTGCCTTTGATAGTTGCTCGCATTTGTTGTCTCTTTCTCAAAAAGAATCCGGGCTGGTAGCGGATCCTTGGATGCTTTGAAGCTATTGAGTGCATATTTCGGATATGTAAAAGAAAACGCCTATCCCGGTAAACACCGGCTTTATGCAGAATGCGTCTGACGCCATCGTCAAATCGCATGCCTGGCCGGGGTTAGAATGAATTGCTCATGAAATAGCGTTCTGGGTTCAACCTAGTGTCAGAGATATGCATCACACAAAGACCAGTTGCGTATCCCTCCATAGCATCCGGTTATGACCTTTATGGGTTCAGGACGCCGCGAAGAGAGAAGGCGGCCATGGATACGCGGAAGCTTGCGTACTTCGTGCAGATTGTGGATTCAGGAAGCATCACCAAGGCCGCGGCAGCGCTGCATGTGGCCCAGCCGGCCCTGAGCCAGCAGGTTTCGGCGCTTGAGAACGACCTCAAGCAGCGCCTGCTGATCCGCAGCAAGCAGGGGGTAAAGCCCACCGCCGCCGGGCACACGCTGTACCGGCATGCCCAGTCCATCCTGCGGCTGGTGGACCAGGCACGGCAGGACGTCGCCAAGTCCGGGGCGGCACCGTCCGGCCGCGTGTCCATTGCGATCGCGCCCTACAGCATGGCCTCAAGCCTGACGCCGAGGATCATCAGCGAGGTGGCCAGCCGGTACCCGGACATCGTCCTGCACGTCACGGAAATCTACGGCGGCGTGCTCAGCGAGGCCATCAAGAACGGCCGCCTGGACATGGCACTCATCTACGAGCCCGGCCCTATCCGCGGCGTGCAGTTCACCACGATGATCGTGGAGGACCTGCACTTCGTAGTCAACGCGGGCAGGGCAGGGGTGCAGCAGGCCGACGGCGGCATCACCCTTGAGGAGGTGGCCCGCCACGGGCTGTTCCTGCCCGAGCAGATCCACACCCTGCGCCAGACGGTAGAGGCCGGCTTCGCCAGCAAGGGCCTGAAGCTCCGGCTGGTGGGGGAAGTGGAGTCCGTCCCCTCCCTCGCCCGGCTGCTGCGGGCCGATCTTGGTGCCACCATCATGCCCAAGTCTGCTGCTGACGCCCTGTTCCACGAGGAGGACTTCCAGGTGCTGCGCATTGTGGATCCGGCGTTGCAGTGCAAGATTGCGCTGTGCACCCCCGATCATGACCCGCTGTCCGAGGCGGCGTCCGCGGTCCTGCTCGTGGTGAAGGAAATGCTGCAGGAAATGCTCAGCAGCAAATATTCACGGTAGCTGGTCCATAGGTTCCACTTATCGCGTCACTCATCATTGGTCTTAGTATTCCCGCTCCCCCGATCCTAGAATCTAGGAAAAGCCGGACAATTCCGGCGAATTAATTCTTGTGCGGATCAATGGGAGTGCGCCGTGAAAAAGATAAACACCTTGGGGAGGAATTCGGGTAAAAGCCCGGGTTTGATGGCCAAAACCGGATTCCACTGCCCCGCCAATGGTTTCTGGCGGCCCGAGGACCGGTCCGTTGAGCCTGTGTTTGTGTTCGAAGGCAGCATCATGCCGGCCGGCGGCCGGGGGTCCACGGTCTGGTACCTGGAGGATGCGGCCTTCGGTCCGCCGGAGTATCCGCTGCCGGCGCAGTAGGCCGCACGGTGGTACTGCTCCGGCCTGGACTAGAGGTGCCGGAGGTACCGCTGGGGCGCATCAAGGAACGACCGCCAGCTGCCCACGAGGTCCAACTCCTCCCAGCCACGAGGGCGCAGTCCCCACGGCCCCACTTCCAGGATCCGGGCTCCCGGAAGGGCCGCAAGAACCGGCGAGTGCGTGGACATGATCACCTGGGATTCCCCGGACGCCAGGAGGTCTTTCAGGACCCCGAGGAGACTCAGGCACCCGCTGAAGGACAATGCGGACTCCGGCTCATCGAGCACCCACAGCCCCCGCCCGCGGAATCTGTTGACCGCGAGTTCCAGGAACGACTCCCCGTGGGACATGTCGTGGAAGCGGATATCGTCCTGGCCCGAGGTGCTGGGGTTTTTCTCCAGGTAGGTAAAGAAGCCATGCATTGTTTCGGCCCGCAGGAAGTACCCGCGCCTGGTGGTGCCCGCATTCCTGACAAGCTGCAGGTGATCGGCCAGCAGGGATTCACTGGCCCTGGTGCTGTGCCGCGCACCAGTTGACCCGCCTTCGGGCGACAAACCGTACGCCAGGGCTATCGCTTCCACGATCGTTGATTTCCCTGAACCGTTCTCGCCCACCAGGACGGTGGCTGGCGTCAGTTCGAGCCCATCGTCCAGTACCTGTGCCACGGGCGGCAGGACTGCCGGCCACCGCCGACGGTCAAGGACGTTGGATGGATCCTCTTCCAGCCGGCGGATCGGAAATCTGTCGAGGGGCATGCGCCCATTCTTGCAGCCGGCGCGGCGGGGAAGCGCAACCCGCCGGCCACTGCCCGGCCGCCAGCTGCGCCTGTGCTTCGCAGGAAGAGCCCAGCTAAGCCTGTTCCACCAGCAGGCCCTTGGCCTTCAGGACGTCCGTGAGGTTGCAGAGATCGATGGTGGTGCCGCCTGCCTTGTACAGGCCAATGAGCTCACGCTCGGCGTCGTCACGTTCCTGGGAGAGGCGGATGACCTCCTCGATCTCGTCCTTGCGGACCACCACCACACCATCGGCGTCGCCACGCAGGACGTCACCGGGATAGATGATTTCGTCACCGAAGACCACCGGGTGGTTGATGGGGCCGATGGTCTCCTTGACCGTGCCCTTGATGGACACGCTGCCGGAAAAGACGGGCAGTCCGAGTTCAATGAGGTCCTGGGTGTCGCGGACACCGGAGTCCGTCACCAGGCCGGCCAGGCCCTTGGCCTTCATGGCGTTGCCCAGGACGTCGCCGAACGTCCCGGCTTCCTCGTATTCCCCCGCGGAAGCCAGGATGACGTCCCCGGGCTGGGCGTAGTGGATAGCCACCTGGAGCATCAGGTTGTCACGCGGTGCGCAGCGGACGGTGGTGGCGGGGCCGCAGAAGGACATGGCCCTGTCGATGGGCTTGATGCGGGAGCTCAGTGCGCCCTTACGGCCCTGCGCCTCGTGGATGGTGGCTGACGAGAACTTCGCCAGCCGGCTGACGGCGTCGGCGCTGGGGCGGTCGATGGTGGTTTTGACGTGGATCACGGCGTTGTTTCCTTCGGTGGGGTTGGGTCAGGTGAGGGCCTGGACGGCCTTGTCGATGGCAGCGATGGATTCCTCGATGACGTCCAGGCTGGTGGCGTAGGAGATCCGGAAGTACGGGCCCAGGCCGTAGGCCGAGCCCTGGATCACAGCCACGGAGGCTGCATCAAGCAGGTAGAGGGTGAAGTCCTGGTCGTTACTGATGACCTGTCCTTCGGGCGTTGTTTTGCCGATGACCCCCGCACAGTTGACGTATGTGTAGAAGGCGCCGTCCGGCGTCGTGCATGACAGGCCGTCAACGGCGTTCAGGGCGGCGACGGCGGTGTCCCGCCGTTTGCGGTAGGTGTCCACGCTGTCCCGGACAAATTCCTGGCTGCCGGTGAGGGCGGCCGCGGCGGCGGCCTGGCTCACGGAGGACGGGCAGGAGGAGATCTGCGACTGCAGCTTGTTGATGGCTGCGATCAGCGGCGCCGGCCCTGCGGCGTATCCCAGCCGCCAGCCGGTCATGGCGTAGGCCTTAGATACGCCGTTGACGGCCAGGACCCGGTCCTTGAGTTCCGGGGCCACCTCCACCAGGCTGGCCAGCTTGCCGTCGCCGAAGTAGATCTGGTCGTAAATTTCGTCCGCGAGGACAGAGACGTGCGGGTGAACAGCAAGGACGTCGGCGAGCGCCCGCAGTTCGGCACGGGAGTAGACGGCGCCGGTGGGGTTGGACGGTGCGTTGAGGATGACCCACTTGGTCCGGCCTGTGATGGCACCCGCCAGGGCCTCCGGGGTGAGCTTGAATCCGGAGTCTTCGCCGCAGGGAACAACGACCGGCGTGCCGTCGTTGGCCAGCACCATATCCGGGTAGGAAACCCAGTAGGGGGCGGGAACAATCACTTCGTCGCCGGCGTTGAGGGAGGCCATGAAGGCGGTAAAGATGACCTGCTTGGCTCCCCCGCCGATGGTGACCTCAGCCGGCGTGTAGGGCAGGCCCGTGCGCAGCTCGAGGGTCTGGAGGATGGCCTTCTGCAGCGCCGGAGTTCCGGTGACCGACGTGTACTTGGTTTCGCCGCGGGTGATGGCCTCCACGGCGGCTGCCTTGATGTGCTCCGGCGTGTCGAAGTCCGGCTCCCCGACTGTCAGGTCGAGGATGCGGCGTCCTTCCGCCTTGAGCTCACGCACCCGGGCCGCAGCAGCCACACTGGCTGAGGACTTGATGCGGGACACCCGCGAGGCAGGTACAAATTCTGGCATGGTCTCTTCCTAGGGAGTCAGGAGTGAGCGGTGCTCGTTTCCTTCGACACTAGGGAAATCGCGCTGCTGTGGATAAGACCTAAAGTGCGTGGGCGGATAAGCGTCCCTTATGGCTGGCCCACCCACACGTTCCGGGTATGGGTCCACGCACTATTGGTATTTCCCGCCGCGGCACCTTGCTGCCTAGCCTTCTAGGTACGTCGGCCCGTTCAGCGGCACACCGAACCGAGGAGTGATCTTGAGCGTTACGCACCAGGACGATGCCGGTTACTACCGCTACCGCGGAATGCCGAAACCCGACCCCGCCGCCCGGCAGGCGGACAAGCTCCGCAGGCTGCTCAAGGCGAACCGGCAGCGCATCGCCTTCAACGCCAGCAGCAGCCGTCCGCTCTTCGTCCGCCTGAACCAGCACATCGCGCAGGCGCTCCGGGACGGGATCAAGGTGACGCGCCTGGCCGAGGCTGCAGGGCTTTCCCGCTGGACCATCCGAACCATCGGCCTGTCCTTTGATGACCTGCTGCCGTCCGGGGCACACCCGGATCAGCAGTTGGCTGTCATCGCGGGGCTGAAGTCCGAGCTGGCCGAACTCGGGGAAGCAAAGGCTGCCCTGGAGGAGCGGCGGCTGACCCTCCTGGCCGCCGCCCGCCGCCTCGGCGTCATGGATGACTTCGAGCTCGCCGCGCTCAGCGGACTGCAAAGTGGGGACATCCGCAAAATGACGTGGGGTCTTCAGCCTGAACTTCTCTAGACTGGCCAGTGGACGTTGAACCACGGACACAGAACGAAGGAGCACAGCATGAGCGGAGTAGTTGTTGTAGGTGTGGACGGCAGCCCGTCGGCACGGAAGGCTGCGGAAGTGGCGCTGGGCCTTGCAAAGTCGCTGGGAGGTTCCCTCCACATCGTCACCGCATTCGACTCGGACCGGGCCGAGACCTTCGGCGTCGGCTCGGATGAAGTGAAGGTCTGGAACTCCGAAGCCGCCGAAACGGTCGCGAAGTCCCTTGGCGAAACGCGGCCGGGAGTGGAGATCAGCTACTTCGCAGCCCGCGGCAAACCCGCTGACGCCCTCATCAAGGAAGCCATGCGCCTCGACGCGCGGCTCATCGTCGTTGGCAACCGGCGCATGCGCGGCATCGGCCGGCTCCTCGGCAGCGTGGCCAACAGCGTGGCGCACAACGCACCGTGCGACGTCTACATCGCCAACACCTACGACGACTAGCCGCTCCCCAGCGGGGCACAAGGACAGCGGACGACGGCGGGACCTCCCGCCGTCGTCCGCTTGCTTTATGCGCCTCTTGCTCAAGATTTGCCAAGTTTATCCCGTCGATAGATAAACCCTCTTCCGTTGCCGTCCCGGCCTGCCTACGGTTAGCTTCAACAGCACGCCAAGGGGGGATACATGGAACGCTCGGACGACGCTACGCAGACTGCCCGCGAGGAAGTTCAGCAGCCCGATATTTCGGATCCGCTGGAGGGCCGGCAGCGCACAGTCGCCGAGTGGACCGGCGACCTCCTGGTCGGCATTCGGCAGCCCGTGCAGTTCCGGCTGGCCGACTGGCCCTAGCCCGGATACCTAGGTCGAGGCGTCCTTCTCGATCTCCTCGGCAAGGTCGTCCACGGCCTCCGGCCGCAAGCTTATGCCGGCCTCGTCGAAGCGTTCCTCAAGCACGTGGCTGACGTCGTCCTCGACGTGGCCCAGGCGGATCTCGTCCCGGATCTCGTCCGCGATGCCCTCCGCCGTCGCCACGCCGTCGACCTCCTCCTCGGCATCGTCGCCAGAAGGGGTGCCTGCGGGGTCAGCTCCGGTCTCAGTCATACCCCATCGTGGCCACTTGCGGGTGGGCGGTCAACACCCGGCTCTATCCTTTGATCTCCACTTTGACGAAGTCCTCCCGGTGGAACATGCGACGCTCGGACCACCCGTCCAACACCACCCAGATGATGGAGCCGTCCGGTGTGGACCCGTCCACCACGCCGCAGCCGATATATTGCCCGTCCTGAGAGAGGCGTACCGGCTGGCCTGCGGGCAGGGCGTTCCAGGACACCCGCCGCCAGCTGTGTGCTTCGCTCGGTTTCATGGCGCCTACCGCAGGACGACGGTCCGGTTGCCCAGCAGCAGGATCCGGCCCTCGCAGTGCCAGCGGACGGCATTCCGGAGCGCCACGCACTCCGCGTCCCGGACCACCGCCACCAGGTCATCGGCCGTGTACGTGTGGTCCACCTCGATGACCTGCTGCGAGATGAACGGGCCCTCATAAGGCCCCGCGTTGGTGAGCTGCCGCCCAAGATGCGGCTCCTGGCGGGTTGTCACAGGGTTAGTTGTCACGTGCTGCTCCTCGGATCAAAGCTGTCTGGAGTGCGGAAGAGGATACGTTTCCAGGACCTGAGGGCAGGGAGTCGAGGCTGTTGAAGCTGTAGAGGTGGATGCCGGCAACGGCGCCGGGCGTGGTTTTGAGCCCGGCCACCAGGGTGTCCGGGGAGTACCGGTCGCCGCTGAGGAGTTTGCGGGCCAGCGGGCCCTTGCGGCTGAGGAACTTCAGGGAACTTCCGACGCCGATCTGCGTGGCGAGTGCCACCAGCTTGGTCCGCGGGACGGACCCCGCCACGCCCGCCCACAGGGGCAGGTGGACGCCTTCGCGGCACAGGAGCGCGGCGTAATCGTGGATCTTTCCGGCGGAAAAGCACATCTGCGTGACTACATGCGAGGCAAGAGGCTGCTTGGCCAGCAGTCCGTCCAGCAGGTCCAGGGGGCTGACCAGCGGGTGGCCCTCCGGGTAGCCGGCCACGCCCACGCGCATCATTCCGCCGGTGTACTGGGCGATGTCCTCGAGGACCGGAAACGCCGAGTCGTAGGTGCCGGCGGGCTGCTTCCGGTCTCCCCCAATAACGAAGACTTCGCGGATTCCCGCGGCATCGCAGCCACGGATGATGTCGGTGAGCTCGGCACGGCTGCGGATGCTCCGGGCGGCGAGGTGCGGGATCACCTGGTAGCCGGCGTCGCTCAGCTCCACGGCGGTGCGCATGGTGCGCTCGATGCCGTGGTGCGGCAGGCAGGTGACGCTCAGCGGCGTGGCCGCGGACACCTTGGCCAAGACCTGCTCAACGATTCCCTCGGAGGGAATGATTTCGATTCTGACGGGGAACATCATTGGTCCTGTCTTTGCTTCAGTTTTCAGGGGCTTCAGCGGTGGCTATCCCGTCATGCAGTGGCCGCCAGCAGGGAGCTGGCTTCCTGGCGGGTGCTGCCGGAGGACTCGATGTGGGCGAGTTCGGCGGGGATCTCCCAGCCCTTCTTCCGCATCGCGGTGGCCCAGAGCCGCCCGGCGCGGTAGGAGGAACGGACCAGCGGCCCGGACATCACGCCGAGGAACCCGATCTCGGTGGCCTCGTCCTGGAGGTCCACGAATTCCTGCGGCTTGACCCACCGGTCCACCGGCAGGTGCCGCTCACTCGGGCGCAGGTACTGGGTGATGGTGATCAGGTCGCACCCGGCCTCGTGCAGGTCCCGCAGGGCCTCGGAGATCTCCTCGCGGGTCTCGCCCATGCCCAGGATCAGGTTGGACTTGGTGACCATGCCCAGGTTCCGGCCCTGCGTGATCACATCCAGGGACCGCTCGTACCGGAACGCCGGTCGGATCCGCTTGAAGATCCGCGGCACGGTCTCGACGTTGTGCGCGAACACCTCGGGCTTGGAATCGCAGATCGCTTTGATGTGCTCGGGTTTGCCGGAGAAGTCCGGGATCAGCAGTTCCACGCCGGTGCCGGGGTTCAGTTCGTGGATCTTCCGGACCGTCTCGGCGTACAGCCACACGCCCTCGTCTTCGAGGTCGTCCCGGGCCACGCCGGTGACGGTGGCATAGCGCAGCTGCATCGCCTGCACGGAGCGGGCCACCTTGGTGGGTTCGAACATGTCCACCGGGGAGGGCTTGCCGGTATCGATCTGGCAGAAATCACAGCGCCGGGTGCACTCGGACCCGCCGATCAGGAACGTGGCTTCCTTGTCCTCCCAGCACTCGAAAATGTTGGGGCAGCCGGCCTCCTCACACACCGTATGCAGGCCTTCTTTCTTGACCAGGTTCTTGAGCTGGACAAACTCCGGGCCCATCTGGACCTTCGCCTTGATCCACTCCGGCTTACGCTCCACCGGAACAGCAGAATTGCGCTGTTCAACGCGCAAAAGCTTCCGGCCTTCAGGTGCCAATGTCATTAGTGTTCTTCCTTTTGCCTTCGACTAGCATTCGACGACGTTGACGGCGAGGCCGCCCATGGCTGTTTCCTTGTATTTGGAGCTCATGTCCTTGCCGGTCTCGCGCATGGTCACGATCACCTCGTCCAGCGAGACGCGGTGGGACCCGTCACCCCAGAGCGCCATCTTCGCCGCGTTGATCGCTTTCGCCGCCGCAATGGCGTTCCGTTCGATACACGGGACCTGGACCAGCCCGCCGATCGGATCACACGTCAACCCCAGGTTGTGCTCCATCGCGATCTCCGCCGCGTTCTCCACCTGCGCCGGAGACCCGCCCATCACCTCAGCCAGGCCCGCAGCGGCCATCGACGACGCCGACCCCACCTCACCCTGGCACCCCACCTCAGCACCCGAAATCGACGCCTGCTCCTTGTACAGCACCCCCACCGCACCCGCGGCGAGCAGGAAACGCACCACGACGTCATCCCGGTCCTCCTGGGACGCGTTCTCCATGCCGGGTGCGAAATGCAGCGCGTAATACAGCACCGCCGGAATGATCCCCGCAGCCCCGTTCGTCGGCGCGGTGACCACCCGCCCACCGGAGGCGTTCTCCTCATTCACGGCCAGGGCGATTAAGTTAACCCACTCCTGCCAATACTTCGGATCATGGAACTCGGTGTCCGCGCCCTCACCCTCCGGGTCTTCACCGGCGGGCCGGGCGCTTTCCTTCCGCAGCCGGTCATACCAGTCCGGGGCACGGCGCCGGACCTTCAACCCGCCCGGCAACACACCCTCACGCTTCAAAGACGTCGCCACACACCCCTCCATCACCGAGTAAATATGCAGCAACCCCGCCCGGATCTCCTCCGGGGTGCGGCTGTCCTCCTCGTTCACCCGCATCACCTCACTGATACCCAATCCCGTCGCCCGGCAGTGCCCCAACAACTCCGCAGCGGTCCGGAACGGCAACGGCAGCTCCTTCTTGGACTCCTCCAGCTCCAGCTGGGCCGCGTCCTCCTCACCCTCCCGGACAATGAACCCGCCACCCACCGAGAAAAACGTCGCCGCATGCAACACCCGCCCACCGGCGTCAGAGACCGTGAACGTCATCCCGTTCGTATGCCTGGGCAGAACCGTCAAGGGCCGCAGCACCATATCCTTCACCCCGTACGGCAACGCCACCGCACCGGCAAGCTGAAGGGTCCCGGTCTCGGCGATCGCAGCCAGCCGCTCCTCCACCTCATCCGGCAGGATCAACTCCGGATGAAACCCCTCCAACCCCAACAAAATGGCCGTCATCGTCCCATGCCCGTGACCGGTCGCAGCCAACGACCCATACAAATCCACCCGCAACGACGCCACCCCCGCCAGCACCCCCGAAGCCTTCAACTCCCCCGCGAACACAGCAGCAGCCCGCATCGGCCCCACCGTATGAGACGACGAAGGCCCAATACCGATCGAAAACAGATCAAAGACACCAACAGCCATGTGCGTGGTTCCTAACTAAAACAAGTGGTCGGGATGGAGTAGGCAGGACATCCTCTGCGGGCTCGGTCGCGTAGACGCCCGCTGAGCGGACGTGACGCTCCCTTAGACGCCCGCTGCCGGATGCCCCACCCACTCCGCGGGCATGTCACCAAGGCGACTCCCCGAGAGGGGCCGGAGGAGCCGGACTTTTCGAAAGCGTGCGTCAAAGCGACGAAGGAGCAGCACGCGTGAAAATGTCCGGTCCGCCGGCTCCGGAACCAGCCTCAGGACAGTGGTGCGACGCCCGGGTAGAGCGGGTGGGCCTTCGCCAACTCCTCGACGCGGTGACGCAGCCCCGAAAGGTCCGTCCCGGCGTCGGCCGTCAATGCCTCGGCAATGATGTCCGCAACCTCGCGGAAGGCGGCCTCGCCGAAGCCGCGGGTGGCCAGGGCGGGGGTGCCGATGCGCAGGCCGGACGTGACCATGGGCGGGCGGGGGTCGAACGGGACGGCGTTGCGGTTGACGGTGATGTCGATGTCCGCGAGCCGGTCCTCGGCCTGCTGGCCGTCAAGCTCACAGTTGCGCAGGTCCACCAGGACAAGGTGCACGTCGGTGCCGCCGGAGACCACGCTGATCCCCTTGGCGGTGACGTCGGGCTGGACCAGGCGCTCGGCCAGGATCCGGGCACCAGCCAGGACGCGCTCCTGACGCTCGCGGAACTCTTCGGACGCCGCGATCTTGAAGGCCACGGCCTTGCCCGCAATGACATGCTCCAGCGGGCCGCCCTGCTGGCCCGGGAACACAGCCGAGTTGATCTTCTTGGCGATGCCGGCGTCGTTCGTCAGGATGATGCCGCCGCGCGGACCGGCGAGGGTCTTGTGCGTGGTGGAGGTGGTGACGTGGGCGTGCGGCACCGGTGACGGGTGGAGACCGGCGGCCACGAGACCGGCGAAGTGCGCCATGTCCACCATCAGGTAGGCGCCCACGGAATCGGCGATCCTGCGGAACTCGGCGAAGTCCAGCTGCCGGGCGTAGGCGGACCAGCCGGCCACGATCAGCGCAGGCCTGGTTTCCTGGGCCAGGCGTTCCACCTCGGCCATGTCCACGGTGTGGGTGTCCTCGCGGACGCCGTAAGGGACCACGTTGTAGAGCTTGCCGGAGAAGTTGATCTTCATGCCGTGGGTGAGGTGGCCGCCGTGGGCAAGATTCAGGCCCATGATGGTGTCGCCCGGCTTGATCAGCGCGTGCATGACCGAGGCGTTCGCCTGCGCGCCGGAGTGCGGCTGCACATTGGCGAATTCTGCGCCGAACAGTGCCTTGATGCGGTCGATGGCCAGTTGTTCGATGACGTCAACGTGCTCGCAGCCGCCGTAGTAGCGCTTGCCCGGGTAGCCCTCGGCGTACTTGTTGGTGAGCACCGAGCCCTGTGCCTGCATAACGGCTGCGGCGGTGTGGTTCTCGGAAGCGATCATCTCCAGCCCGTCGCGCTGGCGGGTCAGTTCGTCGTCGATCTTTGCCGCGATCTCGGGGTCCAGGGTGGAGAGGTCCGCGTCCAGGGACAGGGAGACCACCTGCTCAAATGCGGCGGCCACTGTGCCGGCGCCTGCGCCCGCGGCGCTCACAGCTCGCCGCCGTTGGCTGCCGCGTATTCTGCAGCGGACATGAGCGGGCCTTCCTCGGTGACGGCCACCTTGAAGAGCCAGCCGGCGCCGTAGGGATCGTTGTTGATCAGCGCGGGGTCGGAGACGACGTCGTCGTTAATCTCCACAACCTCGCCGGTGACGGGGGCGTAGAGGTCGGAGACGGACTTGGTGGATTCCACCTCGCCGCAGGTCTCTCCCGCGGTCACGACGGAGCCGACCTCGGGCAGGTCCACGTACACAATGTCGCCCAGGGCTTCGGCAGCCACGGCGGAGATACCAATGTTGGCGGGTCCCGATCCGTCAGCAGCAACCCATTCATGCTCGGCGGAGTACTTCAGTTCAGCAACAACTTTTGCCATGGTGTGTTTCCTTCAATCTGGTGTGTGAAAAGTGAGAGAGCGTTTGGTCAAAACGCGCATCAAATGAGAGAGCGTTACTTCTGGCGCTTGTAGAACGGGAGGGCTACTACTTCGAAGGGCTCTGGCTTGCCGCGGAGGTCGATGTCGAGGGCGGTGCCGGGTTCTGAGTGTTCGACGTCGACGTAGGCCAGGGCGATCGGGTAGCCGAGGGTGGGTGAAGGCTGGCCGGAGGTCACCTCGCCCACGACGTTGCCGTCCTTGAGGACCGGATAGTGGCTGCGGCCGGCGCGGCGGCCCAGGCCTTTGAGGCCCACCAGCTTCCGGCCGGACGTGGAGCCTGCACCGCGAGCCTTGAGCTCGGCGAGGGCGGCTTTGCCGATGAAGTCGGATTCCTTGGCCAGCGAAACAACCGGGCCCAGGCCTGCGGCGTAGGGGTTCCCCTCGCGGGAAAGCTCGTTGCCGTAGAGGGGCATGCCGGCTTCCAGGCGGAGCGAGTCGCGGCAGGCGAGGCCGGCGGGGATGAGCCCGTGGCCGTCACCGGCTTCCAGCAGCGCTTCCCACAGGCCGGCGGCGTCCCCGTTCGGGACGTAGATCTCGAAGCCGTCCTCGCCGGTGTACCCGGTGCGGGCCAGGAGCAGGTCCTGGACAGCGCCGTTGACGGTGATCCCTACTTCGACGGCCGCGTAGTACTTCAGCTCAGTCACCAGGGAGTGCTGCTCGGCGGGGACCAGCGTCAGGAGGATGGCTTCGGCGTTCGGGCCCTGCACGGCGATGAGGGAGGTCTCGGCGGAGACGTCCTCCACGGTGACATCGAAGCCGGCGGCCCGCTCGGCCAGGGCAGCGGCCACCACCTTCGCGTTGCCGGCGTTGGGAACCACCAGGTACTTCTCTTCACTCCGGCGGTAGGAGATGAGGTCGTCAATGATGCCGCCGTCTTCCTGGCAGATCAGCGAGTACTTGGCCTTGCCCACGGCCACGGCGGACAGCTTGCCGGCCAGGGCGTAGTCCAGGAAGGCTGCGGCGTCCGGGCCGGTGACCCAGACCTCGCCCATGTGGGAGAGGTCGAACAGGCCGGCGGCGTTACGGACGGCGTGGTGTTCGGCCAGCTCGGAGCTGTACTTAAGGGGCATCTGCCAGCCGCCGAAGTCGGTGAAGGAGGCGCCGGCCAGCTTGTGCTGCTCATAGAGCGCTGTGTAGTTCTCAGTCATCGGGAAATCCTTAGTTCTCAAATTCGGACAGCGGCGGGCAGGAGCAGACCAGGTTACGGTCACCGGCGGCGCCGTCGATGCGGCCAACCGGCGGGAAGTACTTGTCCTGCCGGAGGGAGGACACGGGGAAGGCTGCCTGCTCGCGCGGGTACGCGCGGTCCCAGTCAGAAGAGACGACGGCGGCGGCCGTGTGGGGTGCGTTGCGCAGCGGGCTGCTGGTCACGGTGAAGTCGCCGTTGGCCACCTGGTCGATTTCCTTGCGGATGGTGATCATGGCTTCGATGAAGCGGTCGATCTCCGCGAGGTCCTCGGACTCGGTGGGCTCCACCATGAGCGTGCCCGCCACCGGGAAGGAGAGCGTGGGGGCGTGGAAGCCGAAGTCGATGAGCCGCTTGGCCACGTCCTCCGCGGTGACGCCGGTCTGGGCCGTCAGGTCGCGCAGGTCCAGGATGCACTCGTGCGCCACCAGGCCGCTTTCGCCGGTGTAAAGGACCGGGAAGTAGTCGTTCAGCCGTGCCGCGACGTAGTTGGCCGCGAGCAGTGCGGACTTGGTGGCCTCGGTGAGGCCGGTCCCGCCCATCAGCTTCACGTAGGCCCAGGAAATTGGGAGCACACCCGCAGAACCGAAACGCGAAGCGGAAATCGCAACGCCATGCCCGGCTTCATGGGCGGCCTTGTTTGCATCACCGGGCATGAAGGGTGCCAGGTGTGCCTTGGCAGCAACGGGTCCGACGCCGGGTCCGCCGCCGCCGTGCGGGATGCAGAAGGTCTTGTGCAGGTTCAGGTGCGAGACGTCGCCGCCGAACTTGCCCGGCTGCGCCAGGCCCACAAGAGCGTTGAGGTTTGCACCGTCAACGTACACCTGTCCCCCGGCGGCGTGGACCGCGTGGCAGACCTCACGGACATCGGAGTCGTACACGCCGTGGGTGGACGGGTAGGTGATCATGATGGCCGAGAGGACGTCCTTGTGGGCCTCGATCTTGGCTTCCAGGTCGGCGTGGTCGATCGTGCCGTCCGCAGCGGTGGCAACCACCACCACCTTCATGCCGGCCAGGACGGCGGACGCGGCGTTGGTGCCGTGCGCCGAGGCCGGGATGAGGCAGACGTTGCGCTGCTGGTCCCCGCGGGAGTGGTGGTAGCCGCGGATCGCCAGCAGCCCGGCGAGCTCGCCCTGGGACCCGGCGTTCGGCTGGATGGACACCTGGTCGTACCCGGTGATCTCGGCGAGGTCGGCTTCCAGCCCGGAAATCAGTTCGCGCCAGCCCTCAGTCTGGGAGTCCGGGGCGAACGGGTGGATGGAGGCAAACTCGGGCCAGGAAATGGCTTCCATCTCGGCCGTGGCGTTCAGCTTCATGGTGCAGGAACCCAACGGGATCATGGTGCGGTCCAGCGCCAGGTCCCGGTCGGAGAGGCGGCGGATGTAACGGAGCAGCTGGGTTTCGGAGCGGTGGGTGTTGAACACCGGGTGCTGCAGGTAGGTGGAGGTACGCAGCACCGATTCGGGCAGTTCAAAGCCCTGGCCGGACACCACCGGACCGGCGCCGAAGGCGACGGCCACCGCGGAGAGGACCTCCGGCGTCGTGGTTTCATCGACGGACACGCCAACCGTGTCCGCGTCGATGAGGCGCAGGTTGATGCCGCGGGCTTCGGCGGCGGTGATGACCTTGGCGGCCTTGCCGGGCACGCGGACGGTGATCGTGTCAAAGAAGGTCTCGGACGCCAGCTCGCGGCCCGCATGCTTCAGCGTGGCGGCCAGGGCGCGGGCGTTGTTGTGGACGGTTTCGGCGATCGCCTTCAGCCCGTCGGGGCCGTGGTACACGGCGTAGAAGGAGGAGACGATGGCCAGCAGTGCCTGCGCGGTGCAGATGTTGGACGTGGCCTTCTCGCGGCGGATGTGCTGCTCGCGGGTCTGCAGGGCCAGGCGGTAGGCGGGGACGCCGGCGTTGTCCTTGGAGACGCCGACGATGCGGCCGGGGAGGGTGCGTTCCATGCCGTCGCGGACGGCCATGTAGGCGGCGTGCGGTCCCCCAAAGAACAACGGCACGCCAAAGCGCTGGGTGGAGCCGACGGCGATGTCCGCACCCTGCTCGCCGGGAGGGGTGATGAGGGTGAGGGCCAGCAGGTCGGCGGCGACCGTGACCAGCGCACCGCGTTCCTTGGCCTCGGCGATGACGGCGGACTGGTCCCAGACCCGGCCGGAGACGCCGGGCTGCTGCAGGACCACGCCGTTGATGTCGCCGTTTGGAAGTCCGTTGGTGAGGTCGGCGACCTCCACCTCGAAGCCGAGGGCCTCGGCGCGGCCCAGGACGATGGCGATGGTCTGCGGGAGGAGGTCGGCGTCCAGGACAGTCTTGCCGTCCTTCACGGTCTTGTTCTTATTGGCGCGGCGCATCAGCAGCACGGCCTCGGCCACGGCCGTGGCTTCGTCGAGGAGGGAGGCGTTGGCCACCGGGAGCGCGGTGAGGTCCTGGACCATGGTCTGGAAGTTGAGCAGCGCCTCAAGCCGGCCCTGGGAAATCTCGGGCTGGTACGGGGTGTAGGCGGTGTACCAGGCGGGGGCTTCAAGGATGTTGCGGCGGATCACCGGCGGGGTCACGGTGTCGTAGTAGCCCTGGCCGATCATCTGCACGGCCATCTTGTTCTTGCCGGCGAGCTTGCGGAGCTCGGCGAGGACCTGGACTTCGCTCAGGGCGCCCTCAAGGGTGAGCGGCTTGTCCTGTCGGATCGAGTCGGGGACCGCGCTGTCCACCAGGCCATCGAGGCTGTCGTAACCGACGGCCTTGAGCATGGTGTCAATGTCCGACTGGCGGCGAGCGCCGATATGGCGGTCTGCGAAGGTGGTTGGGGACGAGTGAACCGTCATGAGGGGAACTCCATAATTCAGGTGGCGCCTTAGCACCACGTTGATTCGGGTTCCTCCCCGCTCTGTATTGGACCTGAGAGTTTTGCGTTGCCCTGCTGTTCAGCGGGACGCCACTTGCACCGTCGGTGAGCCCGGTTGCCCGGACTGCTTTCCAGAGTTGCCTTGCCGCGGCGGTACGTGGGCCTGAGAGATTCCTGGGGAGGATTTGCTCCTACGGCGCCTGCTGAACGTACCGGCAGGACTCTCCCGCCGCAGATCATAAGCATGTGCCACTGGTGGGTGACACGACTCACAGGATACCAAGATGCGCGCCGGGATCCAAACTTCGGGACCCGCAGAGGCGGGACGACGACGGCGGGAGGCGCCGCCGTCGTCCGCTTGGGCTTAGAACTGGCCAGGAGTTTTTGGTGCAGCTTTCCTGCCGGTTCGGTAGCCCGCCCAAAAGGCGAGCAGCAGCAGGCCAACGACGGCGATTGCCAGGCCCGCCTGCGTCCCAGGGCTGAGGAACGCCATCCCGGTGCCGGAGAAAGGCTGGTTGCTCAGCGGCGCGTAGGCGAACCAGCCGATATAGGTGTTCCTGTTGAGCCAGGCCACCACGCACCCCACCAGCAGGACCACGAGCCCTGCGATCGGCAGGACCACACCCGGCAGCCGGGCCGATTTCCGCGATTCGTGTTCATCAGGTGCGCCTTCGCGCTCGTCAGGTGTGCTGTTGTCCCCCATGCAGGCGAGTCTAGCCGGGCGGCCGGCCAGCAGGCCCTCACTTCAGGTGGGCGCCGCCTGAAGCAGGCGAACGACGGCGGAACCTCCCGCCGTCGTCCGCTTCCGTTTTATCCTCAGCGCCCCAACAGCTTGGCGATCCATCCAAACCCGGCGCCCGACTGGGTGGCCGATGGCCGAGCCGGCGCGGTGGAACAGGTACAGCGGCGGGACTCCGGGACGTTCTTCATAACCTGGTCCACGTGGTTGCCGCAGCCTGCCCACGTGGCCTTGGAACATTTTTGGCAGGTGGCCACACGGCACATAACAGGTCCTTCGTTGCAGGTTCGTTGACTGACGCACCGATGCGTCATGAGCCCACTATATAATACCCCTAGGGGTATAAGGAAGCCGTCCCGGCCACCGGGGTACCGGCACCGGGCGCCCGGGGGTAACGTGGCGATCAGGCTGACACCCGTTCAAGGAGGAACCCGGCATGGAAGTCATCACGATCGAAACGCCGCAGCTGGGCGACCGAACTTATCTGGTGCACGACGGCGCGGTGGGCGTGGTCATCGATCCCCAGCGGGACACGGACCGGGTGGAAAAGGCGGTCTCGGACGCCGGGGTGAGGATCACGCACGTGGCCGAGACGCACATCCACAACGACTACGTCACCGGCGGGCTGCAGCTCGCCGGTGACCACAACGCCGCCTACCTGGTCAACGCAGCGGACCACGTCCCGTACAGCCGCCAGCCGATCTCGGACGGAGACACGGTGCAGGTGGGACGGATGGTCCTCAAGGCCGTGGCCACGCCGGGGCACACCCATCACCACCTCTCCTACATCGTGACGGACGGTGACCGCCAGGCGGTGTTCTCCGGTGGAAGCCTGCTCTACGGCTCCGTGGGCCGCACCGACCTGGTCAGCGAGGAAGACACCGTGCCGCTCACCCACCACCAGTACAGGTCGGTCCGGCGGCTGGTGGATGAAGCGGGTAAGGACGCCGGGCTCTACCCCACCCACGGCTTCGGCTCCTTCTGCTCGTCGGGCCCGGCCAGCGGGGCGGAATCCTCCACCATCGGCGAGCAGCTGAGCGGGAACCATGCCCTGACGGACCCGGACGAGGACCACTTTGTCCGCGAGCTGATCCACAACCTGACGGCCTATCCGTCCTACTACGCCCACATGGCCCCCATCAACATGGCGGGCCCCACCGCGCCGGATCTGGACCTGCCCGACTCGCTGGACCAGGATGAGCTGGTGTCCCGGCTGGGGCGGGGCGAGTGGGTGGTGGACCTGCGGAACCGGGTGGCCTTCGCCAACACCCACCTGAGCGGCAGCGTCAGCTTCGAGTACGGCGACGGCACGCAGTTCACCGCCTTCCTGGGGTGGGTCCTGCCCTGGGACGAACAGCTGACGCTCGTGGGCGCGCGCCAGGACGTGGAGAACGCCATCCGTGACCTGTCCCGCATCGGCATCGACAAACCGGATGCGGCCATCGGCGCCGGACCTGCGGACCTTGCGCCCGGGGCGGCAACCTCCTCCTACGACAGTGTCGGCTGGCAGGAGGTGCTGCAGAGGCCCAAGGACGATCCCATCCTCGATGTCCGCCGCACCGACGAGTTCGCAAAATCCCATATCCGGGACGCAGTGAACATCCCGCTCCATGAGCTGCTCCGGCGCCTGGACGAGGTCCCCGCCGGACGGCTGTGGGTGCACTGCGGCTCCGGCTACCGCTCCGCCGTGGCTGCGAGCCTCCTTCAGCGCGCCGGCCGCGACGTGGTCCACATCGAGGCCAGCTTCCGCGACGTGAAGAAAGCCGGCCTAACGCTGGCGTGATCCGGCGAGGGTGGGCGGACGACGGCGGCACGTCCCGCCGTCGTCCGCTTGCCTTATGCCCCGCCTACAGGCTTGCGGCCTACAGGGTTGCGGCTTCCTCCTCCGCCAGCCTGATCATGCGGAGTTCATCCTCCACCGCGCGGGACGGCCAGTAGTCCTTGGCCAGCTCGCTGGCCCGGACCCGGTCCGCCTCCGGGAAGAGCTTGCCGAGCAGCCCGGCCGCCTGCATCAGGGCGATCAGCGCTATGGTCCTGGCCTCGGGCGCCGTGGTTCCGGGCCTCGTGGTTCCGGGCTTCGCGGCCCCCGGCCTTGCGGCGTCCGGCCCTGTGCCCTCCGCCGCTCCGCCAACAGCGGCGGCTTCCGGTCCTGTGCCCGCAGCCGCCGCGTCCTCGGCCGCGCCGGTGTCCGGCGGCTGGAGGCCGGACGGCGCAGCCCTGAGTGCCGCCCGGATCTTTTCAAGCAGCGCGGCCTCGGGGGCATGGTCTTTTTCCGGATACCGCGCGGCCCGGAACCGGCCCAGGTGCTTCTCGCCGACGTGTTCCACGATGCCCGCTGACGCCATCTGCTCGTAGATGCGCTGCGTCTGGGCACGGCCTTCCAGCATGGAGACCCAGCGCCTGGCGCTGTGCGGCCGTGACTTGCCGCGGATGAGCTCCAGCTCGTGCTGGAGCTCCGTGTCAGGTGTGGCGCCGGTAGCCCGGACGTGCTTGCCCTGCAGCTCGATGGCGCCGACGAGGTCCAGCTCGGCCAGGATTGCCCCTGCCACTGTGGTTCTGAGTGCGAACACCGGAACTTCGGGTTTGCCGTCTTTGTCATCGGTGGCCAGGAGGAGGAAGGCCTGGGGAAGGCTCAGTTCAACCGTTTGGGGTGTTTCCGCGTTCATGGCACCATGGTGCGCCCGCACGGCGGCACCCGCTACGGCCGAAATACCTGTTTTCTCGCGGATCTGCGGGCTTAAGCTGGTACCGCAACGTCCCTTCCAGCGCCGCGGAGGCCGCCGTGGACACCGAAACCGCCGGGGTGGTTGGCCATGACGTCACCACCATCACCTGCGTCTGCGGGAACACCGTCAGCACGGACGGTCTTATTCAGGCCAACGCGCAGGGCATCCCCGTCCACTCGGGAGATGCCCCTGCCCCGCCGGAGCTGGCGGAGTGGCCCGCGGACGAGGACCTTTACACCCTGTGCCCCTCCTGCGGCCGCGTCTACCGTGACGCCGTCATCGAGGAAACAGGCACCGCGCCCGTCGCTTTCCGGGTCGACGTGAAGGAGGCACCCATTGCGGAGGCCATCCGGGTCCACTGGAACCTCAGCGCTTAAGTGGAGCGAACAAGATAGCCAAGGGGGAAGCGGACGACGGCGGAACCTCCCGCCGTCGTCCGCTTGCGTGTCGCACCCGGAGGGGGTGCCCGCGCCCCGCGATGCTGGCACACTAAGCCAATGAACGAGGCACTCTCCCCCTCCCGCCGTCCCGGCATCCGGGCTGCGATGTTTGTTGATTTCGACAATGTGTTCACAGGCCTGCAGGCCCTGGATCCGCTGGCAGCCAAGCGGTTTGCCGAGGACCCCAAGCATTGGGCGGACGCCTTGTCAGCCGGAGGAGCCGGGGAGGGCACCCGCCGGTTCCTGATCCGCAACTGCTACCTGAACCCGATGGTGTACTCGAAGTACCGGACCTACTGGACCCGGGCCGGTTTCCGCGTGATCGACTGCCCGTCGCTGACCCAGCGGGGCAAGAGCAGCACGGACATCAACCTGGTGCTGGACGCGATGGACGCACTGTCCGGCAGCGGCGGGATCGAGGAGTTCTTCATCGCCTCGGCCGATGCCGACTTCACGTCCCTGATCCAGCGGTTCCGGGCCGCCGACCGGATGACCACCGTGATCGCTGCCGGCGCCGTGGCCTTCGCCTACCGGGAGATGGCGGACCATGTGGTGGAGTCGCACGACTTCGTGGCCATCCTCAACGGCACCACCGTTGAACCCATCCACGCCGTGGCGTCCCCGAAGCAGCCGCAGGCCCCAGCCGCTGCCAAGGCGAAAACCAGGGCCAGCTCCCCTGGCATCCGCGAGGTGCTGGACTTCGTCCGGTCCGCGCCGGGACCGGTGGTGGGCGCGATGGTGGCCCACCGGGCGCTCACGGCCGACCCCTCGCTCAAGACGGACTGGGGCGGCTTCGGGAAGTTCGGGACGTGGGTCTCGCAGATCGGCAAGGACGTGGAGTATTCGGCAGCGCAGGGCGGCTGGGTGTGGGACGCGAAGCGGTTCTCCAGCGAGGACCTTCCCGTGCCGGCGGACCTCCAGCCGGGCGTCGAGGAGCAGGTCACCCGGGTGACGGACGTCCCGGCGCTTTCCGCCGCGCAGTTCCGGCAGATCTTCACGGCCATGGCAGCCCGGCTCCGGGACCAGCCGGCGCTCAACCGCACCGAACTCTCCCGGCAGGTGCGGGACGATTGCGTCAGCGCCGGCCAGCCGGTTTCCCGCAACGCGGTCAGTTTTGTCCTGCAGGGCCTCGCCTACGCCAATTTCCAGCTCAGTGACAAGGCGACGGCGGCGGAACTGGCGGCAGCGTGGACGGCCAACGTGGAGGAACTCTGCCGGGTGGCGCTGCTGGAGTTCGACGCCGGCGAAAAGGCTGCGGTGCGGCGCTGGGCGAGCGGCGGGCTGCTGGAGAACGGACAGGCTTAAGCGGACGACGGCGGTTTCGGCTTCTGGTGGGCTGGGCACCGCGTATGTTCAGCACAGGGACGTTCGGCTCTGGGGCAGTCCCCAGCATGTTGAAAGACTGGCGTGCATGAAGTTCCTCCACAACCCGCCGCGCTTCCTGTTCTTCACCGGCAAAGGCGGGGTGGGCAAGACCTCCGTGGCGTGCGCGTCGGCGCTCTCGCTTGCCCGGGCCGGCCGGAAGGTGCTGCTGGTCAGCACCGACCCCGCGTCCAACATCGGGCAGGTCTTCGGCTTGACCGTTGGAAACACCGTCACCGCAATTCCGGAGGTGCCGGGCCTCTCTGCCCTGGAAATCGACCCGGAACAGGCAGCGGAGGCTTACCGGGAGCGGATCCTCGCCCCCGTCCGGGGAGTCCTGCCGGAGACCGAACTGGCCGGCGTGGCGGAGAGCCTCTCGGGTTCCTGCACCACGGAGGTGGCCTCCTTCGACGAGTTCACCAGCTTGCTCGGGGACGATGCGGCCTATGCGGAGTACGGTCACATTATTTTTGATACGGCCCGGACGGGCCACACCATCCGCCTGCTGCAGCTGCCCGGCTCGTGGACGGATTTCCTTGCCACGGGTGCGGGGGAACCGTCCTGCCTGGGTCCGCTGTCCGGGCTGGACAAGCACAAGGAGGTGTATGCCAGGGCGGTCCAGGCCCTCGCTGACCCCCAGCGCACCCGTCTTGTCCTGGTGACCCGGGCGCAGCCGTCGTCGCTGAAGGAGGTGGAGCGGACCTACCTTGAGCTCAACCAGATCGGCATCCGCGGCGGGTACCTCGTGGTGAACGGCGTCCTGCCCGGGTCCGCCGGCGAGGAGGAGCTGGCGAAAGCCCTGCGTGCCCGGGAGGCCGCGGCCATGGCGGCTATTCCCGGGGTGGTCGCGGGGCTCCCCCGCGATGTCCTCGAGCTCAAGCCCGGCAACATGGTGGGCATTACGGCGCTCGAATCCCTGGTAGATCATACGTCCGGCGCGGATGCTGAAGAGGGCCCGTCGTCGGCCATTGACATCGAGGACGCACCGCTCGCTGCGCTGGTGGACGGCATTGAGGCCGACGGACACGGGCTGGTGATGTGCATGGGCAAGGGCGGCGTGGGAAAGACGACGGTGGCTGCGGCCATAGCCGTTGCTTTGGCCAGGAGGGGGCACGCGGTCCACCTCACCACCACCGATCCGGCGGCGCACCTGTCCGAAACGCTGCACGGTTCTGTCGCGGGGCTGACCGTCTCCCGCATTGACCCGGCGGCGGCCATCCAGGAATACCGGGCCCACGTGATGGACACCAAGGGCCGGAACCTGGACGATGAGGGCCGGGCAGCCCTGGCGGAGGACCTGATGTCGCCCTGCACGGATGAGGTTGCCGTGTTCCGGCAATTTTCCCGGGTGGTCCAGGAGTCCCGGCGGCATTTCGTGGTGATGGACACCGCTCCCACCGGGCATACGCTGCTGCTGCTGGACGCCACGGGTTCGTACCACCGGGAGATTTCCCGGCAGGTGGGGAACTCCCTGGGGTTCGTGACGCCGCTTATGCGCCTGCAGGATCCGGTGGGAACGAAGGTCATCCTCGTGACGCTGGCCGAGACCACGCCAGTGCTGGAGGCGGAGGAACTCAAGGCCGACTTGGAACGGGCCGGAATCCATCCGTGGGCCTGGGTCATCAACAACTCCATCGCCGCCGCCCACCCGCGCTCGCCGTTCCTCCGGGCCCGCGCAGCCCATGAGGCGGACCAGATCACTAAGGTGCGGGCCATGGCGGACAGGCTTGCCCTCATTCCCCTGCTGCCGGAAGAACCCATCGGAGAGGCGAAACTGACGGCGCTGACGGCTTTCACCACCCAGCGCGTATAGCAAAAGGTGGGAGAGGACGACGGCGGGACCTCCCGCCGTCGCGCCTTGCCTCCTGCAACGCTTACGCAGCCAGCGGCATGTCGAACAGTTGCTCAGCGAGGCTGATGAGGTGGTGGGGCGCGTCCGTCTCTTCGCCCGGGTCCACGTAGCCCAGGAAGAGCGCCGTTCCGTGAATGGTGTCATCCGGCTCGACGCCGGCTTCGCGGATGAGGACTTCCGCCCGCAGGTTGGGAAAGGACCGGCTTCCGTCATTGTTCAGGTAGGCGCGCCAACCGCGGCCGGCGATGTACCCGATGTCTCCGGCAGCCACTCGCTGAAGTGCTGTGGCATCCAGGTCCAGGGGTTTGAGGTGCACCGGGTGGGCCAGGCGGGCCGGAACCACCAGGGCGTTGCAGGAGAAGTTCATGGCGTGTCCTTGGAACTGAGAACGGGGGTATGCACTGAGGTGGAGCGCGGGCAGCCGGGCGGGCTAGGAGTTCCGGTCCCGGCTGCCCGCGGGCTTGTTAGCGCTGGTTCTTGCGCGGCTTTGCGAAATTCAGTTCGCTGTTCTCGTTTTTGGCCCTTTTATCGGCACGCTTTTCGAGAATTGTCTTGCCGGCCTTTTTTACTGCGCCGCTTTTGGGGGATTTTCCGGACATCGGAATCACGCCTTTCTATGCTTTGCGATACCCAGTACCATACCTACTTATATTTTTTAAGCCAGTCGGCGAGAATCCCGCGATTCCGGGGGCAGCAGGCCCGTAGGCACACCTCAAGACCTTGACCCAAACAGTTACTGCACTTTCCACCCTTTCGAACCAAACCCCTTTTCCAGTAATTTCTTGTCATCGCAGCCCAAAGAAAACAAATAGGCATCAGCTTTCCGCTCTTCAGCGCTTCCGCATCTCTGAACGAGCCCCGCAAAAGAGGGTCCCGGCTCATTCCATGGCGGGGGTTGGAACCAGCCGTTATGCTAAGCGAACCTATCTGAGGGGATGGGTTTTGGGGGCACAAGGGATGTGACCTTCGGCGAAAAATGACGGCGTTTTCACGACGCTACCCGGCGCATGAGGTAGTTCTGCAAGAGGAATGGCTTACGCCCACGACGGTGGAGCGGTGGCCAGTAGCGCACATGGATAAGCAGCCCCGGCAGCGGAGCCCGCTAGTTAGCCGCGCTGACCGCGCCGGCACTGACGTGGCCGCCTAATGCCACCCAGAGGTAGCGGATTGACCTTTCCACGCCTCGCCGGTCGACGCCTGCCAAGAGCTGCAGCACCAGTCCATCCAGTGCCGCGAAGGCAGCCTGGGCCGCACCCTCTTCCTGACCGAATCCGATTCGACGTAAACCCTCCGCGAACGCGGCAACGTAGCTTGCATACAACTGTTGCACGGCCTCGCCGAGTTCGGGTCTGCGCCGCGATTCCAGGATCATCTCGTACTGGAAGATTTGCAGGTCGGGATTTTCGGCGATCAGCGCGAGGATGCTTTCGCAAAACTCTTCTTCCGTCGCGGGGAGTTTTTCCAGTTGCGAGAGCCCGATGGATTGCTGGACCGACCAATCGAGGGCTGCCTTGATCAGCGCGTCCCGGGTGCCGAAGTGGTGGGCCACCAGGGTGTTGTTGACCCCCGCTCGCTCCGCCACGGCGCGGAAGGTCAGGCCTCTCAGGCCCTTGCGCGCCACGACGTGCACTGTCGCGACCAGCAGCGCCTCTCGGCCTGTGCCGTACCCCTTGTGCTTCTCCCCGTTCATGGCTTGATTCTAGCTTTCCCAGAGCGTCTATTGACGTAAATACTCAGCAGATGCTTAGATGTGATCCAGCACACAACTAAGCAGGTGCTCAGCAGAAGTTATTCTTTCTCTCGAGGAGACCATGATGTCCACTTCCCCCACCACCACCGGCTTCACCGTCCACGACTCCTTTGATCCGCAGAAGTACGAGCCGTTCATCCTGGGCCAGGTCCAGTGGGTCCGCAGCCCGGGCGACGGGGACCGGCCTGCGCTCTCTGCCGGTTTCTGGCACGTCACTACTGAAGAGGCTCCGGAGCCTTTCGATCTTCTGATCGAGGCCGACGAGACTCTCCACATCATTGAGGGCCACCTCCACATTGAAGTTGAAGGCGGAGAAAGCTTCGACCTTCGTCCCGGCTCCGCGGCTTCCTTCAATAAGGGCACCCAGACCCGATGGACCGTCATTGAAGACACCACCGAGTTCTTCGTCTACTCCTGATCAACAGCCGCCAGCTGATCAATTCCCAGAATCTTTTTGAAAGCAAAAGAGCCGAACGTGATTAACACCAAACCAACCGCGGAGCAGGCAGACGTCATCATCATCGGTGCTGGCTTCGCTGGTCTCACCGCCGCCCGCGAGCTCCGCCAGGCCGGGCACTCCGTCGTTGTCCTCGAAGCACGGGACAGGATCGGAGGGCGCACCTGGCTGGACGAACAACTGGGCCGTCCCTTGGAGATGGGCGGGACATGGGTGCACTGGACCCAGCCCTATGTCTGGTCCGAGATGAAGCGTTACGGGCTGGGTACCGTACAAAGCCCGGTCCCTGAGTCGGCCTACTGGTGGGCCGGCGGTGAGCGCCACGAGGGCACCCCGGAGCAGTTGCTGGGCGATATTGACGAACCGAACCGGATACTCATGAAAGAGTCCCGAACCTACTTCCCGCAGCCGTTCAGCCCGTTCATCAGCCCGGACATCAAAAGTATTGATAATGTCTCGCTGCCCGAGAAATTCACCGAACTCGGACTCTCGCCCTACTCCCGCGACATCCTGGAATCGTTCTGGGCACTGAACTTCAACGGCCCCGTTGACCACGCAGCCTTCACCCAGGCCCTGCGGTGGGTGGCGCTGACCAACGGCGACTGGATGGTCAACTTCGAAGCCTGCGCGACGTTCAAGATCCAGGGCGGCACCGGCAAACTGATCAACAGCATCGCCGAGGGCACTGACGTACGGCTCGGAACGACGGTCGCCGCGGTCGAGTACGCCGGCGAAAAAGCGTCCGTTATCACCAGCACCGGCGACACCTTCGAGGCAGGACAGGTGATCTGCACCGTGCCCCTGGGCGCTCTGGGATCCATCGGTTTCCAGCCCGCACTGCCGGCACCGGAGCAGCAGGCCATCACCGAGGGCCAGGTCTCCAAAGGCATTAAGGCCTGGATCACCGTCAAGGGCGAGGTCAAGCCCTTCGTTGCCCTCGGGGCCGCGGACTGGCCCCTGAACTACGCTCAGGCGGAATACGACCAGGATGGCAACACCATCCTGGTGGCCTTCGGCCCCGACACCGCCCGCCTCGATGCGACCGACCTCCAGCAGGTCCAGGCCGCCGTCGACCTCCTTGTGCCGGACCTTGAGGTCCTGGACGTCGCCAGCCACGACTGGACCAGCGATCCCCTCTCGGGACAGACCTGGCCCATGCACCGCACGGGATTCCTCACCGAATCCCTGCCCAGTTTCCAGCAGCCACACGGGCCCCTGCTGTTCGCAGGTTCCGATTACGCCAACGGATGGGGTGGCTTCATCGACGGAGCCATTGAAAGCGGAATGGAAGCAGCACACGCTATCACCCAGCGCCGCGCCTAAGCCTGCACGGCTACACCCCCAAAGAATCCTCAAAGAAGGTTGACATCCACAATGTCAAAGACAGAAACATCCACGGGTTCAACCGCGGCAACGACGCCGGGCACTGACCTGAAAAAGGGCTCCATCGGGGTCCTCGGCATCCTGTTCTTCGTCCTCTCCGCCCAGGCACCACTGACCGGAATCGCGGGGGCATCCGGCCTCACGGTGTTCCTCGGCAACGCGGCCGGGGCTCCCGGGGCCTACCTCACGGTCGGCGTCGTCATCATCATCTTCGCCGTCGGATTCATCGCCATGAGCCGCAGGCTCCGCGCCAACGGCGCCTTCTACGCTTACGTCGGGGCAGGTTTGGGCCGGCATACAGGTGCCGGCGCCGCCTGGCTGGCGCTGCTGGCCTACGGCACCGTCCAGGCCTGCATGTACGGGCTCTACGGCGCCAGTCTCAGCGCCCTCATCGCGACCTACACCGGAGTGACCATACCGTGGTGGCTGCTGGTGCTGGTCACCATGGGCGCCGTCCAGCTCCTGGGTTCAAGGAACGTTGAACTCGGAGCCAAGTTCCTGGCCTTCCTCGTGGGCGCCGAGGTTGCCATCCTGCTCGCCTTCGGCATCAGCGTGCTGGCCTCAGGAGGAGGACCCGAAGGAATCAGCCTTTCCGCCAGCTTCTCACCGGCCGCGATCGCCGCCGGGGCACCGGGGGTGGCCATCATGTTCGCCGTCGCGTCCATGTTCGGCTTCGAATCGACCGCGATCTACTCCGACGAGGCGAAAGATCCACGGCGCACCGTTGCCCGGGCCACCTACCTCTCGGTCAGTGTCATTGCGATCTTCTTCGCCTTCATCACCTGGATGCTCGTCTCCTACTACGGCCCGACAGCCGTACAGGGAGCCGCCGGCGCAGCGGTCGAATCCGGTGACGCCACCTCTTTCTTCTTCACAGCAGCAGTTGACAAACTCGGTGCCTGGGCCGGCCCGGTCGGCGGTGCCTTCCTCATCACCTCGGTCCTGGCGGGCATTATCGCCTTCCACAACGCCATCAACCGCTACCTCCACTCCCTGGCCCAACGCGGCTCCGTCCCAGCCCGCCTGGCCCGGACCAACTCCCACGGCGCACCCTACGCCGCCGCGTACGTTCAGACCGCGATGGCCGTGGTGA
This sequence comes from Pseudarthrobacter scleromae, assembly GCF_014644515.1. NCBI lineage: Bacteria > Bacillati > Actinomycetota > Actinomycetes > Micrococcales > Micrococcaceae > Pseudarthrobacter > Pseudarthrobacter scleromae. Next base: position 412,225 of record NZ_BMKV01000005.1, on the reverse strand, counting down.
TGACAATGCCGTTCGCGATCCTGGGGCTGGACCCGGTCCTGACCCTTTTCGCCTGGTTCGCCGGCGTCGCAGTGGTTGCGTTGCTGGTCCTCTATGTCCTGGCATCGGTGGCCGTCGTCGTCTTCTTCCGCCGCCACGGCGGGCAGGGGATCTGGCAGACACTGATCGCCCCGATCCTGGCCGTAATCCTGATGACCGCGGTGCTCTGGTCGGTGGTCAGCAACTTCACCACCCTCATTGGCGGTGACGCCGTCACAGCCAACTGGCTGCTCGTGATGGTCCCGGTCGCCTTCATTGCCGGCATGGTCCTGGAGCGCCGCAACCGAAGCGAACACACCATCGAGTTCACCGACACCGCCGTCACGGCCGAACCCGCTGGGACTACAGCACGATTCGTCCCGCCAGCTCCAAGCAACTGAATACCCAGATAAGAGGGATCTCATGAACACCACACCTGTCCTGACCCAGGACGCCGTCTCCACCCGGACCATCTTCAACCCCGCCACAGGCGAACCCGTCGGCGAAGCACCCGTCCACACCGTCACGGACCTTCAACACGCCGTCGACAATGCCCTGGCCGCCCAGCCGGCATGGGCAGCGCTTGGGCACGAGGCCAGGTCCGCAGCACTCCTGAAAGCAGCCGACGCCATCGAGGCCCACGCAGAGGAACTCGCCCAATTGCTTTCCCGCGAGCAGGGCAAACCGTTGAACGGCCCGAACGCCCGCTTCGAAGTGGGCGCCTGCGCGGCCTGGCTGCGCGCCGCGGCCGGCACACCGCTGAAGACCGAAACCCTCGTCGATGACGGCGAGACCCGCGCCGAACTGCACTACCGGCCCATCGGTGTTGTCGGCGCCATCGGTCCTTGGAACTGGCCCATGATGATCACCGTGTGGCAGGTCGCCCCCGCCCTGCGGATGGGCAACGCTGTGGTGGTTAAACCGTCCGAATACACCCCGCTGAGCGTGATTTCCCTCGTCGAAACCATCAATGAGGCACTCCCTGGGGGTCTCCTGGCCGTGGTTTCCGGCGGCCGGGACGTTGGGGAAGCCCTCGCCTCCCACCCCGGCATCGGAAAAGTCATGTTCACCGGCTCCACCGCCACCGGCAAAGCGATCATCAAATCCTCCGCGGACACCGTCAAGCGCCTCACCCTGGAACTGGGCGGCAATGACGCCGGCATCGTCTTACCTGACGCTGACCCCAAAGCCATCGCCGAAGGCCTGTTCTGGGGGGCGTTCATCAACACCGGCCAGACGTGCGCCGCGCTCAAGCGCCTGTACGTCCATGAGGACATCTACGACGCCGTGTGTGAAGAACTGACGACCGTGGCCAAGGCCATGCCCATGGGCAATGGCCTGGACGAGAACAACGTCCTCGGACCGCTGCAGAATAAAGCACAGTACGACATCGTCGCGAACCTCGTAGAAACGGCGAAGGAGTCCGGTGCCCGCGTGCTCGTCGGCGGGAACCCCATTACGGACCAGCCCGGCTACTTCTACCCCACCACCCTGGTGGCGGACATCGACAACGACAACCCACTCGTCACCGAAGAACAGTTCGGCCCTGCTTTGCCGATCATCCGCTACAGCACCATCGACGAGGTCGTGGAAAAGGCCAACGCCCTCGACGTCGGCCTCGGCGCCTCCGTCTGGTCCTCAGACCTTGCCGCAGCCCGCAAGGTCGCAGCGCGCATTCAAGCGGGTACCGTCTGGATTAACAAGCATGGTGCTGTCGATCCGCGGATTCCCTTCGGTGGCGCCAAGCAATCCGGCTATGGCCTGGAATTCGGTGCTGAAGGACTCAAAGCCCTCGGCGTCCCCCAAGTAATCAACGGCTGATTTTTCCCTTCTGGATAGCCCGCGTCTGGCCACCACCGGTCAGGGGCGGGTTATCCATTCACATCTGCCTCTGCAAAGGATGAACATGTCCCATCACCGAACCCATCAGGAAGTCACCGACTGGTCATCCCTGCAGCCGGGCGACGCAGTCGCTATCTCCGACGATCTCCACTGCCCGGATCCGGCACATGTTGAAATAACAGCTCCCGAGCTCGGTGTTCTATGGATCCACCGGCCAAAGATCGGGGAACGGCGGCTGCTCCACACCGAAACCCACCGAATCTGGCGCCTAGACCCGAACAGCCCGAGCTGAACAATAGACTTCGGCCGCGAGACACTGCTCGTCGGATCCTCCGACACCGGCTTCGTTCGAGAGCCAACCTCTCATCCCTCATGTGCCTCGAAAAACCAAAGCATTTCACGACACTGCTCCGGACCTGATGAGGGGTTACCGGCCGGCTGAGAAAGCCGGGCACCCCGTTGATCTGACAGAGGGCTGATGCGCCGGTCCCCCAACAACTTTTAGCGGCTGGTTGGTTCCGGCTTCTCGCTAACCGCTGCTTGGCCCACCAGATGGTGCAGCTGTTCGGCGTGGCCGCGCGGGGCATGCGCCTTGTCTTCACCATTTTCATAGGCGTTCTCGGCGTGGAGACTGATGTCGAGCCCCTTCGCCTCCACCGGCCCCGCAACCCGGATGCCCATGGTCAGGTCAAGGACCTTTGCAATCACCCACGTGACCGTGAAGGTGTAGGCGAAGACTGCCAGGATGGCCAGAGCCTGGCGGCCGAGGAGCTCGAAGCCACCTCCGTAGAGCAGCCCTGTTGCGCCGCTGGGCGCCTCCGGAGTGGAGAGGATGCCGATCAGGAGGCCGCCCACCACACCGCCAATGAAGTGCAGCGCTGTGACGTCGAGGGCATCGTCGAAGCCGAGCTTGTACTTGAGTGCGACGGCGAAGTAGCAGACCGCGCCGGCGGCTCCGCCGATGGCCAGGGCAGCGAGCGGGGTGACGGCACCGCACGACGGCGTGATGGCCACGAGGGCGGCGATGGCGCCTGAGGAGGCACCAAGGGTGGTGGGGTGGCCGTCCCGAATCTTCTCTACAAGGAGCCAGACGACGACGCCCGCGCAGGTGGCGGCGACGGTGTTGAAGACTGCGACGGCGGCATTGTTGTCCGCAGCGCCCAGCCCGCTGCCGTCGAATCCGATCCATCCCGTGAAGAGGAGCCCGACGCCCAGGAGGGTCAGCGGCAGGCTGTGGGCCTTGGGCTGCACGGGCCACGTGCGGCGCTTGCCGAGCACAAGAGCCAGGGCCAGCGCGGCCACACCTGAGTTGACGTGGATGGCTGTGCTGCCGGCGTAGTCAATGGCGCCCAGCGTGTTGGCGATCCAGCCGCCCCGGACCGAGCCGTCCGCCGAGTCGAACGCGAACACCCAGTGCGCAACCGGGAAATAGACCAGGCTCGCCCAGATCCCGGCGAAGGCCAGCCAGGCGCCGAACTTCATCCGGTCTGCCGCGGCACCTGCCACGATGCCGGCTGTCAGCCCCGCGAACATCAGGTGCAGTGCCGCCAGCGCGAGAGGCGGCAGGGCGGCGTCGCCAGGGGCGGTCAGAAGCTGGCCCAGCCCGGCGAACTCCAGCGGGTTGCCCAGCAGGCCCAGCCCGCCGAGGGTATTGCCGAAGACGGCGGAGTAGCCGAAGGCGATCCAGAGAACGCCCACGACGCAGAAGGAGCCGAACACCATGAGCATCATGTTCATGGCAGTTTTGCGGCTGACCATTCCGCCGTAGAAGAGCGCCAGGCCGGGCAACATCAATGCGACTGCAATGACGGCGGTGAGCACCCACGCCGTATTGCCCGCGATAGTGGCAGTGTCCATACGAATCTCCAAGGGCTAGGTGAGGGCACGCCGCCCGAGGAGCGGGGAGCCAGCGTTTCGATACGCTATCTAAATTCTTGGAGACGACGTTTTCGATGCCATATCGAATTCGTTTCGGGTGAGTTAACTTTCGGCGGCCGCGTTCCACCCGGCAGTAATGTCCGCAGCCTCCGCCCGGACAACGGCCAAATTGCCAGGGGCCGCCAGCAGCCGGGCGAGGGTGGTGTCTGCGCTGAGCTGGGAGACCTGTTCTGCCGAATACGGCCGCAATCCAGGCAACGGCTGGCGATAATGCCGCTGGAGGCCCTCGTTCAGACCCAGCGCAGCCGTGGCGGCATCTTCGGACTCAACAGCCTGGAACTCGCCAGTCTCGACACCCTGCCGGACAATTGATGCCGTCAGCCTGTGCAGCGCGGCGTAGTCGTCAAAGAAGGCGCCGAAATTCTGGGGCTGGGACCGCGCCACTCGCTCAAACTCGTAAAAGTCCAGGGGCGCCGAGCATAACTGCATGGCATCGGCGTGCAGGACGGCGTACAGCCTGGGCGAAGCCGGACCGGACTGGACCTCCAGCGCCGCGGCCAGGGCCAGGGAGCTACGGTTTTCCTCGAGCAGGGCCTGGAGGATGTGCTCCTTGCGGGCAAACCAGTAGTAGAGCGAGGACTGCCGCAGCCCGGCACTGCGGGCGATTTCACTCATGGTGGTTTCCGCGTACCCCTTTGCGACGAACAGCGCGGTGGCCTCGCGGATAATGTCCTGCCGCGGGGAACCCGTGGGGGCACCGCTCAGCCGCGGCCGGCCCGCAGCCGATGGTGCAGCATCCTTTGTCATCTCATACCCCTGCTTCCGCTTTTCCTGAACCTACCCCAGAGCCTATCCGCGAATGATTTACGGGCCTGAAACAATTTCGACACCCTATCGAAATTGCCGCCGGACAGACTTTCAATAACTTATCGAAAAAGGCGTCGTCCCGATGCCGGAACGAGCCCGAACAAGGAGACACCATGAGTGTTGAAACAGCACAGGCCGCGGTTGAGACAGTGCAGCAGAAGCTCCGCGAAGCTGGGGTCAAATACGCAATGTCGAGCTTCGTCGACCTGCACGGCAACATCAAGACGAAATTCGTTCCGCTGTCCCACCTGCCGCAGATGGCCGCCGGCTCCGAACTGTTCACCGGCGCCGCGCTGGATGGCCTCCCCCAGGACATCAGCGACGAGGAGCTCTCCGCCCGCCCCGACCTGGACAGCGCCGTGCAGCTGCCCTGGCGCAAGGAGGTGGCCTACTTCGCCAGCGACCTCTACACCGCCGGCAAACCCTTCGAGGCGGCCTCGCGGAATATCCTGAAGCGGCAGCTTGAAGCCGCCAAGGAGCTGGGGTTCACCTTCAACCTGGGCATCGAGACGGAATTCTTCGTCCTCAAGGACACCCCTGACGGCCCTGCGGAGGTCAGCGACCGGGACAACCTCAGCAAGCCCTGCTACACCGCACCGGCAGCCCTGGACAACTTCGACTGGCTCACGGAAATGGTCGAGGCCATGAACGACATGGGCTGGGGCGTCTACTCCTTCGACCATGAAGACGCCCAGGGCCAGTTCGAGATCGACTTCAAGTACTCGGACGCCCTCACCATGGCGGACCGCGCAGTGTTCTTCCGGCTCATGGCCAACGAGATGGTCCGCAAGCACGGCTACTTCGCCACGTTCATGCCGAAGCCCTTCGCCGACCGGAGCGGCTCGGGCGCCCACTTCAACATGTCCCTCGCCGACGCCGAAACCGGCGTCAACCTTTTCGAGGCTGACGACGACCCCCGCGGCTGCGGCATCTCGGAACTTGGCTACAAGTTCATCGCAGGCGTCCTGAAGCACGCACCCGCCATCTGCGCCGTCATCGCCCCCACCGTCAACAGCTACAAGCGACTGGTCCGTAAGGGCAGCATGTCAGGCTCCACGTGGGCGCCCGTGTTCGTCAGCTATGGCAACAACAACCGCACCAACATGATCCGTGTGCCGCTGGCGGGCGGCCGGGTGGAGTGCCGCGCAGCGGACATCAGCTGCAACCCCTACCTGGGGGCGGCCATCATCCTGGCGGCAGGGCTGGAAGGCATCCGCGAGAACCTCGATCCCGGAGCGCCGCACACCGAGAACATGTACAACTACACGGAAGCCGAGATCCTGAAAAACGGCCTGGGCCTGCTCCCACGCAGCCTGGGCGAGGCCGTCGAGGAGTTCGCCGCGGACAGCCTGTCCCGCGATGTGTTCGGCGAGGCGATGTACAACGCCTACATCGATTACAAGGGGCAGGAATGGGACGAATACCAGGCCCACGTCTCCGAATGGGAGACCAAGCGGTACCTGAAGTTCTTCTAGGCAGTCCCGTGCACCAGGAATTCGCACTCGGCAGGTTCGGGCTGGTTTCCGGCCTGGACCTGCCGGACGCCACGCTCGCCTACCGGACCTACGGCAAACTCAACGAGGCAGGGGACAACTGCGTGCTCCTGCCGTCCTACTACACCGGCGCGCACGCAAGCTACGAACCCTGGATCGGCCCGGGCAGGATGTTGGACCCGGAGCGCTGGTTCGTTGTCGCCGTGAACATGTTCGGCAACGGACTCTCCACTTCCCCTTCCAACGCCTCCCCCGGGATCAGGGGTGCGGATTTTCCGGATGTCGACATCGCGGACAACGTCATCGCACAACATCGCCTGCTCACTGCTCTTGGGGTCCGCCACATCCGCATGGTCGCGGGCTGGTCCATGGGTGCCCTGCAGGCGTACGAATGGGCTGTCCGGTACCCAGGGATGGTTTACAGCATCCTTCCTATTGCCGGGGCAGCCCGGTGCTCACCGCACAACTTCGTGTTCCTGGAGGGTGTGAAAGCGGCGCTGGCCGCTGACCAGGCGTACGACGGCGGCCGGTACAGTTCCCCGCCTGTCCGCGGCCTGCGGGCGTTTGGGACGGTGTATGCCGGCTGGGCGTACTCCCAGGAGTTCTTCCGGGACGGAATTTACCGGGAACTCGGCTACCGCGACATTGACCATGTGCTGGACGACTGGGCAGACGACCACGAACACATGGATGCCAACAACTTGCTGACGGTACTGGGCACGTGGCAGCGGGCCGACGTCGGGTCGCCGGCACGCGGCGGGTTCGAGACGGCACTGGGGAGGATCCGGGCGCGCTGCATCGTTATGCCGGGCACCTCCGACCTCTACTTTCCTGCGGCGGACAGCAGGGTCGAAGCCGATTTGATCCCCGGCGCCGACTTCCGCCCGCTCCAATCCAACCTTGGGCACGTCGCCGGACGGCCCGGAATCCGCGGGGCGGAATCGGAACAGATCGCGGACGCGATGCGCGCTTTACTCGGCGGCTGACCAAGGAGCCAGAACTAGCTCCCATCGGCGAAGAAGTCCGAAAGCTGGGAAATCAGCCCACCAGGGGCCCGATCCAGGGCGCCATGATCTGCTCCAGCAACAGCTGTGCACCGGCCGTGAAGCAACTGGGCGGAGAGGGCCTTGGCTATCACCGAATAAAATTCGTCGCTGCCGGAACCGTAGAGCACAAGGACGGGAACGGAAATTCCGGCGTAGCGCTCTGCGGGAGGCCGGTTGCCGTCAAGGAATGCCAGTTCATTGACGGCACTGTGCACTGTGCCTTTCCACGCGCGGCCCTTGCGTGTGGCAATCGCCAAGGCCTGGACCACCGCCTGGAAGGCCGGGTCCGGAAGCGGGCTCTTGCTGAGTTTGGCGGAGATGCCCTTGCCCAGGATCGACACCGCCCGGTGCACGTCACCTCGCTGCACCGCCGATTCAAACTCGGGCAGAAAGTGGGTTGGCACTGCGCCGCCAATATTGGGAACGGCGTCGTAGACAGCGATCCGCCGGACAGGCAGCTGGAGGCCGGCTTCGAGGGCAACCGCCCCTCCAAAGCTGTGGCCGAAAACCATGTTGCTGTCCGTGGCATCCAGGACGCGCGCAAGGTCGGCGACCTCGGTATGCATGGAGTAGCCGTGCGGCTGGGGGCTGGAGCCGGGCCGTCCCCGCCGGTCGTAGACGTGGACGGGCAGGTTCTTGCTGAGCCGCCTCGCGGTTCTGAAGTAGGTTGGCGCAACGGTATTTGTCCCGCACACCAGCACCACACCCGGCCCGTCCCCAAAGCTGAAAACGCGAAGGTGGCCGCCGTCGGCTGTTTCCACTGTGTGCTGTCGCATGGCTGGCTGCGACGGCGGGAGGTGCCCGCCGTCGTCCGCTTTCTGTTTGTTAGAGCTGCCCGGCGGGGCCGCTGTCCTTGACTTCACCTCGCCAGGCGCCGGTTTCGGTGCCGCGCGATTCGATGAATTCCTTGAACTTCCGCAGGTCGGCCTTAACCTGCATCTCGTCGATCTGCAATGCGGCGCCGGCTTTTTCAGTGGCGGTTTCCGGCGCCCATTCGAAGTGGACTTTGACCTTCGTATGGTTGGCATCCAGCGGCGTGAACCTGATGATGCCGGCATGGGACTTGCCGTCGGTGCTGCGCCAGGCGATCCGGTCGTCAGGCTCCTGGTCAACTATTTCGGTATCAAACTCCCGCTGTACGCCACTAACCTTGGTGACCCAGTGGTTGGTGGCGTCAGTCAGCTGGGTCACGGATTCCACCCCGGACATAAACTGTGGAAAGGATTCGAACTGGGTCCACTGGTTGTATGCGGTCCGCACCGGTACTGCTACTTCAACGGTCGCTTCCACGTGTTCCATCTGCTGCCTCCTCATGACGGACGGCCGCAACAGCGGACCGGCAGAACTTGCCCTCCTGCCAGCCAGGCAGCCGCCACTCCTGCACGATAAGTCCGGCGGCCACCGGTGTCCAGACCCTCGCAATTCCCCGGCGGACGACGGCGGGAGGCGCCCGCCGTCGTCTGCTGACGTTTGGTGCCTACGAGCTGAAGGGGACCTTCTCCCAGCCCAGGACGTCCGCGTCGGCGGCGCTGTTGCCGGCGACCGTGAACCGGACGTAGTTCGTGGCGTTGGCGGAGCCGTCCACGGTGATGCGCTGCAGGTTGTCCGCAGCGGGCTGCCCGTAGATTTCCAGCCAGGGTGAGCCGGCGGCGAGCGGCTGGTTCTCGGCGAAGACGTGGCTGTCGCCGTTGATCAGGTACACCGGCGCATCGAAGCTGTTGGTTTCCTCGATGATGGCCGCCACGATCTCGCGGAACCCGGACATGATCTCCGGGTTGGCGGTGGCCGCGGCGAGCAGCGAGGGGTCGAACATGTCGGCCTGCGTCATGAGCACCACGGCGCGGTCGTTGCGGCGCCCGGCGTCGGCGAACGTTTCGCGTATCTGCTCCAGCGCGGCGTCCGTCCGGGCTTCCACCTCAGCAAGCTGTTCCGGCGTGGCCGTGGTTTCGCCGAGGCCCGTCCATGGCTGCAGGGAGTTATTGCTGCCCTGGATGTTCAGCACGGAGAAGGCCACCCGGTTCTGGGTGAAGCGGACGTTTTCGGGCAGCCCAAGGTCCTCCTGGGTCTTGACTGGCATGGTGGCGCCAAGGGTCTTGCCGGGTTCGTTGAAGAAGACCTCCCGGAGCTTGTCCAGCCGTTCCAGCGGGTTGTAGGCGCCGTTGTTGGTGCGGTGGCAGTCCACCCATTCGTTGTCGCCCGGGGTGAAGACCAGCGGGTGCTCGAACGTGTCGAACTGGGTGCGGATGTTGGCGAAGTACTCGTCCGAGCAGACCGAGGAGCCGTTCTTGATGTCGCCAACGTGGGTGACGAACTTCAGGTTCTCGTCAGCGTTGATGTCCTGGATGCGGGCGGGGAACTTGGCGATTTCAGCGTCGCCGTAGGGGATGTCGCCGATGACGCCGAAGGTGAACGCCTCGCCGTTGGAGGAGTTGCTGACCGCGTGGGCGGGCTGGGCCGCAAGGAGGCCGAGCGCCAGGACGGCTGCCGCCGTCGTCGTTTTCAATGTCTTTGAAGGCATGGGTGTGTTCCTGATTCTGTTGGAAAGGGCCTAGGCGGCGCGGGCGGTGAGGAACTGCTGCAGCGCGGCGAGGTGGTCGGTGTTGATGTGGTCCACGCCGGCCTCGGCGAGTTCGGTCCAGACGGCGTCGCGTGCGGCGCCGGGCTGGTCCGGGGTGGCCCAGAAGCGGACGCGGTAGCCGTTGGCGTGGGCCTCGGCCACGTAGGCCGTCAGCTTGGTGCGCTCGGCTTCCGGCATGGGGCCGACGCCCTGCCAGGTGAAGAGTTTGGTCCAGTTGTCGCTGACCAGCGGCATGAGGGCAGCGGCTTTGCCGGTGGTGAGGTCGGCTGAGCGGCCGTCGTAGAAGCTGAACCGCTTCTCCTGTGCCTGCATGGTAGCGAGCGGACGGTTGCCGCTGATCACGGCGGTGACGGGGCCGGTCTTGGCGGTGCCGTTGGTGTAGCGGCTCATGATGTCGCGGTGCTCGGCCAGTTCCTGCTCGATGGCGGCGTAGGTGGCTTCGCCTTCGCTCTTGATATCGATCAGCAGCTGCAGGCTGCCGTCCCAGTGCGGGTAAACGCCGTGGCCGGGCTGGCTGCGGACCAGGTCCTGGAGCGGATCAAGGTAGAGGCTTTCGAGCGTGGCACCGGGCTGGACGTCCTCCAGGTCATGGGCCACCAGCAGCTCGCCGTCCACCAGCCACACGTCCGCTTCGACGCTGGTGAAGCCGTGCTCGAGCGCGTCGAACAGGGGACGTTCATGCTCGTAGTCGTTGTGCGCATGGGCCTGGGCGAGGGGCTGGCCGACGACGACGGGAGCCGGCTTGGCTGCCTCGGCTTGGGCCGGAGCTGCCGCTGTTCCCGCCAGGGAGGCGAGGACAACGACAGCGGCGAGGGTGCTTTTCACGAACACGGAGTACTCCTACGTACAGCTGGAATGTCCGCCCGGCTGTTTGGGTGCCGGGCAAAGGGGGCGTGAAAAGACTGCTGGTTGCGGGAGAACGCTTCGGGGCGGGCGGGTTGCTGCGGGGTGAACTGCGAAGAACATCGACAGGGGTTGCGGGGCCCATGGACACCTAAGTTACTGCCGGGTCAGGTCCACGCTGAGGATGCGGTCGTCGTCGGGACCGGGCGTTCCCCGGCCGTCGGTGTTGTTGGTGATGAACCAGAGTTTGCCGTCCGGAGCCTCAGTGACATCGCGGATGCGGCCGAATTCGCCGTCGTAGTACGTGGCCGAGGTGGAGGGATTGGCCACGGGAACCGCCCGAAGCACCTGTCCGCGCAGGTTGGCGATGAACAGGGTCCCGTCAATGTGCGCCATGCCGCTGGGGCTGGCCTCGGTGGGTTCCCACTGCTGAACGGGGTCGGTGAATTCCCCTGTGGTGGCTATTCCTTCAACGGTCGGCCAGCCGTAGTTCGCTCCCGCAGTGATGATGTTCAGCTCGTCCCACGTGTTCTGCCCGAACTCGGTGGCGAACATGGTGCCATCCTCCGCCCAGGCAAGGCCCTGGGGGTTGCGGTGTCCGTAACTGTAGACGAGCGAATCCGGGAAGGGATTGTCGGCCGGGACGCCGCCGTCGGGGGTCATTCTCAGGATCTTCCCATTCAGGGATTCGAGGTCCTGTGAACTGTCGCGCCGGCCCGCATCGCCAATCGCCACGTAGAGCATGCCATCGGGCCCAAAGGCGATCCGGCCGCCGTCGTGATAGCTCGCGGAGGCAATCCCGTCGACGAGCGTTTCGGGCTGTCCCAGCGCCAAGGATCCCGGTTCTCCGGTGACGCCGAAGCGCTGCAGCCTGTTTCCGTCCATCCCGGTGGAGTACACGTACAGGCGGCCTTGGCCGTCCACAGCCAGGCCCAGCAGCCCGCCTTCCCCCACAGCCGCCACACCGGGAATGTCGCCAACGGCGCGCGTGGTGCCGTCGGGGCTGAGCTCAAGGATCCGCCCGCTGTCCCGCTCACTGACCAGCGGGGTCCCGTTGCGGAACACCACGGACCAGGGAGCTTCCAGCCCGGTGGCCACGGCCTGGGGCATGCCCGTTGGGGTGGCATTTCCCGCCGTCGCCGATGTCCCTGCTGGGGAGGGGGACGGGGACGGAACCGCCGACGTCACCGGGGGAGAAACCGGCGTTGGGGATGCTGCCGGCGGTGTGGTGGTGCAGGACGAGAGCAGCAGGCTGGCTCCAATGGTGACTGCCAACAGGGTGGGGCGGCGGATGGGAATGGCGTTCATTGGTCTCTCCTCGTTCGTTGCAGTGTGCTGTTTGTGGGCGCTGCGTTGCTGGCTACCGGGGAAATGCCGTGCGGCGCCCGGCAACGGATATGGCGAGCGCGACGGCGGCAAGTCCCACCAGGGCGGCCGGCAGGACCATCCCGTCGAAGGTGCTGATCACCACCGCACCGGCCACACCCGCGGCGAAGATCGCCAGGTTGAACGCGACGCCGAGCATCGAGTTGGCGACGTCGGCATTTTCCCCGCTTGCAGCGCTGATGGCCGTCTGCAGCTGTGCCGCCGCGCCGCCGAAGGCGATCCCCCACAGGATAATGGCTGCAAGGACTGCCACCACGGACGTGTGGCCAACGATGAAGATCGCACCGGCCACCATGAAGCTCCCGAGGCTGAGCAGGACCAGGCGTCGAAGGCCCTTGTCGATCACGGCGCCGGTGATGGCGATCCCCACTATGGCGGCCGCACCGAACGTTACGAGCGCGATTTCCACCGAGAGATCGAGGCTTGCCCCGCGGAGGTAGGAGCCAATGTAGGTGTACATGATGTTGTGTCCAAGCATCCAGCTGACGATGACGCCGAGGACAACCGCCACGCCCGGGATGGCGAAGACCCGTGCGAGGGGTACCCGTGTTCCGGCCCGTTGCCCGGGCGCGTCCGGGACCAGGAAGAACGCCAGCAGCAAGGTGGCAACCGTGAGAAGCGAAAGTACGCCGAAGGACCAGCGCCAGTCGAGAGCTGTGCCCAGCCAGGAGCCGAAGGGCGTTCCCACTGCCAGGCCCACGGGGGTTCCAACCGACGCAACGGACAAGGCGCGGCCGGCATGGTGCGGCGCCGTGATACGCCGGGCGTAGCCGGCAGTCATCCCCCACAGCAGGCCGGAGAATGCACCGGCCAGGAGCCGCGCCCCCAGGGAGAGGACGATGTCCGTGGAGAATGCCGTGACGAGGTTCGCGGCCAGGAAGCCGAGGATCCCGACGAGGAAAACAGGCTTCCGGCGCAGGCCCCGCGTCAACGCGATGGCGGGCATGGCCGCAAGGACTGTTCCAAGGGCGTAGGCGCTGACAAACTGTCCCGCGGTCCCCTCGGTGACGTCCAGTCCCGAGGCAATCTGCGGCAGCAGTCCGGCGGGCATGGTCTCGGTGGAAATCAGGAGGAATCCCATCAAGGCCATGACCAGCAGGGCCGCCCAAGGAAAGCGCCCGGCCGGCACGGAAGGATCGCTTGCCGGGGCGGAACTCTTGGTTTCTTCAATAGTGCTGATGTTCTCGTGGTGCAGGGCATCGATGGGCGCTTCGCGGGCGCCATCCTCAAGGGTTGCTCGAGTCAAAACGGTTCCGTTCTTTTGTGGAGAATGTTTGGAGGAGCCGTGTCATCCCGCTCAGTTAGCGGGAGCCAGCCTGGCGGTAAAACCGCTTGTTTGGTCTCGGATGGCCGCGAGGTCATCGAACGATCCGATCCGCACAATTCCGCGGGAGTACCCGACGCTCTCGTAATAAAGGACGAGGGCCTGATCGGGCGCGTAGTAGCCGATGGTCAGTGGTTCTGCGCTGTCGCCGGCGGGCACGCCGTCGAGCGAAAGCGCCTCCGGCAGGTCGGCGATCTTTTCCTGGCCGCCGTAGTCCCTGAAGGAGAGCGTCAAGGGAAGCTGCTGGATCAGGGAGCGTGCAGTTGCGTTGCTGGAAAGGGTACCTGTCACGGTCCCGCCATCAATGTCGATGGTGATCGGTGTGCCGTCTGCCGCTGTCGCGGCGGACGGGACAGGTGAAGGCTGCGACGAGGACCCGTCGGCCGCCGTCGAAGATGTTTCCGGCGGTGAGGACGGCGGCTCAGTGATGGGGGCCGGTCCGTTTGGCGAAGTGTTGCACCCGGCCAGGGGCAACGCGAGCGCGATGATCGCAGCCAGGGCCAATGTCTTCAGGTGCATGGGAGCTGATCCGTTCCAGTCAGAAAAGTTCGGTCCATTCCAGCAAAGCAGTTGGAGAAGAAGTGTAGGAGCCCCTGTTGTGAGGGGTACTGGCAGGGACCCCTCGGTGCCCCCGGCGGTGATGCCCGGCGTCGGCCGTTTTTCGTAGCTGGTGGCCGGCACCGTCAGCCGTCCGTCCGGGTCTTAGCGGGTGCAGCCTGGAAGGCATTCCCATACTCGCTGGCCGCCCACGAGGCGAGCAGCTGCATGCGCTCAGCCGACGGCGATCCGGGCTCTGCTGTGTAGATGGTGAGCGTCAGTCCCGGCTCGGCGGCCATCTCCAACCCCTCGAAAGCGAGAGTCATTTCGCCCACGATGGGGTGGTTGAACGTCTTGAATCCAGTGCCGTGGTGGCGGACGTTGTGCGCACCCCAGCGTCGGCGGAACTCCTCGCTGCGGGTTCCCAGCTCACCAATAAGGTCATGGAGGTCTTTGTTGCGCGGATCCCGGCCAGCCTCAGTCCGCAGGATGGAAACGGTCACCTCCGCGAAGGCGTCCCAGTCCGGGTAGAACTGGTAGGCACGTTCGTCCAGGAACGTGAACCGGGCGATGTTCGGTGACTGGCCGGGCATCTCGTAGCAGTCCTTGTAGAACGCGCGTGCCAACGGATTGACCGCGAGCAGATCCATCCGGCCGTTGCGGACGAACGCGGGACCGGCCGTGATCGCATCAAGCGCCCATTGCAGGCTCTGGTGCGGCACATAGGACTTCGACGTTCGGCGCCGCGGCCGCCGGGCAGCCGGGCTGGACGCGTTGGCGAGGTTGAGCAGGTGCGCCCGCTCGGCGTCGTCCAGGCACAAAGCCCTGGCGATGCTCTCGAGCACCTGGCCAGAGGCGCCGCTGATCGCGCCGCGCTCCAGGCGGGTGTAGTACTCAACGCTCAAACCGGCAAGGATTGCTACTTCGCTTCGCCGTAGACCCTTGACACGCCGGTTCGCCCCCGCAGGCAAGCCAACCTGCTCCGGGGAAACCTGGGCCCGCCGCGAAACGAGGAATTCGCGTACTTCAGCTCGGTTGTCCATGCCATTCACGCTAGGCCAAGTCTTGCGGCGGAGGGAGTCCCTTTCAGGACCCCCTCCCCGATGCCCCCTTCCTTCCTAGAGCTGTGAACGGAAGAAGTCCGTGAGCTTGTCAAAGGGGATGAGGCCGGTGCGGTCGTAGAGGTCCACGTGGCCGGCACCGGGAACCCAGAAGAGTTCCTTGGGCCCGGTGGCCAGCCGGTAGGCCTCTTCGCTGAACTCCCGTGAGTGTGCCTGGTCACCGGTGATGAACAGCAGCGGCCGCGGGGCGATCAGGTCCAGATCGTTGAACGGGTGGAAGTTCATGAACTTGGTGTTGGTGGCCAGGGCCGGGTGCGTGGTGGTGTTGGGGTGGTAGCCGCGCGCAGTCCGGTAGAAGTCGTAGAACTCCCGGTCCACCGCAGTGGAGTCTGCCGTGAGCTCTTCCGGTGTGCCGCCGGTGTACTCAATCGCTCCGCCGGCGTACTCGACGTCACGCTGGGCAGCGGCCGTGGCGATGAACGCCTTGCGCTGTTCCAGGGATACCGATTTGTTCAGCCCGTCGCGGTTGGCGGCGCCCATGTCGTACATGCTCACCGTGGCGATCGCCTTGATCCGGGGATCGATCTTTGCCGCGCTGATCACGAAGCTGCCGCTGCCGCAGATCCCGATGGCCCCCACGCGTTCCTTGGCAACGAAAGCCTGCGCCCGCAGGTAGTCGACGGCGGCGCTGAAGTCCTCGGCGTAGATGTCCGGTGAAACGGAGTTGCCGGGTTTGCCTGCGCTCTCACCCCAGAACGAGAGGTCGAAGGAGAGCGTGACGTAGCCCTGTTCCGCCATCTTGGTGGCGTAGAGGTTGGCGCTCTGTTCCTTCACCGCGCCCATGGGGTGGCCCACCACCAGCGCCGGGTGGGTGGTCCCCCGGTCCAGGTTGTTGGGGACGAAGAGGTTGCCGACGACCTTCATTTCGTACTTGTTCTTGAACGAGATCTTCTTCACCGTGACCTGGTCGCTGGTGTAGAAGTTGTCGGCACCGTTGGAAGTGTCGCCCGGTTCCAGGTCCTTCCGGGAGGCGGGGGCGGCGAAAGTCGGCCCGGCTCCTGCCAGCCCTGCCGCGCTGGAGAGCCCGATTGCAGCCGCGCCTGCACCTGTCAGTTTGATGATGTTGCGGCGTGACACGCCGGCCTGGATTCCTTGAGAAGTGGTGTTATTTGCGTTGCAGTCCGTGCTCATCGTCTTCATCCTCGTGATTCGTCGGTTACGTATGCGGTTGGACGTCGTCGTCCTTTCGAGCAGACCACGGCCGGGATGGACGGCGGGAGTCCCTGCTGAGGCTGGTTCTGCCAGAGCCCCCATGGGACACGACGCGAAAGGGTCCCTGCGGCGAACCGGCCTCGGTTAGTGGCGTATGGAGTCCGCGGCGTCAGCCGGTAAATTTGGCTCGGTGATTTCCATTGACCGGGACGACCCCTCACGCGGCGACGTCCATCAGCTCCTCAGCGAACACCTGGCGGACATGTTCGCCACCTCGCCGGCCGAAAGCGTCCACGCCCTGGACCACTCCGCGCTGTCCGCGCCGTCGATCACGTTTTGGACGGCCCGTGAGGACGGCGGGCTGCTGGGGTGCGGCGCACTCAAGCTCCTTGATTCCCCTCCCTGCTCGCCGGTGCACGGCGAGATCAAGTCGATGCGCACTGCGGCAAGCGCACGGGGACGCGGCGTGGCCACGCTGATGCTCCGCCATATCCTCGACGACGCCCGCGCCCGGAACCTCGAGCGCGTCTACCTTGAGACCGGTACTGAGGACTACTTCGCTCCGGCCCGGCGCCTCTATGCCCGCAACGGCTTCACGGAGTGCCCGCCGTTTGCCGGTTACACCCTTGATCCCAACAGCGTTTTCATGGAGCTCCGCCTGTAGGACGCGCTCCAGTAGGCACGGCGGAGACCGACAAGACAGCGCGGAATGTCAGGCGGCACAGCGGTCAGGCAGCAATTCAGCGATCAGACCGCAACCCGTCAGGCAGCGAGCCGCGTCAGCAACAGCTGCTCGAGGGGGCTAACAACAGGCAGGCAGTCGGGTGGGATGAGCGGAGGTTCCCGGTCCGGGTGCTCGGCCGGATAGTACCGGCCGGCCGGTGAAATCCAGCCTGGTGGCTCATCCTTCGTAGCCGCCGTTGGTGTCCATTCCCGCCAATGTTTGAGCCGGTGATGTTTTGGGCATGCCTGTCCGAGGTTGCTGATCCCGGTAACTCCGCCGTGTTGCCAGGCGGTGAGATGGTCCGCCTCATTGTCCAGGCTGTGGTTGCTGCAGCCCGGGAAGGTACATCGGCCATCCCGCATCCTGAGCCAGCGCTTCAGCGCTTCCGGGAGCCGGTAACTGGTGCGCCCGATTTCCAGTGGAGCCCCGTCGCGTGGATCCACCAGGACCCGGTAGAAGGATTTGGCACCGTTGGCAACGAGCCTGCGTGCCATCGACGGCGGGACCGGCCCCAGCCCGTCGATCTCGGCGGGTTCGTCGGTAACGCCGAGGAAGGAGAGGACCGGAACCGTAACCAGGACATCAGCCTTGGGGGAAGGCACGTCTCCAACGTCCTGGTTCGCGCTGCCCAGCAGCAGCCCTGCCGCGATGTCGGCGCGCAACTGGCTGAGATTGCGGGGTTCCCGCGGGCCCTGCAGGCCGCGGGCCAGTGCCGTCGACTTGTTCCAGACGGCTAAGGCCGTGTCGCCGGGAAGATAGAGCGACAACCAGGCCATGCCGTCCCGGTCCGGACTGAACTCCACTCGGCGGTCCGCCACGCTCTTCGCATGGCGTTCCTCGAGGGACTCAGGGTGGTGGCGTTCACGCCAGGCCCGGAGCTTCCGCCGGAACCGGGCGGGCACCAGCTCTCCGGGCGCGGCGCCGCGGCCCGCGTCCGGGCCGAAGAAGTGGGCCTCCAGGGCGGAGACTGCTGCGGGAGTGAGTCCGGCTGTCTCATCCACCACGGTGCGTGCGTGCTGCCAGCCGATGGCGCCGGTTTGCAGCGCATCGAGTGCCGCCGGCAGCGAGGTGGTCAGCGCGTGGGATTCTCCCACCAGGGCGGATGCGGCGCGTTCGCCGATGGTGAGCGCGCAGGCGACTTGTGCCACCTTGCTCACCTCCCGCGCCGTTGACTCATAAGCGCTGGCTGCCGGGCCTTCCATCGCGTCCGTGGCCTCCGCGTAGGCGGCCACCAGCCGGACCTTTAGAGCCGCCGTCACGGCCTCAAGCCGAGCCACCAGTCCCAAACCGTCCAGGCACGCCGCGGAAGATTCCTGCAGCGGATCAGCATCAGAGCCGGGAAGGCGGCTGGGCCCATCCGGGGCGGCCGGAGGGAAGGCAACAACAGCGGCAAGCTCGTCAACCAGCCCGGCCATCGAGCCGACGGCAGCCGCCAATTCGGCCCTGCCCCCTGCCTCAACCACCACACCGGTTTCCATAACCACAGCATGGCAGGAGGGTGTGACATTGTGGCCCACACCGGCGGGAACGCGTCCCCAAGGAAGCAAAAGGACGACGGCGGCACCTCCCGCCGTCGTCCGCTGGCGTCAAGAGGTGCACCTGCCAGCCTGCCTGAAGCCCAACGTCACAAAACGCGACCGCCTCCGGATCCGGCCAGGCAACGCCCTACCCTTAACAGGTGACTTTGACTAAGATGCGCACCGCCGCCGCGAGCTCCCTCGCCGCCGCCGGTCTCCTGTTCTCCCTCGCCGCCTGTTCCGCGCCGGCCACCACCCAGCCAACCACCTCCGCACCGTCGCCCTCGGCCGCTGCCTCCTCCAGCGATGCTTCCGGTCCCTGCGACGGCGTGAAGGTCATCGTCGATTCGGGCGCCCTGAAGCAGGATGCCGCTGACACCAACGTCTGCGTGCCCGTGGACGGGCCCACGGTCGCTGCCGAGATCCTCGAAGAGGCAGACGTGGAAACCGAGGGCACCACGCAGTACCCCAGCGAACTGGTGTGCCGCGTCAACGGCGTGCCCGCCGCGGACTTCGACATCACCCACAAGGAGGGCACATACCGCGAAGAATGCCAGAGCATGCCCGCCGCCTTCGCCTACTGGGCACTCTGGGTGAAGCCGGCCTCCGGTGACTGGGCCTACGCCCAGGAAGGCCTGGCCACCCTGAAGGTGAGCCCCGGCGAGAGCCTGGAACTCCTCTTCACGGTCGACGGCGAACCGGCCGCCCCCGCGGCATGACCTTCCGGCCCGCGCCATTACGCGCCGCGGCGGCTCTCGCCGTCGTCTTCATCGTGGCGCGGGTCATCTACCGCATCCTTTTCAACGGGGCGGGCATCGGCGAGCCGGTCCTGCTCGACCTGCCGGCAATGCGCCTGCCTGCCCCGTACGCCCATGTGGTTTTCCTCGGCCCGGTGAGCGGACCCGGACTGTGGTCGGCGGTCCTGTCCGCCCTGCCGATTGCCGCGATGTTCCTCGGTTTCGGCCTGCTCAACGCCTTTGTGGACGTGGCCCGCGGCTTTGTCCACCTGGCCCGCCGCGGCCCGATGCAGGGCGTGGGGCGGATGCTCGTGGTGGCTTGGGCGGCGCTCCCCGCACTGGCCGACGCCGTCGCCTCCGTCCGCCTGGCGTTCCGGCTGCGGGGCGAACGCTTCGGCCCCCGCGCCCTGGTGCCCGTCCTCGAGCGCACCCTTGAGCACGCGGGCAGGGTTGCCGCGGCCCTGGAGCTGCGCGGCTTCGGGAGCAGTGCCGCGCACCGGCCCGGGAACGACGACGGCGGCCCGCTTCACGTGCGCGACGCCGAGTTCCGCATTGGTGATGCGCGGGTCAATGTCCCTGGCTTCACACCGCGGAGCGGGTCCATCACGGTGATCACCGGGCCCACGGGTTCCGGTAAATCCACCATCCTGCGGGGCATCGCCGGGCTCCTCTCCCACGTGGACGGCGGAGACATCTCCGGCACAGTGCGCGTTTCCGGATTGGACCGCGCCACCACGCCGCCGCGCGATACCGCCCAAGCCGTCGGCGTCGTCCTGCAGAATCCCCGTGCCGCCTTCGCCACCACGCGGGTCCGGGACGAAATCTCCCTGGCCCTTGAGTTGCGCGGCGTGCCGTCCGGGACCGCCAAAGCCCGGGTGCTGGAGGTGGCGGAGCGCATCGGCGTGACGGCACTCCTGGACCGGAACGTCAGCACCCTCTCCGCGGGCGAGGCAACGCTTGTCGCTATCGCCGCCGCGGTGGTGGAAGATCCGGCCCTGCTCCTGGTGGACGAGCCCCTGGCCGACCTCGACACCACAGCCCGCAGGCACGTCATCGCCGTGCTCAACACCCTGGCCCGCGACGCCGGCGTCTGCGTCATCGTGGCGGAGCACCGGGCGTCAGCGCTCGTCCCGGTGGCCGACTCCTGGTGGACCATCGACGGCGGCACCTTGATCCCGGCTGCAGGGGTTCCGGGTGCCGCAACGTCAACTTCGCAGCCTGTCGAAGCCCGCCAGATCCTTTCTCCGCCCGCTGACATCGCACCGGTGCTGACGGCGACTAACCTCGCCGTCCACCGCAAGGGCACCCCCTTGGTGCGCGACGCGTCCCTGACCCTGCACCGCGGTGAAGTGGTGGCCCTGGTGGGACCGAACGGTGCCGGGAAGTCGTCCCTCCTGGTGGCGCTGGCACTGGGCGAGGGCACCGGAAAAAAAGGAACACTAGGTGAAGGAATGGCCGACGGCGGCCGGGTCGCCCTGGTGCCGGACGCCTCGGACGACCTCTTCACCAGGGATACGGTGGCGGGCGAGCTGCATGCGGCCGAGCGTCGCCTTGCGCGACGAAAGAACGGCGGACAGCCCGCGCCCGGTTTTGCGGCGTCGCGCCTGGCCCGGCTGCGGGGCAGCGTCACGGTCCCCATCGGACACGAGCACCCCCGGGACCTCTCTGCAGGCGAGCGCCGGATCCTTGCCATCGCGCTGCAGACCATGGACGATCCCCAGGTCCTCCTGATCGATGAGCCCACCCGCGGACTCGATCCTGCGGCACGGACGGCCGTCGCGGAGGCGCTCCAGGCGGCATCGGACTCCGGCGCGGCGGTCCTGATCGCCACCCATGACCACGACTTTGCCCACAGCCTCGGCGCCCGGACCCTGCCGATGCGTGACGGCGTCGCACCTTCGTCCGAAGCGGCACCCGCCGAAGAACCCGAGCCGCTCCTCCCGCTCCCCCGGCACGCAGCCACCGGACCGGAACCGAGGCGCAGCGAACCAGACACCCACAGCGCGGCACGAAAGCGCCGCCTCCGGATGCCGCGCGGTGTCGAACTCGCCGTCCTCGCCGCCGCAAACCTCCTGGCCCTCGCCGCGTTCTGCTGGCCGCTGCTCGCCGCGGCACTTCCCCAGGACGCAGCCGCCGCCCTCCCCTACGCGGCGCTGGCAATCGCGCCGCTCGCCGTCGTCGCCATTGTTGTGTCTTTGGACGGCTCGGTCCGCTCGGCGCACACGGTGGCGCTGCTCGGCGTCCTGGCAGCTGTCGGTTCGGCGGTGCGGCTGGCGAGCACCGGCGTCGGGGGTGTGGAGGCTGTGTTTATCCTGCTGATCCTGGCCGGCCGGGCGTTCGGCGCCCAGTTCGGCATGCTGCTCGGTGCCGCCACCATCGCCCTCTCAAGTGCGTTGTGGGGCGGGATCGGCCCGTGGACACCTTTCCAGATTTTCGCCTGTGCGTGGGTGGGCGCCGGTGCCGGACTGCTCCCCCGCCGTGTGCGGGGCAAGGCGGAATTGTGGATGCTGTGCGGCTACGGCATTGTGGCGTCCTACCTGTTCGGCTTGCTGACCAACCTGTGGTTCTGGCCGTTCGCGGTGGGCGCCGGCACGGGCATCTCCTACGTGCCCGGCGCGCCGCTGGGCACCAACCTGAGCAGCTTCCTGCTGTACTCGCTGGTGACGTCGACGGCGGGCTGGGACACCCTGCGCGCCGTCACCACCATCATCGGCATCGCCGTGGTGGGGCGCGCGATCCTCGCGGCGCTGCGGCGGGTGAAGCCGGTCTCCAGCGCGGGCGGAGGTGCCGGCGGGCACGCCGCGCGGGCTTCATCCGACCAGGACAGGGACCGGCTGCACATTGGAGTTTGAGGACACCCGACACCGGACACCCTGGTCCCTGTCGGGGAGTCGCGCAAGCCGCGTCGCATTCAATGGGCTGAAGGGACGTCGCCTTGAAGGTCATAAAGGAGGATCCCTAGGATTCGCTATTTCCCGTGGATAGTCTGGGACAGGACGCCACCCGACGGAGGGTCAGTGAGAACGTGATGGAAGCAGTTGCTGCCGTAATCGGCCGGAACAACGTCACCATATCCGGCCGGGATGATGGGCCTGTCATGATGTTTGCCCACGGTTTCGGCTGCGATCAGGCTATGTGGCGGAAGCTGCTGCCCTATTTCGTTGATGATTACCGGTTGGTGCTTTTTGACCATGTAGGTGCAGGGCACTCCGACATCAGCGCCTATGACTGGGAGAAGTACGGGTCCCTGAACGGGTACGCGTCGGACCTGCTGGAGATTTGCGCCGCCCTTGAACTTGAGGACGTCATCCTGGTGGGCCATAGTGTCAGCACGATGATCGCCGTGATCGCCGCAGTGCAGGACCCCAACCGTTTCTCCCACCTGGTGCTGCTTGCTCCTTCACCCCGTCATACGGATGACCCGTACGACGGCTACGTGGGCGGCTTTTCGCGGGAAGACATCGAGGGCATGCTGGCATCCCTGGACAGCGACTATTTCGCCTGGGCCGCGGCCTTGGCGCCGCTGGTGATGGGCAACCCGCAGGAGCCGGAATTAGCGGAGGACCTGCGCGTCAGCTTCTGTCAGACAAATCCGTCTATTGCACGGCACTTCGCCGGGGTAACCTTTTTCTCCGACACCCGCCCTGAACTGAAAAAGTTACACACCAACTGCCTGATTCTGCAGTGCTCCAACGATCGGCTTGCCCCGCCGGAAGTGGGCGCCTACCTGCACGAGAATCTGGAACACAGCACCATAGTGCAGCTCCAGGCCACCGGACACTGCCCCCATGTCAGCGCCCCGGAGGAAACGGCCCGGGCGATTCTGCACTACCTCGACACCCACTCCTGACAGGTGACCTGCAGGATCCGGGTTCAGGCGAGTTTGGTTACCTGGTACGTGTGGCCGGCCGCGCGGAGTCGCTCTGTGAGCAGGTTGCCGAGTGCGGTGGCCGGTGTCAGCGACCCTTTCGCGGGCGGCAGCCGGTCACCGTCGAGGGCAAGAGCGAGTGCAGTCTCTCCTGCCATCACGGCGGTGGCGGCATAGCCGGGATCACCGGGGCCAGCAGCAATCGCCTGGTAACGCTGGCCGTGCTCGGTGCGGGCGCTCACCTGGGAGTGGAACCAGCCCGCGCGCTGCGTGCTGGTGCTCGGACCCGTCCCCGGGGCCGGAAGAAAGCGGTCGAGCACCCTGCGGGTGGGCGGGAAGGCCATCGCGCCCGTGAATGCCCGGAGCCCGAGTGCCATTGCCCTGGCTATGACCGCTCCTGCCGGCCCGGGGGCCACCCCCATCACCTCGCCGTACTGAAGGGAGCGGCCGTAGGCCCAGCCCTGCAGTGCGTTGCTGCGGCGCACTATCCGGGTGTTGAACGGGGCCATGATGAAAGGTGCGGTCCAGGTGCCGTCAGCGGAACGGCGCACAGGACCTGTGTCAGGCGGCTGTGGTGTTGTCGGCTCCCGGGTGCGGTCGGGGCTCAGGGCGTAGGGGTCCGCGGCTAATGTCCGTAGGGCGGTGCTCGATCGCATCGCATCGAGCTGCCCGCGCATCGATTCGAGTGTGCCGCCGCTGATGCCGGCCTTGGCCTTAGCAACGAGCTGGACCTCGACCAAACCGCCAGCGCCATCGGCTTCTGCCGCCTGATGCAGCAGCAGTACGGCGAGGTCGGACGGCACGGAGTCGTAGCCGCAGGAGTGCACGATCCTGGCCCCGGTCGCCCTGGCCAGGGCGTCATAGCGATCGATCGCCTCCCGGATGAAGGACACCTCACCGGCGAGGTCGGCGTAATGGGTACCGGCCCCGGCACAGGCCTCGACGACGGGCAGTCCGTATTTCGCGTAGGGACCGACGGTAGTGAAGAGCACGCGTGTGCTCGCAGCCAGGGCGGCGATTGAGTCCGCATCCTCCGAGTCGGCTTCGATAATTGCCCATCCGCGCGCCGCGGCCGGCAACTGCGACCGAACCGCCTCGAGCCTGGACGTGGACCGGCCCGCGAGTCCAACCCGGAGACCGGCCGGTGCATGCTCGGCGATGTAGGCGCCGATCAGCCTGCCAACGAAACCCGTCGCTCCATAGAGAACGAGGTCATACTCCCGAGATGAGGTGTCCATAACTGCAGCCTTTCACAGCGGCAACTGCACTCACACCTTGAAGTACTTCGCCTCCGGGTGGTGGAACACGAACGCGTCCGTGGACTGCTCAGGGTGCAGCATCAGCTCGTCGCTGAGGATCACGCCCATCCGCTCCGGCTTCAGAAGCTCCGTTACCTTGCGGCGGTCCTCCATGTCCGGGCAGGCGGGGTAGCCGAGCGAGAACCGGGCACCGCGGTAGTCGAGCTTGAAATACCCTGCCGTGTCCTTCGGCTCCTCGGCCGCGAAGCCCAGCTCCTTGCGGATGCGGGCGTGCCAGAACTCGGCCAGCGCCTCGGTGAGCTGCATGACCAGGCCGTTGAGCTCGTAGTAGTCGCGGTACTGGTTGGCGGCGAACATTTTGGAGGTGAACTCCTCGATCTTCGAGCCGGCGGTGACCAGCTGGACCGGCAGCACGTCGATCTGCCCGGATTCGCGGGACTTCACAAAGTCGGCAAGGCACAGGTGCCGGTCTCGGCGCTGGCGCGGGAAATCGAAGCTCAGCCGGTCGGTGCCGATCGGACCGCCTGAACCACCGTCCGGGGCGAGGAGCCCCGCAGTGCCCAGGACGCCGTCGCGATCCTCCCCGTGGTGCAGCACCACCACCTGCTCCCCCTCGGAGACGACGGGGAAGTAGCCGTAGGCGACGGACGCGTCCAGCATGCCCTCACCGAGGATGCGGTCCAGCCAGTAGCGCAGGCGCGGCCGGCCCTCGCGTTCCACCAGTTCCTCGTAGGAGGCGCCGTCCTCGCCGCGCCCGGGCTTGAGCCCCCACTGCCCCATGAACGTGGCGCGCTCGTCGAGGAATGCTGAGTAGTCGTGGAGCGAGACGCCGCGCACAATGCGTGTGCCCCAGAACGGCGGGGCGGGCACGGGATTGTCGGTGGCGACGTCGGACCGGCCGGGCATCGCTTCCGGCTCGGTCACCGTGAACTTCGCGCCGCCTTTGTGGATGCGCTTCTTCAAAGGCGGCAGGCCGACGTCGTCCGGCGATTCGCCGCGGGCCACGCGGACCAGCGGCTCCATGAGGGAAAGGCCCTCGAAGGCGTCCTTGGCGTACCGGACCACGCCGTCAAACTGCTCGGCCAGGTCCTGCTCCACGTAGGCCCGGGTGAGGGCTGCGCCGCCGAGGATGATGGGCCACTTCTTGGCCAGGCCGCGGGACTGCAGCTCGGCGAGGTTTTCCTTCATCACCACGGTGGATTTCACCAGCAGGCCGGACATGCCGATCACGTCCGCGTTGTGTTCCTCAGCTGCGGCCATGATCTCCGCTATGCCCTGCTTGATGCCGATGTTGACCACTTTGTAGCCGTTGTTGGTGAGGATGATGTCCACCAGGTTCTTGCCGATGTCGTGCACGTCGCCGCGCACGGTGGCGATCACCATGGTGCCCTTGCCGGAGGAATCCGACTTCTCCATGTGCGGCTCGAGCAGGGCGACGGCGTTCTTCATCACCTCGGCGGACTGCAGCACGAACGGCAGCTGCATCTCGCCGGCGCCGAAGCGCTCGCCCACCACCTTCATGCCCTCGAGCAGGTGGTCGTTGATGATGCCGAGCGGGGTCATGCCCTCGCTGCGCGCCAGGTCCAGGTCCTCTTCAAGGCCCTTGCCCTCGCCGTCGATGATGCGCCGTTCCAGGCGGGCGCCCGTGGGCAGCGCCGCGAGTTCGGCGGCGCGCTGGTCCTTGAGCGCTGCGGTGTCGACGCCGGCGAACATGTCCAGCATGATGGCCAGCGGATCGTAGGTGGTGTTGCCGTCGGCATCGTATTCGCGGCGGTCCCAGACAAGGTCCAGGGCCACCTTGCGCTGTTCTTCCGGCAGGGAGGCGAGCGGCACGATCTTGGCGGCGTCGATGATGCCGCTGGTCAGGCCAGCCTGCACGGCCTCGTGCAGGAACACGGAGTTCAGGACGACGCGCGCTGCGGGGTTCAGGCCGAAGGACACGTTGGAGACGCCGAGCGTGGTGTTGATGCCGGGGTACTTCGCGGTGATCTGGCGGATGGCCTCGATGGTTTCGATGCCGTCCCGGCGGGTTTCTTCCTGGCCGGTGGCGACGGGGAAGGTCAGGCAGTCGACGATGATGTCCTCGACGCGCATCCCCCATTCGCCCACCAGGGCGTCAACGAGGCGGGAGGCGATGGCCACCTTGCCCTCAGTGGTGCGTGCCTGGCCCTCTTCGTTGATGGTCAGGGCGATCACGGCGGTGCCGTGTTCCTTCACGAGCGGCATGATGCGCGCGAAGCGGCTGTCCGGGCCGTCGCCGTCCTCGTAGTTGACGGAGTTGACCACCGGGCGCCCGCCGATGTGCTCGAGCCCGGCCTGAAGTACGGCCGGTTCGGTGGAGTCCATGACGAGGGGGAGGGTGGAGGCCGACGCGAAACGCGACACGATCTCCTTCATGTCGGCCACGCCGTCGCGCCCCACGTAGTCGATGCAGACGTCCAGCAGGTGCGCGCCGACGCGGATCTGCTCGCGGGCGATGTCCACGCAGTCGTCCCAGCGCTCCTCGAGCATGGCCTGGCGGAACGCCTTCGAGCCGTTCGCGTTGGTGCGTTCGCCGATGGCGAGGTAGGAGGCGTCCTGGTCGAAATTCACGTGCTGGTAGAGGGAGGCGACGCCGGCTTCCCGCTCGGTGGGGACGCGGGCGGGCTGTGTCTTGCCGTCCCCGGCGGCGGCCGTGTTGGTGCCTCTGGCGGCGTTGCGGAAGGGCGCAAGGCGTTCGACGACGGCGGCCATGTGCTCCGGCGTCGTGCCGCAGCAGCCGCCCACCAGGCCCAGGCCGAATTCGCGCACGAACTGTTCGTGTGCGGTGGCGAGTTCAGTGGGAGTGAGCGGGTAGTGCGCGCCGTTGGCGCCGAGGATGGGCAGGCCGGCGTTGGGCATGCAGGCGATGGCGACGGAGGACTGCTTGGAGAGGTGGCGGAGGTGCTCGCTCATCTCGTCCGGGCCGGTGGCGCAGTTCAGGCCGATGGCGTCGACGCCGAGCGGCTCGAGCGCGGTGAGCGCGGCGCCGATCTCGGAGCCCATCAGCATGGTCCCGGTGGTCTCGACGGTCACCTCGACGAAGATGGGGAGCCGAATGCCGCGGGACACGATGGCCTGCTTGCAGCCGTTGACCGCGGCTTTAGTCTGCAGGAGGTCCTGGCTGGTCTCGATGAGGAAGGCGTCCGCTCCCCCGTCGATGAGGCCCTCGGCCTGCAGGGCGAAGGTCTGCTTAAGGTAGTCGTAGGTGGTGTGGCCGAGGCTGGGGAGCTTGGTGCCCGGGCCCATGGAGCCCAGGACCCAGCGCATGCGCCCGTCTGTTTTTTCTGCCGCTTCGGCGCGGTCGCGGGCGATCTGGGCACCCTTGCGGGCGAGTTCCTCGATGCGGTCGTCGATGCCGTAGTCCGAGAGGTTGGACCAGTTGGCGCCGAAGGTGTTGGTTTCGACGGCGTCGATGCCCGTGGCGAAGTAGGCGTCATGGATATCCGCGAGGACGTCCGGGCGGGTGTCATTGAGGATCTCGTTGCAGCCTTCCAGGCCCTGGAAGTCGTCCTCGAGCGACAGGTCCCGGCCCTGCAGCATCGTGCCCATCGCGCCATCGGCAATAACGACCCGGTGGTTCACGGCGTCCAGGAGTTCCTGCGAACGGGCAGGGCAGGGCACGGACTCAATATCAAGCGCAAAACGAGGCATCTAAACAGGTTACGGGCGACACGCCGAAACATTGCTTCGTATGTCAGTGTGCTACGACGGCGGGGGAGGGTGGTTCTCGTGGGATGCCCGCGAGAACCACGCCTACAGCCGAGGGAATGAAGTGCGGATACGTAAGGTGGCATTCCTCTTCCCCCGGCTTCTCCGTCATCCGGTAGTTCCAGCACCGTCCCCGCCACATCAGAGGGCTCCGGCACCGTGTTTGCCGGCATCGCCCACGATTTGATTCCCACGACGATAAGCCGTCCTCACTGCCGTACGTGCGCACGGCAGCGTCATCAGCCGCTCCATCGACTTTCGGGCGTATTCCAGTCGTGTGCCTACGGGAGGACTTGCTCGTCGAGGAGATCTATTAGTAGTGGCAAGGACTAGGATCTTGCTTATGCCTGACTATGACTTCCGCTCGCTCTCACCCATTGATTTTGAAGTCTTTGTGCGGGATCTAGTCAATGCCCACCTAGGGCTGGAGATGGTGACTTTTGCTATAGGGCCCGATGGCGGGATTGACCTACGCGATGCCACGACTCACAAACTTCCAATAGTGGCACAGTGCAAACATAGACCTGATGCGACTAAGGCAGCCCTGAAAGCAGCTGCCCGCAAGGAAGTGGAAAAGCTTGAGGGAACCAAGCTCGCCCAATACCTGTTCGTAGTCTCAGCGGCGTTGAGTCCTGATGCAGAGTTAGAAATTCTAAATGAGCTTGCCGAGTTGGACACCACAAGCATCCAAATCTGGCATAAAGGCAAGTTGAACCAAGTACTAACCGATAATCGGCGGGTCGAAGAGACGCACTTTAAATTATGGTTGTGCAGCTCCACCGCTTTGGACCGCTTGGTTAACGGAGGCGCTTGGAAACGAAGCGAAGAGTTGGTCCATCGGGTAGTGGAAAGAGCTCGCCTTTACGTCCATACCCCGGCATACGGCGAAGCACTAAGAATCCTCGATGAAACCAATTCTCTGATAATCACCGGGCCTCCAGGGGTGGGAAAAAGCACCATTGCCGAGATGTTGTTACTGGCTCACTGGCACAACGGTTGGCGTGTTGCCAATATAACTTCTGACGTCGATAAAGCTTGGCGTCAGATCCGCGACGATGAAGAAAGGATCATCTTCTTTTACGATGACTTTCTCGGTCAGGCAAGCACCGCAGAACTGCACAAGAACGAAGGCGGTGAAATATCCAGTCTCCTAGATGCCGTTCGTCGCCACGGAGGAAGATCCAGAGTTATTTTGACTAGCCGCGAACAATTGTTTGGTGCAGCTATAACAGGAAGCGATGATCGCTTGAGGCGAATGGCGGATAACGGGTCAAAACTCCGCATTGAACTTTCAGCTGTCAGTCGGCAAAATAAGGCAGAAATGCTTTTCAATCACCTATATTTTGGCTTCGAAGATGAAAACGTGCGCACTCAGCTATCTACTGATATGCGATACAGGGAAGTTGTCGACCATGGAGGGTTCAATCCGCGAATACTTGAATCCGTTACCCTATTAACTAAACACAAGACCGTTGATGAGTTCTATACGGCAATGCTTGGAGCATTAGCGAACCCTGACCTGATTTGGTCTGGAAGCTTTCAGCAATTGCCTCGCTTGGCCGTCGATATTTTGTTGCAGCTAGCGGCACACCCCGGTACGCATATGCGGATTGACGAGCTTCGCCTAGCAGTATCGATCACCGACGAACGTGACTGGATTCCTGCATTGAAGATTCTTGAGTCAACCTGGATTCGCCTGTATCCCACATCCGGTCCAGTCGCCTTCGTCTCACTCTTCGACGCCAGCCGAAGAGACTTCCTACTTCGCCGAATAGAAGAACCACACTATCTCCAAGCGGTGCTGGGCAGCCTGGCAGATTGCGGTCAGCTCGCCTATCTCCTTCGTTTGTCCGGCTATCTGGAAGATCGTCTCTCCGAACCATTGCAGACCCCGCGATCCCAATTGAAGCAGAGTCTCTCTCATCATCTGCTGGAATTGGACCAGCTCGTTCGCGACACGGGAGTCAAGCAGATCAACAACGCCGAGCGCGAGGAGAGCCTTCGCAAGATCAACCGGCAGCTGAAACGATCGGAGGCACTGGCTAAAGGCGAATCTGGACACTGGTCGTTAGAATCCCATCTTGAACGGCTTATTGCTTTGACGGAAGTCGCTGCCATCGTCTTTGACTCTCCGTTTGATTTATCACGCAGTATTGCTTTTCTTCAACGCCAACTAGTGATTCTCGACGAACTTTTGGATGGCAGGGCAGCGCCGGATGCTCCACAACTCTTCCGTCTGGCCTCATACCTTGCATCCGAGAATGCTCCAGCCTTGACTCTGGCCGCGATTCCTCATTTGCTGGACAAGGCATTTGAAAATGTGACTCAATCGAGTGAACTTCTGGCCTACGAGGGCGTCCCTGCCTGGTTTCGGAACGGACCGTACAAAGAAGCGGGCGACCATAACCTGCAACAAGCTCTTGACTGGGAGGAGGACGCAATCCGACAACAGAGCCCCGACGCTGAACTGATGCAATCCATGCTCGACGAACTGGCTTCAGTCGCTGAACAACTGAACGTCCCCGTCTACCTCGATTCAATCCAGGAACGTATCGATGAAATTAAGGGGTCTTCACAACCTGACTATGACTCCCCTGGCTGGAATCCGAAGCGGTCGTCACAGGACCTCGACGGCACGGACGAGGACCTCCGGCAACTCTTTCTGAAGCTTGCTTGAACGGGAAGCTCACGCTGCTAAGTCAATGTTTGCTCGTACAGGTCGCTCACGAAACTTGCGGGTCGACCTTCCTACAGTCGACTACTCCTCAAATACCCGTCCTGTTGACTTGTAACAAGGAGAAGCCCTGCGGACGATACCGACTCTTCGGGGCGTGGGCGCTCCGTGAAACACCTTATCTATGTCCGGTCAACTACAAGAGTCGCTTGAGAGGCAACACCGGGGCTTTTCGAAGAAGTCCAATCAGTTGCAAAGAAGTCCCCCCACGCTGTGGGGCTACGCCACTTCGAGTTTGTTTGCTCACAAAGTGACCGTCTTCAAAGTCAAGTACAGTGATTCGCTGTTTGAGCCGTGACCCGGAAAACTGGCTCAGATCCAACATGTAAGCTTCAAAGCGCGAACCCGCCTGATGCGCATCTGAGACACCTGAGTCTACAAGATGAATCATTCGGACATCCATTAGATCCGTCAGGAGACTGTATAGCTTGGGGGCCTGTTCCTTGTCTCGATATGCAACCAGAAAGTACGTATAGGACTCTTCGTCCAGACAGAAACTTCTGACCTTCCTGAGCGTCAAGAGAGTTCGCTCGGCGACCCCGCTATTCACGGCCATGTCCTCTTCAAGTTCCTGTATTTTTGAGCTTGCGGCATCCCCTGCGGCCTGATTGACGTCTTGGACACCAGTAGCCCGAGCATTCACCCGTCGCCGCGTCCGGTTTATGGCGCTCACAGCTAGCACCATGTAGTCCCTCGGGACTGCCCCGGACGCCAAGACTAGTCGGTCAAGTGCAGACCTGGTGAAAATGCGTGAAAGCGCTGAGATTCCCACGCGGCGCGCGTATTCCGCCAGTATTCCTTCGAGAAAATTACTTGCTTTTTCTGGATCCTGTAGCGTCACATCCAAGTCAATCAAGTCGGCGTCCTGACCGCTCTGCAGCCCCATCGGCGGGGACGCTTGCCACCAATTTGTAAGATGTCGGATTGAAGCGATCTTCAACCAAATATTCGAGTCGCGCACAGCACCGTGGATCATGTCCAAGAGTAGCGGCTGCGTATCCCTGGGCACGTAGTAAAAATCATCAATGAAGGCGAAGACCCGTACACCCTCAACCCCTAGGTATTGGGCAAGTGCACGCTGAGCACGAGGGACTAGCCGCTGAGCCTCATCAGTTGAGGTAACATCCTTGGCCAACATTGAGCGTATCTGTTCGTGCATTTCAGTGAGAGTTAACGCCAGCGACGAGCGCGCAGAAACCATCTGCCGCTCCGCAATCACTGAACTGAAAATATCGTCAAGGATGAATAGGAAAATTCGTTGAGGTGTTTCATGCCGGAGGGTTTGGACGTTCGTCCAAGACATCACTGCATCCTCACCAACAAGCTGCCTGCGCGCCTCCATCATCAAAGCAGATTTTCCAGCTCCACGGCGACCGAACACGAGATGATGCCGGCTTGCTGTAACAGTAGAAAGGCTTGCTCTCGCATCGGGAACGTAGACGAGGCTGGGCTCCACGCTTGAGACGCGCGACTTTGCGCTGATCAAGCGTATGAGGTCATCAACGCGAGGATCATTCATCCCCGTAAGCTGACTCGCCTTAGATACTGGACCAGTTTCATTGACTTTTCGAATCACCAGAAATATTGGCAGGGAGTCTTCGTCTTGGAATTCGTTTTCTATACTGCCAGAAATATCCACAGCTCGAGGAAAATCAGATGCCTTGACGTATACAACGACGTTGATTTCATCAGGGTATGGCTTTAATTCAATCGAAGATAGCTCAATCCCCTCACGAGCGAAGACCGTGCGAAGAGCTTCATCAATTGTGATCGCTGTTTTTCTCATGAGTAGGGATTGCCCTTCGAAGTGACATAATGTCTAGAATTTTGGACAAACGCCAGCGCGACTGGACGTAGGTCCCTTGCCGCAGCTTTGAAGTAAGAACTAGCCTTTGGATATTGCTCATAATCGGCTTCGTTGCGTAGTAAGCGCGCGTTCTTAAGTTCATTGCTTGCAAGACTTTGATTCGGATAATCATTTGGTACGCCCTTCTGGGACAACACCGTGTGCTGCTCATGATCGTCCCCACCTAGGCTTTGAAATGATGCAGCCCGCATCGAGTGGTACATTGCGTAGTAGTACCTAGCTATAGCGGGGCGCGACATATCAAATCTCGATCGCATAAGACGTTCAGCCATGTCGATGAACTCATCAGCGAGATCAAGACGGTCGGCGACAGTTTGTGCCATAACGTCGTCCAGAGGCCGCGACAGTGCCGCCTCGATTGTCACGCCTTCCTTCCAGAGCTCCAACATTTTTGAGGGAGCTTTGCTGACTCTTTGAAGACGTGTCTCCAAGGCTGTTAGCGCCACGTCATTCCTCCTGCATACGTGATTCTTTAGCTTGATCGTACCCGTGTCTTTCAGAGTGCATCGCAACCAGCCGCTATGACTGTGTGGACTGAGCCGATGGTCGGCGTGCCCTACCTTCCCAAGCACTCTGTATGCACTGACTGGCATTAGGAATATGTGCGTCACTTTTCCTGACGATGGTTGCAAGATCCTTAACGAGGCTACGGAGTCAGCGCGGCTTCACACACATACGACTCCACCTAACTTGGCTAAACATGCAACAGGCAGAACTGTGGGCACCCTGTTTCTATCGAGCTACACCTCCGCCGCCGGAGCCGCGAACTGGGCCTCGTAAAGCCGCGCATACGCTCCGCCGGCAGCCAGCAGCGACGCGTGCGTGCCCTGCTCCACGATCTGGCCGGCCTCCATCACCAGGATGAGGTCGGCATCGCGGATGGTGGAGAGGCGGTGCGCGATCACAAAGGAAGTCCGGTCGGACCGCAGCGCACTCATCGCCTTCTGCACCAGCACCTCGGTCCGGGTGTCCACCGAAGACGTCGCCTCATCCAGGATCAGAACCGACGGTTGCGCGAGGAACGCCCGCGCGATCGTCAGCAGCTGCTTCTCCCCCGCGGACACGTTGGCGCCCTCGTCGTCCAGCACGGTGTCGTACCCGTCGGGCAGCGACCGCACGAACCGGTCCACATACGTCGCCCGCGCCGCCTCCAGAATCTCGTCCTCAGTAGCAATGGGGCGACCATACGCAATGTTGTCCCGGATGGTCCCGCCGAACAGCCACGTATCCTGCAGCACCATCCCCAGCCGCGAGCGCAGCTCGCGCCGCGGCACCGAGGTGACGTCCACGCCGTCGAGCGTTATCCGCCCCGCATCCAGCTCGTAGAACCTCATCATCAGGTTCACCAGCGTGGTCTTGCCCGCCCCGGTGGGCCCCACAATCGCCACCGTCTGCCCCGGCTCCGCCACCAAAGACAGCCCGGAGATCAGCGGCTTGTCCGGCGAATACGAGAAGGACACGTCCTCGAACACCAGCCGCCCCCGCCCGAACACCGGCCCGGCAGAAGGGGCAGGATCCTCCGATTCCTCAGATTCATCCAGCAGCTCGAACACCCGCTCCGCCGACGCCACCCCTGACTGCAGCACATTCGCCATGGACCCCAGCTGCGCCAGCGGCATGGTGAACTGCCGCGAGTACTGGATGAACGCCTGCACATCGCCCAGCTGCATCGCGCCGGACGCAACCTGCAGCCCGCCCACCACCGCGATCCCCACGTACACCAGGTTCCCGATGAACGTCATGGCCGGCATGATCAGCCCGGAAATGAACTGCGCGCCGAAGCTCGCCTCATACAGCTCCGCGTTCTTCTGCCGGAACCGCTCCTCCACCTCGCGCTGCCGGCCGAACACCTTCACCAGCGCATGCCCGGTATACGTTTCCTCGATCTGCCCATTTAACTCACCTGTGTTCTTCCACTGCGCCACAAAGAGCTTCTGCGAGCGCTTGGCAATCAGCGCCGTGATCCCCAGCGTCAGCGGAATGGTCACCAGCGCGATCAGCGCCAGCGTGGGCGAAAGGATGAACATCATCACCAGCACGCCCAGCACCGTCAGCACGGACGTGACCGCCTGGCTGATGGTCTGCTGCAGGCTCTGCGAGATGTTGTCCACGTCGTTCGTCACCCGGCTGAGCAGCTCGCCGCGCTGGATCGAGTCGAAATACCGCAGCGGCAGCCGGTGAATCTTCGCCTCGACCTCCCCGCGCAGCCCGAACACCGTCCGTTGCACCACCCCGTTCAGCACATACGCCTGCACCCACATAAACGCCGACGACAGCACATACAGCACCAGCGCCCACGTCAGCACATTGCCCAGCGCGGCGAAGTCGATCCCCTGCCCCGGCGTCAGGTTCATGGCACTGAGCATGTCCGCGCGCTGCCCCTCCCCGGACGCCCGCAGCTGCGCGATCAGCTGCTCCTTGCTCACCCCGGCGGGCAGCTCCCGGGACACCACCCCGGCGAAGATCAGGTTGGTGCCCTCCCCCAGCAGCCGCGGTCCGATCACCGAGAGCGCCACCCCGGCCACCGCCGTCACGAACACCAGCAGCAGCCACGCCCGCTCCGGCCGCAGCTTCCCCAGTAGCCGTTTGGCGGACGGCCAGAAGTTCATCGCCTTCTCCGCCGGGACGTTCATTCCCGCGAACGGCCCGCCCCTTCCCGGTCCGCCCACCGGACGGGGAATGCGTACGACGCCGGCGCCTCCGGTTGCGGAGGCGGGTGCGGCTTTGGTGCCGGTTCCGGGCGAGGGCTGGCGGCTCATACCGTCTCCTCCGCCGCCAGCTGGGAGGAGACGATCTCGCGGTACGTCTCCGACGTCTCCAGCAGCTCACTGTGCGTTCCGCGCCCCACGATCCTGCCGTCGTCGAGCACTAGGATCTGGTCCGCATCCACGATGCTGGAGACGCGCTGGGCGATGATCACCAGCGTGGCGCCGGCGGTGCTGCGCTTGAGGGCCTGGCGGAGCCGGGCGTCGGTGCCGGTGTCCAGAGAGGAGAAGGAATCGTCGAAGATATACAGCTCGGGCCGCTTCACCAGGGCCCGGGCAATGGCCAGCCGCTGCCGCTGCCCGCCGGAGACGTTGGTGCCGCCCTGGCTGATGGGCGCGTCCAGTCCTTCGTCCATCCGCTCCACGAAGTCCCTGGCCTGGGCGATTTCCAGGGCAGTCCAGAGCTCGTCCTCGGTGGCGTCCGGCTTGCCGTAGAGCAGGTTGCTGCGCACCGTGCCGCTGAACAGGTAGGGCCGCTGCGGGACCAGGCCTATGTGCCCCCAGAGCAGGTCCGGGTGCAGCTCGCGCACGTCCACGCCGTCCATCCGCACCGAGCCTTCCGTGGCGTCGAACAGCCGGGGCATGAGGTTCACCAGGGTGGTCTTGCCGGAGCCGGTGCTGCCGATGATCGCCGTCGTCTGCCCCGCCCTGGCGGTGAAGCTGATGCCGGAGAGGACGGGCTGGTCGGCACCCGGGTAGGCGAATCCGACGTCGCGCATTTCCAACTCGCCGCGGCGCCGCCCGTCGGGAGACACAGCACTGCTCAGGGGGTTGGCGGGCGGCCGGACGCTCGACTCGGTGCGCAGCACCTCGCCGATCCGGTCCGCGGAGACGGCGGCGCGCGGGATCATCACGGCCATGAACGTGGCCATCATGACGGACATCAGGATCTGGATCAGGTAGCTCAGGAACGCGATGAGCGTGCCCACCTGCATGGAGCCGTCCTGGATGCGGAACGAGCCGAACCAGATCACGGCCACGCTGGACACGTTCAGCACCAGCATCACCACCGGGAACGCGAGCGCCATCAGCCGGCCGGCGCGGAGGGCGGTGTCCGTGACGTCCTCGTTGGCACGGGCGAAGCGTTCCGTCTCGATGTCCTCGCGGACGAAGGCGCGGACCACGCGGATGCCGGTGAGCTGCTCGCGGAGGACACGGTTCACGGTGTCGATCCGCTTCTGCATCTTGCGGAACAGCGGCACCATCCGGGCGGTGATCAGGCCGACGGCGGTGAGCAGCACCGGGACGGCGACGGCGATCAGCCAGGACAGCTGCGCGTCCTGCCGCACGGCCATGATCACGCCGCCGATGCTGAGCATGGGCGCGGTGACCAGCATGGTGGCGGACATAAGCACCAGCTGCTGGACCTGCTGGACGTCGTTGGTGGACCTGGTGATGAGGCTGGGTGCGCCGAACCTGGTGACTTCCTGCTCGGAGAACTCCCCCACGCGTTTGAAGATCGCGCCGCGGAGGTCCCGGCCCACGCCCATGGCCGCCTTCGCCGCGAAGTACACCGCGATCACCGCGCACACGATCTGCAGCAGGGTGATCCCCAACATCACGGCACCCAGGCTGAGGATGTAGCCGATGTTCGCCTTGGCCACGCCCTCGTCGATGATGTCCGCGTTCAGGGTGGGCAGGTACAGGGACGCGACGGACTGTGCCAGCTGGAAAATAACGACGGCGAGCAGCAGCGTGCGGTGCGGCCGCAAGTATTCAACAAGCAGCTTCCAGAGCATGGGCGGCTCCTGACACAGTGTCCACAAGAGGTGGTGCGAAGGTCAGTTTACGTCCGGAGGCTGGGAAGTTCTCTAGAGCACCAGGCCCAACGCGAACGGGCCAATGAGCACGGTGAAGATGGTGATCAGGAGGACGCCCACCACGTTGAGCACGATGCCCCCGCGGACCATCTCGCTGATCTTGACGTTGCCGGTTGCGAAGACGATGGCGTTGGGAGGTGTTCCCACCGGCAGCATGAACGCGCAGGTTGCCGCCAGTGCCGCCGGGATCAGGAGCGCCATGGGGTCGATACCGATGCCGATGGCCACCCCGCCCAGGATGGGAATGAAGGTGGCCGCTGTGGCGGTGTTGCTGGTGATCTCGGTAAGGAACAGGACAATAAGGACCACCGTGGCCAGCAGCAGAATGATCGGCAGTGCCCCGAGGCCACTGACCCGTTCACCGAACCAGGCGTCCAGGCCGGTGCCCGCCACCGCCGCAGCCAGCGACAGCCCGCCGCCGAACAGCAGGAGGACACCCCAGGGCAGACCCTCTTCCGCGTCCTTCCAGTTGAGGGTCATGTTCCCCTGCTTGTCGCCGGGAATAATGAACAGCAGCGCACCGGCCGCGATGGCTACCACGGTGTCGTCGAAGATGTCCAGGAAGGGCAGTTGGTCACCCAGGTCGCCGATGTTGGACAGCAGGCCTGGCACGATCCAGAAAAATGCGGCGCCAACGAACACCGCACGCACAATCTTCTCGCCCTGGCTCATGGGTCCCAGGGCAGCAATTTCGTCATTAATGAGCTGTTTGCCGCCGGGCACCTCGTCCAGGTGGAAACGGAAGATGAACCGTGTGAGGAGCAGCCACGCCAGTCCGATGAACACCACAACGATGGGGACCCCGAGCATCATCCACTGGGCGAAACCGACGGTCTTTCCAAGTTCGTCACTGATGTAGCCGGCCACAATGGCGTTGGGAGGGCTGCCGAGGAGGGTTCCCAGCCCGCCGATGGTGGCGGACCATGCCACCGCGAGGACCAGGGCGACGCCGAAGACGCGCACTTCGCGGTTCTCGATGAGGTCACTGACGGCCCCGCCCGCCCGGAGTTCCTCGCCAACGTCTCTTCCACCAGTACCGACGGCGGCTTCCGCGCCATGCTTGCTGTTCTCCACCACGAGGGTCAGCACGCTCAGGGCAATCGGCAGCATCATCAGCGTAGTGGCGGTGTTGGACACCCACATCGACAGGAAGGCGGTGGAGATCATCAGGCCCAGGATGATCTGGCGCGGGTGGGTTCCCACGCGCCGCAGGGTCAGCAGCGCGATCCTGCGGTGGAGGTTCCACTTCTGCATGGCAATGGCGATCAGGAAGCCGCCGAGGAACAGGAAGACGATCGGGTTGGCGTAGGGAGCGGTGGTCTCGGCAATGGTCCGTTCCGTCAACACGGGCATCAGCGCGATGGGCAGCAGCGACGTGACGGACAACGGCACAGCCTCGGTCATCCACCAGACCGCCATGAGGGTGCCGACGCCGGCCACCACGCGGGCGTCGTTGGACAGTCCGGAGCCGCTGAGGAGGAAGTAGACGATGACGCCGAGGGCCACTCCAAGGCCGCGGACCAGCCATGTACGGCTTGCCCGGCGGGGTGGCCGGCCTTCGCCGGGTTCCTCGTCGAACTCACCTTGCTCGGGAATTACCCTCCTGGACGGTTCGCTCATTTTCCGGCCCTCCGCACGCCATTGTGTGAGTGAGTGCCAACAAAGTAGCAGCCGGTCAACAGGCCCACAACCCCCCGCGTTGACTCATCAAAGATGCCCGCGTGGCGTTATTCGAAGAATCATTTGAGAATGCCCGCGTAACGGCGCCGTCCGCCAGGTGGCGCCGCCACGGTCCAGCGACAGCGCCTGGTCAGGCGTTCTGCTTAATGAGGTCTTCGGCTTCCTTGAACCATGCGTCGGCGGCGCCGTCGACAGTCAGCTTGCCAAAGTTCAAGTCGGAGGCAACACGCTTGAAGGACGCCTCGAGCGTGCCGAAACCGACGATCGGCGGCTCGGGTGCGTCCTTGAGGTACTGCTCGATGGACTTCTCGTAATCGACCACGAGCTTGTCCGTACCTTCGAAGGTGGTCCCGTCGCGCTGGGTCTTCGACGCCGGGACACCGCGGGAGGTCTTGAAGATCTGGCCCACCTCGGGGTCGTTGACCATGAAGTCGATGAACCGGCCGGCAGCGTCTTTGTACTTGGTCTTGGCGCTGGCAACCATCAGCATGGAGGGCTTCAGGAACAGGCCCAGGTTGTCCGGATCGTCCGACGGCGGCGGCACCAGCTTGAGCTCCTTCGCCCCGGTGTCCGAGAGGTAGCCGGCCATGAAGTTGTCCCAGGTGACCTCGGTGGCGGTGACGTTGGAGCCGAACGGGGACTTGGGGGCGAGCTGGGTGACGCGCTCTTCGGAAATCATGGCCGGGGTGCCGCGCAGGGCAGCAGTCTGGTTCCACCACTTCTTCATATCGTCCTTGGTGAAGCCGAGCTTGCCGTCCTCGGTGAAGGCCTCGATATTGTTCTGGCGCAGCCAGATGTTGAACATCCACCAGACGGACGTGTAGTCGCCGCCGCCGTAAATAGCGCCGTTGCTCTTAGTGCCTACCTCCGTCATGAAGTCGTTGAACTCTTTGTAGGTCCATGTGCCGGTGGGCTCCGCGATGCCCAGGGGCGCCAGCTTGGCGGGGTCGTAGTAGACGGCGAACGCGTTGGTACTGGTGGGGATGCCGTAGGTCTTGCCCTTGATCTGCCCGGAGGGCAGGAGGGACTTCTCGAACGCGTCCGTGTTGATGTTCACGGTGCCCAGGTCCAGGAGTTGGTTGCGCTGGCCGTAATCGCGCAGGTAGGACAGGTCCCACTGCATCACGTCGGGCAGCCCGCCGCCGGCGGCCTCGGTGGCGCGCTTCTGCCAGTAGCCGGCGAAGTCGGTGAAGTTGCCGTTGACCTTGATGTCCGGGTTCTTCTCCTCGAACAGCGCGATCGCCTTGCGGGTGCGCTCGGCGCGGTCGTCGTTACCCCACCAGGTGTAGTTGATGGTAACCGGGTTCTCCGCGGAGCCCGTCTCTCCAGCGCTGGTGCTGGATCCCGTTCCACACGCAGCCAAAGCTGCGGCAGATGCGGTGCCGACGGCCACGGTGGTGAGGAAATGCCTTCTGTTGATCATGGGAGCCTCCTTGCTCAGTGTGTTGCCTGATGGTCCGGACATTCCTCTGTGAGGTGACCTGGATTACACGTTGTGAAACGTATCAGTCCAATACGGAAAAATCCAGAAACATTTCCGTTGACAGGAAAATGACGGCAACATAGGCTTGCTTCGCGAGCACATCCCCCATCTCAGGAGAACCGTGAGCTTTCCCTCCCGCCGGGTCACCCTGGCCGACGTCGCCAATGCCTCCGGGGTATCAATTGGCACGGTCTCCAAGGCACTCAACAATCGGGGCCAGCTCCGGGAAGATACCCGGGACAGGGTCCTGGCTGCAGCACACAAGCTTGGCTTCGAAACCCTGCCTGCCGAAACCAGCAGCGGCGAGGTGATCACCATAGGCCTGGTCACCTCGGATGACATCGGGCGCTTCAGCATTCCGGTGATGTACGGCCTCGAGGATTCATTCGGCCCTGACCAGGCGTCGGTGCTCATCAGCAACTCCCGGGGTGACCTGGTCCGCGAGCGCCACTGCGTTGAAACGCTCGCCTCGCGGAATGTCGACGGAATCGTCGTCATGACCAACCACACCGGCCCCCGCGCCCCACTACCCAAGACATCAGTGCCGATCGTCTATGTCATGGGACAGTCTTCAGACCCCGAAGACATGTCAGTGGTGGTGGACCAGGTCCAGGGCATGCTCCTGGCCCTGGAACATGCAGCCAACCTGGGGCACCAGAACATCGCCTACGTGGCGGGCCCCCGCCAGGACTACTCTGCCAGGATCCGCGCCCAGGCCGTCCAGGAACACGCCCCGACCTTCGGGCTCACCCTCGTGGGCGAACGAGCACTCTACGGAAACTGGTCCGAGGCGTGGGGCCGGCAGGCTGCCCAGATGCTCCGCCAGCGGGTGGAACCCGTGGACATGGTGCTCTGCGGCAGCGACGAAATCGCCCGCGGCGTAGCTGATGGTCTGCGCGAGGCAAACATCGTTGTACCCCATGACGTCTCAATCATCGGCTTTGACAACTGGGCAGCGGCAGCCCTGAACAGCCGCCCCGCCCTGACCACCATCGACATGAACCTCGAAGAACTGGGCCGCGCGGCAGGAGCACGCGTGCTCGAAGCCATCACCGGAAATTCCAGGCCCGGGATAGATGCGCTGCCCTGCCAGCTGATCGTGCGCGATTCCACCTAGCCCCTTCCATTCACCCCTACAGAACACGAGGGAACAATGATGTACCCACCACCCTCCCTTCAGCGCGCCCAAAAACGCCGCGCGGATGGCATCAGCGGCCCCAGCCGGCGTTCCGTCCTTACCCTGGGAGCCGCAGCCGCGGCCCTTGGCCTGACGGGATGTTCCGCCGTGCTGCCGGAAGCCAGCGTCACCGCCGCCGGCTTCGGGAAGAACCCATCAGGCACCATCCGGTTCTGGTGCCGAAGCACGGCGTTCAAACCGGCGCAGCTCATTGTGGACAAATACCACCAGGCCCAGCAGGCGGTGCGGATCCAGCTCACCGTGCTGCCGGAGGGGCAGATGACAACGAAGCTCGCCACCTCCATCCGGAGCGGCGCCGTTCCGGACGTTGTGGCCCCCGATTCCGTCACAAGTCCGGTTTTCACCATCCGGGAAGCATTCACGGACCTCACCTCCCTGGTGACGGGACTCCCCTACGCCGCCCACCTCAACAAGCCGCTCCTGGACGTTGCCTCCTACGAGGGAAAGATCTACGGGCTACCGGCACTTTCCAACGTCTCACAGCTGTTCTGGAACAAAGAGCTCTACGCGAAGGCCGGACTGGACCCTGAGAAAGGACCCGGAAACTTCGCAGAGTACCTGGAGCACGCCACGGCCCTGCAGGGGATCGACGGCGTCTCCGGAGTGACCTTCACCGGCAACTCCGCCGGCATCCTGGGCTATGTCATCCAGCCGCACTTCTGGGCAGACCACAGCCCTTTCTACGACGGGCCACTGGGCCGGCAACAAGCAGCAGTGCTGGGCAATGATCCGCTCCGCCGGACCCTGGAACTTTACCGGGAATTCCACAGGAAGGGTCTCTCGCAACCAGGGGCAGCAGCAGACTCCGGAGCTGCCTGGGGCCAGGACTTCCTCGCCGGAACCGTGGGACTGTTTCCGGGTTCCTACGACCTGGTG
This sequence comes from Pseudarthrobacter scleromae, assembly GCF_014644515.1. NCBI lineage: Bacteria > Bacillati > Actinomycetota > Actinomycetes > Micrococcales > Micrococcaceae > Pseudarthrobacter > Pseudarthrobacter scleromae. The sequence continues at coordinate 369,883 of NZ_BMKV01000005.1, read as the reverse complement.
GTGGGCAGCGCCAAGCCGGAGTTCCTGGACAAGCTCGGCGTGAGTGCGTTTCCAGGGCCGGACGGAAACTTTTCCCAGTTTTCCGGTGGTGCGGTGCTGTCCATCCCTCGGGGTGCCCCCAACCCTGGGGCGGCGTGGGACTTCATCCGCTTTGTGGGTGAACTTGAACAGCAGTCGGAACTGGCGGCGCTGGGCTGGTACCCGGTCCGCAGCGACATCCTGCAGACGGATTTCAGCGAGAAATTCCCGCTGATGGTCCCGGGCATGGAACGGATGAACGACGGGTTCGCCGCTCCCACAACGCTCTACACACAACTCACCAACACCGTACAGTCACCGTGGCCTGCGATGTTCCGCGAAGCAGTTTTCGGCCAGGAGGCGATGGAGGACATCCTCCAACGCGGGCATCAGGAAACCGCCCGAGTTTTGAAGGTGAACCAGGCATGACCACAGCAACCCCCTCCCTCAGCCGGGACAAGCGCACACGCGCCCCAAGGCCTGCCTCGCGCCGCGATTCCTATACCGGAATGCTCATGCTCGCGCCGGCCATGCTCCTCGTCGCCGCCTTTGTCGTCTTTCCGCTGCTGTTCGCAGTGGTCATCTCACTCACCAACTGGCCGCTCGTCGGCGACGTTGAGTTCACCGGCGTCGAAAACTACCTCACTGCCTTCACCGACACCACCTTCTGGGGATCCATTCTCTACACGCTCCTTTTTGCGGTGGTCTCCACCGTGCTGGGGGTGGTGGTCGGCTACCTCCTGGCCGTGCTGGTTCGTTCGAACCGGCGGGGTGCCGGGCTCATCCGCACCGCCGTTTTCCTTCCGTACGTCATCGGCATCACCTCATTCAGCTTCGTTGCCCTGCTGGAGTTCCGGCCGGACAGCGGCGTCCTGGACCAGATCCTGCTGGCGCTCGGCATCACTTCTGCGCCTACTCCCTGGCTTCTGGACGCAACCAGCGCCACGGTCCTCATAGTCCTGCTGGGTGCCTACGTGGGGTCCGGTTTCGCCATGATCATCCTCATGTCCGGCATGCAGGGCATCCCGGACGAACTGTACGAATCGGCGCAGATCGGCGGCGCCGGACGGTGGCAGCAGGAATTCCAGGTGACGGTCCCGCTGGTCAAGCGCTACCTGGGGCTCCTGACGGTCATGGGATTCATCGGGGCCATCCTGGCCTTCACCCAGTTCTTCATCATCACCGGCGGCGGCCCGGGAACCGGCACCCTGACCGTGATGCTCTACGTCTACAACAAAGCCTTCGGCGACCTGCAGGTGGGTTACGCAACCGCCCTGTCCTTCGTGGTGGTCATCATCGCGGCGATCCTCACGCTCATCCAGTTCCGCGTCATGCGCGAGGACTGACCCACCCACTTCTTTGGCCCAGCCCCGAACAGGAGATGCCATGACAACGTCCGTCGAAGCGCCGCCGCAGGTGACGCAGCACAAGCCCCGCCCCACCACACCTCCAACTGCCTCCCGGGCACGGACAGCTGCCCGGTTGAGGACCGCCATCTATGCTGTCATCGGCACCGCAGTGTCCATAGCCTTTGTTGTCCCGGTGGCGTGGTCCTTCCTCCGGTCCCTTCAGCCAGGATCCCAGATCGCGGCCCCTTCATCGGAACAGTCATTCGACAACCTGACCTTCGAAAACTACACGGGGCTCATTGCCAACATCGGGGCAGGGTCCTACATCTGGAACAGCCTGGCCATTGCCCTGGGCGCCGCCGTGTTCAGCGTCATCATCACCACCCTGGCCGCCTACGCCCTGGTGAACTTCCCGTTCAAGGGGTCCAACATTGCCTTCGCGCTCATCCTGCTGACCATGATGGTCCCGTTCCAGGCCATCCTGACGCCGCTCTTCCTGGAGATGAACGCCCTCGGCCTCACGGACTCACTTGCCGGCATCATCGTCTTCCACATCACCTTCAACCTGCCCTTTGGTGTCTTCCTGATGCGGAACTCCTTCGCCCAGATCCCCAGGGAAGTGGTGGAAGCAGCACGGATTGATGGTGCCGGTCCACTGAGGATCCTGCTTTCGGTGCTGAGGCCCATGATCGTTCCGGGCGCCGTCACGGTGTTCCTTTTCGCCTTCCTCGGCGGATGGGGGGATTTCCTGGGCGCGCTGACGTTCCTCACCAAACAGGAACTGTTCACTCTTCCCGTCGCCGTCCAGAACCTCGCCTCCGGTGCGTTCGGCGTGGTGAACCACGGCTATGTCATCGCAGGGGCCGTCCTGCTCATGCTTCCCTGCATCATCCTGTACGCGGCAGTCCAGCGATACTATGTGCGCGGCCTCGTAGCCGGCGCCGTCAAGGGCTGAGCGCACACGTCCTCCTACGCCGCCGAAGCAACCCAAGAAAGCAACCATGCACCTCACCAGTCCCCCGGCAATCACGCAACTACCGCCGTCGTCCTTTCCCCTGGACCGGATCCGGCTGCTGCCCGGCCAATTCAAGACCGCGCAGGACGTTGACGTCCGCTACGTCCTCGAGCTCGACGCCGACCGTCTTTGCGCGCCATACCTGCAGGAAGCGGGACTTGAGACGGCAGCGGAACCCTACGGCGGCTGGGAATCCGACGGCATGGGCGGACACATCGGCGGGCACTACCTGACGGCCTGCGCCCGGCTCTTCGCCGCCACCGGCGACGTCCGGCTGCTCGAACGGGTGCAGTACGTTGTGGAGGTCCTGGAACAATGCCAGGCTGCAGCCGGAAACGGCTACCTTGGCGGCGTTCCCGGTGGACGCCGGCTCGGCGAAGAGCTGGCGGCCGGGAACATCGACGCTGATCTCTTTACGCTCAACGGCCGGTGGGTCCCGCTCTACAACCTGCACAAGACCTTTGCCGGCCTCCTGGACGCCTACACCTATACCCGTTCCGAAAAAGCCCTGACCGTACTCACCCGGCTGGCGGACTGGTGGCTCACGGTCTCGCGCCACCTCGACGACGATTCATTCGAGGAAGTGCTCAGCACGGAGTTCGGCGGCATGAACGACACTTGGACATCCCTTGCCCGGCTGACCGGCCGGGCAGACTACCTGCGCGAGGCCCGCCGTTTCTCGCACCAGGCACTCCTTGATCCGCTGGCTGCGGGTGACGACCGCCTGGATGGACTTCACGCCAACACGCAGATTCCCAAAGTTGTGGGTTACGAACGGTTTGCCCAGGCTACCGGGGACGCGCACTACTTCAAGGCATCCGATCACTTCTGGGACGTTGTCACCCGGCAGCGGACCGTGTCGATCGGCGGCAACAGCGTGCGCGAGCATTTCCATCCCTCGCGGGACTTCACTCCCATGGTCCTGGACGTCCAGGGCCCGGAAACCTGCAACACGTACAACATGCTGAAGCTCGCCAAGCTGCGCTTCGAACGAACCGGTGAACCCGCGGCGGTGGAGTTCTACGAGCGCGCCACCTTCAACCACATCCTCTCCTCCCAGCACCCCGAGCGGGGCGGCTTCGTGTACTTCACTCCGATGAGGCCGACCCACTACCGCGTGTACTCCAAAGTCCATGAGTCAATGTGGTGCTGTGTGGGCTCCGGAATGGAGAACCATGCCAGCTACGGAGAACTTATCTACAGCCACAGCGGCGACAGCCTCTCCGTCAACCTCTACATTGCCTCCACGCTGGACTGGTCCGAACGCGGAATACACGTTCAACTGGAGACAGATTTCCCGCACTCGGACGTCGCTACACTGACCGTCACCGCGGACGCCCCCACAGAGTTCATCCTGCGGCTTCGACGCCCCGCGTGGGCCACCGATATGGAAGTCCGCGTACCCGACAGCATCGGGGCCATCCCTCCACAGGCCAGACCCGATGAAGAGGGAAACTCCGTACTTATCCAGCGCGTCTGGGAAGGCACCACCACGGTCTCCATCCGGCTCGGCGCGGAAGTCCGGGCCGAAACTCTTCCGGACGGCTCGCCCTGGGTCTCCTTCCGCTACGGACCAGTGGTCCTTGCCGCCAGGGAAGGAAACGCCGGGCTGGAAAGCTTCGAAGCACCCGACGAACGCATGGGCCATGTTGCCAGCGGCCGCCAGCTGGCGCTGGCACATACCCCGGTGGTCTCCGCGCAAAAGCCGGCAGACGCCGTCGTCATGGTCAACCGCGAAGCGCTTTCCGCGGAACTCACCGCCACACAGGATGGTTCTCCCATCCGGGTCCGGCTCGAACCGTTCGCAGGGATCCACGATGAGCGCTACACGGTCTACTGGCCAACCGGCTCCGTTCCCTCCGCGCGGACTGCCGAACTCGCCGCAATGGACGCCGACGCAGCGGAACTGGCCGCCGTCGTCGACGCCGTCACTGCCGGCGAGCAGCAACCAGAAGCTGACCACTTCTTTGCCGGCGAAGGCACGAAGGCCGGAGGGCAGGACGGGCTGCATTGGCGAACCGCCACAGGCTGGTTCTCCTATACCCTCAAGGATCCCAACTGTGAAGCAGCTTTCCTCAGGGTCAAGGTCCGGCGGAATCCGGGACGCCACCAGCGGCTCACCCTCAACGGCTCACCGCTGACGAAGATACTGCGCTCCGGAACAGACTATGACTGCGAAGTAACCGAGTACGCCATTCCGGTGGAAGCACGGATCAAGGATTCAGTGGCACTCGTGTTCGCGGTGCACGCTGAGCCCGGCTTCGCCACCGAGGACTTGCTGGCCGTGGAACTGCGGCAAGGACCTCGGCGTGACTGACGGAGCTTAAGGGCTTGGCACCTGCCTGCCGGAGTGGATGGCTTCCCTGTAGGCATCGATTTTCCGTTCCAGGGCACTGAGGTGCCGGTGCACGCCGGCAAGACGTTCAAGAACGGCAGCGTGGTGCTGTTCAAGCAGCGCCAGCCGGTCTTCGGTGGATGCCCCGGCCTGGTATGCGGCGGCGTAGTCGCGCATCTGTTGAATATTCATGCCGGTACCGCGAAGCATGAGCACGCCCGCGAGCCAGCTCATGGTGGAAGGATCGTACCGGCGCCATCCGCTCGGGCCTCTCTCCGGCGCGGGGGCGATCCCTTCCTTCTCGTAATAGCGAATGGTGTCAACGGTGATGCCGAGGGCATCTGCAGCCTCACTGATCGTGAGGCCAGCATCGGGTCCGGCCGGTGTCAGGGAAGGCATGCTTCCAAGTTTCGCATTTGACATGGTGTGCACACCAGCATCGACGCTGGACGCATCCGGATGTTCCGGAGCTTGTGTTTGGAGGACAGCATATGAAACAGGTTGCATTGGGCGCGCAGGGCCTGACCAGCTCAGTCATGGGACTTGGATGTATGGGCATGAGCGCCTTCTACGGCGGTGCCGCGGAGAACGAATCCATCAGGACCATCCGCCGTGCGCTGGACCTCGGAGTGACCATGTTCGACACTGCAGAGGCTTATGGCCCCTTCGCCAATGAGCAATTGCTGGGGAAGGCGCTTGGCGGAGACCGCGATCGCGTGGGCATTGCCACGAAGTTCGCCATTGAGTTCGACGACGACGGGACGCCTCATGGGCCGAACGGTTCCCCTGAGTACGCACGCAGGGCACTCGACCGGTCCCTTCGCCATTTGGGAACCGACCATATCGATCTCTGGTACCTGCACCGCGTCGACCCGGCCACACCGATCGAGGAAACGATCGGGGCGATGGGGCAGGCGGTAGAGTCCGGAAAGGTCCGTTACATCGGCGTATCTGAAACTTCCGCCGAAACCCTGAGAAAGGCCCACGCGACGTTCCCGATCACTGCCATCCAGTCGGAATACAGCCTGTTCGAGCGGGACGCGGAGCACAACGGCGTCCTTGATACCGCACGTGAACTCGGCATCGGGTTTGTTCCCTTCTCACCGCTGGGCCGGGGCTTCCTCGGCGGGACAATCACCAGGAAGGACGACCTGCCGGAAGGCGATGCCCGCAGGAACTTGCCCCGATTCTCGGACTCAGCCATCGAGGCCAACCTCCGGATCGTCGACGTGCTGCGGACGCTCGCCGGGCGCAAGGGCATCACACCGGCGCAGCTCGCGCTTGCCTGGGTGATCCACAATGGCACCACCCCCATCCCAGGGACCACCAAGACCCATCGGGTGGAAGAGAACGCGGCCGCAGCGGACGTCGAGCTCACACCGGAGGACCTCGCCGAAATCGACGAAGCCTCACCCCACGGAGCAGCAACCGGAACCCGGAATACGGAAGCGGCCATGGCCCGGGACCGCACCTGAGCGCCGTGTGAAAAGCGAGGTGCTAACCAGCCCGGGTATCAAACTGCCGCCGGTACTCCGTTGGCGTCGTCGAAAAGGCGGCCGCGAAGTTCTGCCGGAGGGTGACGGCGTTCCCGAAGCCGCAGTCGGCTGCGACCTGTTCGATGGACAGGTCGCAGGTTTCGAGCAGCCGCCGGGCTGCGTCAAGGCGGCGGGCCCGGATCCAGGCGGCGGGCGTCGTTCCTGTTGCTGCCCGGAAGGAACGGACGAAAGTCCGGCGGGTCAGGTGCGCCTGCGCCGCCAGCAGGTCAATGGTCAGGGGTTCACCCAGGCGGCCCAGGGCCCATTCCAGCAGGCGCGAGATCGGATCGTCGGTGGAGCGGGAAGGAACAGGGCGCTCGATGTACTGCGCCTGCCCGCCCTCCCGGTGCGGTGCGATGACCAGGCTGCGTGCCACCTGGTTCGCCGCCTCCGCGCCGAGCCGGGCCCGCACCAGGTGCAGGCATGCGTCCAGCGCGGAGGCGGTTCCGGCCGAGGTCAGCACGTCGCCGTGGTCGATGTAGAGCACGGACTGGTCCAGGGCGATATCAGGGTGCCGTCCGGCAAGGGAATCGAACGCCTGCCAGTGCGTGACCGCCCGACGCCCAGCGAGCAAGCCGGCGTCGGCCACGGGGATTGCCCCAAGGCACAAACCCAAGATCGGCACCCCGCGCCCGTGCGCCTCTTGGAGCACCTGCCGCAGCGAATCACTCGGCAGGCGCCCGTCGTCGAACCATGAAGGCACCACCACCACGTCCGCCGCCTCTGCGGCTTCCGGCCCTTCCACCTCGCCCAGCCGATAGCCCTCAGCGGTGGTGACCTCGCCCTCCCGGTCAGAGAACAGAACCGTTTTCCAGCCGGCAAGGCCCTGGCGGGCAACCTCGTCAAAGACCATCTGCGGAACGGCGAGGTGGAACATCGTTGCCCCATCGAACGCATAGACCGCAATCTTCATCCGGCCCCTTCCAAGCATCTTGGCCCAAATCCATCGTACATCGGCCGCCGTGCCACTGTTGGCGGAGACCGGCAGCCGGAAGACTGGAACAGTTGCCAGAAGGCAGCCCAGAGAACCACCAGGGAGAACAAAGATATGAGCACCCCCCGCCGCGCCCTCATCCTCATTGACGTGCAGCAGCAGTACTTCAGCGGCCCCCTCGAAATCCAGTACCCGCCGCACCAGGAGTCCCTGCCCGCGATCGCGAAGGCAGTGGACGCCGCCACCGCCGCGGGCATTCCCGTTGCCGTGATCCAGCATTCCGCCGGCGAAGGTGCACCCGTGTTCGCACCCGGCACACCCGAGTTCGAACTGCACCCCGAAATTGAACGCCGCAGGACCGGCGAATGGAAGTCGCTGGTCAAGCAGTTCGGCTCCGTCTACGCGGGCACGGACCTCGCCGAATGGCTGCGGAAGCACGATGTCGACACGGTCACCATGGCGGGCTACATGACCAACAACTGCGTGCTCGCCTCCGCCGTGGAGGCCGAGTTCCTCGGCTTCACCACCGAAGTTCTCTCCGATGCCACCGGCGCCATCAACCTCGCCAACGACGCAGGCTCCGCCGACGCAAAGACCGTGCACACCACCCTGCTCGCGCTGCTGAACTCGAACTGGGCAGCCGTAGCGGATACTGACACCTGGACCAGTGCCCTGGCTGCGAATCAGGCCCTTGCAGGGAGTGACCTGGGCAGCTCCGCTGTGGCCGGTTTGGAGCTCGTCCCGCAGGTGTAATTAGCCGTCCCGGGCCTCCCGCCTGCCATCGCACGTGGGAAGCCCGGGAACACCAGCAGCACTCCTGCCGTTGCACCCACCGGGGACCAAGCCCCAACGAAATTCAAGGACTGAAAATGAAGTGGATTCTTCTCGCCGGCGCGATCCTGAGTGAGGTGACGGCGTCCCTCTCCCTGAAAGCGGCCCTCGATAATCCTGCCTTCTTCATCGTGGTGGTTCTCGGTTATTCCGCGTCCTTCGCTTTCCTCGCCGGAGTCCTCCGTAAAGGCCTGGGTCTCGGCGTCGCCTATGGCATCTGGGCCGCGCTGGGAGTGACACTCACCGTGCTGCTGGCTGCCCTCCTGTTTGGTGAAGCGCTGACTCCCGTGATGATGGTCGGCGTCGCCATGGTGATCGGCGGCGTGCTCTGCGTTGAACTGGGGTCGCACAAGGAGCCAGCAGCAGAACCCGCAAAAGAAATGGTCCGCTCATGATGTGGCTGTTGTTGACGGCCGCAATCCTCACCGAGGTGACCGCCACCCTTTTGCTGCGGGTCGCGTCCACTGGCAAGCGGCGCTGGTACGTGCCTGTCGCCGTCGGATACTTCCTGGCCTTCACCCTCCTGACGCTGACCCTCGAACAGGGCATGAACCTCGGAGTCGCCTACGGCATTTGGGCCGCGGCCGGGGTCGCACTGACCGCCCTGGCCAGCCGTGTCTTCTTCAAGGAGACAATCACCCCCGTCATGATGCTGGGACTCGGCCTCATCATCGGCGGGGTCCTGCTGATCGAGCTGGGCGCGGCGCACTAGCCAGAAAACCGGTCCCACGTGTCCGGGCCGTACGGCCGGTCCTGGCCATGGACTCAATTCCCGCGCCGGAAGTTTGCAAGACTTGCTGGGTGATTACTGAACACGCCCTGCTGCCTGTTGTCCCCGGCCGGGAAGAGGCATTCGAGACAGCGTTCGCCCAAGCCCAGCCCATCATTGCCTCCATGCCAGGGTTCCTCTCCTTGTCCCTCTCGCGGTCCGTCGAGTCCCCCGGCACGTACCTGCTGCTCGTGGAGTGGGACACGCTGGAGGACCACACCGTTGGCTTCCGGGGATCCCCTGAGTACCAGCAGTGGCGCGCCCTCCTGCACCGGTTCTATGAGCCGTTTCCCGTCGTCGAGCACTACAACCTGGTCAGTTCGGTCCCTCAGCAGGGCCACCCACCCGCCATGTGACTGCCCCCTCCCCCAGTCCAGCCGACTGTGTTCAAATGGGAAGGTTGAACCGGCCGCCCGAGTCCGCTCCACGGCCTCGGCCAGATGGAAGGAAGCACATGACCGATCGTCCGGAACACCCTCCGATACCCACTCCCGGAAGCGCCCAAGGCCTGGACAGCAAGGTCGAGAGCGGATGCCCGGTGGACCATGGCAGCGTGACCTCGCACGGCAGCGAGAGTGAAAACCCGGCCATCGACTCACCCCAGCCCAAGGGGCACCGGCCCCGCACCGTCGCAGACTGGTGGCCCAACCAGCTGGACCTCTCCGTGCTTCACGCCAACCACCCCAAGGGCAACCCCCTCGGCCCGGGCTTCAGCTACCGCGAGGAGTTCCAGAAGCTCGACGTCGAGGCACTGAAGCAGGACATCACCGAGGTCCTCACCACCTCCCAGGACTGGTGGCCCGCTGACTTCGGCCACTACGGCGGCCTGATGATCCGCTTGAGCTGGCACGCCGCCGGCACATACCGCGTCCACGATGGCCGCGGCGGCGCCGGGGACGGCAGCCAGCGGTTTGCGCCCCTCAACAGCTGGCCGGACAACGCCAACCTGGACAAGGCCCGGCGGCTGCTGTGGCCGGTCAAGCAGAAGTACGGCCAGAAGCTCTCCTGGGCCGACCTGCTGGTCCTCGCCGGCAACGTCGCCCTGGAGTCCATGGGCTTCAAGACCTTCGGTTTCGCCTTCGGCCGCGAGGACGTGTGGGAGCCCGAGGAGATCTTCTGGGGTCCGGAGGACACCTGGCTGGGCGACGAGCGCTACATCGGCGAAGGCCAGATGTCGGAGGAAGTCGGCTCCACGGAAATGGGCCTGATCTACGTCAACCCCGAGGGGCCCATGGGCAACCCGGATCCCAAGCTCGCGGCAGCGTTTATCCGCGAGACGTTCAAGCGGATGGCCATGAACGACGAAGAGACGTTCGCGCTGATTGCTGGCGGCCACACGTTCGGCAAGACCCACGGCGCAGGCGACGCCGACGCGCACGTAGGTCCAGAGCCCGAAGGCGCCGACCTTGAGGCCCAGGGCCTGGGCTGGCTCAGCACGTACGGCAGCGGCAAGGGCGGCGACACGATCACCTCGGGCCTGGAAGTTACCTGGACCGACAAGCCCACCCAGTGGAGCAACCGCTTCCTGGAGATCCTGTTCGAGTACGAGTGGGAGCTGGTCAAGAGCCCCGCCGGCGCCCATCAGTGGGTTGCCAAGGACGCCCCGGAGATCATCCCGGATGCGCACGACCCCAACAAAAAGCACCGGCCCACCATGCTGACCACCGACCTGTCGCTTCGCTTCGATCCTGTCTATGAGGAAATTGGGCAGCGCTTCCTGAAGAACCCGGACGAGTTCCAGCTCGCCTTCGCCAAGGCCTGGTACAAGCTGCTGCACCGCGACATGGGCCCCGTCGGCCCGCACATGCTGGGGCCGTGGGTTCCGGAAGCCCAGCTCTGGCAGGACCCCGTTCCCGCCGTCGACCATGAACTGATCGGCGAGCAGGACATCGCATCCCTGAAGGCCCGGCTCCTGGACTCGGGACTGTCCGTCTCCCAGCTGGCCACCACGGCATGGGCCGCCGCCTCCACCTTCCGCAAGACCGACCGGCGCGGCGGCGCCAACGGTGCCCGGATCCGGCTGGAGCCCCAGCGCGGCTGGGAGGTCAACGAACCTGAGCAGCTTGCGACGGCGTTGCAGGCCATTGAGCGCGTGCAGCAGGAGTTCAACTCGTCCGAGGCGGGAGGCAGGAAGGTCTCGCTGGCGGACCTGATCGTCCTCGGTGGCTGCGCCGCGGTGGAGAAGGCAGCGGGCGACGCCGGCTTCCCCGTCACCGTGCCGTTCCGTCCGGGACGCACCGATGCCGCCCAGGACCAGACCGACGTCGAGCAGTTCCAGTACCTGAAGCCGCGGGCTGACGGGTTCCGCAACTACGTGCGCCCCGGCGAGAAGCTCCAGCCGGAAACCCTCCTGCTGGACAAGGCGTACCTGCTGGACCTGTCCGCACCGGAGATGACGGCGCTCGTTGGCGGCATGCGTGCGCTCGGCACCAACATCGGCGGCTCCAAGCATGGAGTCCTCACGGACCGGCCGCAGGTCCTGACGAACGACTTCTTCGTCAACCTGCTCTCCCCCGGCACCAAGTGGAAGGCGTCGGAGAATGAGGAGAACGTCTATGAGATCACCGACGTCGCCACCGGCGAGCTGAAGTGGACCGCCACCCCGGTGGACCTGGTGTTCGGCTCCAACTCCCAGCTCCGGGCGATGTCCGAGGTCTACGCGAGCGACGACGCCGGGGAGAAGTTCGTCAACGACTTCGTGGCGGCGTGGGTGAAGGTCATGGAGCTGGACCGCTTCGACCTGAAGTGATCCTATTCCTTTGACCACTGCGTCCGGGCCGGCTGCGTTTGCGGCCGGCCCGGACGTTTGCCACTGGTTAGCAGCAACTCAGGGAATCAGGTTCTCCGCCCGGTAGCGGTCGAAGAGCGTGGTAAAGGCATCCAGCGTCCGCCGGTATCCGGTGAACCCGGTGTCCCGGCTCTTCCCCATGTCAGTGACTACCTCAATGCCACGCCCCAGGTCGCCGTCCGTGTGCCACCAGGACGCCAGGCGGTTCAGGTCCGGCTCGCTGAGGTTATGGCGCGCGGCGATGTCCCGCCACTGGTCCTCCCGGCCCGCCATCGACTGCTCCAGGGGGCGGGGTGATCCCTCGTATCCCTCCCACTCCACGCCGAAGTAGGCGGCAAGCTTCGGCCACATCCAGCGCCAGCGGAACACATCGCCGTTGACGATGTTGAAGGCCTCGTTCGCGGCCGCCGGCGTGGTGGACGCCCACAGCATGTGCTCGGCGAGCAGGCCCGCATCCGTCATGTCCGTCAGGCCGTTCCACTGTGTCTCGGAACCCGGGAAGACGAACGGCTCACCGCTATCCCGGCACAGGGTGGCCTGGGCGGCGAGCGTCAGGCCCATGTTCATGGCGTTGCCGACGGCGTGCCCGATCACCGTGTGTGCGCGGTGCACGGACCAGGTGAAGCCCTGCGCCGCCGCGGCCGCCCAGAGCTCGTCCTCCTGGGCGTAGTAGAAGTTCGGGACCGGCAGGCGCGGCTCCTCCTCATGGAAAGGAGTGTCCGGCATTTCCCCCGCCGCGTACGCCTCGAAGGGACCGAGGTAGTGCTTCAGTCCGGTCATCAATGCAACGTGCGCTACGTCCTTGCCGCGGAGTGCCGCCAGGAGGTCCCGCACCATGCCGGCGTTGACGGAGATGTTCTCCTCTTCGGTGTCCTGCCGCGACCATGCTGTGAAGAAGACATGGGAGGGGTTCTCCGGACCGAGCGCAGCGGCCAGCGACGCAGCCGAGGTCAGGTCCGCGGAGAGCCACCGAACTCCGGGACGCTCAGTACCGGGCTTCCGGGAGAGGGCGAGCACGCTCCACCCCTGGCGTGACAACGTATCGACCAGGGCAGACCCCGCTATGCCGGTCGCTCCCACAACAAGAGCAGTCTTTTCGGTCCCTGCGGTTGTTCCTGCGCCAATAGTCATGGAGCTCCTTCTGGTATGTGCTGCTGAATTACGCGTGCGCGCAATGGCCTCTAGCTGCAAGCCGCTGGCACGGGGAGATATTCCTCGACCCCGCGTCACACCACTCCTAAACTTCAGGAGCTGGGACTGCTGCGCCGGGCAACCCTTGACCCGGGGGCTGCGCGCTTGTGGCCCGTCCCACAACTGCGGCTTCTCCCCCGGGGGCGTCATGCGAACGGCACTCAGGTCCTTCCTCAGCGCGCTGGCCGCGACGGCGCTGGCACTTTGTGCATGCCGCTATTCCGAGCCCAATCCCCACCGGTTCGACCGACGAAAGCGAGTAAATCCCGATCGAGGAAGCAGTCAAAGAGCTCGGTTCCCGAAGGACCCAATGACAAGTTTCGGGAACATAATTGGAAGTGGGCTGGGCGACACATTCTCGGAGAGGAGTGGTCATGATCCGGGCCCTAATGTGCAGGCTCAATGTCGGGCACCACTGGCTGGTGGAAAGGACGCCCGACGGCGGCTTCCGTCGGCGTTGCACTAAGTGTGGGAAGTACGGTCGCCGCGGCCAGAGATGGTCGGGGCACCTGGAGGCTGGAGACCGGCCACGAAATCCGATGGGGCCGGTTCCCTGATGAACAAGCACGCTGCGGTGCTGGCCGTGGCTCTTGTGCTTTCGAGCTGCTCGTCTAGCACCCCCGACGAAGCAGCAACCACCCCGGCTGAAAACCTCGCCGCGACGCTGGAAGCTTTTGCGGCCGACGCGTCCGCGCATGGAGCGCCTGCTGTGGTCTTCCATGTTCGGAACGGAGACCAAGAAGAGCTAATGGCCACCGGGGTGAGAGACCTGAAGTCCAACAGCATGGCGATCCCCACGGACAAAACGTGGATCATCGGGGCGGGTACGCCCATGGTCGCCGTGTCCGTGATGAAGCTGGTGGAGGCCGGCGCCGTGCACCTTGACGATCCCGTCTCCGCTCATCTGCCCGAGTTCACAGCAATCTTCCCGGCGTGGGACCGGGTCACGGTGCGGGACCTTCTGGGCAGTACCTCCGGCCTCCCTGACTACTTTCCACCCCTGATTGAATCCGCGAGCCTGGACGAGCTCCAAACGCGCGTATTGACCTTCGAGGAACGGCTCAGGATTGCAGCGGGGGTGGACCTTCCGCCAGGGCCCGTGCCCTACTTTGCGTGGTCTGCAACGGACTGGGAAGTGCTGGGCTGGCTGCTGGAAAGCAAACACAACCGCGGACTCGACGAGATTCTCGCCGAGGATGTGTTCGAGCCGGCAGGAATGGGCAACACCCGCTTGGCGGCCAGAGGGCAGCCGCCCGAACCCATGCTCCATGGGTACGTGCTGGAGGACGGGAACAGGCGCGACTTCACGCGTATTGACGCGATCGCCGGATCAGCCGATTCAGGGGTCATTTCAACGGTTGAAGACCTCAGCAGGTTCGTGGCGGCGCTCACCACGGGCCGATTCATTCGCGAGGAAACGTGGAAGAGCATGATCGAGGCCGAGCCATCTCCTTTAGGAGGCATCCGTCTGAGCGACGACATCTGCCCGGGCACACGACACGTCTTCGTCTCCGGGGGCGGGGGCCCGTACAGTGTCCAATCTGTTTCCTCCTTAGAAGGGCACCAGCAGGTGACGGTGGCTACGGTCCTTCCGCCCCGGGAACTGAACGTCACAGATGCGCCTCCGCTCGTCCCCGAGATGGAGGACGCTATCCAACAGACAGCCAGGCGCATGTGCTAGCTGGAACACCTCAGAGCTGCCGGGTAGCGACGTGCGGACGGCCGGCCTCATCCTCCTGCCGTCGGCCCTATCCAGGCGCTGTAGTTGCCTCCTGTTCCTTCGCCGCGCTGATCGTCATCCTTGCCACATCGGCGGCAGCGTTTATACACACCGCCGTCTTCGGCATGTTCGAGATGCCAGTCGTGTCGAATGTTCAGCTTGCACAGCAGGGCCTGGAGCATGGCAGCCTCCGATTCTAATCGCAGGGCTCTGTACTCTAACTATGGCCTTCGCACCGTTGTTCGGGAACTGGCAGTTTGTCAGGCTAGGACGTGCCGCAGCCCAACGGGCCCCTCATTGAGCGGCACCTACCGGCAATCTGGGCGGCTGGATCGATGTCGTTGTCGGTGATGGTTTCGAGTTGGATTATTTGGACACGGGACTCCACCGATAGCCTGCTGTGATGGTCCCGGACGAGCAGGAACTTGCAGGCGGAAACGGGTCCGGCAGGGTTGTGCGCGTCGGTAACACCGTAAGGAAACCCTGGCTGGAAAACTCAGCAGCCGTGCAGGATTATCTCGCCGTGCTTCGCTCGTCCGGGGTGGATGTTCCCCAACCTCTGGGAAAGGACGACGACGGCCGGAGCGTTGTGGAGTTCGTGGCAGGCGTCCTCGCGCTGGAGGAGCTGCCGCTCACCCAGGTCGATCTTCTGCGGGTTGGCCGCATGATCCGCCGGATCCACGACGCAAGCGAAGCTGTGGTGATCCCTAATCCAGGAGCGTGGAACATGCTGCTGCCCGCCGAGAACCCGGACCTGATGTGCCACAACGACCTCGCTCCCTGGAACCTCGTCAGGGGCGACCGGTGGGTTTTCATCGACTGGGACGGGGCCGGCCCCAGCACGCGGTTGTGGGATTTGGCCTACGCCGCCCAGTCGTTCGGCATGCTGTTCGAAGGACAGCCCGTGAAAGACGCGGCAGCGAGACTGTCCGCCCTTGTTGACGGGTACCAGGCTGACGAATCGCTCCGCAGCGCGTTGCCGGCCGCTATGGTGCAGCGAACTGCGGCAATGTTCAAACTTCTGGAGTCTGCTCACGAGACCGGGTTCCAGCCGTGGGCGGACATGTTCGTCAACGGCCACGGGGAGCACTGGCGTGGCGCTGCCCAATATGTCCGGCAGCATCAATCGGCGTGGGAGCAGGCCCTCGCCCGGCCGTGACCGGCGGAGCGTCCAGGGGCAGCGTTGGAGGAGAACCGCCGCTAGCCTTGGGGAGTGGAAATTCGAGCTGTCCTCTTCGACCTGGACAACACCCTGTTCGACCATGCAGCTTCTGCCCGTGCAGGCCTGGATGCTTTCCTTCAACACCTCGGAACGACGTCCACGGACGATCTGGCACGTGCGTGGTTCCAGCTGGAGGGAACCACCTACGACCGCTTTCTTGCCCGCGAACTTTCCTTCCACGAACAGCGCCGGGAACGGCTCCGACAGTTTCTCCCGCTCACCGGGCTCGCCGTACCCACAACGGACAGGCTGCTGGACGGACTCTTCGACGTCTACCTTCAGAGTTACCAGGATGCGTGGGCCGCGTTCCCGGACGCGGGGCCCGCCCTGCAAAGCCTTCACGACGGCGGCATTCGGGTCGGCGTCATAACCAACGGGAACCACCGCCAGCAGGCACTCAAAGTCAGCGAGATAGGCCTCGGCCCGGTGATAGGCCGTATCTTCAGCTCGGAGTCCATGGGCCATGCCAAACCCTCTTCCGAGGCATTCATGCAACCCTGCGAAATCCTCGGAATCTCCCCGGCCCAAGCCCTCTACGTCGGTGACAACTTCCGCGTTGACGTCGAAGGGGCCAGGAACGCGGGGCTGCATGCGATCCTGCTCAACCGGGACGCTGGCGGACCGGAAGGCACGATCCAAAGCCTCTCAGAACTTATCCCGCTTCTTGGCGCAGGAACAGGTGCGGAGAATGATTCAAGTACGCTCGTGTGATGGCCCGCCTTATCGCTCCGGACGTTAGCTACCACTCCTCCTGGCTGGAAGGGGCGGCGGATTTCAACGGCACCCGTCGGGACGGCGCTGGCGCCGAGGACTGGCCCCTGGAAGATTTGAGAGACCCCCAGACGTTCAGCCGCTTTGTTGACTGGCTCGTCAAGGACGCACTGCCGGAGACCCCGCGGAAACCGGAGCACGTGCCCTGCACCTACCTGTGGATTGTGGAAGATGACACCTTCCTTGGGTCTTTGGCCATCAGGCATGAACTGACCGAGTTCCTCCTCAACGAGGGTGGCCATATCGGCTACAGCGTCAGGCCCTCCGCCCGGCGCCGCGGCCACGCCGCCAAAGCCCTGGCTGACGCCCTGCCCATTGCCAGGGAACTGGGAATCCGCGGGGTGCTCCTGACCTGCGATGAGGACAACTTTGGTTCCCGGGCGACCATCGAAAGGAACGGCGGCGTCTACGAGGACAGCCGCAACGGCAAGCGCCGCTACTGGATCCACACGGTGTAATCCGTCCGCCGACAGGCCTGTCGGCACATGCCGCACGTCGCCTCGATGCTCCAGCCGCTGGTCTGCGCTAACCCGCGGGCAAGGGGCTGGCCTGGATGATGATGTTGGTCCCCCACAGATCCTCGGTAAAGCAGGTAATCAGGATTAGCCTGCCCGGGACCCTGTCCCAGATCGCGCTGTCCCTCAGGGTGTCCTTGTACTCCGTGGTGATTTCATCGACGGTGAAGACCAGCGGCCCTTGCGCGGTAGATATGGTCAACTGATCACCAGGCTGCGCACGTGAACTGATCTCATTGAAGGGGGAAGGACGCCCCTCCCAGCTGTGCCCGACGATGTACGTGGTGTTGGTGGAACCTTGACCAGGTGTGCCGTACGGGGTCAGCCAGTAAGCGTCCGGAGTAGGGGGAGGAATAAGGGAGCCAAGGCTCGCTTCCTGCTCCGTAGGAGAGAGCGGCAGGACGGCTTGGTCCATCCCCACCGCGGGATAAGCGATGTGCACAGGCTGTGAGGCGGCAGCTTCCTGCACTGATTCATGTTCCGGCACGGGGGACGGCGGTTTTGCGGCGACCGGCGGGGGCGTCGACGAACTGGCCGCCGCCGGCCGCGGAGGAATTGCTGGACCGGGAGTGTGCGGTCCAGCCGACAGGGACGATTGCGGCAGGGCCTCTGGACTCGGGCTCTGCGCGGACCCGCCGCCCAGGAGAGCCGCCGCTAAACCTGCCGCTCCGAGGAGGGAAAGCGCGGCTCCCCGCCGCAAGCCCTTGGTCCTAACTGCTCCGACGCTTTCCGAGCACCAGCCTGGCTGTAAAGACGATTGCCGCGGTCACGGCAAGGCCTGCCATGAGTATTCCGAGGGCCGCCGGACCTCCCACTGGGAGGCTCGCGGCCGTATCGATGTTCGTCCCTTGGTTCCTGCCCCCTCCACCAGTCCCGGCCAGCGGCACTGCCGTTGCAGGAGCAGCAGATTCACTGCCGTTGGAACCCGGCGCTTCGGTAACGGTGCCAGGCGCTGTTGTGGCCGTCGCCGTCTGGCTCCCGGTGGTTGTTGCAGTTGGCGTCGCTGTGGCGGACCCCGATGCGGTTTCCGTAGCAGTTGGTGTGCTGGTCGCAGTCGCCGACGCCGTGGCTGATGCTGTCTGCGTCGGGGAGGCGGTCTCCGTGGTCGTTGGAGTCGGGGTGCCCGAAATGGGCGGCGTGGTTGCGGCTGGCGTGCAGGCCGGGCTGGTGATCACGTTAGTGTCCAGGGAGACCTGACCATTACGGGCGAGCACCCTGCCCTCCACAACGGCGTTGGTCTCCGCCGTTATTGAGGTGAGGGCAAGAATGGAACCTTTGAAACTCGACGCGGTACCCAGGGTCGCTGAACTGCCAACCTGCCAGAACACGTTGCAGGCCTGGGCGCCGTTGATGAGGATGATGCTGCTGGCCGAAGCGGTGATCAGGGTCGATGCCACCTGGAACACGAATACCGAGCCGGGGTTGCCTTGCCCGTCCAGGGTGAGCTGTCCGCTGAGGGCCAGCGAACTGGTGGACCTGTAAACACCTTCCGTCAGGGTCATGCCCACAAGGTCCCCTGCAACGCTGGTGGTCAACGGCTGTCCTGCTGCGGCGTTATAGGCGGTGGTCAAGTCCGACTGCGCTTGCAGGGCAACCGCATCTGCCGCGTGAGTGGCCCCCGCCGCAATGCCCGGCGGAAAGCCTGTGATCGCAGTCCCGGGGCTGACGCCCAGGTCCCCCTGAAGGGTGGATGGGCCGGTGTTCGTCACGGCTGAGCCGGCAAGTACGGAGTAGGAGGCGGCAGTGCCCAAGCCCACCGGAGTGGCAGCGAAGGCGGGTGACTGCTGCCAAACCAAAGCAACCGCCAGGAAAACGGCTCCTGCCGCACCCCCTGCCATTGCCGTCTGCCGGCGTCGGGACAGCCCCGAAGTGTGTCGCTGTGACCCGCGTTGTTGCGCAGAGCAATGTTGCATGGCAGTTCCTTCCCCCAGCGGGCAAACGCCCCGAAGCACTGCCTGACAAATTGTGAGGGAGCGATACTTGCGGACTCTACGCTCTAAACGCTGGTACGCCTACGGTCTCCGCAAACTCCGAGAGGATCACGGCGGGGAACTGGGAACCACCGGTGCGGCCTCAAATACCTGTCGTGGCTGGTCAGAGCAGTCTCAAGCGCCATTCATAGGGTCCTTTAGGGCGCGCCTCCAACCCGAAAGAATTATTCAAGTCTCTGGATAAGTCGCGGTTCCAGAGCATGTGCGACGACGGTTCCGTTTCTACCCCGCCGGCCGCAACGACGTGATCATCCGCTTGATGTCCGCGTACTCCGGCGTCCCCGCATACAGCTTGGCCTTCTCCAGGTACGGCAGCGACGGGTCGCCCGGTGTCAGGTTCAGTTCAGGGTTGTAGAACGCGCCGAACATGGCGGCGTTGGGCGGCCAGTTGAAGAAGTGGAACATGTAACAGGCCGAGTCACCTTCGGGAAGGGGCGCAGTGGTGATGCCGTAGGCCGCTGCCGGGGTGTCCGGCGGGCCGGCAGCGGCGTCGATGCCGCGGGTCTCGAACGTGTACCGCGGCACGGTGCCGTACTGGGCCAGCTGCGGCATCTCCTCGGACTCCAGGACCGAGTACGGGTACTTCTCAGTGCACGTGGACCCGGTGGCCATGTTGGTGCGAAGCGTCGCCAGCAGCCGCCCGTCCTCGCTGGTCACCTCCGCGAACGCCCCGCCGCCTTCAGCCAGCTCCCCCGCCGGGTCCGTGATGTTCCAGCTGGACGGCAGGTCGAACGCCAGGTCGCCGGCCGCCGTCGTGTACGTGGTCCAGGAGGCCGGCGCCGGGGCGCTTGTTGTCTCAGTCGGCGGCGCTGACGCCGGGGCTCTTTCCGTAGTTGTTGCCGTTGCCGTCGCCGTCACCGGGGAGGTAACGCTCGACGGCGACGCCTGTGGTGAGCCGGCCGGCCCACCGCAGGCAGTGAGCGAAAGTAAAAGTAGTACTGCCACGCCGGGCCGCCGTGACCGCTGCATGTCCGCCTCCCTGGAAGCCGTTGTGATCCTCCCATTGTGCAGCTGCGGCGGCTCGCGGGATCCATTAGTCAACCCATTGGAGCCGAACTGTTGCAGCGCGTAACGAAACCAAGCCCGGCCGGGCTGGCCGCCCGCCGTCGTTCATCTACGTCCCCTTCAACGCACCTTGCGGTGCGGGCTGTTTGGGTGAGCGGATGGCAACCAGCGTGAACACGAAGGCGACCGTGGCCGTGACCACCAGCAGCATCAGCCCAATGAAGTAGCTGTTGTCCGCCGCGTTGTACGTGGCGCCCATGACCAGCGGCGGGAAGTAGCCGCCCATCCCCCCGGCCGCGCTGACAATGCCGCTGATGCTGCCCACCTTCCCCTGCGGTGAGAGCCTCCCAACCCACGCGAACACGCCGCCGGTGCCCAGGCCAAGTGCGGCGGCCATCGCCACGAAGGTAAGTCCGGCCGGTATTTCGCCGTCGGGCCGCAGGTTCACCACAAACGCCAGCACCGCGATGCCCGCCAGGGACGAGAGCACCACCGGCTTGGACCCGATCCGGTCCGCCAGCACTCCCCCGATGGGCCGGAACAGCACCGCCGCCAGGGCAAACCCGGCGGTCCGGGTGCCGGCAGCGGTCGGATCGAACTGGTAGATGTCCCGGAGGTACGTGGGCAGGTAGGTGGCGAAGGAGACGAACCCGCCGAAGACGATCGCGTAGAGGAAACACAGCTTCCAGGTGACGGCGAGCCCGGCCGCGTCCTTGAGCTTGGGGATCACCGGCGCGGTGTTCCGGTGCCAGTCCGGCGACTCCTTCAGGTTGAACCAGATCACGGCCCCCATCACCACCAGCAGCCCGGCAATCAGCAGGTGCGTGGGCAGGTACCCGATCCAGGTCACCAGCCGCGGGGTCAGGAAGGCCGCCAGCGCGGTCCCGCCCATCCCGGCACCGAACACGCCGGTGGCGAAACCTCGCCGCGACGGCTCGTACCAGGCGGAAACAAAGGGAATTCCGACGGCGAACACGGTACCTGCGATCCCCAGCAGCAGGCCGGCGCCCAGCACCACCGCATAGGAACCGAGCGTGCCGCCGAGCGCCACCAGCAGGACGGGAGGCACGCTGCCCAGCAGGACAAACGTAAACATCACCCGCCCGCCGAACCGGTCCGTCATGGCGCCCACCACGATCCGGCCCAGCGATCCGACGAAAATCGGCATGGCCACAAGGACCGCGGTGGCGGTGGAGTCCAGCCCCATCTCCTGCGTGTACCGGGCGCCCAGGGGCGCCACGATGTTCCACGCCCAGAAGGCCATGACGGACGCGCTGGTGGCGAGCGCCAGGTTCAGGCCCTTGCCGGGATGGGACGTCTCCGCGGACGGCACGGGATTCGCGGGGCGTGCGGCTTCAGTCATGGTGTGCTCCCCTCACCGGTTCCGGGTGTCCCGGTCCTCGGTCCCGACGGCGGACCAGCCGCGTTTGCCGGCGGGGGCGTTGGGGTTCTGCGCGGCATTGCCGCGGGACCTGCTCCCGGCCCTCCCTGCGGGCCGTGTACCCGCGCGCCCGCCTGTCCTGCCGCCGTCGCGATCCCGCGAGCGGTACACGATGTACGGGCGGAACAGGTAGTGGAACGGCGCGGTGAAGGCGTGGACCAGCCGGGTGAAGGGCCAGATGATGAACAGCGCCATCCCCACCAGCGTGTGCAGGTGGAAGGAGAACGGCGCGGCAGCCATGGCAGCAATGTCCGGCTGGAAGATGAACAAGGACCGGAACCACGGCGCCACGGTTTCGCGGTAGTTATGCCCGTGTTCGCCCTCGAACACGCTGGCCAGGGTGGTCCACAAACCGAACACGATGGCGGCCGTGAGCACCACGTACATGGCCTTGTCATTCTTGGTGGTGGCCATGAACACCGGCCCGGTGGTGCGGCGCCGGTAGATCAGCAGGATGATCCCGCCCAGCGTACCGATGCCGGCGATCCCGCCCACGAACAGGGCGTTGAAGTGGTAGAAGTCCTGGCTCATCCCCACCGCTTCCGTCCAGGACATCGGGATCACCAGCCCAAAGAAGTGCCCGGCAACCACGGCGAGCAGGCCGAAGTGGAACAGCGGCGAGGCAATCCGCAGCAGCCTGGACTCGTAGAGCTGGGAGGACCTGGTGGTCCACCCGAACTGGTCGTACCTGTAGCGCCAGACCAGTCCGCCCACCAGGACCACCACCATCACGTAGGGCAGGACGCCCCACAGCACAATGTCCAGGGCGGTGAGTTCGACGGCGGCACCGGGCTGTGTTTCCAAGGGCAGCGTTTCAAGGGCCACCATGGTCAGGCCCCCTTCACGGGCAGCAGGCGCGGATCGTAGGGGTCAAGGCCAACCGCCTCAGTGGGCGGCCCGTAGCCTGCCATCCGCATCACGGCCTGTTCATCCGCCGGCGACTTTCCGGGCAGTGTGGCGCAGATGGCCTCCAGGATCCGGGCGTGCGGAAGCTTGTCCCGGAGCAGCCCGAACTTCAGCATCTCCAGGCTTGGCCGGTACCGGATCAGCAGCTCCCGCCCTGCGGCGAAATCCACCAGCGCGGTGTACTCGAGCACCATGGGCAGGTAGTCCGGAAGCTCCCCCTGGGTGTCCACCAGGATGTCGCTTTGCCGGTAGGCCTTCTTGAAGCTGCCCAGCACTTCGCCGCGGCGCCGGGTGTCACCGTCCGTCCAGTAGCTCAGATGCAGGGCGTGGCGCCGGCTGAGGTCGAACTCCCGCACGTAGTGAGCCTGGGCCTCCATCAGCGGCGTGGCTTCCAGCGCGTCCAGCACCTCCCCGAAGGGTTCGACGGCGCCCGCGAACTCCGCGAGCGCGGCGCGCATGAGCGGCACCTTGCCCAGGAGGTCCTGGTCCGGGTAGGACAGGCACCACGCACAGGCCATGTACACCACCTGGTCCCGGCGGCTCACGGCTGGTCCTCCGCCGCGGCCAGGGTTCCCGGTTCGGGCCCCTTGTCCGGGAAGAGCCCCGGCGGCGCCCCGCGCCCGTCCCAGTTCAGCAGGTTCACCCTGCCCTTCAGATTCGTTCCCGCTGATACCTCATCGCTGGTCTGCCGGTCGCGCAGGGCGTTGAAGGTGTCCACGGCAACCGGCACCGGCCTGCCGCTCGCCTCACCGAAAGGCGAGGAATCCTGCATGCCCGGGCCGCCGTCGAAATCCAGCGAACACCCCATCTCCTCCAGGTCATGCGCCTGCTCCACGTGCGCCTTGGGAATGACGTACCGCTCGTCGTACTTGGCGATGGCCATCAGCCGGTACATCTCGTACATGGTCTGCCCGTCCATGCCCACGGCCTCGGCGATGGACTCGTCCGGATCGTTGCCCAGGCTGATGCCGCGCATGAACGCACGCATGGCCGCCAGCTTCTTCAGCACCGCGGTGACCCGGTCTGCGTCCCCGGCGGTGAAGAGCTCGGCGAGGTACTCCACCGGGATCCGCAGGGCATCAATGGCGCCGAACAGGTTGCCGTGGTCCTCGCCGTCGTGCCCCTGGTCCCGCAGCAGGTCCACCACCGGGGAGAGCGGCGGCACGTACCAGACCATCGGCATGGTCCGGTACTCCGGGTGCAGCGGCAGGGCCACCTTGTACACCTTGGCCAGGGCGTACACCGGCGAGCGCTTGGCGGCGTCGATCCAGTCTTCCGGGATGTCCTGCGCCCGGGCCTCGGCCTGGACGGCGGGATCGTTCGGGTCCAGCAGGACGTCCATCTGGGCGTCGTAGAGATCCTTCGGGTCGGTGACGGACGCCGCCGCGGTGACCGCATCGGCGTCGTACAAAAACAGCCCCAGGTACCGCAGCCGGCCCACGCAGGTCTCCGAGCACACCGTGGGAATCCCCACCTCCACCCTGGGGTAGCAGAAGGTGCACTTCTCGGCCTTGCCGGTTTTGTGGTTGAAGTAGATCTTCTTGTACGGGCAGCCGGTGACGCACTGCCGCCAGCCGCGGCACTTGTCCTGGTCCACCAGCACAATCCCGTCCTCCACCCGCTTGTAGATGGCGCCGGAAGGGCAGGAGGCCATGCAGGACGGGTTCAGGCAGTGCTCGCAGATCCGCGGCAGGTAGAACATAAAAGTTTGCTCGTACGCGAACTTGATCTTGTCCTCGGACTCCCGCCGGACCTTCTCCACCAGCGGGTCCAGGTGGCCGTGCTCCGCAGAGCCGCCCAGGTTGTCGTCCCAGTTTGCGGACCAGGTGACCTTGGTGTCCTCCCCGGTGATCAGGGATTTCGGCCGGGCCACCGGAAAGTCGTCGCCCAGGGGCGCGTCCACCAGGGTTTTGTAGTCGTACGTCCACGGCTCGTAGTAGTCCTTGAGCTCGGGCTGGACCGGGCTGGCGAACAGCCCGAACATCTTCTTCACCCGGCCACCGGCCTTCAGCACCAGTTTGCCGCGCTTGTTGAGATCCCAGCCGCCGCGCCATTTGTCCTGGTCCTCATAGCGGCGCGGGTACCCCTGCCCGGGACGCGTTTCCACGTTATTGAACCATACGTATTCGGTGCCCGCCCGGTTGGTCCACGCCTGCTTGCAGGTGACCGAACACGTGTGGCAGCCGATGCACTTGTCCAGGTTCATCACCATGCCCATTTGAGCCATGACTCGCATCAGTACTGCACCTCCTGTGAGCGGCGGCGGACCGTGGCCACCATGTCGCGCTGGTTTCCGGTGGGGCCGAGGTAGTTGAACGCGTACGCCAGCTGGGCGTAGCCGCCGATCAGGTGCGAGGGTTTCACCAGCAGCCTGGTCACCGAGTTGTGAATGCCGCCGCGCCGGCCGGTGGCCTCAGACTTCGGGACATCGATGGTGCGCTCCTGGGCGTGGTGGACGTACACCACACCGGAGGGCATCCGGTGGCTGACGATGGCCCGTGCCACCAGGACGCCGTTGATGTTCAGGCATTCCACCCAGTCGTTGTCCCGAACCTGGATGGAGTCGGCGTCAGCCGGGCTCATCCAGACGGTGGGTCCGCCGCGGGAGAGTGAGAGCATCAGCAGGTTGTCCTGGTATTCGGAGTGGATGGACCACTTGGAGTGCGGCGTCAGGTACCGGACCACCACCTCCAGCTGACCGTTCGGGCCCAGTTTGGGTTCGCCGAACAGCCGGTGCATGTCCAGCGGCGGCCGGTAGATGGGCAGCGCCTCCCCGATGTCCGTGATCCAGTCGTGGTCCAGGAAGAAGTGCATGCGGCCGGTGAGGGTGTGAAACGGCTTGAGCCGTTCGATGTTGATGGTGAACGGCGCGTACCGGCGGCCGCCTGTCTCAGAACCTGACCATTCCGGCGACGTGATCACCGGCACCGGGGCCGCCTGGGTCTGGGCGAACGTGATGAACTTTTCCTCGGACCCCTCGGACAGGTCTGCCAGCTTCCGCCCGGTCCGGACTTCCAGGTCCTTGAAGCCCTGTACGGACAGTGCGCCGTTGGTGGTGCCGGAGAAGGCCAGGATGGCCTCCGCCATCTTGGCGTCGGTGTCCATGGCCGGGCGGCCGTCCGCGGCGCCGCCGAGCATCACGCCGTTCGAGTGGCTGAGCCGATTCAGCGGCCCCTCGAGTTTGTAGGTGATGTTCTTGACGGTGAATCCCAGCTTGTCCGCAAGGGGCCCAACGGCGGCCAGTTTGTCCGCGATGGTTGTATAGTCCCGCTCCACCACGGAAAAGACGGGCATGTTCTGCCCGGGAACGGCGGGGATGTCCGTCTCCCGCCAGTCCCGGACCGTCCCGCCGGGCTGGGCCAGCTGGCCCGGGGTGTCATGCTGCAGCGGCACACTCACAAGGTCGCGCCTCACGCCCAGGTGGGTCTTGGCCATCTTCGAAAACTCGCGGGCCAGCAGGTGGAAGGTGTCAAAGTCGGTCTTGGTTTCCCAGGGCGGGTCGATGGCCGGGGTGAACGCGTGCACGAACGGGTGCATGTCCGTGGAGGACAGGTCGTGTTTCTCGTACCAGGTGGCGGCGGGGAACACGACGTCGGACAGCAGGGTGGTGGAGGTCATCCGGAAGTCGGCGGAGACCAGCAGGTCCAGCTTCCCTTCCGGCGCCTGCTCGTGCCATTTCACGTGCGTGGGCTTGAGCCCCTCCGCATGGTCCTCCCCCATAACGTTGTTGTGGGTGCCCAGCAGGTTCCGCAGGAAGTACTCGTTGCCCTTGGCCGAGGACCCAAAGAGGTTGGAGCGCCACAGGACCAGGGTGCGCGGCCAGTTCTCCGGGGCATCCACATCCTCGATGGCCGGGTTCAGGGTCCGGTTCTTGAGTGCGTCCGCGATGTAGGTGGGGGTGTCCTTGGCGGTTCCGGCGGCGACGGCGGCCTCCGCCTCATCTGCCAGGTCCAGCGGGTTGCGGTCGAACTGCGGGTAGAACGGCATCCATCCAAGCCGGGCAGACTGGGCGATCGCGTCCGCGGTGTGCAGGCCGTCAAGGGCGCCGGTGGACAGCGGGGACTTCAGCGCATCCGCCGAATATCCATCCTGGCGCCACTGGTCCGTGTGCATGTACCAGTACCCGGTGCCGATCATGGTGCGCGGCGGCCGGGACCAGTCCAGGGCGTTCGCCAGCGACACCCAGCCAGTGATGGGGCGCGTCTTCTCCTGCCCCACGTAGTGCGCCCAGCCGCCCCCGTTCCGGCCCATGCAGCCGGTCAGCATCACCAGCGCCAGAATGGCCCGGTACGTGGTGTCGCCGTGGAACCACTGGCAGATACCGGCGCCCATGATGATCATGGAGCGGCCCTTGGACTGCTCGGCGTTGCGGGCAAACTCGCGGGCCACGCGGATGCAGGCCTGGGCGGGAACGGACGTGATCTCCTCCTGCCAGGCCGGGGTGTAGGGGGTGGCGGCGTCATCGTACCCTGCGGCCCAGTCCCCGGGGAGGCCTTCCCGGGCCACGCCGTACTGCGCGAGCATAAGGTCGAACACGGTGGTGACCAGCTGGCCTTCCACTTCGATGACGGGCACGCCGCGCCGGAGCACGCTGCCGGTGCCGTCCGCCTGCTCGAAGCACGGGAGCAGGATCTCGGCGCTTTCCCCCGAAACCTCCCGCAGCGAAAGCGCCGGTTCCATCCCCTCGAGGTCCAGGTTCCACTTGCCCTCGCCGCTGCCGGAGTAGCGGAACCCCATGGAACCGTTCGGGACGGCGGGACGGGCCGCCTTTTTGTCGAACAGGACGGTGCGGAAAGCAGCGTCCTCAGCCCCGGACTCCCCCGGGAGGTCACCGGCGGTGAGGAATTTCGACGGCGTGAGGGCGCCGTCGTCGCGCTTTTCCAGCCTGACGAGGAACGGCAGGTCCGTGTACTGCTTCACGTAGTCCGTGAAGAAGGGCACCTGCCGGTCCACGAAGAATTCCTTGAGCGTCACGTGGCCCATGGCCATGGCCAGCGCCGCGTCGGTTCCGGCCTGGGCGGGGAGCCACTCGTCCGCGAATTTCGTGTTGTCCGCGTAGTCCGGGCTGACGGTGACCACCTTGGTGCCGCGGTAGCGCACCTCGGCCATCCAGTGGGCGTCCGGGGTACGGGTGACGGGAACGTTGGAGCCCCACATCATGAGGTAGCGCGCGTCCCACCAGTCGCCGGATTCGGGCACGTCCGTCTGGTCCCCGAACACCTGCGGGCTTGCGACGGGAAGGTCCGCGTACCAGTCGTAGAAGGAGGTCATCACGCCGCCGATGAGCTGGATGAAGCGGGTGCCCACCGCGTGCGAAACCATGGACATCGCCGGGATGGGCGAGAAGCCGGCGCAGCGGTCCGGGCCGTAGGTCTTGATGGTGTTCACGTGCGCGGCGGCGGCAATTTCGATGGCCTCCTGCCAGGACACCCGGACCAGGCCGCCCTTGCCGCGGGCCTGCTGGTAGCGGCGCCGCTTGTCCGGGTCCGCGGCGATCTCGGCGAAGGCGAGCACGGGGTCGCCGAGCCGGGCCTTCGCCTCTCGGTACATCTCCACGAGGACCCCGCGGGCGTAGGGAAAGCGGACCCGGGTGGGCGAGTAGGTGTACCAGGAAAAGGCCGCCCCGCGGGGGCAGCCTCGTGGTTCGTATTCGGGACTGTCCGGCCCCACCGAGGGATAGTCGGTCTGCTGGGATTCCCAGGTGATGATGCCGTCCTTGACGTACACCTTCCAGGAGCAGGACCCGGTGCAGTTCACGCCGTGGGTGGAGCGGACCACTTTGTCGTGGCTCCACCTGTCGCGGTAGAAGATGTCCCCCTTGCGGCCGCCCTCCCGGAAGACTGCCCTGCCGTCGTCGGTCTGGTCCCACTTCGTGAAGAACCTGCCCACCTTCAGCATTGCATCCGATGCTGCTCCGTCTACCCCCGGGACAAAACGCTCCTCAGCCATGCTGCCACGGTAGGTGCGGCTCCGGCGGGCGAGTAGGGTCTTTCGACTGGTTGCGCTTTAGGTGGGGCGGGACTAGGTTTCGGGCTGCCCGGGCTGCCGTAGGCTGAAACCGCAGGCGGCGGACAGGAGACAAGCGGTGGCCGGGACAGCATTGACAGGAACAACGGTGGCGGAGCTGATGGCCGAACTGGCGGAGCTCGAGGACCCGAGGGCACGCGAGGTGAACGAGCGGCACGGCGATGACCATGGCGTGAACCTCAGCAAGCTCCGCGCCATCGCCAAGCGGCTGAAGACCCAGCAGGACCTTGCCCGCGAGCTGTGGGCCACCGGCGACACAGCGGCCAGGCTGCTGGCGCTCCTTGTCTGCCGGCCCAAGGCCTTCGGGCGGGATGAGCTGGATGCCATGCTGCGCGAGGCGCGCGCGGCCAAGGTGCAGGACTGGCTGGTGAACTACGTGGTGAAGAAGGGCCCGCACGCCGAAGACCTGCGCGTGGCCTGGCTGGCCGACCCGGATCCCGTGGTGGCCGCTGCCGGCTGGGCCCTGACCAGCGAGCGCGTGGCCAAAGCGCCCGAGAGCCTGGACCTTCCGGGGCTGCTGGACGTCATCGAGGCGGAGATGAAGAACGCCCCGGACCGGCTGCAGTGGGCCATGAACACCTGCCTCGCCCAGATCGGGATCCACCACGCGGGGCATCGGGCCCGGGCACTGGAGATCGGCGAGCGCCTGGAGGTGCTCAAGGACTATCCCACGTCTCCGGGCTGCACGTCCCCCTTCGCCCCCGCGTGGATCAACGAGATGGTCCGCCGGAAAGATGGCTGACGTCCGGGTGGTCCGCTGAGCCCCTGATACCTCCTACTCTAGAAAATTACAGTCACTGCATGCTAAATTGCAGTTACTGCACCTTGATTGACAGGAGAACGACATGTCAGGTTTCCCAAGGCGCCCGGAATGACCTCCCCGCTGGTCATCGACGCCAGGAACATCAGCAAGAGCTACGGCAAGGGATCCAGCACGTTCCACGCCCTCAAGGACGTCACGCTCCAGGTGGCGCCAGGGGAATGCGTAGCCATCGTCGGGAAGAGCGGGTCCGGCAAGACCACCCTGATGCACATCATCGCGCTGCTGGACACGCCGGATTCCGGCAGCCTCTCGTTCAACGGCCGCGACGCCCTGGCGCTGCCGCCGAAGAAGGCCAGCGAGCTCCGCAACAAGGAGTTCGGGTTCGTTTTCCAGCAGTTTTTCCTGACGCCGGGGACCAGCGTCATGGACAACGTGACCCTTCCGCTGAAGATCGCCGGGGTGTCCCCCAGGGCACGCAGGGAACGCGCCCTGGCCGTACTGCGGCAGTTCGAACTCGAGGACAAGGCCGCAAGCAACGCCAATGACCTCTCGGGAGGGCAGAAGCAAAGGGTGGTGATCAGCCGAGCCCTCATCAACGAGCCAACGGTCATCTTTGCCGACGAACCAACCGGCAACCTGGACAGCGCAACAGGAGCAATTGTTGAAGACGCCCTTTTCCAGTTGAACCGGGACCGCGGCATTACCCTGGTCATCGTCACCCATGACGAGGATCTCGCCGCCCGCTGCGACCGCCAGGTCTTCATCCGCGATGGCGTGGTTGTTCCCTCCGGGGCGGGAGTGGGTGCCGCATGAAAGCCGCCGATCTGGTCGGGTCCGCTGCCCGCAACACCCTGCGCAGCAAGCTCCGCACCACGCTGACAGTGCTGGCCCTGTTCATCGGGGCGTTCACCCTGACGCTGACGACGGCGGTGGGTGCGGGTGTCACGGACTACGTCACCAAACAGGTGGCGTCACTGGGAGCCGATGACGTTTTCATTGTCACCAGGACCGCCGAGGAGACAACGGAAGGCCCCCGCGCCTATGACCCGAGGACATCCAGCGCATCGTCCGCCACGGGTGGCCCCGCCCTCCCCGGGGCCGGGCAAAGCGACCCGTTGACGGAGGCTGACCTGGAAAAACTCGCAGGGATAAGCGGCATTTCCCGGGTTGAACCTGTCCAGGCGGTGGCTGTTGACTTTGTGCAGTACAACGGCGGCGGGCAATTCGAGCTCAGCGTCAATCCCACATCCTCGATCACCCGGGCAGACCTCCTCGCCGGCACTCAGCTCTCCGAGTCCTCCGGGACGCGCGAACTGGTCCTTCCCGCCGACTATGTAGACGCGCTGGGGTTCGCCGACGCCCAGGACGCCGTCGGCGCGGTGGTCCAACTGGGCATCACGGACGTGCTCGGCGCGCGGCACCAGGTGGACGGAACCGTCGTCGGAATCTCCCAGGAGAGCCTGCTGTCCTCCGGCGGCGGGGCCAACCCTGCCATGGTGTCAGCCTTGGCCGAAGCGCAAAGCGCCGGCATCGACACCGGCCCCGCCCGGTACCCCCTCGCCGTCGCCTACTTCGATCCGGCCCTTTCAAGCGCCCAGGTAAGCGACCTCCAGGACAGTGTGGCGGCTGCCGGTTTTGCGGCCCAGACCATCCAGGACCAGCTGGGCGTCATCAAAACGGTCATTGACGGGATCATCGGCGTACTCAACGCCTTCGCCATCGTCGCCCTGGTGGCCGCGGCCTTCGGCATTGTCAACACGCTGCTGATGAGCGTGCAGGAACGCACCCGTGAAATCGGGCTCATGAAAGCCATGGGCATGCGGGCCGGCAAAATCTTCGCACTCTTCAGCCTCGAAGCTGCCTTCATCGGCTTCCTCGGCAGCCTGATCGGGGTCGCGGCAGCGGTGCTGGCAGGCAGCGCGCTGAACGCGGCGCTGTCCGCGGGACCGCTGTCTTCCCTGCCCGGGCTGAACATCCTCCTGTTCGAGCCGGGCGCCATCATGGGCATTATGCTGCTCATCATGGCTATTGCCTTTATCTCCGGGACCCTGCCGGCGAGCAGGGCTGCCAGGAAGAACCCCATCGACTCCCTTCGCTACGAATAAGAGGCAGGAACCACGCATGACAGACCAGCGGGAACCCGGCCTGCGCCAGCGCAAGCAGGCCGCGACGGCGCTCACCATTGAGCGGAGCGCCGTGGCCCTGGTCCAGGAGCACGGCTTCCAGGCCGTCACAGTGGACATGATCTGCGCTGCCAGCGGTGTCTCACAGCGGACATTCTTCAACTACTTCAAGACAAAGGACCAGGCGATCCTCGGGGCCGAACCCGGCAGGCTGGATGAACGGCGCGTACGGGAGTTCCTGGCCTCGGACTCACCTGATCTGCTGGCTGGAATCCTCGATCTCCTGGCGACCCTCGCTCCGGTGGGCACCGACGACAGGGCCCTGGCAGCAGACCGGATGGGCATTATCAGCCGCACTCCGGCCCTGATGCAGAAGGAGATTGAACGGCTTTCCGACGTGTACGAGGAGTTGAAGGACGTCCTCTATCTCCGGCTGCGCCGCTCCGCGCCCGCAACTGAACCTCCGGAGGAAACCCGGACCCAGAGCGCCTTGATAGCCCACCTCATTCCGGGGATACTCCGGTTCACCCTGGAACAGCAGAGCAGCAGCAATCCGGGGCACCCGGATGCCGGGACGGCGCAGCTCCTCGCCGGGGCGCTCCAGAAGCTGCTCCCCGCTGCTCCGGCAGGGGAACCTGCCACATGAGGCGGAGCCCCCGCGCGAGTCTGGCTCGAGCGCGGGGGCTCCCTGTGCTTCCGTGTTGGGGAATAACGTGGAAACAGATAGAACTTACAGCCGCCTACTCTGCCCCGAACGTCCATTTCGCAGGGTTGCCGCAAATCTTGATTAAACATTGAGCAGGGCCCGTACGAGCAGTGTGTCCACATGCAGTTGCTGCCACTCGCAGCACCTCCACACGCCGCGCCCTACACAAGCAGCAGTGCCCCAGCCGGAGGACGGCGGGGGCACTGCTGCTGGGTGGTCCTGGCCGTCCTAGCCGATGAGGAGCGTGATGAGGCGGATGGATGAGGCCACGATCGCGATCAGGCCGATGGCGCCGAAGACGTTCTGCCACCAGCGGTTGCGGAGCTCTCCCATCAGCGATGACCTGTTGGCCATGACGAGGATCAGCACGCCCAGCAGCGGGGCGATGAGCACGGTGAGGGACTGGGCGATGACGATCAGTCCCACCGGGGAGGACTGGAAGGAGAGGGTGATGATCAGCCCGAAAGCGAGGATCATCCCCGTGACGATGCGTGCTGCCGGTGATCCGGCATGGGTGCCGCGGCCCATGGCATCGGAGAGCATGGTGCCCCCGGCCGTGGCGTTGGCGATCATTGAGGAGAAGGCGGCACCGGAGAGGCCCAGGGCAAACAGCATGGATCCGACCGGACCGGCCAGGGGTGCGAAAACGGAGGCCAGGGCGTTGATGGTTCCCGCCTCGGCGCCGGTCTTGCCCAGCACGGACGCGGCCACCAGGATGACCAGCGTTGTCATGATGCCTGGGGCGATGATCCCCGGAATGGTGTCGGCGAGGGTGATGTCCCGGTAGTCGGCGCGGGTGCGGCGATGTTCCTTGATGCCGTACGAGGTGTAGAACGCAGCGTTGATGGAGAAGTTGGTTCCCACCAGTGCCACGATGAGGATTTCGCTTCCGGGCGGAAGGGACGGAACCATGCCTTCCATGGACCGGTACCAGTCCGGCTGGGCCACGACGGTACTGGCGATGAAGGCGATCCCCATAAGAACCACGATGACCAGCAGGGCCTTTTCCACCAGGCCGTAGACATTGCGGAACGCCAGGACAAATCCGACGGCGGCCGTGCAGACGACCGTCCAGACCACCGGGGAGCCGCCGAACACCAGGGACAGGCCGAGTCCGGAGCCAACAGCGTTGCCCACCGAGAACATCAGCGTGATGCCGAAGACACCGAAGCCTGCGAGGATGCCCACAGGCTTGCCGAGATGCTCCTTGATGGAGGTGATCAGCGAGGTCGGGGTGACGATTCCGAGCCGGACGCTCATGTCCGTGAAGAAGATCATGAGGATGGTGGAGACCGCGATGACCCAGACGAGGCTGTAGTCGAAACGGCTGCCGGCCTGGACGGCGGTGGTCAGGTTTCCGGGGCCGAACTGCCAGGCGCCCACCACAAACGCCGGGCCCATCAGGGCCAGGTAGCCGAGGAAGGTTCGGCGCTTTCCCGTTCCGGCGGGCGCGGGGTGTACGTGCGGGGCGGCCATCTGCTGCTCCATCTGTCCGGGATGGATGATGGTCCTATTGTGCTCGCGCATCTGCGAGTCCTCCTTCTACAGCTGCAGTGCTGTGGGTCGTCGTTGACCGGGTGGAGAGTAAAAGCGGGGACCGGGTGGCGGGCGGTGGGCCCGCCACCCCGTAAGGATCCGGAAGAAGGATCAGACAGTGGCCGTGACGCTGCCGAGGTTTGCGGACTTCAGGGCAAGGGCGATCTCTGCGCCGGCGCCTTCAGCGAGCGGAAGCAGCGGGGGCCGGACCGTGGCGTGCTCCAGGATGCCGCGGGCAACGAGGCCCTCCTTGAGCGCCACCGTGCCCTCCATGTGTGAACCGCGGTGGTACACGTTCTTGGTGACGGGCAGCAGGCGGTCATGGATGGCACGGGCTGCCGGGTAGTCCTTGGCCTTGCCTGCCGCGATCAGCTCTACCAGCGGTTCGGGTGCGAGTCCGCCATAGCCCACCAGGGCGCCGTCGACGTCGAACATGGTGTGCAGCAGGTACTCGTCATGGCAGGTAAGGATCTGCAGGTCCGGATAGGTGGCGCGGAGCACGGGAATCTCCGTGTCCCAGCGCTTCATGTTGCGGACGCCGTTCTTGGTGGCGAACACACCTTCCTGGCCGGCGATCTCCAGCTGGGTTTCCAGGTCGTAGGTGGCCTTGGTGGCGTCCGGGTACTGGAAAAGGATCAGCGGCAGGCCGGACGTCTCGTAGATTTCCTTGTACCGGGTCTGGGGCGCGCCCTTCTGGTACCCGAACCGGAGCCAGCCGTGCGAGGGGTAGACCAGGCCGGCAGACGCGCCCGCCTCCACTGCGCGCTTGGCCTCGAGGGCTGCGACGGTGTTTCCTTCGCCGGTGATGCCGGCGATGATCGGGATCTCGCCGTTCACGGCGTTCTTGAATTCGCGGATCACCAGGGCCTGTTCGTCCTGGGTGAGGAAGGTGCCCTCACCGGCATGGCCCAGGACCACCAGGCCCTTGACGCCTTCGACGCTTGCCAGCCAGCCTCCCAGCCGGTGGATGGCGTCGACGTCGACGCTGCCGTCGCGGTTGAACGGGGTGACGGGGGCGGGAACCAGCCCGCGGAGATCGATGGTCATTTCACTACCTCTGTCTTCATTGATGGTCGGCAGTCCCGCCAGTGTTTCTTCTCCTTGTGAGAACGTTTGCGGGAACGTTTTCATTGTGACGCGTGTCGCAGCTCGCTGTCAAGAGAACGTTTGCAGAAAGTGGGAATAGAGTGTCTGTACACGCTTGCTGCAGAAGAGGAGAACCGTCATGGAACCCGTGGCATCCGGCTCGATCGTCACGCTCAAGGATGTTGCTGCAGCCAGCGGCGTCAGCATTTCCACGGCCAGCCGCGCACTGGACGAGCGGACAGCTTCGCGGTCTGCCGCGGCGGCGCATGTCAGGAAGGTCGCCGAGGAGCTCGGCTACCGCCGGAACTCCTTCGCCTCCGGCCTCCGCCGGGGCGAAACCAGGACGCTGGGCGTCCTTGTTCCCCGCCTGAGCGACACTGTCATGGCGCTCATGTTCGAAGAACTGGAGCGGGCAGCGTCCTCGCGCGGATATTTCGCCATGGTGGCCACCAGCGGGGATGACCCCAACGACGAGCGCCGCGCGGCAGAGACGCTGCTGGACCGGAACGTGGACGGGCTGATCCTGGCAACGGCAAGGCTCGACGACGAACTTCCACGCCGGCTGCGTGAGCGCAAGGTGGCGCACGCGCTGGTGCTCCGCACCGACGGAGTCAGCCCCTCGGCCCTCGGAGACGATGAGGTGGGAGGCTACCTCGCGGTCCGGCACCTCGTCGACCTGGGACACAGCGACATTGCCGTGGTCACCGGGCCGACATTCACGTCAACAGGAATCGCCCGCCTGGCCGGGGCACGCAGGGCCCTGGGCGAAGCGCGGCTCACGGCCCGCGAGGAGTGGATCATCACCGGGGGCTACGGCATCGAAAATGGATTCAGCGCCGGCGAGGCACTTCTGGGTCGGGATAACCGCCCCACAGCCGTCTTTGCGGCGAACGACAACATTGCCATGGGGATCATGGCCGCGGCCCACAGGCACGAACTGAAGATTGGGGAGGACCTGGCGCTGGTGGGGTACAACGACACGCCCCTGGCGGCCAGGCTCCCCACTCCCCTGACGTCCGTCCACGTGCCTTTGGACCAGATCGCGAGGACGGCGATCGACCTCATCGTTGAGCCGGGTGCGGAACCGCAGGTCCGGAAGTCAATGCCTTCGCTCATCCCCCGCGAATCAAGCGGCGCACCGCTTGTCCATGGCAACGGTAAATGAACGCTGCGGGCGTCAAGCCCTAATCGGTTTACGGCGCTTCCGTGGCGTCCGGATCCTCTTCGGGCTCAAAGGTGTTCGGTTCGGCATCCGCACCGATCCCCACGCCATCCTTCTGGCCGGGAACACCGCCGTCGCCCTTTCCCTGCGCAGTGGCCGTACCCTCCTGCGGATCATCCTCAGGCAGTGAATCTGGTGAGTTGACAGTCATCGCTCCTCCTTCATTGACCGGTCCTTCACGCTAACAGCCCCCGCCAGGAAAGGCGCGGATACAGCAAAAGAATTTAAGGCCGACGGCGGACCGGCGCCGCCGCGCGGAGGATGATCTCCAGTCCCGCGGGGCTTCCGGGCCAGTGCCGCTCAAGCGCCCCGGGACCCGCCCGTTTGAGCACCGAACGCAGCACCAGCGCCACGATCACGGCGTCATCCGCGTAGCCGATCACCGGAACAAAGTCCGGCACCAGGTCGATGGGCAGGAGCAGGTAGGCGAGCAGCAGCACCAGCCGCACCCGCACACCGGCGGCCAGCGTCCGGTCAGCGGCCAGCCTCCGGACCATCCGGAGCAGGTCCGGGAGCAGGCGCAGCGCGTCCTTCATGGTGACGGTCTCGGGGTGGCGCCGCGCGTAGATCCACAGGAGCACAAGGAGCACGGCGTACGCCAGCAGCAGGCCGGCCGCAACCCCGGCGACGGTTTCCCAGGTCATTTCCGCCTCTTCCACAGGGCCGGTGGTGGACGCCGGCTACTGACTGAGGGTACGCCAAGGAACTCTGCTGCTACGGCGTCATCCGGTAGCCCACACCGCGGACGGTCTCTACCCAGCGTGGATTCTGCGAGCTGTCACCCAGGCGCTTGCGCAGGTTGCCAAGATGGACCTCGACGGCGCGTTCTTCCCCGGCGGTGACAAAGGATCCGGTGTTGTACGGCTCGTTGCGGAGCCGCCGCACCAGGTCCGCCTTGGTCTGGACGGTCCGCCCGTTCTCCATCAGGACCAAGAGGATGTCGAACTGGGTGCGCGTCAGGTCCACGGGCTCCCCATTGATCGACGCCTGGCGGGACGCCTCATGGAGGGTCAGTCCCCGGTGGGCGAAATCGCAGCAGCCCGGCGCCGGAGGCGAACCCGCTTCACCCTCCGGCCCCTCGTGCGGCCCGTGAAGATCACCGTGCGAGGCCTGCGCCGGTGAGAGCCGTTCGCCTCTTCGCGGCGGAAGCGGCCGCTCCGCCGGCGCCTCCCGCAGGGTCCGCGGCCGCCGGAGCATGGCCGCAATCCGCGCGCGCAGTTCGCGGGGGCGGAAGGGTTTGGTGAGATAGTCGTCCGCGCCGGCCTCGAACCCCATCAGGGTATCGGCTTCGTCCACCCTGCCACTGACGATGATGAGGTAGGCGTCGCTGAACGTCCGGATCCGCCGGGACGCCTCAATGCCGTCGAAGTCCGGAAGGCCAACATCCATGGTGACGATGTCCGGGTTGTGTTCACGGACGGCATCCACGCCTGCAACGCCCGAGGCTGTGGAATGGACGGCGAACCCCGACTGCTGCAGCACTTCCGTCAGCGTTGTCCTGATGTCGTCGTCGTCTTCCACCACCACGGCAACACCGCGCTCCACCATGCACTCCCCCAAGCTTCACTTCATTTTGCGCCCAGGTTTTCCTCAGGCACATTCAAGGAACATTCGGAGAAACGGGCAATATGGATTGCTTTTATTATTCCGCACCGTGGGACCGCTATGAGCCTAGCCCAAGGAATTGCAAGTGGGCTTATTTGCTTCGTCTAAATTGAGCAGTTCTTGAGCTTTGGCAAATATTGCGTATTTACTGAGATTTGCCTCACTAAAAATTAAGTCCGTTGAGCTATTGCCTTCTGCAGAGTTCCTGGCTGAAGATCAACCTGTGCTCCTCAGGGGCGCAATTGCTCGCTGGGAGCAACCGAAAAGGGGCGTTTCATGGCTGACTTTCGCTTTTTTGTCTCACATCCCAAGCGCCGGACCACACCGCTGGCAATGCTGGCAGCGGCCGCCGTCGCAATGCTTGCCTGCGTGCCGCCCGCCCAGGCAGCGGACACCACGCCGATGGATCCCAATCCGGGGCCCTCAGGCAACTTCGCCTGGAAGGGATTCAACTGGGAGAAACGGTTCTGGGGCGGCGCCCCGCAGTACAACAAGGCCTTCGCAGCCGCGAACGTCAGCAACCCGGACGCCAATGGCCACATCACGATGAACCTGACCAATCCCACCGGCGGTGCCCCTGTGGGAGCCGAGTTCCAGTCCACGCGGAAAGGGTTCGGCTACGGGACCTACAGCACCACCGTGGAAAAGAACCTGGAAACTCTGCAGAAAGAGGTGGTGTGGGGCTGCCTGTTCACCTACGATCCCCTGGCCGAACCGGGATACAACGAAATCGATCTCTGTGAGGCCTCCGCGTGGGGCGGCGGCGCCGCGTACGGGCAATCCTGGCCTGTGACCCAGGGCCACGGCTACTGGTTTGATGCCACCAAGCCTCCCGGCGAGGGTAACAACACCACGGTCTTCGATGTCACGCCGGACCCGATCACCACCCACCGGATGGTGTGGGAGCCGGGGAAGATCACGTTCGAATCCTTCGCCGGCGAAGGATTCGCCGGGAGCCTGCTGAAGCGCACCGTCCTGGAAGGGGCCACTGTCCCGGTGCCGGCCCAGGAACAGGTCCACTTCAACCTCTGGGTCACCGGGGGCGGCGGCGGGGATCCTGCGCATGTAAAACCGGAAAGCGTGGTGATCAGGGATTTCTCCTTCGTCGCCGCTTCCGGTCCAGCGCCCGCGGAACCTGTCTCGGCCATCAAGCTGAGTGCCGCCACCACCAAGGCAAAGTCCATCAGCACTACCACCTTGGCGTGGACAGGGGCCACCGGCACCAGCGTCACGCTGTGGATCAACGGGACACAAAAGTCCGTGCCCAATACAGGCTCCTACGTCAACAAAATCAAGGGTGCAAAAACCACGTCCTACAAAGTGTGCGATGCCGCGGGCTGCTCCAATATGGTCAGCGTGGTGACCTGACCCGCTTGGACTACCTGGCAAACCTGCCACCGTGCCCGGCATGGGAAACGCAGGGCGCCCGTGCGGACGCCCTGCGTTTTTCCCTGGGCTGAGCCCAGGGACCGCCTAATGCCTAGGCCTTGGTACCGCGGACGGGGACGATCCTCTTGATGGCCAGGCCCAGCGCAAGGAGCGCAAAGGCTGCAAGGGCGAACCAGAACACGTCCCCCGCGCCGGTCATTGCGAGGGTTCCGGAACCGGCTCCGGCTGCTGCGGGAACTGCTGGATTGTTATACATGGTTCTTACCAGGCTTTCTTTCTGTTAAAGGCTGCGTCTGTGTACGCCTTCGCG
This sequence comes from Pseudarthrobacter scleromae, assembly GCF_014644515.1. Lineage (NCBI taxonomy): Bacteria > Bacillati > Actinomycetota > Actinomycetes > Micrococcales > Micrococcaceae > Pseudarthrobacter > Pseudarthrobacter scleromae. The sequence goes on along the minus strand of NZ_BMKV01000005.1, from coordinate 330,780 downwards.
TGAACCAACTGCAGGAAAAGGTCGATCACCAGCTCGTACATGGTGGCGGCCGCGAGCATGTACTTCCATCCCCGGAGCCGCACCGTTACCACCCGTTCGATCACGAAGACACCGGTCACGGCAAGCCAGAACGGCTGGATGTGCAGCCCTGCCCCCGTGCCCAGTGCAACCGCCACCGTGCTGAGATAGCCAAGCGTCACCAGGACACCCGCCACCGAAAGAACCTGCCTCCCCCAATAGGGCCTGGTGACCCGCGTCCAGCCGTACTGGACGCAGTTCTCCACCGCCCCGCGCTTCCACCGCAGGCGCTGCGCCCAGAGTTCCCGCCAGGTGGGCATGACCTCTGTGACCAGGGTGCAATCGGCGGGGGATTTGATCCGGTACTTCAGCGTCAGCAGTGCGAAGGACAACTCGTTGTCCTCCGTCAGGACCGAGGTGTCGTAGACGCCGCCCCTGCCGTTGCCGGGAGGGAGCGTGCCGTCCAGCCTGGCCGTTGACACGTCGCGGAGCGTCCGGACCCGGAACAGGGCGGCCGTGCCGGTGACTACAAGGCATTTGCCGTGCAGCCGCCGCACGTCCCTGGCGTACCGGGCGTATTCATTCCTCTGCAGGTGGCCAACAAATCCACCGCCGTCCCCTCCCCGGAAGACACCACCCACGGCACCCAGCCGCGAATCAGCCGTGAGGTGCCTCACCGAGCGCTCAATGAAGTCCCGTGAGAGCTGCGAATCGGCGTCCTGCACCAGGACCATGTCCTCGGGCGCAGCCTCCGGCAGCAGATCAGCGAGCACGAAGTTGAGGGCACCGGCCTTCTTGTCCGTGTTCCCAACGGTCGACACCACCTCGGCGCCGGCCGCCAGGGAAATAGCTTCCGTTTCATCGGTGCAATTGTCTGCAACCACAATTACCCGGTCCGGGGTAATTGTCTGGTTTTGCAGGGACAAAAGGGTCCCGCCGATTCCGGCGGCCTCGTTGTGGGCCGGGATGATGACCGTGATCACAGGGTTTCCCCTGCCAGAAGCTCAAGCATGAATGATGCCTGCAATTGCGACGCCGCGCACATTTTTCCCCGCTGAAACCATTTGAAGTTCTATTGGCTTTGAGTGTTTCAACGCCAACTCAAATCGCTTGCACAGAAGCGGCAACAAAACTGCAAGCTTCAATCAAGATGGCCGCACGCACCTCAAGCTCAGGATGCGGTAGCACTGAGGTTGAGGGCGGGCACCAGTGTCCCCGATGTCAGCAAGCGCCCCGCCCAGGGGTTCACAAGAAGAAGCAGAAGCGCACAAGAAACGCACAAAAACTCTTGACTGCTCACAGCGAGCGCTGTTACAACTTGTGTAACACCCGTGCTGAAACGATACAAACCCTTGTCCTCATCAAAGGAGATGACAGTGACCGCTGCTGCCCGAACATCGAACAACCCAGGCTCTTCACCCACCCATGGCGGGTCGGCCAGGAAATCCTTGGCCGCCGGCCTCGCCGCAGCAGCCCTGCTGGGTGGGGCCGGCGTGGCCGTTACCGCGCCGGCCGCCTACGCCGAACCCAGCAGTTACCGCTTCGACTTCGGGAACGGGCCTGTGGAGCACGGGTACACAGGAGTTGGCGCCACCGATGCCTACAGCCCCGAAACCCGCTATGGCTTCAACACCCCGGAGCACATGGCCAACGTTTCCGCCAAGGGCGCCGGAGCCGGAAGCGATGCCGTACGTTTTCTCCAGTTCGGGACCAAGAGCGCCAACACGTTCAACGTGGACCTGAAGGAAGGCCTCTACAAGGTCACCGTCACCCTGGGCGACACCTCCCGGGCCAGCATCGCGGCCGAAGGCGTGTTCCAGGAGATGAACCTGACCGGAAACGGCGCCACGGCCTCCTTTGAAATTCCTATTACTGACGGCCAGCTGAACCTCCTGGTTACGGAGGGCAAGGTTGGTACGTCCTTTACCCTGAGCTCGCTGGAGGTCGACAAGGTCTCACGCCACCCGGAGATGGACCCCACCATCTGGGTGGGCGGGGACTCAACCGTGGCCAGCTACTACCCCCTGGAAAACAGCATCCAGGGAGGCTGGGGCCAGATGCTCCCCCAGTACGTTGACCCGGCGGCGTTCGACATCCGGAACATGGCCACCGGCGGACAGATTGCCCGCGGATTCCGCAATGACGGCCAGCTCGAAGCCATCCTCCAGTACATCAAGCCGTGCGACCTGTTCCTGCTGGAAATGGGCATCAACGACACGGCAGCCAAGAACGCCACCACCGAGGCGGAGTTCAAGGAGATCATGCGTGACATGGTCCGCCAGGTGGCTGCCACCGGTGCGACGCCGGTGCTGGTCACCCCGCAGGGCCGCGCCACGGACTTCGTGGACGGTGTGCACACCTCGGTCAACCGCTGGTACCGCAACTCAACGGTTGCCCTGGCGGAGGAGGAAGGCGTCCACCTGGTTGACCTGAACGTCCTGGCGTCCGCCTACTTCACCGAGATTGGCCCGGACGCCACCCTGGCACTGTTCATGACCGGCGACACGCTGCACCCCAACCGGGCCGGCGCCTCCGAACTGGCGCGGCTGGTGGCCGAGGACCTGTCCCGCCAGGATCTCTAGACAGGGGTTCCTGCATCACGTTCCCTGGATCCAGGGTTCCTAGATCCAGTCAGCGGAGAAATCCTGCGGCGGCCACCACCGGGTCCGCGCCCGGACGTGGAACCTGCGGCCGGTGACTTCCGTGGGATTGATCCGGATGAGGTGCTCCTTGAGGCCGGACTCCCACGGTTCACGATCCGGATCGGACAGTTCCAGGGGCACATTGCCGTCTGCCACGGGCTCGGGTATCCCTTTGACCACCACGCTCCAGACTTCCGTGCTGTACGCGTTCAGCCCGTCTGCCTCCAGGGCCACAAGGGGTCCTGCAAGCAGGGAGTACAGCTTGGTGCCGGGGGCGGTCCTGAAGAACAGGGCCCCTTCAGCGGGCACAAAGTTCACGGGGAAGATTTCCGGGGTGGTTCCGTTAATGACTGCCAGCCTGCCGATGTAGGAGGAACGCAGGTACTTCCAGCATTCCTCCTCGGGCAGGATTTCGGTTTTGGGTCCCGAGGGTGAGTTCTCCATGGCCCGAAGTCTAGGCCTCCGTGAACCGGCGGGAGTAGGGTCTTCCTTCCCGTGCGCTGAAGGCCGCTCAGCCTGCCTGCCCCGGCGGACGGATGATCCGACGCCGGGTGGCGGCCGCGATGGCGGCCGTCCTGTTGTCCACGCCAAGCTTCCCGTAGATGTGGACCAGGTGCGTCTTGACCGTGGCCTCCGAGATGAACACCTGTTTGGCGATGGCGCGGTTGGACAGCCCTGTGGCCAGGAGTTCCAGCAACTGGACCTCCCGCGGGGTGAGTGAGGTGCCCGGGTTGGTGATGCGGTTCATGAGCAGGGCGGCGGCCCGCGGTGCCAGGACAGTCTCCCCCGCCGCCGCAGCGAACACGGCCTGCCGGATCTGCTCCGGAGGGGCGTCCTTGAGCATGTAGCCGCTGGCGCCGGCCTCCACGGCAGAGAGGATATCGGCGTCGGTGTCGTAGGTGGTCAGGATGAGGACGGGCGGGGGCGCAGCGAGCTTCCGGATCGCGGCGGTGGCCGCCACCCCGTCCATGCCCGCACCCATCTGCAGGTCCATCAGCACCACATCCACGGCTTCGCCCAGGACCGCCAGGCGCGAGAGTTCCTTCAGGGCGGCTTTCCCGTCCGCAGCCTCCGCGGCGATGGAGATGCCGTCAAACTCGGTCAGCATGGCCCTCAGCCCGGCGCGGACCACCGGATGATCGTCCACCAACAGGACACGCACGTCAGTCACGGACGTCTCCCCCGGCATGATCGAGCGGCAGGCGGATGGCCACCACGGTTCCTTCGCCCTTGGCGGTCTCCAACTCCAGGGAACCGCTGAGGGCTTCTACCCTTTCCCGCAGCGAACGGAGGCCGAATCCGCCGCCGTCAGCGCCGCCGTCGTGCCTCTTCCCGGCGGTTCCTGCCCTTGCAGTTCCTGCCCCGGCAGTTCCTGTCCCCGCGGCTCTTGCCCCAGCAGCCCCTGCCCCGGCGGTGAGGTCAGGGTCAAAGCCCACGCCGTCGTCGTAAAGGTCCATGGTGACTTCCGTGCCCAGGAAGGTGAGCGTGACCACGGCGTTGCCGGCGTTGGCATGGTCGCGGACGTTGGCGAGGCTCGCCTGGGCCGCGCGGAGCAGCGCCACCTGGTGCGGTTGAGGCAGTTCGGCCGGCTCCCCGTCCACCTCCAGCCGGCAGCGGAGCGCCGCACCCCCGGCCGCTGCGCTCCGTTCGGTCTCCTCACAGAGCCGGCGCAGGGCCTCCACCAGCGTGGTGTCGTGCAGCTGCGGGGAGGAGAGGCCGCGGACAAAGCTCCGGGCTTCGGCCAGGTTGCCTGCAGCCGTCTGCTGCATCAGCGCCACCCGCGACGCTGCGGTTACCGGATCCCCGTGGGCCAGCGACTGCTCCGCAGCCCGTGCAAGCAGCACGATGCTGGAGAGGCCCTGCGCCAGGGTGTCGTGGATTTCCCGGGCCAGCCGCTCCCGTTCCGCCAGCACCCCGGCCTCGTGCTGGGACGCCGCCAGTTCCTGGCGGGTGCGGCGCAGTTCATCCGCGGCCCGCCGCTGGTTCTCCGCCTCCCGGTACAGCGCAACGTACGCAAGGCCGGTAATGACGGCGAAGGCGGCGCCAAACAGCGGGCCGACGACGGCGGCCGCGTGCGGAACGGGGTCACCGCTGGCGGACCATTGGGAGGCGATGACCGCGGCGGTCATCAGTGCGATGGTCAGCAGCGCGGCCCGCCGCGGCAGCAGGTGCAGGTGGAGGAAGAACAGGGGGAACGCCAGCCAGGCAAAGTCGGCGCTCCCCACCAGCAGGAGGACCCAAAGCGCTGTCACGGCCACCAGCCACTGGAGGCCGTAGCGGCGGGGATTGAACCGGATCCGGCCCGCGGCATGGCGGTGTTCCAGGACGGTCCCGGTGAGGTACACCGCCGCCAGGACAAGCGCCAGGCCCGCCCACAAGAACGGGAAGGAGTCCCGGGAGCCGGGTGCCAGCAGCCGGACCACGCCCACTACCAGCAGGGCTGCGAACCCGGTGTGGAGCGTCACCCTCAGCACCCGCAGGATCGCTTCCGAGGACGCCGATTCCACTGCGCTCAGGGGGTCCTTGGGTGCGTGGGCGCCGGGTCCGCCGGAAGAGTGCAGGGCAGGGGTGGCGGACATGCCACCAGCTTATGCGCGCCCGGCCGGCGGGGGGTCAATCAAAAGGTTGACCCCCGGTTCAACCTTTCATCCCTGGCAGATCAACTGCCCGCCCGATGGACCGCGGGCGGGCTGCCGGGACAGTGGATGGAGACCTTATCCACCGGAACCAACCGAGAGAAGAACAACGTGTTTCTGGCAATCCGCGACATCCGTTTCGCCAAGGGGAGGTTCGCCATGATGGGCGGCGTGGTGGCCCTGATCACCCTGCTCCTCGTGATGCTGTCCGGCCTGACCGCCGGGCTGGCTGAACAGTCAACCTCCGCGATCGGAAAGCTGGGGGCTGCCGCCGGCGCGCCCGTGGACACCGTGGTGTTCGGCGCACCCGGCTCCAACACCCCCAAAGCCTCCTTCACCGAAAGCTCCGTGACGGCCGCCCAGGCGGAGAGCTGGCGGAACCGGCCGGGTGTCCGCGCTGCCGAGCCGGTGGGGATCACCCAGACCCGGGCCCAGGGTGCGGGCGCCGGCTCGGGCACCACCAATGTGGCCGTGTTCGGGGTGGCGCCCGGCAGCGGGCTGGCGCCCGTGGACGTAGCCGCCGGCACCGCTGTGGTGGGCGCTTCTGTGGCCGAAGCCCTGTCCCTGGAGCAGGGCGACGCACTGAGCATCAGCGGGGTGGAACTTGCTGTGGCCGCGGTTGTTGAGGACCAGTGGTACGCCCATACAAGTGTCGTGTGGACGGCGCTTCCGTCCTGGTCCGGGCTGGCCCACGTGTCCGACGGCGGCCAGGTTGCCACTGTTATTGCCGTCACCCACCAGGACGGCACGGCAGTGGACGAGGCTGCCGCGGATGCCGCGGCGAATACGGTAAGTGCCTCACGGACGGAGTCCTTCCAGGCGCTGGGCTCGTTCAAGAGCGAGAACGGCTCGCTGACCCTGATGCAGGCCTTCCTCTACGGCATCTCATCCCTGGTGATCGTGGCGTTCCTGACCGTGTGGACCATCCAGCGGACCCGCGACATCGCCGTCCTGAAAGCCATGGGAGCGCCGGGGGCCTACATCCTGCGCGATGCCATCACGCAGGCGGCAATCGTCCTGGTGGCCGGCGCGGGCCTGGGCGGGGTTGTCGGCGTCGCGGCCGGCCTGCTTGCCGCCCAGGCGGCCCCCTTCCTCCTCAGCCCTGCCACCACGCTGCTTCCCGTCGTCGGGATTGTTGCCCTGGGCCTGGCCGGGGCAGCGCTGGCTGTCCGCCGCGTCACCAAAGTCGATGCCCTGCTGGCCCTCGGCGGGAACTGACACCCCAACCCCCTCCCCAAACTCCAATCCTGTGAAAGGGAACCCGATGCGTGCCTGCTTCACCCCTGCTCCGCTGGAACTGCTCAACGTCACCCTCGAATACCCGGACGGCGGCGGCACCACCACCGCGCTGGACCGCGTCAGCCTGGCAGTCCCCGCCGGGCACGTGGTGTCACTCGTCGGTCCGTCCGGCTCCGGGAAATCGAGCCTTCTTGCCGCAGCCGCCACCCTGGTCCGCCCCACCAGCGGGCAGGTGATCATCGACGGCACTGACACAACAGGCCTTCCGGACAGGGCCCTCACGGCCTTGCGGCGCAGCAAGGTGGGCATCATCTTCCAGCAGCCCAACCTGCTCCCGTCGCTCACGGCTGCCGAACAGCTCATCATCGGCGACCACCTCCGCGGAAAGCCCGTAAAAGCCGCCCGGAAGAAGGCCGCCGGACTCCTTGACGTCGTCGGCCTGTCCGCGAGCGCCGGGAAGCGCCCCCACCAGCTCTCCGGCGGGCAGAGGCAGCGGGTCAACATCGCCAGGGCACTGATGGGGAACCCGAAAGTCTTACTCGTGGACGAGCCGACGGCGGCACTGGACCACGAGCGCAGCGCTTCGATCATCCGGCTGCTGTGCCGGGTGACCGCTGAGTTCAACGTGGGCACCGTGCTGGTCACGCATGACACGGAGTTTGTTCCGCTGACCGATGCGGTGGCCACCATGCGGGACGGGGCGCTCACCGCCCCCGTGCTGACCGGCGTCTGAGGCACGGACGGCCCCGGCGGGAAATCCGCCGGAGCCATGTCCCGCCGGGGCCATGTCCCGCCGCGGCCCTATCCCCCAAGGTGATGGATGGTGAAGGCCGCCAGAAAACCGACGGAGGCCGTAAGGCCCGTGAGGTTGTGGTGTTCCTCGAAGGCCTCAGGAATCATGGTGTCCGCCAGCATGGCCAGGATTCCTCCCGCTGCTATGGCGGTAATAAAGGCCACCACACTGCCTGGAGCGTTCTCCAGCGCCACATACCCGATCAGCGAGGCCACCCCGCAGAGCACCGCTATGCCGCCCCACAAACCGAAAACATAGCGGGCACTCCTGCCGGCCTTCTTCATGCCGGCGCTTCCGGAGAGGCCCTCGGGGACGTTGGAGATGAAGACGGCGGCCATCATCGCGGGGCTGACGGCACCACCTGCCAGCAGTCCAACGCCAAGGACCACGGATTCCGGCACACCGTCCAGCAGCGCGCCCACGGCAATGGCACTGCCGCTGCCCGGACTGTCGGCTTCCGAGGGCTGCTGGTTGCCGGAACGCTTGCGGTGCTTTGCGCCGGCCCGGGACAGCATCATGTTCGCGCCGACATACACCACGGCGCCTGCCAAGAACCCGGCCACGGTAGGCCACAGCCCGCCGCCCTCCACGGCCTCGCCCACCAGCTCGAAGGCCAGGGCGGAAATCAGCACACCCGCGCCGAAGGACATGATCGAGGAGACCAGCTTGCTCGGCAGGTTCCAGCGCCATGACAATGCCGCGCCGAGGACCAGGGCAGCTCCTGCCGCGGTGCCCCACCCTAAAGCCTGCAACCACAACGGCATGTGCACCGCTTCCCGGCTCCCCTGCGGAAGCCAACTGACCTGTTGCCGGCCCCTGATTGCCCGGAGCCGGTGAGCGCTAAACAGCCAGAGTAGTGGAACTCCGCGCGGCGCCAGGAATTGATCTGATCTTGCGGCAAACCTTGCCGTCCGCTGAAGTTGCGGGTCCACGCTGGAGCCATGGACCAACCAGCTTGTGGGGAGCAGGAGACAATGGGAAATAGAACAGCTTTGGACGGGGAAGTCACCGCCGTGGACGGCGTGCTCACGGATCAGCATCCGCTCGACTTCTACACCCTGGGACTGGCCGGCTGCATCGACCGGCTCACGGGCCCCCTCCGCCACCGGGGAACCAGCGTCCGCTGGGACACTCCGCACTGGGGCATCGAGATCCCGAAGGACTGCGCGTCCCTTCTTTACCAGTCGGCACGCGAGGCCCTCAGCAACGTCTACAAGCATTCCGGGGCGTCGCACCTGACCGTCCAGCTCGCCGCTGTGGACCACGGCATCCGCCTGGTGGTAGCCGACGACGGCGCGGGCTTTGAGAGCAAGCTCGCCACCGGCGGGCGCCACCACGGCTACGGCCTCCGGCTCATGTCGGTGGCCGTCCACGAGGCCGGCGGCACCGTGGACATCCGTTCCGCCCCCGGGCAGGGCACCAGCGTGACGGTAACTTTGCCGCTGGACTAAGGCTCGGATGCCCGCCGTTGCTGGGACGGCGGGCATCCGTAAAACTAGCGGGTCAGCTTGGCCGTATCAGGCTCAAGGTCACCGATGTGGCCCGGCGCGTTGGCAGCCAAGACGCGCTGAACGAAGGCGCAGTACTCGTCCATGTAGTGGCGCAGGAACTTGGCGGTGCCCTCATTCTTGACCTCGCCGTCGTCGCCGAACACTGCGGCGTCGTAATGGATATAGGCCTCCGGGGCATTCAACTGCGGCGCATCCAGGAAGCTCAGGACGCTCCGCATGGACGACTGCATGACCGCGGTCCCGATACTGCCCACGGAAGCGCCGATGATCCCGGCGGGCTTGCGGGCGAAGGAGTTGCTTCCCCACGGCCGGGAGCCCCAGTCGATGGCGTTCTTGAGGGCGCCGGGAATCGAGCGGTTGTATTCCGGGGACACGAACAGGATGCCGTCCGACGCCTCGATGGCCTCCTTGAGGGCGCGTGCTGCGGGCGGGAAGTCAGAGTCGTAGTCGTAGCTGTACAGCGGAAGGTCCCTGATGGGGATCTCGGTGAACTCGAGGTCTTCCGGAGCAAGTTTGATCAATGCTTTGGAGAGGACCCTGTTGATGGAGCCGGTGGCCAGGCTGCCTACGAAGTATCCGATCTTAAACGGTGCCATGAGTGTTCCTTCCAACGGACGGTCAACACTGGCCGTCCATGTTCATCTGGAGCTGGTGCCGCCCGTCATGTTGAGGCTGCGGCCGGTGGTCACTGCACCCACCAGTCCAGCACAGAAGCCCCTGCAGTGCCAGAGGGTTTCGGGGTGGCGCAGGGCAGCTGGAAACCTTCCGAATCCCGGCCGGCCCTTGCGGTCATGCGCTGACTCGCCTATTTTGAAACGAATCAGAAACCGCTTTCCGGTGAGCCGCCTTGGCTTGCTGGCGGGGCCAGCTGCGCCCGGCGGACGTGAAGACAACAGGATTGGATCACATGACGGACAGCACCCCCATCAAGTGGATCGACGGCGGAGCACCGGCGGAAATCAGCGGCGGGACAACGTGGGGCATGCCCTTTGCGCGCGGTTCCGTGCCGGCGGCGGAGGCCCTCTCCGTCACGGATGCCGGCGGCAGCACCGTCGCCTCCCAGTCCTGGCCCCTGGCCACCTGGCCGGACGGCTCCCTCAAATGGGCGGGCATCGCACTCCCCGCCACCAGCTCGCCGTCGGAGGTTTACCACGTGGTGTCCGACGGCGGCGCGTCACCCCGCGACGCCAGCCATGCACCGTCGGGCGGTACCAGCGTCACCGTCACCGAAACCGACCGCGCCCTCACCGTGGACACCGGAACCTTGCAAATGGTGATCGAACGCGGCGGCTCCACCCTCTTCAGCAGCCTCACCCGCGGCGGCGTCGAGGTGGCCCGGGACGCGCGCCTGGTGAGCCACCTGCAGGACGGCCTGGCTGATGACCAGGGCGGCGACGGCGCGGGAACCTTCACCCGGGACGCCTTCACCGGCGAGGTCACCGCCGTCGTGCTTGAACACCACGGACCTGTCCGCGCGGTGGTGCGGCTGGAGGGTCAGCACCGGCCGGATGCACAGGACAGTGGAATCAGCAGGGACAGCGGCAAGGAAAGCTGGCTGCCTTTCGTGGTGAGGTTCTATTTCCACGCCAATGCCCGCAGCGTCCGCATGGTGCACTCCTTCATCTGGGACGGCGACGCGGACCGGGACTTCCTCGCCGGGCTCGGCGTGCGCTTCACGGTCCCGCTGCAGGCAGAGCTGCACAACAGGCATATCCGGATGGCAGGGGCCGACGGCGGCTTCCTCACCGAGGCGGTCCGCGGCCTCACCGGCCTGCGCCGGGACCCCGGGGAGGACGTCCGCCAGGCCCAGGTGGAAGGCCGCGCCACGCCACCCCTGGCCGGCTGGAACCCGGAGGTGTCAGAACGGCTGCACCTGGTTCCGGCCTGGAGCGACTACACGCTCAGCCAGCTCAGCGCCGACGGCTTTGAACTGCGCAAGCGCACCTCCCCCGGCCGGGCCTGGGTGGGGATCTCCGGCGGAACCCGGTCTGCCGGCTTCTGCTCCCTGACCGATACCCGCGGCGGTTTCGGCGTGGGCGTCAAGGACTTCTGGCAGTCCCACCCCGGCCAGCTGGACATCCGCAATGCCGCTGCGGACAACGCCACCCTGACCGCGTGGCTGTATTCCCCCGAAGCCCAGCCCATGGACCTGCGGTTCTACCACGACGGCCTGGGCCAGGACACGTTCGAGGAACAGCTCGAAGGGCTCGAAATCACCTATGAGGACTACGAGCCGGGCTTCGGAAACGCGCACGGGATTGCCCGCACCCATGAGCTGACGCTGTTTGCCTACGACGGAACGCCGGCAACCGAGAGCCTCGCGGCCGACGCCGCTGCGGCCTCCGCCCCTGCCCTGCTGCAGGCCACCCCGGAGTACCTGCACTCCGTGGGCGTATTCGGCGACTGGGATCCCGTGGACCGCGGCACCCCCGCCCGCGCTGAACTTGAGGACCATCTGGACTTCCTCTTCGATTTCTATGCCGGCCAGGTGGAGCAGCGGCGCTGGTACGGGTTCTGGAACTACGGCGACGTGATGCACACCTATGATCACGACCGGCACGTGTGGCGTTACGACGTGGGCGGTTATGCGTGGGACAACTCCGAGCTCTCCCCCGACCTCTGGCTCTGGTACTCCTACCTGCGCTCCGGCCGGGCGGACATCTTCCGGTTCGCGGAGGCCATGACCCGGCACACCGGCGAGGTGGACGTTTACCATGTGGGCCCGTGGCGCGGGCTCGGTTCGCGGCACAACGTCCAGCACTGGGGCTGCAGCGCCAAGCAGCTCCGCATCAGCACGCCCGCCTACCGCCGGTTCTACTACTACCTCACGGCGGATGAACGGACCGGGGACCTGCTGACCGAGCTGGTGGACAGCGACCAGAACTTCCTGGGCCTGGACCCCGTACGCAAGGTCCGCCCCGACGCCGCCACCTACCGGCCCAACCGGGGCGCCCTGGGCGTGGGCCTGGGAACGGACTGGGGCTCGCTCGCCGCCACCTGGCTCACCGACTGGGAACGCACCGGAAATCCCCGCTCACGCGACCGGCTCCTGGGCACCATGGCGGACATCGGCGCCCTCAAGTACGGCTTCCTCACCGGCGAAGCGCTCTACGACCTGGACAAGGGGCGGTTCGACACCGGCCGGGAACTGATCCAGGTTTCGCACCTGAGCGCTGTGTTCGGACTGGTGGAGATCTGCAGCGAACTGGTGGACCTGGTCCCGGACCCGGACTTCGAGCGCGCCTGGCTGCAGTACTGCCGGCTCTTCCTGGCCACCAAGGAGGAGCAGGTGGCGGCCGTGGGACAGCCGCTGGAGGGCATCTACCTCACCCAGGCGCACAGCCGGCTCACCGCCTACGCCGCCGCCCGGCTGGATGATCCGGACCTGGCCGCCCGCGCCTGGACGAGCTTCGCCGAGGGAGGCGAGCACCTCAACCACGAGTCGGCCTTCTCGCTGCGGACGATCGAGCCGCCGCACGTGCTGCTGCCGGTGGATGAGGCCCCCACCGTGTCCACCAACGACGCCTCCCAGTTCGGGCTCGCCGTGATCCAGAACCTTGCGCTGATCGGCAACCACCTGCCGTAGTCCTGCGCGCTGGTGGCGGCGGTGCCTGCACCAGCCAGGTGCCGCCGTCGTCCGCTCCCCCTCCCATCCCAACTAAGTAGCAGCAGATGCTGTTATGAGCCCTCAAACCGACATCTGCTGCTACTTAGTTGGGGTGGTGAGGCGGGTCCGGGCGGAGCAAACTGAAACTACTGATGACCTCATTTTTCTCATCAGGTTCGGTCCAGTCGAAGGAGACATCATGAGCACCAAAGTGGAGAAGCGGATCGTGGTGGAGGTACCGGTCAGCGCGGCATACAGCCAGTGGACCCGCTTTGAGGAGTTCCCCCGTTTCATGAGCGGCGTGGAGAGTGTGACCCGGCTCGATGGCGATCGCCTGAAGTGGGTGGCGCACATCGCCGGAGTCCACCGGCAGTGGGAGGCAAGGATCCTTGAGCAGGTCCCGGACCGCAAGGTTGCCTGGGCCTCCACCGAAGGCGCCACGAACTCCGGCAGCATCGAGTTCAGGGACCTCGGCGGCAGCAGGACCGAACTGGCGCTGACGCTGGAGTACCAGCCCGCCGGAGTGGTGGAGAAGGTGGGGAGCCTGCTCCACGTGGTGGGCCGGCAGGCTGAGCACGACCTGAAGAAATTCAAGGAGTACATCGAGCGCCAGCCGCGCACCACCACGGCTGGCGGTGTTTCCGCCGGTGAGGCTGCAGCAGGGACTGTGGACAACGCCCCGGAAAGCCGGCCCTACAACAGGTTCGAGCACCCATTCGACCAGACCGGCGGCCTGGTGGACCTGGAGGGCGAATCGGACGAAACCGCCGACGGCGAGAACTACAGTTCCGGTGAACGCAGGCGGCGCCGCCATGACGAGGGCAATGTCCCACCCTTCGGCGGCAGCCTGGGCCAGCACTGACTCCCCACTGGCCGACGGGACGTGTGAACCCACGCTCTGGAATCCGGCGTGCCCAGCAGGTACATTGGTAAGCATGCTGATGATTTTTACTGAAACATCGGCTTCCGGTAACAAAGCGAAGGAGACGTTATGAGCACGAAGGTGGAAAAACGCATTCTGGTGAACGTACCGGTAAGCACGGCTTACAACCAGTGGACGCAGTTCGAGGAGTTCCCGCACTTCATGGGCGGCGTCAAGAGCGTGACCCAGGTCAGCGACGACAGGCTGGAGTGGGTGGCTGAGATCGGCGGCATCCGCCGGCAGTGGGAAGCGAAGATCCTTGAGCAGGTCCCGGACCGGAAGGTCGCCTGGGCCGCTACGGACGGCGCCACGAACGCCGGTGCGGTTGAGTTCGAGGACGTGGGTGGCGGGCAGACTTCCCTTCGGCTGACGCTGGAGTACGAGCCCGAAGGAATTATCGAAAAGGTGGGCGACAAGCTCAACGTGGTTGACCGCCAGGCCGAGGCCGACCTGCAGCGGTTCAAGGAATTCATCGAGGATGAGGGTTACGCCAGCGGTGCCTGGCGCGGCCGCGTGAGCACGGGTGCACCGGCTGGCACGCCGGGCGTGGAGGATGCTGCCGGATCCCGGGGCGATTCCGGCAAGGCAGGCGTCTCCGGCAAGGTTGCCGCGGGCCTGGGCGTTGCCGCAGTAGCCGGCGCGGCAGCTGCCATGGCAGCAGGCGGCAACAAGGAGACAACTGCGGTTGCCGACGAAACGGTAACTCCAGCGACTCCCGGAGAGCCGGTCACCGTCACCCCGATTCCGACGGACACAACCACCACCACCACCACGGACACGTCAGCGGGTACGACGGCGGCAGCCGGCTCCACCGGTTCGGTCGCCGATCTGGGCGATGACAGGATTGGGCACCAGTTCGACCAGACCAACGGCCTGGTGGACACGAGCGGCGAGTCGGACGAGACGGCCGAAGGCGAGAACCTGAGCGCCGCCGAGCGCGAAGGCGACGACCGCCGTCGAGATGGCGGCCTGCCGCCCATCGGCGGAAACCTCGGAACGCACTAACCGGGTCTAGCCACAGCGCAATAAAAAGCGCCGCCCGCCTCATTGCAGAGGCGGGCGGCGCTTTTGTGCAGGTCCTAAAGACGGCCCGGGACCGCACGAACGGTCCTGCCGGGCACCGTTCGTGCGGGGCAGGACCGTCCGTGCAGGCCGTGTTACTTAACGGCGCCCGTGTAAACCACCGACGGCGCGGCCGGGGTTTCCATGCCCTCGCCGATGAAGAAGCTCGGGTGCGGCGGCTGGTTGTAGGCCACGTTCTCGCGGGCCACCGCGGTGCGGTAGACGGTGTCGTGCATCAGGGTGCGGAGCCGGACCTCGGTGGGTGAGGTGCTGGTGTAGATCCGCAGCTCAGTGCTGTCCGACGACGGGAAGGCAAGCTCCTCGCGCCAGTCACCGAGCAAATCCGCCTGCAGGGACGGGTTGCCCTTGGTGTGGTTGTTGGTGCGTGCGCCGGTGACAGTCAGGAGCCTGTCGCTGGACTCCGTTTCCCAGTTCCACTTCGAGATCGTGGGCACGCCGACGCCGGCGGCAGCGTCGAAGTCGTGGTCGACGATCTCGCGGAGCAGGTCGCCGTCCCACCAGGCCAGGAAGTTGGCGGCGGGGATGCTCTCGGCAATCAGCTCGCCCCGGGCGGACATCAGCTGGCCCCGCGGGGAGTTCCAGGAGGCGTCGCCGCCTACCGCCCAGCCCTCAGCGCCGGCGTAGCGGGGATCGATGTCGCCGGCGGCACCGCGGCCGGTGTCCCGGAGGGCGGGGATGCTCCAGAGCACCTCACCGGTGGCGGCGTCGCGGAAGGTGGCGCCACGGTTGCCGCTCTGGCTCATGCTTTCATGGACGGCGAAGACCTCCAGCCCTGGGCGGGAAGGATCAAAATCGCTGGTGTGCATCGCATCGCCGTGGCCCAGCTTGGTGTTGTAGAGGACAGAGCCGTCGTCGTCGATGGTCATGGAGCCGAAGACAAACTCGTCCTTGCCGTCCTGGTCCACGTCAGCGACCGAGAGGTTGTGGTTGCCCTGGCCCTTGTATTCGGCGCCGGCGATGTCCGAGTCGAAGGTCCAGCGCTTCACCAGCTTGCCGTCCACCAGGTCATAGGTGACCAGGACGGTGCGGGTGTAGTAGCCGCGGCTGAACATCATGGACGGCTTTTCGCCGTCGAGGTAGGCGACGCCGGCCAGGAAACGGTCCACGCGGTTGCCGTAGCCGTCTCCCCAGGCTGAGACGTTGCCGCGCGGCGGATCGTAGGCCACCGTGTCCATGATCGTGCCGGTTGCTCCGTTGAATACTGTGAGGAACTCCGGACCGGACAGGACATAACCGGCGCTGTTCCGGTAGTCCGCTGCGGGGTCGCCGATCACGGTTCCGGCCCCGTCCCTGGTGCCGTCCGCCGTCTTCATGGACACCTCGGCCTTGCCGTCGCCGTCGAAGTCATACGCCAGGAGCTGGGTGTAGTGGGCACCGGCGCGGATGTTGTGGCCCAGGTCGATGCGCCACAGCTTGGTGCCATCCATCTTGTAGGCGTCCACGTAGACGTTTCCGGTGAATCCGGACTTGGAGTTGTCCTGCGCGTTGGAGGGGTTCCAGAGCTGGATGATCTCGTAGCTGCCGTCCCCGCCCAGGTCCGCGACACTGGAGTCGTTGGCCGCGTAGGTGTAGGGCTTTCCGTCCTTGCTGACGCCGTCGGCGGGCTTGTCCAGCTTGATGGACAGGTAGTTCTGGGCCAGCGGGGTGAATTCCGCGCTGAGCTTGTCCTGCCCGTTGCCATTGCCCACGGTTTTGATCACATACGTGGAGGCTGCGGTTCCGGCCGGATCAACGAACGTGGTGGTGTTGCGGATGGGCTGTTCGGTGAGCTGGACGCCGTCGCGGATCACGTGGAAGCCCACGCTGTCCTGGTCCAGGCCCAGCATGCGCCAGCCCAGCGTGACGCCCTGGTCCGTAAGCACGGCGACAGGTGCCCGGTCCAGGTTCTCCACCTGGCGCTTCAGCTCTGCCTTGCCGGACTGCCCGGGTGCGGTGCTGGGGTTGGCCTGCGCGAGCGGTACGCCGGTAAACGCCAGCGCAGCGGCGGTAAGGGAAGCAGCCGCCGCCAGGGGGGCGGCTTTCCAGGCGCGGCCGGACCGCAAACCTGGGCGGAGCGTGGGGGAACATTTCGAGGGATAAGCCAAAAGAACATCTCCTTTGATGCGGCGGCAGCTGAGTCTGCCGCACGACAGTTTGGAACGTTTCACTGCACCTCAAGGGCCGCCTACCACGAAGGAGGGGTGAGGTTTAGGATGCGGCGGAAAGCGTTTTCTGCCCTTAACTTCTATCAGCGCTTTACAAGTCTGGTCAAGGGTTTGACGGGACTATATGGGAGATATTGTTCCGTTGCGTTCAGTTCGCGCCAGCGTGGCCGCGGGGGCGGCCGGTTGCCGCCTGCAGGAGCGGGAGCGTCCTGGCGGGCATAACCTCCACCAGGGACACACAACAACCGGCGCCCAGTCCTAGTCCCAGGCCGGAACCAGGACTGCTTCATACTGGGTTGGCGGTGGCTGCTGTCCGAACTTGGCGTTGACCGCGGCGAGCGTGTCCCCGAACCTGGCCACCGTCGTCGGGATATTGAAGTGCTTGCTGGTGATGACGTCCTTAACCCTGAAGGAAGAGAAGTTCTCGGACAGTTTGAGGCGGCTGACCTGGTTAGCCATGTTCTGGACCGCCCATACAGTGCGGTCCTTGACCAGGATGCCATCGACGAACTGCAGGTCCGGCCCCTTGATCCTGCTGCTCTTTCCCGTGTCCGGATCCACGGCATAAAGGGCCTGGTTCTGTGTGTGGGCCACAATCAGGACGTCGTCATCGTCGGCTGCTGCGATGCCGTTGAATCCGAACTGGCCGGGTTGCAGCGGTTTGCCCGCCTCACCGCCCACTTTCAGTGTCTCTACATCTGCTGCTCCTCCCAGCTCGCCCTGCCTGCTCACGGGGACGAAATAGAGCTCGGGAGCGGCCGAATTGGTGAACCAGACGCCGTCGCTGCTGAGGGTGACGTCGTTGATGAAGCCGGGGGCCAGGTCGTATTCCTTGACCTGCTTGCGGGTGTCAGTGTTGTACACGTACGCCTTGCCCGTGGTACCACCTGCCACAAACAGCAGGTCGTTGCGGGTATCCGCCTTCATGCCCACGGCCATCCGGCCTTCCGGCACGTCGATGAACCGCTTGGCCTTTCCATCACGGATGTCGCCGCGGAAGATGTCGCCGGTAAGCAGTTCTCCGGCGTAGAAGGTTGTTCCCCCGCCCGCCGCGATGCCTTCGGCGGAAGTG
This sequence comes from Pseudarthrobacter scleromae, assembly GCF_014644515.1. Taxonomy (NCBI): domain Bacteria; kingdom Bacillati; phylum Actinomycetota; class Actinomycetes; order Micrococcales; family Micrococcaceae; genus Pseudarthrobacter; species Pseudarthrobacter scleromae. The sequence continues at coordinate 313,113 of NZ_BMKV01000005.1, read as the reverse complement.
GCTCCGCGGAGGACGATGACATCGTCCTTGGAAGGAATGGATGCGCCTGCCGGCACTGCCGTGGGCAGCAGCAAGGCCAGAAGTGCGGTGAGTCCACCAACGGCACGGCGTCGTACTGTTTTGCGCATAATAGTTTCCTGGAATTGGGCTGATGCGCGGGGCCCAATCTGCGGCAGCTCCGCACGATGGTGATCCCATTTTAAGCTCCCCCACGAAGGCCCCGCCAGAGCGTGGTGCCCCCTTCACAGTGGAGGGGGCAGCGCCGGAAACCGGCGTACAGTTCAGGATTCTGCTTACAATCGAAACCTCAATCAACTACTGAGGGATCCATGAAGAAATTCGCCACAGCCCTGATCGCCGCCGGCCTCGTTGCCTCCGCAACGGCCTGCACCGCCTCGAACCAGCTCACCACCGCGGAAACCTGCGAGCGGATCCAGTCCGTTGTGTCGAACCCGGCCAACAACGCCGGCAAGACCGGCATGAACCGCCTGGCCAACCAGATCCGGCCTATCCACGCCGTTGCCTCGGACGACCTCAAGGGTGCGCTTGAGTCGATCATCGAATACACGGATGAGCAGGCGAAAGAGACTCCGGACGAGGACAAGCTCGCCGAACTGACGGCAGACTACGAGGAAGCCGGCAGCACGTACAGCCAGTTCTGCAGCTGATTCCTGCTGCAGACGGGTAATGTGCCAGCGGACCCGGCTACTTGAGGGTGGCCGGGTCCGTGTTCGCCCCGCACAGTATGACCGCCACCCGTTCGCCCACGCCCTGCGTGTAGGCGCCGGAAGTAAGCGCGGCATAGGCCGCGGCCGCGCCGTGTTCCACGACGATCCGGTAGCCGTCCCACAGCTTCGTACGCGCTTCGATGATGTCACCGTCGGACACCAGGACACTTTCGACGCCGGCGCGGACCGCCACGGAGTATCCGATGTCGCCGATGCGGCGGGCCCCGAGGGAGTCCGCCGCAATTCCTGCCACCGGGACGTCCACCGGTTGCCCCGCCACCAGCGCGGTGTTCAGCGTGGGAGCCGATTCCGGCTCCACGGCCACCACCTTGGCCCTGCCCTCCACGGCCGCGGCGATTCCTGCCATCAGGCCGCCTCCTCCCACTGCAACCAGCACGGTGTCCACCCCGCCCACCTGGTCGAGAAGTTCCAGTCCCACGGTTCCGGCGCCGGCGGCAATTTCGGGCTGGTCATAGGCGTGGCAATAGACGGCACCCGCTTCCCGGGCATGCCCGACGGCCGCCTGGTAGGCATCCGCGTACTCGGCGCCGCCCTGCACCACCGTCGCTCCGATGGCTTTCAGCTTGCGAACTTTCACGTCAGGGGCGGCGGCAGGGACAAACACTGTTGCAGGGATGCCGAGCTGTGCGGCCGCATAGGCATTGGCCAGGCCGGCGTTGCCTCCGGAGGCAACCACGACTCCGATCTCCGGTTTCAGCTCACCGCGTTCCTTGGCGGCGAGGACGCGGTTCAGGGCGCCCCGGACCTTGAAAGTTCCCGTGTGCTGCATGAATTCGCATTTGAACCACACCGGGCCGGGAAAGTCTCCCGGGTCGCCTTCCAGGACAGGCGTCAGCCGGGTCAGGCCGGCAGTCCTTCGTGCTGCCTGTTCCACGTCGGCGCGGGTAATCATCGGTGTATCAGACCTCGTCGTCCCAGGTTCCCGGTTCCTGCAGGGCATCCTCCGGTTTGTCTTTCTGGGACGGGTCGCCGCTGCCGGAGTAGGACGCGGGGACGGTCCCGGCGGCGTGGCCCTGCTGCTCCTCGCGGATATTGCTGGCACCCGGCAGTTCCGGATGCTGGCCGCTCTGGGGGGCCTGCTTGGGCTCCTTGGCTTCGTCCGGATCACCCGGCCCCCGAAGGTCTGCGGCGTTCTGCGGCTCGTCATTGCTAGCAGTCATGGTTCTGCCTTTCGCTCGGGAACTGCGGCGTTCGGCCGGGGTTGTCCCCGCACCGCACTCCAGCCTACGGGCTGGCGCTGCCGGCAGCAGGAAGCGCCAGCCCTGGTTTTTCCGCAGCCCGGGCCATGAGTCGCCGGCCTGGACCTGTGAATTGGGCGGTGAACCTGTGAATTGGGACTCAGCCGGGACTTCCACGGCACACCCTGCGTTAAACCCCATGGCGGAAGGAGGCCACTTGCTTATTGTCCTGACCGGAATCGACGGTTCCGGGAAGTCCACGGCCGCCCAGGCCCTGGTGTCCGCCATCCGTGCCGACGGCGGCACAGCCACGCTGCTGAACAACCACGCGGGCCGGCGCAGCATGTCGGTCCTGGGCACCAGGCTGGGCATCCGTCTGCCGCCCCGCGTTGCCGATGCCCTGGAGACCACGTTCCGGGTGTGGAACGTGCTGGTGAACCACCTGCGGGCCAACCGGGCTGACGGCCTGGTGGTGATGGACCGGCACCTGTACTGCCAGCTGGCCCTGCGCGCCACGAAGGGGCTGCCGCGCGGCCGCCTGCTTCCCTGGCTGCTCGGTGCACTCCCTGCCCCTGACGCCGTGGTGCACCTGGACGTGGACCCGGCCGTTGCGCATCGGCGCATCTCCGCCCGCGGCACGGATGCCGAGGCGCTGGAGGACCTGATTGCTTTCGCCCGCGCCTACCGCGAACTGCCCGAGTACGGGAGCTTCGAAAAGGTGGATGCCTCGATCTCCAGTCCGGAGTTGGCGCGCCGCCTGGCCGAAGTGGTGCGCGGTCTGGGACGGCCCCTGTGGAGGGACGCCACCCGGCCTCCACGTAGCGGGCGCAGGCTGTAATACACGGAAGGCGGGTGGACCCAAGGTCCACCCGCCTTCCCCAAGACGTGCAGTTACTAGCTCGAGGCAGTCGGCGAAGGCGAGGACATTTCGCTTTCCTCTGGCTCGCTCTCCGTCTCGGACGGCGAGGCCGACCCGCTCGGTGACGACGTGCTCGTGGAACCGGACGTGCTGGTGGACGTCGGGCTGGACGTGGCGCTGCCGCCGTCGGCCTTCTCCAGCACCTCATTGATGAGGTCCTCAAGTTCCTTCTGGTCCGGATCGCCCAGGTTGGCGCCACTCTTGGTGGCAACCACCAGCAGCGTGCCCTCGGCAGCGGAGACCTGCATCAGCTTCTGCTGGTTCTCGCCGCTGCGCGAGCTGAGGGTGGCGAAGGTCTTTTCAGCGTCGGTGTCCGCCTGGACCTCCTCGCTGGTCACCTCGTAGGTCTGCCCCAGTGCCTGGACCGAGAAGTTGGCGCACTGGTCCATCTTGCCGCTGATCTCATCCAGGACCTCGACGGCGTCCGGCCCCTCGCTGCCGGACTGTGCGGACAGCGTCCGCGGCTGGTCGCCTTCGGAGAGCGCGACGGCGATCTCGCCGCTTTCCACGGTGTCCAGCAGTCCCGCTGTGGCGATGTCCTTGCAGTCTTCAGGGTCAATGGTCGCGGTGCTCAGGAGCAGGTTGGCGATGTTGCCTCCCTGGTCCACCTGCTCCTTGGAGTACAGCATGAGCTCGTTGCCGTCGTCGTCCGTCATGCCGGAGATCAACTCGCGGAGCTCGTCCTCGCTGTACACCTTTGCCTCCGCCGTTGGTGAGGGTGTTTCCGAGGCCGAGGGGCTCGCAGCTTCTCCGCCACCGCCCGTGCAGCCCGCAAGGGCCAACATTGCTGCCGTCATCAATCCAAGCGCTGGTACTTTTCGCATTGGTACAACCCCTTTAGAGATAGGAAGCATACTTAGTGTTTATCAGCCTAAGGGGTTTGGCGGCCGCCGGACATAACGGGGCTGTAACTTTCAAGGGACTCCCCGTCACACCGCAACGCCTGGATCAGGCACCCGGCTGGTCCGCCTCCGCTGGACCCGGATGCCGCCAGCCCCGCTTGCCTCCGATGCCGAGCCGGTTGCCTAAGGGCGGCAGCGGGCCGGGAATGGAAAGTCCTTCCGGGACCCTTGCTGTGGAATAATCCGAGGAGTGGTCCTTACCGGACCGCTCCAGGACTAGGAGGGGCCACATTGTCCGTCACACCAAGGAGCACCGCCGAGGCGGCGGGCACGGCCATCAACAACTCCCAGATCCCCAAGCACGAACAGCTGCGGACAATCATCCTCAAGCTCGCCAGGGAAGAGCTGGAGCCGGGCGCCAGGCTTCCTAGCGAGCGGACCCTCATGGATTCCTACGGTGTCAGCCGAATCACGGTGCGTGCCGCGATCGGACGCCTGGTCAACGAGGGGCACCTGGTCCGGGTTCCGGCCAAAGGCACGTTCGTGGCGGATTCCCCCGTGCAGTCCACACTGCACCTCGCCTCTTTCACCCAGGAAATGGAGGCGATGGGCCATGTCCCCAGCACCGTGGTGCTGGTGGCGGAAGCCGCTGCCGTTCCGGAGGACACCGCGGAAGCGCTCAGCCTGGCACCGGGGTCCGAGGCCATCCACCTGAGGCGCCTCCGGCTGGCGGACGGGCGCCCGGTCAGCGTCGATGACGCCTGGTACAACCCGGAGCACGCCCCCGGCCTCCTGGACATCGACCTGACGGGCTCGGTCTACAAAGCGCTGGCGGCGCAGTTTGGCCACCAGATTGACCGGGCCCGGCAAAGCGTCCGGTCCGAGGGCGCCCCCGCCGATGTGGGGGCGCTCCTCGGAACCGGAACGGGTGCACCGGTGCTGGCCTTCGACCGGGTGTCCTACTCAGGCCCCCTTGCCATCGAGCACTCACGCTCCTGGTACCGCTCGGACCGCTACTCCCTCACCATGGAAGTGCGGCTTTAGCAGGCTTGCCCGGTCAGCGCTTTAATCCAGTGAAGCTTTAGTCCAGTGAAAACAGGGCGGCGCCGGCGGATACTGCACCGGTTGCCATGAGCGTTGCCGTATCCGGCTTGGTGTCGAGCACGACGACGGGACTCACCATCGAGTAACCGGCAGCCAGGGCGGCGGTGGGGTCCACGTGCATCACGGGCTCGCCGGCGCCAACGGTGTCGCCCTGGGCAATCAGCAGCTTGAAGCCTTCGCCTTTGAGCTTGACCGTATCGATGCCAACGTGGGTGAGCACTCCCCGCCCGGCTGACTCCACCACAACAAAGGCGTGCGGCAGGAGCTTGACCACTTTCCCGGCGACGGGGGACACGACGTCGAACGCCTCGCCTGGCGGCGGCTCAACCGCCGCGCCCGAACCCACCATTTGGCCTGCGAAGACAGGGTCCGGGACGTCGGATAGAGGAACCACGGTGCCGCTGATGGGCGCATGGACAACCAGCGTCTCCGGCATCAGAGCAGGTCCTCGATGTCTTCGGCCAGGTTGTCCGCCTCCGGCCCCACAATGACCTGGACTGCCGTGCCGGCTGCAAGGACGCCATGGGCTCCGGCGGCTTTCAGGGCTGCTTCGTTGACCAGCGACCCATCCTTGACCTCGGTGCGGAGGCGCGTAATGCAGGCCTCGACCTCCACGATGTTGGCGGCTCCGCCCAGGCCCTCAATGATCTTTTCTGCTTTGGACATGGCTGCCCTTTCTGACGGTGCCCCGGGGAGCACTGCTTCAGCACCAGGACCGGCGGCCCGGGTGCGACCAATTATGTGCCCGTTCGTCCGAACTGTCAGCGCCCCGTCTGGAAGATCTTCTCCCTTGACAGGCGCTCGTGGGATGAATCACACTGAACTGGTCATAACCAGACAGTACCGGCTGGAACCGTTTCTCCACAAGCCCCCACCGATCCCGCAGAGGTGTAACCATGTCAACGTCCGAGACCGCCGCCCTGGCTCCCGAGAAGAAGCCGAACAGGGCCTTCGCCACCCTCCAGCGGCTGGGCCGCTGCCTGATGCTGCCCATAGCCGTCCTCCCGGCAGCCGGCATCCTGCTGCGCATCGGGCAGGGCGACCTGCTGGGCGCCATCCCCGGCTTCGAAGGCGGCGCCGCCGTTATCTCCGCCGCAGGCAATGCTGTGTTCACCTGGCTGCCGCTCATCTTCGCCGTCGGCATCGCCATCGGCTGGGCCAAGAAGTCCGACGGTTCCACCGCGCTGGCGGCCGTGGTGGGGTACATGGTGATCGATGGCGTCTTCAAAGCCATGTCCCCGCTGGTCCTGGCCGGGCAGGTTGACCCTGCCGGCAAGCCCGCCATGATCAACTACGGAGTCCTGGCCGGCATTGTGGTGGGCCTGCTGTCCGCCATGCTCTGGCAGCGGTTCTACCGCACCAAGCTGCCGGACTTCCTGGGCTTCTTCAGCGGCCGCCGCCTGGTGCCCATCCTGACGTCCGTCACCAGCCTGGCAGCCGGCGTCGTCCTTGCCCTGTTCTACCCGCTCTTCAACGCCGGCCTCTCGGCAGTAGGTGAAGCCGTAGCCGGCAACGCCGTGGTTGGTGGCGGCGTCTATGGTTTCGCCAACCGCATGCTCATCCCGGCCGGCCTGCACCACATCCTTAACTCCGCCGTCTGGTTCCTCATCGGCGACTACACCGACGCGTCCGGCCAGCTGGTCCGCGGCGACCTCAACCGCTTCTTCGCCGGCGACCCCAGCGCAGGCATCTTCATGACCGGATTCTTCCCCATCATGATGTTCGGCCTGCCGGCAGCAGCCCTTGCCATCTGGCGCCACGCCAAGCCTTCGCAGAAGAAGATCGTGGGCGGCATCATGCTCTCCACCGCCCTCACCGCGTTCTTCACCGGCATCACCGAACCGCTTGAGTACTCCTTCATGTTCGTCGCCTTCCCGCTCTACATCGTCCACGCAGTCCTCACCGGAACCTCCATGGCCCTGGTCAACGCGCTGGACATCCACCATGGATTCACGTTCTCCGCCGGGCTGATCGACTTCGTCCTCAACTTCGGTAAGTCGGAGAACGGCTGGCTGCTCATCCCCATCGGACTGGGCTACGCCGTGATCTACTACTTCCTCTTCTCCATCGTCATCAAACGCTGGAACCTGCGGACGCCCGGCCGTGAGGACGACGAGGTCACCGTGGAGACAGACGCCGCCAAGTAGCGGCGTTCCCCCTCCCGCTCACCCCGCCGCCGCGGCCGCACAAGCACCAGCACCAGCACCAGCAACCGAAAGCAGTTTCACCGCATGGAAATCATCATCCTTCCCACTCCTGCCGACGTGGCCCGCACGGCCGCGGACGCCATCGAGGAGCAGGTCCGCCGTGGCCCGTCCGTCCTGGGCCTCGCTACCGGGTCAACCCCGCTGGGCACCTACCAGGAGCTCATCGAACGGCACCGGACCGGCGGCCTGAGCTTCGCCCAGGCGCAGGCTTTTCTTCTCGACGAGTATGTGGGCCTGCCTAGTGCTCACCCGCAGTCCTACCACTCGGTGATCCGGGACGAGTTCACGGCCAGCGTGGATTTCGCTGCTGACGCGGTGCATGGCCTGGACGGCATGGCTGAGGACCCGCAGGCCGAGGCAGAGCAGTACGAGGCGCGGATTGCAGCTGCGGGAGGGGTGGATCTCCAGATCCTGGGCATCGGCACGGACGGGCATGTGGGTTTCAACGAACCCATGTCCTCGCTCTGCTCGCGCACCCGGATCAAGACCCTCACCCGCCAGACGCGGCAGGACAACGCCCGCTTTTTCGACCACGCGGACGACGTCCCGGACCACGTACTGACTCAGGGTCTTGGCACCATCCGGGAGGCCCGGCACCTGCTGCTGCTCGCCATGGGCGAGGCGAAGGCGGAAGCCATTGCGGCCGCCGTCGAGGGCCCGGTCGCCGCTATCTGCCCGGCGTCCGCGCTCCAGCTGCATCCGCACGTCTCTGTCCTGGTGGACGAGGCCGCGGCCTCACGGCTGGCCCACCGGGACTACTACACGGACACGTTCGGGCGGAAGCCGGCGTGGCAGGGACTCTGAGCACGGGCCAGGGCGCGCCGGTCGCTGCTGTCAGCCGGCCCCAGCTGGAGCTTGCCGTGGAAAATGCCGACGGCGTGCGTCTGGCTGCCGCCGTCGGCGCGGCCCGCGTGGAGCTCTGCGCAGCCCTCGCCGAAACGGAGGGCATCACGCCAAGCATCGGGATGACGGAACAGGCCTGCCGCGTTGGGCTGCCAGTCCACGTCCTGGTGCGGCCGCGGCCGGGCAACTTCGCCTACTCGAGTGACGAGCTCGACGTCATCGAGCGCGACGTGTCTGCTGCGCTGGCCGCCGGTGCCGCGGGCGTCGTGGTGGGAGTTCTCGCGCCCGACGGCGGGCCGGACGTTCCTGCCCTCCGCCGGATTGTTGCAGCGGCAGGCCGGTCCAACCCGGCTGCGGAAATCACGTTCCACCGGGCGTTCGATGCTGCCCTCGCGGCTGGCATCGACCCTGCTGACGCGCTGGCCCGGCTCCAGCAGGCAGGCGTGGACCGCGTCCTGACCAGCGGGGGCAGCCCGGACTGCGCCGCCGGCCTGGTTATGCTGGGCCGTCTGGTGGAGCTGGGACGCACATACGCTCCGACGGTCCAGATCATGGCCGGCGGAGGAGTGACGCTTGGACTGGTACCGTCGCTGCTCGGCATCGGCGTCCACGCCGTGCATACCTCGGCACGGCAACGTCTGGGTGGCGGTTCCGGTACGGACCGGGTAGAAAACGCCGATCCTGCCCTGGCAGCCCAACTGGCGGCAGCACTGAAAACCGGAGGCCTGGAACCATGAGCGCTACTTTGATACTTCGCGGCCGCATCGTCACCGGAAGCATGGACGTCCCCGATGGTGCAGTAGCGATCGACGGCGGCGTGATCACCTATGCTGGTCCGGCGTCGGACTTTCCCGGCGACCCCGGGCCCACGGACCATGCGCGCATCATCCTGCCCGGACTGGTGGACCTGCATTGCCATGGCGCGCTGGGTTCGGATTTCTCTGAAGGTTCCGCCGAGGGCGCCCGGTCAGCGGCACAGTATCTGCGCAGCCGCGGCACCACCACGCTGCTCGCAAGCCTCGTCACGGGGTCACCGAAACACTTGGTCCGGAACCTCATGGCGCTGAAGACGCTGGCGGATGACGGGCTGATCGCTGGTTCCCATCTTGAAGGTCCGTTCCTCGCATCGGGACAGTGCGGCGCCCACGATCCCACGCTGCTGCTCGAACCCGACGCCGGGCTTGTGGCCGACCTGTTTGAGGCGGCCGGTTCCTCGCTGGTTTCCATGACGCTCGCAGCCGAGCTTCCGGGCGCCACGGCCCTGGTGGACATGCTCACTGCGCGCGGGGTCATTCCATCCTTGGGCCACACTGCTGCGGACCACGGCACCGCGGCTTCCCTCCTGGAGCAGGCTGCCGCTGGGCTGGCCGGGCCGGGGAACTCCACTGGAAGGATCCGCCCAACCGTCACGCACCTGTTCAACGCGATGCCCAGCTTGCACCACCGCTCCCCCGGCCCGGTAGCAGCCAGCATCAGCGCCGCCCACTCCGGCGATGCAGTGGTGGAGCTGATTGCCGACGGCGTCCACCTGGCCCCGGAGACGGTCAAGATGGTGTTCGAGCTGGTGGGGGCGGAGAACATCGCACTGGTCACTGACTCGATGGCCGCAACCGGCCTGCAGGATGGCCAGTACCGGCTGGGTACGCTGGCCGTCACCGTTGACCGTGGCGTCGCGCGTGTGGACAGCACTGGGGCGATCGCCGGCGGAACCGCCACCCTGCTCGACGTGGTGCGGTCCACGGTGGCGGCGGGCGTGCCCCTCCAGGATGCGGTCCAGGCGGCGACGGCCGTTCCTGCCTCCGTGCTGGGACTTTCCACGCAGGTAGGCGATCTCCGTGCCGGCATGCGGGCTGACCTCGTCATTGTTGACCGGGACCTGGATCTTGCAGGAGTCCTGCGCGGGGGCGAGTGGGTCAGGCCGCTGGGTTAGCGCTGTTCGACTGCCTGACCGTTGAATGTCAGACCCCACTGCCAAGATGGGTTTATGGAAAGCACGACGGCGGTGGTGGAGGCGGAGGCAGCGGTTGACGCTTCTGTGGCTGCCTTTACGGCCGTGCTCAGCGGCGCTGCGGCTGTTTCCGGTACTGGTACCGCTGAGCCTGTCACTGGCGCGTGTGCTGGCGCTGGTGATGATCCGTTGCAGCGGATTGCTGACGGGGCGTTGGAAGTTCTTGCAGGGCTGGCACGGTCCGAGGCGAAGCTGGCGGCATTGAAGGCGCAGGCGGTTCAGGTGTTCGCTGCCGCCACGAGTGTGCTGAACGGTCCGGCGTCCTCGCCGCATGAGGCTACGGCGCAGGACCGGAGCCTGGTGGCCGAGGTCGGGTGTGCACTGGTGATCGGTGATCGTGCCGCCGGTGCCCTGTTGGCCGAGTCCCACGCACTGACCACCACTCTGCCCCGGACGCTCGCAGCTTTGCAGGGCGGTTCGATCTCCTGGGCGCATGCCCGGGGGATGGTGGACGAGGCAGTCACCCTCGATCCGGCAGGCGCCGCCGCCATGGAGGCCCACTTCCTCGATCCCGACACCCCCAGGCCTGCCACCGCGGCCGCGATCGGGGAGATGCCCGCCTATCGGTTCCGGCACAAGGCCCGCATCTGGCGGGAACGCCACCACCCTGAATCGATCGAGAAGCGCCATGCCAAGGGCCTGGCGGACCGGAGGGTGGAGTACAGGCCGGACCAGGACGGCATGGCCTGGCTTTCGGCCTACCTCCCCGCCCACCGGGCAATGGCGGGCTGGAACCGGCTCAACGCCGTCGCCCGGGGCATACAGGGACCCGACGAACTCCGCACCCTCACCCAAATCCGGGCCGACCAATTCGCCGCAGCCATCCTCACCAGCGGCACCAATACCAGCAGCAGTCGCGGTAATGGAGACAGTTCCAGCCTCCGTGCAGGCAACACCGCCCGCAACGGCGGCGCCAATAACGGCGACGGCGACCGGGCCAGTAACTGCAACGGCGACGGTGACGGGTTGGGTACCAGCGACGGGGCAGGTGCAGGGACGGATCTTGCCGGGCTGTCGTCGGCGGTCCGGGCGCAGGTGCTCGTCATGGTCCCGGTAGTCGCGCTGATGGGAGTAACGGACGAGCCCGCCATGCTGGACGGGTACGGGCCGATCCCGGCGTCCATGGCGAGGGACCTGGTCGCGAACGGGGCGGATTCGTTCCACCGGGTCCTTGTCGATCCGCGGGACGGGGCGCCGCTGGAGATCGGGCGGACCAGCTACCGGGTCACCAAAGCCATGCGGAACTGGCTGCGGCTGCGGGACGGCAAATGCCCCTTCCCCGGCTGCAACAACCCGTCGTTGGATAACGAGGCAGACCACCTCCTGGCCTGGCAGCACGGCGGAACCACCGGCATCAGCAACCTCGGACACCCCTGCCCGAAGCACCACAAACTCCGGCACACCACCGGCTGGACACCAACACCAGCCACCACAAACGAACCACCCGGCTGGACCTCACCCACCGGCCGGCACTACAAAAGCGAACATCAGGACTGGGAACCACCCCACTGGCCCGAATCTGTCCTGTCCGCCATGCCGGCGCGGTTGAATCCGGAGGAGCATCACAACGGGCAAGTTCCCGGCGTGCTGCCTTATCCGCCAATGGCCGTCGCCCAGGCCTGCCCTGCCGCAGACCTCCTGCACCTGGAACCTCCACCGGAGGAACCTGAAGATGACAACCTCATAGACCTGGACGACATACCAGCGGACGACCCCTTATGGGACGACTTCTACGCCCTGCCGCCCGTCCTGCCAAAGGACCCCATAAGTGACTGGGACGCAATAACGGACTGGGACCCGGCACTGACCTAGCCGGCACCAAACGCCCACAGACACGGGCAGCCCGGCGCACGTGGGTCGCCAGCCCCGAGCCGGAAAGACAGCCCAAGTACGCCGGACGAACGAATCAGCGAGCGCCTACTCAGCCCCGGGCAGGCAGACTTCCACGAGGCCACCGCTCACCCGCGTCTCGAAAAGCGGCTGCTTCGCGGTGGCGGGGCCAGACTGCACTTCCCCCGTGCGCAGCGAGAAGGTGCTTCCATGCCAGGGGCACACCACACACGGGTCGCCACCGTCACCAGGGCCGCCGTTCTGGTCGACCGTGTCCCGGAGCCCGCCGCCCTTGACCTTGCCTTCGTGCAGCGGCCCGGAAAGGTGGCTGCAGACGTCGGACAGCACGCTGACGGCCTCCCCCTCCCGATAGGCAAGCAGCGGAATCTCGGCCACAACAATCTTGTGGAGCTTCCCGTCGGGCAGATCCGCGAGCGGAGCCAGCGGCTGCCATCCGCTCGGGAAGCGGTGCGGGATCTCCTCGCTGTGGTTCACGCCCGCCGCCTGCCGGTACGTGAGATGGCCGCCCAAGAACCCGCCCGCACCCACAACGGCCAGGCCGAGGTAGGCAAGCACCTTGCCTCCGCCCCGGCTGCCCCGGGCCCGGGCAACCAGCGAGGCAGCGTAGAGGCCCGTGGCCGTGATGTTGGCAGCGGCATGGACCAGCCCCACCCGCTGCTGCTGGGGGTGCAGTTGCGTCCAGTCGGTAAAGCCAGCCACCGCGGAGGGCACGGCGGCTCCGGCGCCCACACCGATCAGGAGCGCTGAGGCCTTGTCGTTACCAGGCAGGGCGTCCAGCACGGCCGCGGAGATCCACGCACCCATGGGCACCTGGACCGCCAGCGGATGCACGGGGTGTCCAATGGGAACGCCATGCAGGACGTCGCGTGCCCACTTGGGGCGGATGGCCCGCTTCACCACTTTTCGGACCTTCTTGGAAACGGGGTCCAGCCACTCCGCATCTTCCAGGCGGGTAACAAGTTCCAGTGCAGGCAGCGGTTTCATGTGTCTCCCTTACCCCTTTGCTCCATGTCCAGTCGATGCCGGGAAGCTTACTTGCCGGAGCAGGCGCAGCACAGGGCCCCTTGGGTTATAACCCTGCCAGCGCAGACAGCTACCGGCGCAAAACCTAACGGAGCGGGGAACCCAGCACCGTGAACTGGTTGCCGCCCATTTCACCGGTGAGCAGGGGCATGGCTTCCTCAATCGCCGCCTGCACACTCTCCAGCCCCAGGGACGCCCGGTGCGCCTCCGGCGATTCCCACAGTTCACAGACGAACACGGTGTCCGGCACGGCGTCGTTCACGCCCACCTCGTACAGCAGGCAGCCGGCCTCCTTCAGCCCCGCCATGGGCCGGACCAGGATTGAGAGGACGGCATCGCGCTGGCCGGGCTTGGTTTCGAGGCTTCCCACATTCGCAAAGGTCATAGAAACAGTGTGCAGTACAAGGGCGGCAAAGGCCGGAGGCTACCGCACCGCCGGCGCCGACGTCCCCAGCGGCGACTGTTCGACGGCGGTCCCCGCCGCCACGCTGCCAGGCACACTGGTTCCGGCCGGCTCCAAGGCCGCATCCGTCGTCGTGGTTTCACCTGCAAAGGCGCGGAGCATGGCGGCGCGGTCGAACTGGCCTTCCCACTTGGCCACCACGAAGGTGGCAACGCAGTTGCCCAGCAGGTTCACCACCACGCGCATGGAGTCCATCAGCCGGTCCGCGCCCAGGAGGAGGGCAACGCCCGCCACCGGGAAGATTCCCAAAGCACCCGCCGTGGCGGACAGGGCCAGGAACGCTGATCCGGGCACACCGGCCATGCCCTTGGACGTCAGCATGAGGATGCCCAGAGCGGCCAGTTGCTGGCCGAGATCCAGGTTGTAGCCGAAGGCCTGCGCCAGGAACAGGAGGGAAATGGAGAGGTACAGCGCGGCGCCGTCGAGGTTGAAGGAATACCCGGTGGGGACCACCAGGCCGGTGGTGGCGCGGGAGCAACCGGCGTTGGTCAGCTTGGTCATGATGCGCGGCAGCACGGATTCGGTGGAGGCTGTGCCCAAAGCGAGTAGGAATTCCTCGCGGGTGTACTTCATGAACTGCCACAGCGGCACCCGCGGATAAACCCACGCCACCACGAACAGCAGTCCGATGAACACAATCGCCGCGCCGTAGCAGGCCGCGATCAACAGGCCATACGTGCTCAGGGAGCTGAGGCCGTACTGGCCAATGATGAATGCCATGGCACCGAAAGCACCCACCGGCGCCACCCGCATGACCCAGCCCATGATCTTGAAGAACAGCTCCAGCACGGTCTCCATCAGCGTGACGACCGGCATGCAGCGTTCACGGCCGACGACGACGATCGCCGCGCCGAAGAAGACGGCGAAGCACAACACCTGAAGCAGGCTGTTGCTGGCAAAAGCTCCCACCACGCTGGTGGGAATGATGCCCAGGATGAAGGCGCCAGCGTCCTTCGGCGGCGCGGTGGCGGTTTTGGCGTTGAGGGCGTCCTGGGAGAGCGACGCCGGATCGATATTCAGTCCCGCGCCAGGCTGGACCACGTTCCCCACCACCAGGCCAAAGACCAGGGCAAACAGCGTGGCCGCCGTGAAGTAGATCAACGCCTTGACGCCGGTGCGGCCCACGGCCTTGACGTCACTGACCGCGGCGATGCCGGTGACGATCACCAGGAAGATCAACGGAGCGATGATCATCTTGATCAGCTGGATGAAGCCGTCACCCAGGGGGCGAAGCCCTGCGCCGATGTCCGGCCAGAGGTGTCCGATGAGGATACCGGCCACAACAGCCACCAGGATCTGGAAGAAAAGGGACTTGTAGAGCGGCTTCCTGGAAGCGGGAGGTGCTGCCGTGGGCGCGGTGACATTCATGCCGTTGCCTGTTCGTTGGAGGACGGCGGCACATAGGATGCCGCAGGGTCACGAGCAACGTTAGGGACCGCATGTTTCCGGAAAGATAAATCCATAATGCGGAACTATTAAGCCGCGCCAGCCACGCGGCGGGAAATCTGCCCGCAACTTCCATGACATGACAGCGCCACGAGCCAGTGGAAGTATCACTGTGTCTCAGCTGTACCTGCTGCAACACCAGCAACGTAGAAGAAGGAGCATCATGCCCCTCACTCCCCCATCCGACGCCGAACTGGACATCATGATCCGGGCACGACTGGCATCCCTCGGCATCGACCTCAACCAGCTTCCCGCCGGAACCGCCAGCGACCCCGAGACCGGAAGCCCCGGACAGGCGTCGGTCCTGGCCAGCCTGCGTTCCTTCATGCGCACCACGGTCGCTGAACTGAGCGCCTACCAGGTGCCCTTTGCCGGCGCGGCAGGAACTGCGGACCCCGCGCTCCTGTCCCAGCAGGCAGCTCCTCCCGCTCTGTACCCCTCAATCGATACTGCACGGAGGACGGCATGAACCCGGTGGACAGCGTGGACAGCCAGCCGACGGACCGCACCATTGACCGCCGGTCCTTCGTCAACAGGTTTGCCGTTCTTGCAGCAGCTACGTCGCTGGGTGCGGTGGCGCTTCCCGCTGTTGCCCACGCCGCGCCAACAGCGGTGGTGCCCGCCGGGATCAACCCGAACGCGTACGGGGACGTCCGGCCCGAAGCCCTGGCGGACATTACCGAGCTGACCATCGCGGAAGCCGCAAGCCTCATCCGGCAGGGCCGGCTCAGCGCCGAACTGCTGGTGGAGGCCTACCTTGACCGGATCGGCGCGTTCGACGCGGACTACCAGGCGTTCAACCTGGTGGCAGCAGACGATGCCCTGGCAAGCGCCCGGGCCCTGGCCGGCGCCGCCTACAAGGGACCCCTTCATGGCATCCCGCTGGCCATCAAGGACAACTACTACACCCGCGCCTACCCCACCACAGCCAACTCATACATCTTCAAGGACTTCACGCCCCCGTTTGACGCAACGCCCGTGTCCAAGCTGACCGGCGCCGGCGGCATTGTCCTCGGAAAAACCCAGATGGGTCCGCTGGCCACCACCCGTGCCACCACTCCGGACGGCCGCATCACCACCGTCAATGCCTGGACCCCTGCGGATCCACGGACAAATCCGGGCGGATCCTCGTCCGGCTCAGCAACTGCAGTGGCCGGACGGATGGCAACGTCCAGCGTGGGAACCCAGACCGGCGGCTCCATCACCGCGCCGTCCAACGCCCAAAACCTCACGGGGCTTAAACCGACCATGGGCCGGGTTTCGCTGTACGGCATCATCCCGCTGAGCTATACCCGCGACCACCCGGGACCGCTCGCCAGGGATGCGAAGGACGCAGCCATCATGCTGAGCGCAATGGCCGGGGAGGATCCCAACGACCCTCGCACCCTGGGGCTTCCGCCCGTCCCGGACCTGATCACGGCCGCGACTCCAGTCAAGCGTGGCAACAAGGTGGCTATGCGCTGGGGCACCCGGGTGGGCGTGATCCCGGACTTCACCGCAGGATCCTCGGAAACCGCAGCGGCACGCAAGGCCTTCCTGGACAAGCTCGCCGGCATTGAAGGAATCCAGATTGTGGACGTTCGACTGCCCGAGGACTGGGACACACTGACAAGCACAGCCTTCAACAATGTGCGGCTGCCGGAACGGAGTGAGCCGTTCCTGCCCATACTGCGCAAGGATCTCCGCAGCTTTGGGGTGTCTGTGACCGGCTGGCTGCAGGGCTCTATGCTGGGCGCCAACGAGTACGTCCTGGGCCAACGCGCCAAGGTCCTGCTGCTGGAACGCGTCCTGGACGATCTGTTCGAGCAGTGCGATGTGGTGCTGCAGACCAGCCCCAACCCCTTCGACGCGATTGGGCTGCCCGAGCTCGCTCTGCCCATCGGTTTTGACTCGGCCGGCGTCCCGGTGGGCACCATCCTTGGCGGCCAGCCCTTCGCCGAGGACCGGCTGCTGGCCGTGGCCGCCGCCTACCAGGCGGTGACCGACTGGCACCTGCGGCGCCCCGCGAACCCGGCCGGCGAAGTCCCCGAGCCGATTTCTGTTGATCCGTCCAAGTCCCGGAAGCCGTTCGCCAAGAGCGCGCGCGGCAAGGTTTCGGCTGCACCCGCTCCACAGGGCCGGGGCCGCCTCGAGGCGCATGAGGTGGCCGAGCTGTCCCAGTAGCAGCGCCAATGCCCCCGGCCCGCCTCCTTCCCGGGAGGCGGGCCGGGACGTCCACTGTTCAGTCCGCAGCCGGCAGTGCCGCGGACTGGACCACCACCGCGCCGCTGGACGTGGTGTCCTCGTTCAGCATCCAGCCCACCCGTTTAACCGTCCGCAGCATCACCACGCTTTCCACCAGGTGTATGCCGGGGACCTTTTGCTGGAGGGAAAGTTCGGCGGTCATAACGTCCGCAAGGGACTGCAGCCACATGATGATCACGAAGTTGGTGGGCCCTGTGGTGGAGGCGCTCAGTCGAACATTCTTAATGGTCCGGATGGCGGCAGCCGCTTCCTCATGCTGTCCCGCGGGAACATTGGCGAACCACTGGCATGTCACGGGGTAGGAGGAAAAGGCCTGCGCAATTTCACAGCGGAACAGCAGGACGCCGCTGGCCAGCACCCGGTTCAGCTGCCGCTGCACCGTTGCCGGACGACGCCCCAATTCCCGAGCTATCTGGGCCGCGGTTGCCCTTCCGTCGCGGGCCAGGAACGGCAACAGGTCCAGGTGGCTTTGCGGCAACTGCCCGGCTTCCGCATGGCGGGCGTCCGGGCCGCTTTGGCGCCCGAGCGTCCGAAGCAATGCCAGCTGATGCTTGTCCAGGATATTCAGCCGCCACTCGTCGGCGCTGGTGTGAAGCCGCGTGCACAGGGCCGCCTGGTACTTGATCAGCCCCTCGATGCCCTTCAACTGGGCGACCACCGAGGCACTGAACTCCTCCAGGGACCTGGTGACCACGGTCAGCATAAGGTCCCGGTTGCTTGCCGCTTCCTCGACGGTAATGATCCCGGGGATGCCGGCCAATTGCGCTGTCACGCTGTCCCGCAGGTTCATGTCGCAGTCCACCGCCACGAAGGCCAGGAGCATCTGCTGTGGATCCCCCGCGAGGTGAGCCGTCACCCACGCTGCCCCGCTTGAGGTCAGCCGTTCCCAGCGGGCAGCAAGGGTGGTGGCGTGCACGCCCAGCACCTTGGAGGCGTCCGCCCAGCCGAGCCGGGGATACGTCTGCAGCACCTGGATGAGGGCCAGGTCTTCCTCACTGAGTTCCATCAGGTCCACCTCCTCATGCACGAATCCTGCACATAGCCGGTACAGGAAGGATATTTCCAGCGCTTTCTCTGGATGTGAGTTGCGCCACTCCAGAATAGTCCACAGACCACGAAAGCTAAGCCCAGGAGCCGCACAGTGCCCGTAATTGAAGACGCCAAGGAACTGCATGGGGACCTCATCCGTCTCCGCCACGACCTCCACCGGCACCCGGAAATCGGGCTGCACCTCCCGCGGACCCAGGAGAAAGTCCTCCAGGCCCTCGACGGGCTTCCTTTCGAGATCACCCTGGGCGAGGAAACCTCCTCCGTCACCGCAGTGCTTCGCGGGGGCAAGGCCGCGGCAGGCAGCACGGGCGCCCAGCGGCCCGCGGTTCTCCTCCGCGCCGACATGGACGGCCTTCCCGTCCAGGAGAAGACGGGCGTGGAGTTCTCTTCCCAGGCCGACGGCGCCATGCACGCCTGCGGCCACGACCTGCACACCTCGATGCTCACCGGAGCCGCCACTCTCCTTGCCGAGAAGCAGCACCTGCTGCAGGGCGACGTCGTCCTGATGTTCCAGCCCGGCGAAGAGGGATGCGACGGTGCCAGCTACATGATCCGCGAAGGCGTCCTGGATTCCGCCGGAACCCGCGTGCAGGCGGCTTACGGGATGCATGTGTTTTCCTCGCTCGAGCCCCACGGCACGTTCTGCACGAAGCCCGGCGTGATGCTTAGCGCCTCGGACGGGCTGGAGGTCACGGTGCTGGGAGCGGGCGGCCACGGTTCCGCCCCGCATGCCGCGAAGGATCCCGTCACAGTGGTTGCCGAGATGGTCACCGCCCTGCAGGTCATGGTGACCCGGCAGTTCAACATGTTCGATCCGGTGGTGCTCTCGGTGGGTGTGCTGCACGCCGGCACCAAACGGAACATCATCCCCGAGACTGCCCGCATCGAGGCGACGGTCCGAACCTTCTCGGAAAGCTCCCGGCTCAGGATGATGGAGGCCGTGCCGCGCCTGCTCCAGGGAATAGCGGCCGCGCACGGGGTGGAGGTCCACGTGGACTACCAGGAGGAATACCCCCTCACCATCACCAACGAGGACGAAACGCACACGGCGGAGAAGGTCATTGCTGGACTTTTCGGCGAGCGCCGCCTTTCCCGCTGGGCCACTCCCCTGAGCGGTTCGGAAGACTTTTCCCGGGTACTCGCCGAGGTGCCCGGCACGTTCGTCGGCCTCAGCGCCGTCGCCCCGGGCGGCGATCCGGCCGCCTCACCGTTCAACCACTCCCCTTATGCAACGTTCGACGACGGCGTGCTGGCTGATGGAGCTGCGCTCTACACCGAACTGGCCACCTCGCGCCTTGCCGCCCTGGCGGCGGCGGCCTGACCCGCCGTCGCCCCTCCCATCCCCATCCTCTTCACCACGAACCTGAGGAAGTAACCATGTCCATTGCAGTAACCAAGCAGCAGACTGGACGCGTGTCCACCACCAAGACCATCGTCGGAACCGGCATCGGCAATGCCGTCGAATGGTACGACTGGGCCATTTACGCCACGTTCACGCCTTTCATAGCCAGCCAGCTCTTCAGCAAGGCCGACCCGGCGTCGGCGGTACTGTCCACGCTGGCGATCTTCGCCGTCGGCTTTGTGGCACGGCCCTTCGGCGGCTTCCTCTTCGGCTGGATCGGCGACAGGGTGGGCCGCAAGACCTCGATGACCCTAGCCGTCGGACTCGCTTCGCTGGGCAGCCTGATGATCGGCATCGCTCCGACCTTCGCGAGCATTGGCGCCTGGGCGTCCCTGATGCTGCTGGTGGCACGGCTCATCCAGGGCCTGGCGCACGGCGGCGAGCTGCCGTCGTCGCAGACCTACCTGTCCGAGATGGCACCCAAGGAGCACCGCGGCTTCTGGGCCACCCTGATCTACACCTCCGGAACCGTGGGCATCCTGTTCGGCACACTGCTGGGCGCCGTCCTTAACATGACCCTGACGGCGGAGGCCATGAACGCCTGGGGCTGGCGCATCCCGTTCCTGCTGGGCGCGGCCATGGGGCTGTACGCGCTGATCATGCGGTCACGGCTGCACGAGACCGAAGCGTTCGAGGGCGAATCGCTGGCCGAAAAGCGGGCGCCGCTCTGGCCGCAGATTGTCCGCCACCGCAAGCAGGCACTGCAGGTCATCGGCCTGACGGTTGGACTGACCGTCATTTACTACGTCTGGGGAGTCGTGGCGCCCAGCTACGCCACCACCGCACTGAAGATCGACCGCGGCGAAGCACTCTGGGCGGCCGTCATCGCCAACATCGTCTTCATCGCCGCCCTTCCCTTCTGGGGGAAACTGTCCGACCGCATCGGACGCAAGAAGGTGCTGTGGTCCGGCGCCATCGGGTCTGCAGTGATGCACTTCCCCATGACCTGGCTGCTCAAGGATTCAGCCTGGCAGCTGGCCGTGGGCATGTCCGTCATGCTGGTCTTCATTGCTGCGAGCGCCGCCATTGTGCCGGCCGTCTACGCAGAGCTGTTCCCCACGTCCATCCGTACCGTCGGCGTGGGTGTGCCGTACTCCATCTGCGTGGCAGTGTTCGGCGGCACCGCACCGTACCTGCAGCAGTGGCTCGGAACCACCATGGGCGTTCCACAGCTGTTCAACATCTACGCAGTGGTGCTCCTGGCCGTGAGCGCGGCGTTCGTGTTCACCATTCCCGAGACCAAGGGCAAGGACCTGACGCACTAGGGGCAGGCTTTAAACGCAACCAAAAAGGGTAGACGCGGCCCTAGCGCGTGCCGAAGCGCAGGTGCACGATTTAAGTACCGGATCACAAACATTCAATGAGGCCGGATACGCGCCCCCACTAGCAGGGCGTGCAGTTTGAAAAGGGGACGGGCAGGCTGCGGCCGCCGCTGACCAACCGCGATGCTCAGTCAGGCGCTGGCTTACCTGCCCCACATGGGGAATCGCGCCCTAACACAATTGGTGAATCGCATCCTTTTCAGGAGCACAAATGTCCATCACTCCATCAACAGGAATCCGCTCAACCCGGGCAAGGATCGCCCTGGTTCCGCTCCTCTCCCTGGGCCTGCTCGGCGGTTCCGTGGCATTCGCCGGCCCGGTCCAGGCACATGACGACCGGCGTGACGACCGGCACGGGTGTACCGTCAAGCCGCTGGACCCCAAGGACCTCCGCGGCAACAAGGTCGACTTCAGGATCAAGGCCGATTGCGACGGCAAGAAGACCGTCCATATCCGCCAACTCCGCTACGAGGACGAGAAGGGCCCGCGGCGCACGGACGACTTCCTGGGCAGCTCCCACTTCTACGAGGAATTCGACAAGAAGGACGACGCCAGGATCATCCACAGCGTTGACAAAGTCCGCAACCTGGACAAGAGGGGCGCCGAAGAGGTGTACCACATGGTGTCTTACCGGGTGAAGAAGGACAACGGACACTGGTCCGACTGGTCCGACTGGAAGAAGAGCGACGTGGTTGAAGTTACGAGAGGCCGCTGACAGGGCGGGACTTTCCGTAGACAGAAATATAAGAGAGCCAGGGGCCACCGCCCCTGGCTCTCTGTCGTGTGCGGCCTGGACCACGTTGCGTGGGCCATGCGCCCCTTGACTCCCCCACCCCTCATTCCCTACACTTTTCATAAAGCAGAATCTTAATTCCACATAGCGGAAAGTTTGAAAGAACTCGAAGCAAGGGAAGATGGATCAAAGCCCTCCTTGGAAGGACCTACGATGACGTACACAGTGAACTGCTCCATCCTCCTCACGGAGCTGCCCCTGCTCGAGCGCCCCGCCGCAGCCAAGGCAGCCGGCTTTGACGCTGTGGAGTTCTGGTGGCCGTTTGAAAGCTCCGTTCCGTCCGACGCCCAGATCACCGAATTCGAGAACGCCATCAAGGACGCAGGGGTGCAGCTCACCGGCCTGAACTTCAACGCCGGCAACATGCCCGGCGGCGACCGCGGCCTGGTCTCCTGGAAGGGACGCTGCTCCGAGTTCAAGGACAACATCGACGTTGTGGCCGGCATCGGCGAGCGCCTGGGCTGCAAGGCCTTCAACGCCCTCTACGGCAACCGGCAGGAGGAGTTCACTCCCGAGGAGCAGGACGAACTGGCGGTCAAGAACCTCGCCGCAGCAGCAGAAGGCGTCGCCCGGATCGGCGGGACCGTCCTCCTCGAACCGGTCAGCGGAGCACCCAAATACCCGCTCCTCACCGCCGACGACGCACTCAAGGTCATCGCCCGGGTGAAGGCGGAGGCCGGCGTCGGCAACATCAAGCTCCTCGCCGACTTCTACCACCTGTCAGTCAACGGCGACGACGTCGAGTCCGTCATCGAAAACCACGCCAAGGACTTCGGCCACATCCAGATCGCGGATAACCCCGGCCGCGGCGCCCCCGGCACCGGCACCCTTCCCCTCGGCGAGTGGATCGCCCGCAGCCGTGAACTCGGTTACGAGGGCTACATCGGCCTCGAGTACAAGGAACCGCAGGAAACGGCCTTCAGCTGGGCCATCCGCGAACACGCCGCCAAGTAATCCCCGCCCGCCCAACTAGGTAGCAGCAGATGTCGTTTACGGCCCCCAAAACAACATCTACTGCGACCTAGTTGGAATCCTGCCGCACCACCACAGACTTCCAGAAAAGAGAACCATCATGAGCAACGTTGCAGTTATCGGACTCGGAATCATGGGCCTGCCCATGGCCATCAACCTGGTCAAGGCCGGCCACACCGTCACCGGCTTCAACCGCAGCCAGGACAAGATCGACAAGCTCGTCTCCGAAGGCGGCAAGGGTGCCACCAGCATCGCTGACGCCGTCAAGGATGCCGACGTCGTCATCACCATGGTGCCGGACTCCCCCGATGTCGAGGGTGTTGTCAGCGGCAAGGACGGCGTCTTCGCCAACGCCAGGCAGGGCACCCTGTGGATCGACGCCTCCAGCATCCGCCCCGACGTCGCCAAGCGCCTCTCCGACGACGCCCGCGAAGCCGGCATCCGCCCGCTCGACGCTCCCGTCTCCGGCGGCGAACAGGGCGCCATCGACGCCGCCCTCTCCATCATGGTGGGCGGCGACAAGGCAGACTTCGACGCAGCATCGGACGTCCTGAACGCCGTCGGCAAGACCATCGTCCACGTGGGCCCCTCCGGCTCCGGCCAGACGGTCAAGGCAGCCAACCAGCTCATCGTCGCCGTCAACATCGAGGTCCTCGGCGAGGCCATCGCCTTCCTCGAGGCCTACGGGGTGGACACCGACGCCGCCCTCAAGGTCCTCGGCGGCGGCCTCGCCGGCTCCAAGGTCCTGGACCAGAAGGGCCAGAAAATGCTCGACCGCAATTTCGACCCCGGCTTCCGCCTGGCCCTGCACCATAAGGACCTGGGCATCGTCACCTCCGCCGCCCGCGAAGCCAACGTCGCCGTCCCCCTCGGCGCCGTCGTCGCCCAGCTCGTCGCCGCCACCGTCAACCAGGGCGACGGCGCACTGGACCACTCAGGACTCTTCAAGCAGGTCCTCCAGCTCAGCGGCCGGAAGTAATCCCGGGCAGCAGCTAAGCCAGCCCCGCCGAAACGGGGCACTTCGACACAGGCTCGCCGGTCGCCGTCGTCAATTACGACGGCGGCCAGCCCCAAAGTGCCCCGCGACGGTTCGTGGGGGTACTTCAGCACACCCAAAAACAGGCTTTTCCCACCAGACTTTTAGTAGGAGCACACCATGAGCAAGATGCGTACCGTTGATGCAGCGGTTGCCATCCTGGAAAAGGAAGGCGCCATCGAGGCGTTCGGCCTGCCAGGCGCCGCGATCAACCCCTTCTATTCCGCAATGCGCGCCCACGGCGGCATCCGCCACACCCTGGCCCGCCACGTTGAAGGTGCCAGCCACATGGCGGACGGCTTCAGCCGGGCCAAGGACGGCAACATCGGCATCTGCATCGGCACCTCCGGTCCGGCCGGCACGGACATGATCACCGGCCTGTACGCCGCGTGGGCCGATTCCATCCCGATGCTCTGCATCACCGGCCAGGCCCCCGTGGCCAAGCTGCACAAGGAAGACTTCCAGGCCGTGGACATCGAGTCCATCGCCAAGCCCGTCACCAAGATGGCCATGACCATCCTGGAGCCCGGCCAGGTTCCCGGCGCCTTCCAGAAGGCGTTCCAGCTGATGCGCTCCGGCCGCCCCGGCCCCGTGCTGCTGGACCTGCCCATCGACGTGCAGCTGGCCGAGATCGAGTTCGACATCGACACCTACGAGCCCCTCCCCGTCGAAAAGCCCAAGGCCTCCCGCAAGCAGCTGGAAAAGGCCCTGGACATGCTGACCGCAGCCCAGCACCCGCTGATCGTTGCCGGCGGCGGCATCATCAACGCAGGCGCCTCCGCGCAGCTGGTGGAACTGGCCGAGACCTTGAACATCCCCGTCATCCCCACCCTGATGGGCTGGGGAACCATCCCGGACGACCACCAGCTTATGGCCGGCATGGTGGGCCTGCAGACGTCCCACCGCTACGGCAACGAGAACTACCTGCAGAGCGACTTCGTGATCGGCATCGGCAACCGCTGGGCCAACCGCCACACCGGCGGCCTGGAGACCTACACGGCCGGCCGGAAGTTCGTGCACATCGACATTGAGCCCACGCAGATTGGCCGCGTGTTCTCGCCGGACCTGGGCATCGCGTCCGACGCCGGTGCGGCGCTGGCTGGGCTGGTTGAGCTCGCCAAGGAGCGCAAGGCGGCAGGGTCCCTGCCGGACTACAGCGCCTGGGTTGCCGAGTGCCAGGACCGCAAGGCTTCCCTGCACCGCAAGACGCACTTCGGGAACATCCCCATCAAGCCGCAGCGCGTGTACGAGGAGATGAACAAGTCCTTCGGCCGCGACACCATCTACGTGTCCACCATCGGCCTGTCCCAGATCGCCGGCGCGCAGATGCTGCACGTGTTCGGCCCGCGCAAGTGGATCAATGCCGGCCAGGCAGGTCCCCTGGGCTGGACGGCCCCGGCCGCGCTCGGCGTGGTCCGCGGCAAGCCGGACGAGACCGTGGTGGCCCTCTCCGGCGACTACGACTTCCAGTTCATGATCGAGGAACTGGCCGTGGGCGCACAGTTCAACCTGCCCTACATCCATGTGGTGGTGAACAACTCCTACCTGGGGCTGATCCGCCAGTCCCAGCGCGGGTTCAACATGGAACAGAACGTTTCCCTGGCCTTTGACAACATCAACTCGCCAGAGACCAACGGCTACGGCGTGGACCACCTCAAGGTTGCTGAAGGCCTGGGCTGCAAGGCCGTGCGCGTGGAGGACCCCAACGACCTCGCCGCCGCCTTCGACAAGGCCAAGGCACTCATGGGCGAGTTCCAGGTTCCCGTGGTGGTGGAAGTGATCCTGGAGAAGGTCACCAACATCTCCATGGGCGTGGAAATCAACGCCGTGAACGAGTTCGAGGAACTGGCCGAGACCGCCGCCGACGCCCCCACCGCCATCCTGGCGCTGCAGGCCTAAACCCTGCGGCCCTCAAAAGAAAGACAGCCATGCGCATTGTCATTGCCCCGGACAAGTTCAAGGGGTCGTTGTCCGCCCCCGAAGTTTGTGCGCACCTGGAAAAGGGCCTGCAGCGGGGCGCGGGCGGGAACCTTGAGGTGATCCGGATTCCCGTGGCCGACGGCGGTGAGGGCACCCTCGACGCCGCCGTCGGCTCGGGCTTCACCCGCCGCAGCGCCGTGGTGGCCGGACCAACAGGGGAACCGGTCACGGCCGAGTTCGCCGTCCGGGGCAATGAAGCCGTCATCGAGATGGCCGCGGCCTCGGGCCTGGCGCTTCTTCCCGCAAGTGTCCTGGTGGACGGGCGTCCGGGCCCGGCGGCGGCCGCCACGGCCACGAGCATGGGCACTGGCCAGCTCATCCGTGCCGCCCTGGATGCCGGCTGCAACCGCATCATCCTGGGCGTGGGCGGCAGTGCCAATACCGACGGCGGCGCCGGAGTCCTGCAGGGCCTCGGCGCCAGGCTCCTCGATGCCGCCGGCAACGACCTTCCGGCCGGCGGTGCCGCCTTGGCCCGCCTGGACCGGATCGACTTCAGCGGGTTCGAACCCCGGCTGAAGGACACACGCTTTGTGCTGGCGTCCGACGTCGACAATCCCTTGCTGGGCCCCCAGGGCGCCGCGGCGATTTTCGGCCCGCAGAAAGGCGCCACACAACAGGACGTCGGCATGCTCGACGCCGCCCTGGCCAGGTTTGTCGAAGTCCTGGCCAGGGAAATCGGTTCGGAAGGCCCGTACAACAGGGCCTTCAAAGCGGCGGAAGCCCCAGGCGCCGGAGCGGCAGGAGGCGTTGGCTACGCAGCCATCGCCGTCCTGGCCGCAACCCGGCGCCCGGGCATCGACGTCGTGCTTGAATTCACCGGCCTCGCCGAACGGCTGGCCGGCGCCGACCTGGTGATCACCGGCGAAGGCAGCCTGGACGAACAAAGCCTGTTGGGCAAGACCCCCATGGGCGTGGCCCGGGCAGCCGCGGCGCAGGGCGTCCCGGTGGTTGCCGTCTGCGGGCGAAGCACCCTGGCAGCGGCCGCCGCCGGATTCGAGGACGTTTACGCTTTGACCGAGCTTGAAAGCAATGTAGACAGGTGCATAGCAGAGGCAGCGCCGCTTCTGGAGCAGCTAGGCACACAGATCAGCGGAAGGCTGGCAGCCACCACGCTGTCCCGCTCCGCAACCACCAAGGAGGACCTCCATGTCTGAAGAACGTTTTGACCTGGTCATCCGCGGCCAGCGCATCCTCACCACCGCCGGCCTGGCTCCCCGTGAAGTGGGCGTCCGCGGCGGCAAGATCGTGGCCCTCGAGCCGCTGGGCAACGGCCTGGCAGGCGCGGAAGTCATCGAACTGGCTGACGACGAAACCCTCATCCCCGGCCTGGTGGACACCCACGTCCACGTCAATGAGCCCGGCCGCACCGAGTGGGAAGGCTTCGCCTCCGCCACCCGTGCAGCGGCGGCCGGCGGCGTCACCACCATCATCGACATGCCGCTGAACTCCGTCCCGCCCACCACCACCGTGGCAAACCTCAAGCTCAAGCGTGAGGTGGCCGAGGACCAGGCGTTCGTCGACGTCGGATTCTGGGGCGGCGCGATCCCTGGCAACAAGGGCGACCTGCGTGCCCTGCACGACGAAGGCGTGTTCGGCTTCAAGTGCTTCCTCCTGCACTCCGGCGTGGACGAGTTCCCGCACCTGGACGCGGACGAGATGGAGGAGGACATGGCCGAGCTCAAGTCATTCGATTCGCTCATGATCGTCCACGCCGAGGACTCGCACGCCATCGACCGCGCCCCGCACCCCGGCGGCGACCACTACCAGACCTTCCTGGCCTCCCGCCCGCGCGGAGCCGAGAACAAGGCCATCGCCGAGGTCATTGAACGGGCCCGCTGGACCGGCGCGCGCGCACACATCCTGCACCTCTCGTCGTCGGACGCGTTGCCCATGATTGCCAGCGCAAAGCGCGACGGCGTGAAGCTCACCGTGGAAACGTGCCCGCACTACCTCACGCTGATGGCCGAGGAAATCCCGGACGGCGCCACCGCCTACAAGTGCTGCCCGCCGATCCGTGAAGCCTCCAACCGCGAGCTGCTGTGGCAGGGCCTGCTGGACGGCACCATCGATTGCATCGTCTCGGACCACTCCCCCTCCACCCTGGACCTGAAGGACCTGGAGAACGGTGACTTCGCCGTCGCCTGGGGCGGCGTCTCGTCGCTCCAGCTGGGGCTCTCGCTGATCTGGACCGAGGCCCGCCACCGCGGCATCCCGCTGGAGCAGGTGGTGTCCTGGATGGGCGAGAAGCCCGCCGCCCTGGCCCGGCTCTCCACCAAGGGACAGCTGGCATTGGGCTACGACGCCGACTTCGCCGTCTTCGCCCCGGATGAGGCCTTCGTGGTGGACGTCTCCAAGCTCAAGCACAAGAACCCCATCACCCCGTACGACGGCAAGGCCCTCTCCGGTGTGGTCCGGAAGACCTTCCTGCGCGGGGCCGTCGTGGACGGGCAGACCCCCACGGGCAAGCTGATCCGCCGCGGCGGAGTCTAAGGACGCGCCATGGCAGTGGAAGCCCACCATCCGAGGACGGGGGCACGTCCCGGAACCATCGCCAGGCCTGCCTTCACCGGGGCAGCCGCCCGCGGCCTCGCCGTGTGGGTGGTCCCGGAGGAAGGCACCAGCCCGGAACTCCTGGCCCGCGCCGCCCAACTGGTCCTGGCCAGGGCCCTTCAAACTGCTCCGGAGGCGGAAGTCCACTGGCCCGCCGCCGGAGCTCCCACGCCGGGGTCCTCCGCTGACACGGGGGGAGCCGCAGACGACTCCTCTCATTCTCCCTCCGCGGCGGAGGACCCTGCCGGCGCCCCATCCGGGGCACCAGGGGAGGACGACGGCGGCACCCGACTGCCGCCGTCGGCCGGCCCCGTGAGCCGCATGGCGGTGGACCTCGCCGCTGACCAGGTCCTCCTGGACGGGCGGCGGGTGCCGCTGACCGGCGTCGAATTCAAGGTCCTCCGGTACCTGGTCACGCACCTGTCCCGCACTGTGGGCAGGGAGGAACTGCAGGAGTTCCTGGACTCGTTCGAAACCCCCGGCGCCTCGGCCCGGTCCATCGACGTGTACGTGGGCAGGATCCGCCGCAAGCTCGGGAATGCCCGCCATGCCGTGGCCACCGTCAGGGGCGGCGGCTACCAGTTTGTGCCCGGTTCCTGCGCCACCGTCCGCGGGCCGGCGGAATACTGCATATGACGCCGGAGTTGTACCACTGAGCGGGAAGCCGCTTCACTTGATGTTTTGCCAGTAATGACAAAGTCTTCCAAAGGAACACCATGAGCCCCACCCTGACCACCAAGCTCCAGCCCGGAACCCCGGCCCCTGACTTCACCCTTCAGGATGCCCAGGGCCGCGAGACTGCCTTGGCCGATTACCGTGGCAAGAACGTCATCGTGTACTTCTACCCGAAGGCCGCCACCCCTGGCTGCACCACCGAGGCCTGCGACTTCCGCGACAGCCTGGCCTCCCTCCAGGGCAAGGGCTACGAGGTCATCGGCGTCTCCCCCGACGAGCCCGAGGCCCTGGCCGGCTTCACCGGCGACTTCTCCCTGACCTTCCCGCTGCTCTCCGACCCGGACCACTCAGTTGCCCTGGCCTACGGCGCCTGGGGTGAGAAGCTGGTCAACGGCGAAATCACTGAGGGGATTGTGCGCTCCACAGTCGTGCTGGATACCGAAGGCAACGTCGTCCTGGCGCAGTACCAGGTCAAGGCCGATGGCCACGTGGCCGCCCTGAAGGAAGCCCTGGGAATCTAGCGCTCTCCCCGATCCTCTCTCACTTACCGCAGCTTTTTCCCGGACGCTCTCTCACTTACCGCAGCTTTCCCCGGACGCTCTCTCACTTACCGCAGCTTTTTCCCGGACGCTCTCGCACTGGTCACCATCTCACTGGTCAGCAGTGCGGGGGCGTTCGGTGTTTACGCAGCGGTGTCCGGTGCCCGCGACTCTTCTGCCGCCGCCTGTGCGTACGACGCCGAGACCCGGCGGTAGACGGGCGTGAGGAAAGCCAGCAGCGCGGCGATGATCATGATGGCCCCGGCCACGAGGAATACGAGGGCGATGCCGCGGGAGGTGCCCTCGCCCAGCAGCGGGGCCAGCTGGGCGGCGCCGTCGGCGGACCGGGCGTAGGGAATGATCCAGAACTGGGCGATCGGGGCGATAAGGAACGCCGTGACAGGCGATGCTGCGGACTCGAAGGCCATGGCGAACCCGAACACCCGGCCCTGCCGCTGCAACGGCACCACCTGCTGGATGACAGTCTGCTCCGCAGCTTCCACAAAGGGCACCAGGACCAGGTAGGCCCAGATTCCCGCGATGTACAGCCACGCCCACTCCCTGATTGTGAAAATTGCACCCAGGAAACCCATGAGGGCCACCGCAAGGAGCAGCGTCCGCAAAGGGTTGGATCCCAGCCCGAACTTGCCAATCAGCGCACCGCCCACAAGGATCCCCGTGAACCCCACGGCGGAGAAGATTCCCCACAGCTCCACGGGGAACATCTCCAGGCCGTAGGGATCCATCAAGGCCATGTAGACGCCGCCAATGAAGTTGTTGAACGTGGAGAACAGGATCAGGGCGAACAGCCCGGAGATGGCCAGCACGGCGGCGAGGGAGCCGCGCAGGTCGAAGCTGCCGTGGGCATCCGTGGCTGCCGCCCGGACTTCCTCGGGCATGCGCAGGGTGAGCAGGTGCAGGAACGCCAGTGCCGTGAGCGCCAGCGCGACGGCGATGGTCCAGCCCATGCCGAGCAGCCCCACCGAGAGACCGGAGAGCACGGACGTGACAATGAACATCAGTCCCTGCACCATGCCCACCAGCCCATTGGCGTTGGCGCGGCGGTCCGGCTCGACCAGGATGGTCACCGTGGTGGAGAGGGCAATGTTGCGCATGTTCTCAACCACCGCGCCGATCAGGATGACCAGCGTGAACACCCAGAACCACGGCCGGGTCAGGTCCAGCAGCCAGGCGGTGGGCGTCAACAGGAACATGGCCCCGGACAACGCAAACATCACCAGGGTGAAGGCCGCGGCGAATCGCATCACGGCCAGCTTGCGGTAGCGGTCAACGAAGGTGCCGAAGCTGATGCTGGACGCGGCGATCAGCAGCATGTACGCGCCGCCCACTACCCCGGTGGCAATCACGTTGCGCGTCTCCAGGTACACCCAAAACGTCAGTGCGAACCAGAGATAGCTGGTGGTGACGTTGGCGGCCGCGGTGTTCACCAGGATCCCGGCGAAGGTGCGGGACCGCTGGGCCGGGGTGCGCACAGACGTGTCGACGGCGTTCGGATCAGTGAGGCGCGGAGGCTCACCCTCCTCGGGTGCGGCGGACGCTAAGGCAACGTCCTCGCTAAGTCTTCTCCCGCCGTCGGAAGCCGCAGCGGCGCGCGGCGGGACCGGCTCCTGCTCGGTCATGCGTCCCAGTGTAATAACAACCTTGGAGCATGGACACGGTCAGGGGCCGGGGGTTTTTGTCAGCGCTTGTCTCGGTCGCTGAATTCCTCGTCCAGCTCGTAGTGGCGGAACTCGGTTTCGCGGTCCGATTCACCATCCACCACCATTTCGTGGTCGAGCTGGCGCTGGACCTGGCTGTCCAGGACCTGCAGTTCCTGGTCCGAGACGTTTTCCAGGTCCTCCGGGAACTGATCTTCCGGAGTGAGGTGCAGCTTGTCGTTCATTGTGCCCGCCATGTCTATCCGCAGTTGCCGTGTCGGTACATTGTAGCGGTGCTGTCTCCCGCAGGGGCAGGCGACGTTGCAGAGCGCCGTTGCAGAGCGTTGCAGCCCGGTGACAGGATGGCCGCATGGGCATCGAGGTCCGTCCCGCAACCAGCTTCGAGGACGTCAAAACCATGGTCGGACCCAAACGGCCCGACGCCAACGTCTGCTGGTGCCTGAGCTACCGCATCCCGTCGAAGCAAAACCAGGCCCTGCGCGGGACCGAGCGCGGCGCCCTGGTGAAGCAGCTGGTGGCGCAGGATCCCCCTCCGGGGGTCTTGGCGTACGACGGCGGCGAGGTAGTTGGGTGGGCAGCGGTCCACCCCCGTGCGGACACCAGTTTTGCCGGCAACCGCAAGATCCCGCATGTGGACGACACAAAGGTGTGGTCCGTCTGGTGCATCCGGGTGCGGCCCGGCTACCGGGGCAAAGGCATCTCGCACCACCTGCTGGCCGGCGCGGTGGACATGGCCCGGGCCTACGGGGCACCGGCCATCGAGGGGTACCCGGTGGACAACGGCGGCCGGAAAGTGGACCTCACCATGGCCTATGTGGGCACGCGCAAACTGTTTGAGGATGCGGGCTTCACCAAGGCCGCGGACACCGGATCAGTGCTTAATGGGTTCCCGCGGGTGCTGATGCGGCTGGAGCTGCCGCCACGCTGAAGGCGTCAGGGTTTCTTCCACCAACTCCGTGGCCAGTCTTCGTCAATAGCCCACAGCGCCAAAAGGAGTGCGTCCACTGTCATGAGTCCCGCAATGAGGTACGCCCAACCTGTCCACCAACCCATAACAATCTCCTGACCCGGTAACCCCCAGCCACTCGATTGCTCATAAGTGTGGCACCTAAAGCGCCAGGACGGAACGCCCTCCACCCGCAGTCTTGAAAAGCGCCTCCAGCCTCACGTGTGCTTCCGTCTCGAGTTTGAGCCGGCGGGTCAGGCGTTCCACCTGCTGCGACATCTCGTCCCCCACCGGAAGCCGGTCTCCCGGCCAGCTCCACACCTCCCGGGACTCGGCCAAAGCCGCCGCCAGCGCCGTGGCCGCAGCGCGCACTTTCCGCCTGTGGAAGTAGACCCGCAGCAGCGCCCGGCCCTTGTCCAAAGCCACCAAAGCTGCGGCCTGGACCGCCGCCTGATCTATGATCCTGATTTGCCCCATGACCGCACCTTTTCCGAGCCGTCCAGCCTCCCGGCAGACCGTCCTTGGCACTGGTCCGGTGAAAGCTGCTCCGTGCCTTCGAGTGTCCCGGGCATACCTCAATGTCCGGGCAAGCAGGTCCAAGGATTTCCACAAGATCCGTACTCGCCGGTAGCAGCTCTGCCACCCGTGTGAAGCGCTGCGACATGCCTCGTAGGGGTTAATACGGTAGAAGTAGACCTATGGTCTCTCCCACCGAATCCCGACGTGCCGTTGTCATCGAGGATGACCCGGACATCCGCGGGCTGCTGGTCCGCGTCCTTGTTAAGCAGGGATTCGACGTCACCCAGGCCGGAGCGGGCCTGGCGGGGGTGGAGGAAGTGCGCCGCGTGCAGCCGGACCTGGTCACGCTGGACCTGAACCTGCCGGACCTTGACGGCCTGGAAGTCTGCAAGTTGCTCCGTGAATTCTCGGATGCCTTCATTGTGATGCTGACCGCCCGGGCCGATGAGCTGGATAAGCTGACCGGCTTGGACAACGGCGCGGACGAATACCTCAGCAAGCCGTTCAGCCCGCGCGAGCTCCAGTCCAGGATCAATGCCCTCTTCCGCCGCCGGCCCTCCGCAGCCGCGGATTCGGCCGCGCGCAGCGAACTGCAGCGTGCCACGGAGGTGCAGAAAAGCCTCCTGCCCCAGGAAGACATCCAGGTTGAGGGCTACGACGTCGCCGGAGTGTTCCGGCCCTCGCGGAACGTTGGCGGGGACTTCTATGACTGGTACCAGACTCCGGACGGGCTCCACCTGACCTTCGCCGACGCCATGGGCAAGGGCATGGGTGCCGCGCTCATCGCCGCAACGGTCCGCGCGGTGATGCGTTCGACGGGCCTGCGGCATGACCTGGACACCGCTTTCGGCTCGGCGAGCAAGGCGATCGCCGCTGACCTGGACTCCTCCAATTCCTTTGTCACCCTCTTCCACGCCCGCCTGGACGCCGCTTCCGGAACGGTCAGCTATGTCGACGCCGGCCACGGGCTTGCGCTGCATGTCCGGTCAGGCGGGACGGTCCACCGCCTTCCCTCCGGCGGTCCCCCGGTGGGCGCCTGGGCAGGAACGGAATGGCCGCAGTCGGCCCTGGACCTGCTGCCGGGGGATTCCCTGGTGGTGGTGAGTGACGGCGTCCTGGACGTTTTCGACTCCGTGGAGGACTTCACGGACGCCGTGCTCCAGGCAACGCACCACCAGGAGTCGGCGCAGGCTGCGAGCACCGCCATCCTCGCCCTGGCCCCGGCCGCCACGGCTGAGGATGACGTCACGGTGGTTGTGGTCCGCCGGCTTCCGCAGGAGGCCGTGGCATGACCCGCTTCTGGACCCGGCTTGTTGTTGTCCTGACCGTCATCACGGGCGTCAACTACATCGCCTGGCGCTGGGCCGCCTCACTGAACTGGGACGCCTGGTGGATCGCGCTGCCGCTGGTGATCGCCGAGACCTACAGCCTCATCGACGTCATGCTCTTCGGCATGACCGTGTGGAAGCTGAAGATCCGCAAGGCCGCCCCGCCGCCCCCGCCGGATGCCACCGTGGACGTCTTCATCACCACGTACAACGAAGACCTGGACATGGTGATGACCACCGCGCTGGCGGCGCAGAAGATCAGGCACCCGCACAGCACCTGGATCCTGGACGACGGCGCCCGCCCCGAGCTGAAGGCCCTCGCCGAACAGCACGGCCTGGGATACGTCACCCGAAGCGAGGACTGGACCTCCAACCTGCCCCGGCACGCCAAGGCCGGCAACCTCAACAACGCGCTGATGCAGACGCACGGCGAGTTCCTCCTGATCCTGGACGCGGACCAGATCCCGGAGCCGGACATCCTGGAAAAGACCCTCGGCTACTTCAACAACCGCCGGGTGGCGCTGGTCCAGACACCGCAGTACTTCAGCAACGTCCCCGCCGACGATCCGCTGGGCAGCCAGGCTCCCCTGTTCTACGGCCCCATCCAACAGGGCAAGGACGGCTGGAACGCCGCCTTCTTCTGCGGCTCCAACGCCATCCTGCGCCGCGAGGCCCTGATGCAGCTGGGCCTGGTGGGCTACGTCAAGGAGACCGAGAAGAGCATCCGCCGGGCGCTGGCTGCCTCGCGCTCCGCCATCAAGCAGGCCCGAAAGTCAGCGGACATGGAAACGCCGCTGGTGGCCCAGGTGCTCGATGAGGTTGAAGCCGCCACCCGCGAGGCCCAGCAGGAACTCGACGCCGGGCAGCCGCTGGGCGAGATCACCTACCGGGTCCGCCGCCGCGTGGACGCTGCCGTGCAGACCCTGGTGATGGCCGACGTCGAAGCCCTCCAGGCGGACCTCGAAGAGATCGCCGCCATGGAACTGGCCCACGTGGGCGAGTCCGGCGTCCCGGTCGTGGCGGACGACGCCGTGCAGCGGATGTCCGCCCGCGACTGGTCGCCGCTGGGCGCCCTTGAATCAGTGCAGGCCGTCCTGGACGCGCTGTCCGTGGAACGCAACGACGAAGCCCAGCCGGTCATGCCGCTGGCCACCATCTCCGTGACCGAGGACATGGCCACCGCCATGCGCATGCACGCCATGGGCTGGGAGAGCGTCTACCACCACGAGGTCCTGGCGTACGGCCTGGCGCCGGAGGACCTGAAGACCATGCTCACCCAGCGCCTCCGCTGGGCGCAGGGCACCATCCAGGTGCTGCTGCGGGAAAACCCGCTGGTCCAGAAGGGCCTCAAGCTGGGCCAGCGGCTCATGTACTTCGCCACCATGTGGACCTACCTGAGCGGCTACGCGGCAGTCATCTACTTCGCCGCGCCCATCATCTACCTGCTGCTGGGCATCCTTCCCGTCACCAGCCTCAGCTGGGACTTCTTCATCCGGTTCATCCCCTTCATGGTGGTCAACCAGCTGCTGTTCGCCGTTGCCGGCCGCGGCATCCCCACCTGGCGGGGGCAGCAGTACAGCCTGGCGCTGTTCCCCACCTGGATCAAGGCGTGCTCGACGGCGGCCCGCAACGTCTGGTTCGGCCGTCCCCTCGGGTTTGCCGTCACCCCCAAGGCCCGCCAGAGCGGCGGACCCAGCTGGAGCCTGATCCAGCCCCAGATCGTGGTGTCCGTCCTGCTGGCCGTGGCCGCCGTCGTCGGACTCATCCGCCTGGCCAACGGCCTGGCGGAACCCCTGGGCACCCTGGTGAACGTGGCCTGGGTCATTTTCGACCTGGTGGTCATGAGCATCCTGGTCCGCGCCGTGCTCTACAAGGGGTACGACCCGGCCGCAGAACACGCAGAACCAACTAATACGGAGAGGAATTCCGATGGAATTTAGTTATGAGGTCAAAGACTCGTACGCCGAGGTGAAGGCGGACGGCCGGCTCAACATGGTCTCCGCGCCGAAGCTGCGGGAGTTCGTCACCGACGTGATCGCCGGCGGGTCCAACCGGATCGTGGTCAACCTGGAAAACACGGCGTTCATGGACTCCTCAGGCCTCGGGGCGCTCATTGGCTGCCTCAAGGCTGCGCGCCAGGCCGGCGGGGACCTCCGGATCGCGGCCGTCCAGCCGCAGGTGAAGATGGTCCTGCAGCTGACCAGCATGGACAAGGTGCTGACGTCCTATGGTTCTGCCGAGGAGGCGTTCAGCAATGACTAATGTCCTGGCGTCCCGCAGCTTCCGGGGACCGGCTGCCGAAGAGGCCATCGAAGCCGTCCACAACCACCTGGACAGCCTCTGGCTCGACGTCCCCTTCGTGGGGGACATGGACCAGATGACGTTTACGACGGCGGTGATCGAGTCGGCGTCGAACATCGTCCAGCACGCGGAACCCGTGGGGCAGGATCCCGTGGAGCTCGGCGTGGACATTGAGGTCCAGCCCGCACTGCTGCGGGCCCGCGTCAGCGCTTACAACGCCGCGCCGCCGTTCGGACCAATGATCCCCGGGTCACCGGATGAGGACGCCGAATCGGGCCGCGGGCTGGCGCTGATCGAAGCACTGGTCACCACGGTCACGTTCGAGCGCCAGGACGGTACGAACACCTGGGTCCTCACCCGGACCTCCCAGCACGCCTGACCACCCTCAAGTCTGACCACCCCCTAAGGTGGGGGGCTTAAGGCTCGGCGGGGAACAGCACGGAGACAGTGGCCCCGCCTCCCGGGGTGTCCGTGATGGAGAGTTCTCCCCCGTGTGCCTGGGCGATCCGCTGGCAGGTGGACAGGCCCAGCCCTGTTCCGGGGCCGTCCCCGGGCCGGTGCAGCCTGACCAGCGGTTCCACTGCCCGGTGCCGCTCCGACGGCAGTATGCCCTTGCCGTTGTCTGCCACCTCGACAGTGACGCCCAGCGGCCCGGTGTCGGCGCTGACCGCCACCCGCAGCGGGCGGGTGCCGCTCCGGTAGTTCAGGGAGTTGGCCAGGAGGTTCTGGACCAGGGTCCGCAGCTGGGACCGGTCGGCAAACAGTTCCGCGTCCTCGCAGGAAATGCCGCTGGCGGCTCCCAGGTCCACGCCAAGGTCCCGCGCTGCCTCCGCCGTGACCGCCAGCAGGGACACCCGCTCCCGGTTCAGTGCTCCGTCCGCCTTGGAGTAGTCCAGCACGTCCTCCAGCATTCCCAGCATTCGGCGTCCGCTGCTGCCGACGTATCCCAGGTACTCCACGGAGGGATGGTCCGCCGGGATGTCCGGATCGTCCTCCGCCAGCTCCACGTACCCCAGGATGGCGGTGAGCGGGGCGCGGAGGTCGTGGCTGACCCGGCCGGCGAACTCGGACAGCAGCGCGTTGCTGCGCCGCAGCTCGGCCAGGGCGTCGCTGAGCTGCAGGGTGCGGTGCTGCAGCTCCAGGAGCTCCACCACCTGCTGGGCCAGCATTTCCAGCATCCCTATCTGCCCGGCGCTCGGGCGTCCGGACTCATTGGAGAAGACGCACAGTGAACCGAGCACCAGCCCCGCCGGGGTCTCCAACGGCACGGACGCGTAGAAGCGGACGTCGGCAATTTCTCCGGTGACGAACGGATTGGCGGCGAAACGCGAATCCTGCGAGGCATCGGCCACCACCGTCGTCCTGTGGCTCAGGAAGACCGTGGCGCACATCGAGTCTTCCCGGGAGCAGATCCCGGGGTCGATGCCGAAGGCCGCGATCTGCAGCTGCTGCTCCGCGGTGATGATGTTGACCACGCTGTAGGGCACGCCGCACAGGGAGGCGGCGAGCTGGACCAGGTTGTCCAGCGCACTACGGGTCGAGGCGTCCGCAAGGACCGGCAGCTCGTCCGCAGCGGCAGGGACCAGCCCATACTTCCGCAGCCCCGCGTCGCGTGCCGCGTCCTGATCGGTCAGCATGTGCAGAGCCGTACCGTCCATCTTCTTTTGCGCCCCCCAGCCTCATCCACTCGAGCTCCCCGGCTCTCCCGTGATGATACCGGCTGGTCCTGTGCGCCGTTGTAGTCTTCTTGACACCACAGGAAGCCTGCTTTTGAATATTACGTATGCTGAAATAACAGTTCCATGATGCGGAAGCCTGGGATGACGGGAAATTACGTCGCCGGGTGCCGGGAAGTCCGGCCTCCGCATAGCCGTCACCATGGATGCCAGCAGATTCTCACCAAGGGACCAGCCAGCATGAAGCTTGCCGAATTCAACTCCGCGGAACCCGCCCGGGCCGCCGAAACCCTCCGACCCTGCATCGACGTCGCCCGCTGGGTGGAGACCGTCGCCGCAGCCCGGCCGTTCGCCACCAAGGACTCGCTGCTGGCCTTTGCGTCCCAGGCTGCGAGCCCCTTCACGTCCGCCGAGGTTGAGTCCGCCATGGCGCACCATCCGCGCATCGGGGAACGTCCGACGGCGGCCACCACCGAGGCGTCCATGTCACGTTCGGAGCAGGCCGGGGTGGACCCTGCGGACAGCGCGGTCACCGAGGCCCTTGCCCGGGGCAACAGGGACTATGAGGAAAAGTTCGGCCGGGTCTTCCTGATCCGCGCCGCCGGCCGCACCGCCCCGGAAATCCTGCGGGTTTTGAAGGAACGGCTGGCCAACACGCCAGCCGAAGAGGACACCATCGTGGCCCAGCAGCTGCGCGAAATCGCCGTTCTGCGGCTGGAAGGACTGATCACAGAATGAGCGTCTCCCACGTCACCACCCATATCCTCGACACAGGCGCCGGACGCCCGGCGGCGGGGGTCGCCGTCGTGCTTTACCGGAACGACGGCGGCACCTGGCGGCATGTTGCCGACTCCACCACGGATGCCGACGGCCGCGCCAAGGACCTTGGCCCGGAGCAGTTGGAAGCCGGGCACTACAAGCTCAACTTCGCCACCGGGGACTACTACGCCGGCCTGCAGACGGCCACGTTCTTCCCCGAAGTGGACCTGGTGTTCGAGGTGACCGGCCCGGAGCACTACCACGTGCCCCTCCTCCTCAGCCCGTTCGCGTACTCCACGTACCGCGGCAGCTGATCCCGCCCGCTGCCCTGCCACGTACGGACCCCGTCCGGGCGTCTGGCAGCAGTACGGGGAGGGCAACGGCGGAAATGTAGGCTTGATGCATGCCTTCTGAACAACCTCCTGCCGAGCGCCGCGAAGTTACCGTCCGCCGCGCGCCCAAGTATGTGCCGTTCCTTATCCTGGGCGCACTGGTGGGTGTCGCGGCCGCAGCTGTGGCCGCCTACGCGGTGCCGGCAAACCCCAGTTTCGACGCCGGCGCGGTCTTCGGCTTCTTCCTGGTGTGGTTCGCCGGCGGCGGCGCCATCCTCGGTGCCGTACTGGCGCTGGTCCTGGACCGCCGGAGCATCAAGCGGCAGCAGCGGGCCGTCGTGGAAGCCGTGCCGGATTCCGAGCCGGACACGGACGGGCAGCCCTAGCCCGGTCATAAACGGGCGGCCGGAAAAGTCATACCCCATGTCGTGAGATAATCGACCAGTGGCACGCGGCGATGGAAAACTTTCCCATGATCTTCTCCCCGGCGAAAAAGGCCCGCAGGACGCTTGTGGCGTCTTCGGCGTTTGGGCACCAGGTGAAGAAGTAGCAAAACTTACCTATTACGGGCTGTATGCACTACAGCACCGCGGTCAGGAGTCGGCTGGTATTGCCACCAGCGACGGCAAGCGGATCAACGTCTACAAGGACATGGGACTCGTCTCCCAGGTCTTCGACGAGACCACGCTGAACACCCTGACCGGGCACCTGGCGGTGGGACACTGCCGCTACTCCACCACCGGAGCCAGCCACTGGGCCAACGCCCAGCCCACCCTCGGTGCCACCAGCACCGGAACCGTGGCCTTGGCGCACAACGGCAACCTGACCAACACCGCCGAGCTCAACGCCATGATCCAGGAACGGAACGGCGGCCAGCTCACCGGCGAAATGAAGCAGGGCAACACCTCTGACACTGCCCTGGTCACCGCCCTGCTGGAAGGTGAGCCGGGCAAGAGCCTCGAGGAAACCGCCACCGAGCTGCTGCCCAAGATCAAGGGCGGCTTCTGCTTCGTATTCATGGACGAAGGCACCCTCTACGCGGCGCGCGACACTTACGGCATCCGCCCGCTGGTACTGGGCCGCCTGGAGCGCGGCTGGGTGGTGGCCTCCGAGCAGTCCGCCCTCGCCACTGTGGGCGCCAGCTTCATCCGCGAGATCGAGCCCGGCGAATTCATTGCCATCGACGAGCAGGGCGTGCGGTCCCAGCGCTTTGCGGAGCCGACGCCGGCCGGTTGCGTTTTCGAGTACGTTTACCTCGCGCGTCCGGACGCCGCCATCGCCGGCCGTTCCGTGTACGAGTCCCGCGTTGAGATGGGCCGCCAGCTCGCCCGCGAAAACACCCAGGTGGCGGACATCGTCATCCCTGTGCCGGAATCGGGAACACCCGCAGCCGTGGGCTACGCCGAGGAATCCGGTATTCCGTTCGCGCACGGCTTCGTCAAGAACTCCTACGTGGGCCGTACCTTCATCCAGCCCTCGCAGACGCTGCGCCAGCTCGGCATCCGGCTCAAGCTCAACGCCCTCGAATCGGTGATCCGCGGCAAGCGCGTGGTGGTGGTGGATGACTCGATCGTCCGCGGCAACACCCAGCGCGCCATTGTCCGGATGCTCCGTGAGGCCGGTGCCGCCGCCGTCCACGTCAAGATCTCCTCCCCGCCCGTGAAGTGGCCCTGCTTCTACGGCATCGACTTCGCTTCCCGCGCGGAGCTGATCGCCAACGGGGCCACCATCGAGGAAATTTCCCAGGCCATCGGCGCCGACTCGCTGGCCTACATCTCCGAAGACGGCATGATCGGCGCAACCCGCCAGCCGCGTGAGCGGCTGTGCACCGCCTGCTTCACGGGCAAGTACCCCATTGAACTTCCGGGCTCGGACAAGCTGGGCAAGAACCTGCTGGAGCGTACCGACCTGGGCGGACTGAAGCCCTCCCCGTCCGCCCTTCCGGGTGCAACCGCAGCCCTGGCTGTGGATCCCGAAGAGGACCCCGCCGAGAAGTCAGGTGCCACGGGCTGCGATCCCGGGCCGGACTCCGAGTTTGAAAACCTGCTCACCGAAGCCGACCTCGTGCCAGAGATTCATCACGTAGCCACCACCCCCGGCGCCGACAAGAAAGAGTCCGTATGACTTCCGCTGCCCCCGCCTCCGGCAACACCTCCGGGAACACTGCCGGCATCACCTACGCCTCCGCGGGCGTCGATGTTGAAGCCGGCGACCGCGCCGTCGAGCTCATGAAGGGTGCCATCAAGGCCACCCACAACTCCTCGGTGATCGGCGGGGTGGGCGGCTTCGCCGGCCTCTACGACGTCTCCAGGCTGCTCACCTACAAGAAGCCGCTGCTGGCCACGTCCACGGACGGCGTTGGCACCAAGGTGGCCATCGCCCAGGCCATGGACATCCACGACACCATCGGGTTCGACCTGGTGGGCATGGTGGTGGACGACATCGTTGTGGTGGGCGCCGAGCCGCTGTTCATGACGGACTACATCGCCTGCGGCAAGGTGGTGCCCGAGCGCATCGCCGATATCGTCCGCGGTATTGCCGCCGCCTGCTCCGTAGCCGGCACCGCCCTGGTGGGTGGCGAAACCGCTGAGCACCCCGGCCTGCTGGGCGAGCACGAGTATGACGTGGCGGGAGCCGCCACCGGCGTCATCGAGGCCGACCACCTGCTGGGACCGGACCGCGTCCGTGCCGGCGATGTGGTGATCGGCATGGCCTCATCCGGCCTCCACTCCAACGGCTACTCCCTGGTCCGCCGGGTCATCAACCACGCAGGCTGGGCATTGGACCGCCAGGTCTCCGAGCTGGGCCGCACGCTCGGCGAGGAACTCCTCGAACCCACCCGGGTCTATGCAGCGGACTGCCTGGACCTTGCCCGCACCTTCCCCGTCACCGGCGGTGCGGCCGTGCATGGATTCAGCCACGTCACCGGCGGCGGCCTGGCCGCCAACCTGGCCCGCGTCCTCCCCCACGGCCTCGTGGCCACCGTGGACCGCTCCACCTGGGAACTGCCGGCCATCTTCAAGCTGGTGTCCGAGCTGGGCAACGTCCCGCTGGCCGACCTCGAGCGTACGCTGAACCTGGGCGTGGGCATGGTGGCCATCGTGTCCCCCGAAGCCGCAGATGCAGCAGTTGCCCGCCTCAACGACCGCGGCCTGCCGTCCTGGGTGATGGGCACCGTCACCGAGGATTCGGACGCGATCCTCAAGTCCGGCCCTGACTACGTGCAGGGTGCCAAGGGCGTGGACGGCGGCGCTGTACGGCTGGTCAACGCCTACGCCTAGATCCCTATCGAGTGCTCCGTTTCGGCCGTTTTGACCCTTCAGAACGGCCGAAACGGAGCACTCGATGCGCTTAAAAAGGAACTAGTTAGTCATCCCCTTGACTGCTAAGCATACTTAGCTTTAGTGTTTAAGTCGGAAGTGCATAACAGAATAGTCAACCGGGTTTCTCCAAGGCTTGATGCCCCGCCGGAATCCACCGGCGCCTGGGCGCCCACCCGGTTGAACCGCCTTCCCCCGCCGAACCGGCGGACGCCA
This sequence comes from Pseudarthrobacter scleromae, assembly GCF_014644515.1. Taxonomy (NCBI): domain Bacteria; kingdom Bacillati; phylum Actinomycetota; class Actinomycetes; order Micrococcales; family Micrococcaceae; genus Pseudarthrobacter; species Pseudarthrobacter scleromae. Next base: position 270,841 of record NZ_BMKV01000005.1, on the reverse strand, counting down.
GAAGAAGCAACCACAGAGCCGCCCCGCCCCCATCCGCCATGCATCAGCACGGCCGTCAGGCAGCCCGGAGTTATCCGCGGACTGCAGGACAGGGGCACCAGGGCAGATATCAAGGGAGCGAAAACTATGTCAGTTCTTAAGAAAGCCACCGCCGCAGCCGCTGGAAGCCTGTTCCTCATGGGCGCCGTTGCCGGACCTTCGCAGGCGGCAGATAACACCACGTTGAATGACGGCCTCGTCAGTGTCACGGTGGGCGACATCACCGTCAAGGATGCTGTGGACGTCAATGTGGGCGCCAGCGTCGCAGCAACCCTGTGCGACGTTGCGGACATCGGCTCAATCGCGGTTCTCGGTGAAGCAGTGGATGCCACCGGCTCCGAGGAAACCGTCTGCGATACCGCGACCGGTCCGGTTCGCATCGTAAATAACAAGTAAACGGAGCCAGTGAGGGACAGGCGAGAGAACGCCTCACCCAACACCCTCTTTTAGAGCTTCATGAAAAGAGCCCCGGCCACTAGCCGGGGCTCTTTTGCGCGCACGCGCCAAGCGCACGAACCACGATTCCCGCAGCTTTGCACCTTAATGCGAATGATTATTGATAGCATGTGAAGCGACCCCTGCTCAGTCCTCACATGAAATGACGTTGCCATGCCTGCACCCGCCCTGTCCGTGACAGACCTCGCGCTCTCAAGCGGCGGCCGGCAGCTGGTGCACCCCCTGACATTCTCAATGGTGGCTGGGGAGCGCGTTGCGCTGCTGGGCGCCTCAGGATCGGGCAAGTCGCTGACGGCCGCAGCCCTGGCCGGCCAGCTTCCCGAGGGGATATCAGCCGGGGGAACCATCACCTTCGGGGCAGGATTCGGGGCAGGATCAGGCAAGGGCCAGGCCGCACTGATCCGCCAGGATCCGGCAACGGCACTCAACCCCCTGGTTCCGATCGGCAGGCAGCTCGCCATCCCCCTGCGCTCCGCTGGATACAGCCGCGCAGACGCACAGGCCGAAGCCGCCCGGCTGCTGGCGCGGGCGGGCATTGGGGAACCCGCCAAGTTCCTGCCGCGATACACGGGCCAATTGTCCGGCGGGCAGCTGCAGCGCGCCTGCATCGCCCTTGCCCTGGCCTGCGGCGCCCCCGTCCTGGTAGCGGATGAGCCCACCACCGCCCTGGACGCCGTCACGCAAAATACCGTCCTGGAAACCCTCCGCATGTGGAGCACCGGGGGCCGCAGCCTCCTGTTCATCACCCATGACCTGGCCGCGGCCGCCTCGCTGTGCACACGCGCGCTGGTGATGGAGGCCGGGCGCATCGTAGAGCAGGGTCCCATGGCGGACCTGCTGCGCAACCCCCGCCACCCCTACACCGTGCGCCTGGTGCAGGCTGCCTCGCGGTCAGGGGAGCCGCTGGCAGCGGACAGTTCAGCGGAAGGTGCGGCGCCGCGTTCAGCAACAGCGACGGCGGTTGCGGCGTGAGCGACGGCGGCGCGTTCAGCAACAGCGACGGCGGCGGCAAGACGACCGGAGCACTCGCCGCAGACGGCGTCTCGTTCGCCTATCCAGCACCCCGCTTCAGGGGCGGAATCCACGGCCCCCGCCACGACGGCACCCTCCACAACGTCAGTCTGCACCTGGCACCCGGCAGCAGTACCGCCCTGGTGGGAAGCTCGGGCTCCGGCAAATCCACCCTGGTGCGCATCCTGCTGGCGCTGGCAAAACCCTCCGCAGGAACGGTGGCCCTGGGCGCCCACGAGGTAAAACCCGGCCTGGCCCGGTCCCTCCGCTGGTACCGGCAGGCGGTTCAGTACATCCCGCAAAACCCGGCAGGAAGCCTGGACCCGCGCATGACCGTTTCCCAGCTGCTGAGGGAGCCCCTGCGCCAACTCCGCGTGGCGGGCAACCACAGGGCGATGGTGGGTGAGGCGCTGGAACGCGTCGAGGTGCCTGCCGGGCTGCTGGAGCGCCGGCCGGGCGAACTGTCCGGCGGCCAGAACCAGCGGGTGGCCATCGCCAGGGCACTGGCAGTGCAGCCGGCCTACCTGCTGGCCGACGAGCCCGTCAGCGGCCTGGACCTTCCCCTGCGGGACACCGTCCTGTCACTGCTCGGCAGTCTGGTGCACCAGCAAGGACTGGGGCTGCTCCTGGTCACCCACGACCTGGGCACCGCTGCCCGGATGTGCGGCACCACCGCCGTCATGGCGCACGGCCGCATTGTGGAGCACGGGCCCACACACCGGGTGCTGGACAGTCCGGGCAGCCCCGAAGCGGCCGCGCTGGTGCAGGCATCAGCAGCCCTGCACTTTCCGCCAGCCATCCCAGCCGGTGCCGCGTGACGACGCTTGAGACCACGGGGCGGACCGCCACAGCGCTGCGTCCCGCTTCCGGGCTGCTCCTGGCCAGCCAACTGGTCTTCAACATCGGCTTTTACGCCGTGGTGCCTTTCCTGGCCCTGGTCATGACCCGCGACTTCGGCCTGGCGGCAACGGCTGTGGGCATCGTCCTGGGCGCGCGCGTCTTCAGCCAGCAGGGGCTCTTCCTGGTGGGCGGCATGATTACGGACCGGTGGGGAGCACGGCGGGCAATGCTGGCGGGCTGCCTGGTCCGGGTTTCGGGCTACCTCACGCTGGCCATGGCCGGCAGCTTTCCCCTGTTCCTCCTGGGCGCGGTGCTCACGGGCATGGGCGGCGCCCTCTTCTCACCGGCGCTGGAATCACTGGTGGGGAAGGCGGAAGAACGACGGCGGAGCACCGGCGGGAAGGCACCGGCACTTTTTGCGCTGCTTGCCATCTGCGGGGAAATCGGAGCCGTGGCAGGTCCCCTGCTGGGCGCCCTGCTGCTGGGCGTTTCCTTCACCTGGGCCGCGCTGGCCGGGGCAGTGGTCTTCACCGTGATGGCCGGGGTGCTGTGGCACAGCCTGCCTGCGGAAGAGCCACGTCAGTCACCGGCCATGCAGAAGCCTGCCACCCCGCTGCGGCCAGCCGCCCGGCAGGCCGCAGCGCCCCAGAGCACCGAGAGGGCTGAGAAGGCTGAGAAGGCCGATGGTTCCGGTGGTTTCGACGGGACCGAGGGTTCCGGTGGTTCCGGTGGTTCCGGTGGTTCCGAGCGTTCTGGAAGAACCGGAAGAACCGAGGGGACAGCCGCAATGCTGCGGGACAGGCGCTTTGTGGCGTTCGCCGCCCTGTACAGCGTGAACCTCCTCGCCTACAACCAGCTCTATTTCGGCCTTCCCGTCGAGCTGGCCAGGACAGGAGCAGGCCCAGAGGTGCTGGCCGGCCTGTTCGCCGTCGCGTCCCTGCTGACCGTTGCGCTGCAGTGGCCCATCTCCCGGCTGACAGCCAGGATGGGCGCAGGACGGGCCCTCACTGTGGGGTTCATCCTCAAGGGCCTGGCCTTCGGCAGCATGGCCGTACTTGCCCAGGTTCCGGCCGCCGGCACCATGCAGCTCCTGCCGCCGCTGCTGCTCGTGGTGGGACTGTGCCTCGGCCACATGTGCATCGGCCCGGTGGCCATGCCGCTGGTCCTGGACTTCGCCCGCGGCCGCCGGACCGGGATCTATTACGGCCTCCTGGCGAGCATGGGCGGCTGCGCCGTGCTGCTGGGCAACATTGTCCTGGGACCGCTCTACGCAGGAGTCTCCCAGCCGGGGCCTGACGCCGCCTGGCCCTGGGTGCTGCTGGCGGCACTCACGGTGCTTCCCGCCGTCGGACTTCCCCGGCTCCTGCCCACCAAAACCTAACCTGCCGGAACCTGGCGCAGGCGCCCACACCCGGCAACACAGCATTCAAACAACCCAACTGAAGGAAAAGGTACTCCCCCATGTCCAGACCCCGCCTCCGCCCGGCACTTACCGGCCTGTCAGTGCTGCTCCTGGCCACGAGCCTGACCGGATGCTTCGCGGCCGGAAACGACCAGGCAGCCGGACCCGGCACCGATTCAGGCCGGATCAAGCTGGCCATGCTCCAGCCGCCGCGGTCCGGCTTGTCCCCGCTGAGCGATGACGCGTTCAAGCTGTCCCGCTGGAAAACCGCCGAAACGCTGGTGGAGCTGGACGAGCTCGGTGAGGCGCAGCCTGCGCTGGCCACCGAGTGGCAGCAGACCGGTCCGGCATCCTGGAACTTTACCCTGCGGGAGGGTGTCGGGTTCCATGACGGAACAGCGATGACCGCAGCAGAAGTAGCGGCTTCGCTGACAGCCGCGGCACAGGCCAGCCCCAAGCCCCGGATCCTGGACGGCGTGGAGCTGACTGCCCAGGCCGGGGACGCCAACTCCGTCACCATCACCACGGCGACGCCCGACCCCCTCCTGCCCCAGCGGCTGTCCAGCCCCCAGCTGGCCATCCTCGCAGCCTCGGCGTACGGGGAAGGCGGCGTGGTCAGCCCGGTCAATGCCGGAACGGGGCCCTACCGCCTGGTTTCGGTCGACGGCACGTCCTCCGCCCGGCTGGACCGTTTCGACGGGTACTGGGGACCGCAGGCGGAAGCGGAGGGCGTTGACGTCCAGTTCGTCCCGGACGGAACCGCCCGGGCCGCCGCAATCCGGACCGGCGACGCGGACATCGTCGAAGCCATCCCCGTGGGCCAGGTGGCCCAGATCGATCCGGCGCTGGTGCACGAGGTGCCCATGCCGCGGACCAACACGCTGTACCTCAACACGGCCTCGGGACCGTTTGCCGATCCCGCTGTCCGCGCCGCCGCCCGGTCCGCAACCGACGCCGGGACCATCGTGGACAGGGTCTACGAAGGCCGGGCGGACCAAGCCGCCGGGCTGCTGGGCCCGGCCCTTCCCTGGGCCGCGGAGCAGCGGAACAGCGCGGAATACGCGGCTGCCCTGGCCACCCGGGCGGCGGCAACCGCGGTCCCGGGAACGCCCATCCGGCTCGGAACCTTCACCGACCGCGCCGAACTGCCGGAGGTGGCTGTCCAGCTGGAGCAGCAGCTGGAGGCTGCCGGCTTCGTGGTGGAACAGGACGTCAGGGAGTACCAGCACATCGAGGCGGACGCCCTGGCCGGTAAGTTCGATGCCTTCATCCTCTCCCGCGCCACGGTGCTTGATTCCGGTGACCCGGTTGCCTACCTCTACAGCGACTTCTCCTGTGCAGGCTCCTTCAACATCTCCCAGTTCTGCGACCCCGCGGTGGACGCCGCCCTGGCCAAGGCCGCGGGCATTCCTGCCGGCCCCGAACGAAGGGCCGCCATCTCCGCGGCCGAAAGCCTCATCCTTGCCCGTGACGCCGCCATCCCCCTGCTCCACGAACGCGTCATCCAGGGCGAATCCACGCGCGTGGGCGGAGTGGAGCGTGACCCGCGCGAGCGCGCGCTGGTGACCAGCAGGACCCGGATCGCCGGCAGCACAGGCTCCGCAGGCTGATGCCCGGCGGAACGGCTTTTGTGAAAGTCACCGTTTCACGGGTCCTCGCCCTGGTAGCCCTGGTGGTGTTGATCGGCATGATGCCGTGGCTCTCGGGCCGCGGCGCCGAGTACACGATTCTCCGGGCACGGTACTCGGACCGGGAGCCAACACCCGAGGCCCTGGCCGCGGTCCGGGCGGAACTCGGCCTGGAGCAGGGGCCACTCCCCCTCTTCCTGTCCTGGATCCGTGGCGTGTTCGCCGGAGACCTGGGCACGTCCTGGATCAGCAACACGCCCGTGGCGCCCGGCATCGTATCCGCCCTCAGTGTCTCCGTGACCCTGATGGCCTTTGCCCTTGCCGCGGTCGCCATCATCGCCCTGCTCCTCTGCACACCCGCGGTCATGGACGGGCTGCAGCAACGGAGGAGGCCGGCGTCGGGAGCCCTGTCAGCAGCCCTCACCTCCCTGCCGGAGTTCCTCCTGGCCGCCATGTTGCTGGTGGCCGGTGCCATCTGGCTCCGGTGGTTCCCGCCCTTCGGGTGGAAAGGTCCGGAGTACGCGGTGCTTCCGGCCCTGTCCCTGGGCATTCCTGCAGGCGGGCTGATCGGGCTCCTGGCCTCAGACGCCATCCGTGCAGGGTTCGCCGAACAGTGGGTGGCCACCTGGCGGATGTCCGGGGCCGGGCCTGTCCGGCTGACCGCCGCGGTGCTCCGCCGCGCATTGCCGGCAGTGCTGCCGCAGATCGGGCTGGTCCTGATTGGACTGACCGGCGGCGCAGTAGCTGTGGAAAAGGTCTACGCCATCCCGGGGCTCGGCCGGGCGCTGCTCGGAGCCGCCAGCGCGCAGGACATCCCCACGCTCCAGGCGGGCATGCTGGCGCTCATGGGCCTCGCCCTGCTGGTGGGAACGCTGACGACGGCGGCCCGGTACCTGCTGATCGGCCCTGCGGTCCGCTTCGGCACCCTTCCGCTTGCGGAACCTCCGCGGCCGGGGAACCGCCGCCAGCTGGCCCTGCCTGCGGCGGCCGGCGTCACCCTGCTCCTGATTGTGGGGGCCGGGCTGCTGCGCGATCCCTTCACCTCGGACCATGCCAGGCTTGCGGCTCCCGGCTGGTCGCTTCCGTTCGGTGCCGATGCCAGCGGTCGCGACCTGCTGGCCCGTGTGGGGCACGGAGCCGTGGGGACGCTGGGGACCGCTCTGGTTGTGGTGCTGGCCTGCCTGGCCGTGGGAATCGCCGTCGGGCTCTTTCCACTGGCAGCCACGGGACCGCTTGAGGTGGCGAACGCGGCACCGCCCATCCTCGCTGGCCTGGTGGTGGCGGCGCTCAGCGGCCCCTCGGCACACGGCGCTGCCGTGGCGGTGGCCGCGGTCAGCTGGGCTCCCCTGGCTGCGCACACGGCGGCCCTGGCCCAGGAGGCGCGCGCCCAGCCCTATGTGCAGATCCTTCCGGTGCTGGGGGTGGGGAGGGCTCGGATCATGTTCCGGTATGTCCTCCCGGCGGTGCCAGGGCCGCTGCTGCGCCACGCGATGCTCCGGCTGCCGGGGGTTGCCCTTGCGCTGGCGGCGCTCGGTTTCCTGGGACTGGGCCCGCAGCAGCCGACGCCGGAGTGGGGACTCATCCTGGCCGAGGGCATTGGCTACGTTGAACGTGCCCCCTGGGCGGTGCTTGCACCCGCGTCCGCGCTGGTGCTGGCGTCGGTGGTGGCGGTGGGGCTGGCAGGAGCCGGACACGGGGCCAGGGTCACCGCCGGTAACGGGGCGGGAGCCGTCCCGCGGTCCGGGACAGATCCGGTGCAGGCGCCGGAGCGCGTGCAGGCGCCGGCAGGGGCGCGGTAGGTCTCCTGGGCAGCAGAAAGCCCGCTGCCTGCGCCGTTTCCGGTGCGGGCAGCGGGCCCAATAACTGAAGTCAGCCCCAGCGGTCCAGTGGGACCGGGGGGCCGAAAAGAAGCGCTGCACTGGTCCAAAGACCAGGATCCATGCATTGGGTCCACTGGTGCTGCGGCGTCACCAGGACTGCCCCGTTACGGCAGCAGCACCTTGAGACAACTAGCCGATCCGACGGGTGTCTACCTCGTCGTCGTCTTCTTCCAAATCATCCGCGTACTTATCCACATAAGCCGAATAGTCAGGTTCGACTGGCTCATTCGCATAATGGCTCGTGGCACGACTGCCCGGACCCGTCAGCTCACGCTGAAGTGCCGAATAGTCAGTGTTCGGGGAGTAGTACTTGATATCCCGAGCCTGCTTGGTAGCTTTTGCCTTTTGACGGCCGCGCCCCATGGCGTGACCCCCTTTTGTACTTGGACCGGAGGTGGTCACCTTGGCGTAGGTGAGGCCCCGGAATGTTTGGTCAATTTGTCGTACACCTAGATTACATGCTTTCGACTGCCCCCGCTTGCCACGCGCGGCGCCCTGGGGTGGCCTGGGTTACCATCAGGGCGCCAAACCGCGGGTTTCCCGCTTTTTTCTTCGGTAGAGTCGCTAAAACATCTGTTGATATGGACAGCGGGCCGGCCCGCCGCTGCGCAGAGAACCAGGAGGATGCACCACGTGAACCACCAGGACGTCCCGCCCAGGCCGGCCTCGCCACCCGCCGCCGGCCTGCCGCGCGTGCCTGCACCCGCGGCCGAACCGGTCCTGCACCCCCGCATGGAACCGGAGGACGCAGCGCATTCCGGAAGGGTCAACGGGCGGACGCTGTGGATTGCAGTGTTCGTTGTTGTGCTGCTGGCCGTCGTCGGTTCCCTGGTGTGGCTTGCCCTGTGGCTGGACTCAAACCAGGAACCGGGCGCTTCCGGAAGTGGTGCTGCGGGGGTGCTGGAAACCACGGTAGCGCCGCCCGCCACGGCGCTGCCACTGCCCCGCGAGGGGGTGGCGCCCGCCGACTTCGCGCTGGGCGACTGCTTCAAGGATTTCGACCCCGAGGCACTGGCATCCACCGTGGTGGCCTGCGATACCGGGCACTCGGCCCAGCTCGTGGCATTGTTCCGGTACCCGGAGGGTGATTCCTACCCCGGCGCCGAGGCACTGAAGGCCAAGGCGCTGGAAGCGTGCCAGGCCGCCAGGCTGGGCCCGGCAGCCAACGACTACGACCTCAACTACGAGCGCAGCTTCCCGAGCACCACCAGCTGGGAATCCGGTGACCGCAGGGTGGACTGCTACGTGACGGCCCCCGGCGGGAACGTGATCAACGCAAGCGTGCTGCCCTAGCGGCCACGCCGCCAGGGCAGCACCCTGCCTGTTGTTTTCCGGCCGCCCCTAGTCCTTCCGGCGGACAGAGAGTCCGCTGCTGCGACCCTCCGCCGCCGGGAGGTCGGTTCCGGCCGCGGTGAGTTCTCCGACGTCCGCGGCCGTGTCCACCAGCACCGTGTCGCCGTCGCTGATATCGCCGGCCAGGATGGCTTTCGCCAGGCGGTCGCCGATCTCGCGCTGCACCAGCCGGCGCAGGGGCCGGGCACCGTAGGCGGGATCGAACCCGGAGAGGGCCAGCCAGGCCCGCGCACCTTCCGTGACCTCGAGCGTCAGGCGGCGGTCGCGGAGCCTGCGCCCCAGTTCGTCCACGTGCAGTTCCACAATGTGCGCCAGCTCTTCAACGGTGAGGGCGTCGAACAGCACCACCTCATCCAGCCGGTTCAGGAACTCGGGCTTGAAGGACGCATTGACGGTGGCCATGACGGCGTTCCGCTTGGCGTCCGGATCCAGGGTCTGGTCCACCAGGAACTGGCTGCCCAGGTTGGAGGTCAACACCAGGATGACGTTGCGGAAGTCCACGGTGCGGCCCTGCCCGTCGGTGAGCCGGCCGTCGTCGAGCACCTGCAGGAGGATGTCGAAGACCTCGGGGTGGGCTTTCTCCACCTCGTCCAGGAGCACAACGGAGTACGGGCGGCGGCGGACGGCTTCGGTGAGCTGGCCGCCTTCCTCGTAGCCCACGTACCCCGGAGGCGCACCCACCAGCCGGGCCACGGAGTGCTTCTCCCCGTACTCGGACATGTCGATGCGCACCATGGCGCGTTCGTCGTCGAAGAGGAAGTCCGCCAGCGCCTTGGCCAGCTCCGTCTTTCCGACGCCGGTGGGCCCCAGGAAGAGGAACGATCCGGTAGGACGGTTGGGGTCGCTGATGCCGGCCCGCGCGCGCCGGACGGCGTCGGAGACCGCCGTGACCGCCTTCGTCTGGCCGATCAGCCGCTTGCCCAGTTCCTCCTCCATATGGAGCAGCTTCTGGCTCTCGCCCTGCAGCATGCGCCCGGCCGGGATGCCGGTCCAGGCGGAGATGACCTCGGCGATGTCGTCAGCGGTTACCTGCTCGGCAACCATCTGCGTGGATTTGTCCACGACGGCGGCCTCGGCTTCCGCGGCAGCGTTCAGCTCGCGTTCCAGGGCGGGGATCTCGCCGTAGAGGATGCGCGAGGCTGTTTCCAGGTCACCTTCGCGGGCGGCCTTGTCATAGGCGCTGCGCAGTTCATCCAGCTTTGCCTTGAGATCGCCTACCCGGTTGAGGCCTGCCTTTTCGGCTTCCCAGCGCGCCTTAAGCGCGTTCAGTTCCTCTTCCTTGTCCGCCTTGTCCGCCCGGAGTGCGGCCAGCCGCTCAATGGACGCGGCGTCCTTTTCGTCCTGGAGGGCCAGCTCCTCCATGGTGAGCCGGTCCACCAGCCGCTGCAGCTGGTCGATTTCCTCGGGCGCCGAGTCGATCTCCATGCGGAGCCGGGACGCGGCCTCGTCCACCAGGTCGATCGCCTTGTCCGGCAGCTGCCGGCCGGAAATGTAGCGGTTGGACAGCGTGGCGGCAGCCACCAGCGCGGCATCCGCGATGGTCACCTTGTGGTGCGCCTCGTAGCGCTCCTTCAGGCCGCGGAGGATGCCGATGGTGTCCTCCACGCTCGGCTCACCCACATACACCTGCTGGAACCTGCGCTCCAGCGCCGGGTCCTTTTCGATGTTCTCCCGGTACTCGTCCAGGGTGGTGGCACCGATCAGCCGCAACTCGCCGCGGGCCAGCATGGGCTTGAGCATGTTGCCGGCGTCCATGGATGAGTCGCCGGTGGCGCCGGCACCCACCACGGTGTGGATCTCGTCGATGAACGTGACGATCTGGCCCTCGGAGTTCTTGATCTCCTCCAGGACGGCCTTGAGCCGCTCCTCGAACTCGCCGCGGTACTTGGCGCCCGCCACCATGGACGCCAGGTCCAGGGCGATGAGGGTCTTGCCGCGGAGGCTTTCCGGCACGTCCCCGGCCACGATGCGCTGGGCCAGGCCCTCCACCACGGCGGTCTTGCCGACGCCGGGCTCACCGATGATCACGGGGTTGTTCTTGGTGCGGCGGCTCAGGACCTGGACAATCCGGCGGATTTCGGCGTCCCGGCCGATCACGGGATCAAGCTTGCCGGAGCGGGCCATGGCGGTCAGGTCCGTGCCGAACTTTTCCAGGGACTGGAACGTGTTCTCCGGATCCGGGCTGGTGACCTTCCCGTCGCCGCGGACACCCGGCAGGGCGGCGAGCAGCGCTTCATGGGAGGCGCCGGCGTCGCGCAGCAGGCGGGCCGCGGCATCGTTGCCGGCCGAGAGGCCCAGGAGGAGGACCTCGGTGGAGACGAAGGTATCGCCCAGCCGGTCCGCTTCCTCCTTGGCGTTCTGGATGGCCTGCAGCGCAGGGCGGGAGAGCTGCGCCTGCTGGCTGGATCCGCCGGAGGTGGCAGGGAGCGCCTTAATGGCGCTGCTCGCCTGGACGCTGACGGAGTCCGGGTCCGCACCCGTGGCGCGGAGCAGCGCCACGGCCACGCCTTCGCGCTGGTCCATTAGCGCCTTGAGCAGGTGGGCCGGTTCAACCTGGGGATTTCCGGCCGTGGAGGCGTTCATGGCCGCAGCCGAGAGAGCCTCCTGGCTCTTGGTGGTGAATTTGACGTCCAAAGAGAGCTCCTTCCGGGGGCAGTTTTTATTAACTTGAGTCTACTACGCTCAACTTTGGTTTTGCGCCGTTCCTGATGACTGTTTGCCTACAGCGAAACAGCTCCACGCGGCCGGCGACAGGGGCGACAGACCCTATTTCGGCGGGGCTGGTGCTTGCCCCCGTTGTAGGACAGCCCCTAGGACATCCCCGCTGCGGATAGTCCTACAGCGGGTAGACGGACACTGCTGCGGCCTTGACCACAAGGTGCACCGTCATCCCCGGGACCAGCCCGAGGTCCGCCAAGGCGGCAGGCGTGATGTCAGCCGCCAGCCCGCCGCCCCGCACCCGGATCTGGTCCCCATGAGGTTCCAGGTCCGTAATGGCCACTGCGAAGGAGTTCCGGGGGCTGCCGTGCGCGTCGGTGAGGAATACAGAAACGGCCGACGGCGGGAACACGGCCACCGCGGGACGGCCGGCGGGGACGGGGTCCTCGCTGTGGCCGGCAATATGCCCGCGGGCGGCCAGGATGCCGTCACCGGCGGAGGTTCCCACCACAAAATTGAGTCCCGCCAGCCCGGCGGCGAACGCGCTGCGCGGCTTGTGCAGGACCTGCCGGGTGGGGCCTTCCTCAGCAATCCGGCCGTTCTCCAGGATGACCACCCTGTCGGCAAGCATCAGGGCATCCAGGACGTCATGGGTGATGATGATGGCCGGCCGGTCCGCCAGGACCCGCTTGAGCAGGCGCCGGAGCAGCGGGGCGGAATGGATGTCCAGCGCCGCCATCGGCTCGTCCAGGAGGAGGAGCCCGGGATCCGCGGCGAGCGCCCGGGCCACCGCCACGCGCTGCGCCTGCCCGCCGGACAGTTCGGCAGGACGGCGGCCCGCAAGGTCCCCGGCTTCAACATCGTCCAGCCACCGCACCGCCTGCTGCATAGCCTGGCGCCTCGGCGTCCCCGCGCTCCGCGGCCCGAAAGCCACGTTGTCAGCCGCGGTGAGATGCGGAAAGAGCAGCGGCTCCTGGGCCAGCAGCGCCGTCCCGCGGTGATGGGGGGCGGCCCACCGCTTCTCCCCGTCCCCCAGGTGGAACAGAGTCCGGCCGTTCAGCTCGGCCCGTCCCCCGTCCGGCCGCACAAGCCCGGCGATGACCGAGAGCAGGGTGGACTTGCCGGCGCCGTTGGGACCCATCACGGCCACAGTTTCCGTGGCGCCCAGCGACAGGGCAACGTCGAAACCGCGCTCTGCCACGGCTGCCTGGAACGAGAACGTCACGTGAGGGCACCGCCCGCCCCGGCAGCCGTCGTCGGCCGCTCGCCCGAAGCCTGCTTCCTGGCCTTCCCATCCGGGCCCCTGCCGCCGGAGCGCCGGTAGGCAAGGGCCACCACCGCGACGGCCACAGCCACCAGTACCAGGGAAAGCGCGACGGCGGCGTCCGGGTCGGTCTCGCGCTGCAGGTAGATTTCGAGCGGCAGTGTCCGGGTTACCCCCTGCAGGCTGCCGGCGAACGTAAGCGTGGCGCCGAACTCCCCGAGGCTCCGGGCGAAGGAAAGGACCGCCCCGGATGCCAGCCCCGGCAAGACCAGCGGGAGCGTGACGCGCCGGAAGACGGTTCCCGGCGTTGCCCCCAGCGTCGCGGCCACGGCCTCGTACCTCTGGCCGCCGGTCCGGAGGGCACCTTCGAGGCTCACCACCAGGAACGGCAGGGCCACAAACGTCTGGGCCAGCACCACGGCGGTGGTGGAAAACGCGATCTGCAGTCCCAGCACCTCGATCGCCCCGCCCAGGAGTCCCTGCCGGCCGAACGTGTACAGGAGGGCAATGCCGCCAACCACCGGCGGCAGGACCAGCGGCAGCAACACCAGCGAGCGCAGGAGCCCCAGCAGCGGAAACCTGCCCCGGGCCAGGACCACCGCGAGCGGTACCCCAAGCACAATGCAGAGGGCAGTGCTGGCCGCCGCCGTACGCAGGCTCAGGCCCAGCGCCGCCAGTGCCGGCGCGGACGTGACCAGCGGAATGAAGTTGGCCCAGTTGACCCGCGCCACCATCGCAACGAGCGGGAGGACCACCACCAGGGCGGCCAGGACTGCGAGCCCATACAGCCAGCGGGGAACGCCGGTGTACGCCTGGCGGCGCGCGTGCCCGCCGGTCACCTGGCGCCCGCCCCGTGGATGCGCATCACGCGGGGCCCGGCCCAAAGCCGGCCGCCGCCAGGATCTCCTGGCCTTCGGGTCCGGCCAGAAGATCCAGGAACCTGCCGGCTGCGGCTTTATTGCGGCTGCCGGCCAGCACGGCGGCAGGGTACGGGTTCACTGCGGCTCCTGCCTCCGGGAAGGGGATGCCCTCCACCCGGGCGCCGGCTGACCGGACGTCCGTGACGTATACGAGCCCTGCATCCGCTTCACCGGAGATGACTTTGCCCAGGACGTCCGTCACGGAGTTTTCCTCGCTGACCGGGCTGAGCACGGTACCGGTGCTGTCCGCCACCCTGGCGGCAGCCGCCCCGCAGGGCACTTGCGGGGCACAGGCCACGAGTTTGATACCGGCTTTGGCCAGGTCCGCGAAGGAGCGGATGCCTGCCGGGTTTCCTGGCGGGACTGCGATGGCCAGGGTGTTGGTGGCAAAGTTTCGCGGTCCGCCGTCCACCAGGCCGGCCTCCTGCACCTTTGCCATGGTGCCGGAGTCCGCGGACGCGAACACGTCCGCGGGCGCTCCCTGGCTGAGCTGGGTGGCCAGGTCAGCTGATCCCGCGAAGCTGAGGGTGACGGTGGTGCCGGGGTTTTCCGCTTCGAAGCGTTCGGCGAGTTCGGTGAAGCTGCTTTTGAGGGAGGCTGCGGCGAACACGGTCAGCGTGCTGCTGCCACTGCCGGCATCCGCGTCACCCTTGCCGGTGCACGCGGCCAGCGAAGCGGTCATCAGTACCGCCAGCAGCAGCGCCGTCAGTCTTTGTTTCCCCGTCACAGCGCCTTGCCCCGGGGCGTTTCGATGATCACCGTGGTGGCTTTGACCACTGCGGTGGCCACGGAACCCGGTTCCAGCCCCAGCTCCCGCACGGCCTCGCTGCTCATCAGCGACACCACACGGAACGGCCCGCACTGCAGTTCCACCTGGGCCATGACCTTGTCCGCGGTGATGTTGGTGACCAGGCCCACGAACCGGTTGCGGGCCGAGCTGCCCGTGCGGTGGGGATCATCCGGAAGCTGCGCGAGTTTCTGCGCATGCAGGGCCAGCTCCAGCCCGTCGACTGCCAGCCGGCCGGCGTCGTCCTTTACCGGGGTGAGGCTCCCGTTCTCCGTCCAGCGCCGGACGGTATCGTCACTGACGCCCAGGAACCGGGCCGCCTCGGCCACGCGGATAATCGTCATGCCATCAGTCTAATCCGCAGATACGGATGAAAGCGCCCCCTGCTGTCGCATTTCCGGCGATCGTTAGGTTGCGGGCGCCACTCCGGTGGACACCCTGATTGTGCCTGGTTCCGGCCCGGCGTGCGCTCCTGCCCGGCTGCCTGCCCGGACACGCCGGAGCTGCCGGCGGGTCGGCGCGGAAACCGGCCGCCGCCACCACGTAACCGGGCGGGAGCGCACCCCCTCCAAGGGTTCCGGCCCAATTAGACTTCCCCCATGGCCATCTACATCGACCCGCCGCTGTGGCCTGCGCACGGAACCCACTTCTCCCACCTCGTTTCGGATGAGTCGCTGGAGGAGCTGCACCTGTTCGCAGCCGCGGCGGGCATCCCCGAGCGGGCGTTCGACGGCGACCATTACGACGTCCCGGAGCGCCGCTTCGATGACCTGGTGGCTGCCGGTGCCGTTCCGGTCGAAGCCCGGATCCTGGTCCGCACGCTGATCGCCAGCGGCCTCCGCATCCCCGCCCGCCGCCGCAACAAGTCGTTGAAGGTTCCGCTGCTGAACCGCTGGAACACCGTGATGCCCGGCCACGACGCCCTCTTCCTGGACCTCCTGGACCGCTGGAGCGAGCCGCACCGCCGGTACCACGGCTGCACCCACCTGCTGTCCGTCCTTGAATCCCTCGACCTGCTCACCGATCCTGCCGATCCGCCGCGCACGGTCCTGCTGGCGGCCTGGTTCCACGACGCCGTCTACCGCGGCGTGGCCGGCCAGGACGAGGAGGAGTCCGCCCGCCTCGCCGAAGAGCGGCTGCAGGCAGCAGGTCTTCCGGAAACGGAAGCGTACGAGGTGGGGCGGCTGGTCCGGCTGACTTCGGACCACCGCCCGGAACAAGGGGACGACGACGGCGCGCTCCTCTGCGACGCCGACCTCTCCGTCCTCGGCGGGGAACCTGGGGAGTACGCACGGTACGTTGCGGCCGTCCGCCAGGATTACGCGCACATTGGCGACGCCGACTTCGCCGCCGGGCGCACCGCCGTCGTGCGCCGCCTGCTGGAACTGGACCCGCTGTTCCACAGCGGCAGGGCACGGGAGCTGTGGCTGGACGCCGCACACCGCAACTTGAAAGGCGAACTGGCGTGAACGCATCCACCTCCAATCCCCGCCACACAATGACGGCCAGCGCGGCACACCGGCAGCTGCCCTCCGCCGTCCGGATAGAGTGGGGGCTCGACGGCGCCAGGACAGTAGCGTCCGGCGCGGACCTTGCCGTGGTGGTGGATGTCCTGTCCTTCAGCACCTGCGTCAGCGTCGCCCTGGACCGCGGAGCGGAAGTTTTCCCCTTTCCGTGGAAGGACACCGGCGCTGAGGACTTCGCCGCACGCCACGGCGCGCACCTGGCCGGTCCCCGCGACGGGGGCGGGCTCAGCCTCTCCCCCGCAAGCTTCCGGGCCGCGGCATCCCTGGACCGGGTGGTCCTGCCGTCGCCCAACGGCTCCGCGCTCTGCCACGAGCTGGCCCGCGAGGTCCCCCTGGTGGCCGCCGTGAGCCTCCGCAACGCTGCCGCCACCGCCGAGTGGGCGGCCGCCAACCTCTCCGCGGATGCCGTCATCGCAGTGATTGCCGCCGGGGAGCGCTGGCCCGGCGGCGGCCTCCGCCCCGCCGTGGAGGACCAGATCGGCGCAGGCGCGTTCATCGCCGGCCTGGTGGCCGCGGGCAAGGGCGGGTACGAGCCCGAAGACGGCCGGCACGGCTACTCGCCGGAGGCCGTAGCGGCCATGGCCGCCTTTGAAGCCGCCGAGCCGCGCCTCCGCGACATGCTCCACGGCTGTTCAAGCGGCCGCGAACTGGCCGGCGGCGGCTACGGGGCGGACGTCGATATCGCCGCCGAACTGGACGACAGCGACGCCGTGGCCCTCCTGGTCAACGGGGTGTTCAGTCCGCGCTGACCGGTGCGGCCAACGGGCTGGCCTCTAGACGGAGGCTGGTGCCCAGGCCGGCAGGCAAAATGGCCGGCAGCTCCCGCCTACCGATAGGTGGAGACGAACGGCTGGCTGGTGGGCACGATCTGCTTGCCCAGCGGCATCAGGGACACCGGGATGAGCTTCAGGTTGGCGATGGCCAGCGGGATGCCGATGATGGTGACCGCCATGGCGAAAGCGGTGACCACGTGCCCGATCGCGATCCAGACGCCTGCCACCAGGAGCCAGATCACGTTGCCCAGCAGAGGGAAGACGCCGGTGCCGCCGGGCTTGTCCACCACGGTGCGGCCGAAGGGCCAGAGGGTGTAGGCAGCGATCCGGAACGAGGCGATGCCCCACGGGATGGTGATGACCAGCAGGCAGCAGATGACACCGGCCGCGAAATATCCGAGCGCGAGCCAGAATCCGCCAAAAACCAGCCAGATGATGTTGAGCAGTGTCTTCATTCATCCATTGTCCCCCGCGTCCGCCGGCAAACAGCTCAGGGGCTTCCCTGAGAGGCCCCTGAACCGGCTCCCGATGTGCCGCCTCAACCGCGGTGCCGCCTAAACCGTGGACTCGGCTTTCGCCGCATGCACAAACGCGCGGACCTTGGCCAGGTCCTTGACGCCGCGGGATGCCTCAACACCGGAGGAAACGTCCACTCCCCAGGCGTGGGCGGCAGCTGATGCCTTCCCCACGTTCTCCGGGTCCAGGCCGCCGGCCAGCAGCCAGCTGCGTCCCTGCAGGGCAGGGAGGCCGGCCACCGAACCGTAGTCCCAGGCCTCGCCCGAACCGGGAACGGCGGCGTCGATCAGGAGCAGGTCCTCGCCCCAGTCCTCCAGCTCCTCGGGCGTGGCACTCAAGGTGACGGCCCTGACCAGCTTCATCCCGGCGTCGTGCACGGTGGCAACGTCCCCGCGGGTGCGCGTGCCGTGCAGCTGGATCCATTCCAGCCCGGCGGCGCGGGCAATGGCCACGGCGTCAACAACGGGCTCGTCGCGGAAAACGCCGATCGGCAGAACCCTTTCCGGGACCTCTGCCAGCAGGGCCGATGCCTGCGAGGGCGAAACCACGCGGGGGCTGGCGGTGAGGACGAAACCCACCGCATCCGCTCCGGCGTCCACCGCTTCACGGACAGATTCTGGCGTGCTGAGACCACACACTTTGACGAACATTCCCGGCTCCTTCAGGCTGTTTTCGTGTTGTCCCCCCGGAGGAGAGTAGCAGGGAAGGATGGGAGCTGCCGACACCTGCCGCCTGCACCCCGCCCTGCGCGGGCAACTAGGCTGAACAGATGGAGATCATCCGCTTTGCCGACCTTAAATCCGAACCGTGGCGCAACGGCGGCGGGGTAACACGCCAGATCGCGGGCCACTCCGGCGCCGCCTCCGGACAACACGGCGCCTCCGGACACGACGGCGGGTGGGACTGGCGGGTCAGCATCGCCGAGGTCAGCAAAGCCGGGGACTTCTCGCCGTTTCCCGGAATGGAGCGGGTGCTCACGGTGGTTGAGGGCGAGCTCCTGCTGCTCACCGTGGATGGTGCTGAACATCCCCTCGAAAAGTACCGCCCGTTCCGGTTCCCCGGCGGGGCCGACACCACCTGCGCCCTCCCCACGGGGGACGTCCGCAACCTCAACGTCATCACCCGGGCGGGGAAGTACAAGGGCTTTACGTCCATCATCGAGCTCTCGAAGAAACGCGCCCACCCCCTTTTCGCCGGCCAGTTGGGCGTCCTGCTGCAGGGCCAGGCCACGGTCTCTGCCCCTGCTGCCCCTGCCGCGGCCGCTGCAGCCGGGTCCGGGGTGCCCGGGCCGGTGGCACTGGACCGCTACGACGCCGTGGTGGGCTCGGACAGCGGTTCCCCGGAGATCCTGGGCCGCGGCTTCCTGGCCGTTGTGTCCATCGATGAGGTTACTGGCTGAGGCTGAAGCGCCCGACGTCCACTACGGCATTGTTCCGGCGCGCTTCCTCGGCGGCGAAGACGGCGGCGTGGCTGACCAGGGACTCGTCCAGTCCGGACACCACCCCCGACCAGTCTCCGCCGGCTAGCGCGGCAACCCAGGCGGAGATGAGGCCGCGGTCGCCGCCCTCGTGCTTTTCGCCCCGGACCTGCGGCACGGCAGCGGGCACGGGGTGGACAGTTGTTGTTCCGGTCAGGAAGTCGTAGACGGAGATGGCTCCGGTTTCGATGGTGATCTCCCCGTGGCTGCCGAAGATGCGGGTCCGCCGGGGGCCCGCGGCGGTGAAGGCCGTGGCGGTGAACGCGGCGGTTGTGCCGTCCTCGTATTCGATGTTCACCACCTGGTGGTCCACGACGTCGTTGTCCGAGAAATAGACGCAGCGGCCGTAGGGTCCCGTGGCCAGGGCGTGCAGCAGTGATTCGGGGGTGCCGCCAGGATCCACGACGTCGGCGAAGTACGCCCGTGCCGGGTCCGGCCTGCCGCCGTTCGGTGGCCGCCCGGCGCCGTAGATCTTCAGCGCGGAGTAGGGGCAGCGTGGTTCAGCCGGGCAGTCGATGCAGCGCCGGGTTGCGCCTTCCGGTGCCCCCTCGGGACGGAAGTGGGCCAGCTGCCCGAAGGAGGATACCCGCAGGGGCCTGCTGCCGATGATGAAGGAGAGCCAGTCGACGTCGTGTGTGCACTTGGCCAGCAGGAACGGACTTGAGTTTTCCTCGCGGCGCCAGTTCCCGCGGACGTAGGAATGCGCGAAGTGCCAGAAACCAACGGGCTCCAGGTGCTGGACGGAGATGATCCGGCCTAC
This sequence comes from Pseudarthrobacter scleromae, assembly GCF_014644515.1. Classification (NCBI taxonomy): domain Bacteria; kingdom Bacillati; phylum Actinomycetota; class Actinomycetes; order Micrococcales; family Micrococcaceae; genus Pseudarthrobacter; species Pseudarthrobacter scleromae. Next base: position 251,551 of record NZ_BMKV01000005.1, on the reverse strand, counting down.
CGCTCCGCCGGCCAGGAGTTGCTTGAGCAGTGCGGTCAGCGGGGTGTAGCGCAGCACGTGGCACACCGTTGCCCTGGTGCCGGTTTCACGGCTGAGGCGGTCAAGTTCGGCGCAGCCGGCGGGGTCGACAGCGACGGGCTTTTCCAGGAGGATCGGGTAGCCGTGGGCTGCGGCTGCTGCGAAGGGGCCCGCATGTTCACGGTCCGGTGTGGCGATGATGATGCCGTCGGCCGGCAGGCGGGTGGCCAGCATTGCCTGCCAGGTACCGAAAGCCCCGCTGTCCGGGACCCTGAGTTCTTTTGCCAGGGGATCGCGCAGCTCGGCGCGCGGCTCGGCAAGGCCCACCACGGTGGCCCGGCCGGTGGCAGCGGCGAGCCGGGCATAGGCGGCGCCCCTGGCTCCGGCGCCGGCGATGAGGAGGCGCACCGGGCCTGCGTGCTTGCTGGCGGCGCCGTCGTCGTGTGCGGGGAGGCCCGGCGGCAGGGCGCCCACGGATCAGCCGTTCCCAGGATCGGCAAGCCATTCCAGCGCCACGGCCGCTGTCCAGGACTGGTCCATGCTGCCCAGCGGTTCACCGGTGAAGGGCTCGTAGTACTCACCGAAGTGGCCCTCCATCAGCTGCGCCAGGGAGGCCTCGCGCAACTGGCCGTATCGCTTCCCGTCGCCGCGCCTGCGCAGGCAGTGGGCCAGGTACCAGTTCATCACCGGCCATACCGGCCCCCGCCAGTACTGGCGGGGCTTCAATCCTTCGTACGTGGTGGAGGTGGAGGCCGGCAGCGGGAAGGCCAGGCGCGGGTCTCCGGTCCAGTCCGGCCCTTCGAAGATCTCAAGCTGCCTGTCGAGGAGGGCCTGGTCCGCGGTGGAAACCAGGGGCGCGAACCCGGCGATGGTGGGCGGTCCGATCCATTCGCCCGCCAGCACGTCCCTGTCCCGCGCAAGTCCCGTCTCCGCATCCACGGTCGCGTCGACGCCGTCGCGGAATTCCCTGGCCCACTGCCGCAGCTGGGGCGTTTCCTCGGGCAGGCCGAACTGTTCAGCCAGCACGGCGAGGTCCTCGCTGGCCGCGGCAAAGATCGCCGACATGAAGACATCCTTGACCTGGAAGGACATCACCCCGGGCAGCCGGGCGTCGTCGAATCCCACGTCGGCCATCTGCTGCACCAGCCACAGGTAGCGGCTGTACTCCTCGTCGCTGGGACGCTGGCTGTGGTCCGTGACCTTGAGTGTGTCCGTGCGGACAAACGGCTCCATGTCGCCGGGCTGGACCCTGGAGTACGGGCCGTCGAAGCGCGGCGAGTTGTCCATCCCGGACTCCCAGCCGTGGTAGATGGTGAGCAGGCCCGAGCCGTCCCCGCCGCGGGCGCTCCGCAGCCAGGCGTGCCAGTCGATCCAGTGCGGCAGGGTCCGCCGGGTGAAATCCTCCGCGAGCCTGGCATCCTCGCCGCCCGCCGCCGTCGCCCGTTCCACGATGCGGCGCAGCATGGTGGCGTGGACCGGCGGCTGGCAGATGCCGCTGGACTGCACGCCCTCCGGCGAAACGCCGCGGGTCCCCCACCGGTCCACGTCGGGGAAGTAGCCAGGGACGTCGGAGAACACGATGTGCGGGATCATTCCGCTCTTCCACTGCGCGGCCACCAGGTAGTCCAGCTCCTGCAGGGCGCGGGCCACGCTCACGGTGGAGAGGCCGGTGGCCACGAAGGCGGCATCCCAGCTCCACATGTGCGGGTACAGGTTCGGCGCCGCCGTCACCATCGTGCCGATGTCGTTGGCCGCCAGGACGTCCCTCGCCCGGCTCCCCAGCTCCCCAAGGGTACGGATGGGATAGCTGTCGTCGCTGTTACCCTCCGGCGCGTGGCTCATGCCGTGAGTCCAAGCTGGGTTTCCGTATCGAAGAACCGGATGGCGGCCTGGTCGAAGCGCAGCCCCACCTTTTCTCCCGAGGAGACCCGCACGGTGGAGGCCACCTGCACTTTGATGGTCTGCCCGCCCAGGTCCACGGTCAGCAGCGTGGCGTGGCCCAGCGGTTCCACCACTTCCACGGTGGCGTCCAGGGTGCCCGGCGTGCCGCGGTCCTCGAGGTAGATGTTCTCCGCCCGGATTCCGACCATCACGGGGAGGCCGCCGGACCGGGCTGCGGAGCGGGCCAGGAATTCAGGGGCCTCGGTGCTTTGGCCGGCGACTTCCAGGGCGCCATGCTGGGTGACGCGGCCCTCCAGGAAGTTCATGGGCGGTGAGCCGATGAACCCTCCCACGAACCGGTCGGCGGGCTCCTCATAAACCGTGATGGGATGGCCCAGCTGGGCGATCTGCCCCTTCTTCATCACGGCGACCCGGTCCGAAAGGCTCATGGCCTCCACCTGGTCGTGGGTCACGTAGAGGGTGGTGGAGCCCAGCTGCTGGACGATCTTCTTCAGCTCCGCCCGGAAGTCGAGGCGCAGGAGCGCGTCAAGGTTGGACAAGGGCTCGTCCATGAGCAGCACGTCGGCGTCCATGACGATGGCGCGTGCGACGGCGACGCGCTGCCGCTGCCCGCCCGACAGCTGGGCGGGGTACCGGTCCAGGTAGGGGGTCAGCTGGAGCAGGTCCGCCGCCCACGCGACCTTCTTTTCCAGTTCGTCCCTGGGAACCTTCTTCATGACCAGGCCGAACGCGATGTTGGTGCGGACTTTCCGGTGCGGGAAGACAGCGTAGGACTGGAACACCATGGACAGGTTCCGGTCCTGTGGCGGCAGGTAGGTCACGTCCCTGCCGCCGATGGAGATGCTTCCCTCGTCCGGGAAGTCCAGTCCGGCTACCATGCGCAGCAGGGTGGTCTTTCCGCAGCCCGAAGGCCCCAGGAGCACCATGAACTCGCCCTCGGCAACATCAAGGGAAACGTTGTTGGTGGCCAGCTCGGTGCTGCCCGGGTAGGTCTTTTTGAGACCCTTGATCGAGATGTCAGCCATGGAACAGCCTCTCTGGAACGCACTCAGCGGATGGTGGAGCCCCACATGTTGGTGAGGTAGCGGCGCATGAAGAAGATGAAGATCAGTGCCGGGATCACCAGCAGGAAGCCGCCGGCAAAACGGTAGGCCAGCGGTGACTCGGCGAGGGAACTGAGGACCTGGGCCGGCAGGGTGCGCTGGTTCAGCGTAAGGATCGACGCGCCCAGCACCTCGTTCCAGGACATCACGAAGGTGAAGATCGAGGCCGCGGCAATGCCCGGGATGGCCATGGGCATCACCACCTTGATGAAGGCCTGCACCGGGCTGCAGCCGAAGATCCGGGCGGCTTCCTCAACGTCGCGCGGCACGCCCAGGAACACCGAGGAGGTGATCAGGATGGTGGTGGGCAGTGCCAGCGCTGTGTGGAGCAGGACGACGGCCAGGACGCTGTCGTACAGCCCGGTCTGGAGGAAGAGCTGCGCCAGCGGCACGGAAAGCACCACAATGGGCAGGGCCCGGGTGAAGAGCAGGAAAAGCTGGTACGGGTCCCTGCCGGGGAAGGCAAAACGCGCCACCGCGTAACCGGCCGGGACGCCGATGATCAGGGACAGCAAAAGGGTGAAGATGCCCACCTGGACGGAGTTGATGAGGCCGCCCAGGATGCCCGTGGACTGCAGGAACGTCTGCATGGTCTCAAGGGAGAAATTGTTCGGGATGAAGCTCAGCGGGAAATCCTGCAGGGCCGCCCTGCTGGAGGTGGCGGACAGGGCGATCAGGTAAATCGGCAGCGCCATGAAAAGCGTGATGAGGATGCAGCCCACCTGGAGCAGGATCCGGTTCCGCCGCCGCTTTGCCAGCGGCCTGCGGTCCACCTCCGGCGCCGGGCGGTCTGCCGGGGCCGTTGCCTTGTTGGTGGTGGCGTGGCTCATCGCGGGGCCTCCGACTGGTCTTTCAGGAGCTTGAGGTACCCGACGGCGGTGACCATGGACACTGCCATCACCACCAGGGCCAGGGCCGACGCCACGTTGGCGTCCTGCAGCCCGGTGTACCAGCGGTAAGTCTCGCCGACCACCAGCGGGAAGTTCTGTCCGGTGAGGGCCAGTGCCACCGCGAAGGTCTGGAAGGCCAGGATGGTCCGCAGGATCAGGGCGGTCTGGAGGCTGGGCCGCAGCAGCGGCAGGGTCACGTGCCACAGCCGGTCCCAGAAGCCGGCCCCGAAAACGCCGGCCGCCTCCTCATAGTCCTTGGGGATGGACTGCAGCCCGGCGACGACGATCACGAACACCAGCGACGTTGCCCGCCAGACTTCCGCGATCAGCACGGCCATGAACATGGATGCGTAGTTGTCGTAGGCGAGCCACGAGACGGGTTCAAGGCCCACGGAGGCGAGCACGGAGTTCAGGTACCCGCGGTCCGTGAAGACCGTCAGCCAGACCAGGCCGGCGGCAAGGTCGCTGACCGCCAGGGGGATGGCCCAGATATAGAAGTACACCGAGGATCCGCGCGGTTTGGCCCGGATCAGCAGGGCCATGGCCAGCGCCAGGACGAACTGGATCGGAATCATCACCACGATCAGCAGCAGGGTGTTGCCCACAGAAGACCAGAAATAGGGGTCCTGCGCCATCCGGGTGAAGTTCGCCGTCGTCAGTCCTTCCGGGCCGCCGAACGCCTGGAGGATGCCGCTGACCATGGGCCAGCCGAACAGCAGGGTCATAAAGACGATGGACGGGGCAATCAGCAGCATTGCCGCCGACGTTCCGCTCCTCCGCGGCGGCCGGCCGCGCGGCCTGGCGGGCCGGGGCCGGGGCCTTGCGGCAGCGGGTGCGTCCGGGGAAGCCATCACGCAACCCTGCACTGGTCAGCGTCGGGGTCCGGGGCCCAGCAGGGAACATTCAGCGTGTCCATGATGCTGGCCAGCTCCGCCCCCTGGCGGTCCAGCGTCGCCCTGACGTCTGCGTTGTTCAGGCAGATCTCCTGGAAGCAGTTCTTGAACAGCTGGGAGACCTGCGGGTCCTTGTCGCCCAGCCCCACGGGCGGGAGCGCGAGGATGGCGTCCGGGGCTTCCTGCTGCGCCTTGACGGCCTTGGCCTCCAGGGCGATGCCGCCCGGCAGGTCGCTTCCGATATCCGCCTCCACCACCGGGAAGAACGCGTTGGACTTCAGCGTCTCGATTTGCGCCTCCGGCTTTGACAGCGCCTTGATCAGCTCGAAGGCCTTGTCCTTTTCCGGCGAACCCTGGGGCACGGCCATGCCGCCGACGACGAGCAGGTAGCCCTTGCCCTTCGGGCCGGACGGGGCGGGCACCATCAGCCAGTCGTCAGGCTTGTCCTGGACCGCGTTGATGAGGCGTGCCACATGGTCCCATGCCACCAGGACTTCCCCGTTGCCCAGCGGTTCCTGCATGAAGTCGTAATTTGCGGAGGCCGGATTCATGTTGGCCCACAGGTCACGCATGTAGGTCCAGGCGGTGACGGCATCGTCATTGCGGAACGTGGTGATCTGCCCGCCGGTGAAGCTGGGGAGGAGGAAGCCCTGGTAGAAGCGGTGGTGGAGGCCCTTCGGCCCGGCCGGAATGCCGAATACCGGACGCCCGCCGTTCGCCGCCTTGGCTGCCTGGGCCCACGCCAGGAAGTTCTCGTAGGTCAGGTTGTTGACGTCGGCGCCCGAGGGCAGCCAATCCAGCGCCTTCTTGTTGACCGCCACCACATAGGTCGCCTGGATCCAGGGGATGTACCGGGGAGAATCCGTTCCGAGCTTCGCCAGCTCCAGCAGGTCGTCGGAGTAGCCGGCAGACGAAAGGTCGTTGGTCAGGGAGCTGAGGTCCTCGAACTGGGACGCGAAGGGGATGAGGTCGCTGTGCAGGCCCGCTGCGATGCCTATCTCAACCTTTCCGGCGGCGAGCTGGGACTTCAGGGTGGTGTTGAAGATGCCGGTGTCCACGGGGTTGTAGGCCACCTGGATGTCACCGGCGAACTTCTTCAGCGTGGCTTCATATCTCTGCCGCTCCTCCACGGGGGAGAACTGGGTGGAAAGGAAGTTGACGGAGCCTTCCCCTCCGCTCCCGCTGGTGTTCACGCCGCAGGCTGCCAGTAGGGGGCCGGTGGCCAGGGCCATCAACCCTCCCTTGAGCAAGGTCCGCCGGCTGAGGTCACGGTGGGCAAGATCCGACATTGGAACCTCCTGCTGCAAGGGCAGATAGTATTTTTGTCTGATGATCGATCATAATTGTGTGATCTAGACCACGTCAATGGCCTGCCCGCGGCGCGGGCAGGCCACACATGCAAAGGAAGCGGGCAGGATGACCCAGCAGAGGACGCTCGTCGGGGGCTCAGGCCAACCTCCCGTGGGGCCCGCCACCAGCGCCGGCCACGTCCTCCAGCTCCTGCGCTCAAGCCCGGCCGGATACAGCCGGGCGGACCTGCTGGATATCACGGGAATGGCCCGGTCCACCCTTTATGAGCGGCTGGACGCTCTCTTCGCTGCGGGCCTGGTCTATGAATCCACGCCGCTGCGCTCCCAGCGCGGCAGGCCGCCCCGGGCCCTCCGCTTCGATGACCGCAACAAGCTGGTCCTGGCGATCGAGATCGGGCACACCCACGCCAGCATCCACCTCCTGTCCCTGGGCCGGGATATCGTGGCCTCCGCCCGGCTGCCCATCAAGATCAGCCAGCCCCAGGAAGGCGTGGCCGGCACTGTCATTGAGGAGTCCCTGCGGCTCCTCGACGGGCGGCAGCCGGTAGGAGCAGGGGTGGGGCTGCCGGCCCCGGTGGACCCCCTCCACCGGCTGGGCCTGGAACGCACCGTCCTGGCCCACTGGGACCTGCAGCGCCTGCAGGACGTCATGGAGGCGAGGCTGGACTGCCCGGTCCTGCTGGAAAATGACGCCCGCTCGATGGCGGTCGGCGAGGTCCGGGAGCCGCTCGAGTCCCTCGTGGCAGTGAAGGTCAGCACCGGCGTCGGCTCCGGCATCATTGTGCGGGGCGCCCTGGTCCGCGGCGCCCACGGTGCCGCCGGGGACATCGGGCACGTGCGGATTCCCGAGGCCGCGGGCCGCCGCTGCCGCTGCGGCAGGGACGGCTGCCTCGCGGCCGCGGCGTCAGGACGCGCGCTCCTCGCGAAACCGGAACTTGCCCGCTACGGCACCCTGCGCCAGCTCGTTGACGCGTGCGGCAGCGATCCCGCCGTGCACTCCGCGGTCACGGAAGCCGGACGGGTGCTGGGACGCGCGCTCGCAGCGACGGTGGGGACGCTGAATCCCGGCCGGATCGCCGTGGGCGGACTGGTGGGCGTGCTGCCGGATTTCCTGGGAGCCTGCCGGCAGCAGATCCTCGACGACGCCTTTGAACCGTCCCTGGTGGACCTTGAGGTTGTCTCCGCGGACAGCCGGACGGCCACGGCCGTCGGGTTGTGCAAGCTCGTGGAAGAGAGCCTTTACGCGCCGGAACGGGTGGAACAGCTGCTGGCGCAGCGGGCCGGCTGAGCAAAGTGCCACAGGGCAGCCTTGCCTTGCAGAAGCAGAGCCTTTCCACACTGGTGGCTCCCCCGGGCCGTCCCTAGACTCGGGCTATGACCACTTCATCGTTCAATGCGCTCCTGTCCACCCAGATCGGCAACGAGTTCACCGCGTCGCAGCAGTACATTGCCGTGGCCACCTGGTTCGCCAACCAGGACCTCCCCCAGCTGGCGCGCTACTTCTACCGCCAGTCCGTGGAGGAACGGAACCACGCCATGATGATGGTGCAGTACATGCTTGACCGGGACATCCCCTTCACCATTCCCGGCGTTCCGGCTGTCCGCAACGACTTCGCCTCCGTCACCGAGCCCCTGGCCCTGGCCTTGCAGCAGGAGAGGGAAGTCACCCGCAACATCGAGGACCTGTTCCGGGCCGCCCGCAGCGAAAACGATGCCCTGGGCGAGCAGTTCATGCTGTGGTTCCTGAAGGAGCAGGTGGAGGAAGTGGCGTCCATGACCACCCTGGTGAACATCGCAGAGCGCGCGGACAACCTGTTCGACATCGAAAACTTCATTGCCCGCGAAACCATCGGCGACGGCGGCCGGGACTCCTCCGCCCCCGAGGCTGCCGGCGGGGCGCTCTAACCCCCGCCCGGCCCAACTGGGTCGCAGCAGATGTCGGATTGAGCCGCCAAAAGAGCATCTGCTGCTACCTAGTTGGGTGGAGCAGGCGGTGGTGAGGTTGGGCACCAAACGAGCCCGACGCCGTCGCGCGTTGCTATTCTGGAAACCAAGGCTCCGCACCTGAGCCTCCGGACGACGGTTCAGTACCCGGAACGCGACAAGACTGGCCAAAGGATCTGCCATGTCGTGGTTAATACTTCTTCTCTCCGGTGCGCTCGAGGCCGTCTGGGCCGCATCCCTGCACCGCGCCTTCCAGGCTTCCGGGCGGCAGCGCCTCGCCCCGGCCGCACTTTTCCTGGTCTCCGTCGCCGCGAGCACGGGCGGCCTTGCCATCGCAATGCAGTCCATCCCCACCGGCACCGCCTACGCGGTCTGGGTTGGGGTGGGCGTGGTGCTGACCTCCGCCTACGCCATCGTCACCAAGGCGGAACGCCCGACGACGGCGCGCCTCCTCCTGCTGTCCGGCATCGCTGTGTGCGTGGTTGGCCTGAAGGTGGTGGCGTAATGCTGCGGCGATCACTTCCCTGGCTGGTGCTGCTGGCCTCGGCCGTCCTCGAAGCCGTGTGGGCCACCGCGCTGGGACTGTCCGACGGCTTCAGCCGGCCCGTCCCCACCCTTGTTTTCGCCGTGACGGCCACCCTGAGCATGCTGGGCCTGGGCTGGGCCATCCGCACCATCCCGCTGGGCAGCGCCTATGCCGTGTGGGTGGGCATCGGCGCCGCGCTGACGGTGGGCTGGGCGATGGCCACCGGCGTGGAGCCGTTCAGCGTGCTGAAGGTTGTGTTCATTGCCGGGATCGTTGGCTGCGCCGCCGGCCTTAAGGCGCTGCCGGCCGAAAGGGACCAGCCGGCTGCCGAACCTGCGCACCGCTGAGGGCGGGCAGTCTAGGCTTTTGACATGGACTCCCCCGAGATCGCCGCAGCTGTCGCCGGACTGCGCGATGCCTTGCGTAGCGCCCCGGGCGGCGGGCGGCGGATACTGCTGGGCATCGCGGGTGCGCCGGGCGCCGGCAAGTCCACGTTCGCTGCCTGGCTGCAGCAGCAGTTCGGGCCCGGGCAGGCGGTGGTGGTGCCCATGGACGGCTTCCACCTGGGCAACGCCATCATTAAAGGCACGCCGCTGCGGCAGCGCAAGGGTGCCGTCGACACGTTCGACGCCGGCGGGTACCTTTCGCTGCTGCGCCGGCTGGTGCGGCGGGACGAGGCAGTGGTCTACGCGCCGGAGTTCCGCCGCACCCTCGATGAACCTGTGGCGGCGTCCATCGCCATCCCCGCGGAAGTTTCCCTGGTGATCACGGAAGGCAACTACCTGTTGTTCGAGCAGGAACCCTGGAAGGACATCCGGGCGCAGCTGGACGAGGTCTGGTTTGTTGATGTTCCCCCAACGCTGCGGCTGAACCGGCTGGTGGAACGGCACATCTCGTTCGGAATGGAACGGGCCGCGGCGGAAGCCTGGGCAGCCGGCCCGGACCAGGCCAACGCCGCGCTGATCGAGGCCACCCGTCCGGCGGCCAGCAGGATTATTCCCTGGCACTAAGGGGTTGCCACTACCAACGGCATCTCGAAACAGCGCCGGTCATGGCGAAGAAACAGGAGAACTGATGGCACACGTGGTAAACCTCGGAGACGGACTCACCGTCAGCCCGCTCGGCTTCGGCGGCATGGCCCTGACGCCCGTGTACGGGGAGGTGGACCAGGAGGACGCGCTCCGCACGCTGCACCACGCCGTCGACTCCGGTGTCACCTTCATCGACACTGCGGACATCTACGGCGGGGGCAGCAACGAGGAACTGATCGCGCAGCTGCTGAAGGAGCGGCGGGACGAGGTCCAGCTGGCCACCAAGTTCGGGCTGGTGGGCACGCCGGCGGACGGCTACACGGACATCCGCGGCGACGCCGCCTACATCCGCCAGGCCGTGGACCGCAGCCTGCACCGGCTGGGCACAGACGTGATCGACCTTTACTACATGCACCGCCGCGACCTCCGCGTTCCCCTGACCGAAACCGTGGGGGCCATGGCGGAACTGGTGCAGCAGGGCAAGATCAGGCACCTGGGGCTGTCCGAAGTGACGGCCCGGGAGCTGTTGGAAGCCAGCGCCGTGCACCCCATCGCGGCGGTCCAGAGCGAGTGGTCCATCTGGAGCCGCGACGTGGAACGCAACGTCGTTCCTGCTGCTGCCGCCCTGGGAACCGGTTTCGTGCCGTACTCGCCGCTGGGCCGGGGATTCCTCACCGGCACCGTCGACGCCTCCAGCCTGGGCGAGAAGGACTTCCGCCGCCGGATCCCCCGGTTCGCCCCCGATGCTGCCGGGGCCAACCAGGCAGTGGTGGACACGGTCCAGGCCGTGGCGGACAGCCTGGGCGCGACACCCGCGCAGGTTGCGCTCGCCTGGCTGCTCGCCCAGGGCAGGAGGCTGGAGCTGCCCGTCGTCCCCATCCCCGGCACCCGCAAAGCCCACCGGATTGACGAGAACCTCGGCGCCCTGGACCTGGAACTGACCCCGGCGCACCTGGACGCGCTCGGCGAAGCGTCGGACGCCGTCGTCGGTTCCCGCTCAGCCGACCCCAGCTTTGTGTCCGAAGGGCGCGAATAAAGCATCACACGACGCCGAAGGGCGGCCCCGCAGGGGACCGCCCTTCGTCACGCGTCAGGTCAGGAGGCGGAACGTGCTTCCCGGACCAGCTCGGCACAGCGTTCGCCGATCATCATGGTGGTGATGTTGGGGTTCACGGTGGTCAGTTCCGGCATGACGGAGGCGTCAGCCACCCTCAGCCCGGTGACGCCCTTGACGCGCAGTTCGGGATCCAGCGGCGACATCCGGTCGTCGGCCGCGCCCATCCGGACCGTCCCGGCCGGGTGGTACACGGTGTTGTGGGTCTTCCGGACGTAGTCGGTGATCTCCTCATCACTCTGGATCTCCGGGCCGGGGTACAGCTCGGTTCCCACCCAGTCAGCCAGCGCCGGCTGCGCGGCAATTTCGCGGGCCTTCCGGATTCCGGCGATCATCACGCGCATGTCGTGGCCGTCCGGGTCGGTGAAGTAGCGGGGGTCCACCCTCGGCTTGTCCCGGAAATCCTTGCTGCGCAGTTTCACCGTCCCGCGGCTGCGGGCGTGCGTGACGTTGGGCGTGAGGCAGAAGCCGTTCTCCGTGGTGGGGAAACCCTGCCGCAGCGTGTGCATGTCGAACGGCACCGAGCCGTAGTGGAACATCAGGTCGGGACGGTCCAGGCCTTCCTCGGTGGTGGTGAAAATTCCTGCCTCCCACCACTGCGTGGACGTCTCCGTCATGGGCTGCCTGGCCTCCCACTGGATCACGCCTTCGGGGTGGTCCTGCAGGTGCTCGCCGACGCCCGGCGAGTCCACACGGACGGGGATGCCGAATTCCTCCAGCTGGGCGGCCGGGCCGATGCCAGAAAGCATCAGCAGCTTGGGGGAATCGATGGCTCCGGTGGAAACGATCACCTCGGCCCGCGCGGTGAGCTCATGCGTCCGGGAGAAAGCGTTGTCCACCACGGCAACGCCGGTGCAGCGGTTGGCGGCGTCGAAGGTGAGTTCCTTGGCCCGCAGCCCGGTCAGGAGCGTGAAGTTCCCGCGGTCCATGATCGGGTGGATGTAGGACACCGAGCTCGAGGACCGGGTACCGTCCGCACGGCGGTTGATCTGGAAGAATCCGGCGCCGTTGATCACCGTCTCACCGGTGTTGAAGTGCGCCTTGGGGATGCCGGACTGTTCGCAGGCTTCCAGCATGGCCCGGCCGGCGGGATCCGACGCCGGGACGTTCATCAGGTGCACCGGGCCGCTGTCGCCGTGGTGGGGCGCGTCGGGGCCGGCGTCCTGGTTGGTTTCCAGCTGCTTGAACAGCCGGAAGGCCAGGTCCGAGTTCCAGCCGGTGGCGCCGAACTTCTGCTCCCACTCGTCGATGTCCTCGCGGGGCGCCCAGAAGGCGATGCAGGAGTTGTGGCTGGAACAGCCGCCCATGACCTTGGCCCGGGCATGCCGCATGAAGGAGTTGCCGTTTTCCTGCTCCTCGATGGGGTAGTCCCAGTCGTAGCCGGATTCAAGCAGCTCCATCCAGCGGTCCAGCTGCAGGATCTCGGGAAGGTTCCGGTCATCGGGCCCGGCTTCCACCAGGGCAACCTCCACGGCCGGGTCCTCGCTCAGGCGGGATGCCACGGCGGCCCCGGCGGAGCCGCCGCCGATCACGATGTAGTCGAATTCCGTCTTTGCTGCCATGTGCCTTAGTTCCTCCCTGCAGGTGCGGCGGCGTGGTCCGCGAACCAGCCGGTGACCTGCGGATCGATGTTCTGGTAGACGTGCTTGGCTTCCTGGTACTCGGCCAGGCCGGTGGGCCCCAGTTCGCGGCCGACGCCGGACTGGCCGAACCCGCCCCATTCCGCCTGCGGCAGGTAGGGGTGGAAATCGTTGATCCAGATGGTGCCGTGGCGCAGCGCCCGGGCCACCCGCTGCGACTTGCCCGCATCCTGGGACCAGACGGCACCGGCCAGGCCATAGTGGGTGTCGTTGCCGAGTTTCACGGCTTCCGCCTCGGTGGTGAAGGTTTCCACGGTGACCACGGGGCCGAATGCCTCGTCCACCACCACGGACATGCCGCTCTTGACCCGGTCCAGGACGGTGGGCAGGTAGTAGAAGCCCTTCTCCAGCTCCCCTTCGCCCCAGGCGCCGCCGCAGCGCAGCCGGGCGCCCTCGGCGATGCCCTTCTCCACGTAGGCGGTGACCTTGTCGCGGTGGGCGGCGGAAATCAGCGGGCCGGTCTCGGCGTCCGGGTCGAACGGGCCGCCGAGGCGGATCTGCTCCGCGCGGCGCACCAGTTCATCCACGAACTTCTCCGCGATGGACTCCTCCACAATCAGCCGGGCGCCGGCCGAGCAGACCTGGCCGGAATGGACGAATGCGGCGTTGAGGGCGTTGTCCAGGGCGGCGTCGAAATCGGCGTCCGCGAAGACGATGTTGGGGTTCTTGCCGCCCAGCTCCAGCGCCACCTTCTTGACCGACGCTGCCGCCGAGGCGGCGATGGCCTTGCCAGTTTCCAGGCCGCCGGTGAAGGACACCAGGTCCACCTCCGGATGGCCGGAAAGGACGGGGCCCACGGTCCTGCCGTCGCCCAGCACAAGGTTCGCGACGCCGTCGGGCAGTCCCAGCTCCGCGAGGACCTCCATCATCAGGATGGAGGTGTGCGGCGTCAGTTCGCTGGGCTTGAGGACGAAGCTGCAGCCCGCGGCGAGCGCGGGTGCGATCTTCCAGGCGGCCTGCAGCAGCGGGTAGTTCCATGGGGCGATCAGCGAGCACACGCCGACGGGCTCGTATTCGATCCGGCTCACCACCGTGGCGCTGCCGGCATCCACCACGCGGCCTGAATCCTGGCCGGCCAGCTTGCCGAAGTATTCAAAGCAGTTGGCGATGTCGTCCATGTCGGTTTCGCTTTCCACCAGGCGCTTGCCGGTGTCCAGCGTCTCGGCGCGGGCAAACTCGTCCTTGCGCTCCCGCAGCCGGTTGGCGACGCTGATCAGGAAGGTGCCCCGCTCCAGCGCTGATTTCCCGGACCAGGCGCCGGAGTCGAAGGCTGCCCTCGCCGCCTCCACGGCACGGTCCGCATCCGCGGCGGTCCCCTCCGAGACAGACCCCACCAGTTCGCCGTCGGCCGGGCAATGGATGTCCCGGGTGCCGCCGTCGGACGCTGCGGTCCAGCTGCCGCCGATGTAAAGCGTTGCCGTGCTCATTTCGTTTCCTCCTGCATATCGAAGTCGGATTCCCAATTGTCTTTTGCCACCTGGTCCTCAACCAGGACGGTATTTCCGGGCGCTGCACGGTTCAGGTGCAGGAATTCAAGGTGCTGTTCGTAGTGGTCCAGGACGTCCGTGATGACCTGTTCCTTGGTGTAGCCCATGAGGTCGTAGCCGTAGCTGCCCTCCTGGGAGAACACCTCCATGCGGTAGTAGTGGTCGTCCGGATCAGCCCTGCGCGTGGCATAGCTGGGCGTCTCGTACTGCACCGGGTAGATCTGGTATTTGAAGGCCCGCTCCTCGCCCATGGGCAGCTGCAGGTCGATGCTGCGGATGCCGCAGGGTTCCACGGTGGTCACTGTCAGTGCCGTCTCCGCACCCTGCGCTTTGAGTTCGGCTTCGACTTCCTGCAGTGCCGGGACGGCCACCGTTTCAGCGAACCGGACGGTCTGCCTCCGCCCTGGGTAGCTCATGGCGCGGCTGAGCCGTTGCCGCCAGGTGCGTCCTCCGCGCAGGTCGCTGGAGCGGCCCGTGATGATGCCGGGCAGGCTGGCGCGGTAGCTGTCGTTGAGCGAGTTCTCCACCCGGAGGGCCTTGTAGAGGCCCAGCATGATGAACACCAGCAGCAGGGACAGGGGAAGGCCCATGACGATCGTGGCATTCTGCAGCGTGGTGACCCCGCCGACCGTGAGCATGGCCAGGGTCAGCAGCCCGGTGGCCACAGCCCAGAACACGCGCATCCACTCTGGCCCGTCGGAATCCGCGTCCTTCAGGTGGGAGGTGAAGTTGGACATCACCAGAGCGCCGGAGTCCGCCGATGTCACATAGAACAGCAGCCCCGTGAATGTTGCTACGGCCGCTGTGAGGGGGACAGCCGGGTACTCAGCCAGGAGGCTGTAGAACCCACGCTCCGGATGGCTCATGGCAGCGTCGCCGAAGGCCATGTTGCCGCCCATGACCAGCTCAAGGCTGGAGTTTCCGAAGATGGAGATCCACAGCACGATGAAGAGGAAGGGGACCGTCATGGTGCCCAGCACAAACTCCCGGATGGTGCGGCCGCGGGAGATGCGGGCCAGGAACAGGCCCACGAAGGGCGCCCACGCAATCCACCACGCCCAGAAGAACAGGGTCCACGCGTTCATCCACTCTGTGGGCTTGTCATAGGCAAACGTGTCCAGGGTCATGGCGGGGAAACGGCTCACCACGTCACCGATGTTCTGGACGATCCCGTCCAGCAGGAAGTTCGTCTTGCCGGTGGCGAGGATGAACAGCATCAGGGCCACGGCCAGGATCACGTTGAGTTCCGAGAGCCGCCGGATGCCCTTTTCCACGCCTGACACCACGGACACAGTGGCCATCACCACGGACAGGGCGATCAGGCCGATCTGCACGGCAAGGTTCTCCGGAATGCCGAACATGAAGTTGAGCCCGTAGTTGAGCTGCACGACGCCGATGCCCAGTGAGGTGGCGATGCCAAAGATGGTGCCGAGCAGCGCGGCGATATCCACCGCATGCCCCATCGGGCCTTCGATCCTCTTCCCGAAGATGGGGTACAGCGCCGACCTGATGCTCAGCGGCAGGTTGTGGCGGTAGGAGAAGTACCCCAGCGCCAGCCCCATCAGGGCATACAGGGCCCAGCCCGTGATGCCGTAGTGGAACAGCGTCCACACCAAAGCCTGCCGTGCGGCCTCGGCGGTTCCGCCCTCCCCTTGCGGGGGCGCCAGGTACTGGCTGACGGGCTCGGAAACGGAGAAGAACATCAGGTCGATGCCGATTCCCGCCGCGAACAGCATGGCCGCCCAGGTGAACATTCCGAACTGCGGTTTGGAATGGTCCGGGCCCAGCTTGGTCCTGCCCACCCGGGACACTGCCGCGAACAGGACAAAGACCACCACCGCAGTGACGATCAGGAAGTAGTACCAGCCCATGTTGGTGGACACCGAGCCCACCATGGATCCGATCACGGCTTCTGCGTTGTCTTTGGCAACAATGGCCCACACGGCGATGCCGAGCACCCCGAAAGCCGAGCCGAAGAACACGGCCTTGTTCACCCGGGTGGTGGCTTCGGGGCCTGCGTCGGCGGCCCGCGTGTTCTTCCCGGCGGGTGGTTGCTGCGACTTTGGATCAGCGTTTTTCGTTCCCGCGGTGGCCGCGGGTGGCGTTGCATTATGGCTCATCGTGTCCCATTCCAGTTTTGAGGCTGTGGTGCGGACGACGTCGGCTCATTGGCTTTCGGACACCGCCGAAAGACCCCAGCCCGCACCATGAGTGACTGTGGCTTGGTTTTCGACGCTACCAAGCCGTTTCCCGAAGGGCCGACTTTTATGAGTCCGGTCACTAGTCCAGACTGAAGCCCATGGACTCACTCATTCACGGCCTCCGTGACATCACCATCCGCCGGATTTCGGTCAGCGAGATGGACAACAACGTGTACCTGCTGACTGCCAAGGCCAGCGGCGAACAGGTGCTGATCGACGCCGCGGATGATGCGCCCGCCATCCGGCAGCTGCTGGCAGACGGTGCTGCGGACACGTCCGCGGCCCCGCGGCTGGGGCTGATCGCCACCACGCACCAGCACTGGGACCACGTCCGGGCGCTGAAGGAGCTCGCGGAGGCCACCGGGGCCCCCACCGCTGCAGGAACGGACGACGCCGGCGCGCTGCCGGTTGCGGTGGACCGGAACCTGGAGCACGGGGATACGGTCGCCGTGGACGGGTTTTCGCTGACGGCGGTCCACCTGCGCGGTCACACGCCCGGCTCGATTGCCTTTGTTTACGAAGCCCCGGAAGGACCCGTGCACATCTTCTCCGGTGATTCGCTGTTCCCCGGGGGTGTGGGCAACACCCAGAAGGACCCGGAGCGGTTCAACCAGCTCCTCACCGATGTGAGCGAGCGGTTGTTCGGGGCCTACCCGGATGACTCCGTGGTGCACCCGGGCCATGGCAAGCCGACAACCCTGGGCGCCGAGCGGCCTTACCTTGAGGAGTGGCGCGCCCGCGGCTGGTAGCTGTTAAACGCATCGAGTGCTCCGTAGTTGTCCTTATGACGCGTCTAAAGGACAACTACGGAGCACTCGATGTGGGAACTAGTGGGTATTAGCGGCTGCGCCGTTCGTTGGACGCCGGGGCCGATGCGCGGCGGGGTCCGCTGCGGGCGGGACGGCCGGAGCCGCCGCCGTTGCCGGCGTAGGATCCGCCGGAGGTGCCACCGGTGTTGGAGGACCAGACGGCCTTGTTGCCGCCGCCGGCCGAAGCTGCACCGGCGGAGCGGGCGCCACCGGTCCGGGCACCTGCACCTGCTGCTGCACGCTGGCCCGTTGCCGGGCGGCCGCTGCGCTGGCCGCCGGAAGCAGCCGGACGGCCTGAGGAAGCCGGCCTTCCGGTGCCGCCACGCGGGGCGTCGCTGCGGGTGACGCGTGACTCTGCACGTCCGTCCGAACCGCGGCCGGCCGATGCACGGCCACCTGCCGCGGGGACGTCGTTGCGGTGCGTGGAGGCCGTGCCGCGTCCGCGGTTGTTGCGGCGTGCAGCTGCTGCTGCCACTGCGCGGTCCTCGTTCTGCTCAGACACCCGGTCGAAGGCAGCCCGGGCTTCGGTCCGGCCCTCGAAAGCGACGGCACGGCGCTCTGCGCGGGGAATGTCGGTGCGGGTGGGCTCAGCCGAAACCCGGCCGCGTCCACCGCGTCCGCCACGTCCACCTGCAGTGGGCGCGGCCTGGCGGCGGGCCCGCTTGCGCTCGGCGTTGGCACCGGTGGAGGTGCCGCCGCCCTGCTGTGCGGCCTTCTTGGCCAGCAGCGCTGCGCGGGTGCGCGGATCGATCTTCTCGGCCATTTCGCCCACCAGCTCTGCAACCAGCGGGGAGTTGGCGGTGACGCGCTCGAAGTTGACCTCCACGCCGGCGGCCTTCATCAGCTTCTTCACGTCGGTCTGCTGCTCCGGGAGCGTCAGCGTGACCACGGTGCCGTCGGAACCGGCGCGGGCGGTACGGCCCGAGCGGTGCAGGTACGCCTTGTGCTCGGTGGGCGGGTCGACGTGGATAACCAGTTCGACGTCGTCCACGTGCACGCCGCGGGCTGCGACGTCGGTGGCCACCAGGACGCGGACGTCACCGGAGGAGAACTCGGCCAGGTTGCGGTCGCGGGCGTTCTGCGACAGGTTGCCGTGCAGGTCGACGGCGGGGATGCCGGCGTCGGTCAGGGTCTTGGCGAGCTTGCGGGCGTGGTGCTTGGTCCGCATGAAAAGTACGCGGCGGCCTGCACCGGAGGCAAGCTCAACGATTAGCTGCTTCTTGACGGTCTGGTCGTTGACCACCAGCACGTGGTGCTCCATGGTGGTGACCGCGGCCTGCGGATCGTCCACGGAGTGGGTCAGCGGGTTGGACAGGTAGCGCTGGACGATCTTGTCCACGCCGTTGTCCAGGGTTGCGGAGAAGAGCAGGCGCTGGCCCTGGCTGGGGGTCATGTCCATGAGCTTCTTCACCACGGGCAGGAAGCCGAGGTCGGCCATGTGGTCCGCCTCGTCCAGGACCGTAATTTCCACGGCCTCAAGTGTGAGGACGCGCTGGCGGATCAGGTCCTCAAGGCGGCCGGGGCAGGCGATGACGATGTCGACGCCGGCACGCAGCGCCTTTTCCTGGCGCGCCTGGGAGATGCCGCCGTAGATCACGGTGGTGTTCAGGCCGGCGGCCTTGGCCAGCGGCTCGATGGTGGCGTTGATCTGGGTTGCCAGCTCACGGGTGGGTGCCAGGACCAGGCCCATGGGGCGTCCGGGCTTGCGGAAGTGCTTGGCTTCCCGCTCAGCGAGTCTTGCTACAAGCGGGATGGCGAAAGCGATGGTTTTACCGGATCCGGTCCGGCCGCGGCCCAGGACGTCACGCCCGGACAGCGTGTCCGGGAGGGTCTTGACCTGGATGGGGAACGGTTCAACGATTCCCTGTGCGGTGAGGGTGTCTGCAAGGGCCTTGGGTGTACCGAGGGCAGAAAAAGTAGTCATGTATTTATACGGTCTTTCAGGCGGTATCCAGGCGGATATCGGCCCCCGATGCCGGTTGGACCAGGGGTTCGCCGAAGAAAAGTCAGGTGATCAACCGGGCCGCTGCAAATTTTGGCAGTCAGCCGGGACCAAATGGAACGCGTTCATCGACGCAGGATGTGCCTCTCACATGAAAAAAGCCCAGTCCCTGGCTGGAGGTGTACCTCCGAACAGGAAAACCTGGGCATCACTGCACATCAAGTTCCACCAGTCTAGCATCCCGCCGCCGGCAGGTTTCCCCCGCCCCTCCCCGTTGCCTTGAATGGCACCGCGGGGCAGGCTTGGGGCATGAGCGAAAACGCGGCCCACCAGCATGACACGCAGCATCACCCGCACGACGGCGGCCCCGGCCTTTCCGGCGGCACGCTTGCCGGGGGCACGGCGACAGGCGGCGCAGCGGACGCCGCTGCCACCTGGGATGAGCGGTACCGGAGCAAACCCCAGATGTGGAGCGGCAAACCCAACCCGCAGCTGGTCCGGGAGGCCGGGGGCCTGCGGCCGGGAAAGGCGCTGGACCTGGGCTGCGGTGAGGGCGCGGATGCCATCTGGCTCGCCCAGCAGGGCTGGACCGTCACCGCCGTCGACGTTTCCGCGGTGGCGCTGGACCGGGCCCGCTCGCACGAGAAGGCGGCGTTGGCCCGGGAAGCCGTCCACGCCGCGGATGCCGCCATCGCGAGCCGGATCACCTGGCAGCAGGCGGACCTGGAGCAGTGGCAGCCCGGGGCGTCCTTCGACCTGGTGACAGCGCAGTTCCTGCACTCCCAGGAGCTCGCCTGGCAGGGCCCGCTGCGCACGGCTGCGTCAGCGGTCAAGCCCGGCGGAACGCTGCTGGTGGTGGGCCACCACCCGGACCGGCTGCCGCCGTGGGGCGGTGCCGGGCACCACCACCGGGAGATGTTCTACACCGGCGATGAACTGGTCCAGGAACTGGGACTGGAGGGACCGGAGTGGCAGCTGGAGGTCCAGACCAGCCGGGAACGGCCGGTGACGGGACCGGAGGGCCAGCACGCAACCATCGCCGACGTGGTGGTGCGCGCAACCCGGCTCCCCTGACCCCCTATGGAGTTTTTGTCCGGATAGGCAGGGTTCCAGGCCTGACTCCCTGCATATCTGGACAAAATCTCAGGGGGTTTTGGCGGCGGTGACGCGGGGCGCCACGGCGGCCGCGGCTGCGGCGAGCACGGCGGCAAGGCCAAAGACCCCGGCGAAGGAACCCGCCGTCGTCGTAAAGGCCGCGAAGACGATGCCCGTGATGGCCAGTGCCAGCGCCCCGCCCAGGGAATCCGCAATGGACATGGCGGAGCTGTTGAAGCCCTCGTTCTCCTTGGTGGACAGTGCCAGGGTCATCACGCTGAGCCGCGGATACAGCAGCCCCATGCCTCCGCCGGCGGAGATCCAGCCTGCGATGGCGATGGCGGCCGGCCAGTTGAGCGCTGCCGTTGCCAGGGCCAGGACCACCGCTCCGAGGACCATGAGCGCCCCAATGCCCACGGCGCGGCGGTGCGGCAGCCTGGCACCCAGCCTGCCCTGGACGGCTGACGCGCCTGCCCAGGACAGTGCCCCGGCGGTGAGGGTCAGGCCCGCGAAGGTGGGCGGGAAGGCGTACTGCTCGATCAGCAGGTAGGGCAGGTAGACCTCGGCGCCGAAGAACCCGGCCGAGGCGAGCCCGCGGGTAAGGATGACGCTGGGCAGTCCGCGCCGGGCAGTGAGGGTGCCACGGGGAACCAGTGGCCGGACTGCCAGCAGCGCCACGCCCACGGCCGCGACGGCGAGGGCGCCTGCAACTGCGGGAATGCCGGGAACGCGAACCCCGGCAGACAGGTTGAGCCCGAGCACCGCGGCGGCGGCCAGCGCCGCCCACGCCAGCCGGCCCACCGCCCACGGCGTGGAGGGCTGTGCGGCGGGTTTACTGTCCAGCCTTTTGAGGACAGGTGCGATCATCAGCAGCGCCGGGATGACCAGGCCCACCACGCCCAGGAACACCCAGTGCCAGCTGAAGACCTGCGCCACGATGCCGGCGGCGAACGGGCCCACGAGGGACGGGATCACCCACGCGGCGGAGAACGCCGCGAAGATCTTCGGATGCAGCGCGCCGGGATAGATGCGGGCCACCAGCACATACAGCGAGACGGTCAGGGCTCCCCCGCCGAGGCCCTGCACCAGGCGGCCTGCCACGAGCGCCGGCATCGATACAGCGGTTCCCGCGATCAGCAGTCCCAGCACAAACAACGCGACGGAGGTGTAGAGCGGGGCCGTGGGTCCGCGCCAGTCGGACCAGTTTCCGGCCGCAACCATGCCGATCACCCCAGTTGCCAGCGGACCGGCGAAGGCGAGGGCGTAGAGTGCCGCGCCGTCGAGTTCGCGGCTGACGAGGGGCATGATGGTGGTGACGGCAAGGGATTCGAACGCGGCCAGGAACACCAGGGCGCACGTCCCTACGGTCACCCAGAGGTACGGGCCGGCAAGAATGCCTGACGCCGGACGGGTGGCTGGAACAACGGGATCCTGCACCTGGTCCCTCAGCTGACGTACCGGTTGCGGCCGGCGCGGTACCCGAAGATCCCCGCCAGCAGGCCGACCACCAGGAACAGGACTCCTGCGGCGGTGAAGGACCCGGTGGCCTGGTGCAACTGGCCCACCATCAGTGTCCCGGTGGAGCCCAGCCCGTAGCCCACGCCCTGCATCATGCCGGACAGGTGCGCCGCAGTGTGCCCGTCGCGGGTCCGGAGCATGATCATGGTGAGGGCGACGGCGGTGAGGCTTCCCTGGCCAAGGCCCAGAAGCCCCGCCCACACCCAGACCAGGTCAAGGGGACCGAAGATGCTCAGGGCGAAGCCGCCGCCGGTCATCAGGGCCACCACGGTGTTGATGGCCCGTTGATCGTGGAACCTGGCTGCGAGCGCGGGCGCGAACAGCGAGCCGAGCATCTGCAGGACGATGCACATGGAGACGATCAGCCCCGCCGTGGCCCCGTCCACGCCCCGTTCCCGCAGGATCGGGGCCAGCCAGGCGAAGACGCTGAAGGACATCATGGCCTGCAGCACCATAAAGATGGTCACCTGCCAGGCCACCGCAGAGCGCCACACGTTGACGCCGTCCCTGACGGCCTGGTGCTGGATGCGGGGCTGGCGGAGTGCCACCGGAAGGAAGAGCAAAAGTACGACGGCGGCAGGCGCCGCCCAGAACCACAGCGCCAGGGTCCACTCCCCCGAGGCCGTGTACAGCGGGTAGGTGAAGCCCGCCCCGAGTGCTGCCGAGGCGCAGATGGCCGTGGTGTAGAGCCCTCCCATCAGGCCCAGCCGGTGCGGGAAGTCGCGCTTGACCAGGCCGGGCAGCAGGACGTTGCACAGGGCGATGGCGGCGCCGCATGCGGCTGTCCCGGCGAGCAGCGCGGGCAAGTGGCTGGGACCGGGCAGCTCAACCGGGCGCAGCAGCAGTCCGGCCGTGAGTACTGCCATGGCGCCGAGGAGCACGCGCTCAGCGCCGAACCGCCTGGCCAGGACCGGGGCAAGGGGCGCGAACACGCCCAGCAGGGTAACGGGAACCGTGGTCAGCACCACCACGGCCCAGCCGGGGAGTGCGGCCTGGGCCGTCACCTCAGGCAGGACCGCCGAAAAGCTGGAGAAGACTGTGCGCAGGTTCAGTCCTATCAGGACCAGGCACAGCCCCAGGTAGGCGAGCTGCCGCCGGCTCCCAACGTGGGTGGGCCCGGGTACAGGCGACTCATCAACCTCGGCATCCACCAGGGTGCCTGCCGGCTCGCTCGCCGCAGGTTCAACAGTCCGCTGCTTCCTTGCCCCGGCGTTCGTCGCTTCCCTCACCCGCCCATTCTTGCAGGACTTGTTTCCCCGGTTATCCACATGCGGGCTGCGACATCTTCCGGCTCCTCCGCTGCCTCCATACGTTGGAGCTGCAGTTGTGCGCAGGCAAACCAGCCGGTTGCGTCGTCAGCCATCAGCCACTAAGAGCACGAGGAGAGCAATGGGTGTTCCCCCACCAAATGAGCCACCGGAGAAACGGACGGCGCAGCACGAGTCGCTTCGTAAACCGGAAGCCCATGAAGCTTTCGAAGACCGCAACGTCCGCGGGGCAACAGCCAGCCTGATCTTGGCCATTCTTGCCTTGGCCAGCATGGTTATCACCGCCCCACTGGCCATGTTCGCGATGCTTGCCACCTATCCCTCAGAGGGGCCGTCGGAGATGCCTTGGGTGACCCCCTTGGTGTTCTTCAGCCTGCCGCTCCTTTTTGCTGTACCGTCCCTGGCTTTGGCGATACATGTCATCAATCGCTCACCTGAGTCATCGCCTGACCGGCCGTCGGCGGCTGCCGCCTTATGCATTGCCGGTTTAGTCGTGGCCCTTGCTTTGGGTCCTGCGCTTGACCTGCTGGGGAACCTGTAAGTGAAGCTCCTCTCCTGCGCCGCTATTCTGGAAGGGATGAGCGAATCCCCAGAAAACCCCCAGCAGCCGCATGTCCCGAGGCCCGTCACGCCCGGAACGCAGGCTTCCTTCGGCACGTATGGCGGGCGGCCGGTGAGCTTTGTCCGCCGCGGCACCCGCCTGCAGGGCCGGCGGCAGGCGGCATGGGAGGAGCACGCGGAGCGGTGGGCTGTGGACGTCCCGCGGCACGTTGCCAACACCTCCGTCCACCCGGATTACACCTTCGACGCCGAAGCAGAGTTTGGGCGCACGGCCCCCCTCATTGTGGAGATCGGCTCCGGCCTGGGCGATGCCGTGTGCCATGCCGCCGAGCAGAACCCGGACACCGACTTCCTGGCGGTGGAGGTCTACACCCCGGGCCTGGCCAACACCATCATCAAGCTCAACAGCCGCGGACTCAGCAACGTCCGGGTGGTTGAGGCCAATGCCCCGGAGGTTCTGGCCACCATGCTCCCGCCCGGATCGGTCAGTGAGCTCTGGGTCTTCTTCCCCGACCCGTGGCACAAGTCCCGGCACCACAAGCGCCGCCTCATCCAGCCCGAGTTCGCGGACCTTGCAGCGAGGGCGCTGAAGCCGGGCGGGTTGTGGCGGATTGCCACCGACTGGTCAAACTATGCCGTCCATGTCCGTGACGTCCTGGCGGACTCCAAGGATTTCGAAAACCTCCACACCGGCGAGCGCCGCGGGCCGGAAAGCCCCCTGACGCAGGTGTGGCAGTCCGGCGTCGAGTCCGTGGTGGGCGGGGCACCGGTCAGGGAGGGCCGGGCTCCGGTCAGCACAGCGCACACAGGACCCAACGAGGGCATCGACGAAACGGGAGGCTGGGCACCCCGCTTCGAAGGAAGGATCCGGACCAGTTTCGAGGCGAAGGCCCATGAAGCCGGGCGGCTGATCTTCGACCTCTGCTACCGCCGGCGCTGACCAGCATCAGGGGCAGGCAGCAGGCAGCAGGCAGGGTCAACGACCCAGCCAGCAGCCAGGGTCAGGCGACGCTGATGGCGGCCACAATCTCCTTCAACATGCCGAGCCTCGGTTCAATGGACGGGTCCGTAGAGGGCCAGATGACCACCACGCCGATGAACCGCCCGTTCTCCCAGACGCCCACTGTGGCTGCAACCTTCGCCGAACCCCCGGCGTCGTTGTAGCCCACCACCACGGCGTAAGCAGCTTTCCCCGGAAGGTTCAGTTCGCCCTCGGCCAGGAGGGAGCCGCCCCGCTCTTCCCGGTAGAACTCGGACATAAGGTGCGCCCACCCGTTCGCCTGCGGGGCACCCTGCACGGAGGCATCGTCCTTGATGACGGTCACCAGGACGTCGCCCAGGAGTCCGTACTGCTCGGTGTTGGGCCCGGCGGTGGAATCTTCCAGGACCTGGGTGTGCTCGGGAAATTCTGCGGTGAACCCCAGCGGGGATTCGATGTGCACTGACATGGGTCACAGCCTCTCGAGCTTGGTGTCGTTGGGCACCTTATAGTACGTGGACACGTTGGTGGTGGCCTGGTGTTCGGTCTTGACCTCCACCTCGCCCACCTTCACGTCAAGGCCCGCCTCATGGGAGGCGGTGACAACACTGTTGACCTGGACGGTGGCAGACCCGGCCTCGTAGAGCTTTGCCGCGTCCCGGGCCGCGCCGTAGTCATTGCCCAGGGCGACGTTCCGCAAATAGCTGTCGATGACGTCCCTGTTGTCCGGGGTGTAGTCGACGTTGATCTTCACGGTGCCCTGGCTGCCCACGCTGACGGAGGATTCCACCTTGGCCGCCTTGACGTCCGTGCCTGCCGTGACGCCCTGCGCTACCGTTCCGTCCATCGATACCGTCACCGAATCGATGTTGCTGTCCTTGTCCAGGCTGACCTGCAGCCCGCCCTTGCCGGAGGCCTCGAACACCCGGCCGTCCAGGTTGAGCTTGCCCTGCGCAGAAACCTCGCCGCCCGCCGTCGCGGTCCCGTCCGTCAGGTTTCGTTCGTAGGCCAGGTCCAGCTTCGCCGAGCCGGAAGCGGTGCCTGCCTCCCCCGTGGCCTCCAGGGACAGGGTGCCCTTGGCCTTGTCCGTCTGGCCGGTGGAGCCGTTGTCCCCGGCAGCCTCGTTGATGGTGTCCAGGATGTACCCCGGCGGGTTGCCGGCCACGTCCTTGATCTCGCCCACGTTGTCCGGCGGCAGGTCCCGGTACATCTGCTCCCGGGCCTCCATGGCCTCCTCCACGCTTCCGAACGTGTACTCGCGCGAAACCTCGCCGCTGAGCGTGACTCCCGCAGCGCCGGTGGTGTCATTCACCCCCAGGCCCATGTTCCCGTACACCTTCATGGTGGCGGAGCCGTCAGCGTTCTCCACCACTTCCGTGCCAACTTCGGCGCCGCCGTGGACCCATGCGACCCGCGCCTCGATGGACGCCGTGCCGGTCTCGGAGTAGACGGGGATGTCCGCCTTGGCCAGCTCCTGGAGGTGCTCCCTGGCCTGCTCCTGCACGGAGGCAGGGATCCCGCCGTCCATGCGCATGAGGTCGCGGGCAAACGGGCCGTCGTCGTTGCCGCCCTCAATCAGGTACCGCTGGTCAGCCGCGGAGAGGCTGTCCCACCAGGCGGCCTGCTCTTCCGGACCCGCCTCCAGCATGCGCTCCAGGTCCGACTGCAGCTCCCGGCGGTGTTCAGCGGCTGCTGCTGCGGCGGCTGCCTGTTCCGTCAGCCAGTCCCGGGCCTGGCCGGCCAGTGACGTGATCCGGTCCCAGGCGCTGTTTCCGCCGCTGCCGGCCGGGGACGATGATTTCTCCTGTTCATCAGCGTGCTGCAGCAGGATTCTGGAGTTCTCCCGCAGGCTGGACACCACCTTTTCCAGCCCTGGGCGGTGGTTCCCGCTCCACTCCTGCCGGAACCGGTCACCGTCGCTGCCCTTCCACGGCGCCGACTGGATCTGGCTGTGCAGTGAGCTTGCCTGGGTACTCAGCGATGACGCCGCCCTGTCGGCGGCCTTGGCCAGGGCCCGCAGCTGGCTGACGTCAGCGCCGTAAAAAGTCATGGTGTTCCCCCGGGAGATGTTCGCGGTGCGTGTTCAATCGCTGGTCCATATCGTTGCACGGCTGCCACGGCCGGGCGATGGGGATCCCTCCCCATCGCCCCGTGTCACAGGCAACCGGGCAGTCGCCAGGCCGGGGCGCAGCCGCCGCGGCCAGGCCGCAGGCGGCGGCCACTGTCCCAGTACCGCCCGGGCGTGGCACGATTGCCCTAGTGTGCAGGGGCGCACACCGGAAGAGCATTTGCACAAAGGAACCGCCATCAAAAGAGAACTGAAGCAGGCCGCCGACGCGGCGGAGAACGTCACTAATTCGCGGACGCTGGAACTGCTGGCACGGGCCGGGTTCGCGGCCAGCGGGATCCTGCACCTGCTGGTGGGAGCAATCGCCATCCGGCTGGCGTTTGGCGGTACCGGGAACGCGGACTTCAGCGGCGCGGTGGCGGAGCTTGCCACCCAGCCGGCGGGGCCGTTCCTTCTCTGGGCAAGTTTCGCAGCCTGCGCTGCACTGGCGCTCTGGCAGGTCAGCGATGCCATCTTCGACTACAACCACCTGCCCGCCAAGGAAAAGGCCGGCAAGAAGGCCAAGGCTGGCGCCCAGGCGCTGGTGTTCGCCGGGCTGGCCCTGACCCTGATGTCCTTCGCCACGGGAACGGGCTCCGGCGGGGACAACCAAGAGACCGCCAGCGACCTAACCGTCGCGGTCATGAAGGCCCCGGGCGGCGTGGCCCTGCTGGTCCTGGTCGGTATCGGCATCGCGGTGGCCGGGGTGGTGTACGGCATCCGGGGGCTGAAGAAATCGTTCGAAAAGCACCTGGCCATGCCCGCATCCCCCTCGGCGCGGACCGCTGTGACCGTCCTTGGCGTCACCGGGTACGTGGCCAAGGGAACGGTGCTGCTGCTGACGGGCCTGCTGATCGCCATCGCCACCGTGCAGGCGCATCCGGAGGACTCAACCGGGCTCGACGGCGGGCTGCGGGCCCTGCGCGACCAGCCCTTCGGCATCTATCTCCTGGCCGCGGTGGGTGCCGGGCTGATCTGTTACGGCGTGTTCATGATGGTGCGGGCCAAGCTGGCCAAAATGAACCGCTAAATCGGTACCGCCAGGAGAATCAGGGCACGGTCACCACTGCCACGGCGCGCTGGGTGCCGTCCCGCAGTTCCACGCTGGAGATGCTCCCCAGCTGGACGGGCGTGGCCCCCGTGATCCTGACCCTGCCGCTGGGGGTGGCGGTCCAGGCGCAGGCACGGTCCTCGCCGCCCGCCCGGTCCCGGACCCACAGGGACAGCGTCCCGTCCTGCGGCAGGCTGCTTCCGTTCACGGCCAGCTCGGTTCCCCAGGTCTTCCGGGCGAGGTCGATGCTGAACTGGAGGCCGCCGGCGGACTGCACCGAGTAGGTGGCGTCCGGCTGCGGCGGCCGGGCCAGGAGCGGACCCGCCGCCAGGCCCAGTGCCAGGCACGCCGCGGCGGCCGCGCCCGCCAGCGCCGTCCACCGCCGTCGTGATGTCCGACGGCGGCGGGCCAGCTGACGCAGCAGCGGCGCGGGATCGGAGGGGGGAAGCGGGTCCGCCGCCCACGGTGCCACCGTCAGTGCAACGGCGTCCGGTACCGGAAGGGCGTCCAGCAACACCGGAACCTTCTCCAGGCCGGCAAGCTCCGTCCGGCATTGTCCGCATTCCTGCAGGTGTGTTTCAAAGGCCCGCAGGTCCTCCGCGTCGAGTCCGCCCAGGAGGTAGGCGCCCAGCAGGTGGTGCGTTTCGGCGCTGTTCACCGTTCCACCCCCATCTCGTCCAGGATGGTCCGCAGCGCCCGCACGGCGTAGTAGGCGCGGGATTTGACGGTTCCGCTGGGGATGTTGAGTTGGACGGCGGCCTCGTTCACGGTGAACCTGCGGTAGTGCAGCGCCACCAGGACGTCCCGGTGTTCCTTGCTCAGCCGCAGCAGTGCCTCCTCCACCAGCACGCGGTTGAGCAGTTCGTCTACCTTCTCCGGAACCGCGGCCGGCTCTGTCAGGCCGCTTTCCAGGGTCTCCGCGGGACGGCGCCGGGCCCGGCGGTAGTTGTCAATCATGATGTTCCTGGCCGTCCGGTACAGGTAGCTGCGGAGGCTGCCCGTGATCTCGGGGGTGTGCTGCCAGACGCGGAGCACGGTTTCCTGCACCACGTCCTCGGCAAGCTGGGGGTCGTGGGAGGCGCTGAGCACGAAGCGGCGCAGGGCAGCGCCGTGGTCGCGGTAGATGGACGCCACCACGTCCTCATCGAGCGGCATGCCGTCCCTCCTGCCGGGCCCCTGCCCCACATTCCTGCTTACCACCGTAAAGACGCCGCCCGCGGCCGGAAGGTTCAACCGCCGGCGGCTGACTGTGTGAACCATTGTTCACCCCGGTACGTCGTAAGGGTTAGCGTTCGGCGGTCCGACGCCGGGCCCAGCCAGCAAGGAGCAACGCCATGAAACTCAACGTGGGCGCAGGACTCGCCGTCCTGGCCCTTTCCGCAGCACTGACTGCCTGCGGAGGCAGCACCGGAACGGCACCGGAAACCACCAGCCCGGCCGTCACGGAAGGTGCGCCTCCGGCCTCCGCAACCGCCCCCGCCGCGTCTGTCACCCCGCCGCCCGCAACGTCCGTCCCGCCGGCAAGTGCCGCCGTCGACCTTAAGACGGCTCCCTCAAGCGCCGGGGACATTGTGGTGGATGCCAACGGGATGAGCGTGTACTTCTTCACAAAGGACGTGAAGGACTCCGGAACCAGTGCCTGCACGGACGCCTGCCTTGCAGCGTGGCCCCCGGTCACCACCGCAGTTGAGACGCCCCAGGTGGAAGGTGTCACGGGGACCGTGGGCACCATCACGACGCCGGACGGCGCGCAGCAGGTGACGCTGAACGGCCTGCCGCTGTACTACTTCGCCAAGGACACGAAGCCCGGCGACATCCTGGGCCAGGGCGTGAACGACGTCTGGTACCTGGCGGATCCGACCGGCGAGATGATCAGGATGGGTGCATCCGGCTAGCGGACCGGCCCTCCTGTGCCGGGCCCTGCTGTCCAGTGCGCGGACGTCACGGGAGCGGAACGGACGGAAGGTTCCCGGGCAGCGGAACCTGGGACGGGACCGGGACTTCCGGCGCCTTGCCCAGCCCGTCGGCAACGTGCCCGGCCACATTTTCAGGCACAGTTCCTGGAGCGAGGACATCGCCGGGCTTGCCCGGGGTTGTACCCTGCCCGGCAGGTGTCTCCGGAACAACTGCAGCGTCCGACGGCGGGACGGCGGCCGGTTGCGTTGCTTCGGCCGGGTTCGCGGGGACCGAGGCTGCTCCGCCAGGTGCGCTGCCGGCCGGTACGGTTCCGGCGGGTGCAGGTCCGGCGGGTGCTGTGGGCAGCGGCGCGGCGGGCTGTCCGGTCTGGTGACCGGCCGTGGATGGGGCGGCACCCGTCACGAACGCGGTGATGGTGTGGTTCAGCTGCGTGAGGGAGTCGCGGATTCCCTGGTCCGATGCTGCGGCAACAGCCCCGCCGGCACTCAGCGAGACCGCCACGGAGAGGGTGGTGAGGGCGATCCGGCGCTTGGCCCTGCGGCGGGCGGCCAGTTCGTCCACCCGCGGAGCCTCGTCGGGGCCGGCCGGAGAGGGTGCGGCGGCGCCGGCTGCGGCCGGTGCGGCCGCTCCGGCAGGGGCCATCAGCGCCGCAATCGCGGCGGAAGGCTCGGGCGCGGTGTCCGCGAGCGCACGAAGCTCCAGCAGGGCAGGGCGGAGGCGGCCGTCGTCGTCCATACCTGCCTCAAGCAGCAGCTCGTCGACAAAGGCGTCGCTGCGGGTTCCTGCGGTGTCACTCATGATTCGCCTGGTTTCTCTGGAGCGTTTGTGCCTTGAGGTTGTGAAGGGCCCTGCGCTGGAGCTGTTTGATGGCTCCGGGGCTCTTGCCCATGATCTGCGCTACTTGGTCGATGGACAGATCGGCCACCACCCGGAGGGCCAGCACTTCCTGGTGTTCCTCGCTGAGCCCGTCCAGCAGGGCCACTGCCCCGCCGGTGAGTTCAACGGCGTGGTCCTCCGCGGACGGAGTGGTCCTGGCATCCTGGTGTGGATCGTACGGGCTGAGCTGGGGCCTGCGCTCCAGCCGGCGGTAGTAATCCACCATCCGTGCGTGGGCAATGGAAAAGAGCAGGGACTTGGCGCCCTGGAGTCCCCCGGTAATTTCGCTGATTTTCGGGTAGAAGGCCAGGAACACGTCCTGGGTGACTGCTTCCGGATCGTCCACGCCACGGGCTTTGAGGTATCCCTGCACGGGGCCGGCGAAGGACCGGTAGGCAGCGCCGAAGAGCACAGCCGGGTCTGTTCCGGCCGCGCTCTCGAATATGTCGATGTCTTCTTGGGCCAAAGTGCTGAGCACCAGCGGCTCCTCCATCCCAGGACGCGGGGTGCGGCTGTCCGGTTTCCGGCGCGGACAGCCTGGCCCCTGTGTTTCCTGCTGCCTGCCGGCAGGTGCTCCCGGCGGGCCCTCGAACGGGTGGTTGCGTTCGGGCAGCCGGGGCTGTCTGTACTGCGGGAACAGGCCTGGGCCCGGTTCCCGCAGTACAGACTAGCGATCAGCCCTTAGCGGACTGAAACGGAGGGGGTGTCCACTACGTTGCCGCCCTGGGCGGGAACAGCAGGGACTGCGGGGACGGCGGGCTTGCCGTCAACGCCGGGAACGGCAGGCACTGCGGGAACGGCCGGGAGCTCGGGGCGCTCAACGTCAACAGCTGCGGAGCCGTTTGCTGCGGCGCCGGCCTCGGCGGCGGCGTCAGCTTCGGTCACGACGTCGGCGCAGTAGCTTTCCACGTTCGCTTCGCCTTCAGCAGCGATCACCAGGGAGGAGAAGCCTTCGGAGGAAGCGTTCAGGCCGCCGTTGGTGAAGGCGGTGCACAGGCCGAAGGCTGCGGCGCCGGCTGCGTCAACGGCGGTGTCAGCGGCCGCAGAAGCGGAGGCCTGGGCGGAGGCGTTCTCGTTGGTGGCCTTGGCGTCGGCAGCGGCTGAAGCCTCTGCGTCGGCAGCAACGTCGGCGTCGGCAGCAGTCTCGGTGGCTGCGTCGGCAGCGGCCTCGGCGGTGGCTTCCGCGGTGGCCTGCGCGTCAGCGGCTGCTTCCGCTGCGAGCTCCGGGGCGGGAGCGCCGAAGAGGTTGTGGGCGGTCTGCTGCGCCTGGCCGGGGAGGACACCTGAAACGGCTGCGGCGCCGGTTCCGCCGACGGCAATGGTGCCGGCTGCCAGGACTCCGGCAGCGACTTTGCTGGTGGCGAGGACGGTGAACAACGACATGAAAACACTCCAAAACCTAGACAACACTTTTGATTCGGGCCCGCCGGGCGGACCCATCACCTCCTACATCGCAGGGGACGGCGGAAAGGTTACGGGTACGGAAGATCTTTTTTCTGCGTGCCTTAGACCTGACCCTCCGCACTACGATCGGTACATGCCCAGCGAAATCGGTATGGAGGACTACGCGGGTTTCTTGCCGCTTGCCCGAAGGAAGTCAGTGGTGCCCCCGGCCTCGGAGTGGTGGCCCTGGAGGAACCATCGGATCCACCTTCTTCGGTTTCGGGACGCAAACGCCCCGGTTCGGCTACTCGTCGTCCACGGCGCAGGAGCCCACGCGTCGGGGCTCTGGCCTGTTGCGTCCCTCCTGTCAGGCCGGGGCTTCGACCTGACCGCTGTGGATATGCCCCTCTACGGCCGAACGGTGACAAGATCGCGCAGAACAGTGACCTACCAGGACTGGGTCGACTTGCTGGCCGACCTCATTTCAGCTGAGGACGATGGCCGTCCCGTCATCCTCCTCGGGGCCAGCATCGGTGGTCTGCTGACCGTAGAGGCAGGAGCCCGCTCATCCCGCGTCGCGGCCGTGGTCGCTACCTGCCTGCTCGACCCGCAAAAGAAGTCCGCCCGCTCAGCGATGACCAGGTTCCATTCTTTGGCGCTGGTTTTCATGCCTCTGCTCAGGCTGGTCCGCGGACCGATCGCCAGGATCCCCGTCAAGGTCTCCTGGATTGCCGATCTCAGGAACATGGGGCGCGACCCCAGACTGGGGCAGCTCTGCGCGAAGGATGCTCGCGGAGGCGGCGCGTGGGTTCCCCTCGGGTTCCTCGCCAGCTATATGCAGCATTCACATTCCGATGCCCGAATGGCCCGCTTCCCAGTCCATTTGATGCACCCCGAGCTGGACGCGTGGACCCCGGTGGAGCTCAGCGAGGACACTCTCCAAACCCTGCACGGCCCCACCACCAGCCAACTTCTCCGTGGCTGCGGCCACTTCCCCCTCGAAGAACCGGGTTTGGCAGATCTCCTGTCGGGCCTCGAAAAGGTGGCAGCCGCCGCAGTGTCAGGCATAGAGTCGACGCCGGGCTGAGCGCGTCTGTCCGGATAGCAATGCACTGTTCGTGGATCCACTCCTGGTAAGCGTGAATGTCCATCTGTCTGGATGACGATGTGCCTCTTCCCTCGGGTTTCGAGGCGCAGAGGTTTCGAGAAACATCGAGTCGGATCGGAGACAGGTTCGGCTGTCCGCAAGGGGATCCTTCACCGGACGCCGGCACCGTTGACTGTCTTGTATAGCTAGGCCGGGCATTGACTTAAGGAAGGTATCTTCCTATTCTTCTTGCATGCCGCGACGAAAAGCAGGGACGCTACTTCCTTTGGAAATTCGCGTCCTGGAAATCGCTAAGAAAGCCGAGCTAGACCGCAAACCCATGTACGGATTTGCGCTTGCGAGTGCTCTGTCTGGAGATGGCGGAAAGGCGCTAACGGGCCATGGCACCCTATACAAGGCACTGGCGCGCATGGCCGACGCGGGCCTACTGGAAACCGAGTGGGAAGATCCTGAGATTGCAGAGACTGAACGTCGGCCGCGCCGACGCCTCTACCGCATTTCACCCAAGGGAGTCGCCGCGCTCCACGCATCCCACCCCGCTCCGGCCACGACACCGCGCCCGATAGCTACGCTGCGCCCGGTTCAGCCATGACCGCTCTATACGACATCCCGACTTCGAGAACCATGTCGGCAGTCCTCCGATGGGTCAACTACTACACAAGCTTCGTTCCGGCGAACGTGGCGCAAGAAAGACGTCAAGAACTCCTCTCTGACATCTACGAGCAACTGGCGGACGGCAAGCGACGGGGGCTGTCTCGCGGGTCTATTGACCGCGCAATAGCTAGTCGTGCACTTCGCGGCATTGCCGCGGACGTCATCTGGAGCAGGAAGCACCAACGAAAGGGCAAGAAGATGAACGCATCACCGGCTACACCCCAACCCTCCAACGCGCCCGTGACTATCCGTCTCAGCAGCCTTGTCTGGGTGGCCCTAGCGCTCCTGGCGCTGATCGGCGTCGCTACCTCAATCACCGAGTTTGTTGAATATGGCGGTAACCGCTTCGGCTATGTCCCCTGGCCAGGCGCCGGGAACATCAACACCACCGTCGTCCAGCTAGTCTGCAGTGCAATACTTCTACTTCCCGCCACAATCATCACAGTCAAAAGGCTGATCCACCACAACGCCCGCCAAGCCTAAAAGGCTTCTATCCGCCCCGATAGCGCTGATGTCCGTGGGGAGGGCGCTGCCGCGCCCGCCCTGTGAAGGATCCCTCTACGAGCTGCCCCAAAGGGCCAGCTCACCTCCGGGCGTGGACACGATCAGTACTCCGCCTGGACCGGTGACGTTCCACGCTTCGTACGCCGACTCGGATTCCGGCACCACGCTCAGCCGGAAGCCGTCCTGGATGACAATTTCAAGCCGCCCGTCGTCGAAAGCTCTTGCCTCAGCAACCACCTTGGAGCGCGAGAGCGGCAGAACGGGACTGAGCTGGTCGAAACCGCCGCCCGGTTTGACTACATGTGAAGTGGCATCGGGGTGCTCAAGAACGAAGCTCTCCTCGATGGTGATTCTGAAATGTTCGAGAACCAGAGTTACCTGGAAATCCAGGACGAGTTGCAGGATGAGTTGCCCACTCACCTCGAGAAGCCAATAACCCTCGGATCTTTGAGCCCCGCTCATGGACGCCGGAACATATGCCACAACGGCGCCCTTCCTACTAAGCTCCACCCTAGCCCTGCCCATGGGCCGGCAGCCCAAAAACGAAGAGCGACTCTCACGGCGTTGCGGTAATCCAAAGGAGTGTCCGAAAGCCGATCCATCAACGTGCTACTCGTGACGACCCTGAACAATCCGCTACTTGAATGGAGCTACCAAATCCGGTGCCAGGCGTTCTTGTTTCCCTGACCGAATCAGGAACAAGATACCCGTTGGAAGAAGAACAGTTCCTGATACCAGCATTACTGCATGAACAGGCGTCGACGGGCAGCCGGCGGAAGTATCGTCTTCAGCGCATGTGATTCCAGGCTGAAGGAAACCCACTGCGATCAGCCCTAAAGCCATGCATAACGTAGCTACCCCAATAAAGCCCCAAGCCCACTTCTTCATCCGTCCATCAGACCATGCTTAGCGCCGCGCGGAGACGGGCAAGA
This sequence comes from Pseudarthrobacter scleromae, assembly GCF_014644515.1. Classification (NCBI taxonomy): domain Bacteria; kingdom Bacillati; phylum Actinomycetota; class Actinomycetes; order Micrococcales; family Micrococcaceae; genus Pseudarthrobacter; species Pseudarthrobacter scleromae. The sequence continues at coordinate 216,788 of NZ_BMKV01000005.1, read as the reverse complement.
CCCAGAGTCGTCCATTTGGGGATCCTTTTACGGACGCTTGCCGGTGTGGCTTGGCACCCGACGCCCCCCCAGGTTTGGCCACGACCTCGACCCGCCGGTTCTGACTCAAGCTGACTTATTTACACGGTGGTGGGCCCACCTCAGCGCCGTTCTGGCAGGGCAGCGGGAAACTCACACAGCCGCCGCTCTAGCTTTTTGACGCCGAGCTGCTTTGGTTTTGGCGACGTTCCTTGAGTCTTGAGCGCAGGGTAGTGAAAATCGCGATTCCCATGGCCACTGCGGTGAACCACAGGCCCGTAGATCCCTGCAGGGCAAGAGTTACCGAGACGATCAGGAGCACTATGGCAAGCATGAGAAATGCCCATCGTCCGGGGGCCATCATTTCCCCCGCTCGATGGATTGGTCGAGCGCGTGGGCTGCGCGGGACTTTAGATCGTGCCGGCGAAATAAGAAAACGACCACCAACGTGGCCATGACGCCGATCAGCACGGACGGCACTAAGCCGATGGAACGCCAAAAGAGAGCGAACGGCAGGAACCCGGCCGCGAAGACGGCCAAGCCACGGAGCGCTCGGGTCCTAGTGGTCATCGGCTGAGGCCATGTGTGTTCGCGTTTCGCGGGTCGACGGCCGATGAAGTGCTTCAGGATCAGTGCCAGGCCGATCGGCACGAAGATGACGCCAGTGACCAAGCGGAGCGTGTCAGCGGGCACCCAGGTGAGAAAGATTGCCGCCCAGAGCAGGAAAAATACTCCGGCAATTAGCACCGGCGGTGCAGAACCGCTCATTGATTTCTCCTTCGGTGCGGAGCCCGGACCGGGCTCTGCTGAGTCAGACCGACCTTGCGACATGCCGCGAGCCTACCCACTGGGTCAGCGAACGCAAGTCACAGCTGAGGCTCCACGCCAGACGACAAGATCGATCTGAGTTCCCTGGCTTAAGCGGCAATTTTCCGGCACCGTCCCTAACCATCTAAGGCCACCATTTCGTCGGGCAGGCATACCGTAGAGGGGGTGGCCCATCGGACGCTTCAAGCCTCCGATGGGGGATCCCTCAGCATGCATGAGGGAGGCATCCCTCAAAAATCCTCAGGCAGCACGGTATCCGTTTCTCGGATGAGGTATGCGTCCAGTTCTGGATCGGCGAGAATTTTCCCGGCAATGGCGCCATCACACCCGATGATGAGGCTTCGAGCGTATATGTCTTGGCCGATACACCAGTGCAGATCATCCGGCCACCAGTACATGGGAACGCGTCCGCTGTCGGTGATCGGAACGATAGCAGTTCCCTTTTCATCGACCAGGCTGCCCGAGTACAGGACCATTCCCCGGTGGGCTGGGGAGAACTCGATCACCGATTTGCCGTCCTCCTCGGCATAACCTTCCCACGTTGCAAAGTTGTAGCCACTGGAGTCGAGGTCGAGCACGCGTATCAGCGCTTTGGCGAGGCTCGGGTGTGGGTTGCCCATGTCGGGTTGGGAATTGTTGGCGGGCATGGCTTCGTGGCTGACCGTCACCTCATCCCATTGCATCCATGGGCTCGCCTCCAGGCCACCACGTTTTACGACGTCCGACCACATGATCACCAAGCCGGGTGCAATCTCGATCGGATTGAGAATGCGGACGTACCGCTCGTAGCCAGGCGGTACGAAGGCGGTTACTTGTTGGCCGTCGCGGTCCAGGGACGTCGCTAGTGACACCGCAAGCTGATGATTGGACTCATAACGCAGAGAACACATTCAGCCCCCTCCTTCGACGTCACACTACCCTTGGCTCCGCCCGTTAGGCGGTCCCGAACAGGGTCAGTGCGATAGACAGATGATTTCCATTGAGGAGCGTGGCATGTGAATCACAGCGATAAATGGCGGCATTTTCGCAGCGCTAAATGGCGCCCTTGGTGACGCTCAGTTGCTGCAGCACGGCCCCGAAGGACAAGCTCGGCCTCGAGCGCGTCGGTGAATTGGTTGTTGGCGCGTTGGCTCGTTCAGGGCGGTTCTCCTTCCAAACCGGGTTGTGGAAGCAATAGAGGGCGGTTCACCCGTGAGGCGTTTTTCTTCATGCGCTGGCGTCCACGGCGCGTCCGTGCTTCGCCGCGGCCCCGGAGCTGGACCGAAGGGGCTCTCGACATTCAGCGGGCAAGCCTCCTAACCGACTCCCGCTGGACTAACTGGACACCTAGAACGCGGTCGGCGATCTCCTTGGCGGGCTCCTTAAGCCTGTCCATGAGTAGCTCCACGGCTGCGGCGGCCTTGGCCTGCAAGTCCTGGGCGACTGTGGTGAGTTTCGGCGAAATGTAGGTGGCGATGTCCAGATCGTCGAAGCCGACCACGGAGACATCATTCGGAACATTGAGTCCGCAGGTGGCGAGGCCTTCCATGATCCCGATTGCAATTAGATCTGCGGTGGCGAAAACGGCTGTCACTTCTGGACGTTGCTCTTTGAGGAGGCGGCCGACGCTGATCCCGGCGCTGTGGGAATTGTGCGCATCGAACAAGAAGGATTCGTCAACAGGAAGGCCGGCCTCTTCCAGGGCGAGCTTGTACCCTTCGAAACGTTCTCTGTTTACTGCACGTTCGGCCGTGAGGTGTCCTGCGAAGGCTATGGCCCGGTGTCCGTTGTCCAGCAGGTGTTTTGTAGCCTGATAGCCGCCGTCGCGGTCATCAAGCCGGACGTTGATGAATTCCGGTTGTTGTGTGTAGCTTTCCATGGCGACCAATGGTTTGCCGAGGTTCCCAGCCATGGGCCGAAGCGTGCTGTCCAAGAAGCCAAGGAAGATTGCGCCGTCCAGATTCCAGGCGCGGAAGGCCGCCGGGATGTCGGCCGGGTCTGGTATTCCCTGCAGCAAGAGGTGGTAGCCGTGCCGGCGAAGTGCGGGTTCAATCGCTCCGACCATGGATGCCGTATACGGGTCCTTGAGGACGTTCCCGTTGCCGGGATCATGCACGAAGACCCCGATAATCCGCGAGGAGTTCGAGGCGAGGCTGCGGGCGGCTGCGCTGGGAACGTAGCCGAGCCGGTCGGCAATGCCGAGCACCTTGTCGATGGTTGCCTGTGACGCTTTGGCATGGCGGCCATTGATGACGTTGGAAACAGTCATCAGGGTGACGTTCGCTTCTTCAGCTATGTCCTTCAGTGTGACGGCCACGGTTCAACCTCTTTCCTCGAAGTGAAGGCTACCTCGGCCAAACATAGAGACACCCATCAACGTGACAGTTGCCTCTTCGGCGATGTCTTTGAGCGTCACCTGGGTCATTGCCCACATTCTCCCGTGCCGTGCCATGTGTCTGACAGGTAGATGCCTGATGCTTGACTAATGAACAAAGTATACCGCTATACTAATGGGCAGGTATAGCGCTCAACGTGACGCGCCTCACCTCTTCAAACAACTAATATGAGGCGGCCCAACCCTGATGGCGCCTTGCTGAAAGGAATGACGTCGATGTCTAACTCCCTCTTCTCCCGCCCGGTTGATCGCAGGGCAATTTTACGTACCGGGATTTTCGGGGCCTTGGGCCTGGCGACCGCCCCGGCTCTCGCCGGATGCGGCGGTGGTTCTGCACCCGGCGGCGGATCCGCAGGTGGCGGCAGTGTCACGTGGGCGGCGTGGGCTAACCCTGGTGAAACTGAGCGTTACAAGAAGTTTGCTGAGGAGCTTTCGAAGAAGACCGGCGCCAATGTCAGTTTCCAGACTGTGGTGGGTGACTATGAGGCGAAGTTGCTTTCCCAGCTTTCCGGTGGTGCTGCGCCCGATGCCTTCTATGTCGGTGACATGTCGATGGCCAAGTTCATCCAGGCGAAGCAGATCGCGGACCTGAGCGAATACGTCGGCAACGACAAGTCCCCGGTGAAGCTCGACGAATTCCCGAAGGGCCTCTACCAGTGGTGCAAGGCTGCCGACGGCACCGGTCTCTATGGCCTTCCGGTTGACTGCAACCCCTCGGTCCTATGGTTCAACAAGGATGTGCTCTCTGCTGCGGGAGTGTCGCAAGACCCTTCCCAGCTTTTTGAAGCAGGTGCCTGGAACTTTAATGCACTGACGGATGCGCTGGATAAGGTCCGGGCATCGGGCAAGAAGGGCCTGATCCTGTCCAACTGGTGGTTCAACTGGGTCTGGGCGGTTACGGCCTTCGGCGGCAAGCTCCAGGACGACGCCGGCAAGATCGTGTTCGCTGACGACCCCAAGGCGCAGGAAGGCCTGAGTTGGCTGCTGGAGCAGTTCAAGTCCGGCAACATTACCTATGCCGGTTCGTTGCCGAAGGGGCAGAGCGGCGACGCGCTTTTCCTTGCCGGCCAGCTCGCCTTCAACAACGTTGGCCGCTGGGCGCTGCCGACGCTGAAGGACGTGAAGTTCGGCTACGACATCGCCCCGTTGCCCTCGCCCACCGGCAAGGACATCATGCCGGTGCCGGTGGCCACGGCCGCGATCGCCCTCAACGCAAAAGCGAAGAACCGCGAGAAGGCGCTCGAACTGATCGGCAACTACGTATCCAATGACGGGCAAAAGTTCCGGCTTTCCGGTGGCGGCAACGCCGTTCCGTCGATCACTGGCCTCGACGAAATCGCCACCGAAGGCGGCGTTCCGGCACACGGAAAGTGGTTCAACGATGCCGTCGCCCACGGCTACGCCATCCCGAACGCCTTCGTTGCGGACCCCAAGACCGCCACCGGGCTTCCGGTCCTGGTCGACAAGCTCTTCAAGGATCAGTCGACAACGGCGGCTACCTTCAGTCAGGCCGTCACCGAACTGGTGAACGGCTAGCCTCATGGCAATCGACACGCAGGTCCTGCCCAGCGCCCGCACGGCACCGGGCCGGCCGCGGCGCAAGGTTTCCCGACGCCACCGCAAGGACACCATCGCCGCTTTCATCTTTCTTTCGCCCCAGCTCTTCGGGCTGATCGTTTTCATGCTGGGCCCCCTGGGTTTCGCCCTCTACCTGGCATTCAGCCACTGGGACGGCTTCGGAACGGTCACCTTCGCCGGATTGTCCAACTTCACCGAGCTCTTCAACAATCCCCGCATCCGGCATTCTGCGGTCAACACCGTCTGGTTCACTGTGCTGCAGGTGCCGGGCGTGATGATCACCGGCTTCCTTTTCGCCTTGTTCATGCAAAAGGCCGGGAAGATGACGTCTGTATACCGCCTGGGCTTCGTCGCCCCCGTGGTGACATCTTCGGTGGCAGTCGCCACCATCTGGCTCTACCTGTTCAACCCGGATATCAGCCCGGTCAACACCGCCCTAAGGGCAGTCGGTATCTCCGCGCCGAACTGGCTTCAGGACCCTTCCTTCATCATATCTTCCTTTGCAATTGTCGGGATCTGGCAAGGTCTGGGCTATCAGCTGATTATGTTCATGGCCGGCCTGCAGAGCATCGGCGCCTCGTACCTGGAAGCTGCGGAACTGGACGGCTGCTCGGCCTGGCAGAAACTTCGGCACGTCACCGTGCCGCTGCTTTCTCCCACCATCTTGTTCCTCTCCATCACCTCGATCATCGGTTCCTTCCAGGTGTTCGACTACATCTACGTCTTCATGGGCACCACCGCTCCCGATGAAGCCCGCACCATCGTTTACGAGATCGTCCAGATGGCATTCCAGGAATTCAACTTCGGAGCAGCCTCCGCCTTGGCGTTTCTTCTATTCCTGATACTGCTCGGCATCACCGGACTCCAGATGGCCGCCCAGAAGAGATGGGTTCACTACGCAGAATGAGTACCTTGACCGACACCCCAATTGGATCCACGTCCATCCACACACGCCGCAGGCCGGTCCGACCCGGACGAATCATCCTGCACATCGCCCTGGCTGTCTGCGCCATCCTCATGGCGCTGCCGTTCCTGTGGATGCTGTTCTCCTCGTTCAAGCCTGTGGACGAGATCTTCCGCCAGCCCCCTGCACTGCTGCCCGAGAACTGGAGCACCAACGGATACCAGAAAGCCTTCGAGGGCGCCGACTTCCTTCGTGGTTTCTGGAACAGCACGTACATTGCCGTCACAGTCACCGCACTGTCCCTGCTGACCAGCGCCATGGCCGCCTACGCCTTTGCCCGGATCGACTTCCGCGGCAGCAAGACGTTGTTCATGGTGTTCCTTGCCACCATGATGGTCCCGGGGCAGATGACCATCATCCCGCTCTACATCATCATGGGGTGGCTCGGCTGGATCGATACTCCCTTGTCCCTGATCGTGCCGGCATCCTTGTTCAGCGCTTTCGGCGTATTCCTTATGCGCCAGTACATCAAGGGCATCCCCAAAGAACTCGAAGAAGCCGCCGAACTGGACGGTGCCAGCAGGTTCCGCATTTTCACCACGCTGATCCTGCCGTTATTGCGCACCCCGCTCACGGCGCTTGGCATCTTTACTTTCCTGGGGCAGTGGAACAACTTCTTCGGCCCGCTGATTTTCCTCAACAGTGACGCGAACTTCACGCTCCCGCTGTTGGTGAACCAGTTCAAGGGCCAATACGGTGCCGACTGGACCGCGCTGATGTCCGCAACGACCCTCGTTGCTGCACCCCTGCTGATCATCTTTGCCGTTGCCCAGCGCCAAATCGTGGACGGTATCGCTCTTTCGGGTTCCAAGTCCTGAACATCCCGGGTCCGGTGGGGGACCACACCACCGGACCCGGCTTATTGTCATCGCATCACAGAAGGAACACAGACTTGTCTACTGCTGAGACCCGTGTACGTCCCGTCCCCACCGCTGACCACGATGCCAACTGGTGGCGTCAGGCCGCGGTCTACCAGATCTACCCGCGCAGCTTCGCCGATGCCAACGGTGATGGTATCGGCGACCTCAAAGGCATCATCAGCAAGGTGCCCTATCTGAAGGCATTGGGGGTCGACGCCGTCTGGCTCAGCCCGTTCTACCCTTCCGCCCTCGCTGACGGCGGCTACGACGTCGACGATTATCGCAATGTGGATCCCAAGATCGGCACCTTGGCCGACTTCGACGACATGACTTCCGCCCTGCACGCGGCCGGCATTAACGTGATCGTGGACATCGTCCCGAACCACTCTTCAAACCGGCACGCCTGGTTCCTGGAAGCCCTTGCGGCCGGGCCCGGATCCGCGGCCCGCAACCGCTACATCTTCCGTGACGGCAAAGGCGATAATGGTGAACTTCCGCCCGCTGACTGGACAGCGGCTTTCGGCGGCCCCGCTTGGACACAGGTATCTGACGGCCAGTGGTACCTCAACACCTTCACACCGGAGCAACCGGATTGGAACTGGGACAACCCCGAAGTCCGCGAGGACTTCCTGAAGACCTTACGTTTCTGGGCCGACCGCGGCGTGGACGGGTTCCGTATCGATGTGGCGAATCTGCTGGTCAAAGACATCCCCGACGATGTGCCCAGCAACGAGGAGCTGCGCGCCGTCGACTGGGCCGCCGGCACCCACCCACTCCATGACCGCGATGAGGTCCACGAAATCTACGCCGAATGGCGCAAAGTCTTCAACGAATATGACCCCCCGCTTTTTGCCGTCGCCGAAGCGTGGGTGGAGAACGCCGAACGCCGCGCCAAGTACGCATCTCCTGATGGGCTGGGACAGGCCTTCAGCTTTGACCTGCTGTTGGCCGACTTCAGCGCCGCTCAGTTCCGGACCATCATCACCGATAACCTGGACCAGGCACGGCGCACGGGCTCAACCTCGACCTGGGTCTTTTCCAACCACGATGTCACCCGGCACGCCACCCGGTACGCGCTGGAACCCCTGAACGGGAACAAGGCGAAGCAGGGCGTGGCATGGATCAAGGCAGGCGGCCCCCGCGATGCATTGGACCTTGAAGGCGGCATCCGGCGTGCCCGCGCCGCCACTGTCCTCATGCTTGCACTGCCGGGCTCAGCCTACCTCTACCAAGGCGAAGAGCTCGGCCTGCACGAAGTCGCCAACATCCCTGCAGAACACCGCCAGGACCCCTCCTTCTTCCGCGGCTCGGAATGGGACGGACTGGGCCGCGACGGATGCCGTGTCCCATTGCCCTGGGAACCAAACGGCCCCTCCTTCGGATTCGGCTCCTCCGGCGCGCATCTTCCCCAGCCGGCCTGGTTTGCCGAATACGCTGCCTCGGTCCAGGAAGAACCCCAGGACTCCACCCTGAACCTCTACCGCCGCGCCCTCGCCGCCCGTCACCAACTCCAAAGCGCCGAATCCCTGGACTGGGTGGAGACCGGCGATGAGAACGTCCTCCACTTCATCCGGCCAGGAGGCTGGCACGTGATCACCAACTTCGGAGACACCCCCGTCAAACTCCCAGCAGGGGAAATCCTCCTGGCCAGCAGTGACCTCCACGACGGCCAACTGCCAGCCACGACCACCGTCTGGCTCCGCGCCTGACCCTTCCTAGCAGTGGACGGCACCCCCTGCGGGCCGGTCGTCGGCACGTACGCGGGCGCTAGCGGCGCTACCTCGTCGTCTCCGCCGCTGCTGCTTCCGGCTCCGTCAAGGGCTGAACCGCACTCACTGCTCCCGTCTCCATGTTTCGCCGGCATGCCTCGCGACCGGCAACATGAATCCTGACAAGGCTTTTGCTATGACTCTCACGTCCGAAAATACACACCTCGACATTGAACGCCTCGCCCCGCACCTGCGGCTTGCAACCGATCCGTCCGCCGCAGAAACGTCCGTCGTGCGCGGTGACCGGTACCGGTTTACGGTCCTGACCTCCCGCATGATTCGGATGGAATACAGCGAGGACGGCCGCTTCGAAGACCGCGCCTCCCAGATGGCCCTGAACCGGCGGTTCGACCAGCCCGAATTCCGGGTCATCGATGAAGCCGGCTACCTGCAAATTCTCACCGAGCACCTGCACCTGACCTATGACAAGGAACCGTTCTCCCCGAACGGGCTGACCATTCAGGTCAAAGGAAACCTCAGCGCATACCACAGCCTGTGGCGGTACTCCGAAGCCGGGGAGAACCTCGGCGGAACTGCCAGGACCTTGGACGGGGCCGACGGCGCCGTGCCCCTGGAACCGGGGCTGATGTCCCGGAACGGCTACGCCGTCCTCGACGACAGCGCCACCCTGCTGCTCGAAGATGACGGCTGGTTCTCCCCCCGCCGTCCCGGGCAGGGCCAGGACCTGTACTTCTTCGGCTACGGGCGCAGCTACCGCGACTGCCTGCAGGACTTCTACCGCCTGACCGGGAACACCCCGATGATTCCGAAATTTGCCCTCGGGAACTGGTGGAGCCGCTACTACAGGTACACAGCCGCTGAATACAAGGAACTCATCACCCGTTTCAAAACCGAGAAAATTCCCTTCTCTGTCGCCGTCCTGGACATGGACTGGCACCACGTGGACATCGACCCAAAATTTGGAAGCGGCTGGACCGGCTACACCTGGAACACCGAACTGTTTCCCGACCCGGACGAGTTCATGGGCTGGCTGCACGAAAACGGGCTGCGGCTGACCCTGAACGTCCACCCCGCCGACGGCGTACGGGCCCACGAAGACGCCTACGCGGCCGTGGCTTTCACGCTCGGCCTGGATCCGGCGGAAGAACACCCAATCGTTTTCGACGTGACCGATCCTGCGTTCCTCAAAGCCTACTTCGAGCAGCTCCACCACCCGTTGGAAGAACGCGGAGTGGACTTTTGGTGGCTGGACTGGCAGTCCGGAAGCCACTCCAAGATCGCCGGTTTCGACCCGCTCTGGGTGCTAAATCATCTGCACTTCCTCGACAGCGCCAGAGACGGAAAACGCCCGCTGACCTTCTCCCGCTACGCCGGTCCGGGCAGCCACCGCTACCCGATCGGGTTCTCCGGCGACACCATCGTGACCTGGGAGTCCCTTCAGTTCCAGCCATACTTCACCGCCACCGCATCAAACATCGGCTACGGATGGTGGAGCCACGACATCGGCGGCCACATGGGCGGCTACAAGGACGAGGACCTCGCAGTGCGTTGGACCCAGTTCGGGGTGTTCTCCCCAATTATGCGTCTGCACAGTTCATCCAGCCTTTTCAGCGGCAAGGAACCATGGGGCTACCGCACAGGCGCTGCTGAGATCATGACTCGCTACCTCCGCCTCCGACACCAGCTCCTGCCCTACCTGCACACCATGAACCACCGCGCCTCCGAAGAAGGCCTCCCCCTCGTGCAGCCCATGTACTACGAACACCCCGAAAATGATGCCGCCTACAGCGTCCCGAACCAGTACCTCTTCGGGACCAAACTCATGGTCTGTCCCATTACTTCGCCCCAGAACACCACCCTGAATCTTGGCAAAACCAAGGCGTGGCTGCCCGAAGGCGTCTGGATCGATTTCTTCACCGGCATGGTGTACCGCGGGGACCGGACCATGTACCTCTACCGACGCCCCGAGCACCTTCCCACACTGGCGCCAGCTGGTGCCATCATCCCGCTTACACAGGAAAGCGCAGCAGTCAACGGAACGGCAAACCCCGCCAGCGTCGAACTGCGGATATTCGGCGGCGCCTCAGGAACCTTTGAACTGATCGAGGACAACGACCCAGAGCTGACGTCCGCGCAGTCCCCGGCCCGCACCGCAATGCGTCTGGACTGGGAAACAGGAACCTTCACGGTCGAATCAGTCACCGGCTATATCTCCGCCATCCCGGAACTGCGCAACTACGAGCTGTCATTCAGCGGCTTCGCGGCCACGGGGCAAATCACCGTCACAAGCGCAGGACGCCTCCTGGAGTACACGCTCACGGCCAACCATGCCACCAACACCACCTGTGTGTGCGTAAAGGATGTTGCAGCGAGCGAAGGACTCACCATCACCTTTGAGAACGGAATGGCCCTGACTGAAAACGACGCTGCCGGCCGCGCACTCGAACTTCTGGCCGACGCCCAGATCGAATTCCGACTCAAAGACGCCATCTTCAAAAAGATCCAGGAATGCTCCGACGCCTCCCTGCTGATCAGCCACCTTCAATCCATGGACCTCGAGCCCGACTTGATGGGAGCACTGACAGAAATCTTCCTGGCGTAGTTGCCGCCCATAACTACCTAACATGATCAGGCGGGCCGGCCGTAGGCCCTGCCCTCCCCGACAAAGCAATAGGACTCATGATGAACCCTCCCGCGACCCCTGGCACCGACCCGCCGTCCGGATCGAGCATTCGGATAGGGATCGATGTCGGCGGGACCTGGATCAAGGGTGCCAGCATTGACCTGAACACCGGCGTTCCGACCGGTGAGGTCCGGCGCCTCCGGACCCCTTCGGACGGAACAGTGGACGCGGTGGCCGCCGCCCTGAAACAACTCATCGATGACCTGGGCTGCGAAAGCCCGGGGAACACCGACGTGGCTATCGGGGTCGCGATCCCCTCGGCTGTCCAACACGGAGTGGCCCGATCGGCAGCAAACATGGACGACAGCTGGATCGGTTTGGATGTTCAGGACTACCTGAGGGCCCGGCTCGGACTGCCTGTCTGCGTCGTGAATGATGCTGACGCAGCGGGTCTGGCGGAGGCCCGCTATGGTGCCGGGAGGAAGACACAAGGAGTGGTCCTGGTCCTAACCTTGGGGACGGGCATCGGCTCGGCACTCATCGTGAACGGAAGGCTGATCCCAAACTTTGAATTGGGGCATCTGGAAATCGACGGCAGTAAGGCAGAATCCCGGGCATCTGCCGTCGCCCGCGAAAAGGAGGGCCTTGGCTGGATGGAGTATGCCGCCCGCCTGCAACGGTATCTATCGCATGTGGAGTTACTGTTTTCACCGGATCTGATCATCATTGGCGGGGGAATTTCAGCTTGCAGCGACGCATTCCTGCCGCACCTCACACTAAGCACCCCGGTCATTCCGGCCGATCTGAAAAACTCCGCTGGCGTTGTCGGCGCCGCCCTGCAGACGATGACAACCAGCCTCGCTCCCGCTCAAAAGGGCCAATCGGAAGAACATTGCAAACTGACAAAAGGGTCTGTCTCGGCGGCGGGACGGACACGATGACGGTGTCAGTTCCTCCCACCAATGGCTTTAAGGCAACCGCCTCTTTCCTTCCCGCCGCCCAGGCCGCCGACCGACAAATGACGACCTCAAGCGTGCCAGGAGGTGAAATAGCAACACGCACCTTCCGCATGCTCGACATCGCGATAATGGCAGGAGTCTCCACGGCCACCGTGTCTAGAGTGGTCAACCAGCAGGACTGTGTAGCAGCATCCACGCGTGCACGTGTCGAATTGATCCTCAACAAAGCAGGGTTCGAACGGAACGAGCATGCCTTGGCACTGCAACGAGAAAGAACCGGCATCCGACAGCCTTCACACTCAGAATCCGACGGGCCTGTAGGGCAGCGAAAGGAGCTGTCCTATTTGCAGGAGGAAAAAATCTCACGCGGCAGCTCCGAGGAATGCACGAGAGAACCGAAGCGTAACTTCAGCGAGGGCCACCGGATTCGCTTTCATCACGAGCAAGAAGTGGTACACGGCGTAATCGACGAGTGGATGCCCGACGGGTCAGGCATTTGGGTCTGGGGTGATGGCATTGGACGCAAATTTCTACCCTTGAACGGAGCGCCGCTCATCCTGATCGATGTGCAAGGAAAGCCTTAGGGGCCACAACTAACCGAAATGAACCATCCGCCACTTAGGGAAAGCAGCGAAACAGCGGCCGCTTCAACGTCACAGGACGTCCAATGGGGGCGAGCCAGTTCAGCCCCGGATGGCCGCATTCTGGATCGTGCCACGTCGGCCGTCGAAACCATCGCTGCTCCCGTTTGGTTAAGGTGACCCATAAGTTGGCTGAGTAATCGCCCCTTCGAGGACCAGTTCTGGCCAACGATTGGTGTCTCTTCTTGAACCCATAACGACTTTTCAAGACACTATTCTGGGTCTGGGGAGGGGTAGCGGCCGGCTGAGAAAGCCTGTGAATAGCGGCGATAAGGGGCGGCAAATTTGCAGGGCTCCACGTCGCAGCCTGAGGGCGGAACGAGGAGCAGTAGCTGACTGGCTTTACTGGCATCCGCAGGACTGTCTGACAGCTAGCTGCGGGATGGTTTTGTCGATCGAGGCAGGTGAGCCGGGTTCTTGAATCCGCTCGAGCAGCATGCGCGCAGCGCGGCGTCCGAGGGCTTCGCCTTTGGTGTCGACGCTGGTCAGGGGTGGTTCCCAGAGGGCTGCTCCGCCGATGTTGTCGTAGCCGATGACTTTGGTGGAAGTCCCTAGGCCGTGGATGCGGAGTGCCCGGTAAAGTCCGAAGGCAATGCTGTCGCTATGGCAAATGATGCCGTCGGGGAGGGGTCCGGCTTCGATGAGCCGCTGACCAAGGTCGAGGCCGCTGATACTGTTGACGGCGCCTGGGATGTCGATGAGTGATGAAGCGTCAAGTCCGTTTCGTTTGAGGGCTTCTTTCACGCCCTTTGTTCGGTCGGTACGGGACAGGATAGCGGGCAGGCCGCCGAGGTAGGCAATGGTTTCGCACCCGTGAGCCTCTATCAGGTGCGTTGCAGCGAGCCGGCCGCCGACGACATCGTCCGCCCCTACATATGGCGCGTCGATGTTCTTTATGTATCGGGTCATCAGAACGTGCTCAAGTCCCCAGGTTCTGAGCTCGTCGACGAGGGATGGGCTGGTTCCGGTCGCGGGCACGAGTGCCAGTCCGGCCACCTGATGCTCGCGAAGTTTCCGGATGGCCTCGTGCTGACGGTCAGGGTTGTCGCCCGTGTTGACGAGCAGCGGGAGGTACCCGGAGTCAGTCAGGCCGGTCTCCAGTCCATGGAGTAGTTCGCCGAAAAACGGACTCGCAATATTGGTAACAACAACACCGATGGTATTCGCCGTCTGAGTTCGCAGGGATGCAGCACCGCGGTTGTAGACGTATCCGAGCTTTTGCATGGACTCGGCGACCCGCTGGCGGGTTTGCTGCGACACTCGCCCTGTTTCACGCAGCACGAGAGACGCTGTTGCGCGCGAAACGCCTGCGTGGTCGGCGACATCCTGCAGGGTTACCGTTCCGGACATGCAAGCCTCCGAGCCCTATCGTTCACATCACAGGGTAACCAGAACTTACCGCTGCTGGAATAATGATATACCGATCCATCAACATGAGGTCGTTCAACACCCCAAAATCCCCAACCGACCCTCTGCGCAGTGCCTAGATTCCCAACATTGTTTGCCAGTTGTGCTTGACAGTGATTCAGAACACCTGCTTACATTTTGCTAGATCGATTAAGCAATTCATCTACCCAGGAGATCTAAATGAACGCAAAGAAGCGGACGATTGCGGCTGCAGTGGCCCTCGTTGGCGCCATGGCACTTACTTCCTGCAGCCCCGGGGGTGAAGAGACTGCCCAGGACGGGTCCTTGACTGTCTGGACTCTTGAACGCCAGCCTGACCGGGTCGAAATCCAAAAGCAGATTGCTGCAGACTTCACGAAGCAGTCCGGCGTTGAGGTAGAGATCGTGGCGGTGGACGAGGCGCAGTACAACCAGCTGCTCGTGTCCTCTGCGGCCTCCGGTGAACTTCCCGATGTGATCGGCGGGCTTGGGCTGCCCGGAGTGGGCGCCCTCCAGGCCAACGACCTGCTCGACGGCGACGCGGCCACACGGGTGGTGAACGAGCTGGGAAAGGACACGTTCGCCCCGCGTTCCCTTGAGCTGGCCAGCATCGACGGGAAGCAGCTGGCAGTCCCGAGCGACTCCTGGGCATCCTTGCTCGTCTACCGCAAGGACCTGTTCGACAAGGCGGGCCTGAAGGCCCCTGAAACCTATGACGACATCCTCAAAGCCGCCCAGACTCTGACCACCGGCAACCAGGTGGGATTCTCTGGATTTACTACCAACCAGGAAACGTTTGAGCATCTGGCGCTGGGCAACGACTGCCAGCTGGTCAGCGACTCCGCGGAGATCACCCTGGACAGCCCCGAATGCACCACGTCCTTCAACTTCTACCAAGAGCTGATGACCAAGTACTCGGTCCCCGGCGAGCAGGACACCAACACGGCGCGGTCCAATTACCTCTCCGGCCGGGCGGCCATGGTCATGTTCTCCTCCTTCATCCTCGATGAGATGGCCGGGCTCCGCAGCGACATGCTGCCCTCCTGCGCTGAGTGCGCCGGCGACCCCTCCTACCTGGCGAAGAACAGCGGAGTGGTTACCGCGATCAAGGGCCCTGATGGATCCGAACCCGCACAGTTCGGCTCCCAGGTGAACTGGGCCATCCCGGTGGAGGCTGCTTCCTCGGCTACTGATTTCGTCAAGTACATGATGAGCGATGGATACGAGCGTTGGCTTGCCTTCGCTCCTGAAGGCAAGGTCCCCTCACGCCAGGGCACCCAGGACAATCCGACAGCATACGTCGATGCCTGGAAGGCCATGTCCTCGGGCACCAGCACCAAGGCACCGCTGTCCGACTTCTACCCGCAGTCCGTCATCGACCAGCTGTCCACCTCACCGGAAAAGATGAGCCTTTGGGCTGTGCCCCAGGGCCAGGGCGCACTTGCCGGCGCACTGCTCGCCGAGAAGCCCGTGGCGAAAGCCATCAACTCGATGATCACCGGTGGAACCTCCGGGCAGGACGCAGCCAAATCAGCGACCGACTCCGTACGAACCATCCAGTCCACCCTGAAGTGACCGGCGGACCCACCGTGAACACCCGATACCCCACCCTCAGGTCACCGGAGGAACAATGACCACCACCCTGGGAAAAACCCCCCGCACCAGGAAAACCAGTTCGTCCCCGTCAGGCCTCCGCCGCGGCGGAGGCGTCAGCCGACGCCAAGCACGGGCAGGCCTGGCCCTCGTTTCACCCAGCCTCATCATCGTGCTCTTCCTGGTGGTCCTGCCCATCCTGTGGACCGTGATGCTGGCCTTCCAGGATGTGCGGCTGATCCAGATCCGCCGCGCAAACCTCTTCGGCAACTACACGCTGGATAACTTCATCGGCGTCCTGACCTCCGAAGCCCTGTGGTCATCCCTTGGAACAACACTTGCGTACTCGGTCCTGGGGACGTTGGGGGCCATCATTGTCGGTCTCGCCGCCGCACTGGCACTGCGGAACGCTTTCCGGGGCCGCACACTGATTCGGGCCGCCATGCTGCTTCCCTATGTGGCCCCCGTAGTGGCATCGGCGTTCGTCTGGAAGACCATGCTCAACCCCCAGTTCGGTGTGGTCAACGCCTGGGGCACAGGCTTCCTGGGTTGGGACCAGCCCATATCCTTCCTCACCACAAGAACCACTGACTGGTCGATCCTTGGCCTGACGGTCCCGGTGCCGACGGCCCTGTTCACAGTCATCGCCTTTGAGATCTGGCGGACGTTCCCCTTCGTCTTCCTGTTCATCACCGCACGGCTTCAGGCCGTACCGAAATCAATTGAAGAAGCGGCCCGGATGGACGGGGCAGTCCCGACCCAGATGTTCCGCCACATCCTGCTGCCCCAGCTCCTGCCCACCATCGCGGTCCTCAGCGTGCTGCGGTTCATCTGGACCTTCAACAACTTCGATGACGTCTACCTGCTCACCGGCGGCGGCGCCGGAACCGAAGTCGTCAGCGTAGGCGTCTTCAACTACCTGATCGGCCGCGGAGACATCGGCTCAGCCTCCGCGCAGGCCCTGGTGCTGGCAGCCATCCTGACCGTCATGGTCCTGGTCTACATGAAATTCGCCGTCAAAGACGAGGAAGTAGCGTAATGACAACCCTGAACGACGTCCGTTCCCCGAGCACAGCACCCGGACGACGGCCCCGCACGTGGTCACGCGACACCGCTGAAACCAAAACGCTGCGCGTGCTGCGCTGGGCAGTTGTCGCCGTCCTGTTGCTCGTCACCGTCTTCCCCTTCTATTACATGGTCACGCTCTCCGTCAGGGACATCGGTTCGCTCATTGCCGACCCTGCCAGGGTCTGGCCCAACCTGTCCGAAATCAGCTTCGACACCTACAGGAACGTTCTCGCCTCCGTCGCCGACGGCGGCCAGGGATTCGCGGGGTTCATCCTTACCAGTGGCCTGGTTGCCCTCGGCACCGTGGTCCTGACCCTGCTGATCGCCGTTCCCGGAGCCTACGCCGTCAGCAGACTGCAGTTCTTCGGCCGCCGCCAGATCAGCGCACTGTTCCTCGCCGTCTACCTGTTCCCCAGCATCCTGCTGGCCGTGCCCTTGTTCGTCTTCTTCACCAGGCTGGGATTGCGCGGAGCCATCGGCGTGCTGCTGGTCGTCTACGTCTCCCAGACCATCGCCGTTTCCATCTTCATGCTGCGCAACTACTTCCAAACGATCCCCGAAAGCCTCGAGGAGGCCGCGGCCCTGGACGGACTGGGAAGGTTTGGCATCATGTGGCGCATCAGCCTGCCGCTGGCAGGACCGGCCATCATGTCCAACGCACTGTTCGTGTTCATGATCGCCTGGAACGAATTCCTCTTCGCCCTGCTGTTCCTGGTGGAAGAGCGTGACAACTGGACGGTGTCCCTCGGCCTGGCCCAACTGTCCGGGAGCCTCGAAGTTCCCACCACAATCCTGATGGCCGGCTCAGTCATCCTCACGCTGCCAATCATTCTGCTGTTCTTCGGCAGCGAACGCCTCCTCGCAGAAGGCCTCACCGCAGGATCCGAAAAATGACCAACAGCGAAAGCCAATCAGCACTAACGGCGCCTCCGGAAGC
Source organism: Pseudarthrobacter scleromae (assembly GCF_014644515.1). Lineage (NCBI taxonomy): Bacteria > Bacillati > Actinomycetota > Actinomycetes > Micrococcales > Micrococcaceae > Pseudarthrobacter > Pseudarthrobacter scleromae. The sequence goes on along the minus strand of NZ_BMKV01000005.1, from coordinate 199,229 downwards.
GCCGCTCCCGTTGCGCTTCACCGACTACCGGGTCCCGGACCCGGGAATCCGCAGCCTCTTCCACCTCGATGCCCGTTGGGAAAGCTGGCTCCAGGTAGAAGCGGCCCTCGCCCGCGCCCAAGCCAAGCTTGGCATCGTTCCAGCCGAGGCCGCTGAAGCCATCACAACGAAGGCAACGCTGGCGGCGCTGGACATTCCGGCTATACACCGCGGCATCGCAGCCACCAGCCACCCCCTGATGGCGCTGATCACCGAACTAAGCAAAGCCACGGGGGAACAGCACGGCGGCTGGGTGCACTGGGGTGCCACCACCCAGAACATCACCCAGACCGGGGATCTGCTGCAAATCAAAAAGGCCCACCTGATCCTGCTGGACCAGCTACAACAGACCTTCACTGCAGCCGCACGTCTCGCCCGCCGCGGAGCCTCCGCAGTAATGGCCGGCCGGACCCACAGCCAGCAGGCCGTTCCCATTACCTTCGGTTTCAAGGTAGCGGTATGGATCGATGAACTCCTCCGTCACCATGAGCGGCTCCGGCAACTGGAGTCGCGGATGTTCAACGCCATGGCCGGCGGCGCTGTTGGCAGCTTCGCCTCCCTTGGCAGCGACGGCCCGGGAGTCCAGCAGCTCCTCTCCCAGGACCTGGGACTGGGCAGCATGCGCATACCCTCACGAGGAATCGCAGACCAGTTTGCCGAATATGTAGCCGTCTTGGCTTTGCTGGCCGCTACCGGCGGCCGCATCGCAGGCGAGATATACACACTGATGCGCCCCGAAATCGGTGAAGTCCAGGAAGCCTCACCAGCAGGTACCGTCGGCAGTTCCACCATGCCTCACAAGCAAAATCCACAACTCTCCCAGGACTGCACCACCATCTCCGCCCAAATCCGCAGCCTCCTGCCACTGGCAATGGAAGCAATGCTGCACGATCAGGAAGTGAACGGCGCGAACACCGCGATGATGGACGACGCCCTGAGCCGTGCCATCATTCTCAGCGGGGACCTGCTGGCACGGCTGACACTGATCCTCACCGACCTGGAAATTGACGAGGACCGTATGCGGACGAACCTGAAAATCACCCACGGGCTCGTTTCCTCAGAAGCCGTCATGCTGTCTCTCGGTCACGCCATCGGCAGACAGCACGCACATGACGTCGTCTACGAATCAGCTCAAGAGGCGATCAGGACACATCGGCAGTTCGGAGATGTCCTCGGTGCGAACCCGACAGTCACTGCCCACTTAACTAAGCTGGAAATAGAGGGCCTACTCGACCCTCTCAACCACGTGGGCCTCTGCCAGGAGATCGCGCTCGAAGCCGCGGCACGAGCCGATTCGATGAGATTGATAAGCCACTAACCAAGAACATCCCAGATGGCTTGCATCGCGTGATCCTTCTGATCTCCGAATAGAGGAGAAGGATCAGAAGGCAGGGCGCGTCCAACGCTCTCCCCCACGTTGTGAGTAACCCCCCTTCGAGAACCAGTTCTAACCAACGATGTCTTTTCTTGAACCCACTACAACAGATATACGAAAAGGCTGAAGCCATCAGCACCAACAAGGACTTCACAATCTCAATCACCGCGACAGACCGTGCCGGCATGGAACGCCAGCTCGATGAGGCGGTGACTCATGCCAAAGCCTTGGCGCTGCAAGAAGGACGACAGGGAATTCTAGTTACGCGCACCAGCCCCAATTCCTTCACCGTCGCCCTCAGCGATACGGTGCCCTTCGGCCTGACGCGCGAACATCAGCAGTGGTGAATCCTCCCTGACCGGACAAGGCCCTTCGACGTCTTCGCATTGCTCGCGTCAGAGCTAAAACATTTCACGTCCGCCCCAGCAAGAGGAACTAGCAGGACCAGCCAAACAGCTGTGTCTTGAAAAGCAAAAGCTTTTCGAGAGGGACTGTCTGAATAACGGTGTGTGGGGTCCGGCCTGATCCGAAAGGAGACGGCCGTGTCAGAGTCTACGACCGACATGACAGGGGTGATGATCGATCCTGTGACGGGAGAGATCATCGATCAGAAGGAGCTTGCGGAGCGGTTGCTCGCGCAGGCCAAGGAACAGGGCGTGAGCCTGGTAGGCCCGGGCGGGCTGCTGAACCAACTCACCAGGAACGTGCTGGAGACCGCTCTGGAAGCCGAGCTGACAGAGCACCTCGGCCACGAGCACGGCCAGACACCGATCGCAGCCAACATGCGTAACGGCACCAGGTCAAAGACCGTGTTGACCGAGATCGGTCCGGTCGAGATTGAGGTGCCCCGGGATCGGGACGGCTCGTTCGAGCCGGTAATCGTGCCCAAGCGGAAACGGCGTCTGGACGGGATCGACCAGATCGTGCTCTCCCTCTCTGCCCGAGGGCTGACGACCGGGGAAATCGCCGCGCACTTCGAGGAGGTTTACGGGGCTAAGGTCTCTAAGGACACCATCAGCCGCATCACGGAGAAAGTCGCCTCGGAGCTGGCCGAATGGTCGGCCCGGCCTTTGGATCCGATCTATCCGGTGCTGTTCGTTGACGCGGTCGTGGTCAAGGTCCGTGACGGGCAGGTGCGCAACACCCCGTTCTACGTCGTCATGGGGGTCACCACCAGTGGGGAGCGGGAGATCCTGGGCATCTGGGCCGGCGACGGTGGCGAGGGTGCCCGGTTCTGGCTGCAGGTCTTCTCGGAGCTGAAGAACCGGGGCGTGGAAGATGTGTTGATCGCCGTCTGCGATGGGCTCAAGGGCCTGCCGGAGGCGATCACGACCACGTGGGAGCGGACGGTGGTGCAGCAGTGCATCGTGCACCTGATCCGCAACAGCTTCCGCTACGCCGGACGCCAGCACCGCGACGGGATCGTCAAGGCGCTTAAGCCCGTTTACACGGCCCCGTCCGAGCAGGCGGCGAAGGACCGGTTCGCCGAATTCACTGCCGAGTGGGGCCAGCGGTATCCGGCCATCGTGCGGCTCTGGGAATCTTCCTGGGCCGAATTCGTGCCCTTCCTGGAGTACGACGTGGAAATCCGACGGGTCATCTGCACGACGAACGCGATCGAGTCGATCAACGCACGCTACCGAAGGGCGGTGAGGGCCCGCGGGCACTTTCCGAACGAGACCGCTGCCCTGAAATGCCTATACCTGGTCACCAGATCTCTTGATCCAACCGGCGGTGGCCGTGCACGCTGGGTGATGAGGTGGAAGCCTGCGCTAAACGCGTTCGCTATTACCTTCGCTGGCCGGTTCGAAAGAACCACTCAACAATGAAAACCGGCCGGACTCCACACACCGTTTATCGGACAGTCCCTTTCGAGACGCGGGCGTTGCGACTTGAAGCGTCAAAGGACTCGGCGTCGTGCCGGGCCGCCCGATGTCTTGGAAAGATGTCTCATCATGAATCGTCTCAGGCGCGTGCCGGCCGGGGGTTTCTGAGGCACAATGGCGGGGTGAGACATATCGGGTATACGCGTGTGAGTACGTCGGGCCAGGACGCGAAGTTACAGCTCGATGCATTGGTCGACGCCGGGGTGCAGAAACGGGACGTGTTCGCCGATGTCACATCCGGGAGCAAGGCCGCCATTGAGCGGCCCGGGATGAAGAAGCTCCTCGCGTATCTGGAGCCGGGCGATACCGTCGTCGTGTGGCGGGTGGACCGGCTCGGTCGGTCCTTAATTGATGTTTTGAACACGGTGAACTTGCTGCGGGAACGCGGCGTGTATCTGAGATCCATCTCGGACGGGATTGACCCCACATCAACCTCAGGCCGCCTGATGCTGAACATGCTCGCGACTTTGGCCGAGTATGAGCGGGAGTTGATCGTCGAACGCGTGAACGCGGGTATCGCCGCGGCCAGGCAGGGCGGAAGCCGCTTCGGCCGGCCCTTGTCCGACCCGCTCGTCATCGCCGACAAGCTCGCGATCGCCCAGGACGCTCGCGCCAAGGGCCGCACCGCTGAGGAAGCGGCCCGACTCGTCGGCTGGAGCCGCGCGACGCTTTAACGCCATCAGCAGGCGGCCTCCCGGTTATGAAGCATGGGCTGTCGGCCGAAGACCGCGCGGCGCTGCTCCGGCAGCACCTCGATGACGGTGTTCCCCTCGCCAGAATCTCCGACCAGGCCGGCATCCCCCTCCGCACGCTCCAACGGTGGACGGCAGGATTCCGCGCCGCCAGTTCGGTCAAGGCCCTGGGCCGCCGGCCACGCTCGGACCGTGGGAGCCATTCGCTCCCGCCCGAAATCGTGGGCGCGATCGAAGGCCTCGCGCTCCGCCGCCCAGCGCCGACCATCGCGTTTATACACCGGCGGATCTGTGACGTCGCGCTCGACCGCGGCCTTCCGGCCCCCGGCTACACGACCGTCCGGGCTGTGGTTTCCGCCATCGATCCGGGACTGCGCACGATCGCGCTCGAGGGCGACGCCGCGTACCGGGACCGGTTCGAGCTGGTCTACCGGCGCACCGCCAGCCGCGCGAGCGAGCAGTGGCAGTGCGACCACACCGAGCTGGACATTGAGATTGTCGACACCGCCGGGGCCCGCGCACGCCCGTGGCTGACCGTCGTCCTCGATGACTACTCTCGCGCCGTCGCCGGCTACACCGTCTTCACCGGTGCGCCGACCGCGCTCCAGACGGCACTGGCCCTTCACCAGGCCGTGCAGCGCAAGAAACATCCGGCCTGGCCCGTCATGGGTCTGCCCGATGTCCTTTACAGCGATCACGGCGCGGATTTCATGAGCACCCACCTCGAACGGGTCTGCCTCGACACCCACATCCGGCTCATCCATTCCATCCCCGGCGTGCCGCAGGGCCGCGGGAAGATCGAGCGGTTCTACCGTACCCTCACCGAAGGACTCCTGCCCCATCTGCCCGGTTTCATCCCGCACGGCAGCCGAGGGACCCCGGTGACTGAACCGACGATGACCCTCGAGCAGCTCGATACCGCGCTTGAGCGGTTCATCGTTGACGAATACAACCACCGCACCCACTCCGAAACCGGAGAGGTCCCCGCCGCACGCTGGCAGGCCGGCGGCTGCATCCCCCGCATGCCGGTCCGGCCCGAGGACCTTGACCTCCTGCTCCTGACCGTCGCACACCAGCGCATCGTCCACCGCGACGGTATCCACTTCAACGGCCTGCGCTACCTGGACCTCACACTTTCGGCCTTTGTCGGCGAAGCCGTCACCATCCGCTACGACCCCCGGGACATGGCCGAGATCCGAGTCTGGCACCAGGACAACTTCATCTGCCGTGCCATCACCCCGGAACTCGCCACCGAAACCATCACTTTCAAGCAGCTCAAGGCGGCCAGATCAGCACGCCGGAACGAACTGAAGAATCAGCTGCGCAGCAAGCTCAGCCTCGCCGATGCCCTCCCCACCGACGACCGCTACGCGCCGCCGGCACCCGTCGAACCGACAAAGGCCAGCCAGCAACCTAGTGATGAAAAGCCGCATCAGCTTCGCATCTACGCCGAAGACTGACCCCCAGGAGAGGAACGCCCATGCCCGCCAAGGACGAGAACGACGATGGCCGCCGCTTCCTATCCGCCGATCTCGGCGAGATTTCCGCCGCCCCGCCACCGGTCCCACCCGACACACCGGCATTTCTCATCACCAAGGAGCACCGGCGCTTCACCGAATTCGCCACCGCAGTCCGAACCAACCGCCACATCGGCGTCTGCTACGGCCCACCCGGCGTCGGCAAAACCCTCTCCGCACGCGCCTACGCCGGCACGACCGAATGGGAACAATGGCAACGGACCGGTCAAACCAACACCGAGCCCATCCCTCCCCGCGTGCTTGAGGCCAGAACCGCATTCTGGACGCCTACAGTAACCATCAGCCCCCGAGAGATCGACCGGCAACTACCCCGGACCTGCCAGAGAATCTCTTGGGCAGTCGAATATGCCCAGGACGGCAACATCGACGTCTTCGAGCACCGCGACTCCCGGGCTTCCGGCCTGACCGAACTCCTCATCATCGACGAGGCCGACCGGCTCAAACCTCCAGCGCTCGAGCAGGTCAGGGACTACTACGACCGCCACACCATGGGCGTCATCCTTATCGGCATGCCCGGCATCGAAAAACGCCTCGCCCGCTACCCCCAGCTCTACAGCCGCATCGGCTTCGCCCACCATTACCGGACGCTCAGCACCGAGGAACTTACCTTCGTCCTGGCAAATCGCTGGCAGGAACTCGGCCTCACTATCGACCCTCACGACTTCACGGACGCCGAGGCGATCGCCGCCGTCGCCGGCATCACCAACGGCAACTTCCGGCTCATCCAACGCCTGTTCACCCAGATCACGCGCATACGAGACATCAACCAGCTCAACAACATCACCAAGGAAGTCGTCGAAGCGGCGCGCGAAACCCTGCTCATCGGCACCTGAACGCGCCAAATAGCGCCGCTAAATAAACGCCAAATACCGTGGAAAATCACAGAGCGTGGCATTCCGGTGCCCGACGATTCCCGTAAGACCCGCCCGCAAAACTGCCCGGTGAAGGTGCCCTAAACGCTACACATCAAATCGTCTCAAACCCTTGGGATGCCACACGTCCGACGACTAGGCTGACGACGGCGATACCACTGCTGTTGTCACGGGATCATGGAGTCCGTCCCCGGCCCACGACTCCCGTAACTATGTCCCGTAACCTCCAGCTTGGACCCCTAACCCAAGTCCGCATTCCCGGCCGAAGCCAGCGGCAGCATGCGTTCCCAGAAGTCCTCCGGGATGCTCCACTGCGCCAGGCGGGCGGCTTCGGCCACCCGCTCTGGCTCCGCCATCCCCACGATGGTTGAGGTGATGCGGGGATCGCGGGTGGAGAACTGCAGCGCCGCGGCGGCGAGCGGCACCGAGTACTCGTGGCAGAGCTCCTGCATCTCCCGGACCCGGCCCAGCAGTTCCGGGCTGGCCGGCCGGTAGCAGTAGTTGGCGGTGGCGTCGGGTCCTTTCACCAGCAGGCCGCCGCCAAAAGGCGCGGCATTGATGAAGGCGACGCCCCGCCGTCGTGCGTCCTCGATGAGCGGCTCCGCCGTCTGGTCCACCAGCGTGTACCGGTTGTGGCTGATCACCACGTCGAACACATCCAGGGCCAGGTACTTCAGTTCCAGGTCGATGGGTCCGCCGGCAACGCCGAGGTGCCCAATCACCCCCTGGTCCCTCAGATCGGCGAGCGCCTCCAACGGCCCGCCCGCCGCAACACCCTCCCCGAAGCTGATCTTCTCCGGATCATGGAGGTGGACCAGTGGCAGCCTGTCCAGCCCCAGCCGCACAAGGCTCTCCTCCACGCTGCGCCGGACACGGTCGCCGGAGTAGTCCGCCGTCCCCAGGACGGGATCCACCTTCGTGGACAGGACAAAGCCCTCCGGCAGCCCGCCCGCTTCCCGGATGGCCTGCCCGATCCAGCGCTCGCTGCCGCCGTCGTGCCCGTATTCGTTGGAGGTGTCCAGGAAGTTGAAGGGTCCGGCCAGGGCGGCGCGGACTGCGGCCACAGCCGTATCCGTCCGCGCCGCCTCACTGCCGTTCCGCGGATGGTTTCCCAGCGAACTCGTGCCGACGCATACCTCGGTGACAGGGAGGCCGGTGCGGCCCAGGGTCTTCATGGCTGTGGGTATCCTCGCCTCGGTGACAGATTCCATCAGACTACGACGGCGGAAACGTCGCCGCCGCTGACGGTCACCTCGAAGGCCGTGGTGGAACCGTCCGGCGAGGGCACCCCAACGCGCCGTGTCCCGTCCGCCGCGGCGAACGCCCGGAACTGCATGTCCCGCGCCCAGTCGTAGTCCGGCCGGTCCGACACTGTGCCGATGGGCAGTACAGCCCCTTCGCGGACCCAGGTGGCAGCCTCCATCACCGAATACTCCTTGCGGTGCCATCGCGGGCCAGCCAGCTGCTCCCCCGTTTCCAGGTGCGTCCAGGTGCCCTCGGGCAGGTAGAAGGACACGGACCCGGACGGGGCCATGACCGGTGCCACCAGGATGTCCGGCCCCAGCATGTACTGCCGGTCCAGGTGCGCGCAGCCCGGGTCCTCGGGGAACTCCATGAAGAGCGGACGCATCAGGGGAATACCCTCCGCGTACGCCTGCTCCGCCGCCATCTGCAGGTAGGGCATCAGCCGCATCTTCTGCTCCGTGAAGTGCCGGAGCACGTCCACGGATTCCTCATCCACCAGCCACGGCACACGGTAGGAGTTGGAGCCGTGCAGCCTCGAGTGCGAGGACAGCAGGCCGAACGCGATCCACCGCTTGAAGATTTCCGGCTCGGGCGTGCCCTCAAAGCCGCCGATGTCGTGGCTCCAGAAGGAGAAGCCCGACGCCGCCAGGGACAGCCCGCCGCGCAGCGATTCAGCCATGGCCGCGAACGTGGATTCGCAGTCACCGCCCCAGTGCACCGGCATGGTCTGGCCGCCGGCCGTGGCGGAACGGGCAAACACCACCGCTTCGCCTTCGCCCAGTTCCTTGGACAGCAGGTCGAAAACCGTCCTGTTGTACAGCTGCGCGTAGTAGTTGTGCATCCTGTCCGGATCGGACCCGTCGTGCCACACCACATCGGTGGGGATGCGCTCGCCGAAGTCCGTCTTGAACGAGTCCACGCCCTGGCCCAGCAGGCCGCGGAGTTTGTCCTGGTACCAGAGCACGGCGTCCGGGTTGGTGAAGTCCACCAGCCCCATGCCCGCCTGCCACATGTCCCACTGCCACACCGACCCGTCCGGCCGCTTGACCAGGAAGCCCCGCTCCAGCCCCTCCCGGAACAGGTGCGAGCGCTGGGCGATGTACGGGTTGATCCACACGCAGACCTTCAGCCCCCGGTCGTGGAGCCGGGCCAGCATGCCCTCCGGATCAGGGAACGTGGCGGGGTCCCAGACGAAGTCGCTCCAGTGGAAGGACCTCATCCAGTGGCAGTCGAAGTGGAAGACGGACAGGGGCAACTTCCGCTCCTCCATGCCGTCAATGAAGGAGTTCACGGTCTTTTCGTCGTAGTCCGTGGTGAAGGAGGTGGAGAGCCACAGGCCGTAGGACCAGGCCGGTATCCGTGACGGCCGCCCGGTCAGCTCGGTGTACCGCCGGATGATGTCCTTCGGAGAGGGCCCGTGGATGATGAAGTACTGGAGCTTCTGGCCCTCCACGCTGAACTGGGTGCGGGACACCACCTCCGAACCCACCTCGAAGGACACCTTCTCCGGGTGGTTCACGAACACCCCGTAGCCGTCGTTGGTGATGAAGAACGGCACGTTCTTATAGGCGAGGTCGCTGGAGGTCCCGCCGTCCTCGTTCCAGATGTCCACCGACTGGCCGTTCTTGACGAACGCGCCGAAGCGCTCGCCCAGGCCGTACACGTTGGTACCCACGCCCAGGCTGAGCTGTTCGTGCACAAACGTCCGCCCGCCGTCGTCCGTGATAACACCGACGCTGCGCGGCGTGGAGGTAGTCAGCAGCCTGCCGTTGCCCAGGAAATCGACCCCCCAGTCCCCGTCCGTGCTGATCCGTGCCGTGAGCCCGCCGGAGGTGATGCTGGCCGTGTCCCCGTCCCGGCTGAACTGCGGCGCCGGTCCCGTCCGGTTCACGTCGAAGTGCGGGCCGTTGTCCAGCCCGCCCTGGAAGTGCTCGATGGTCACGCCGATGACGTCCGGCAGGGGCGCGTCGAAGGTGACCGTCAGCTGGGGAAGGTTCAGGGCATCGCCGCGGGAAGTGATGCGCTTGGTGGGTGCGTAGACCGTCAGGGTCCGCTCGTCCTCCACCACGTCTGAGACGTCGCGCGGGTGCAGCGCCGAGAAGCCTTTGCGGTACAGCCAGTAGCCGTCGGTGAATTTCATGGGATCTCAGTTTCCGTTCTCAAGAGGGGCAAGGCTGTCTTTGAGGATTCTTTAAGGACCAGGGCGCCGTACGGTTCCAGGGTCAGGCGGGGCCCGCAGGCGTCCCCGGTGAGCACGTCCACAGACTGCTCAGCGAGCGTCACGGTGCGCGGTTCCGGGCTGTGGTTCAGCAGGAAGTGGTGGCCGCCGCGGGTGGCAAGTTCGACGTCGTCCGGCAGCAGTCCTGCCACCGGCGAGGAGATGCGGGCTGCCGCCAGGGCCTCCCCCACGATGTGCCCCAACGCAGGACCGGGCAGGTCGCACCCGGCGTACCAGGCGGTGCCGCGGCCGTGGCTGTTCCGGACTACTGCCGGTTTTCCGGCCAGGGCGCCGGAGGCAAACGTGGCCGCCGCCGCAGAGCGGGGACCGTCCAGGCGGAGGTCCTCGGACCACACAGTGGCCTGGAGGCCGGCGGGCGCATCTGCAGTGACGCCGCCCGGGCCGGGTGCCGCAAATTTAAGGCCGATTCCTTCGGCCAGGGGCCGCCATTCCTCGCCGCTGACACCGAGCATGGCCGCCAGGACCGAGGGGAAGCGTCCCTGCCGGAGGTGGCCGTTGCTGTCCGCCACCCCCGTGAAGGGCCCGACGACGGCCGTCCCGCCCCGGCGCACCCAGGACGTCAGCCCCCCGGCATGGTCGTCCGTGAGGAGGAAGAGGCTGGGGACGAGCACCAGGTCGAACCGGTCCAGCGGCGTTGAGGGGTGCACCACTTCCACGGCCAGGCCGCGCCGCAGCAGCGGCCGGTAGTAGGCCTGCAGCTGGTCCAGGACGCCGAGCCGGTCCGTGGGGCAGTCCGGGGCCTCCGCCGCCCACCAGCTGTCCCAGTCGAACAGGATGGCGATCCGGGACGGCGCCGGGGTGCCGGCGAGGAGCCGAAGGTCCTGCAGCTGGGAGCCGAGCTCCGCGACCTCCCGGAACACCCGGGTGTCCTCCCCTGCCAGCGGCACCACGGCGGAGTGGAAGCGTTCGGCGCCGAAGGCGGACTGGCGGAACTGGAAGAAGCAGATGCCGTCGGAGCCGCGGGCCAGGGCGGAGAACGAGTCCACACGGAGTGCCCCGGGTTCCTTGGCGCTGTTGTGGGGCCGCCAGTTGACGGCGGAGGCCGCGGATTCCATCAGCAGCCAGGGTGTGCCGCCGGCCAGTCCCCGGCACAGGTCGTGGGTGAGGGCGCCCAGTTCCCAGGTCTGCGGCTGCCCGGGATCCGTGTACCAGTTGTTGCCCACCAGGTCCGTCTCCGCCGCGAAGCTGAAGTAGTCCGCGCCGCGGAAGAACCCCATCAGGTTGGTGGTGACCGGAACATCCGGGGAGTACTGGCGGATGATGTCCCGTTCAGCGGTGAAAAGTTTGAGCAGCGACTCCGAGGTGAAGCGCTTGAAGTCCAGGACCTGCGTGGGGTTGTGGAGGTACGGGGCCGTACGCGGCGGCAGGATTTCCTCCCAGGTGCTGTAGCCCTGGCTCCAGAAGGTGGTGCCCCAGGCGGAGTTCAGGTGGTCGAGGGAGCCGTAGCGGCGCAGCAGCCAGGTGCGGAACGCGGCGGCCGTTTCGTCGTCGTAACTGATCTGTCCCAGCTCGTTCCCCACGTGCCACATCACCACGGCGGGGTGCTGGCCGTACCGCTCGGCGAGCGCTGCGGTGACCTGCCGTGCGGCGCTGCGGTAAACGGCCGACGACGGCGAGAACTGGTTGCGGGAGCCGTACCAGAGCGTCGTTCCGGCTGCGTCCGTGGGCAGTGTGCTGGGGTAGCGGTGTCCCAGCCAGGGCGGCGGCGATGCGGTGGGCGTGGCCAGGCAGACCTTGATGTTTCCCTCGTCGAGGAGGGCAAGGATCCGGTCCAGCCAGCCGAAGTCCCAGGTGCCCTCGGTGGGCTGCAGGCGTGCCCAGCTGAAGACGCCCAGGGTGACCAGGTTGATGCCTGCCTGCTGCATCAGCCGGATGTCCTCCGGCCAGCTTTCCTCCGGCCACTGCTCGGGGTTGTAATCGGCGCCGAAGAGCAGCCCGGCCCGCTCTGTCACGGCGCTCAGGCCGTGGCTTCGAGGATGCATGGAATTCCTTGGTTAAATGATGGATATGAGTAATCGAAAGGCTTCAACGGCGGCGACCATCAGTGACGTGGCCAAAGAGGCGGGGGTTTCCACGAGTACCGTGTCCTACGTGATGAGCGGGAACCGTCCCATATCGAAAGAAACCCGCGAAATCGTCGAAGCGGCGATGCGGCGGCTGAAGTACAGTCCCCGGTCCAGTGCCCGCGCCCTGGCCTCCAGCCGCTCCAATGTCCTGGGGCTGGTGGTGCCCCTCCGCGCGGATGTCAACGTGGGTGTGGTGATGCAGTTCGTCACCGCCGTGGTGACCACCGCCCGGACGTTCAACCAGGACGTCCTGCTCCTGACCCAGGACGACGCCGGCAGCATTGAGCGGGTGACGTCCCAGTCCATGGTGGACGGCCTGGTGATGATGGACATCGAGGCCCGCGATCCGCGCATCCCCGTGCTGGCCAAGCTGGACAAGCCCGCAGTGCTGATCGGCATGCCGGACGATCCGCGTGGCCTCAGCTGCGTTGACTTCGACTTCGCCGGCGCCTCCCGCACCGCGGTCCGCCATCTGGTGGAGCTGGGCCACCGCGGCATCGCCTTCATCGGTTCCCCGCCCGCCTCGCTGCGCCGGCACGCCACCTATGCGGACCGGGCCCTGCGCGGTTTCGAGGAGGCATGCCGGGAACTTGAGGTCACGCATGTTTCGGTGGCCTGCGAGGCGAACTCCAAGGACCTGGCCCGCGCGCTGGACAAGGTCTTCGCCGGTCCGGAGGCCATCACCGCCCTCCTGGTGCACAACGAGGGACTGCTGCCCATCCTGCGCGAGAACCTCGCCGCGCACAGCCTCTCCGTCCCGGAAGACATCTCGGTGGTTGTTATTGCCCCCGCCGATGTGGCCACGTCCGCCTTCCTGCCCTGGACGGCGGTGTCCATCCCCGCGATGGACATCGGCCGTGCCGCCGTGGAGATGGTGATGGACCGGCTGAGCCTGGCCAAGCCCGCCGAGCTGCGGCTCATCGCCCCCACCCTCTCCGAGGGGGCAAGCACCGCGGCGGTCCGCTGAAAGCTGCCGCAGCGGGGACACGGGAACGCTCATCCCTTGACCGCGCCGATCATCACGCCTTTGGTGAAGTGCTTCTGCACGAAGGGGTACACGATCAGGATGGGGATCATGGCGAGGACGATCACGGCCATCTGCAGCGCCGGGCCGGCCGCCGCCCCGGTGCCAACGTCCACTTGGCCGGGCACCGAAACACCCTGGAGCACGTAGGACCGGAGCACCACCTGCAGCGGGTTCATGGAGCTGTCATTGATGTAGAGGATGGCGTTGAAGAACGCGTTCCAGTAGCCCACCCCGTAGAACAGGGCGATGACGGCGGTAACGGCCTTGGACATGGGCAGCACGATCTGGGTGAGGGTGCGCCACTCGCTGGCGCCGTCAATCCGGGCGCTGTCCAGGATTCCCCGGTCGATGCCCATGAAGAAGCCGCGCAGGATGATGATGTTGAACACCGAGATGCAGCTGGGCAGGATCAGCGCCCAGTAGGTGTTGATCAGGCCCAGGCCGGACACCAGCAGGTACGCCGGGATGATGCCTGCGCTAAAGAACATGGTGATCAGCAGGGTGAACAGGATGGGCGTGTGGGCGAAGGACCCCGGCCGGGACAGTCCGTACGCGCAGAGGATGGACACCACCATGCTTAGGGCCGTTCCGGTGGCCGTGACGCCTACGCTGACCAGCACCGCCCTGGTGACCACCCCGCCGTTGAGGATCTGCTGGTAGGCGGCGAAGGAAATTTCCCCGGGAACCAGGACCAGTCCGCCGGCCTGCATGATGGTGGCCTGGGAAGAGATGCTGGTGAGGACAATCGTGTACAGCGGCCCCAGGACCGCCAGGACGACGACGGCGAGCACCCCGATCTTGCCGGCCTTCGCCGCCGCTCCGGGTTCTTCGTCCCAGATGGGGCGTTCCGGTTTGGTGCGCGGCTGCCTGGGTGGTTTGGCGGCACTGGCTGGAGTGGGCGCCTTGTTGGTTAGTGTGCTCATTTGGAATAGACACCGCTCTCACCGAAGATGTGGGCAACTTTGTTGGCAGTCAGGATCAGCGCCAGGCTCACCAGGCCCTTGATCAGGCCGGCGGCGGCAGCGTAGCTCCAGTCGCCGTTCTGCACGCCCGTGTAGTACACGAAGGTGTCCAGGACCTCGGAGGCCTCGGCACCCACGGCGTCCCGCTGCAGGATCATCTGCTCGAAGCCCACGGTCAGCGAGTCGCCCAGCCGGAGGATGAGCAGCAGAACGATGACGCTGCGGAGCCCGGGGAGTGTGACGTGCCACATGCGCTTCCACCGGCCGGCACCGTCCACCGCCGCTGCTTCATACTGCGCGGGGTCGATGGCACTGAGGGCCGCGAGGAACACGATGATGCCCCAGCCTGCGTCCTTCCAGACGGCCTGAGAGGTGAGCAGGAACAGGAACGTGTCCGGGTTGGTCATGATGTCCACGGCCTGCCAGCCGTTGGCGCGCAGCGACTGGTTCAGCAGCCCGGCGCCGCCGAAGATCTGCTGGAAGACGGAGACCACCAGCACCCAGGAAAAGAAGTGCGGCAGGTACACCACGGCCTGGATGGCTGCCCGCAGCCGCGGGTTGACCAGGGAGTTGAGCAGCATGGCCAGGGCGATGGGGATTGGGAAGAAGAACACCAGCTGGAACGCCGTGATCACCAGCGTGTTCTTGACGGCCAGCCAGAAGTCGGGGTCCGCCAACACCCGCGCGAAGTTGTCCAGCCCCACCCAGGGGCTGGCCGGAATCCCCACATACGGGGAGTAGTCCTGGAAGGCCACCACGTTGCCCAGCATGGGCAGGTACGCGAAAATCGCCAGCAGGATCACGGCGGGCAGTGCCATGAACACCAGGGAGCGGTCCCGGTTGAACCGCAGTTTGAGGTTGGCCTTCGGCCTCAGGGGGAGGGCCGTGCTGCCGGCAGTTGCCCCGCCGCCACCTGAGCCGCCGCCCTGCCCCGGGGCACCCAACCCGCCGGCCGCCGTCGTATGTTCTGCCGAGTGCCCACGGGCCGGCGCCGCGGCGACTTCCTGCCGCGGCGCTGGTGTGCGCTCTGTTCCGGTGCTCATCCTCGCCATCTCCTAGGCCAGGAATCCGGCATAGAAGTCCCGGAGTTCGTCGCCGCCCTTGCTCTTCCAGGTGGCGAGTTCCGCGTCGAGGTCCTTCATGCTCTTGCGGCCGCGGATAATGTCCTTGGCAAGGTCGTCAAACGGCTTGGACAGTGAGCCGAACTTGGCCGGCTCCTGGATCTGCATGCCGAAGAAGGCGTCCTCCACAACGTTGGGTGCCTGGCGTGCCTCCCACTCGGACTGGGACTGCACCAGCCCCGGGTACTGGACCATTGAGTTCACGATCGGGGCGTTCACCAGGAACGCGTAGGTGCTGGTGACTTCCTCGGTGCCCTTGGCCGTGGCCTTCGGGATGCCCTGCGCATCCCTGGTGAAGTGGACGCCCTCCACGCCGTTGTTGATCAGCACGTTCTCCTCGGTGCCGAAAGGGGCCGCCATGAAGTTGGCCAGTGCCAGCATCTCCTCCACCTTGGCGGGGTCCGTTTTCTTGATGAAGCTGAAGATCGCTGCCGGCTGGGCCCGGAACAGGGTGGGCTTGCCGCCGTCCGGCGCGAAGTAGTCCATGGGCTGCATGTTGAACTTCGGATTGGACGGAAGGACGCGGGCCAGGGCCTCGTGCCAGGAGCCCATGCCGTCGGAGGCCATCAGCGAGGCGCCGGATTCGAAGCGCTGCTTGGACTGCTGCGCGTTGCCGGCCACGGCGTCCGGGTGGACTGAGCCGTCGGCAAACAGTTTCGCCGTCCATTCAAGGGCGGCCCGGTACTCGTCCGTTTCCACCTTGTTCTGCAGCTTGCCGTCCACCTGCTTCCACTTGGGGACCACGCCGTGCATGATCTGCGCACCATTCCAGACGTCTTCTGAACCCCAGCGGTTCTTGGATTCGTCCGTGAGTTCCTTGGCCAGCGTGCGGTATTCGTCGGCGGACGTGGGCGGCTTGACGCCGAGTTCCTCGAAGAGGTCCGCGCGGTAGAAGATGGCGTCCGAGATCAGGGCGCCGGGGTAGGGCAGCCCGTAAAGGCCGCCCTCGAAACAGCCCATCTTCCACGCGGCCGTCGGAATGTTCGCCAGGTTGGGGTATTTGTTGACTTTGTCCCCTGCGATGAATTCGGAGAGGTCCTGGAAGACGCCCGCGGCCGCCTGCCCGAAGCGCGGCGGCAGGTTCCATCCCGGAATGACCATCCAGTCCGGCACGTCCTTGGGCGAGGCGAGGACTGTCTGCACCTTGTCCGCGTAGGCGTTGCCATCGTTGACCTGGAAGTTGATGGTGGCGCCGAGCTTTTCGTTGACCGCCTTGTAGTAGCTGTTTTCCGGCAGCGCAGGCGGGACGGCCCACCAGGCGGGCGTCATGGCCGTGTAGGTTCCGCCGCTTCCGGGAGGCGTGGGCACGGACTTGACCAGGGACGAGGGGATGCTGGTGAAGCCCGGCGTGGAGCCGTTCACGGAGGGGATGTCCGGGGTGACCAGTTCGAGGGGCTTGTAGGCGGGCACCAGCTTGGCCACCGTTTCGGCCAGGCTTCCGGAAGTGGCTGCCTGCGGCGCGGCGCCTCCCGAGCAGGCCGTCAGCGCTGCAGGGGCTGCCGCCAGGAACACCGCACCGCTGAGGATGCCGAGGAAGGAACGGCGGTTGACGCCGCCGGAGGCCTCGTTGAGCAGGCGGCTGGCGGATTTATGGGGGCGTCCCCTTGACGGGTCTACCTGGGAACCGAGCATGACAGCACTCCTTTGTGTGTGAGCCAATGAGGGAAGATTCAATGATTCATCGAACCGATTCGACTTGGATCAGGGTATGACACCAGCACTGGATCCGGCAAGGGCAAAATGTGTTGCGCCTCACAAGCGGGAGTGCAACACTGGGTGTCGCCAGAATTTGTATAAGCGATTCGATAACCTGCTGATTGGACTGCCGTGCGTCTAGAACCCGCCATCCTTACCTCCCCTGCCGCTGACGCGGCGGGTGACGACATTGTTGGCGCCACCGGCGGCGGCACGGCGGGCGCGGACGGACACGCTGCAGATCTGGCCCACCAGATCCTCCGCACGCTGTCCCTTGAGCAGAAGGTGGCCATGCTGCACCAGCACGCCCCGGCTGTTCCGGAGCTGGGGCTGGCGCCTTTCCACACGGGCGCGGAGGCCGCGCACGGTGTTGCCTGGCTGGGGCCGGCCACCGTCTTTCCGCAGCCCGTGGGCATGGCCGCCACTTGGGATGCGGACCTGATCGAACGGCTCGGCGAGGCCACGGGCCTTGAGCTCCGCGGGAAGAAGGCGGAGGATCCGTCCGTGGGCCTGAACGCATGGGCGCCGGTGGTGAACCCGCTCCGGCACCCCTTGTGGGGGCGGAACGAGGAAGGCTTCTCCGAGGACCCGCACCTCACCGCGCAGCTGGCCGGCGCCTACTGCCGCGGCCTCAAGGGCAGGGACCCGCGCACCTGGCTGACCGTCCCCACCCTCAAGCACTTCCTCGGCTACAACAACGAGCTGGACAGGAACGTCACCTCCAGCACCCTCAGCCCCCGCGTCCTGCACGAATACGAACTTCCGGCGTACCGCTCCCCCATCGAGGACGGGGTGGCGGGGGCGGTGATGCTGTCCTACAACCTGGTGAACGGCCGGCCCGCCCACGTCTCCGACCTGGTGCAGTCCGAGCTGCGGCAGTGGCGCAACGGGGAGTCGGTCACCATTGTGACGGACGCCGGCGCGCCAGGTTCCCTCTTCCGGGCGGAGAAGTATTTCGACGACGGCCCGGCAGCCTACGCGGCCGCCCTCCATGCCGGGGTGGACAGCTTCACGGACGACGGCGACAACCCGGCGCCGTCCATCGCCTACCTCAACGAGGCGCTTGAGAAGGGGCTGATCGGCGAGGACGACGTTGACCGGGCGGTGCTGCGGCTCCTTATGCTCCGGGCCAGGACCGGCGAGTTCACGCCGGACAGTGATCCCTACGCCACCATCGGGGCGGACGCCATCGGCGCGGCCGCCCACGTCCGGCTGGCGCGGGAAGCAGCCGCCAAATCCGTGGTGGTGCTGCGCAACGTTGCCGCGACTGGGGCCACCACCGACGCCGGCGCCGGCCTGCTCCCGCTGGGCAGCGAGCCCGGAACCATCGCCGTCATCGGAACCCTGGGGTCACGGGTGCTGAGCGACTGGTACAGCGGAACCCTGCAGGACGAGGTCAGCATCGCCGACGGGCTGGCCCGCCGCTACGGCGGAAGCACGGGAGCCGGCGTCGTTGCCGAGGAGGGTGCCGACGTCGTGGCCCTGCGGAGCGTCCGGACCGGCGGGTACCTGGGCGGGGCCGGCACTGCCGTCCTCACTGCCCAGGTTGCTGCACCCGGCGAAGCGGAGCGGTTTATCGTCAAGGACTGGGGCAAGGGTGAGCTGACCCTCCGGTCGGAACTGACCGGGAAGTTCGTGACGGACACCGGGGACGGGTACCTGCGCGCCACGGCAGACCGTGTGGGCGGCTGGGTTGTGCAGGAGACGTTCCGGCTGGACCGCGCCGCGGACGGCACGGCCGCGCTGCAGCATGTGGGGACCGGGAAATGGCTGCGGATTGAAGCCGGCACGGCGAGCGCAGCCTTGGTTTCGGACGCCGGCACGGCCGACCGCTTTGTGCTCCGTACACTCAAGTCCGGCCACGAGGCCGCCCGGCAGGCCGCCGCGAATGCCCGCACCGCCGTCGTGGTGGTGGGAAACGATCCCCATCTCGGAGGCCGGGAGACGCTGGACCGCACCACCCTGGAGCTCCCGCTGGCAGACCAGGAACTGGTCCGCGTGGTGCGTGAGGCCAACCCGCGCACTGTGTTGGTCATTGTGTCCTCCTACCCTTATGCCCTCGGCGCGCTCGCCGATACGCCGGCCATCGCCTGGACGTCCCATGGCGGGCAGGAGCTGGGCAACGGGGTGGCGGATGTGCTGAGCGGTGACACGGAGCCGTCCGGGCGGCTGCCGCAGACCTGGTTCCGCCGGGACGCGGACCTGGCGGACATTCTGGACTACGACATCATCACCTCCCGCTCCACGTACCTCTACAGCCGCGCGGAACCCCTGTTCGCACTGGGGCACGGCCTGACGTACGGCGAGGTGCACTACGAATCTGTGGCCCTGCGCGAACTGCGGGGTGAAGGCCCCCAGGGCCCGGACCAGGCGGAACTGGCGGTGGAGCTGCGCAACGCCGGCGCCCGCCCGGCGTGGGAACTGGTGCAGGTGTACGCGTCCGCCCCGGGCCACCGCTTCGACTTTCCCCGCCGGCTCCTGGTGGGCCACCAGCGGGTGGAGGTCCCGGCTGGAGGCACGGCCACGGCAAGGGTCCGGGTGCCGCTCGAGAGGCTTGCCACCTACAGCGTGGTGGAGGAGCGGATGCTGGTGGAACGGGGAACCTACCAGTTCCTGGTGGGCGCGTCCGCGGAGGATCTTCCGCTGGCAGTGCCATTCACCGTGGCGGGAAGTGCCGGAGCAGGGCGCCGCTCCGGGCGGTGGTTCCGGGCTGAGAACTTCGACTCCTGCACCAATCTGGCCCTGGTGCCCGAAACGCCGCTGGCCGGCACGGCGATCGCGCCGGCGGACACTACCCGGCCCGGCTGGGCGCTCTACCGCGGCTGGGAGCCGGCCCCTGCCGACGGCGGTCATGAGGTGCTGCTTGAGGTGGTTTCCGGCGAACCTGCGGGGCCTGCCGGCCTGGTCCGCATCCAGCTGCCCGGCCCCGCGGATACCTGGAACACCGCGGGCAGCGCCAGGGTTGCCGCGGGGTTCAGCGGTGGGTTGCAGATCCAGCTTCGCTCCGGCACAACATTCCGCGAGCGCGGCGGCGCCTTCCGGCTGGTGCTGGAAGGCGCCGTAAAAGTCACCCGGGCGCAGCTGGCGTAGCCGCGGCCGGCGACGGCCGTCCTAGGCGTCGGCCATCTCAGCGTCCGCTTCTTCGAACTCCACGGCTGCCACGATTTCCTGAGTGTCGGGGTTAATCATGAAGGCCTCGTCGTCCTCCTCGACCATCAGGAACCCGCCATGGTCGGTCGAGAAATGCCAGGCCAGGGCACGTTCGCCGTTGTGGACGTAGTTGGGGTCGCCCATGGTGATCTTCAAAAGTTCGTACCCGGCAATGCTGCAGAGTTCACGGATGATGATCTCGAAGTCGGGCGTGTGCTCCAAGGCCTCGGCGTCCGCCTGTGCCTGGCGCTCCGGCAGATCGGGAATCATTGACGCAAGCCGCTCGATGTAGGCGCCAACCTCCTCGTCGTCCAGTACCAGGAGCTCGGCCTGGCCGCGGAGCCAGGCGGCATTGAGTGCCGTGATGTTCTCCCGTTCCAACAGCTCCTCAAACTCGCCGTCGAGCTCCTCCATCCGGAGGACGCCGTCGGGAACTTCCTCGGAGTCCTCATCCAGGCCGCCGTCCAGGTAGCGCTCCTCGTCTTCTTCGGACAAGTCATCAAATGCCTCGACTGCCCGGTTGAAGAGGTCAAGATGGGCAGGGGCGCCCATGCCCGCCATGCCTTCGCGGACCAGGGTGTCCGTTTCGGAGCGGTCGACGGCGGTGAAGACGTACTGCGCGAAGCCGCCCTCCAGTGCCTGGGTCAGATAGAAATCCACGTAGTAGCTGCGGACGGCGACAGGCGACATCTCTTCGGTCCGCAGCAGGGCGGCGTGCATGGCATCCACAATGCCGACGTTCGACTCCACGACGTCCTCGTCGCTGGAGTCGATACTGCTGCTGGTCAGGACGACGGGCTGCTGGCTGGTGATCATGGCAATCCTCACGGCTGGTACGGGTGGTGCTCGGAACGATTTTCACGCTACGTGGACCGGGCAGGCTCGCCGTTGAGGGGGAAATGAACGTCCGGCGAAGTTTACGTCGCCGGCAGGTTTTCCTTCCGCAGGCCGTCGTGGCCGCCCTTGCCGCCGGACGGGCCGCCCACCGAGCCGCGCTTCACGAGGGTCGCGGCGAATTCGGGTTTGGCCGCCGGCGCTTTCCTGCCCTGGATCTGCCGGATGAGGGCCTCAGCGGCTGCGACGCCCATCTCGTACACAGGCTGCGCGATCACCGTCAACGGAGGCCTGGTGAGGCGGGTCCAGGCGAAATCGTCGTACATGAGGAACGAGACATCATCCGGAATAGCGAGGCCGAGGTCCTGGATGGCCTCCACAACACTGAGCCCGATCAGGCCGTCAGAGGCGATGATGGCCGTTGCAGGGTCCGGCTGCTGCAGCAGTTCACGGGTGATCTTCTTGATGGTTTCCGGTCCGTCGGCGTTGAAGCGCACCAGATCGTCGGGTTCCTTGAGGCCCGCATCCCGGAACGCCCGCATGATCCCGTCCCGCCGGTCCGAGATCTGGGAAGAGCCCAAGGACAGGCCCGTGGCGTAGGAGTCATTCGTCCGAAGCGTGGAGATGAAAGCGATCCGGCTGTGTCCGGCCTCAATCAAATAGCGGGTTGATTCATGGGAAATGCCTTCCATGTCCACGGCCACCGTGTCCACATCCAGCCCTTTGGCCGTGCGGTCCAGCAGGACCAACGGCCTTCCGGAATGGTGGACGTCCCGCAGGTGCCGGGTTTCAACGGAGGAAGCGGGGGCAACGATCAGGCCGTCAACCCGCTTGTCCAGCAGCACCCTGACGGCGTCCACTTCCGCCGCCCAGTCCTCATCCGTATTGACCAGGATGACGTTGAAGCCGCTCTTCTTGGCGGTGTCGGTGATCCCCCTGGTGGCCAGGCCGAAGTGCGGGTTTTCGATGTCGCCCACCACCACGCCGATGGTGTTTGATTTTCCCGTGTTCATGCTGCGGGCAAGCTCGTTGGGCCGGTAGTTCAGCTCTTCCGCGGCGGCCTGCACCCGTTCCCGCACGTCATCACTCACTGCACCGTAATTTCCCAGGGCACGGGCCGCCTGGGCCTTGGACACCTGCGCGGCCTTGGCGACATCGGCAACGGTGACGTCGCGTCGACGGGAAGCATCAGTACTCATGTCGGCCTTTCGTAATGGACCCTTGACGCCCTTAGTGGCGTCGGTTACATTTCTATCCATCGATGTGAGTCCGGTCTCAATCGTAGGCATTGAGACCGGACTCAGCAAGGGTTTCCGGCAAACCCGCCACGGCGGATCTTGATCCTCCATCTCCCGCTTCCTCACGATTGGAAAACTCGCTGTGATTACTCGAACCACTGTGCGCCCCGCGGCGCTCATTGCCGCTGCTGTTGCCGCCGTCCTGGCACTCTCCGGCTGCGGCGGCTCCTCATCAGCCTCATCCTCGCCGGCTGAAAACCCTTACGGCCTCATTGAGCCCGGGTCCATCCGGGTTGCAAGCCTGGGCGATTCGAAGCCCTATACGTTCACGGATGCCCAGGGTAAGTTCACCGGCTTCGACGTGGAACTCTTCACGGACGTTGCCTCCCGCGCCGGCGTAGACGATGTGGTCTTCACCGGGCAGGACTTCTCCGGCCTGCTGGCCGCCGTGGCCAACGGGCAGTTCGACGCCGGCGTGGCCGCCATCGGCATCACGGACAAGCGCAAGGAAACTGTCGATTTTTCCGACGGATACCTGGCCGGCTACCTCACCGTCATCACCACCAAGTCCTCCGGCATCAGCAACGCCGACGGACTTTCCGGAAAACGCCTGGGCGTGGTGCAGGGAACACTGCAGGAAGCCTATGCAGTGAAGAATTTCACCTCCGCCAGCCTGGTGCGGTTCCCGGACAACAACACGGCAGTCTCCGCCGTCAACAGCGGTTCGGTGGATGCGCACTTCCTGGACTATGAGGCCGCCAAGTCCTACCAGGAACAGTTCGGCCTTGTCAGCGCCGCGGACATTCCGTCCTTCGACGCACCGGCCGGGTTCGCCGTCGCCAAGGGCAAGACCGCCCTCAAGGAGGCCCTCAACAAGGGCCTGGCCGAAGCGATGGAGGACGGCACCTGGAAGAAGCTCTACGAGAAGTGGTTCCCGGGTTCCCCGATGCCCGAGCAGTACCTCCCGAAGGCAGAACAGACCGCAACCCCGGCCCCGACAGCAAGCAAGTAGACCACGGGCATGTCCGGGCGGGCCGAACGCTTCCACGCCAAGGCCCGCCCGGCTGCTACCGGAACAACTAACACCTGAGAGCATTCAATGGACTGGCTCAACACCATCATCCGCACCTTCTTCGACTTCGGCGCCATGGCTGAAGTCCTGCCCCAGCTCCTGGCGGTAGGCCTCCTCAACACCCTCATCATCTCCGTCGCCGCCACCGTCATCGGCGTTGTCCTGGGCATGGTGGTGGCCGTCATGGGCATCTCACCGTCCAGGTGGCTGCGCATCCCGGCCCGCATCTACACGGACCTCTTCCGCGGCCTGCCGGCCATCCTGACCATCCTCCTGATCGGCCAGGGCTTTGCCCGCCTCAGCCAGTCGATCTTTGGCCCCTCGCCCTACCCCCTGGGCATCATCGCCCTCAGCCTGATTGCCAGCGCCTACATCGGCGAAATCTTCCGCGCCGGCATCCAGAGCGTGGACAAGGGCCAGGGCGAAGCATGCCGCGCCCTGGGCATGAGCTACGGCAAATCCATGGCACTTGTGGTCATCCCGCAGGGCATCCGCCGCGTCCTGCCTGCCCTGGTGAACCAGTTCATCGCCATTGTGAAGGACTCCTCCCTGGTGTACTTCCTCGGACTGCTGGTCAGCGAACGCGAACTCTTCCGCGTGGGCCAGGACGCCGCAGTGCTGTCCGGGAACCTCTCCCCCCTGGTCATGGCGGGCATCTTCTACCTCATCATCACCGTGCCGCTCACCCACCTTGTCAATTACTTCGACACCCGCTTCCGCACAGGAAAACGCCGCCCCTCGGCCCCCACCAGCGGCCTCAACGAAGTCAAGGAACTGGACGCGGCCTCACCGCTCACCACCGGGAGCAACACATGATCACCAGCACCAGCACGAATACCACCGCTGACATCGAAACCTTCCACGGCTCCAGCCTGGAGCTGAAGAACCTGACCATGGCGTACGGGGACATCGAGGTCCTCCGCAACGTCAGCCTGGCCGTGGCGCCGGGCACCACCACCTGCATCATCGGGCCGTCCGGCTCAGGCAAGTCCACCCTCCTCCGGGGCGTGAACAGGCTGCATGAGCCCAAGAGCGGTGACGTTGTCCTCGCCGGCGAAAGTGCGCTGAAGGTCAACCCGGACATCCTGCGCAGCCGGATCGGGATGGTGTTCCAGCACTTCAACCTCTTCCCGGACCACACCGCCCTGGAGAACGTGGCCCTCGCCCTCTGGAGCGTCAAGAAGATGTCCAAGGCGCAGGCCAGGGAACGTGCACACCGCCGCCTGGCCGAAGTGGGCCTCGCCGAACGCGCCGACCACCGCCCCCGGGACCTTTCCGGCGGGCAGCAGCAGCGCGTCGCCATCGCCCGTGCCCTCGCCATGGAACCGGAAGTGATGCTCTTCGACGAGGCCACCAGCGCCTTGGACCCCGAGCTCGTCAAAGGAGTCCTGACCCTCATGGCCTCGCTCGCCAAGAGGGGAATGACCATGGTGGTGGTGACGCATGAGATGGGCTTTGCCCGGAAGGTGGCGGACCAGGTGGTCTTTATGGACGAAGGCGAAGTGGTGGAAGCCGGCACCCCGGCGGAGATCTTCGACAACCCCCGCAGCGAGCGCCTCCAGCGTTTCCTCTCCGAGGTCCTCTGATGGGGTCCGCAGGACGGGGACCTATCCGTACCGCCATCGTTGGCTTTGGCATCTCGGGACGGGTCTTCCATGCACCCCTCATTGAGGCAGACCCGTCCTATTCACTCGATGTCATTGTCACCGCGGACCCGGATCGCGCCGCAGCAGCGGCAGCCCGCTACCCAAAGGCGCGCATCGTGCCGACGGCGGAGGCCATGTTCGCGCTGGCGGCGGACCTCGACCTGGTGATCCTGGGAACCCCTCCGGCCACGCACTTTGGCATCGCTTCGACGGCGATCGCCCACAAACTTCACGTGGTGGTGGACAAGCCGTTCGTCACCACCTCGGCCCACGGGCAGGAACTCGTGGCCTTGGCGTCCGACGCCGGCGTGCAGCTGACGGTCTTCCAGAACCGCCGCTGGGACGCTGATTTCCTCACCCTCAGGAAGCTCCTCCACGAGGGAGCGCTGGGCGAGGTCCGGACCTTCGAATCCCGGTTCGAATGGTGGCGCCCCGAGGGGTTCGGGAACTGGCGCGATTCCGCCACCACAGCCGAGGGCGGAGGAATCCTCCACGACCTGGGTGCCCACCTCATCGACCAGGCCATCCAACTGTTCGGCCCCGTGGCACGCAGCTACGGCGAAACAGCGCGCCAGGGCCTGAACCCGGATGCGGCCGACACGGAAGCGTTCGTGTCCCTGCTGCATGACTCGGGCGTGCGCTCCCGGCTGTGGATGAACGGCATGGCCGCCCAGGCGGGTCCCCGGTTCCATGTCCTGGGCTCCCACGCCGGCTACACAAAGTGGGGACTGGACGGCCAGGAACCCGCGCTCGACGCCGGCCTGCCACCGTCGGACCCGGCATATGGCGTTGAGTCCCAGGAGTCTTGGGGGCTCCTGGGAGTCGACGGCGCAACACGCGCCGTGCCCGCCGAGCAGGGCGCGTATCCCCAGTTCTACCGGCTTCTCGCCGGAGCCCTCCTGCACGGTGGGCCGGTCCCAGTTGACCCGGCAGACGCCGTCGACGTCCTGAAAGTCATTGAAGAAGTCCATGCCCTCGCCTGACGTACCGCGCCACGGCACATCTTCCAATTACCTACCTTCCAACCCAGGAAAGCGAGTGACCATGTCCTCCACCAGCCCCGCCAGGAAAATCGCCGTCATCGGCGGCGGAATCCTTGGCGTTTCCACCGCCGTCCATCTGGCAAAGGGAGGCGCGCACGTCACACTCGTCACGTCAGGCCCGTTGGCAAGCGGAGCCTCCGGCCGCTCCATCGCATGGCTCAACTCCTCCGGCGCCCGCTCCGCCGAGTACCACTACCTGCGGATGCTTGCTATCGACCGCTACCGCACCTGGAGCGCGCACCACCCCGAAAGCCGCGACTATCTGAGGTTCGATGGTGCGCTGAAATGGGCAGGCCCGGACGAAACCTTCCGCGACACCTTCGCCTTCGAGCGTTCGGGCGGATACCACTCCGTCTGGGTTGACAGCAGGGACGTGGCCCGGATCGCCCCGGATGTGGATGCCGCTGCGGTTGCCGACGAGGGTGCCATCTATAACCCTGGTGAAGGCTGGGTCAACATGCCCGACTTCATAACGGCGTTGGCTTCCGAGGCGGCGGAGAACGGGGCGGTGATCATCAAGGATGCCGGGGATGTTCGGGTGGATGTGCGGGACGGCGCCGCGGGCGGCGTCATCCTCGGCGACGGGACGCGGCTGGAAGCCGACCAGGTGGTGCTGGCAACCGGCGGCGAGGTCCCGGCCCAGCTCGCAGCCCTTGGTGTAACGGTTCCAGATGCCACGCCGGCCGCCTTCGTGGTGTTCACCGAACCGCTCGACGTGAAAGTGCAGACCGTGCTGAACACCCCGCGCGTCGCTGTGCGGCCCATGCCTGACGGCAGGCTGGTACTTGACGCGGACTGGGCAGAGCAGTCTGTGATCATCGAAGATGACGGATCCTTCACGGTTCCCGAGGAGTCCGTCCAGGGCCTGCTCGAGGAAGCCTCGAAGGTACTCGCGGGGAACCCCCGGCTGACCGCCCAGCGGGTGGCTGCAGGCCTGAAACCCATTCCCGGCGACGGTGAACCGGTGGTGGGCCCGGTGTCTTCGATACCGGGCCTGCACACGGTTTTCACCCATTCGGGCGCCACGCTGGGGCTGATCCTCGGTGAGCTCCTCGCGGAGGAAATCCTTACCGGAACCCCCTCTCCCGTACTCACCGCCTTCCGGCCTGACCGGTTCGACGCCGGCGCCCCCTCCCGCGAGGCCGTGGGGACCGGTGCTTGGGCGCCGGTGCACCAGAGCTGACAGGCCGGGAGGTGGTGCGGGCCGAAGCCCCACCACCTCCCGGGCTGGCTGCGGCATTCCGCTGCAGTTGCCTCCCTGGTTGTCCATGTGATCCCACCCTGCCGTCCTCAAGTCGCCGGCGGCGCCCTTCGCCCCGCCGGCGAACTAAGATGGATCAGATGACCAACCACCGGCCCGGCCCCGCCGTGGCCTGCTGAAAGTAGCGCGCACCATGCCATCCCAACCGGACGAGAGTGCGGCACTGGCAATACAGACTCCCGCCATCAACGACCGCTCCCTGGCGGCCGGGCTGGCGTATGCCATGGGAAGCCGCGTCTCAGGCATCTCGTTCGACGCCGCTACCGGGCTCATGCTGGGCAAGGTCCGCGGCGGCGCGGACGTGCCCTACTCCACCACCGCCAAGCTGGTCCGCAAGGGCGGCGGCTGGAGTTGCACCGTGGGCGTGTGCAGCTGCCCGGTCCGCAAGGACTGCAAGCACGTGGCGGCGCTGCTCTTCGCTGCCGAGGACAACCCGGCCATCCGGGTCCAGCTGCTCACGCCGTCCACTTCCACCCAGCTGTCCCGCACCCCGCCCGGCGCCGCCCTGTCCGACTGGGAGCAGGCCCTGAGCCCGCTGATCTCCCAGCCGGGAGCCGTCCCCTCCAACGCCGGAGTGCCGCTGGCGCTCCAGTTCGAGGTGGAAGAACCCGCGCCGCACTTTTCCTACACCGGCCGGCGCGATCCGCAGCGCAGCGTCCGCCAGCTCAAGGCCCGGCCCGTCATCATGGGCGCCAAGGGCAAGTGGATCCGCGGCGACGTTTCCTGGACCACGCTGAACTACCTGAACTTCCGGCGCGAGTGCAATCCCGTGCATGTGGAGTGGATGCAGGAGTTCCTGGCCGCCCATTCCGCGGCAGCCGGCCGGACCTACAACTCCTCCGGCTTCTGGCTAGGGCTGAACTCGTACGCCGGGAAAAACCTGTGGAGCCTGCTGGAAGACGCCGGGAAGATCGGCCTTGCGCTGGTGCACTCGCGCGGCACTGAGCCGGTCCGCCTCGCGGGGTCCCCCGCCGCCGTCGGCCTTAGCCTGAGCCGTCACGGCTCGCCGCTCGACGGTGCGACCGCAGCGGTGGGGGCGGCACCCGCGGCGGCCGCCAAGGACCAGGCGTCAGACGGCGGGCTGGAGCTTGCGCCCACCATCGCCGTTGAGGGCGTGGAGGTTGATCCGGCGTCCGTGGGAACCATCGGCCGCCCCGCCCACGGCATCTTCTTCACCACCGACGGCGGCGCGCTGCCCGGTGTTGGCGAGGCACCGGCGGGCGAGAACGTGATCACGCTGGCTCCGCTGGAAGGCGGCCTGAGCGAGGAACTGCTGACGTTCGTGACCGCGGGCAGCACGCTGCACATCCCGGCCAGGGACGAGTCGCGGTTCCTGACGGGCTTCTACCCGAAGCTGAAGCAGACGGCCCGGGTCACGGCCCGCGACGAGTCCGTGGAACTCCCCGCCCTGGCTGTCCCCACCCTGTCCCTGCTGGCAAACTACGGCGCCGACCACAGGGTGCGGCTGCACTGGGAGTGGCACTACAAAAGCGGAAACCTGGTCACGGCGCAGCCCCTCTGGAGGCACCCCGGCGACCACGGCTACCGCGACGACACCGCGGAAGCCCGGATCCTGGAAGGCCTCGGCCAGCCGTGGGACGTGGTGCCCGCCCTGGGTGAGTCCGCCACCGGCGGCTGGGGCACCCCGCGGCTGGCGGCGTCAGCGGAACTGAAGGGCCTGGACACACTGGCCTTCACCGAGGAGGTCCTCCCCCGGCTGCGCGAAGCCCCGGACGTCGAGGTGGACACCGTGGGCGAGATCGCCGAATACCGCGAGGCCGAGGAAGCGCCGGTGGTGTCCATCTCCACCAAGGCCACCGAGCAGCGCGACTGGTTCGACCTCGGCATCCAGATCACCCTTGAGGGGCAGCCGGTCTCCTTCGCGGCGGTATTCTCTGCACTGGCGTCCGGCCAGACCAAGATGCTGCTGCCCAGCGGCGCCTACTTCTCCCTGGACCTGCCCGAGCTGCACCAGCTGCGCGCACTGATCGAGGAGGCGCGCTCCCTGCAGGACAACAAGGATGCGCCCCTGCAGATCAGCCGCTTCCAGGCCGGGCTGTGGGACGAACTTGCCCAGCTGGGAATCGTGGACGAGCAGGCGGCCGCGTGGCGTTCAGCGGTGGGCGGCCTGCTTGAAGGCGGCGTGGACGGCCTGCCGCTCCCGGCCACCCTCAATGCGGAGCTCCGGCCGTACCAGCTGGAGGGCTTCAACTGGCTCACGTTCCTGTACCGGCACAGCCTGGGCGGGATCCTCGCGGACGACATGGGCCTGGGCAAGACCGTCCAGGCCCTGGCCCTGATGTGCGCGGCGAAGGAGCTTTCCCTGGCGGCAGCAGATGCTTCAGCAGGCCAGTCCGACGCCGGTGCCCCCTTTTTGGTGGTTGCCCCCACCAGCGTGGTGGGCAACTGGGCGGCGGAAGCGGCCCGGTTTGCCCCCGGCTTGAAGGTCCAGGCCGTCAGCGAGACCTTCGCCAAGAGCAACCAGGCGCCGGCTGAGGCACTGGCCGGGGCCGATATTGTGATCACGTCCTACGCCCTGTTCAGGATTGATTACGAGGCCTACGCCTCCCGCACCTGGTCCGGCCTGGTCCTGGACGAGGCGCAGTTTGTGAAGAACCACCAGTCCAAGGCCTACCAGTGCGCCCGGAAACTGCCGGCGGCCTTCAAGCTGGCCATCACGGGCACGCCGCTGGAGAACAACCTCATGGAGTTCTGGGCGCTCACCTCGATCGTTGCGCCCGGACTGTTTTCCAGCCCCAAGCGCTTCGCCGAGTATTACCAGAAGCCGGTGGAGAAGAACGGCGACAAGGGGCAGCTGGACAAGCTCCGCCGTCGGGTCCGTCCGCTGATGATGCGCCGCACCAAGGACCAGGTGATCAAGGACCTGCCGCCCAAGCAGGAGCAGATCCTGGAAGTGGTGCTGAATCCGCGCCACCAGAAGGTGTACCAGACGCACCTGCAGCGCGAACGCCAGAAGATCCTGGGGCTGATCGAGGACGTGAACAAGAACCGGTTCACCATCTTCCAGTCGCTGACCCTGCTGCGGCAGCTCAGCCTGGACGCCTCCCTGGTGGACCCGGCGCTTTCCGCAGTGCGGTCAAGCAAACTGGATGTGCTGTTCGAGCAGCTGGAGGACCTGGTGGCTGAGGGCCACCGGGCACTGATCTTCAGCCAGTTCACCGGGTTCCTGGGGAAGGTCCGGGAACGGCTGGACGAGGAGAAGATCGAGTACTGCTACCTCGACGGCGGCACCCGCAACCGCGCGGACGTGGTCAACGAGTTCAAGAACGGCAGCGCTCCGGTGTTCCTGATTTCGCTGAAGGCCGGCGGGTTTGGGCTGAACCTTACAGAAGCCGACTACGTGTTTCTGCTGGACCCGTGGTGGAACCCCGCTTCCGAGGCGCAGGCGGTGGACCGGACCCACCGCATTGGGCAGGCACGGAACGTGATGGTGTACCGGCTGGTTGCCAAGGACACCATCGAGGAAAAGGTCATGGCGCTCAAGGCCCGGAAGTCGCAGCTGTTTTCCGATGTCATGGAAGGCGATGCCCTGGCCGGCGGCGCCATCACGGCGGAAGACCTCGCGGGGCTGTTCAAGGAGTAGAGGTTAAGGCGGGGCTTTGGGCCCTACGCCTGCACAAGGAGTGGACCTAATCTGGGATAGCAGAGCGACTGGCGGGCGCCTGCCGAATCCCGGGAGGCAACCGTGAAATCGGCCAACGCGAGCATCATCGCCGGCATCGTCCTGATCTCGGCGGGCGTGCTGTTGCTGCTGGACCTGCTCAACGTCATCGAGAGCGCCGCCTATATGCCGATGCTGATCTTCGCCGCCATAGGGGCAGTGTTCCTGTCCCTCTTCATCCGCAGCCCGGAGAACTGGTGGGCCGCAATCCCCGGCTCGGTGTTCCTGGGCCTGGCAGCCGTGATTGCCGCCTCCCAAATTACGGACGGCGGCGCCGGCGCCAGTTTCCTGTTCCTATTCATGGCCGCCGGATTTGCCGCAGTCTACCTGCGTCAACGGGGCAACTGGTGGGCGGTGATTCCCAGCGGGGTGATGCTGACGCTGGCCGTCATTGTTACCCTTCCGCAGGATCTGCAGGGCATGCCCGTTGCCGCCGTCCTGTTTCTGGGCCTGGCGGCCACCTTCGGTGTGCTGTCCATGGTTCCCGTTCCCGACGCCGGTCCCGCCGGGCGGATGAAGTGGCCCCTGATCCCGGCGGCCGTCCTGGGCGTGCTGGGCGTGATCTTCGCCCTGCAGTCGACGGCACTGCTCATCGCCGCGGACATCCTGGTCCTGACCCTCATGATCCTGGCGGGCGTCGCCCTGCTGGTCTACGCCTACCGCGCCCTGCATGGCGGGCACGGCAAGGCGCACGGCTAGGGCACCGGGGGAACTGGGCACCACCGCCGGGCGCGTCGCATAAGCTGGTACTCCACGAAACTACAACGTTGGAGAACCAGTGCAAGAGCCGCTCACTCCCCTGCGCCCCGACGCCTTCAGGACGCCGTACCGCGATCCGGTCTGGGACGGCCCAACGGATCCGGTCCTGGTTCATGACCACCTCACCGGTGAGTGGGTGCTGTTCTACACCCAGCGCCGGGCCACGGCACCGGGCCTCTCAGGAGTGGAGTGGGTGCACGGCACGGCCATCGGTTCAGCACGGTCCTCGGATGGGGGCGCCACCTGGCAGTACCAGGGCACCGTGGACGGACTGGTGCCGCCCGGAACTGAACTGCCGGCAACCCTCTGGGCGCCCGACGTCGTACGCATCGGCGACGAGTGGCTGATGTACCTGACCGTCCTGGGCGGGGTGCGGAAGGACTGGAACGGAAACGCGGCAATCGTGCAGTTCGCCAGCAGGGACCTGGTGCACTGGGAGTACCTGGGCCCCATCGACCTCGATTCGCCTCGGGTGATCGACGCCGCCGTCGCACCGTGCGGGGACGGCCGCTACCGGCTCTGGTACAAGGACGAGGCCCGCGGCTCCAACACCTACAGCGCGGTGAGCGATACGCCGCGGGACCCTTCGTCCTGGACTCTGGAAGGCATCACCATTCCCGGCCGTCCGCATGAGGGGCCCAAGGTGTTCCGGCTCGAGGGAATGTACTGGATGATCGTGGATGAGTGGCGGGGCCAGGGCACATACCGCTCGTCAGACGCCGCCGGCACCTGGGTCCGGCAGGAGCACCTGGACGGGCTGATCCTCACCCGGCCCGAGCACGTGGACGGGCGGCCCGTTGTCGGACGCCACGCGGACGTGGTGCCCCTCGCCCCGGGGGAAGACGGTAAGGAGCGGGCCCTGCTGGCCTACTTCACCCATCCGCACTGGGGAGGCGAGGACATCGACACCATGGCCCCGGACCCCAAGACCCGCCTGAGCCACATCCGCGGCGCGGTCCTGGAAGTCCGGGACGGGAACCTTGTTTGCACCGAACACTGAACACTGATTTCCGGACGGCCAAGCGCTTCACAGCATGGCAGAGGACCAACCCCTGGAACTATAAGCCGGCTAACACCGGCACCGGTCCACAGGTTGGCCCTCTGCCTGACTCGTCCTCCGGATGGCACCCACCCGGAATCTTCGAAAACCTACGCGCGCTGCGGGGAGCCCAGCTCCACCGGATCCTCATCCGTAAGGTAAGCGAGCTCGGAGTGGGCCGCGAGGTCGATGCCGCGCATCTCGTCCTCCGGGTTGATCCGCAGGCCGATCGTCTTGTCCAGGATCTTGGCGAGGACCCACGTGATGCCGAACGAATAAGCCAGCACCGTGACGGTTGCGAGCGACTGGACGCCGAGCAGCTCCACGCCGCCGCCGTAGAAGAGTCCGCTGACTCCGTTCGGGGCAGCATCGGTGGCGAAGAGGCCGATCAGCAGGGTGCCCAGGATGCCGCCCACCAGGTGGACGCCCACGACGTCGAGCGAGTCGTCGTAGCCCAGGCGGTACTTCAGTTCAATGGCCAGCGAGCAGACGGCCCCGGCAATCGCGCCGATGGCCACTGCACCCAGCGGGCTGACCGCACCGCAGGCGGGGGTAATGGCCACGAGGGCGGAGATCAGGCCGGAGGCTGCGCCCATGCTGGTGGCGGCGCCGCGGCGGACCCGTTCCACCAGGGCCCAGGCCAGCAGGCCGGCCGAGGCAGCCACAGCGGTGTTGAGGAACACCACCGACGCCGAGTGGCCGGCGGACAGGGCCGAGCCGGCGTTGAAGCCGAACCAGCCGACCCAGAGGAGGCCTGCACCCACCAGGACCAGCGGCCGGCTGTGCGGCTTCGCGTGCTCCACCATGGGCCAGCCCGAGCTCTTGCCCAGGACCAGGGCCAGGGCCAGGGCGGCTGCGCCGGCGTTCATGTGCACGGCGGTGCCGCCGGCAAAGTCGATGGCCTCGATGCCGCTGGCGATCCAGCCGCCGGTCACGCTGCCGTCCTCGGAGGAGAAGGCGAACACCCAGTGCGCCACCGGGAAGTAGACGATGGTGGCCCAGATGCCGGCAAACAGCATCCAGGCACCGAACTTCATGCGTCCGGCAGCCGCGCCGGCCACCAGCGCGGTGGTAACACAGGCGAAGAACAGCTGGAAGGCCGCGAACAGGGCCACCGGAATGGACGCCTCCCCATCCTCAGCCATCAGCTGTCCCAGGCCGGGGAACTCGGTGACGTCACCGATCAGGCCCAGCCCGCCCACTGAATTGCCAAAGGCCAGCGAGTAACCGAACAGCGCCCAGAGGACGGCCACCAGGCTGGCGCCGCCAAAGCACATCATCATCATGTTGAGAATGCGGCGCGACCCCACCATGCCCCCGTAAAACAGGGCAAGGGCGGGGATCATCATGCAAACCAGCGCTGCGCTGGCCAAAATCCAAGCGACATTTCCCGAATCCATGGGAAACCCCTTTCGTGATGCGAGGAGAGAACGCCAAATCGCCCGTTGGAGCCACTCCGGAGGAGGGACGCGGAGTCAGTACCACGTTCATCGGAGGGCAGCTATTGCCGTCTGGTTCCAACTGTATGGCGGCAGTAATGGCCTGGGTTTCCGGTGTGTTAAATGATCGTTTCAGTCATCCACACGGAAGTTTCAGCCGTCCCGCAGAGCGCAGGAGTGAGGGTGGGAAGGGCCGGATCCTACTTGGCGGAGATGGCCAGGAACGTGATGGGCAGGTCCAGCAGTTCCAGCGGCCCGTGCGGCCCTTCACCGTCCAGCAGCAGGGAATCGCCCGGCTCCATGGCGTATTCGTACGAGCCGTGGCCGTACACCATCCTGCCGGCGAGCATGTAGATGAACTCCGTGCCGGGGTGCTGGAACAGCGGGAACACGTCGGAGGCGTCCGTGAGCGTGACCAGCGTGGGTTCCAGGGCGTCGGTCCTGCCCTTGAGCGTGCCCAGGACGCGGTATTCGTGGCCGTGCCGGGTGCCGCTGCGGACGGTGAGGCTGCCCTGGCCGCTCTTGGTGAAGGTGGCGTCGCGGTCCGTGTCTGCGCCGCGGAACAATGCGGTGACCGGGACTTCCAGCCCGTCCGCAAGCCGCTGCAGCGTGGTGAGGGAACACGAGGTGGTGGCGGTTTCCACCCGGGAGATCATCGCCTTGGAGAGGCCGGTCCGGGCGGCCAGTTCCGCCGAGGACAGCCCGGCAGCCGTACGGTAGTGCCGCACCTGGCGTGCGATGACCTGCTCCAGCCGGCCTGCAGCCTGCCCGTCAGCCTGCTCCCCGTCGTCGTCACCGGCGTGATCGGCTGCGTGTTCGGTCATAGCAGCCATCTTAGGCACGGAACCGCGCGGGAGGACGACGACGGCGGCGCTACCTGGGTGCGCGGGTGTCGCCTGCCAGCCCCGCGAGGGAGTCCGCCAGCGCGAGTGCGCCGGCCTCGGCATCCCAGTCCTCCACCAGTTCCTCGGGGGAATGGGAGATGCCGGTGGGATTTCGGACAAAGATCATGGCCGTGGGCATTTGAGACCCCAGGACTCCGGCGTCGTGCCCTGCCCCCGTGTCCAGGACCGGCGCGGCCGGAAGCAGTTCCTGCAGCCGGCTGCGCAGCCCGCCGTCGAAATGCACCGTGGAGCTGAGCGATTCCATGGTCATGGCCGCGATGCAGCCTTCCTCCGCAGCGAACACCTGGGCATTGAGCCCGATGGCCTCCACCAGCGCCGCGGTGACGGAGTCATCCGGGTGCCGGGCATCAATCCACAGGTCCACGCGGGAGGCTATCACGTTGGTGCCCCCGGGTACCGGCTGGACCCTGCCCACGGTGGCCCTGGCGTCCCGGTACTTCCGTGCGGTGTCCCGGATGCTGACCATGATTTTCGCGGCGGCCACCATGGGGTCCCTGCGGTCCCTCATCAGGGTGGTGCCGGCGTGGTTGCCCTGGCCGCTGATGCTCAGCTTCCAGCGGCCATGCCCAAGGATGGAGGAACCGATGGCCACGGGCTGGTCCAGGTCAACCAGTCCCCTGCCCTGTTCAACGTGCAGTTCCACAAACACGCCCAGCTGCTGGAGCGTTGCGTAGTCCGCTCCGACCAGGCGGGGATCCTGCCCATTGGCGGCAGCGACATCCGCGTAGGTGTTGCCATCGGGGTCCTTGAGCCGGCGGGCTTTGTCCGGGTCCAGCGATCCGGTGAGGAGGCGGGAGCCCAGGCACGCAACGCCGAACCGGGAGCCTTCCTCTTCCGGAAACACGGCAATGGCCAGCGGGCGCCGGGGCCGGAGACCGCGGGCTTTGAGGATGTCGACGGCGATCAACGCCGAGGCGACGCCGAGCGGGCCGTCGTACCCACCGCCGCCGGGGACGGAATCGAGGTGGCTTCCGGTCACGACGGCGTCCTTCCGGGTCCTCGCGGCAGTGTCCCACCAGGCCCAGATGATGCCGTTGTGGTCCGTGTGGACATCCAGGCCCCGCCGGCCGGCCTGCTCAACGAACCAGCCGCGCAGGTCCGTTTCCGCGGTGGAGAACACCGGCCGCGAGTACCCGCCCCGGAAGGTGTCCCTGCCGATGGTGGAGATGTCCTGCAGGAGGCTGGCTACAGTGGGGTCGCTGGTCCTGCCGGAAAGCACGGCATCCGCTGCGGGGTCCGCCGTGGGTATTGTCTGTGGAAGGCTCACTGGTATCCGTCCTAGGTGGTCGCAGCTGCTGGGGACGCGGTCCGGAACCGCCCGGGAACACTGCCTGTGCCGTCGGCCAGGTCCGCCGCCCACCGGCCGAGCAGCGGCGCGAACTTGGCGCCGTGGCCGGAACAGGGCGAGAGGACGGTCAGGTTGTCCACGCGGTCGATGAGGAAGTCCTCGTTGGGAGTGTTGGTGAACAGGCACGTTGTTTCGGCGTAGGGCTCCGGGTCCAGGCCGGGCAGGTAGCGCTGCACGTATTCCACCACCCTGCGGCGGTTTGCCGGATCCACTGCACCGGTCTGCTGTGCCGCGGAGGGGATCAGCCTGCCGCCGTTGTACTCGGCAACTTTCTGGCCGGCGAAGCCTGCGTCGCGTCCGCCCGGCAGGCCGTAGGCCTGGATGCCGGCAGCCTTGTGGATGAACGTCGGCCAGCCTCCGGCACCTGAAGCAGCGCCGCCGTCGTAATCCTTGGGGACGTGGTCCGAAGGGGCGTGGTCCCGGTACCTGAAGTGGAAGGCCTGCTCCTGCCGGACGGTGATCTCCGGGAGCCCGGCCACGAACCCTGCCGGAAGGGACAGCCCGTCCAGCAGCGCCGGCAGCCAGCCGCCCGCGCTGACCACCACGTTGCCGGCGTCGTACGTTTGCCCGGTGGTGGAGTGCAGCCGGTAGCCGCCGCCCTGGCGTGACAGGCTCTCCAGCTCCCAGCTGTTCAGCAGCCGGGCGCCGCGTTCCACCGCGAGGGACACCATGGCATTAACGGCAGTCTCGGCGTCGATCACCCCGGCGCCGGGGTGCCACAGCACGTCCGTGTCGAAGGCGAACTGCGGCCAGCGCTGCCGGGCTTCCGCGGCGGAAAGCAGCTGGTGCTCGAGGCCTTCGTCAGCCAGCACGGACGCCAGCAGCCCCGGATTGCGCGTCGGCCCGTAGTCCACGGCACCGCAGGGAGTGATCAGCGGGGTCCCGCACGCGGCGGAGAGTTTGTCCCACAGGCTTTTCGATTCCACCACCGCGCGGGTGTAGAAGGGGTCCGGATAGGCGTAGCGGAAGATGCGGGCGGACCCGTGGGAGCTGCCGTCGTGGCTGGCCGGGACATTGCGTTCCAGGATGGCCACCTGGTGGCCGCGGGCGGCAAGCTGCCAGGCGGTGGCGGCACCGGCAAGCCCGGCGCCCACCACCACATAGTCTGAGGAGCCAGCGCCTGGCATCAGAAGCTTCCTTGGCCCGGGATCCACGAGGTGCCGGCCAGCGGCACGCGGGCCATGGCGGACGCCTCGATGGTGAGAGCCACCAGGTCCTCCGGCTCCAGGTTGTGCAGGTGCGACTTGCCGCACGCCCGGGCGATGGTCTGGGCCTCCATGGTGAGGACACGGAGGTAGTTGGCCAGGCGCCGTCCTGCGGCCACCGGGTCCAGGCGGGAGGAAAGTTCCGGGTCCTGGGTGGTGATGCCTGCGGGGTCACGGCCGTCCTGGAAGTCGTCGTAGAACCCCGCGGCGGAACCGAGGGCGGAGTATTCGGCGGCGTAGCGGGGGTCGTTGTCGCCCAGGGCGATCAGCGCGGCGGTGCCGATGGCCACGGCGTCCGCGCCCAGGGCCATGGCCTTGGCGACGTCGGCGCCGGTGCGGATGCCGCCGGAGACGATGAGCTGGACCTTGCGGTGGACGCCGAGTTCCTGCAGTGCCTGCACTGCCTGCGGGATGGCGGCGAGGGTGGGGATGCCGACGTTTTCGATGAACACCTGCTGCGTGGCCGCGGTGCCGCCCTGCATGCCGTCCACCACCACAACGTCGGCGCCGGACTTCACGGCCAGGGCGGTGTCGTAGTAAGGGCGGGATGCGCCGATCTTGACGTAGATGGGGGTCTTCCAGTCGGTGATTTCGCGCAGTTCGCCGATCTTGATTTCCAGGTCATCCGGGCCGGTCCAGTCCGGGTGGCGGCTGGCCGAGCGCTGGTCGATTCCCACCGGCAGGGTGCGCATGCCGGCGACGCGTTCGGTGATTTTCTGGCCCAGCAGCATGCCGCCGCCGCCGGGTTTGGCGCCCTGGCCCAGCACGATCTCGATGGCGTCGGCTTTGCGGAGGTCGTCCGGGTTCATGCCGTAGCGGGAGGGCAGGTACTGGTA
Source organism: Pseudarthrobacter scleromae (assembly GCF_014644515.1). Classification (NCBI taxonomy): domain Bacteria; kingdom Bacillati; phylum Actinomycetota; class Actinomycetes; order Micrococcales; family Micrococcaceae; genus Pseudarthrobacter; species Pseudarthrobacter scleromae. The sequence continues at coordinate 161,015 of NZ_BMKV01000005.1, read as the reverse complement.
GACGAGGTGCTTGGACTGGCCGCGCTCCTCAGGGGTCATGCCGCCGTCGCCCGTGGTGGTGGAGGTTCCCACCTCCGTGGCGCCGCGGCCCAGGGCCTCCTTGGCGTTGGCGGAGAGGGCGCCGAAGCTCATGCCGGCGATGGTCACCGGGGTCTGCAGGTGCAGCGGGCGGGTGGCGTGCCGGTCGCCGAGGACGACGTCGGTGTCGCACTTTTCGCGGTAGCCCTCCAGCGGGTAGCGGGACATGGAGGCGCCGAGGAAGAGCAGGTCGTCGAAGTGCGGGACCTTGCGTTTGGCGCCCCAGCCGCGGATGTCGTACACGCCGGTGGAGGCGGCGCGCTGGATGTCGGCGATGGTGGCGCGGTCGAAGGTGGCGGACTCGCGGAGGCCGAGCGCAGCGATATCAGGCGCAGGGAGGTTCTGTGCCGGGGCTTCAGCCGGAGCGGGCATGGAGGTGATGGTCATGGGGGCCTCCTAGTAGGCAGTCGAGTTGTCGACGTGGAAGTGGTAGAGGTTCCGGGCCGAGCCGTAGCGCTTGAAGTCGGCAGGGTTGTCGGTGCGGCCGGCGGCGGCCAGCAGCTCGCCGAGTTCGGCCAGGTGTTCAGCCCTCATCGGCTTTTCGACGCAGTCCGCACCGAGGGAGGCCACCGTGCCTTTGACGTAGATCCGTGCCTCGTAGATGGAGTCGCCCAGGGCGTCGCCGGCGTCGCCGCAGACCACCAGGCGTCCGGCCTGGGCCATGAACGCGGACATGTGGCCAATGTTGCCGCCCACCACGATGTCCACCCCCTTCATGGAGATCCCGCACCGGGCACCGGCGTTGCCGTCGATGACCACCAGCCCGCCGTGGCCGGTGGCGGCTGCGGACTGGGAGGCATCTCCCTTGACGTGGACGCGGCCGGACATGATGTTCTCCGCCAGTCCGACGCCGGCGTTGCCGGTGATGGTGACGCCGCCTTTTTGGTGCATCCCGGCGGCGTAGTAGCCTGCGTGGCCTTCGATGGTCACCGCGATGTCCGCGTCGATGCCGACGGCGAGGCTGTGCTTGCCGCCGGGGCTGGTGACGGTCCACGCCTGTCCGTCCGCGGCGTTATGGATGGCCTGGTTGAGTTCCCGGACGCTGGTGACGGCCAGGTCCACGGTGGTGGTCTCCGGCATCCGGGCTTCCGGGGAGGTGCTTGCCGTGCTTTCGGGGGCTGTCAGAGTGACCATGTGTAGACCTTTCCGGGTTCCGGTTCAAAGATGCGGGCGTCGTCGATGCCGGGCAGGCCGGCCAGGGCGCGGTATTCGGAGGCCATGGCCACGTAGTCATCGGTTTCGGCGATGATGGCGGGCTTGCAGGCGATGGGGTCCCGGACCACGGCCATGCTGTCCGCGGTGGTGACCACCAGGGTGTAGAAGCCGTCCAGGACCTTGCCCAGGTTCACCAGCGCTTCCTCGAGGGTGTCTCCCTGCTGCAGCCGGGAGGCGACGTAGCGGGCGCCCACCTCGGTGTCGTTGTCGGAATCGAACACCACGCCTTCGCGCTTGAGGTCGCGGCGGACCGTGGCGTGGTTGGAGAAGGAGCCGTTGTGGACCAGGCAGAGGTCGTCGGCCACGGAGAAGGGGTGCGAGCCTCCCGCGGTCACGGCCGATTCGGTGGCCATGCGGGTGTGGGACAGGCCCTGGCTTCCGGCCATGGCCTCCAGTCCGTGATCGGCGGCGATCTCCATGGGGTGGCCCACGCTCTTCATCACGGCCACGTGTTCGCCGCGGCCGATGATGGTGGATCCGGGCAGGGTTTCGCCGACGGCCTTCACCAGCAGGTCAGTCCCGACGGCGGCGCTCACCAGGGTGGTGTCGCCCACCACCTGCACGGCTGGCTGTGCGTCGGATGGGAGGAGCGCCCCGACGCCCGCGGTGATGTCCGCCGTCGTCATGCTCTGGTCCTTTCCGAGGAGGCTGAGGGTGGATGTTCCCGGGGAAACCAGGCCGGGGGTGTTGTAGACGGCCAGGCCGGCGGAGTCCGGCCCTCGGTCCACGATCTGGCAGAGCATGGAGGACAGCAGGCTGCCCATCCGGTGGTGCAGCGAGGGATTGCGCAGCTGCAGCGCGGCGATTCCGCACATGGTGGGGGTCCTTACTTAGGAGGGTCTGGTCGTGTGACTGGATGGAGGCCTGATCAGATGGAGGCCTGATCAGATGGAGGTCAAATACGTGCGGATTTCCCAGTCGCTGACCTGGTTGTGCCAGCTCAGGAACTCCTCTTCTTTGGCGTCCGCGTAGTACTTGCCTATCTCCGGGTCGCCGCTGAGGCTGGCCAGGATGACCGGGTCCTGCCGCAGGGCTTCCACGGCGTGGAGCAGGGTGGCCGGCAGCTGGTGCGCGTCCGGCCTTGACTCGCCGGGACCGGACGGGGCACCCGGGTCCGCGGCTTTCTCCATGCCGTCCAGTCCGGCAGAAATCGCGGTGGCGATGGCCAGGTACGGGTTGGCGGAGCCGTCGCCGGAACGCAGTTCAATCCGTTTGTTGTCCGGGACGCGGATCATGTGGGTCCGGTCGTTGCCGCCGAAGGACGCCTTCCGCGGTGACCACGTGGCTCCGGATGAGCTGGTGGTGGCGCCTGTCCTTTTGTAGGAATTCACGGTCGGGGCGAGGAACGCCTGAAGTGCCGGAGCGTGGTCCAGGATGCCGGCGATGAAGGAGTAGGCGAGTCCGGAAATCCCAAGGCCCCTGCCGTCGTCGTTGTTTCCCTTGCCGTCCGCCCGGCTGCCCGCTGCCGGGAACAGCGGCTCGGCGCCGGACCACAAGGACAGGTGGAAGTGCAGTCCGGTACCGGTGCGGTCGGTGAAGGGCTTGGGCATGAACGTGGCGGTCATGCCCCGCTGCTCGGCAAGGATGTTCAGGATGTAGCGGAGGGTGACCACCCGGTCCGCCGTGGTGAGGGCATCGGCGTAGTTGAAGTTCTGCTCGAACTGGCCTGCGGCGTCCTCGTGGTCGTTGGCGTAGTTGCCCCAGCCCAGGCCGTTCATCGCCTCGGAGATGGAGGTGAGGTGGTCGTACATCCGGGTGACCCCGCGGGCGTCGTAGCAGGGGCGGGGTGAATCGTCGCTGGCGTCGGCCGTACTCAGCGTCCCGTCGTCGTTCTTCTTCACCAGGAAGTACTCCACCTCGGCGCCCACCTTGGCCTGCATGCCCTTGTCCGCAAGGCGGGCCAAGGTGTTTTTCAGGATCACTCGCGGCGCGTAGGGCCAGGGCGAGCCGTTGACGTGGGGGTCGCAGTGGATGATGGCCAGGCCCTCTTTGATGAAGGGCACTGGGGTGAAGGAGTCCAGGTCCGGCACGGCGATCAGGTCCGGGTCCTGCGGCTTCTGCCCCATCAGGCCCGCAGCGAAGCCGGCGAAGCCCATGGCACCGTTTTCGAGTTCGCCGGCGGCTTCCACCGGGACCAGCTTGGCGCAAGGTTTGCCGGTCATGTCCACGAAGGTGGCCAGCAGGAAGCGGACGCCGTGGGCCTTGGCGATGTCTGCCAGGGAAATGGCGGGAGCCCCGGAAACTTCCCGTTCTTCGGCGAACGGCAGGGCGGTTACAGCAGGGGTTGCGACACTGGTCATCGAAACGTTCCTGTTCGGTTGGCGTTAGCTATCAGTAAACCTTGTTGCATCAGAGTATCCAAATTGGTGTTTCGCGGGATCGGCGGCAGGGTTAATTCGGTGTTTCGCGGCGGGCGCTCCCGGGTCCGCGTCACGCCAGACACCCTTATGGGCGGCAGTGGCTGACAACCTCCCGGAACCACGGGGGATGCAGCGGCGCGGGAGGCCAAAAGCATGCCGTGCGTGACGCCGGCCGCGGCTAAGCTGAAGAACAGCCACGGCAGCACGGGCACCAGGGTGGAGGGCCACAGCCCTCCCTTGAGGCCGCGGAAGGGATAAATGGACATGGCGCGAGCTACAGTGCAGGACGTCGCGAAAACGGCAGGAGTGTCCGTGGGGACGGTGTCGCGTGTGCTGAACGGAAGCCCGGCCGTCAGTGCGGCGAGCAAAGAAAAGGTGGCTGGAGCAATCCGCCAGCTCAATTACCGGCCCCTCGCTTCCGCCCGCGATCTGCGCCGTGACCGCACCATGCGCATCCTGGCCCTCGCGAAAAATCTGGACTCGCCCATCGTCAGTGAAGCCTTCCGGGGTGTCGGCGATGCTGCCGCCTTGTCCGGATACGTCAGCCTCATCGCACCGACAGCCGGCGAACCCGAGCGGGAACAGCAGCTGGTGGACATGCTGCGCAACGGCTCCGTGGACGGCTTGATCATGTTTTCCCCAACCATGGCTGACGACGAGATCGAAGCAGTGGCCACCCAAATGAGCGTGGTGCAGCTCTGCGAAGTGGCGGACTCGGAGGCGGCGTTCGGCGTTTCCATCGATGACCGGCAAGCGTCATACGACATCACGCAGCACCTCATCAAAAGCGGAGGCCGGAAGTTGGCGATGATCGGTAACCGGGCGGCGCGCTCCGGCCGGCTCCGGGAGGAGGGCTTCCGCTGGGCACTTGCCGAAGCGGGTCTCTCGCCGGAACACCTGCTGTTCGCAGACGGGGACTTCAACTTCCATTCCGGCCGGAGCCTCACCCGGGAACTGCTGGGCAGCGACCGGCTGCCCGACGCGGTCTTCTGCGGCAGCGACACGGTGGCCGCCGGATGCGTCCGCGAGATTACCGACGCCGGGCTGCGGGTGCCCGGCGACATCGCCGTTGCAGGCTTTGACGACTCCATCCAGGCGGAGATGTGCGTGCCCGGGTTAACCACCATCAGGCAGCCCGCATACGACATGGGCCGCGTGGCCTTCGACGCACTCTTCGAGCGCATGACGGAACCCGGGGCGCACCGCCGCGGCCGGACCTACCTTCCCCACGAGCTCGTGGTTCGGGACTCAACAAAGGGCTGAAGGGGGTTGACAGCCCAGAACCCCCACTGACAGACTTTTGGAATCGATTCCAACATTTCGGGCAGCTTGCATCGTGTTCGTTGGAATCGATTCCATACCAAGCACATCTCACCCAGAATCAAACCTAAGGAAGCAACCCCTTGAACATCGAGCAGTCCCCGGCGCAAGGGGCAGCAGGACAGCAGGCAGCTACACCAGGCGAAGAACCAGGCTCCAAGGAACTGAGGGTAGGCGTTGTCGGCATCGGCTGGGCCGGACAGCAGCACCTCATGGCCTACAACGGCCTGGACGGCGTGCGCATTGTGGCGCTGGCCGGGATGGAGCAGGACCTCCGCGACTCGCTGCAGGCCGAATACGCCATTCCGAACGCGTTCGCAGACTGGAAGGACATGCTGGAGCACGGCGGGCTGGACGCGATCAGCGTGGCAGTGCCCACCTTCCTGCACGCTCCCATTGCCATCGCCGCCCTGGAACGGGGAATCCACGTGCTGAGCGAGAAGCCCATCGCGCGCAACGCCGTCGAAGGCCAGGCCATGGTGGATGCCGCCCGCAAGGCGGGGCGCGTCCTGGACGTGGCTTTCAACCACCGCCGCCGCGGCGACATCAAGGCACTCAAGGGTGTCATCGACGAGGGCGGGCTGGGCCGGCCCTACTACGCCAAGGCCTCCTGGCTCCGCCGCTCCGGCATCCCCACGCTGGGCAGCTGGTTCACCAACCCGGACCTCGCCGGCGGCGGACCGCTGGCGGACATCGGCGTCCACGCTCTGGACTACGCCCTGCACCTTCTCGGTGAACCCAAAGTGGTGGCCGTCTCCGCCGCAACACATTCGGAGCTTGGCCCTCAGGGGCGGGGCGGTGGAAGCGCCTACTCGGCCCTGGCCTCCAGCCACGCGTTCGAGGTGGAGGACTTCGCGTCGGCGTTCCTCCGGCTGGAGGGCGGCGGCACGCTGGTGATCGAAGCCAGCTGGGCAACCTACCGGGAAACGGACGACCTTCTGGACTTCACCGTCTACGGCACCGATGGCGGCGCCGAGCTCAAGGTGCAGGGGGCGCCCTTCCCGCCCGTCGGGCAGCTTCGGGTGTTCACCGACAAGGAGGGCGAATCCGCCGATTACGTGCCGCCCGTGCTCCCGGGCCGCGCCCACGACGCAGTGGTGGAAGACTTCATCACGGCAGTGCGCGGCGGCGAGCAGGCCTGGGGCGAGCACGATGGCTCCCTGGCGCTCTACCGGGCCCAGATCATCGACGCGTGCTACCTGTCCGCACGCGAACAAAGGGAGGTTCGTCTCTAATGAACGACAAGTTGAGAATCCGCGTCTGGAACGAGGGCGTCCACGAGGCCAACAACGAGCCGTCACACATCGGGGAGATCTACCCTGACGGCATCCACGGCGCCATCGCCGCGGGGCTCCGTTCCTATTACCCCGAGGCGGAAATCACGACGGCGGTGCTGGCCACCGACGATGAGCACGGCCTGGATGAGGAGGTGCTCGCCGAGACGGACGTCCTGCTCTGGTGGGGCCACGTGGCCCACCACGAGGTGAGCGATGCCGTCGTCGAACGCGTCCACCGGCACGTGCTCGGTGGCATGGGGCTCATCGTGCTCCACTCGGGGCACTTCGCCAAGGTCTTCACCAAGCTGCTGGGCACCACGTGCTCGCTGGCCTGGCGGAACGACGGCGAGCGCGAGCTCGTGTGGACCGTGAAGCCGTCACACCCCATTGCCGAAGGCGTGGACAGCCCCATCGTCATCCCCGAGCAGGAGATGTACGGGGAACTGTTCGACATCCCGGACCCGGACGACCTGATCTTCATCAGCTCGTTCGCCGGCGGCGAGGTGTTCCGTTCCGGCGTCACCTTCACCCGCGGCAAGGGACGCATCTTCTACTTCAGCCCCGGAGACCAGGAGTACCCGGTGTACCACCACCCGCAGATCCAGCGGGTCCTGGCCAATGGCGTGAAGTGGGCGGCCCAGCCGGAGCTGCACCGTTCCGTCCCGGAGGTCACCAACCCTTCGCGGGACTGGTTCAACGAAGCGTAGGAGTTTGTCCAGGTATGCAGGCTTCCGAGGTCTTTAAGCCGTCTTATCTGGACAAGAACTCCAATGCGGCAGCGAAGGTGAGGACGGTGCCGTCGGGGAAGCCGAATCCTTCCCCCGGAACAAGGCGGACGGCGCAGGCTTCCGCAGTTCCCTCCCCGGCGAGGACGACGACGGCGGCATAGTCGCCGTCGTCCGCCGCACCTGAGGTGCCGATCCAGGGGATGGCAAGGCTCTCCCCCATGGGGTGCGGCGTGTCCCGGCGCCAGGTACCGGCGTCGTCAAGTCGCAGGCCAAACCCGGGTACGGGCCGCACCGTACTGGCTATGCCGGATGCCGCATCCACCGGCCAGCCGCCGATCCGGAGCTTCGCTTCGTGTGCCGGGTCCACGCCCCGCACTCGGACCAGCCGCAGCTCCACGGCCCCGCGGGTCAGCGACACCACCGTCACCTCCGGGCCCGGCGTCGCTGTACCCCGGGCGCCGCTACCGTGGTCCGGCCCGGCGTCCGGATCCACGGAAATCCAGTTGACGGTGCTCCGCGAGGCGCCCGCCAGCACCCCGCCCAGGTCCTGCTGCCCGAGGTATTCAAAGCCTGTCCTGTGGGTGGTCTGCCCTGCACTGCCCACCAGGACGACGGCGTTGTCCAGGGACTCCGGCTCCAGGTCCGGGAAAGTGGAGGTGGAGTAACCCAACCGGGCGTAGAGCGGTGAGTCCGCCACCTTAACGCCGGCGTTGGCGTGGTCCGTGCCGTGGTTCCGGATCCGCACTATGCCGTCCGCCACCGTCCCGTCCACCTGCCAGCCCGGTGCGTGGATGAGCCGCCGGGTGTCGCCGGTTTCCACGGGCAGCGGCTCCTCGATGGCTGTCCAGACCCGGTGGTCCGCCGGCAGCGCAAGGCCCAGCATCCCCTTGGCCGCCCAGTACGGTGAACCGGCCCCGGAGTAGGACTGCTTCATCCCCGGGAATTCGCCGTGCCAGCCTATGGAGAGCAGCCCGTCATGGGTGATGGCGCCCCGGCGGACAAAATAGTCCAGGATTCCCGACGCCGCCCGCCGCGTGACACCCGGGCTGAGCCGCGTGTGCCCTGACAGCTCACCGGTCCAGAACGGCGCGGCCGCGGCGAACCGATAGATCAGGCTGCGGCCCTGGATGAGCGGGGCGCCGTTGTCCCCCACCAGGTGGACGGCGTCGTCCAGGAAGTCGGCCAGCCTGTCGCCGTCAAGCTGTGCCCGGGCCCTGACCCGCGGATCCCCGGGCACCATCAGCTCCCACAGCTGCGGGTACACCTGGAAGGCCCAGCCAACGTAGTGGTCATAGGCGCGCTCGGGCCCATCGGCGAACCAGCCGTGGCTCCGGTACAGGGAGTCGTGGATGGCCAGGCCGGCGTCGATGTCCTGGTCCGAGTACCGGCCGCCCACCGACGCCAGGAAACTTTCGACGACGATCTGGAACCACACCCAGTTGATGGGCGGGTATTCCTCCCCGATCACGGTCTCGAACCAGGCAATGAGCTGTTCCTGGACTCGCTGCGGCAACTTGTCCCACAGCATGTCCCGAGTGAGGGCAAGGCCAACGGCCAGCGAGGCCGCCTCCACTTTTGCCTGGCCGAGCTCCCCCGGGGTTGGCCAGCGGTCCGGGTTGGCCGGATTGGTGCCGGCATCCAGCCCCCGGGCATACCAGTCGGCGATTCAGCCAGTGCCGCCCGGGTCCCCCGCCATCCGGAAGGAGGCCAGCAGGAAGGTCCGTGCGAACGCTTCGAGCGAATCGCTGCGCGGGCCATAGGCGCTGCTGGCGCCGGGGAGGTGGAGATTGGCGTGGTCGTCAGTGGCATGCCGGTGTGCCGAGCGCAGCAGGTAGTCCGCGTAGGCGCACCAGTGCTCGCGGGTCAGGCCGGTGAACGGCGAGAGCTGCCGGTCCAGCGGGGGCAGGAGCAAGGAAACGAGTGGAGCTGTGGGAGGCATTGGTTCCCCAAGTGTCAGGCGCTACGTGTCAGGTGGCGTGGGCGGGTCAGGCAGGTCAGCAGGTCAGCCAGGACACGGCCCGCCTCAGCAGTTCCCGGTGTTCGGGGGAATCATAGGAGGCGGCGTCGTGGCCCAGGGCGTCGTAAAACGTGCGCCCGGCTGGGTGTCCGTCGGATGCCTGGCGGAGCAGGGACCACACCAGCGGGTGCTCAGTGCCTTCATGTGTATGGGTGGCGTGAACGGTGATGCCTGGGGCGGTGCGCAACCAGGTGTAGCGCTCATCGGGCAGCGTAAAGTCCTGCATCCCCGCAACCAGGGGGCCGGACCCGGGCCGGATCCGGACCGTGGCCGGTCCGTAGTCGGGGTGCATGGACGTTCCGCGGACCCAGCGTCCCCCGAGCCCGCCTTCCCATTCCGGGCAGTCTACGAAGCTGGTGGAGCTGGAGTGGTTCACCAGCATGGGCCGCCCCGAGCCGAGCCAGCGAACCAGCCCGGCGGCGGCAGGAGTTCCGGGAGACGGACGCCCGTCGCGGGGCAGGCCGACATTGACCACGAGGAGGTCCGGGAGGTGCGTATCCACGGTCCCGGCCAGCTCCTCCAGGGCACTGTCCACGTCAGCGGGAATTTCGACGTCGAACCCCGCCTCCCGCAGCAGGCCGGCCAGGGCGACGGACGTCTCAGCGAAAGGATGCCAAGGATCCGCGTAACGCCCCACACCGCTGAGCAGCAGTGCTTTCGGCGGGGCGGCAGCATCCCGTCCGGTGGGAGGGGCGGTCACTGCGGGACCTGCAGCATGCCGGCCGCCGGGGACTGCGGGGCGCCCGCCGAGGATTCGCGCAGGATCAGCTCCGGGTTGAGCTCGATCCGGTGTACAGGCCGCATCCGGCCTTCCGCCAGCCGTGCCGCCATCAGCTGCACGGCCACCTTGCCGACGTACTGTTTGGGCGGCCGCACCGCGGAGATGGCCGGCTCCGCAAGGTAGGCCACTTCGTCGTCATACCCCACAATGGCGATGTCCCCGGGCACCTGCAGCCCCTTGTCCACGCAGTGCTGGACGAACGCCACCGCCTGCGTGTCGGAGTGGACCAGCATGGCGGTGGTCCCGGTGTTCCGGCACAGCTCCAGGACGTGGTCGAAATGCGTGGCACGCTCTCCGTTCTCCGGCTTCGCCGAATCCTCGTGCACAGAGCCTTCCAGGGGAATCTTCAGCGCGGCAAGCGCCTGGTGCCAGCCGCGCACCACGTGCGGGCTGGTGGGGCTGGAGGAGTCTGTGAGGCAGCCGATCCTTCGATGCCCCTCCTGCCACAGATGCCTGACGGCCATCCCGGCACCGAAGGTATGGTCCGTGGCCACCCACTCCAGCCGGTGGGCCGGGATCTCAATCGGCGAGCGCCGCTCGGCGAGCACCACGGGGATGGGCAGGGCGTTGAGCCAGCGCAGCAGTTCCTGGCCCTGGTCCCCGGTCATGTCCGGCGCCACGATCAGCCCGTCGATGTTCTGTGTGTCCAGCAGGGCCTGCACCTGGCGGCGGTTGTCCGCGGCATCGTAGGCGGAGCCCCGGACCAGGATCCGCAGGTTCTGCTCTTCGGCTTCCGCCCGCGCTCCGCTGATGACCTGCGGCCAGTAGTAATCCAGCGACGGCACCACCATCCCGATGGAGTAGCTGTGGTGCGGAAGCCGGCCCGCCGCCGTCGAGCGGTCCAACTTGCTGGGCAGGGTGGCACCGCCGTGCACGCGCGACACCAGCCCCTCGTCCGCCAGGATGTTGACGTCCCGGCGGATAGTCAGCTCGCTGACACCCAGCTTCGCTGCAATGCCGCGGACAGTAATGGCTCCGTGGGCGCGGAGTTCCTCCATCAGCCGTTCCCGGCGCTGCAGGGAGAACAGGGACTTCCCCGCCGGTTCGGCGGGCTGTTCCGAGCTCATGGCGTTACCTCCGCGGTGAGGGTGAATGCGCCGGCGGCGCGGGACTTTTCCGTCATCGGCAGGCGGAACCGCAGCCGGGTCAGCTTTTCGCCCCAGACGCCGGCGAGGAGGGGATCGTCCAGCGGCCATTCGTCCACCAGCACGACGGCGGAGGCGGGCTCCCAGCGCAAGGCCAGGCCCCGGGTTCCGCCAGCGCCGGGGATCCCCGCGGGCAGGACCGTGGCTGCCCCCTGCCCCAGCCTGACGGTGCCGGCCGCGAGGTAGGCGATGTCGACGTCGGACGTTCCGTTGTCTCGCGCCCCGTCAAGGTCCCAGCGGTCGGCCACAACGACCTTCCCGGCATTGCGGTCCAGGGATGAGGTGCGGGTCCACGCGTCCGGCCGCAGCCCGTACGCCGGGCCGAGGGCCAGCTCCAGGGTGGGCCCATCGGGCGCCGGTTCTGCCAGCACCACGGCCGCGTACTCCCGGCCGGCGCCTTGCTCCAGTCCGAAGGGCGCCGGAACGCTGTGCCAGGCGCTCTGCATGGCGCGGATTTCATAACGGTCCGGTCCGAACGTCTTGGCGGTGTAGGTGGGCTGGCCGGCATCAACCAGCAGGGGAACCCCGTCAGCTGCGACCACCACGGAACCCACATCCTTGTGGTTGTGGTGTTCGCCGTTGTGCCCGCCCTTCGCTGCCAGGAACAGGCCCCGGGACGTTCCGGGCGCCTCCCGCGCCACCATGATCTGGACGGACGGAAACCAGGCGAACGGAACCAGCGGCGGAGTTTTCGCCTTTTCCACACCGGCCTCCCCGCCCACCTCCTCCACCGTGGCCACGAGCGAGTGCAGCACTCGTCCGAGCCCTGCGGCCGCCTCGATCCGGGGGGCCGCCATGGCTGCTGCGTGACGGGCGGCGTCCTGGTCCCCAAGGCGCACCGCCCAGCCGTGGAGCATGTCCCAGGGCAGGGCCGCTGCTGCCTGCGCGGGGCCGTCGGCCACGTTCAGGAACCAGTTGGCGCCGATGTGCATCCGGTGCGGATAGGCCACCAGTTCGCGGACCACCGGCAGGCCGGCGTCGAGCCCTCCCCCGGTGGCCTGCTCCAGAAGGGCGAGGCCCTCGAGTGCCCGTCCGGCGCCGTTCCACCAGTAGGCGAAGCCCTCGTCGATGGCACCGTCGGCGGGAAGGGAGGCGAGGAAACGGTCCAGGCCCTCGATGCACCGGGCAACTGTTCGCGCCTGGGTTTCGGGGTCATCCACCAGGAAGAGCGCCGCGGCGATCAGGTTGGAGTGGATCCAGGGATTCCAGTTATGGACGTCCCCGTCCAGTCCCAGCCAGTGCCAGTCCATCCGGTCCAGGAACGGCCGGATAACCCTCCGGGCAGCCTCCCCGCGGATCCGCGAGCGCAGGCCCGGGGCCCGTTCGTCCAGCTGTCCGCCAAGGACATGGTCGAGCCACGCCAGCTGCGCGGCCACTTCCCCGGCGCCGAGGTCCAGGAACGGCCGGCCCAGGTCCGGCACCACTTCCCCGCTGCGCGTGAAGACGTCATCGTGGGCAGCCCAGCTCCATGAGCTCTGCTCACAGAGGAGGTAGGCGCCGTCGATCACTTCATCCAGCCAGGCGTCCCGTCCGGCTCCTGCCCCGGAAGCTGTTCCACCGTCGTCGGACACCAGGGCCATCACCACGGCGCGGGTGAGCCGTTGCTGGCGCGCGGCCACCAGACCCTCGTAGGCGCTCCGGTTTCCGTCCCGGAAGTACCGCGCATAGTGGGAGACCAGCGGCTGCGGCCACGGATTTCCCCGCTCGTCGCAGGCCTGCTCGTGCAGCGGACCGAGGACTGCAGCATCTGCCAAGTGCCACCGGAGGTCACCTGCGCCGGGCAGCTCAAGCCGAGCCCGGGCACCGCGCAGCAGGGACACGAGCCCCGAGGCTGAAGCGGCGGCGCCCCAGGCAGTTGCCAGGGGATCGACGCACGTGGCGGCGGGAAGGGCAGCGCCGGTGCGTGGTGTCATCGGGGTTCCTCAAATGTTCGAATGTGAATGTTTTAGAACGGATACGATCAGCTTGGATGATCTGTCTTGTTTATGAGTATCTACTGATTGTTAGATGTGATGCAAGACATGAAACTGAGCCCTGCGGGGCAAACACCACAACCCGAAAGGAGGTCCCGTGTCCCGAAAACCGAAGGCGCTGCTGGTCATGAACCGCGATACCTTTGCGGACCAGTTTGATGCATCGCGGCTGGAGCGCCTCGCAAACCTGGTGGATCTTGGCGCGCAGCCGTGGACCACTTCACTCGACATCAAGGAACACCCCGAACTCGCCCCGCGCCTTGCGGAGGTGGAAATCCTCCTTACGAGCTGGGGTGTACCCCGCCTGGACAAAAATGCGCTGTCACTCATGCCAGGGCTCCGCGCTGTCTTCCACTGCGCCGGGACCGTCCGCAGCTTTGTCAGCCAGGAACTGTGGGACCGCGGCATCCTGGTCACCAACGGCGCGGACGCGAACGCCATCCCGGTAGCCGAATTCACGTTTGCCTCCATCGTCCTGGCCGGCAAGAAGGCCCAGGTGCTGTCCAACGATGCCCGGATCCACCGGGAGGACTGGAGCTACAGCACCCTGCGCGGCGAGCTGGGCAACATCGGGCGGACCATTGGGGTCATCGGCTTCTCCCGCATCGGGCGCAGGGTGGTCCAGCTGGTCCAGCAGCTCCAGGACGTCACCTGCCTGGTGAGTGACCCCCATGCCGACCCGTCGGCCGTGGCCGCAGCTGGAGGACGCCTCGTGCCCCTGCCGGACCTCCTCGCGGCGTCGGATGTCGTTACTGTGCACGCGCCGGCTCTTCCGGAGACCCGGCATATGCTCGGCGCAGCCGAACTGGGGGCGATGAAGGACCAGGCCACCCTGATCAACACGGCCCGCGGTTCGCTGGTGGACACCAGCGCCCTGGAAGCCGAATGCGCCACCGGCCGCATCCACGCGCTCCTGGACGTCACTGAACCCGAACCGCTGCCGGCAACCTCCGTCCTGTATGACCTCCCCAACGTAGTGATCACTCCGCACATCGCCGGCTCCCTGGGGACCGAAACCCGCAGGATGTCCGATGCCGCCCTGAACGACCTGGAACGGTACCTGACCGGACAGAAGCTGCTGGCGCAGGTTGTCTCCGGCGACCTCTCCCTCAGCGCCTGACCGCTCCGGCACCTGAGGCACCGCACCAAAATTTCGCCGCAGCCGCGGCAAACCCGCATCCCTAGTAAGGAGAACGCAATGAAGCGCACAACCCTCGCCGCCATCGCCCTGGCAGTGACAGCAGGACTTGGTCTGACCGGCTGTGCCGGCGCAGCCGGTCCCGCGGAGCCCCAAAGCCAGGACGGCAAAACCCGCCTGACTGTGTCCGTGTGGAACTACGAAGGCACGCCGGAGTTCAAGGCCCTGTTTGACGGCTACGAGGCCGCAAACCCGGACGTGGACATCGAGCCCGTGGACATCCTTGCGGACGACTACCCGCAGAAGGTGACCACCATGCTGGCGGGCGGGGACACCACCGACGTCCTGACCATGAAGAACGTCATCGACTACGCCCGCTACGCCAACAACGGCCAGCTCCAGGAAATCAACGGTGTGGTGGACACTGTGGGCAAGGAGGACCTGGCCGGGCTGGACGCGTTCGACATTGACGGCAAGTACTACGCGGCACCGTACCGGCAGGACTTCTGGCTCCTCTACTACAACAAGGAACTGCTCAAGGCTGCCGGCGTTGAAGAGCCCAAGGACCTGACCTGGGATGAGTACACCGCCCTGGCCCAGAAGCTCACCACCGAAGCCGGCGGCAAGAAGGTCTACGGCACGTACCACCACATCTGGCGCTCCGTTGTGCAGGCCATAGCGGCAGCGCAGAACGGCGGTGACCAGATCAGCGGTGAGTACAGCTTCTTCGAAAACCAGTACAACACCGCCCTGGAGCTGCAGAAGAGCGGCGCCACCCTGGACTTCGGAACGGCCAAGAGCCAGAAGACCAGCTACCGGACCATGTTCGAAACAGGCCAGGCCGCCATGATGCCCATGGGAACCTGGTATATCGCCGGCGTCCTGCAGGCCAAGAAGGACGGCAAGACCAACGTCGACTGGGGCCTGGCTCCGCTGCCGCAGAAGGACTCCAACGGCAAGGTATCAACGTTCGGCTCACCCACGGCCTTCGCCGTCAACAAGAACGCCGCGCACTCCGAGGAAGCCAGGAAGTTCATCGAATGGGCTGCCGGTGAGGAAGGCGCCAAAGCCATCTCCAAGATCGGCGTGGTCCCGGCACTGCAGAACGATGCTGTGACGGACACCTACTTCCAGCTCGAGGGCCTGCCCACGGATGAGCTGTCCAAGAAGGCGTTCTCCCCCGACGAAACCGCGCTGGAAATGCCGGTCAGCGACAAGTCCGCCGCCACGGACAAGATCCTCAACCAGGAGCACGACCTCATCATGGTGGGCGAACGCTCCGTGGCAGACGGCATCACCGAGATGGGCAAGCGCGTCAAAAGCGAAGTCCTCGGTCAGTAACAGGCAGCCATGACTACTGAGACACTTCCTCCCGTTGCCCCGGCTCCAGCACCTGCCCACAGCCGGGGCAACCGGAAGCAGGCGCGGCGCAACACCCTGATCGGGTGGACGTTCATCCTTCCGAACTTCCTGGGCTTCCTGGCCTTTACCCTCATCCCCGTCACCGCGGCCTTTGCCCTCTCCTTCATGGAGTGGACCTCGTTCACGGCTCCGCGCTGGGTTGGGCTGGAGAACTTCCAGCGCATGTTCCAGAGCGACACGTTCTGGGTGGCGCTGCGCAATACCGTGGCTTACGCGCTGGGGCACGTGCCCCTCACCATGGCCCTGGCCCTGGTCCTGGCCATGCTGCTGAACCGCAAGCTGAAGGGCATCGGCTTCTTCCGGGTGGCCATCTTCTTCCCGTACATCACCTCGCTGGTGGCTGTGGCCGTCGTCTGGAACATGCTCTTCAGCCCGGACACCGGCCCCATCAACCAGTTCCTGAACTCGATCGGGATCGCCGAAACCCCGGGCTGGACCTCCAGCTCCGACTGGGCCATGCCCGCCGTCATCATCACCAGCGTCTGGCGTGACATGGGCTACTACATGGTCCTGTACCTTGCCGGCCTGCAGGCCATCCCCAGCGAGCTGTACGAGGCCGCGGAGGTGGACGGCGCCAGTGCATGGCAGCGCTTCTGGAACGTCACCATCCCGTCCCTGCGGCCCACCACCTTCTTCGTGGTGGTGATGCTGACGGTCTCCAGCTTCAAGGTCTTCGACCTGATCGTGGTCATGACCAACGGCGGGCCGGGGCGCTCCACCACGGTGCTGTCCCAACTCATCTACCAGGAGGGCATTGGCGAAGGGAAGTTCGGGTACTCATCCGCCATCTCGCTGGTGCTGTTCGTCATCGTCCTGACGGTCACCGTCCTGCAGTTCAAGATCCAACAGCGGAGGGAACGCTGATGACCAACATGGCCGAAGACCTCAAGGCCGAGGCACCCTTCGCCGGAGCGGGCCTGGCACCCACACCGGAGGAACACCGCAGCTCCCGGCGCAAGCACTCGACGCGCGAACGGAAAGCCCGCACCACCGACGCCGTCATCTACGGCGTGCTCGTGGTGCTGGTGGCGGCACTGATGGTGCCGTTCATCTGGATGGTGTCCTCCTCGCTGAAGGAGAACAACCAGGTCCTCACGGTGCCGATCCAATGGATTCCGAGTGAATTCGTCTGGAGCAACTACACGGACATCTGGACCCGGATCCCCATGATGGGGTATCTGCAGAACTCGCTGTACCTCGCTGTCATCATCACGTGCCTGCAGGTCCTCACCGGTTCACTGGCCGCCTACGGCTTCTCCAAGGTGCGCTTCCCCGGCCGGGACGTGCTGTTCCTCGCGTACATCGGCACCATTGCCGTGCCGTGGCAGGCCTACATGGTGCCGCAGTACATCATGATGCAGAACCTGGGCCTGACCAACAGCTTTAACGCCCTCATCCTGCTGCAGGCCTTCGGCGCGTTCGGCGTGTTCCTGATGCGGCAGTACTACATGACCATTCCGGACGAGCTCTGCGAGGCCGCCCGGATTGACGGCCTGAGCGAGTACGGAATCTGGGCCCGGGTGATCCTGCCGCTGTCCAAACCGGCACTGGCCAGCCTGGCGCTGCTGACGTTCGTGAACACCTGGAACGACTACATGGGCCCGTTCATCTACCTCACCAGCAACCGCCTCTGGACCGTCCAGCTGGGCCTGCGTTCCTTCGTGGGCCAGTTCGATGCCGAGTACGCCATGATCATGACCGGTTCCGTGATCTCCGTGATCCCCATCCTGGTGATCTTCCTGGTGGGCCAGCGCTACTTCATCCAGGGCATCGCCACGAGCGGCATGAAAGGATGACCTCCGTGGCGCAGCACCCTACCCCTTCCCGGCGAGGCAGCCTGGCCGGACGCCTTCCCAGCCCCGGGTTTGAAACTTTCGGCGGCATCTTCGGCTTCGTCTACACCTTCCTGGCCGGGAACGTCCTGCTGGCCCTGGCCAACGCGCCGCTGGTGCTGTGCCTGGCCCTGGTGGCGGACCCCATCACTGCCTGGCCGTTCTTCCTTGCACTTTCGGTGACCGTTCCGCCGTCGCTCGCCGGCCTGTTTGCCTCCTTCCAGACATTGAACGACGACGGCGCCGCGGTTAAGCCGGTTGCATCCTTCCTCCGGGGCTACTTCGGCGGTTTCCGGCGGGCCGCCCCGCTGGGGCTGGCCGCCGTGGCCGTACTGCTCTTCCTTGGCGTGGACCTGGCGATCAGCCTGTCCATGCCGGCAGCGGCCGTGCTGGTTCCCATCATCGTGGTGGCCGCCGCCGTCACCGTGGCCGTCACCGTAACGGCGAGCGCCGGCGTCGTGCTCTTGCCCGAAGCGGGACTCAAGGACCTGCTCAAGGCAGCCCTCTACCTGTGCGTGCAGCGCTGGTACCTGAGCATTGCAGCGCTTGTCCTGCTGGGCATCATCGCCTCTGCCGCGCTGCTGCAGCCGGTGCTGGGCGTAGCCCTGGCGCCGGCCCCGCTGCTCTTCGTTGTGTGGAGCAACTCGGCCTTCGCGTTCCACGCAGCGCTGCGGACTTCCTAGCTGCGGACTCCCCAGCTGCGGATTTCCCCATAGCCGGGGCGGGTTCCAGCAGGTACAACTGAGAGATGACTACCCCAGAGCTGGTGCTAGGCCCCATGATGCGGTACGTGGACCAGAGCTCGGCGAGCATCTGGGTGGAAACCCGGGACAACGCCCGCGTGACGGTCAGCGCCGGGGCCGGGCAGTGGGAAGCCCGGACCTTCGCCGTCCACGGCCACCACTACGCGCTGGTGGAAGTGGACGGGCTGGAGCCCGGATCGGTCACTCCCTACACGGTGGCAGTCAACGGAGTACCGGTGTGGCCTGAGCCCGGGACGGGGTTCCTGCCGCCGGTGATCGCCACCCTCAAACCCGGCAAGCCGCTGCGCCTGGCCTTTGGTTCCTGCCGCACCAGCGTCCCGCACGACGGGTCCGGAAACCGGAGCCACGGCGTGGACGCCTTGCGGGCCTACGCCCTGGAGATGAGTTCCGGCGGCAAGGAGCCCTGGCCGGACCTGGTGGCGTTCCTCGGGGACCAGGTTTACGCCGATTCCACCAGCGAGCAGATGCAGGAATTCATCAAAGCCCGGCGGGACATCACGGAGCCTCCCGGCGAGGAACTCAAGGACTTCGAGGAATACGCGCACCTCTACAACCTGGCCTGGTCCGACCCCGCCAACCGGTGGCTTCTGTCCACCCTGCCCAGTGCCATGATCTTCGATGACCATGACATCCGTGACGACTGGAATGCGTCGCGGAGCTGGCGGGAGGCCATGGAGGACACGGACTGGTGGCACGGGCGGATCGTGGCGGGGCTTGCGTCCTACTGGGTGTACCAGCACCTGGGAAACCTGTCCCCGCAGGAGCGCGCCGCGGATGTGATCTGGCAGGAGATTGCCTCCCGCCGCGGGGACGGTGAACCGGACATCAGCACTGAACTGGACAGTTTCGCTGAACGGGCCGACCAGGATCCGGAAACCTACCGGTGGAGCTTCTGCCGCGACTTCGGCGACACCCGGCTGCTCGTGGTTGATTCACGGGCTGCCCGGAACCTGGACCCGGAACACCGCGCCCTGCTGGATGATGCCGAGATGGACTGGCTGGACGCCCGGATGCGCGGCGGTTTCCGGCACCTGCTGGTGGCAACGTCCCTGCCGTTCCTCCTGCCCATGGGCCTGCACCACCTTGAGGCCTGGGACGAGGCAGTCTCCGAAGGCGCCTGGGGGAAGATTCCGGCGCGGTTCGGCGAAAAACTGCGCCAGGCTGTGGACCTGGAGCACTGGGGCGCCTTCCAGGAGAGCTTCCGGCGGGTTGCCGCGATGGCTGAGGACGTGGCCGACGGCGGCCGCGGACCTGCCCCGGACAGCATCACCTTCCTGTCCGGGGACGTGCATTTTTCCTACGTCTCCGAGGTGGAGAGGACTGCGGGCAGCCGCATCATCCAAGCCGTCTGCTCGCCCATCCGCAATCCGCTCCCGCGGGTGATGCGGTCCTTCGGCGCCGTGATGTCCTACGGCCTGGCCACGCCGATCGGAGCATTGGCCGCACGGTCAGCCAAGGTCCCGGACCCGCCTTTCCGCTGGTCCGGGATCAAGGGCCCGTGGTTCGACAACAACCTGGCCTGCCTCGAAGTGGTGCCGGAGGGGCTGAAGCTGTGGTGGCAGCGGGGCGTCGTGGAGGGAGGCGACAACCTCAATCCGCGTTTGGAACGCGTGGCGGAGATAACGGTCGCGTCCCGCAAGGCAGGGTCACCGGCCAGGGAACGGATGTAAAACCGCTGACGCAGGGCCCAACTGCCGCCGGAGCCGGGCCACGAGCGTGGCGGCGAGCAGCGCCGTCGCAAGTTCCAGGCCAATGACCACCAACAGTTGGGCAGCGCCGGTTGTGTCCGGAAGGCGCGACGCCGGCCCTCCGCCGTGGGCGTGTCCCGCACCGCCTGCTCCCAGCAGCAACACGGCATGCAGCGCGGCCATTGCAACGGCCGCCGCCGCGACCTGCTGCAGTGCGCCCACGCGGCTGTGCCGCCAGATATGGAAGGCACACGGCACGCACACGGCGGCCAGGGCAACCATCAGGACGCCAAGCCACGGGTCATGGTGGCCCGAGGCCGCCAACCACAGGTGCATCAGGCAGGAACCTGCGGTGACCGTGGCACACATCCGCCGGTGCAGGACGGGCCCTGCCTCCCGGACCTCGCCCGCCGTCGTCGCCATGTCCCGAATCCCGTGGCCGGTCCTAGTGGCAGCCACCAGCGCCTGCATCACTGTGGCAGGCCGAGGCCGGCTGGTTCGGGTTGGCCGGAACGTCCAGGACGGGGCTGCGGTCGAAGAAGCCCTCGGGACGGAGCTTGAAGCCTACGGTGTCCACCGGCATGATGGGCCAGTCCTCAACACGCGGGAAGTGCGTCAGCCCAAAGGTGTGCCACACCACGATGTCCTGGCCGTCGATGTCCCGGTCCTGCGCGACGTATTCGGGCAGGCCTGCTCCCCCGGAGTGCTGGTTCACGAAATCGCCCGTCGGGTAGCGCTCCTCCTCCGCGTAACGGGTGACCCACAGGTCCTTGGTGGCGAAAGCGGCGCGGCGGGCGATGGAGGAGTCCGGATCGGCCAGCAGCGTGGGCTGGTTGTGCGAGTGGAGCTTGTAGCCCACCGGCTCACCCAGCCGGTTGCGGGACTCGGGGTTGGAGATGATCCAGGTCCGGCCGGCGCGTGCGTCGGCCTCCCGGACGGCCTCCGATTCACGGGCCAGGACGGTGCGCTTGCGGGAGAAGGCGTTGCCGCGCTCATTGCCCGGCCCCATGGCCTGGCGGACCACGTCCTCTTCCTCCACCCGGTTGGTAAAGCCGTCGATGGCCATGTCCAGCCGGGCACTGAAGAGGTGCTGGTGGAACGGAGCGCCCAAGCCCGGTGCCAGTTGGGAGATGTTGGCGGAACCGCCATCCGGGAACGCGGAGGTGAACACAACGCCGGTGGCCTTAGCCTCGAATTCGATGGTGCCGTCCAGGTAGAGGTACCAGTAGAAGCCGTAATCGTAGTTTCCGATGGTGGTGAAGAAGGAGATCACCAGGCGCCGGTTGCGGCGGGTGTAGTTCACCCCGCTCCAGAGGTCGGAGTGCTTGGACAGGATGCCCCAGTCCTCCTCGTGCATGCAGATGCCATTACGGATCTCGCGGGGGTTGCCGAAGGCGTCCGAGATGACCGGGCTCAGGTAGGTGATGTCCCCCAGGCAGTCACAGCCCAGTTCCAGAGAGTTGGCGTACTGGCCCACCAGGTACTCACCGGTGTCAAAGTAGTTCTGCCAGGACCGGATGGGTGACGGATCGCCGTAAGGGACCACCATCTCGGCAATGGAAGCACGGTTGATGATCGGCCGGAGGCGCTCTCCGTCCTGGAAGGAGAGGTTGTGCAGGACCACGCCTTCACGGACATCGAAGCCGACGTCCACGCTCCATTTCTCCCATTCCACGTGGTTGCCGCCGGTGACGGTAAAGCTGGGGCCTTCCGGCTGGGTGATGCTGATGGGCTTCTGGGTGGTCCGCAGCGGTCCGGTCAGTTCCGGGTCCGTGTAGTTGCCATGCTCTGCGGGCACCGGCATGGCGCCGAGGTCGATGACCTGGGTGACTTCCTTGTTGACCACGTCCACGTACGCCACCAGCCCGTCCACCGGGTGCGCCCAGGCGCTGTCCTCCGGGAACTCCTGGACGAACGCCAGGCCACGAAGGATTCGCCGGCCCTTCTCCTCGGTGTACTCGAAGACTCCAGCCGAGAGCGGCGCCACGCGGACTTTGTCGACGTCAAGGCCCCTTGCGGCAAGGGCCGCCAGCCAGCGCTCATCGGTGGCCAACAGGGACTCCACCACCTCAAACTCCTCCTCCAGCACCGGGAGCTCACCGGTGACCGCGGTGTCGAGTTCGACGTCGGACACCACCTTTCCGTGGGTGGCGGAGACGATCACGTCGCGGGGCGCACTGCCGGAGACGTCGTGGATGAAGACCCGGAAGCGCCGGTCCACCTGCCCTTCCGTCCCGGCTGCAGCCGCCCGCGGTGGCTCCAGGAGACCGAGGTAGGCGATGCGGTGCTGCGGACCCAGGTGGCCCCCGGAGGAGAGGACGGACCGGACCTCGAGGATCTCGTCGCCGGTGGCCAGGCGGAAGGGGGACGCGATGTCAGTTGGAGCGAGTGTCATGGTGAACCTTTGTCCGGACCATTTCGGGTCGGTGGATTTATTTTCTATAGTTGTAGAGAATAAACCTCCGTAACATGGCTCACAAGAGTCTGAGCAAAATATTTCCCGGGAGTGGCCTGCGGTGCCGAAGATAGTTGACCATGACGAGCGCCGCCTGGAACTGGTGGATGCCACCTGGCGCATCATCGCCCGGCAGGGCCTGGAAGGGGCCACCATGCGCGAAATCGCGATGGAGGCGGGCTTCGCCAACGGAGCACTCAAACCCTACTTCCCCACCAAGGACACACTCCTGGAATTCGCCTTCGGCCACGTGTTCAACCGCACCAACCAGCGGATCGCCGAGGTCACCCGCGGGAAGTCCGGCCTGGCTGCCCTGCGCGCCTTTTGCCGTGAGGTCCTCCCGCTGGACGAAGAGCGCGTCAATGAAGCGCGCATCGTTATCCCGTTCTGGCAGAAGGCGGTCAACGACCCACAGAAGGCCGCGATCCACCAGCAGTCCATGAACGAGTGGGCAGCCACCATCCGGCGCTTCCTGGCCGAGGCGCGGGACAGCGGCGACATCCACGCCGCCGTCGGCGATTCCATCCTGGCCGGCCAGCTCCTGAACATGCTGCTCGGCGCGCAGATCGAGGCGGCCCTGGCGCCGGAGGGCGGCAGGGACTTCGGACATGCCGCACAGCTCGAAGGCTACCTGGCCCTGCTGTGACCAGACCTCCTGGCATCCCCGCCGCGATTGACACGCCGGACATCCTGATCGACCTCGACATCCTGGAGCGGAACATCGCCCGGATGGCGGAAAGCGTCCGGGCAAAAGGCCTCACCCTTCGCCCGCATGCCAAGACACACAAAATCCCCGAGATCGCTGCGCTCCAGCTGGAGGCCGGGGCCGTGGGGCTCACGGTTGCAACGATCGGCGAGGCGGAAGTCTTCGCAGCCGCCGGGGTGAAGGACCTCTTCATCGCCTACCCTTTGTGGACTTCAGCCCGGAAGGCCGAACGGCTGCGGCGCCTGGCAGACACGGCAACGGTGACCGTAGGGGTGGACTCCCCTGAAGGCGCGGCAAGGCTCGGGGCAGGCCTGGGTCCGGCGGCGTCAAGAGTGGGCGTGCTGGTCGAGATCGACAGCGGCCACCACCGCAGCGGCGTCCACCCGGGCGCAGCTGCGGACGTGGCACAAGCAGCGTCCGACGCCGGCCTGGAGGTGGCCGGGATCTTCACCTTTCCCGGCCACAGCTACGCCCCGGGAATGCCGGCGGAAGCAGCAGCGCAGGAGCAGGAAGCCCTGCGGGCGGCCGCGGAATCGCTTGCCGCAGCCGGATTCGAGGCCACCGTCCGGAGCGGAGGCTCCACGCCAACAGCGCTCTTGACCGACGGCCCGGTGGCTACCGAGGTGCGCCCGGGCGTCTACGTGTTCGGTGACGCCCAGCAGCTTGAGCTCGGCAGGTGTGAACCGGAGGAGATAGCGCTGACCGTGGCGGCAACGGTGGTAAGCCACCACAAGGCCAGGTCCGGCATGCCGGAACGCTTCATTGTCGACGCCGGCAGCAAGATCCTGGGCAGTGACCGGCCGGCATGGGCCAGCGGCTTTGGCCGCCTGATGGATTACCCCGCAGCCCGTATCACCGCCCTCTCGGAGCACCATGCCACGGTCGAATGGCATGGCCCCGGAAGAATGCCCGCACTGGGCGCCCGCCTGCGCGTCGTCCCGAACCACGTCTGCCTGGCCATCAACCTCGTGGACAGCGCCGCCGTCATCAGTGCCGGAGAAATTAAGGGCCGCTGGACAGTGGCGGCCCGCGGGAAGAACGCCTAGCGCCCGGGGAGAGTCTTTTTTCGCCGACTGTTGAAAAAAGAAACGGACGGCCCTAACCTGAAGGGACTGTGTTGCAGGACACAGCTCCCGGGGGAACGTCAGATGGCCATCCGTCGTCAGGAACATCCATGCCAGCAACAGCAAATACCGCGGCCCGCCCCGCACACCAAAACCTCACGTCCAGCGCCGCCACCTCCTTTGACCACTGGAAGCACCTCGTGGCCGAGTCCTTCGTGCCGCTCGCCGCGCAGACAGCGGACGTGGAAGGCTTCCGCGGGCAGATGCGCTCGCGGGTGCTGGACCGGATGTCCATCGTTGAGGTCACCGCCACGTCCCACGCGGTGCACCGCACGCCGGCCCTGATTGCCCGGGCCCATGAGCGCTATTTCAAGCTCAACCTGCAACTGGAGGGCACCGGCCTGCTCGTCCAGGACAACCGCGAGGCCGTGCTCCGGCCCGGCGACCTGGCCATCTACGACACCAACCGCCCCTACACGCTGACGTTCGAGGAGCAGGCGCGGATGATGGTGGTGATGTTCCCCTGCGATGCACTGTCACTGCCCGCCGATTATGTGGGCCAGCTGGCAGCCGTGCGGATGGCGGGCAGCACCGGCCTCAGTGGAATCGTGGGGCAGTTCATCCGCCAGCTCTCAGAGAACCTGGACGTCCTCAGCGGGCCCAGCGGTTCGAGGCTGGCAGCCAACGCCCTGGACCTGGTGTCCACCATGCTCCACGCCGAGATGGACATCGCGCCGGACCGGATGAAGCCGCAGGCACTCCTGGCAGTTTCGATCCGGGAGTACATCGACGCCAACCTGTCCGATCCCCTGCTGTCGCCGGCCACCATCGCCGCGGCACACTTCATCTCCACCCGGCACCTGCACAACGTCTTCCATGAATCCGGGACAACTGTGGCCAGCTGGATCCGGAGCCAGCGCCTGGAAGGTGCCAGGCGCGATCTCCGCGACCCGCTGCATGCCGGGAAGTCCGTGGGCGCCGTCGCGGCCCGCTGGGGATTCCTGGATGCCGCGCACTTCAGCCGCACCTTCCGGGACGCTTTTGGCGTCCCGCCGAGCGACTGGCGGCGGGGCGGGTAGCGCCCCACACTGCGTCCCGGGCCATCCACGCCTGGAGGAACGACGACGGCGGGTGGCGCTAGATGAGCCCCTGGGCGAGCATCGCGTCGGCCACCTTCACGAAACCGCCTATGTTGGCGCCCAGGACGTAGTTGCCCGGGTCCCCGTACTCGTCAGCAGTTGACGCGCACCGGTGGTGGATGCCCACCATGATCTCGGTCAGCCGCTCTTCCGTGTGCTCGAAGGTCCAGGAATCGCGGCTGGCATTCTGCTGCATCTCAAGCGCGGACGTGGCAACACCGCCGGCATTGGCGGCCTTGCCCGGGCCGAACAGGACGCCGGCTTCATGGAAAACGGCGACGGCCTCGCGGGTGGACGGCATGTTGGCGCCCTCGCCGACGGCAAGGAGCCCGCCGCGCACCAACCCGGCGGCAGCAGCGCCGTCGAGCTCGTTCTGCGTGGCGCACGGCAGCGCCACGGAGGCGTCCACGTCCCAGACGGAGCCGCCCTCAACGTAGGAGACGCCGGAACGGCGCTCGGCGTAGTCCTTGAGGCGGCCGCGTTCCACTTCCTTGACTTCACGAAGAAGCGCGACGTCGATGCCCGCCTCATCCACCACGTAGCCGGAGGAATCGGAACAGGCCACCACGGTGGCGCCCAGGTCCTGGGCTTTGGCGATGGCATTGATGGCCACATTTCCGGAGCCGGAAACCACCACGCGCTGGCCGTCAAAGGATGCCCCACGGGTCTTCAGCATTTCCTGGGTGAAGATCACAGTTCCGAAGCCGGTAGCCTCGGGCCGGACCAGGGAGCCGCCCCACGAGATGCCCTTGCCCGTGAGGACGCCTGATTCGTAGCGGTTGGTGATGCGCTTGTACTGGCCGAAGAGGTAGCCGATCTCCCGCCCGCCCACGCCGATGTCGCCGGCCGGGACGTCGGTGTATTCGCCGATGTGCCGGTACAGCTCGGTCATGAAGGACTGGCAGAAGCGCATGACTTCTCCGTCGCTGCGGCCGCGGGGGTCGAAGTCGGAGCCGCCTTTGCCGCCGCCGATGGGCATGCCGGTGAGGGCGTTCTTGAAGATCTGTTCGAAGCCCAGGAACTTGACGATGCCCAGGTAGACGGAGGGGTGGAACCGCAGGCCGCCCTTGTAGGGGCCCAGCGCCGAGTTGAATTCCACCCGGAAGCCGCGGTTGATCTGTACACGTCCGGCATCATCGGTCCAGGGCACGCGGAAGATGATTTGCCGCTCGGGCTCGCAGAGCCGCTCCAGGATGGCGGCTTCGAGGAATTCGGGGTGCCTGTCATGGACGGGCCCGAGGCTCTCGAAGACTTCCACCACCGCCTGGTGGAACTCCGCTTCGCCCGGATTCCTCGCCAGGACAGTATCCCTGATGGCTTCCAGCCGTGAATCCATGTGTCTCCCTCACCTCTGCGTGAACGTGGAACGGCCGAAAGCGATCCCGGACGCGCCTATAGTTGAGATTTCAACTTTATCCGATTATGACCGCGCGCCCCCAAGCAGCCTGCCGGACATCCTTTATTATCCGTATTGTGACAGATATATTCCACATAACGAAAATAGGGCGCAGTTCGGCCTGCATACTCGAGGCCGCCTGATGGCGCACATCTGCCTGCTGCTGTCCGGGGCGGCCCTGCTCCTCAACGGGCTGGCCATGCTCGGATTCCTGCCCCGCCGGGACGCAGCCGTATTCAGCCTGGTGGTGGGATCCGTCCAGCTGGCGCTCGGCGTGGGCTACGTTGCGACGGCTGGAGCGGGCGCAACGCCGCTGCTGACTGCTGCGGGAATGTTCCTGTTCGGCCTGACGTACCTCTATGTGGGGCTGGACGTCCTGCTGCGCCTCGGTTCGCGGGGACTGGGATGGTTCTGCGGCATGGTGGGAGGTTGTGGCCTGCTTCTTGCCACGGCCTGGCTGGGAACAGATCCCCTGCTGGCGGTCCTATGGTTGTGCTGGTCGGCCCTGTGGGGACTGTTCTTTGCGTCCATGGCAGCGGGCCTGGGCCGCCTTGACCCCTTCATCGGCTGGGCGCTTGTGCTGACGAGCCAGGTCACAGCCACCCTCCCCGCTTTCCTCGGCCTGGCGGGGATGTGGCCGCGTGAGCCTGTCGTGGCGGGGCTGGCAGCAGCTTTCCTGGCCGCGCTTTTTGTCCTGGCAGGCTTCCTGGCGCGCGTGCCGGCCCGGCGCAGAGTTGCTCCTCGCCGGGCCGGTACAGGGCACGTTGCCGTTTCTGCCGGCTCCAAAGCGCCCGTTAGTTGACTGTATGGCCGAGGCTCTCCGCCTTGTGCCGGCGCTGCACCCGGGCCTCCACCAGCACTCCGGCCGCAAACACAACGGGTACAGCCACCAGGAGTGCCGCTGCCGTCCCGGCGCTGCCGCCGATCAATGCCGTGAAGTTGCTGACCACCAGGAACAGGATGCCTCCCAGCAACAGGGCCGCGAGCGCCGGTGCGATCAGCGTCTGCCACAGCTGGGCGTCATCCCGCTCCCGGCGGAAGTAGCCGACGACGGCGATGGAGCAGAGTATGTACAGCACCAGGAGTGCCGCTACAGCCAGTCCGCTGAACCAGGAGAAGAGGGTCAGCACGGGATCCAGGGCAAGGACGGCGAACGGGAGCATGAGGACGACGGCGGCAGCCGTCTGGATCCAGGCGGCCACGGCCGGAGCACGGTGGCGGTTGGTTCGGGCCAGGATGGCGGGCATGGAACCGCGCAGGGCCAGGGAGTGCAGGTAGCGGTTGATGCCGTTATGGAAGGCGATGATGCCTGCAAGCAGTGACGTCACCAGCAGGACGCCGGTCACCACGCCCGCCCAGGGACCGAACAACTCCACCATCGGCCCCAGGACGAAGGAGGTGGAGTCGCCGGATTCAAGGGCCGCCCCTGCCGCATCCATGACCCGGGACGGACCATAGTAGCTGACCAGCATCCAGGAGATGAAGGAGAAGAAGACGGCGATGACGCCAACGGACAGGTAGGTTGCCCGCGCCACGGTGCGGGCAGGGTCCTTGGCCTCCGCCGAATAGATGGCCGTCGACTCGAAGCCGAACATGGATGCGACCGCGAACATGATGGCCACCCCGGGGGCGCCGGCGGCGATGGCCTCCGGAGAGAAGGATGCTGCCAGACTGATGCCTTCCGGCCCGCCGCCGCTGAACAGCACGGCGAAGCCGAACAGCAGCAGCACGGCCACCTCCAGGCCCACCAGCACTGCCAGGACGCGGGCGCCGAGTTCGATGTTCAGGGAGCCGAGCACCTGGACACCGGCCACGGTTGCCAGCGCCAGGAGCCACCAGGGCACCTGGAGGCCCATCGAACCCAGAAGGCCGGAGAATGCAGCGCCGTACAGGCCGTACATCGCAGCCTGGATGGTGTTGTAGGCCAGCAGCGCCAGCCAGGCGGCGCCTGTTCCAGTCTTCCTGCCGAAAGCGGCGGTGATGTAGGCGTAGAAGGCGCCGTTTGCCTGGATCCTGCGGCTCATGGCCACGAAGCCCACCGCAAAGATGGCAATGACGATGCCGACGATCAGGTAGGCCCCGGGTGCACCGGCACCGTTGCCCAGGGCTGCGGCGAGTGGTGAAGCTCCCACGATGCCGGTCAGGGGCGCCTGGGCGGAGAGGACAAAGAAGAGGATGCCCAGGACGCCGATGCTCCCGGCGCGAAGGGCTGTGGAATGCTCCTTGGCCGGAGCGTCGGTGGTCCGGGACTCGGAATTCGAAATACTCATTGGGTCCTTCTTAATGGTCATGAGCGTGGGGACGAGCTGTGGAATCCAGCGTGGCAGCGGGCGGCTGCAGCGCGTTGTCCGTCAGCGATCAGTTCTTGTCCGTCAGCGCAGTGCCGTCCGCGCAGTCCCATCAGCGCAGTGCCGTTCGGGACTGACCTCAGGAAGCCGCACCCCGCCGTCGGGCGTTTCCCCAGGCGTGTGACATGGGATACTGCCGTAACAACTTTCCTGCCGGAAACGCCGGCGGAAGCCGGAAGGGGCCGTGGGCATGCAGGAATCCGTCAGGGTGGACGAAACGGCGCTGGAGCACGTGCTGGACGCGCTGTCACGCGAACGGAGCATTGGACTCCGCCCTGATCCGGCATTCGACCGGCGCCTGGAGCAACACTTCCCGGACCTGTACCGCCTGTTCCGGTCCCTGTATGAATCCCGGCAGGACTGGCTGGACCAGCTCATTGCCCTGGTGGTGGAGAGCGCCCGCTCGTGGCAGGAGCGCCCCGCCGACCTGAAGGCCCTGGACGCCCGGCGGGAAGCAGACAGCGGCTGGTTCCTGTCCAACACCATGCTGGGCGGCGTCTGCTACGTGGACAGGTACGCGGACAACCTGGACGGGCTCCGCAAGCACATCCCATACTTCAAGGAACTGGGCCTGACCTACCTGCACCTCATGCCGCTGTTCCTCGCTCCGGAGCCACACTCCGACGGCGGCTACGCAGTATCGAGCTACCGCCAGGTCAACCCGAAGCTGGGCACCATGGACCAGCTCCGCGACCTTGCGGCAGAGTTCCGCGGCCACGGCATCAGCCTGGTGGTGGACTTCATCTTCAACCACACCTCCGACGAGCACGAGTGGGCCAGGCGGGCCGCTGCCGGCGACCCGAAGTACAGCGACTACTACTGGATGTACCCGGACCGGGCCATGCCGGACGCCTTCGAGCAGAACGTGCGCGAGATCTTCCCGGAGAACCACCCCGGGTCCTTCGTCCACTTGGAGGACGGCCGATGGGTGTGGGCCACCTTCCACACGTACCAGTGGGACCTGAACTACTCCAACCCGGACGTGTTCCGGGCGATGGCCGGAGAGATGCTGTTCCTGGCCAACCAGGGCGTGGACATCCTCCGGATGGATGCGGTGGCGTTCATCTGGAAGCAGCTGGGCACCCCGTGCGAGAACCTGCCCGAGGCCCACATCCTCCTGCAGGCCTTCAACGCCGTGTGCCGGCTGGCCGCTCCCTCGCTGCTGTTCAAGTCCGAGGCAATCGTGCACCCGGACGAGGTGGCGCTCTACATCGACCCCGCCGAATGCCAGCTCTCCTACAACCCGCTGCAGATGGCGCTCATCTGGGAATCCCTGGCCACCCGGGACGTCTCGCTCCTGGCCCAGGCACTGGAGCGGCGGCACAACATCCCGGCCGGCACCTCCTGGGTGAACTACGTCCGCAGCCACGACGACATCGGCTGGACGTTCGCCGACGAGGACGCAGCAGAGCTCGGAATCAACGGCTTCGACCACCGCCGCTTCCTGAACTCCTTCTATGTCAACCGCTTCCCCGGCAGCTTCGCCCGCGGCGTGCCGTTCCAGGACAACCCCAAGACCGGTGACTGCCGCATTTCGGGCACGACGGCGTCGCTGTGCGGCATGGAGGTGGACCCGGCTGAGGCGGTGGAGCGGATCCTCCTGGCCCACTCGGTTGCCTTCAGCACCGGCGGCGTCCCCCTGCTGTACCTCGGTGACGAAGTGGGGCAGCTTAACGACTACGGCTACGCGAAGGAGGAAGGGCACGACGCCGACAGCCGCTGGGTGCACCGGCCCCACTATCCGGAGGAACAGTACGCCCGGCGGCACGATGTTTCCACGCCGGAAGGCGCGGTCTACGCGGGCCTGAAGCGGATGATCGAGGTCCGCGGTGCTGCTCCTGAACTTGCGGGAACAACGCTCCTCGATTTCGACACCCACAACAGGGGCGTCCTGGCCTACCAGCGGCCGGCAAGTGCGGCCGACGGCGGGGAGACGAGAATCCTGGTCCTCGCGAATTTCAGCGACGAACCCCAGTCCCTGCCCGCCGAAACCTTCTCCGGTTTCTCAGGCGCCGCCGTCGACCTCCTCTCCGAAGCCGCACTGCAGCTGGGCGAGGGCGTCACGCTCCTCCCCCGCCAGTACGCCTGGCTGCGCGTCACTCCGGTCTAGTCCCGTCCTTTCCCAACTGGGTAGCAGCAGATGTCCTTTTGGGCCCCCAAACCGACATCTGCTGCGACCCAGTTGGGCCTGCGGGCTCGGTCCGTGAAACCATACGGACCATGGCCCAGAAGATTGCGTACCAGGGTGAGCCCGGCGCCAACTCCAATATCGCGTGCAAGCAGATGTTCCCGGACATGGAAAGCGTGCCCTGCGCCAGCTTCGAGGACGCCTTCGAACTGGTGTCCAGCGGCGAGGCGGAGCTGGCCATGATTCCCATCGAGAACTCCATTGCCGGCCGGGTGGCGGACATCCACATCCTGCTGCCGCAGTCCAACCTGCAGATCGTGGGTGAGTTCTTCCTGCCCATCCACTTCGACCTGCTGGGCATCCCGGGCAGCACCATTGAGGACGCAACCGAGGTGCACAGCCACATCCACGCCCTGGGCCAGTGCCGGAAGCTCATCCGCGAGCACGGCCTCAAGCCAGTCATCGCCGGTGACACTGCAGGCTCCGCCCGGGAGGTCAGCGAGTGGAACGATCCGCGCAAGCTGTCCCTGGCACCGCCGCTGGCCGCGCAGATCTACGGCCTGGACGTCCTGGCCTCACGGGTTGAGGATGACCCTTCCAACACCACCCGCTTCGTGGTCCTGGCCCGGGAAAAGGAGCTGCCGGCCCGGGATGAGCTTTCCGGACCGGCAGTGACCAGCTTTGTGTTCCGCGTCCGCAACGTCCCCTCAGCGCTGTACAAGGCACTGGGCGGCTTCGCGACGAGCGGGGTGAACATGACGCGGCTGGAAAGCTACATGGTGGGCAACGAGTTTGCCGCCACCATGTTCATGGCCGACGTCGAGGGCCACCCCGAGGACCTGCCGCTGAAGCTGGCCCTCGAGGAGCTGGACTTTTTCACCACGGAGGTGCGGATCCTGGGCGTTTACGCTGCCGCGGAATACCGGACGGGTCAGACAGTCAGCGGCTGACCGGCGTTGTGCCGGCCCGGCAGCAGCGGAGCAAAGAATGCGCCCAGCTCCGCCGTTGCCGTGAGCGGCAGGACGTTCGCCACGTACTGGTCCGGCCGCACCACCACCACGACGCCGCCCCGGTCCAGGCCGCGGAGCTCGAAAATGTCCGCCTTGGGGTCTGTGCCGTAGACCTTCTCGTAGTCGGTCAGCCTGAACGGGCCCACCTGCGGCTTGAAGACCGCCGGCACCGCGTTGATGTCAAGCTCCGTGTGGGGCTGCTGGTAGATCACCTTCACGTCGAACCACGCGTCAGGATCAGCGTCCGACGGCGTTGCCGCCAGCGGTGATTCGGCCGCCTCCGCCAGCCACTGGGCCAGCTTGTCCGTGGCAGAGCCGGTGCCCGGAAGGGCGGCATCGGCGAACACGTAGATCCGCCAGCGCCCGTCTGCTGTGGCGTGGTGGCCCAGATGCATGGGATTGGTGTCGCCTACCCGCACCACGGGCGCTGACTTGAACCGCTTGCCCACCGGGAAGCCGGCGGCAAGGGCCTGGTGGTCTGCCGGTGCCACGAGCATGGACGGCGCGTACTCGGTCATGAAACCGGCCGGGAACTCGGCAGTGCGGACATAGAAGTCCTCAAGGTCCGAGGGGTTCTCGAACTCCTCGGGCTTCTTGGCCATCATGGTGGACCATTCCTTGTCGAAGTCGATCAGGTTCTTGGCCACCACCTGGCGCTCCTCCGAGTAGGTGGACAGGAGGCTTTCCGGGCTGCGGCCTTCCAGGACATGCCCCAGCTTCCAGGCCAGGTTGAAACCGTCCTGCATGGACACGTTCATGCCCTGGCCGGCTTTGGCACTGTGCGTATGGCACGCGTCGCCGGTGATGAACACCCGTGGGGTCCGTGTGCCGCGGTCCTCCGGCAGGACGTCGTCGAACCTGTCCGTGAGCCGGTGCCCTACTTCGTAGACGCTGTGCCACGCCACGTTGCGCACGTCGAGGGTGTAGGGATGGAGGATCTCGTTGGCCTTGGCGATGATCTGCTCGATGGTTGTACTGCGCACGGCGTGATGGGTAGCCGGATCCACCTCACCCAGGTCCACATACATGCGGAACAAGTACCCGCCCTCGCGCGGGATCAGCAGGATGCTGCCTTTTTCGCCCTGGATGGCGCACTTGGTGCGGATGTCGGGGAAGTCGGTCACGGCGAGGGTGTCCATCACGCCCCAGGCATGGTTGGCCTGGTCCCCGGCGAGGGTGCAGCCAATCGCTGCGCGCACTTTGCTCCGGGCACCGTCGGCACCAATAACGTACTTCGCCCGGACAATGCGCTCCTGGCCCTCGTTCGGGCCGTCGGTATGCAGCAGCGTTACGCTGACGGGATATTCGTCCCCGTCCGTGATGCTGAGGGACTGGAAATCGTAGCCGTAGTCGGGCGTCATGCGGGTGGGTGCGTTGGCCATGTACTCGGCGAAGTAGTCCAGCACACGGGCCTGGTTGACGATGAGGTGCGGGAACTCGCTGATGCCCATCTCGTCGTCGACGGCGCGGGCGGCCCGGACGATGGTGGCGCGGTTCGCGGGGTCCGGCTTCCAGAACGCCATCTCGGTGATGTGGTAGGCCTCGGCAATGATCCGCTCAGCGAAGCCGAAGGCCTGGAAGGTCTCGACGCTGCGCGCCTGGATGCCGTCAGCCTGGCCGATGGCGAGGCGGCCCGGACGGCGCTCAATGATCCGGGTGGTGATGTTCGGGAAGCGGGACAGCTGCGCTGCCGCGAGCATTCCAGCAGGCCCGGTGCCAACAATCAGCACGTCGACTTCCTCCGGAAGCTCCTGGGGCCGGTTCAGGCCAACGCCGGCGGCGGGCAGGACTCGCGGGTCACCGGATACGTAACCGTGGTGGTGGAATTGCACGGGATTTCCTCACTTCGTTGTGGTGGATTATCGCTACTTCGCAGCAGTTGCCTGCCCCTCAAGCTGGTGTTCTATATAAGAACACCCCATTCGATAATCGAAAACTTGAACTTTGGCTTCCACTGTACGCCGGTTGTGATCCAGGCGACAAGTGCCATATTCCCGAAAGCACAACGCCTTATTTGGGGGTTGACGATCCGCTCTCAAGGGACGATAGTGATCGTATACGATTTCGTACCTGATGAGGGAGACAGTTTTGGAGAACGTCAACGGCGACACCCTGGCAGCAGCACGGAAGGTGGTCGCGGTGCACATCAACTACCCCAGCCGTGCCGCCCAGCGCGGCCGGACTCCCGCCCAGCCGTCGTACTTCCTCAAGCCCTCCAGCTCCCTGGCCCTGAGCGGCAGCACGGTGGAGCGGCCTGCAGGCTGTGAACTGCTCGGCTATGAAGGCGAGATCGCCTTGGTTATCGGCAAGTCTGCCCGCCGGGTGGGCATCGATGACGCCTGGAGCCACGTTGCCGCCGTGACCGCCAGCAACGACCTCGGCGTCTACGACCTCCGCTACGCGGACAAGGGCTCCAACCTCCGGTCCAAGGGCGGCGACGGTTTCACACCGGTAGGCCCGGGACTTATCCCGGCAGACGCCGTCGACCCCGCCAACCTGCGCATCCGCACCTGGCACAACGGCGAGCTGGTCCAGGACGACACCACCGGGGACCTGCTCTTCCCGTTCGCCCGGCTGGTGGCCGATCTCTCCCAGCTGCTCACCCTCGAAGAGGGGGACATCATCCTCACCGGCACCCCGGCCGGCGCCTCCGTCGCCAAGCCTGGGGACGTCCTGGAAGTTGAAGTTTCCGCCGGTGGCCTCACCACCGGCCGGCTGGTCACCAGGGTGGAAGCGGGCACGACGCCGTTCGCCGATTTTGGTGCCGGACCCAAGGTTGATGACCTGCAGCGGGAGGAAGCGTACGGTTCGCGCGCAGCGGCGGGGCTGCCGGCGGGGGCAGGCGTCCTCACTCCGGAGCTGAAAGCGAAGCTGGAGTCCGTCGCCACGGCCACCCTGTCCTCGCAGCTGCGAAAGCGCGGCCTCAACAACGTGAGCATCGACGGCCTGCAGGCCACCCGGCCGGACCGCCGCGTGGTGGGGCTGGCCCGGACCCTGCGTTACGTTCCCAACCGTGAGGACCTCTTCACGACCCACGGCGGCGGCTTCAACGCCCAGAAACGCGCCATCGATTCCGTGAATGAGGGCGAGATCCTGGTGATGGAGGCCCGCGGCGAGAAGGGCACCGGAACCGTTGGCGACATCCTGGCCCTGCGCGCCCAAGTGCGCGGCGCCGCGGCAATCATTACCGACGGCGGCGTCCGCGACTACACCGCCGTGGCCGGCCTGGAGATGCCCACGTACTTTGCCAACCCGCATCCTGCCGTGCTGGGCCGCCGCCACATCCCGTGGGACACGGATATCACCATCGCCTGCGGCGGCGCCACAGTGCAGCCCGGCGACATCATCGTGGCCGATTCCGACGGCATCCTGGTGGTCCCGCCGGCCATCGCCGAAGAACTCGTGGATGATTGCATCGCCCAGGAGCAGGAGGAAACCTTCATCTTCGAGATGGTCAAGCAGGGCAACAGCGTTGACGGCCTCTACCCGATGAACGCCGCCTGGCAGGCACGGTACAAGGAATGGAAGGCCGGCAACATGGCACCGGTTGGCAGCGCTGATGACTGAAACAACCTTCACCGACCTCCCCGTCGCAGCCCCTGCCGGCAGCAAGTCCGAACAGGCGTACCGGGCAGTCAAGGCCCGCATCGTAGAGGGCACCTACACCCCCGGATACCGCCTGGTCCTCGGCTCTATCGCGAAGGACCTTGGATTCAGCGTGGTTCCGGTCAGGGAAGCGATCCGCCGGCTCGAGGCAGAGGGCCTGGTGACCTTCGAACGCAACGTGGGCGCCACCGTGGCCGGAATCGATCCGACGGAGTACCTCTACACCATGCAGACCCTGAGCATCGTGGAAGGTGCCGCCACCGCGCTGTCCGCGCCGCTGGTTGATTCCGTGGCAATTGCCCGGGCCCGTGCGGTGAACGAGGACATGCGCGAATGCCTGGACCACTTCGACCCCGTCCGGTTCACGCAGCTTAACCAGGACTTCCACAGCATCCTGTTCGAGCACTGCCCCAACCCCCACATCCTGGACCTGGTGCACCGCGGCTGGAACCGGCTGGCGTCGCTGCGGTCCTCCACCTTCCGCTTCGTCCCCGGCCGCGCCCGCAATTCCGTGGACGAACACGAGGCACTCCTGAAGCTCATCGAGTCCGGCGCCGACGCCGAGGACATCGAGAAAGCCGCCCGGCTCCACCGCTCCGCCACCCTGGACGCCTACCTCGCCCAGGCGAAAACCATCTGACCCCCCCGATCCCTTCAGAAGCAGTAAGGAAACAACAATGACGTTCACTGCACCGGAAACCAGCACCCATTACGTGCCGCAGGACCTTCCCACCCATATCCAGCACTACATCAACGGCCAGTTCGTTGACTCCGTGGGCGGGGCGACCTTCGACGTCCTGGACCCGGTATCCAACCGGAACTACGCCACCGCCGCGGCAGGCCAGAAAGAGGATATCGACCTCGCCGTCGACGCCGCCCGCGAAGCGTTCGCCAACGGCCCGTGGCCGAAGATGAAGCCCCGCGAACGCGCCCGCGTTCTCAACAAGATCGCCGACGCCGTCGAAGCCCAGGAGGCCCGGCTCGCCGAACTCGAGACCTTTGATACCGGCCTGCCCATCACCCAGGCCAAGGGCCAGGCCCTCCGCGCGGCGGAGAACTTCCGCTTCTTCGCGGACCTGATCGTGGCCCAGTTCGACGACGCCATGAAGGTCCCCGGCTCGCAGATCAACTACGTCAACCGCAAGCCGATTGGCGTCGCCGGCCTCATCACGCCGTGGAACACCCCGTTCATGCTGGAGTCCTGGAAGCTCGCCCCGGCCCTGGCCACAGGCAACACCGTGGTCCTCAAGCCCGCCGAGTTCACGCCGCTCTCGGCCTCGCTGTGGGCCACCATCTTCAAGGACGCCGGCCTGCCCGACGGCGTGTTCAACCTGGTCAACGGCCTCGGCGAAGAAGCAGGCGATGCGCTGGTCAAGCATCCGGACGTCCCGCTGATCTCCTTCACGGGCGAGACCACCACCGGCCAGACGATCTTCCGCAACGCCGCCGCGAACCTGAAGGGCCTGTCCATGGAACTCGGCGGCAAGTCCCCCTGCGTGGTGTTCGCGGACGCCGACTTGGACGCCGCGATCGACTCCGCCCTGTTCGGCGTCTTCTCCCTCAACGGTGAACGCTGCACCGCCGGCTCCCGCATCCTCGTTGAGCGCGCCATCTACGACGAGTTCTGCGAGAAGTACGCGGCCCGCGCGAAGAACATCGTGGTGGGCGATCCGCATGACCCCAAGACCGAGGTGGGCGCCCTGGTCCACCCGGAGCACTACGAAAAGGTGACCTCCTACGTGGAGATCGGTAAGTCCGAAGGCCGGCTGCTGGCCGGTGGCGGCAGGCCCGGGCACCTGCCCGAAGGCAACTACATCGCACCCACGGTGTTCGCCGACGTCGCCCCGGATGCGCGGATTTTCCAAGAGGAGATCTTCGGACCCGTCGTGGCCATCACCCCGTTCGAAAACGACGACGAAGCCCTCGCCCTGGCAAACAACACCAAGTACGGCCTGGCCGCCTACATCTGGACCCAGAACCTGACCCGGGCGCACAACTTCTCGCAGAACGTGGAGGCCGGCATGGTGTGGCTGAACAGCCACAACGTCCGCGACCTGCGCACCCCGTTCGGAGGCGTCAAGGCCTCGGGCCTCGGACACGAGGGCGGCTACCGCTCCATCGATTTCTACACCGACCAGCAGGCCGTGCACATCACGCTCGGCACAGTCCACACCCCCAAATTCGGCGCCTGAACCGCCACCCACCCCTCCTCAAAGAAGAGAGAACACCATGACCAGCTTCGTTCCCACCCCCACCGTCCCGGCACCGGACATCGTCCGCTGCGCCTACATGGAGATCGTGGTCACCGACCTCGCCAGGTCCCGCGAGTTCTACGTGGACGTCCTGGGCCTGCATGTGACCGAGGAAGACGAGAACGCCATCTACCTGCGCTCCCTGGAGGAATTCATCCACCACAACCTGGTGCTGCGTAAAGGACCCATCGCCGCCGTCGCAGCCTTCGCCTACCGGGTGAAGTCCCCCGCCGAAGTGGACGCCGCCGAAGCCTACTACAAGGAACTGGGCTGCCGCACCGAACGGCGCAAGGACGGCTTCACCAAGGGCATCGGCGACTCCGTCCGCGTGGAGGACCCGCTGGGCTTCCCCTACGAGTTCTTCTACGAGGTGGAACACGTGGAGCGCCTCACCCAGCGCTACGACCTCTACTCCGCCGGCGAACTGGTCCGCCTGGACCACTTCAACCAGGTCACCCCGGACGTCCCCCGCGGCCGCGCCTACCTTGAGGACCTCGGCTTCCGCGTCTCCGAAGACATCAAGGATTCCGACGGCGTCACGTACGCCGCGTGGATGCACCGCAAGCAGACGGTCCATGACACCGCCCTGACCGGCGGCAACGGCCCGCGCATGCACCACGTCGCGTTCGCCACGCACGAGAAGCACAACATCATCCAGATCTGCGACAAGATGGGCGCCCTGCGGATCAGCGACCGGATCGAACGCGGGCCCGGCCGGCACGGGGTGTCCAACGCGTTCTACCTCTACATCCTGGACCCGGACGGCCACCGTGTGGAGATCTACACCCAGGACTACTACACCGGCGATCCGGACAACCCCACCATCACGTGGGACGTCCATGACAACCAGCGCCGCGACTGGTGGGGCAACCCCGTGGTCCCGTCCTGGTACACCGAGGCCTCCCTGGTCCTGGACCTGGACGGCAACCCCCAGCCCGTCATCGAGCGCGAGGAAAAGAGCGAAATGGCCGTCACCGTGGGCGCCGACGGCTTCTCCTACACCCGCAAGGACGGATCCCCCGAAGATGACCGGACCGGGTTCAAGCTGGGAGCGCAGCTGTAGCCATGCTGGATGACAGGACGATTGAGGCAATCGCGGACGAACTCGTGGAAGCCGGCCGAACCCGCACCCCTGTCCCCCGCCTGACGGCCCGGTACCCGGAGATGACGGTGGAGGACTCCTACGCGGTGCAGCAGTTGTGGCGGCGCCGCAACGAGGAGGCCGGCCGGACCCTGGTGGGCCGCAAGATCGGCCTCACGTCCAAAGCCATGCAGGCGGCCACGGGCATCACCGAGCCGGACTACGGCGCCATCTTCGATGACATGGTGCTCGAGACCGGCTGCTCGGTGGAGTGGGACAGATACACCCACCCGCGAGTGGAGGTGGAGCTGGCGTTCGTCCTGAAGGACGGGCTCAAGGGACCCGGCGTGACCATCTTCGACGTCCTGAAAGCCACCGACTACGTGGTTCCGGCCCTCGAGATCCTCGATTCCAGGATTGAGATGGAGGGCCGGACCATCGTGGACACCATCTCGGACAACGCCGCCATGGGTGCCATGGTGATCGGCGGCAACCCGGTGAAGCCGGACGCCGTGGACCTGCGCTGGGTCTCCGCCATCCTCTACAAGAACCAGACCGTGGAGGAAACCGGCGTGGCCGCCGGAGTCCTTGACCATCCGGCCAACGGGGTGCACTGGCTGGCGAACAAGATCGCCGCCCACGGCGATTCCCTGAAAGCAGGGGACATCATCCTCGCCGGCTCCTTCACCCGCCCGCTCTGGGTCTACAAGGGCGACACTGTCCACGCAGACTACGGACCCCTGGGGAGTGTCACGTGCCGCTTCGAATAGAAAAGACCTTCCGCGACGCCCTCGCCGGGCAAACGGGCAAAACCGGCCGCCCGCTGGCAGGGATGTGGGTCTGTTCCGGCAGCCCGCTGGTTGCCGAGCTTTGTGCTGGATCCGGACTCGACTGGCTGCTGGTGGACGCAGAGCACAGCCCCAACGGCCTCGAATCCATCCTCGCCCAGCTCCAGGCCATCCACGGCTACCCTGTCCACACCCTGGTGCGGCCGCCGGTGAACGACACCGTGCTGGTTAAGCAGTACCTGGACCTGGGTGTGCAGAACCTGCTCATCCCCATGGTCAACTCGGCCGCTGAGGCGGAAGCCGCCGTGGCTGCCACCCGCTACCCGCCGCAGGGCGTCCGCGGGGTCGGCTCGGCCCTTGCCCGGGCCGCCCGCTGGAACCGGGTGCCCGACTACCTGGCCCGGGCCAACGAAACGATCAGCGTCACCGTGCAGATCGAATCCGACGCCGCGGTTGCCGCCGTGGAAAACATCCTGGCGGTCGACGGCGTCGACGCGATCTTCGTAGGCCCGTCGGACCTCGCAGCCTCGATGGGCCTGCTCGGCCAGCAGGAACACCCCGAGGTGCGCGCCGCCGTCGAACACTGCCTGTCCGCGGCACAGGCAGCCGGGAAACCGGCCGGAGTCAATGCGTTCAACCCGGACACGGCCCGGC
Source organism: Pseudarthrobacter scleromae (assembly GCF_014644515.1). Classification (NCBI taxonomy): domain Bacteria; kingdom Bacillati; phylum Actinomycetota; class Actinomycetes; order Micrococcales; family Micrococcaceae; genus Pseudarthrobacter; species Pseudarthrobacter scleromae. The sequence continues at coordinate 120,650 of NZ_BMKV01000005.1, read as the reverse complement.
ACTACCTGGCCAACGGCGCCAATTTCATCCTGGTGGGGGCCGACGTCGCGCTCCTGGCGAGGGGTTCCGAAGCCCTCGCTGCGCAATACATCAAGCCCAGCGACGTCCAGAAGGCTGACGACGACACCCCCTCCAGCTACTGATCCCTCCCTTCTTAAGGACTATTTCAATGACAGTTACTCCTGCGCTGCCCCCTGCCGTTTCGTCGGAGCGTGAGGCTGTGCTCCTCGCCTCCGTTCCCACTGGCCTGCTGATTGGCGGGCAGTGGCGGGAGGCGTCCGACGGCGGCACGTTCGACGTGCACGACCCCGCCACCGGGGAGGTGCTCGCCACCCTCGCATCGGCGACCAGTGACGACGCGATCGCCGCACTGGACGCGGCCGACGCCGCTCAGGCGTCCTGGGCGCGGACCGCGCCGCGGGTGCGGGCGGAGATCCTGCGCCGCGCCTTTGACCTGGTGACCGAACGGGCCGAGGACTTCGCCCTGCTCATGACCCTGGAAATGGGCAAGCCCCTGGCCGAAGCCCGCGGCGAAGTCACCTACGGCGCCGAGTTCCTGCGCTGGTTCTCCGAAGAAGCCGTCCGCGACTACGGCTGCTACCTCACCTCACCCGAGGGGAAGAACAAGATCCTGGTCCAGCACAAACCGGTCGGGCCCTGCCTGCTGATCACGCCCTGGAACTTCCCGTTGGCGATGGCCACCCGCAAGGTCGCACCCGCCGTCGCCGCCGGCTGCACCATGGTCATCAAACCCGCCAAACTTACCCCGCTCACCGCGCAACTGTTCGCCCGGACCATGCTCGACGCCGGTCTCCCCGCCGGCGTCCTGAACGTTGTCTCCTCCTCCAGCGCCTCCGGGATCTCGGGGCCGCTGCTGAAGGACTCCCGCCTGCGGAAGGTCTCCTTCACCGGCTCCACCCCGGTGGGCAAGCGCCTCATGGCCGACGCTGCGCAGAACGTGCTCCGCACCTCCATGGAACTCGGCGGGAACGCACCCTTCATCGTGTTCGAAGACGCGGACCTCGATGCCGCCGTCGAAGGGGCCATGGCAGCCAAAATGCGGAACATGGGAGAGGCCTGCACCGCCGCCAACCGCTTCCTCGTCCAGGAATCCGTTGCTACCGAATTCACGAAGAGGTTCGCCGCCGCCATGGGCGCGCTGGCCACCGGCCGTGGCACCGACCCCGCCACCCAGGTCGGGCCGCTCATCGACGCCGGAGCGCGCGATGACGTGCACGCCCTGGTGGCCGCCGCCGTCGACGCCGGAGCAGTTGCCGTCACTGGCGGGGGACCTGTGGACGGTCCCGGCTACTTCTACCAGCCCACAGTGCTGGGCAACGTTCCGAACGGTGCCGCGATCCTGGGCCAGGAAATCTTCGGCCCCGTCGCCCCGGTCACCACCTTCAGCACCGAGGAAGACGCCATCCGCCTGGCCAACGCCAGCGAATACGGCCTCGCGTCCTACCTCTACAGCCGCGACTTCAACCGGCTGCTGCGGGTAGCGGAGCAAATTGAATTCGGCATGGTCGGCTTCAACGCCGGGGTCATCTCCAACGCCGCCGCGCCCTTCGGCGGAGTCAAGCAATCAGGGCTCGGCCGAGAAGGCGGCACCGAAGGCATCGCTGAATACACCACCACCCAGTACATCGGCATCGCGGACCCCTACGCGCGCTGATACCAGCCGCCCGGCGTGACAATCCGCATAAACCTGCCACGCGTGACGCTTCCTGTGGATACAAACAAGGATGTTCAGCATATTAGCCACAAGCCAGTATAGTGAACGAATGACTCCCTCAATCACCCTTGCGATCGCTGTACCGCTCGAAGCAGAGCTGGTGGAACAGATCCGCGCCGTCGACCCGGCAGTTACCGTCCTCTACGAGCCCGAACTCCTGCCGCCCGAGCGTTACCCGGCCGACCACTCCGGCGACCCGGCATTCAAGCGCACTCCAGCCCAGGAAGAGCGCTACTGGGCCATGCTCAACAGCGCACAGGTGCTGTATGGCTTCCCCAACGAAAGCCCCGCAGGTTTGGCCCGCATAGCCCGCGAGAATCCGCGGCTGCAGTGGATCCATGCCATGGCCGCCGGGGCGGGCGGAGCCGCCAAGGCCTCCGGCCTGGACCAGGACATTTTGCAAAAGTTCAAGATCACCACATCGGCCGGCGTCCACGCCCTGCCCCTCGCCGAGTTCGCGGCGCTCGGAATACTCAACGGATTCAAACGGAGCGCCGAACTGGCGCAGGACCAGGCCGCCAAAACATGGCCCGAACTGCGGATTCCCACCCGCCTGGTCAACGGCTCCACGCTGGTGGTCACGGGCTTAGGCGAAATCGGGCTGGAGACCGCACGGATTGCCAGGGCGCTGGGGATGAAGGTCAGCGGGACCAAGCGGTCCGTGGAACACATCGACGGCATCGAGCAGGTGGTGGACAACACCGGCCTTCCGGCCCTGCTGGCCACGGCTGATGCGGTGGTGAACACGTTGCCCGGCACCGCCTTCACGGAGAACCTTTTCAACCACGAAACCTTCGCCGCAATGAAGCCCGGGACGGTGTTCATCAACGTGGGACGCGGCACCGTTGTTGACGAAGAAGCCCTGCTGGAAGCCCTCAACAACGGGCAGGTCAGCTACGCCTGCCTGGACGTCTTCGCCGTGGAACCCCTCCCGCAGGACAGCCCTCTCTGGGACCACCCCAGGGTCATGGTCTCCCCGCACACATCGGCCCTCAGCGCAGCCGAGAACCGCCTCATTACCGAGCGCTTCTGCAGCAACCTCCGGTCCTTCCTCGACGGCGGCGACCTTCCCCACCTCGTGGATACCGTCCACTTCTACTAAGCCCCAGGGGCACGATCAGGAGACCCATGCGCATCGCAAGAATCAAGACAGCAGAGGGCGCCCGGCACGCGGTGGAACGGAGCGGGGCATGGCACCACATTGCCGACCCCTTCGAGGAACCCCTGACCTACACCGGGCGCACTACCCCGGCCGCCGACGCCGTGTTCCTTGCCCCGGTCCGGCCCGCCGTGGTCCTCGGCATCGGACACAACAGGACACTGAACGACCATCCCCTCCCCATCCAGGCATGGCATAAATCCGTGCACACCCTCGCCAATCCCGGCGATCCGGTGGTGGCCGCCCGGGACCGTGGCACGGTCAACGTGGAAGGCGAGCTCGCGGTGGTGATCGGGAAACAGGCGAAGGAACTGACGGCGGAGAACGCCCTGGAGCATATCCTCGGGTACACCTGCGTCAACGACGTGACCAACGTGGACCAGGGCCTGGTGGATGAACGGAATTTCCAGGGCAAGGCCGGCGTCAACTACACGCCCCTTGGCCCCTGGATAGAAACCGACCTGCCGGATCCGGACCTTGTGGGAATCGACGTCATCGTCAACGGAGTGGCCCAAGCGAACTCCGGGACGTCCAACCTCCCCTCCTCAGTGCTGGAGTGCCTCCTCTACGTCACCTCCTGGCTGACGCTGGAGCCCGGCGACGTGCTGATGACCGGGGCTCCCGGCACCGCAGTGGCAGTCCTGCCGGGCGACCAGGTGGACATCGTGATCGAGGGAATCGGAACCCTTAGCAATAACGTCGCCTGAGTTCCCCGCCTTCAGGAGTACGCCTGGCATAGGGGGGCGCGATGACGCGCGCCCCCTATGATGGATGGTGTTCAGTCAAATGAACACCAGCTCGTCATGCCGCGGCAACCCGAAGGAGAATCATGGCCGATTCCCGCAACTCCGGTCCTCAACCAGACAACCAGGGCAACGCCTCTCCCGCCCCCGCGGTCACGCGGGCGGCTGCGGTCCTGGATGCCCTGGCTTCCTCCGCCACCGGCCGCCTCACCCTCAGCGACCTCTCGCGTGAAGTAGGCATCCCAAAATCATCCACGTCGAACCTGCTGCTGGCGCTGGAGGAAGCACGGCTCATCAACCGGCAGGGCAGTGAATTCACCCTCGGCCGCAAACTAGTGGAGCTGGGCGCCGCCTACCTCGGCCGGCTGGATGAAGTGCAGGAGTTCTACCGCTACTGCGAGCAGGCTCCCGTCCTGTCCGGCGAGACCGTTCGCATTGCCATGCTCGACGGCCTGAACGTCATCTACCTCGCCCGCTACGAGGGCCATCCTGCCGTGCGCCTGACATCGAACATCGGCGACAAAATGCCGGTTTCACTCTGTGCGGTGGGCAAAGCGCTGATAGCAAGGCTTCACGACCATGACATCGAGGAGCTTTTCCCTGATGATGCCGAGCTGCCGGTGCTGACGCCGAAGTCGCTGCGCACAGGTGCCGAATTCAAGGCGCAGCTGCAGACCATCCGCGAACAGGGCTACGCCTTTGAGGATGAGGAATCCACCACGGGCGTGGTCTGCCTGGCCGTTGCCGTACCAACCCGAGGAGCCCACGGCCCCAGCCTGGGACTTTCCGTGACAGCCCTCAAGGCCACCTACACGCCCGAGCAGGGTGCCCAGATGGTCAAGGAACTCCAGGAGCTCGCCCACTCACTGGGCAACCCCATGGGGTAGCGGCGGCGCCTCCTTCACAAACGCACTCCCCCTTGCCGTCTGTTCAACTTGCTGTATTGTGTTCAGCATAGTGATCGACGCAACAGGTGTCGTTGCTATCCCACCAGGCCAACGAGGGTCTGGAGTGCGTTTAAGGGAGTTACTGTGACAACTCGTACTAAATCACCGCAGACTGACAGGAACGGCGATGTCGTCGAACCGGAGCAGCTGCGAAGGGCAACGCTTGCCAGCTCTGTAGGGTCAGCCCTGGAGTACTACGACTTTTACATTTATGGCCTCGCGTCAGCACTGATCTTTGGTCCACTGTTCTTTTCCCCCTTGGGTGAAAGCGGCGCAGTCATCGCCTCGTTTGCCACCTACGGCGTCGGCTTTGCCGCAAGGCCCTTCGGCGGGGTGGTCTTTGGCTACATCGGAGACCGCTTCGGCCGGAAAATGGTACTGATCCTCACCATCGGCCTGATGGGCATGGCGAGCTTCGCCATTGGCCTCCTGCCCACCTTTGAACAGGCAGGAATGCTCGGGGCCGTTCTGTTGGTGGCCCTCCGCATCCTCCAGGGCCTCGGCGCCGGCGCCGAGCAGGCCGGGGCAACCACGCTGATTTCCGAGGTTGCTCCGCGACGCCGCCGCGGGTTCTTCGCCTCCTTGCCCTTCGTGGGCATCCAGCTGGGCACCCTGCTCGGAGCGGGCACCTTCGCCCTGATGGCCCTCGCGGACAGGGATGTGCTGCTGGGCTGGCTGTGGCGGGTACCCTTCCTGGCCAGCGTCATCCTTATTGTCATTGCCGTCTTTATCCGGCTCCGGCTGAAGGAAACCCCCGTCTTCCAGGAACTTGAACAGCATAAAGCCGTGGTCAAGAACCCGGTGGGCCAAATCTGGAAGCACTCCAAGAAGAATGTGCTCGTCGGGATCGGCCTGCGCATGGGCGAGAACGGCAACTCGTCGGTTTACTCCGCGCTTCTGGTCTCATTCATCAGCCTTCCGGCCGGCGTCTTTCCGGGCGACAAGTTCATTGGCCCAACAGGCCTGCTGATCGCCGCAGGCTGCGCAGCAGTCATGGTGGTCGTCTTCGGCGCCCTGTCCGACCGGTTCGGCCGGGTTCCCGTGTACCGCTACGGGGCACTATTCCAGGCCCTCATCGCACTGCCCGCGTTCTACCTGGTTACGCTGGGCAACGTCACGCTGGTCTGGGCAGTGATGGCGGTGGGCATCGCCCTGGGCGTGCAGTCCATGCTCGGCCCGCAATGCGCCATGCTGCCCGAACTCTTCGGCTCGCAGCACCGGTTCACCGGCGTGGCCCTGAGCCGTGAACTCTCGGCAGTCCTCGCCGGCGGGTTCGCACCCATGATCGGCGTTGCGCTACTCGCTGCGACCAACCACTCCTGGCTGGTTCCCGCGCTGTACTCACTGGTCCTGGCGGCAATCTCCTTTGTCACCACATTCTTTACTCCCGAAACCAATGGCCGCGACCTGGCGCTCGTGGAGGACGCTAAATAGAAGTCCCTTAACCCTGGGGGCGGCCCCTGCGGGGGCCGCCCCCAGGGTTCGTCAGCAGCCAAGCACCCCCAGCCCGTCCGGTCACCAAAGGTTGAACATGAACAACGCCACCGCCTCCACCACTCCCCCTGCCCGCGCCGAACGAACCCTTCCGCGTGCCGGGTTTGTCGGGCTGGGGCTGATGGGCGCTCCCATGGCCGCCAACTTGCTGCGCGCGGGGTGGTCCGTCACGGGATGGAACCGCTCCCCCGCCGCTGTTGAAGACCTGCTGCGGCTGGGCGGGAGCGGCGCCGCCACGGTGGCAGACTTGAGGGACGAGCCGGTCATCATCTTTATGCTCCCCGATCTTTCCTTCATTGAAGATGCCGCGGCAGGGCTCCTCGACGCATGGCGGTCCTCGCCGCCTGAACCGGGAACGCTCGTTGTGGTCATGAGCAGCGTTTCACCCGTGGGCGTCCAGGACTTCGGCCGCGCGGTTATCGAGGCAAGCGGCGGGAACGCCACAGTGCTGGATGCGCCCGTCAGCGGCGGCACGCACGGCGCACAGCAAGGAACCCTGGCCATCATGGCAGGCGGCCCGGAAGAGGACTTCGCGCGGATCCTGCCGGTACTGCAGGCCATGGGTGCAACAGTCCGGCGGCTCGGCGGCCTCGGGGCGGGCTCCCTGGCCAAAGCATGCAACCAGTTGGTTGTTGGCACCACGACGGCGGCACTCGCCGAAGCAGCCGAGCTTGCGGAACGCTCCGGCCTGGACGTCACGGCCCTCTTCGACGTGCTCTCCGGCGGGCTCGCTGCAAGCCGCGTGCTCGAAATCGTAGGCCCCCGCCTGGCAACAAAGGACTACACGCCCACAGGACCGGCCAAGTTCATGCACAAGGACCTGTCTTTTGTTCTGGAGAGTGCACTGAGCGTCGGTGCCGCTACGCCGATGGCGTCCGCCGGGAGAGAACTCTATGCGCAGTTGCTCGCCCAAGGCCTGGGGGACCTCGACCTGGCTGTGGTGCGTCAGACCATTGCGAACCTCAGCACCACAGACGCTTCCCACAGCGGAACCGAAACGGCCAAGGAGACTGCACCATGACTTCACTTTTCGACCTGACCGGGCGTACGGCCCTCATTACCGGCTCCAGCCGGGGAATCGGCAACGCCCTTGCCCGGGCCTTGGCGGATGCCGGTGCAACGGTGGTGTTGAACGGGATGGATGCGGACCGCCTCAAGGCTGCAGAAACCTCCATGTCCGCCGATTTCCCACCCGGCCGTATCCACAGCTGCGCCTTCGACGTGACCAAGGACGCAGACGTGGGCCGTGCGGTGGCGTGGGTGGAGGAGAACGTCGGTCCGCTGGAGATCCTGGTCAACAATGCCGGAATCCAGCACCGGGTGGCCATGCTTGACCTGGACGTCGAGGACTGGGAAAGGGTCATCACCACGGACCTCACCAGCGCCTTCCTCGTGGGCCGGGCGGCCGCGCGCTTCATGATCCCCCGCGGCCGCGGCAAGATCATCAACATCTGCTCCGTCCAGGCCGACCTGGCCCGGCCCACTATCGCGCCCTACATTGCCGCCAAGGGCGGCCTGCGAAACCTCACCCGCGCCATGACGGCGGAATGGGCGGCTTCGGGCCTGCAGGTCAATGCCATCGCCCCTGGGTACATCCATACCGAAATGACCCAGAACCTGGTGGACGATGAACAGTTCAACTCCTGGATCCTGGGGAGAACCCCCGCGCACCGCTGGGGCACCGTCCGCGACCTCGCCGGACCCGCAGTCTGGCTGGCCTCCAGCGGTTCGGACTTCGTGAACGGACAGACAATCTTCATTGATGGCGGAATGACGGTGGTGGTCTGATGCACGCCGTTCCTGATGCTCCTGCAGCCGGCCGGCGCTACCCGTCCGGACTTCCCGCGGCCAGTCCCGCCGTCGTCGCCCACGCGGCAGGCGACCTTCGCATTGACAACATTCCGCTCCCTTCACCCACTCCGGACCAGGCCGTCGTCGAGATTGCCTACGGCGGCATCTGCGGCTCCGACCTGCACTACTGGCTGCACGGCGCCGCCGGAGAATCCGTCCTGAAGGCACCGATGGTGCTGGGACACGAGATTGTTGGCGTGGTGGTACGCGCGGCAGCGGACGGTTCAGGTCCACCCGAGGGGGCAGCTGTGGCCGTGCATCCGGCCACCCCTGGCCCGGGAACCGGTCCGGACCCTGCCAGGTATCCCCACGACAGGCCGAACCTGTCCCCCGGCTGCACCTACCTGGGCAGCGCCGCAAGGTACCCGCATACGGACGGTGCCTTCAGCCGCTACGCCACCTTGCCATCGCGGATGCTGCGGGCCCTGCCCCCTGGCCTGGATCTGAAGACAGCGGCGTTGATTGAACCGGCCAGCGTTGCCTGGCACGCCGTGGCCCGCGCCGGTGACGTTAGGGGAAAGACCGCCTTGGTGGTGGGGTGCGGTCCCATCGGAGCGCTGGCCGTCGCCGTGCTTAAGCGCGCTGGTGCAGCCCGCATTGTTGCCACCGACCTGCACCGCAAACCCCTGGAGATAGCACAGGCAGTTGGCGCTGACGAAGTCCTGGAAGCAACAGACAGCGAAGCACTGGCAGAGGTCCAAGCCGATGTGGTGATCGAGTCCTCCGGCTCCCACCATGGACTGGCTACGGCCATCAAGGGAACGGTTCGTGGTGGCAAAGTGGTGATGGTGGGGCTGTTGCCGTCCGGTCCCCAGCCTGTACTTATTTCACTGGCCATCACACGGGAACTCGAACTTCTGGGATCATTCAGGTTCAACGACGAGATCGATGGCGTCATTTCCGCGCTGGGCGATGGGTCACTTTTCGTGGACCCGGTCATCACGCACGTGTTCCCGCTGGAACGCGGGCTCGAGGCCTTTGAGACCGCCAGGAACTCGGCAGGCTCCGGCAAGGTCCTGCTGGACTTCGCTCCGGGCCGCCGCTCCTGACGGGGGCAGGGGGGAGGAGCTGACGCCGGCTCTAGGCTGTTCCCTCCACGTCAAGGGCCCTGCGCCCAAACACAAGAGGCCCGGATCGGGCGTACAGCACACTGGAAAGCAACCCGCCAGGCCAACCGGCCGGCGTCCTTGCCTACTCGAAGTGGAGTACACCATGGAAACCTACGATGCGCTTCTGGCGTCCGTTTCTGCCGAACCCGGTACCGGCCGGACCATCCTGGACCCCGCCACGGGAGAGCCCGTAGGCGAAGCCCCCGTCCACAGCCTCGAGTACCTCGAGGCGGCAGTCTCCGCCGCACAGGAAGCGCAGCCGGCGTGGGCGGCGCTGGGCCACAGCGCGAGGTCGGCCGCGCTCCTCAAAGCAGCCGACGCCGTCGAACGTTCCGCCGAGGAACTCGCCCAGCTGCTCTCCCGCGAGCAGGGCAAACCCCTGAACGGCCCCAACGCCCGGTTCGAAGTGGGTGCCTGCGTGGCCTGGCTGCGCGCCACAGCCAACCTGCCGCTTGAGCCCGAAACGATCGTGGACGACGGCCAGACCCGCGCCGAACTCCACTACAAGCCCATCGGGGTCGTGGCCGCGATCGGCCCGTGGAACTGGCCCATGATGATCGCCATCTGGCAGATCGCCCCCGCCCTGCGCATGGGCAACGCCGTGGTGGTCAAGCCCTCCGGCAACACCCCGCTCTCCGTCCTGGCGCTGGCCACCGTCCTGAACGAGGAACTCCCGGAAGGCATCCTCTCAGTGGTCTCCTGCGGCCGGGAAGTAGGAGCCCGGCTCACGGACCACCCCGCCATCGGCAAGATCATGTTCACCGGCTCCACTGCTGCCGGCCGCGCCATCATCAAATCCTCCGCCGACACCGTCAAGCGCCTCACCCTGGAACTTGGCGGGAACGACGCCGGCATCGTCCTGCCCGACGCCGACCCCAAGGCCATCGCCGAAGATGTTTTCTGGGGCGCCTTCCTGAACACCGGCCAGACCTGTGCGGCCCTCAAGCGCCTCTACGTCCACACCGACATCTATGATGCCGTCTGCGAAGAACTCACCGCCGTCGCCGCCGCAATGCCCATGGGCAACGGCCTCGACGAGGACAACGTCCTGGGTCCCCTGCAGAACAAGGCACAGTACGACGTCGTTGCAGGCCTCGTGGAGGCAGCAAAGGCTTCCGGCGCACGCGTCCTGCTGGGCGGAAATCCAAAGCCGGACCAGCCCGGCTACTTCTACCCCACCACCTTGGTCGCGGACATCGACAACGACAACCCGCTCGTTGCCGAGGAACAGTTCGGCCCCGCACTGCCCATCATCCGCTACAGCACCATCGATGAAGCGGTGGAAAAGGCCAACGCCCTGGAGGTCGGACTCGGCGCCTCCGTCTGGTCTTCGGATGTTTCAGCAGCCCGCGGGGTCGCAAGCCGGATCCAGGCCGGCACCGTCTGGATCAACAGGCACGGCGCCGTGGACCCGCGGATCCCCTTTGGCGGCGCGAAGCAGTCCGGGTACGGACTGGAGTTCGGCGTCGAGGGCCTCAAAGCCCTCGGTGTACCGCAGGTCATCAACGGCTGAAACCTGACACGGCAAGAGGGGCACTGCACGCCGACGCGTGCAGTGCCCCTCTTGCGTTTGCCCGCGGTGGCGGGGATCAGCCAGCCTAAAGGCCCGGGCCGGGGCCAGTGTGGTTACGCCAGGGAAAGGAAGAGCTTCTCCAGCTCTTTCCTGTCCATGGTGCTGTCCTCGCGGACAATGCACTGCTCCAGGCCGCTGGCGATGATCGCGAAGCCAGCCCTGTCCAGCGCCTTGGATACGGCGGCGAGCTGCGTGACGATGTCCTTGCAGTCCCTGCCCTCCTCCAGCATCCGCGTCACAGCGGCGAGCTGGCCCTGGGCGCGCTTGAGGCGGTTGACCACTGGGGCCAGTTCAGTCGAGTCGAGTTCCATGAGGTCTCCGTAGGTGGGTTCGTGCCTCCAACTATATACCCCTCGGGGTGTTTTGACTACCCCCCGGGGTATCTGTAATACTCGGTGGGGTATTCACCTTCCCCCAACGAGAGGCCAGCAATGACTTCCCCTTCCACCGCACCCGCCGTTACCGCACTAGCCCCTGAAACCCTCCAGTCCTGGTTCAAAGAGCACCAGGACCTCGTGGTGATCGACGTGCGTTCGGCTGCGGAGTTCGAGTCCATGCATATCCGCGGCTCTTACAACGTGCCGCTGCCGTTGCTGTCCGAGCACACGGATGAGCTCGCCGCCCGGCTGGGGTCCCGCGTGGTCCTGGTCTGCCAGTCCGGCGTGCGCGCCGAGCAGGCCCGCCAGCGCCTTGCCAAGGCCGGAATCGATACCGCCTACGTCCTGACCGGCGGCGCACCCGGCTTCGCCGCTGCCGGCGGTGACGTGGTCAAGGGCAAGGACCGCTGGGACCTGGAGCGGCAGGTCCGCCTTGTGGCCGGCTCCCTGGTGGTCCTGGGCCTGGCCGGCGGCAAGTTCGTTTCCCCGAAGATCCGGACGCTTGCCGGGGTCATCGGCACGGGCCTGACCTTCTCCGCAGCCACCAACACCTGCGCCATGGGCCAGGCCATCTCGGCCATGCCGTGGAATAAGGCCGCCAAGGAGCCCACCCGCGAAAGCGCCATCCTTGCCCTGCCCGTCAACACCGAGGTGAATGCCGAGGCCAAGGCATCATGACCCTCACCCTCATCCTGGTCCTGGCCCTCTCGGTGGTCATCGGACTCTCGCTCGGCGTGCTGGGCGGCGGCGGATCGATCCTGACAGTCCCGATCCTGGTCTACGTGGCCGGGTTCGAGGCCAAGGAAGCCATCGCAGCCTCGCTGTTCGTCGTCGGCGTCACCTCCGCGGTGAGCGTGTTCAGCCACGCCCGCGGCGGCAGGGTGATGTGGCGGACCGGACTGATCTTCGGCGCCGCCGGCATGGCCGGCGCGTTCGTCGGCGGGCTGCTGGGCGGGCACATCCCCGGCCAGATCCTGCTCATCGCCTTCGCCATCATGATGGTGGCCACGTCCGTGGCCATGCTCCGCGGCCGGAAAAAGAAGAACGACGACGGCGCGCCGCCGGTCAAGCACGAACTGCCCCTGGGCAGGGTGCTGCTGGACGGCGCCGTGGTCGGGCTCGTCACCGGCCTGGTGGGCGCGGGCGGCGGGTTCCTGGTGGTCCCGGCCCTTGCACTCCTGGGCGGCCTGCCGATGTCCGTTGCCGTGGGCACCTCCCTGGTGGTCATCGCCATGAAGTCCTTCGCCGGGCTCGCCGGATACCTCACCACGGTCCAGCTCGATTGGGGCATCACCCTCGGCGTGACCGCGGCTGCCATCGTTGGCACCCTGGCCGGCTCCAAACTCGCCGGCCGCATCCCCGAAGCCGCCCTGCGCAAGGCGTTCGGCTGGTTCGTCCTGGCGATGGGAACCTTCGTCCTCATCCAGCAGGCCCCTGCCGACCTGCGGTGGTTCATCGCCGCCGGAGTCGCAGCCCTGACGGCAGCAACCGCGGGCGTCTGCTGGTTCTTCATCAGCTCGTGCCCCCTGCGCAACCGCACCGGCCGGCGCAGCAACGTCCCCTCACCCGCCTGACCCCGCCAAAGGAGAAACACCATGGCTGAAATCACCATCACCGAAGCAGAACAGCGTCGCTCCACCGCCCGCATCCTCGATGTCCGCGAGGACTTCGAGGTCGAGGAAGGCATGATCCCCGGCGCCCTGCACATCCCCATGGGCCAGCTGCAGGCACGCCTGTCCGAACTGGACCCCGCCGTCCCCGTCATTACGGTCTGCCGCAGCGGCAACCGTTCAGCCCGCGTGGCCGACGCCCTCAACGGAGCTGGCTTCACCGCGGACACCATGGCCGGCGGAATGATCGCCTGGACCCGCGCCGGCCTCCCCACCGCCTGACCCCTGCAATTCTGCAACCTCCCGCCACCACAACGCCCGAAAGGACACGAAAGACGATGGCAACCATCGACGTCACCGAACAGAGCTTCGCCGAGACCCTGGAGAACAGCGAGATCGTCTTCGTTGACTTCTGGGCAGCCTGGTGCGGCCCCTGCCGCATGTTCGCCCCCACTTACGGGAAGGCCGCCGAACGGCACCCGGACATCACCTTCGCCAAGGTGGACACAGAAGCCGAACAGGCGCTTGCCGCAGCAGCGAAGATCACCTCCATCCCCACGCTGATGGCCTTCAAGGACAAGACACTGGTCTTCTCCCAGCCCGGAGCCCTCAACGCCACCGGCCTGGAAAAAGTCATCCAGGCCGTCAAGAACCTGGATATGGACAAACTCCGGGCTGATACAGCCCAGCAGCCCGCCTGACCCAGGCACGGATTGCCCGCGCATATCCCTCGTTGCGGTATACCCCCAGGGGTATTACACTTGAATCAACACCTCCCCCAAACACCTACTCCACGAAGGAGAGCACCAGATGCTTATCGAGCGTATTTACGATGAAGACCTCGCCCAGGCCAGCTACCTGATTGGCTGCCAGGCCAAGGGTGAAGCCATCGTGGTGGACGGCCGCCGCGACATCGCGGTGTACCAGGATCTTGCCGCAAAGAACGGCATGAAGATCGTTGCCGTCACCGAAACCCACATCCACGCCGACTACCTTTCCGGCACCCGTGAACTGGCCGCCGCCACCGGCGCGAAGATCTACGTCTCCGGCGAGGGCGGACCGGACTGGCAGTACGAATTCGACGGCGAACGCCTCTACGACGGCGACGCCATCACCCTGGGCAACATCACCATCAAGGCCCTCCACACCCCCGGCCACACCCCCGAGCACCTGTCCTTCCTGGTGACCGACGGCGCCTTCAGCGACCAGCCCGGCTACCTGCTCTCGGGCGACTTCGTCTTCTCCGGCGACCTGGGCCGGCCGGACCTGCTGGACGAGGCAGCCGGCGGCATCGACACCCGCTTCGAAGGGGCCAAGCAGCTCTTCGCCAGCCTGCGGGACAAGTTCCTCACCCTCCCCGACTACGTCCAGGTCCACCCCGCCCACGGCGCCGGCAGCGCCTGCGGCAAGGCCCTGGGCGCCATCCCCTCCTCCACCGTGGGCTACGAGCGCCTCTACGCCTGGTGGGGCCCCTACCTCGCCGCCAACGACGAACAGGGCTTCATCAACGAACTCCTCGACGGCCAGCCCGACGCCCACGCCTACTTCGGCCGGATGAAGCGCGAGAACCGTGAAGGCCCGGCCATCATGGGCGAACGCACCCCGCTGCCCGAGCTCGCACCCGGAATCGTTGCTGCAGGCCTGGCGGAGGACACCCTGACCTTCATCGACACCCGCTCCAACAGCGAGGTCCACGAAGGCACGGTAGCCCGCTCCCTGAACGTGCCGGCAGGCAAGTCCGTGGCCAGCTACGGCGCCTGGGTGGTGAACCCCGAGACGGACAAGAACCCGCTGGTACTGCTGGCACCGGACCAGGAAGCCGCCATGGACATGTGGGACCACCTGGTCCGCATCGGCATCGACAACGTGGCCGGCTACCTCACCAGCATCGACGGGCTCCCCACGGCAACCCCCAAGCTCATCCAGCCCGAGGAACTCGACGGATTTGACGCCGCCATGGTCCTGGACGTCCGCAACAAAACCGAGCACACCGCCGGGCACATCCCCGGCTCCCACCAGCTCAGCGGCGGCCGCGTCATGTGGCACCTGGACGAACTGCCGGCCAACGGAACAATCGTCACCTACTGCCAGTCCGGCGTCCGGAACTCCGTGGCAGCCAGCGCCCTGCGCCGGGCCGGGTACGACGTCGTCGAACTCGACGGCAGCTACGCCGCCTGGAACGCCTGGCAGCAGACGCGACAGAACGCCGTCTCAGCTAAGTAAACCCCTAAGACCGCCCGGGCTGGTCCCCCCTCCGGCCCGGGCAGCCCGGGTGCGCGCCCCCGCGCGCACCCGGGCAACCTTATGTCCCCCCGAATTCTGTCCCCACGACGAACGGAGCACTCCGCATGGAGGGCAGCATCCTCCCGCGCCATGGCCGGGGATCGGCCGGTACCGTGCTGGGGCTTAGGCAAAACCTGGCCCAGTTCATGCTCCTGGTGGCAGTCAACGCCCTGGTGGGCGGCACGCTGGGCCAAGAGCGCACTGTGCTGCCACTGCTTGCAGACCAGGTCTTTGGCCTGGGCCAGTACACGGCAGCCCTGACGTACATCGTTGCGTTCGGTGTGGCCAAAGCTGCCACCAACTACTTCGCCGGAACACTCTCGGACCGCTACGGCCGGAAACCTGTGCTTGTGGCGGGCTGGCTCATTGCACTCCCGGTCCCGCTCCTGCTGATCTTTGGTGATTCCTGGGGCCTGATCGTCGCGGCCAACGTGGTGCTGGGCATCAGCCAGGGCCTCACGTGGTCCACCACGGTGATGATGAAGATGGACCTTGTGGGCCCCGAACGCCGGGGACTGGCCATGGGACTCAACGAAGCCGCCGGCTACCTCGGCGTTGCCGGCACTGCGCTGGCCACCGGCTACATCGCCTCAAGCTTCGGCCTGCGGCCCTGGCCGTTCCTGCTTGGCGCAGCCTTCATCGCCATAGGGTTGGGGCTGTCCGTACTGACAGTGCGCGAGACACACCACCACGCCAAGGCCGAGGCCGCGGGCCATGTCTCCATCCATGCGGAAGCAGGGGCCGGCCTGGGCACCCGGGAAGTCTTTACGCTCACCAGCTTCCGGGACAGGTCCTTGTCCTCCATCAGCCAGGCCGGCCTGGTGAACAACCTCAACGACGGCCTGACCTGGGGGCTGTTTCCTGTCCTTTTCGCCGCGGCGGGACTCGGTATTGAACACATCGGCATCCTCGCCGCGGCCTACCCGGCCGTGTGGGGTGCGGGGCAAATGGTCACGGGCCCCCTCTCGGACCGCATCGGCCGCAAACCGCTCATCGCCGGAGGCATGCTGGTCCAAGCCGCGGCACTGGCCATGGTCTATCCCACGCTCCTCGCGGCGATTGGCGACGTCGCCCATCCACTCTGGCGGGCACGTTCCGTGGGAATCTACCGGCTGTGGCGCGACGGCGGCTTCGCTGTGGGGGCCCTGCTTTCCGGGGTGCTTGCCGATGCTTACGGCATCCCGGCGGCTGTGCTTGCGGTTGCTGCCATCACCGCGGCCTCCGGCGTGCTGGTGGCCGTGCGAATGCGCCGGACGGACCACCACCGGCGCGGCTGAGTTCAGCGCAGTTCATCCGGAGGCGCCGTTACAGCGCTGAAAGAATGCCGGCGATGTCGTCCATCACGCCGGGCACCAGTGAGTAGTAGGCCCAGGTGCCGCGCTTTTCCCGGTGCAGGATCCCGGCTTCCACCAGGATCTTCAGGTGGTGGGAAACGGTGGGCTGCCCCAGGTCCAGGGGCTCCGTCAGATCGCAGACGCAGGACTCCCCCGATTCCTCCGCCCTAACGATGGACAGCAAACGCAGGCGGTTGGGATCGGCCAGGGCCTTGAAGACCAGGGCTTTCCGCTGGGCCTCTTCGCTGCCCAGCACCGGCTTGTCCGAGGGAACGCAGCATGAAGCGTCGACGGCGGGAGCAGCAGTGTGGAGGAGGTTCATGACACCCATTATGCACATAGATTGACATTCATCGATATAGCTGGCAATACTTCCTATATCGACTTTCATCAATCTATTACCGAGCAGCGCAGGAGACCCGTGAGCACCCGGACCGAGATACCGCCCACCCAAGGGGAAGAGGCCGTCGTCGGCAAACTCTCCACCCTCGATCGCTTCCTCCCCGTATGGATCATCGCCGCTATGGCCCTCGGCCTCCTGCTCGGAAACCTGGTCCCCGGCCTCAACACAGCCCTGGAAGCCGTCAAGGTGGGCGAAGTGTCGCTGCCCATCGCCGCAGGCCTGCTGGTCATGATGTACCCGGTCCTGGCGAAGGTCCGCTACGACCAGACCCGCCGCGTGATCGGTGACAGGAAGCTCATGATCTCCTCCCTGGTGATCAACTGGCTCCTGGCCCCGGCGTTTATGTTCGTCCTGGCCTGGGTCTTCCTCGCGGACCTTCCCGAGTACCGGACGGGCCTGATCATCGTGGGCCTGGCCCGCTGCATTGCCATGGTGATGATCTGGAACGACCTCGCCTGCGGGGACAGGGAATCCGCCGCGGTCCTGGTGGCCATCAACTCCGTTTTCCAGGTGGTGGCCTTCGGTGCACTCGGCTGGTTCTACCTGCAGCTCCTGCCATCCTGGCTTGGCCTGCCCACCACCAGCGCGGACTTTTCCTTCTGGGCCATCACCCTCTCGGTGCTGATCTTCCTGGGCATCCCGCTGCTCGCCGGGTTCCTCACCCGCACCCTCGGCGAAAAAGCCAAGGGCCGCGACTGGTACGAGGGCACCTTCCTTCCCAAGCTCGGCCCGTGGGCGCTCTACGGGCTGCTGTTCACCATCACCCTCCTCTTCGCCCTGCAGGGCGAAACCATCACCGCCCGCCCGCTGGACGTTGCCCGGATCGCCCTTCCGCTGCTGGTCTACTTCGTGGTGGTGTTCGGTGCCGGCATGCTGATCGGCAAATGGCTGGACCTCGGCTACGCCAAAACCACCACGCTCGCCTTCACTGCCGCGGGAAACAACTTCGAGCTGGCCATCGCCGTGGCGATTGGCACCTTCGGCGTGACGTCCGGGCAAGCCCTGGCCGGCGTCGTCGGCCCCTTGATTGAAGTGCCGGCACTTGTTGCACTTGTATACGCCGCACTGTGGGCGCGAAAGCGTTTCTTCACCCCCGCCACCGCTTCCCTTTGACCACCGCCACACCCCGGGAGAACACCATGACCA
The DNA here is from genome assembly GCF_014644515.1 of Pseudarthrobacter scleromae. Classification (NCBI taxonomy): domain Bacteria; kingdom Bacillati; phylum Actinomycetota; class Actinomycetes; order Micrococcales; family Micrococcaceae; genus Pseudarthrobacter; species Pseudarthrobacter scleromae. Next base: position 102,886 of record NZ_BMKV01000005.1, on the reverse strand, counting down.
CCGAATCCGCCAAGAAGCCCTCCGTCCTGTTCGTCTGCGTCCACAACGCCGGCCGCTCCCAGATGGCCGCCGCCTTCCTCACCAGCCTCTCCAAGGGCGCCATCGAGGTGCGCTCCGCAGGCTCCCAGCCTGCGGACAGGATCAACCCCTCCGCCGTCGAGGCGATGGCGGAGGTGGGCATCGACATGTCCGCGGAGGTCCCCAAAGTCCTGACCACCGAGGCCGTGAAGGAATCCGACGTCGTCATTACCATGGGCTGCGGCGACGAATGCCCGTACTTCCCGGGCAAGCGCTACGAGGACTGGGTCCTGGAGGACCCGGCCGGCAAGGGCGTGGAGTCCGTCCGCCCCATCCGCGACGAGATCAGGGGCCGGATCGAGGACCTGATCGCGTCCCTGACCCCAGCCGCCAAGTAGATCCCCAAGATTCCGGACCCCAGGAGATTCCCGTGAGCGAGACCGCGAACGCAGAGACCGTGACCACAGAACAGCTGATCATCATCGGTTCCGGCCCTGCCGGCTACACCGCCGCCATCTACGCCGCCCGCGCCGGGCTGGAGCCCCTGGTCCTGGCCGGCTCGGTCACCGCCGGCGGGGCACTGATGAACACCACGGAAGTAGAGAACTTCCCCGGCTTCCCGGGCGGCATCCAGGGCCCCGAACTGATGGACGGGCTGCAGCAGCAGGCGGAAAAGTTCGGCGCAAAGGTAGTGTTCGACGACGTCACGGAGGTTGCGCTGTCAGGCCACCTCAAGCGCGTGGTCACCGGCGGCGGCGACGTGCACGAGGCGCCCGCCGTCATCCTCGCCACGGGTTCCGCCTACAAGGAGCTCGGACTGCCCGAGGAGAAGAAGCTCAGCGGCCACGGTGTGTCCTGGTGCGCCACCTGCGACGGGTTCTTCTTCCGCGAGCAGGACATCATTGTGGTGGGCGGCGGGGATTCCGCCATGGAGGAGGCGATGTTCCTGACCCGGTTCGGCAAGTCCGTCACCGTCGTCGTCCGCAAGGGTGAACTCCGCGCCTCCCGCATCATGGCGCAGCGGGCCAAGGACAACCCCAAGATCAGCTTCGCGTGGAATTCGGCCATCACCGCCATCCACGGTGACAGCAAGGTCACCGGCGTCACGCTCACTGACACCCGCACCGGGGAAACGCGGGAACAGGCCGCCACGGGCATTTTCGTCGCGATTGGCCACGTCCCCCGCACCGAACTGGTGGCCGGGCAGGTGGACCTGGACGAGGAGGGGTACATCAAGGTGGACTCCCCCACCACGGTCACCAACCTCTCAGGCGTCTTTGCCTGCGGGGATGCCGTGGACCACCGCTACCGGCAGGCCATCACCGCCGCCGGCACCGGCTGCGCCGCTGCCCTCGACGCGGAACGCTACCTCGCAGCGCTCAAGGACGCGGACAGCATCGCCACCGCCCTGGTGGAAGAACCAACCCACGCCTAGAAGCACTCTCAAGGGAGGGGGTGAGCTGAATGCGTACAGGATGCTGCTGCGACGACGATTCCTGCGACGACGATTCCTGCACTGACCAGGACTGCTGCTAAACCCAGCACGCCCCCTCCCCCCAACTAGGTAGCAGCAGGTGTCGTTATGAGCCCTCAAAACGACACCTACTGCTACCTAGTTGGGCCGCCCACCGCGCAAACCTACGGATGAAACAGAGGACACCATGGACGCAGCACAGAACCTTCCCGTTGCCGTGATCGGCGCCGGACCCGTGGGCCTGGCCGCGGCGGCCCACCTGCTGGAGCGCGGCCTTGAGCCGCTCATCCTTGAGGCAGGCACGACGGCGGGAGCGGCCATTGACCAGTGGCGGCACATCCGCCTGTTCTCGCCTTGGCGGTTCAACCTCGATGCCGCCGCGGTGCGCCTGCTGGAATCCGCCGGATGGGAAGCCCCCCGCCCCACCGCGCTGCCGTACGGCGGGGAACTCGTGGACAACTACCTGGCACCGCTGGCTGGGCTGCCGGAGATTGCATCCCGGCTGCAGACCGGAGCCCGCGTGGTCGCCGTGACCCGGGCGGGGATGGACAAGACCCACACCCGCAACCGGGACACCACACCCTTCACCGTCCGGGTGGAGCACGCGGACGGCGAAACACGTGACCACACCGTCGCCGCCGTCATCGACGCGTCCGGAACCTGGTCCCGCCGCAACCCGTTGGGCACCTCCGGCCTTCCCGCCATCGGCGAAAACACTGCAGCGGACCGGATCTCCGCTCCGCTGCCGGACGTTACAGGCCGGGACCGGGCGGCGTTCGCCGGACGCCGCGTCCTGGTGGTGGGCGCTGGCCACTCCGCCGCCAACACGCTGACCAGCCTCGCCGACCTCACCAGGGAAGAGCCGGAGACCCGGATCCTCTGGACCGTCCGTGGCGCCTCGGCGGCGAAAGTCTACGGCGGCCGCGACGCCGACGGCCTTCCCGCCCGTGGGCAGCTCGGCGGCCGCGTCCGGCGCCTGGTGGAGGCAGGAAAAATCGAACTCCACACCGGCTTCGGCATCAGCTCATTGAAGTCCCTCGACTCCCATGTGACGGTGGAAGCCGCAGATGGCCGGACCCTTGAAGCCGACGTCGTGGTCCCCTGCACCGGTTTCCGCCCCGACCTGGACATCCTCCGCGAAATCCGGCTGGAACTCGATCCCGCCGTCGAGGCTCCCCGTGAGCTCGGCCCCCTGATCGACCCGGAATTCCACTCCTGCGGCACCGTCCCTCCGCACGGCGCCAGGCTCCTCGCCCACCCGGACAAGGACTTCTATATCGTGGGCATGAAGTCCTACGGCCGGGCACCCACCTTCCTCCTCGCCACCGGGTACGAGCAGGTCCGCTCGGTGGTGGCCGCGCTGGCCGGGGACCGCGAGGCCGCCGACACCGTCCAGCTGGAGCTTCCCGAGACCGGCGTCTGCTCCACGGACGCGGGTAGCAGCTGCGACATCCCGTCCCCAGCAACGGCAGCCGGGCCAGATGCCGGCTGCTGCTCAGCCCCCGAGCCCGTCCTGGTGGGCTTTCCCACCGGACTTTCCCACGGCCGCTCCGGCGGCAACTAGATCCCTGACCATCGACCTCCGGAGCAGCGCCATGTCCAACCCGAGCCACCAGGCACCCACGTCCAACAAACCCGCCGTCCTTTTTGTCTGCAGCAAGAACGGCGGCAAATCCCAGCTCGCCGCCGGCCTGATGAACCAGGTGGCCAACGGGAGCGTCACCGTGTACTCGGCCGGCACCACACCGGGAAAGTCCCTGAACCCCCAGGCCGTGGAGTCACTCACCGAGCTGGGCATCGACATCAGCGGCGAACACCCCAAGCCTGTTACCGGGGAAGTCCTGGACGCCGTGGACGCTGTGATCGTGCTGGGGACGGAAGCGAAACTGGAGCCCCGCGAGGGTACCCGTTTCGAAGTGTGGGAGACCGACGAGCCGTCGGAGCGCGGCGTCGAGGGGATGGAGCGCATGCGCCTGGTGCGCGACGACATCAGGTCCCGCGTCCTAAACCTCTATGAAGAGCTGACTGCCGGCTAGCAGCAGAGCCTTCCGGCAGCCAGGGCCCGAGCGGCTGCAGCCTCCCGCGCTACCCCATCGCGGGTGCGGCGGCGGTCCGTCCGGCAGACTGGCGGCGTGCCCAGCGGGCCAGCTTCTTGCCCTTGCCCTTCCACCAGTTGTCCTCGTCCTTGTCGTGGTGCAGGCGGAAGATGATGGCTACCAGCACGAACATGCCCATGACCACGTCGATCCAAGACCACAGCACCAGGGCGATGAGTACCGTCAGGCCGTTGACGATGATGGACGGAATCGCGAGGGTGCGGAAGACCGTGCTGGCCAGGTAGCGCCGGTGGGACCTGGGGACGGACAATGCGCGCACCATATCGAAGCAGACACACACCACCACTACCGTCTGTCCGATGGCCAGCAGCATCTGGCCGGGAATCGAGCCGCTGAACGCTGCCACCGACTCCATCCCCGGGCTCACCGGCGCCCCTCAACGGCAGGGCGGCAAAAAATGAAACCACACATGGAAAAACCCCCAGAAACTTGGACCACTGCTGCTGATCCAGCAGTGGTTCCATTGAAGTTTCCGGGGGCTCCGGTGGTCACGAGTAGTGGGTACTCTATTTCCGGCCGGCCCACAGTGTCCGGTACTCAAATAAGCATCGCCTTCCGGACGTCAGCCGCCGATCCGGCACCGCCAGCCCCTGAAGAGGAGACCCTTCCGGCTGAGAGGACGTAGTAGCTGTCCGCGGCCTGCAAGGCAAAGCCGATGTGCTGCTCCACCAGAAGGATACTCATTCTGTTGCGTTGGGACAGCTGGATAATGGTCGCTTCGATCTCGGCCACGATGTTGGGCTGGATGCCCTCGGTGGGTTCGTCAAGGATCAGCAGGCGCGGGTCTGTGATGAGTGCCCGGGCGATGGCAAGTTGCTGCCGCTGACCGCCCGAGAGCAGCCCTGCCCGCCGGGCCAGCAATGGCCGGAGCGCCGGAAACATGTCCAGGGCCTCAGCAACACGCTCGGCGCCGTTCCTGCGCCCGTCTGCCACGAGCTGCAGGTTTTCCATGACGGACAGCTGCCCGAACGACTGCTGGCCCTGCGGCACATAGGCCATTCCACGGTCTACCCGCCGGTGCGGGGGGAGCGCTGAGATGTCCTCGCCGTCAAGGCAGATGCGCCCCGCCATAGGTTTGAGAAGCCCGACGACGGCGCGCAGCAGCGTTGTCTTGCCGGCGCCGTTGTGCCCCAGGACAGAGACAACGGCACCGTCCGGGATGGTCAGGCTGACCCCGGAGATCACCTGGGTTCGGCCGTACCCGGTCTGCAGATTTTCAATCTCAAGCATCGGAGGCCTCCACTCCAGAGGACCCCAGATAGACATCCTGAACCTTCTTGTCAGCCTGCACCTGCGCCACGCTTCCTTCACTGAGAACCTTGCCCGCTGCGAGGACGGTAACCGACGTTGCGTACTCCCTGACGAAGTCCATGTCGTGTTCAACCACTACGGTGATTCGGCTGGCGGCGATCCGGCGCAGCAGCTCCCCGGTTTCCCCGCGCTCATCCTGGCTCATCCCCGCGATTGGCTCGTCCAGCAGGAGGACGTCCGAATTCTGGACCAGAAGCATCCCGATCTCCAGCCATTGCTTTTGTCCGTGGGCGAGGATACCCGCCATTTTCCCGGCCGCACCTTCGAGTCCAATGATCTCCAGCGCTTCTTCCACGGCCGCGTCCACGGTCTTGCGGCGCCGGAGCATTCGAAGCGGCCCGCGGCCGGAACCGGCAGCGATGTCCAGGTTTTGGAGGACGGAAAGGTTCTCGAACACGCTGGCGGTCTGAAACGTGCGCCCTACGCCCAGCCGGGCGACTTGATGCACCTTGCGTCCGAGAATCTCCGTGCCCGTGTGGTTCACTGATCCCGTGGCGGGGACCAGCCCTGTGATCGCATCGATCACGGTGGTCTTCCCGGCGCCGTTCGGACCGATCAGGAACCGCAGGTCGCCCTGGGTTACGTCCAGGCTGACCTTGTCCACGGCGAGGAATCCGTCAAAGGAAACGGACAGATCGCGGACTTCCAGGTACTTCGGCCGGCCATGGCGAAGCCCTCCGGCGCGCGGCTCACCGTCAGGGAGCAGGGTGGGCATGGTCATCTGCGGGCCTCCTCAGGCATGGCGGCTTCCTCTTCGGGTTTAGGTGGTGTTGCCAGGGACGCCGGCACCGGGGCAGCCGGCAGCGCCGGCGTTGATGCTGCCGTGCTGAGCTTGCCCCGCCTGCCGATCAGCGACGGCAACGAGGCCAGCCCGCCCGGCATGAAGCCGATGACCAGGATGAACAGCAGGCCCTGGAAGTACACCCAGAAGGAGGGAAAGGTAGAGGACAGGGCGGACTGGGCGGCGGCGACGCTCACGGCACCAAGCACCGGTCCGAGGAGCGTGGCCCTGCCGCCGATTGCCACGCCGATGAGGAATGCGATGGAAGGAATCACGCCTACATCCGCCGGGGAGATGATGCCGACGAGCGGTACGAACAACGCGCCCGCAATGCCTGCCAGGACAGCGGCAACCACGTAGGTGACCGTTTTGATGGTGGCCGGGTCATAGCCCAGGAAGCGGACACGTTCCTCCTGGTCCCGGACTGCAACGAGCAACTCCCCGAACCTGCTGTGCATGAGTTGCCGTGCAAGGGCAATGGACAGCAGGAGGACAATTGCCGCGATCAGGTACAGCATTACCTTGTTGTTCGGGTCCTTCAGGTCAAAGCCGAAAAACGACCGGAACCCGCTGAGCCCGTTTGAACCACCGGTGGTGGCTTGCTGGCCGATCAGGAACACCGCGAAAGCGGCCGCAAGGGCCTGGCTGAGGATTGCGAAATAGGCGCCTTTGACGCGGCGCTTGAAGACTGCCAGGCCCAGGACGAGGGCTACGAGCCCCGGTACCAGCACCACCGCCATCAGCGTCACAACGGGACTCCGGAACGGTTCCCACCAGCCCGGCACCTCGCCGCTGCCGTACAGGGACATGAAGTCCGGCACTCCGGACCCGCCGAAGAGCGAAGCGTCTGCGAGCTTCATGTGCATGGCCATGATGTAGGCGCCAAGCCCGAAAAACACCCCCTGGCCCAGGGTCAGCATGCCGCCCCGTCCCCACGCCAGGCCTATCCCCACTGCCACGATCGCGAAGCAGAGGAACTTCCCCAGCAGGCCCAGGCTGAACACCGGAAGCACCGCGGGGGCAACTCCCAGCAGCAGGAGCGCGCCGAGAGTGAATCCGGCTGTGGTACCCAACCGTCCGCGCAGCAGGCCCATCATGCCAGGCTCCTCGTCTTGAGGCTGAAGATGCCCTGCGGCCGAAGCTGGAGGAACACCACGATCACTATCAGGATGAGGACCTTGCCAATGCTTGCTGTCGTCGAATACTCGAAGACGGACTGCAGCACTCCCAGGGCGAACGCCGCGATGACAGCCCCCTTGACCTGGCCTATGCCGCCGGCCACCACCACCAGGAAGGCATCCACGATGTAGCTGGTGCCGAGGTAGGGGCTGGTTGAACCTATGAGGGTAACGGCCACGCCGGCTACTCCGGCCAGGCCGGAGCCGATGAAGAACGTCAGCTGGTCGCTTCGCCGGGTTGAGATGCCGCTGGTTTCTGCCAGGTCCCTGTTCAGCACCACAGCCCGGATGCGGCGGCCCAGCGGCGTGCCCCTGAGGAGAAGGACCAGTCCGGCCAGGCACAACAGTGAGAGCGCCAGGATAAAGAGCCGGGTCAGCGGGATCGGCGCGCCCAGCACCTCGATGTTTCCCTGCAGCCAGGCTGGTGCGCGCACATCAACGCTGGGTGCGCCGAAGATGTCCCGTGCTGCCTGCTGCAGGACGAGCGCCACCCCGAAGGTGACCAGGAGCGTGTCCAGGGGCCGGTGATACATGCGGCGCAACAGCACCGCTTCCAGAACCAGTCCCAGGACACCACCCACCAGGAAACCCGCGGGAATGGAAACCAGCAGTGATACGCCGGCGTCGGCGATGGCCTGCTGGACCACGAAGGCCGTGTAGGCCCCGGCCATCATGAACTCGCCATGGGCCATGTTGATGACCCCCATCTGGCCGAACGTCAGCGACAGTCCCAGTGCCGCGAGGAGCAACACGGAACCGAGGCTGAGCCCGGCGAACATCTGCCCTATCAGGAGTTCCATTCCAGCAGGCCTTTCTTCGCTATGTCCCCAGTTGCTACTTGGCCAGGTCCTTGGCCCAGTCGTAGGTGGCCAGGAACGGATCCGGTTCAACGGCCTCGGGCGAGGACCAGACCGTGTCGATGAGGCCCTCAGAATTGATCTTTCCGATCCGGGGGGTCTTGGTGATGTGGTTGTTCTCCCCGTTTACCGTCACAAGGCCTTCGGGTGCTTCGAAGGTGACGCCGTCCGCCGCAGCCTGCACCTGGTCCACCTCAAATGACCCGGCCTTCTCCACCATGGCTTTCCAGAGGTACAGCGAGGTGTAAGCAGCCTCCATGGGGTCACTCGTCACCCGCTCAGCGCCGAACTTCGCTTTGAAGGCGGCGACGAATTTTTTGTTGGCCGGGGTGTCCAGGGTCTGGTAGTAGTCCCACGCGGTCAACTGCCCTTCCACGTTGTCCAGGCCGACGCCGGGGACTTCCTCCTCGGCAATGGAAACCGAGACGACGGGCATGGTGTCCGCTGTCAGGCCAACGCTCTTGTACTGGCGGAAGAACGCCACATTGCTGTCGCCATTGAGGGTATTGAAGACTGCATCGGCCTTCGAATCCCGGACTTTGTTGACAATGGTGGAAAATTCCGTGGAACCAAGCGGGGTGTACTCTTCCCCAAGGATTTCGATGCCCTTGGCGGCGGCATAGGCCTGGATGATCTTGTTGGCCGTCCGCGGGAAGACGTAATCGCTGCCTACCAGGAAAAGCGACGTTGTTCCCTGCTCGGCCAGGTAGTCAAGGGCCGGAATGATCTGCTGGTTGGTGGTGGCCCCGGTGTAGAAGATGTTCTTCGATGACTCCAGGCCTTCATACTGCACCGGATAAAACAGCAGTGCGTCGTTGGCTTCGAAGACGGGAAGCATGGCCTTGCGGCTTGACGAGGTCCAGCCGCCGAATACGGCCGCGGTGCAATCCTGCTGGATCAGTTTTCCGGCGCGCTCGGCAAACTTCGTCGGTTCGCTGGCGCCATCCTCACTGACCACTTGGAGCTGTTTGCCCAGGACGCCGCCGGACGCGTTTATTTCCTCGGCAGCCAGGGTCAGGGAGTCGAACACTGTGCTCTCGCTGATGGCCATGGTGCCGGACAAGGAATTGATGAAGCCCACTTTGATGCTGTCGCCCGACGTGTCCACACAGGACGTGCCGGTGCTGGCTGTGGAGCCCGCGGATGCCGGATCCGCAATTTGACTGCCGCAGCCCGCCAAAGCTGTGGCCACGGCGGCCGCCGCAAGGGGAAGGAAAGCGCGCTTGTGAACCGAAACCTTCATGTGTACCTGCTTCTCACTCCGCCGCTGCCTGGGGCAGCGGCTCGCCTCCGAGGTCCCGGGAAGAGACCCCTTGCGATGAATGTAGGAGCGGATTGTTTCGGTTTCGCGGCGGTTGGTTTCTGAACCGTTTCGTCCCGGCTCATGGTTGCCGCCAGATGCAGGGTGTCTGCGGGAAAAGCGGCCTGATTGCAGGGAAGGGATGGAATGAAAGTTAACGTGGGGGAAACGTTCCGGGCCGTAATCTTGGCCCGCTGGGCGGACATAAACCAGCGGACCGTTGATGGCCAGGGTCCACCGGCGGTTCCTTCAGGCGCAGCACCTACCTGCCGATGGCACGCGGCCGCCACAGCACCACGGCCTGGGACCGCGGGCGCGGGCGCTGGCCGCGCGCCAGGCTCACCACGTCGCCGGCAGCGCCCGCCGCGAAGATCCGGGCGTCCAGCGGCTGCCGCCGCCGGCCAAGTTCCTCGGTCAGTTCCGAGACCCTGCTCTGCAGGGCGGCCACCTGGTTCTCCAGTTCCAGGATCCGCTTGATTCCTTCCAGCGAGACGCCTTCCTGCGACAACCGCTGCACTTCACGGAGCATGTTGATATCCCGCTGCGAGTAGCGGCGGGACTTGCCGGGCGCACGGCTGGGCGAGACGATGCCCAGCCGGTCGTACTGCCGGAGCGTCTGGGGGTGCATGTCCGCGAGTTCAGCCGCGACCGAAATCACGAAGATAGGCTGGTCAGCACTGACGTCCACAGCACACCTCCCCTGCTACAACCGGGCCTTGGCGGCCAGGCCCTCACGGACATCGGCTCCGGCCGTGGCCTCGGCAAACGCCTTGACCGCGGCTTCGGCTTCCTTGTTCAGGTTCTTGGGAACGGCGACGTCGATGGTCACCAGCAGGTCGCCGGTTCCCTTGGACGTCTTCACGCCTTTGCCCTTGACCCGCAGGGTGCGGCCCGACGGCGTACCGGCCGGCACACGGACCCGCACCTTTTCGCCGTCGATGGTGGGCACCTCGATGTCCGCTCCCAAAGCAGCCTCGGGGAAGGTGACGGGGACGTGGATGCGGAGGTTGTCGCCGTCGCGCGTGTAGAACGCATGCGGCTGGACGGCGACGGACACCACCAGGTCTCCGTAACCGGCGGCGCCAGGCTGGCCCTTCCCCCGGACGCGGACCTTCTGGCCGTCCTTGATGCCGGCGGGCACCCGGACGTCGATCACTTCGCCGCTGGGTTCCCGCAAGCCGATGGTGGTGCCGCGGATGGCTCCGGCGAAGGAAATGCTCGTGGAGGCCGTGCGGTCCGCGCCCTTCTGCGGGGTCCGCTGGAATCCGGTCTGGCCGAAGCCGCCGCCGAAGAGGTCAGCGAACTCCGGCGGGATGCCGCCCGCGGAGGGGTTGAACCCGCCCGCGTGCCGGCCGGTGTTGCCCGTGAACAGGCCACCGAACATGTCCTCGAACCCGGCGCTGCCCGCCCCGGCTCCGCCCGGCGCGAACCGGGCGCCGCCGCCCATGGCCCGGATGGCGTCATACTGCTGGCGCTCATCGGGATCCGAGAGCACGGAATAGGCCTCGGAGATGTCCTTGAACTTCTTCTCCGAAGCAGCGTTCCCCGCATTCGTGTCCGGGTGGTGCTGCCTGGCGAGCTTCCGGTATGCCTTCTTGATGTCGGCGTCGGAAGCGTCCTTGGCGATACCAAGGATCGCGTAAAAGTCCTTGTCCACCCAATCCTGGCTAGCCAATGGCGTTTCCTTTCAAAAAGTTATGGGTCGGTGGTTGAGCCAACCGGAAACTGGCCGGCTCAACCACCGAAAGTAATGCTACGCAGGTACTGCGACGATGACCTGTGCTGCCCGGAGGACGCGTTCGCCTGACTTGTAGCCTGAGCGGAGCACCTGGCTGACGGTGTCAACCTCGATGTCCTCGCCGGGCTGCTGGATCAGGGCCTCGTGGATCGTGGGATCGAACTCCACTCCGGTCTCGTCGATGCGGACCAGGCCGTACGTCTTCAGTGCGTTCTCCAGCTTGGTGGCGATCGCGGCAAACGGCCCGTCGGCCAGGTCGCCGTGCTGGCGGGCTGCGTCGACGTCGTCCAGGACCGGAAGCAGGGAGTTCAGGACGCCGATGACGGCCATTTCCCCTGCCACGGCGCGGTCGCGTTCAACGCGCTTGCGGTAGTTGACGTACTCGGCCTGCAGCCGGAGGAGGTCGTTCCGCAGCTCGGCCGCCTCAGCGTTGGCCGAACCCGTTCCAGCGGCACCCTGCGCCACGGATTCTTCCGCCGGCACCTCGACGCCGTTGAGGATCTCCTCAGCCTGGGCCAGGGCGTCGCCGTCGGAATCCGTGCCGGAAGCCGCACCTGCACCGTGGGAGGTGCTGCCCCCTTCAGGGTGCCGGGCCTGCCCGGTCACCGGGTCAACCTTGCGGTTGTCCCGGATGACCGGCTCATGGCTGTCACCCTTCTGGCCCGCGCGGTCGTGGTCGGTGGAAGTGTTGTGTTCTTCCTCGTTACCGTGATGGGGCATGGCTACTTCTTCGCTTCGTCTTCGTCGATGATCTCGGCGTCAACGATGTCCTCGTCGCCAGCTTTGTCACCGGCAGCTGATCCCGCAGCGCCTTCAGCACCTGCAGCGCCGGTGGCACCGTCCGGTGAACCGGCCTGGGCGTAGATGGCCTCGCCCAGCTTGCCCTGGGAAGCCTGGAGCTTCTCGAAGGCGGCCTTCACGGCGGCGTCGTCGGTGCCTTCGAGTGCCTTCTTGAGGTCGTCGACGTCGGCCTGGACCTCGGTCTTGACCTCTTCAGGCAGCTTGTCGGCGTTGTCCGCGATCAGCTTGTCCACGGAGTAGGCGAGCTGCTCGGCGGTGTTGCGGGTGTCGGTTGCCTCGCGGCGGGCCTTGTCCTCGGCTGCGTGCTCCTCGGCATCCTTGACCATGCGGTCAATGTCTTCCTTGGAGAGGCTGGAACCGCCGGTGATGGTCATGGACTGTTCCTTGCCGGTGCCCTTGTCCTTCGCGGAGACATGGACGATGCCGTTGGCGTCGATGTCGAAGGTGACCTCAACCTGCGGGACGCCGCGCGGAGCCGGAGCGATACCGGTCAGCTCGAATGTGCCCAGCGGCTTGTTGTCGCGGGTGAATTCGCGCTCGCCCTGGAAGACCTGGATGGCCACGGACGGCTGGTTGTCGTCAGCCGTGGTGAAGGTCTCGGACCGCTTGGTGGGGATGGCCGTGTTGCGCTCGATCAGGTGCGTCATCACACCGCCCTTGGTTTCGATGCCGAGGGACAGCGGGGTGACGTCGATCAGGAGGACGTCCTTGCGCTCGCCCTTCAGGACACCGGCCTGCAGGGCTGCGCCAACAGCCACAACCTCGTCCGGGTTCACGCCCTTGTTCGGCTCCTTGCCGCCTGCCAGTTCCTTGACCAGCTCGGAGACAGCGGGCATGCGGGTGGAACCGCCCACCAGCACGATGTGGTCGATGTCGGAGAGCTTGATGCCGGCTTCCTTGATGACGTCGTGGAACGGCTTCTTGGTGCGCTCCAGCAGGTCCTTGGTGAGGTCCTGGAACTTGGCGCGGGTCAGCTGCTCGTCCAGGTGGACCGGGCCGTCGGGGGTGACGGACAGGTACTGGAGGGAGACGTTGGTGCTGGTGGAGGAAGAGAGTTCCTTCTTGGCCTGCTCAGCGGCTTCGCGGAGGCGCTGGAGGGCGATCTTGTCCTTGGACAGGTCCATGCCCTTGACCTTGAGCTGGTTGAGCAGGTAGTCAACGACGCGCTGGTCCCAGTCGTCGCCGCCCAGGCGGTTGTCACCGGCGGTGGCGCGGACCTGGATGGTGGAGAAGTTGTCTTCGTCCTTGCCGACTTCCAGCAGGGAGACGTCGAAGGTGCCGCCGCCGAGGTCGAAGACCAGGATGAGTTCGTCTTCCTTGCCCTTGTCCAGGCCGTAGGCCAGCGCTGCCGCGGTGGGCTCGTTGACGATGCGCAGGACGTTCAGGCCTGCAATCTCGCCGGCTTCCTTGGTTGCCTGGCGCTCGGCGTCGTTGAAGTACGCCGGAACGGTGATCACAGCGTCTGTGACCTTTTCACCCAGGTAGGACTCGGCGTCGTTCTTCAGCTTCATGAGGATACGCGCGGAGATTTCCTGCGGGGTGTACTTCTTCTCGTCAATGTTGACGGTCCAGTCCGTGCCCATGTGGCGCTTGACCGAGGCGATGGTGCGATCGATGTTGTTGACGGCCTGGCGCTTGGCGATTTCACCCACCAGGACTTCGCCGGACTTGGAGAACGCAACGACGGACGGCGTGGTGCGGCCACCCTCGGCGTTGGCAATAACGGTGGGCTCGCCACCTTCGAGAACGGAGACGACGGAGTTGGTGGTTCCGAGGTCGATACCTACTGCACGTGACATGTGTTGCTTCCTTCTTTCCTTGGAAACTGGTTGGCGCCCGCTATTGAGCGTTCTGCACTCAACTTTACTCAGGTCGCCTTTGATGTCAACACGGAGTTGAGCGAGGTACGCTCAACTTTGCGTCCGGGCAACTCCATGGATCCGCCCGGCTGTCAGCATTGGCGCGGTTAACAGCGCTTAAACGCGGACGACGGCGGCTCTCCGTTTTCGCTGTTGGAGAACCCGCCGCCGTTCTGCTTCGCGTTGCGGGGCTGCTCTTGCCGCCGCGCTACCTGTCGCTGTCCCGGCCGCCGTGCAGGGGACCGCCCTCCTTCGAGGTGGTGTTCACCTGGCCGTCCGCGAGCCCGTCCTGGAGGGCATCGGTTTCGCGGGCTGCGCCGGAGGTGCCGGCGTCACCGTAGTCCCCGTCCGGGTACTCGCCGTCCTCAGGGTTCCCGGCGGGCTCTCCCACCGTCCCGGCATCACCGTAGTCGCCGTCCACGTACTGCCCGCCCTCGCCTTCCAGCCCGGGGGCTGTGCTTCCCTTGCGGGGCTGCTCGGCCGGGGATTCCTGGTTCTCGGTCATGGTGCATCTCTCCTTTGAGTTCCGCGTCCATGCGGGCGCAAGTGCAGTCTATCCAGCAGGTGTTTTGGCCAACAGGGCTTCATCCCGGTCCGGCCGTTCCTCAACCTCCTGCCGCCCGAGCTTGCTGGGCCACCAGATACGGGGGCCGATGTCGTACGCCAGGGCGGGCACCAGCAGGGACCTCACCAGCACGGTGTCCAGCAGCACACCGAAGGCCACAATGAATGCCAGCTGCACCAGGAACATGATGGGGATGACACCGAGGGCTGCGAAGGTGGCAGCCAGGACCACGCCGGCGGAGGTGATGACGCCGCCGGTGACGCCCAGGCCGCGAAGGATGCCGGGACGGGTGCCGTGCTTCAGCGATTCCTCACGGACCCGGCTCATCAGGAAGATGTTGTAGTCCACCCCGAGGGCCACCAAGAACACGAAACCGAACAGCGGAACGGTGGCATCAGCGCCCGGGAAACCCAGGATGTTGTTGAACACGAAGGCCGAGACCCCCATGGCTGCCGCGTAGGAGAGCACCACCGAGAGCACCAGCAGCACCGGCGCCAGGACGGAGCGCAGCAGCAGCATCAGGATGAAGAGGATGACCACCAGGACCACGGGGATGATGATCACCAGGTCACGCTGGGCGGTGGTGTTGGTATCCAGGGCGGTCGCGGTCACGCCGCCCACCAGGGCGTCCGGGTCCACGGCCTTCACGTCCTCGCGCAGGGCTTTCACCGCTTCCTCGGCCTCCAGGGAGTCTGCGGCGGAGTTCAGGGTGGCGTTGATGAGCACCTTGCCGTCGCGGACGTCGGGGGCGCTGGGAGCGCCGGGGGCTCCGGTGATGGGCACGCTGCCCTGGGCCAGCAGATAGGCGTCCCCTACGCCGTCGGCCGCCTTGACTGTGTCAAGCACCTCCTGCGCCTTGCTCTGGTCCGCAACCACGACGGCGGGGCTGCCGCTGCCGGCGTCGAAGTGGCGCGCCAGGGCGTCCTGGCCGTCGACGGCGTTGGAGGCGGTGAGGATGACGTCTGTCTGCGGAACGCCGTTGGCCTTGAGCTGCAGGACGCCGGCCGAGGCCACCAGCAACAGCAGGACCGAGGCGATCCACACGGCACGCGGACGCCGGGAGACCAGAGATCCGGTGGCGCGCCACAGACCCTTCTGGCCCTCCAGCCCGGTCACCAGTTCGGGTTCGCGGTCTTCCGCCGGGACCAGCTTGGGGCGGAACGGCCAGAAAGCCGCCCGGCCCAGGAGCGCCATCAGGGCCGGCAGCAGTGTGAGGGCCGCGAACAGGGAGCAAAGAATGCCGGCAGCAGCCACAGGGCCAAGGGCCTTGTTGGAGTTCAGGTCGGAGAAAAGCAGGCACAGCAGGGCGATGATCACGGTGGCACCGGAGGCCAGGATCGGCTCGAAGGATGCCTTCCAGGCGGTGAGCACGGCCGCGGTGCGGTTGGTGGTGTGGGTCAGGGCCTCGCGGAACCGTGCCACGTAGAGGAGTGCATAGTCCGTTGCGGCGCCAATGACCAGGATGGACAGGATGCCCTGGCTTTGGCCGTTCAGCTGGATCCATCCGGCCTTGGCCATGCCGAACACCAGCAGGATGGCCGCGCACAGCGCAAAGACGGAAGTCAGGAGCACCATCATGGGCAGCAGGAGGGAACGGTACACGATCAGGAGGATCACAAACACGGCGGCCAGGGCCACCAGGAGGAGGATTCCGTCAATCCCGGCGAAGGCGGCCGTGAGGTCCGCCGCGAGCCCGGCCGGGCCGGTCACAAAGGTCTGCATTCCTGCCGGCGCGGACTCGGACACGGTGTCCCGCAGCTCCTGGACGGCCTCCTTGACTTCCGCGGACGAATCGATCGGCACGATGAACTGGACCGCCTTGCCGTCCTCGGAAGGAATCGGGCCCACAACGGCGCTGCCAAGCTGCAGCCCTTCCAGCTCCGTCTTGAGGCCCGCCACTTCGCCGAACTGGGCCGGGGTGAAGGCTTCATTGCTCTCGATCACGATCACGCCGGGCACCTCGTCCGAGTCCCGGAACTTCGCCTGCCAGTCCTGGGCGGCAGTGGCCTCCGCGCTGGCGGGAAGAAAGGAGGCCTGGTCGTTGGACGATACCTCTTCAAGGCGGCCGAAAGTGGGGCCTCCTACGCCGGCGAGCGCCAGCCACGTGAGGACCAGGATGACGGGGAGCAGCCAGCGCAGCCAGAACGGGACGCGTTCCGTTCCTGCGGATTTGTGTTTCATGATGCCTTCCGGACGACGGGCGGGGAGTAACATTGGCTCCATATTAGAGTATCTCCATCATGGAGATAAGCGTCAGGCTAGCTTTTTCTTTATGCCGCCGATACTGAGGGGCCTCAGCCGCTGAAGTAATATCCGTCAGTACGCAACGCGCGGTTGCACTGCAAGCGGCCAAGCATCGGGATGACCAGGAGGTGGACATGGCAGACGGCACCAGCCCGGCACCCCAGGGCGGCCCTCCCGGAACTGCCGGAGGGCCCCATCCCCTGGTCCGCCTCCTGCAGGAATTCACGCTCGAGGCCAACCGCTACGTGGACACAGCAGGCGGCCGCAAGGACATGCACCGGACAGACCTCAACGCGCTGGCCGTGATCATGCGCCACACGGCCAAGGGAAATGTGGTCACTCCGGGGCTCCTGCGGAAGGAACTGCACCTCAGCTCCCCCGCCACCACCGCCCTGATCGACCGGCTGGACCATTCCGGACACGTGACCCGTGAGCGGCACAGCTCGGACCGCCGGCAGGTCCAGCTCAGGATGACGCCCAAGGCGTTCCAGGAGGGCGGCGCCATCTTCGCTCCGCTCGCCCGCCAGATGGGCAGCGCCATGGCCGGGTTCTCGGCTGACGAGCTCGATACTGTCACCCGGTTCATGACCGCCATGGTGGAGGCCACGGTTGCTGCGCGCGAAGAGTCTTCCGCTGGCCTGCCGGACACACCCGCCCCACCCAACTAGGGGTAGCGTTTGGTTATGAGTGCGCAGCAGCCTGAAGACGACGTTTACACGCACGGCCACCACGAGTCCGTGGTCCGCGCCCATGCCGCCAGGACCGCCGAGAATTCGGCAGCATTCGTCCTGCCGCACCTCCCACCCGGAGCCAGCGTGCTCGACGTCGGCTGCGGCCCGGGCACCATCACGTGCGACTTCGCCGTCCTGGTGGCGCCGGGGAAGGTGACGGGCCTGGACCGGTCACCGGACATCATCGCCCAGGCCAAGGCGCTCGCCATGGAACGCGAGGTGTCCAACGTGGAGTTCGTGGCCGGGAATATCTACGACCTGGACTTCGAGGATGAGACTTTCGACGTCGTCCACGCCCACCAGGTGCTCCAGCACCTTACGGATCCGGTGGAGGCGCTGCGTGAGATGCGGCGCGTTGCCAAGCCCGGCGGCATCGTTGCCGTGCGCGACGCCGATTTCCACGGCATGAGCTGGTACCCCGCCATTCCGGAACTGGACGAGTGGATGGAGCTTTACCAGCGCATCGCGCGGCGGAACGGGGCGGAACCCGACGCCGGCCGGCGGCTGGTCAGCTGGGCGCAGGCGGCCGGATTTACCGATGTGGCACCCTCCAGCAGCAACTGGCTTTATGCCACAAGCCAGCAGCGCCGGTGGCAGGCGCGCGTGTGGGGGGAACGCGTGCTTCATTCCGCCTTCGCGGAGCAGGCGCTGGAATACGGCTTCGCCAATCCCGCGGACCTTGCCCGGATCTCGGCCGGGTGGCACCGCTGGGGCTCCACCGACGACGGGTGGTTCCTGATCCCCAACGGTGAGGTCATTGCCCGGGCATGAGCCCGCACATGCCCAGGGGCCGTACTCGCAGTACGGCAGCCGTGGCCCGCAAGCAGGGCAAACAGGGTGATTAAGTAGCGTCAACGGCCACTAAACTTGGATGGTGCAATTCTCCCTTTGGCTCGCCCTGGTGGGCGCCGGAACCCTCATCAGCTTCACGCCCGGCGCCGGAGCCATCAACACCATGAGCAATTCCCTGAACGCCGGGTTCCGCCGGTCCATCTGGGGCATCCTGGGACAACAGGCAGCACTGGTGATCCACGTGGTGATCGTGGCGCTCGGTGTGGGAGTGCTGGTGGCAAGCTCTCCTGTCGCCTTCAACGTCATCCGCTTTGCCGGCGCCGCCTACCTCGTATACCTGGGCATCAGGCAATTCCTGAGCAAACCGAATCTCGAAGAGCAACAAACCGCTTCCCTCCGGAACGAACCTGCCTGGTCCATCTTCCGCCGGGGACTGTGGGTAAACCTGCTCAACCCCAAGGCCATCATCTTCTTCCTGGCGTTCATGCCCCAGTTCATCAGGCCTGAACAGCCGCTCCTCGCCCAATACGCCGTACTGACGGCCACGATTATTGCCATCGACATCCTGGTGATGTGGTTCTTCTTCGCGGCAGCCGCCCGGTCCTTCCAGCGGTTTACGCATTCAGCTCGTGGACAGATGGTCCTCAGCAAGGTCTTTGGCGTGCTCTTCGTAGGCGTCGGCATCCTCCTGGCCGTCATGCACTAGGCGGCCCACTCACCCCACCGTCCGTGACTAACGGGAAAACTTCTTTACAAGCCTGTCACGCAATATGAATCACTTCTCTGGCCAATCGGGACGATAGCGCGCATGCTTAGTTTCATGAACTCAGCGTCGAGCCCATACCGCGTCATCGCCGTCTGCACCGGCAACATCTGCCGGTCCCCCATGGCTGAGCTCATGCTCGCTGCGGCCCTTGAACGCGAGGGTCTGGACGACCTCGTGGCGGTGGACTCGGCAGGAACCACGGGCTACGAGGCCGGCCGCCCCATCGATCCCCGGGCCGCCCGCAGGCTCGCCGCCACCCAGCTTCTATCGGAGCAGCACATCGCCCGCGAATGGGAGCCGGACTGGTTCCACTCCAGGGACCTGATCCTTGCGCTGGACATCGACCACTATGCCTGGCTCAGCGAAGCCGCCCCGAATCAGGAGTCACTGGAAAAGATCCGCATGTTCCGCAGCTTCGATCCCTCAGTGGCGGGCCTGGACCTCCTGGACCAGGGCATCGAGGACCCCTGGTACGGCGGACACGCGGACTTTGACGCCGTCTGGCATCAAATCCACGCAGCGCTCCCCGGCATCGTGGACCACATCAAGTCAGCCGTGCTTCGCAGCGCGGAGCTGCAGCGGCAGAACCGCTGACCCGAGGTTCGGCGCACTTAGGTTTGTAGTTGAGAATGATTCTCAACTAGGCTGGGCATATGGAGCTCATCGTTGTCACTTCCCTGGATGCCCTTTGCCGCCAGCAGGCCTGCGAGGACCTGGCGGCCGCCCGCCCCGGAAGCCTCGTGGTCCTTCACGATCTGCTGGAAAACGGGGTGGTGGTCCGGCGGACTTTCACCGGGGCCGGCGAGATTGAACGCGGGGAGTCCTTCCTGGAGCACGGGTGCCTGAGCTGCGCCGTGCGCCTGGACCTGGTGCCCGGTATTGAGCGGCTGATCCAGGACAGCCGGGGAAAGCGAATCCCCGGTCCCATCATCATCGGACTGGCACCGGCCACCCCTGCGCACGCGGCCGTTACCGCGCTGAACGGAAAACTGGCGGACCGCGCCACCGTCTCTTCCGTGATCCTCGCGCTGGCTCCGGATGCGCTGGAGGACCATATCTGGGACTCCCACACACTGTTCGAATCCGGCTTCACTACGATGGTGGAGGATGAGCGGACGCCCGGCGAATGCCTCATCGGCGAGCTGGCCTTTGCCGACACCGTCCTGGTGACGGAACCGGACATCGTGCCACCGGATCCGGCGGCCCGGGAGCGGGGTCTGCACCTGGCCCGGCAGCTTGCACCCCACGCGGACCTGGCGTCCAGCGCAGGTGAGGTCCGCCCGGGACGTCACCATTACCTGGGGTCGCTGGCCCGGACGGCACCCGGAACAGTGCCCTCCGATAAAGTTCCCTCCGAAACGGTGCATCGGACGGACGCTGAACGGCCCGGGGGCGCAGGAACGAGCGATGCTTCACCGTTCATGACTGTGGTACAGCGCGTTGAACGGCCGCTGCACCCCGGACGTTTCCGCCAAGCCCTGGCAACTTTGGCGGAAGGCTGCTGCGTGGTGCGCGGCAACCTCTGGATTGCCTCGGCGCCCGAATGCCGCATTGCCATCCAGGGCGTCGGACCCCGGATCTGGCTTGAGAATACCGGGGCGTGGGACGACGTTCCTCCAACGGAGGTCCCTGCCGGCCGCGGAATGCCGGCGCCTGCCGCCACGGTCATCACCGCCACCGGCGAGGACCTCGACGCGGCGGAATTCGAGCACCTCCTCACTTCCTGCCAGCTCACCGACGAGGAACTGGCGTCCGGCAAGGGCCTGCACGACCCCTTCGGCCTCGAACAGGCCAGCTGAGCTTCAATCCCGCAACCGGTACCAACCAAACAATCAACCCACAAGGAGCACACCATGAAGGTCCGCAACTCACTTCGCGCATTGAAGAAGATCCCGGGAGCCCAGATTGTCCGGCGCCGCGGCCGGACGTTCGTTATCAACAAGAAGAACCCGCGGATGAAAGCCCGGCAGGGATAAAGGTACGCTCTACTCCATGAGCCCAGCCCCCGTCATCATCGCCATTGACGGACGCTCCGGCGCTGGGAAGACGACGCTCGCCGTCGAACTGGCCGCCAGGCTGCGCGCCCACCACAAGGTGTCGCTGTTCCACCTCGAGGACATATACCCCGGATGGAATGGACTGGCGGCGGGCATCGAGAGGTATGTTTCCACGGTGCTCACCCCCCTGGGCCGCGGGGAGGCTGCCTCCTGGGTCTGCTGGGACTGGGAGAAACATTACGACGGCGAACCCCGGGTGACGCTTCCGGCAGAGATCGTCATCGTGGAGGGCGTGGGGGCGGCAGCAGCAGCGGCCCGCCCCCGGCTGAGCGCGGTGATCTGGGCCGAGGCCCCGGACGACGTGCGCCGGACCCGGGCGCTGGACCGGGACGGCGAAACCTATGAGCCGTTCTGGGACCAGTGGGCGGCGCAGGAAGAGGAGTGGCTCGCGGCGGACAACGTCCCCCTCGATGCCGACATCCGCGTGCGTAACCCCGCCGACGGCTCGGCACCGGCCGACGTGCTGCAGGTCCTCCCCTACCTTCCGGCGCTGGCCCCCGCCCTGGCACCTGAGTTGTCAGCACGCCGGGGACTGCGCCTCCGCGCGGAACGCCTGGACGTCCGTCCGGACGCCGCGGGACTCTTCGGCGCCCTCTACGGACGCTCGCCCAACGCCGTCTGGCTGGACTCCTCGAACGCAGGAGCTGCCCCGGACACGGATGCCGGGGAAGCTGCGGAGCGCAGCCGCTTCAGCATCATGGCGGACGACGGCGGCACATTCGGCCAGTCGGTAACGCACCGTTCAGGCCACAGCCTGCTCAGCGCGGGGTGCGCCACCGCCACCGTTCAAGGCCCCTTCTTCCGTTGGCTGGACACCGTGTGGGGGCTTTCCGCCGTCGAGATTCCCGATGCGTACCCCGGCGGCTTCGCGCTCGGCTGGCTAGGCTGCCTGGGTTACGAACTCAAGCGCGAGACCGGCGGGACCGATCTCCCCTCCCCCACCCCAGATGCCGCGCTCATCTTCGCCGGAAGGGCCGTGGTCCTGGACCACGCGGAAGGAGCCGCCTGGCTCCTGGCACTCGACGCCCCCGATGCCGATGACTGGCTGGTCCAGGCGCGGGCCGCCGTGGAAACCGCCGGTCCGGCAGCGCAAGCCGGCGGCAGCACCGGCGTCGCCCTCCCGGCAGCGCCGGCCTTCCGCAGCCGGGACACCCGCGCGGAATACCTGGCCAAAATCTCTGCGGCACAGCACCAGATCGGCGAGGGGAACTCCTACGAGGTCTGCCTGACCACCGCCCTGTCCGCGGACATACCGGCTGATGCCCTGGATCCATGGACCACGTACCTGGCGCTGCGCCGCAGGAATCCCGCGCCCTTTGCCAGTTACCTGCGCCTGGGCAGCCTCACGGTGGCCAGCACCTCGCCCGAGCGGTTCCTGAAGATCGCGGCCGACGGCGGGATGCGCGCCGAGCCCATCAAGGGAACCCGCCGCCGGGCTGCAGACCCCGCAGAGGACGCCCGGCTGCGCACGGACCTTGCCACCGCGCTGAAGGACCGCGCCGAAAACATCATGATCGTGGACCTGCTCCGCAATGACCTCAGCCACTTCGCCGTCCCCGGATCGGTGACCGTCAGCAGGCTCTGCGCCATTGAAAGCTACGCCACCGTCCACCAGATGGTGAGCACCATTGACGCGCAGCTGAAGCCGGGTTCCTCCCGGGCCGAGGCCGTGGCCGCCTGCTTCCCCGCCGGATCCATGACCGGCGCACCCAAGATCAGCACCATGGCCATCCTGGATGACCTGGAAGCGGGCGCCCGCGGGGTCTACTCGGGAGCGATCGGCTACTTTTCCTTGAACGGGGCCACGGACCTTGCCGTCGCGATCCGGACCCTGGTGATCAACGCCGGGGGCAAAGGAACGGCGGAACTGACGCTCGGCGTCGGCGGTGCCATCACCGCGGACTCAGATCCGGAGGACGAATACGAGGAAATCCGCACCAAGGCGTTCGGCGTCCTCTCCACGCTGGGAGCGGACTTCCCGGACGCCTGAACCCCGGAAACTCCCAGGTTCTACTGGACGGTGGCGGTCAGCCTCGCCACGTTGTCCACGTAGCGGGCCGCCAGGGGCCGGTTGATCCAGTCCGTCAGTTTGAGCTCGTGGGAGATGTCCCGGTAGGTGTCCTCCACCGCCCGCATCTTGGTGACGATGTCCTCGCCCAGCAGCATCACGGAAACCTCCATGTTCAGGGAGAAGGAGCGCATGTCCATGTTGCTGGAGCCGAGGACCGCCACCTCGTCGTCGATGGTGAAGTGCTTGGCATGGAGCACAAACGGGGCCTTGTAGAGGTAGATCCGGACGCCAGCCTCCAGCAGGGCCTCGTAGTAGGACCGCTGGGCGTGGTGCACCAGGAACTGGTCGCCCTTCTCGGACACGAACAGCTCCACCTCCACGCCGCGCTGGGCAGCCGTGGTGATGGCATAGAGCAGGGAGTCGTCCGGCACAAAGTAGGGGCTGCAGATGGAAATCCGGTGCTGGGCCGAGTAGATCAGGGTGTTGAACAGGCGCAGGTTGTTCTCGGTGATGAACCCCGGGCCGCTGGGAACCACCTGGGCGGTGACGTTCCCCGGCTCCGTGTTGGCCGGGAGCTGCAGCTGGTGCTCCAGCGATTCGTCGGTCTCGCTGAGCCAGTCGGTGGCAAAAACAACGTTCAGCGTGGTGACGATGGGCCCGCGCAGGCAAGCCATCAGCTCCACCCATTCCCGGCCTGCCTTGCGGTGGCGGGGGCTGTTGTAGGAGGGCTCAATCAGGTTCTGTGACCCCGTGAAGGCGATTTCGCCGTCGATCACCATGATCTTCCGGTGGTTGCGGAGGTCCGGCCGGCGCCACTGGCCGTGGATGGGCAGCAGCGGCAGCATCCGCTTCCACTGGATCTTGCCCGCGCGCAGCCGCTTCAGCAGCTTCCGGTAGCCCTGTACCCGGAGCGTGCCGATGTGGTCGAACAGCACGCGGACTTCCACGCCCCGTTCCGCGGCTTCCTCCATGGCTTCCAGGAGCTCGTCGGTGATGTGGTCCGTGCTCATGATGTAGAACTCGGCGTTGACGAACTTCTTCGCCTTGCGGACGGCCTTCGTCATTTCAAGCAGGGAATCCGGGTAGCCGGGGATGAGGTCCACCGAGTTTCCGTCCACCATGGGCAGGGACCCCAGCCTGCGGTTCAATTCCCCGGCGGACTTGACCCACTCCGGTCCCGGGTAGTCGCTTTCGACGTCGGCAAGGGACGAGATCCCGGCCCGCACCCTTTCGTTGACCTGCTGCTGCTGCTCCCGCCGGCGGCTGGACAGTTTGAAGTTGCCGAACAGGAGGAACAGGATGATGCCCACGAACGGGACGAAGAAGATGCCCAGCAGCCAGGCCATGGCCGTGGTGGGCCGCCTGTTGCCCGGAATGATGCCCACAGCCAGCACCCTGATCACCAGGTCGGCGATACCCAGCACCACAACCACCCACCCTGGAGCGGTGCCGGCAAGCGAAAATGGCCACAACACGTGCAATAACCCCCGGAAAAATGAGCTCCGGCGGACGGTTTCCAGCCGGGGCACTCCGCCCAGCTTATCGGTGGGGCACCGCACTAAGCTGGACCCATGACCTCTCCTGCGCCCGTGGTTCTCGTTTTCCTCGACCCCACCTTCCCTGGCGGCCGGCTGGCCGACGCCTCGCAGCCTCAGCTGATGGTGACGGACCAGGGCGCCACCCGGGGCGACGGCGTCTTCGAGACCATGCTGGCGGTGGGCGGAAACGTCCGCAAGGTCCAGGCCCACCTGGACCGCCTTGCCGGCTCCGCAGACGCGCTTGACCTCGTTATTCCGGGCCAGGACGAGTGGCGCCGCGCCATTGCCACCGCGCTGTCCGAGCACCGGGTCCAGAACCCTCCCGAGGCCGGGGCCGGGGACCGGGACGAACTGGTGGTGAAACTCGTGGTGACCCGCGGCGTCGAGGGCGCAACTGCCCCCAACTGCTGGGTCCAGGTCTCGCCCGTAGGCGCCGGCGCCCGGCGCCAGCGCGAAACCGGGATCGACGTGATCCTCCTGGACCGCGGCTATGACAGCGACGCCGCCGAGCGCGCACCCTGGCTGCTGCTCGGCGCCAAAACACTCTCCTACGCCGTCAACATGGCCGCACTGCGCCACGCGCACAAACAGGGCGCGGACGACGTCATCTTCATCTCCTCGGACGGCAGGGTCCTGGAGGGTCCCACGTCCACCGTGCTGCTGGCCCACGTGGAAAAGGCCGACGACGGCACGTCCGTGAAGCGCCTGATCACACCGCAGCTGGACAGCGGCATCCTGCCCGGAACATCGCAGGGGGCGCTGTTCACCGCAGCCAAGGCAGCGGGCTGGGAACTGGGCTACGGCCCGCTGGAGCCCCAGGATTTGCTGGACGCCGATGCTGTGTGGCTGATCTCCAGCGTCCGCCTGCTGGCACCGGTCAACCACATCGACGGCAAGCAGGTCGGGACGCCGTCGGTGCAGAAGGAGCTCACGGCGGAACTGAACGAGCTGTTCGCGGGCATCCAGTAGGCCGGCCTGTGATTCGGGCCGTTGCACTCTAGGTTCCGCAGGGACAGTGGCCGTAAGGTGTGGTTCATGGACTCGCAGACGCAGCCGGATGGCACCCTGACCTTTGACGAATGCTGGGAACTCCTGGCCAATGACACCGTCGGCCGCCTTGCCGTGGTGGTTGATGGCCATCCGGAGATCTTCCCGATCAACTACGTGGTGCACCGCAGGAGCATCGCCTTCAGGACGGCCGGCGTCACCAAGCTGTGGAGCGCCCTGTCCGAACGGCCCGCCGCCCTGGAAATCGACGGTTACGATCCCCACACCGAAGAGGCGTGGAGCGTGGTGCTGCGCGGAGACACCCAGGTCATCGAGGACCAGGCGGACAAAGATGCCGTGGACAGCCTGGGTCTTGAGCCGTGGCAGCCGGGCGAAAAGGCGAACTACATCCGGCTCTCAGCCCGCGCGCTGACGGGCCGCCGCTTCAAGGTGAACCGCCCGGACGTCTGGGCCACCCGGGCGCAGGACAGGCGCCGCGCTTCCTTCGAATAGTGGCGTCCAAGGCTCCCCGGCGGCAGGAAATTTCCGACGCCGGATGGGCAGTTCGGGGGCCGCGGGAATGGATAATCCAGACGCTTGCCTGATTGGTTGTCTACGGGTAAAGTCTACATTGTAGATGCGGCAGTGACACCTTCATCCACACTCCATTGCCCCGTGCACGGCATTGAGGTTAGCTGCTGTAGCCGAACGGCAGTACCACCGCACTTAGCGAAGGGAAGCCGTCTTGGCACATTCGCAGTTCGACCTCTTTCTCAAAGAAGCCACCTATCTCGACCAGGCCTCGGAATCCACGCTGGACCGCGACCGCCTGTACGGCCTGTACACCAGCTGGTGCTTTATCAACCAGCAGAAGCCCGGACCGGAATCCGAGTTCTGGGCCGCCATGAGCCACCGCAGGATTGCTTCCGGCCACAACGGGCTGCGCATGAAGGGCCCCGCTGCCGCCGATTACATCCTGGCAAGCTACCCAGGACTCGTATAGCAAGCCGCAGTAGACGGGTAACGGCGTGGACCACGTGCTTTCGGCACGGGGTCCACGCCGTTCCTGCATCCGCGGACTCCTACCTGCCGCCGGAAGCCGGGTAGGCCGCGTCCACCTCCACTTCCACCAGCCAGCCGTTGACCGGCAGGTTCTCAATTTCCAGGGCGAAGCGTGAAGGCCTTGCAGGGTTCACCACAAAGGGTTCTGCGGGTGCCGCGGAGCCCAGCGGAACCTTCACTGCAGAACCGTCGGCGAGGCTGGTGTTCGCAAAGTACTGCCGGTACGCCCGGTTCCAGCCGTCAAAGTCGGCCTTTTCCGTACCCGCAGGGTTCTGGAGGAAAACGCGCATGGTGATGACGTCGTCGTAATCCAATCCGGCCTGGGCCAGGTTCTCGCCGATCCGGCGGAGGGCGTTGATGCCCTGCGCTTCGGTGATGGTGACGCCGGGCGGAAGGACGCCTCCCGGGAAGACGCCCGGGTCCACGTAGCGCTGCTCGCTTCCGGCGGGCGCGGCTGTATTCAAGGCGGACGGCCCCAGTCCACTGCTCTTGTAGATGGCGGTGTTCGCACCGATGGCCACTCCGCTGGCGATCATTGGGTTGTCCTGGCCGGCTGGGAGGTTGGACACTGTGGTTCCGGGTTTTGGTGCGGTGAGGTCCTGGAACACTGCCGGCGCGGCGAAGGCGGCGGTTGCGGTGAGGCTTATGCCGGCGATACCGGCACCGATCAGGGCGAGTCTGCGGCGGAGCATGGTCTTCTTTTCTGTCGAGGTGCGGGGGCTGGCGGGGGTTGCGGCGCTCATCCGGCCACCATCGCCGCTGCCCGAGTGTGCAGGGAGGTGACGGCGGCGCGGGCGGAGGTCATGGCACCGTGCTGCCAGGCGATGGCGTGGCTGAGGTGGTCGCCGGCGAAGTAGATGTTGCCGGACGGCTCCAGCAGCTTGGCGTATCTGGCATCGGTCTGTGAGGGCCAGCCCACCCAGGCGCCCTCGGAGAAGGCGGTGCTGCCCCAGTCCACCGAGAACGACGCCGCAACGTCCTTCCGGTACACGTCACCATGGATCCGTGCACCCTGGTCGAGGGCGCGGCCCAGGCGCTTCTCCGGGCTGAGTTCCTTGTAGACGCGCGCGCTGGCACCTGTGTTGTAGTAGCCCACCATGGTGCCGCGCTGCCCATGGAACCCGGTGGACGGGTACCACATGTTGCCGAGGTCGATGTTGGTGTTGGTGATGCCGCCGTAGATCCGGTGGTCCTCTTCCCACCAGCGGCGGGAGTACTCGATGCCGATCTTGCCGGCGTCGCTGGGGCTGGCGAACTTCAGGGCATCGATGACGTCCGCGGGGAGGTTGCCCGGGACCTTGGCTGCGATATGCGGCGGAAGGGTGCAGACGGCAAAGTCTGCTTCGATCATCTTGGCCTGGCCGCCCGGGTTGGTGTACTCCACCGAAACGCCGGCGGCGGTGTTGTTCATGGAGAGAACCTGGGCGCCGTACACGAATTTGTCCTTGCCGATGGCGGCCTCGAACGCATACGGGATGCGGTCCATGCCGCCCACGGGCTGGAACATCATCATGGCCTGGTCCCAGCCGAATTCGAAGGAGAAGTAGTTGCCCACACCGCTGGCGAAAACATCGGACAGGGCATCCGGTGCCAGGGGCGTGCCGACTTCCAGGCCGGCCCCCGGGGCGACGGAGTACCCCTTACGGCCCGTGCCGGTGTACTTGAAGCTCGCCGCGGCATCTCCGGGCACCTTATTGCCAATGGCGCCGAAGTTCTTCAGGAAGGAAATCAGGTTCTCCTTGTCCGCTGCGCTCATGTAGCTGTCCAGGGCACCCTGGTCAGTGGCTTTGGCCAGCAGCTCGGAGACGTAGCCGTAGACGTCAGCCTTGGCAGCGCGGTGCCGGACGGGCGTGTTGGAGAGCTTGCTGCTGCCTTCGCGGAAAAGGTAGCCGTCCGCGTTCTGGTTGGTGAAGGGCTCGATGGCCACCCCGAGTTCCTTGCAGTAGTCCAGGGCGATGTGGTGCTGCGGGATGCGGCCCGGCCCCGCGTTCATGTACTGGTCCTTCGAGAACGTGGCCCGCTGGGTGATCCCGCGCATGTCCGTCTCTTCGGTCCCGCCGCGCACGGTCCAGTTGCGCCCGCCCGGACGCATCCGTGCCTCGAGGATCGTGACCTTGTAGCCGGCTTTGCCCAGTTCGTACGCCGTCGTCAGGCCTGCGATTCCCCCGCCCAGGATTGCCACGCTCTTGCCCTTGCCCTGCAGGTCGTCGGCACGGGGAGCGGCAAACGCAGGAGCTGCTGTATCAGGGGCAAGGCCCATGGCTGCCATCGTCTGGTACATCACCCCGGCTCCCCCCACCATTCCCACATAGCGGAGGAAGTTCCTGCGAGTAGCATCTGTCATGTTGTTCCCTTTCACCGGAGTGTTACATGGTGAGCGTAGGGATGAAATGTTTCGTCAAATGCTGTGACGGTATCGGTGTTGTGGCGTTTGCGTTTCGGTCACGTAAACCCTGCTCCCGCCCATGGAGCGCCCCCCTGAAAGGTGCCTGGTACATGACTGGCAGCAGTGCCTACCTGCGCGAACGGCTCCTCATCCGGTTGCTCGAGGACTCGGATGCGGCCGCCCTTGCCGGGGCCTTTCAGCGCAATCGGGAGCACCTGGCTCCTTGGGAGCCGAAACGCACTGACAGGTTCTTCACCAGCGGGCACCAGGCGGACATCATCCGCACCAAGCTCGCCCAGCACGCGTTGGGCACCGAAGTCCCTTGGGTCCTGGTCGAAGAAGAGGACGACGGCGGAGGCACAGTGTGCGCCGGCCACCGAGCCGGGCGCGTGGTTGGGGCGGTCACGCTGACGGGAATCGTGCACGGCCCCTTCCTCAGCGCCAACCTGGGCTACTGGGTGGATCACGAACTCACCGGGCAGGGGATCGGCACTGCCGCGGTTCGCCACGCAGCCAACTACGCCCGGACGTCGCTTGGGCTGCACCGTATCCAGGCGGCAACCCTGCTCCACAACACAGCATCGCGGCGGATCCTGCAGCGGGCGGGGTTCCGGGAGATCGGGGTTGCGCCGGAATACCTGAAGATCGCAGGGCAGTGGCAGGACCACCTGCTCCACCAGCTGATCTTGCCGCACCCCTGAGCCCTGCGCGTCGGCCTCCAGGCAAGAGCGCATGGGCTCCGCCGGGGCGCGTCCTCAGGTGGGGATGATCTTGAAGAGGAAGCGCGTCCGCACCATCAGCCAGAGGAGCCCCAGCACCACGGCGTAGGCCAGGGTGTTAATGAGGATGTTCTCTTGCTGGAGAGCCGGGATGTTGGCGATGACGGCGATGAGGACCACATGCATGATGAACACGTAGAGGGTGGCGCGCCCCACCGGGACCAGGAACCAGCCCAGGGCTCGCTGTACCGGTTTCCAGTAGGCGGTGAGGAAGGCATAGGCCGCCACCACCAGGACCAGGACGTTAAGCAGCCGGCCCGGGGCAAGGTAGGTGCGCCCGAAGAAGAGGTCGTACATGGCCCGGTAGGCGGTGTCCGGGATGATCGCCAGGCGGACGTCAAACCCGTTGGCGAGGTACGGGTTGCCCCAGGATACGAAGGCGAACGCGAAGGCCAGCGCAGTGCAGGCCACCACCACCCCGGTGTGCGATGAAAGCCAGGCCACGATGCTCCGCCGGTGGAACCCGGCCGCCAGGCCGATGACGAACAGCACCTGCCACACCAGCAAAGGGAAGGAATCCTCGAACTGCGACGGCAGGATCCTGAAGCGCGTCACCGTTCCCACCGCGTACACGGCCAGCGATGCCGCCAGCACCCAGACAGCCTTGCCGCGGTTGAGGGCGGCCAGGATCAGCGGGCTGGCCAGCAGCAGCACCACGTAGAGGCCCATCACGTTGAACTGCCAGGGCCCGAACTGGAGCAGCAGGATGGCGGGAAGCACCTGCGCCGGCACAGGGAACTGGAACAGTGTTTCCATGCCCGCGTAAAGATCGTAAGTGCGTCCGGCGCCTTCGTGCCCTGCCCCGCCGGTGCCCTGGTCCACGAAGGTTGTAAGCGCCTCGGTCCGGAAGAAAGGCAGCAGAGACAGGAGGAAGACGCCCACCAGCACCACCAGTGCCGTTACATAGAGCTTGCCTGCCCGGCGCGAGGTGAGGTCCACCACCGTTCCAAAATCGTCCTTCGCCCTGGGCCCGTACACCATGCCAACCACCAGGCCGGAGAACAGAACGAACAGCTCGGCACCCGAAACGAAGCCCACCGCTTCCTGGGTCAGGAGCTGGAACAGCGACACCATGCCCAGGTGGTTCACCACCACGAACACGATGGCCAGGCCACGGAGCAGGTCCACGCGTGAGTCCCTGCCGGACGGATCGCTGTAGCCCCACGCCGTGACCGCACTCAACCTGGCGGGGAGCTGCCACAGCGCCACCAGGAGGATGATGAGCGCGGCCCCAACGGTCCAGGCGGCAGCCCCCGAAAGCGTGTTGGACCTGACGAACCCGGGACCCGAGCTGACATCGGTAACGGGCCCCGTCTGCACAGGCGCCTCCTCAAGCCGGGTGTGGGCAGCGTCCGCAATACCGGCGTTTCCGGTGAGCCGCCAGTCGATGCTGGCCACCCCCGTGTCCCGTGTGCTGGTGCGTTCGTCCCAGAGCACTGCCCCGGTCAGTGCGAAGTCGGGTGATGCGGCAACGCCCAGGACCTGGTCCCACCAGCCGTTCTTGATCTCCGCTTCCGCGGCGCCTCCGGAGGACGGGCTGTAGAAGGCTGACGTCTGCAGCATGAAGGGCTTGTCCCGCCCCGCGGCATATGTCCCGTAGAAGTTCTCCCCGCCGGAGGCCGTCAGCATCTCCTGCAGCTCACCGGCTCGGGGCACGGTATTGACGGCGGAGCCCCCTGCGGTGTCATCGTGGTAGGCCGTCAGGCCCACCCAGTCCACGGCGTCGTCTCCCGGATAGTAGGGTTCGTAGGCTTTGTCGGAGCCATTCCAGGTGCCGTCGCCATTGGTATCCAACAGGGTAAAGCCTTCGCTGCCGGGCCCGGGCGCATTCCGGTTCCGGTCAAAGGGGTAGTCCTTGCCCAGGTACGGTTCCCACACCATGGCATGGCTGCCACTGGCGCCGGCATCCCGAAACGCGGCCGTCACCGCCCGGAATGCCTGCCGGTAGTCGCCCGGCTGCTGGCCCCATTCCACCCAGCTGGCATTCATGTCCGGAGCAAAGCGGATGAGCAGCTGGCCCTTGAAATTCCCCTGCATCCGGCGCACTTCCCCGGCAAAGGCTGCGGCAGCGTCAGCGGTGACCTGGTCCAGCGGGACAGCAGGCCTCACCGTCAGCATCGCATGGGCGCCCTGCCCGGCGGACTGCTCCAGGAACTCCCGGATATCGTCCTCCTCCGAGGCACGGAACGGGAAGGCGATGTCGTGTCCGAAGATTGCGGGGGATGCCCCGAGCCTTTCGGAGAAGCCGCCGGCGGTGTCCTCTCCCCATTCGAGGACTGCGCCCAGCAGCGGTTTGCCTTCCTCCGGGAAGTTTCGGGCGGCCTGCGCTGAGCCGGCGGGTACCACCACCGCCAGGACGGCCATCATCACGGCGGCGAGGAGCGAAGCCACTTTGTGGAGGTGCCGCAGCCGGCGGCTCCGGGCGGGACGTGTGGGCGCGGCGGCGGATGGCGTGCTGATGAAGACCCCCCAGGGACTGATTTCTCCAGTAACGGGGCGGCGGCCCCTGCAGAAACTTTATCGGCCTGACGCCGGCGGCAGGCACCTGGCGCCCGCGCACCCAAGGTGGTGTCGCCGTCGTACGTTCAAGAGCGGTGACGGACGTTTCTTTTGCGCCGCGGCCCGCCCTGCATCCTTCAGTTACGCAACATGACGACGACGGCGGTGCGGCGCCGGGCGGCAAGTGTTACGTTTTTGGGGAGTAATGAGTACCGGCGCCAAGCCCTGACTGGCCGGTCGGCAACCCTCCTTCCACGGCGGGGTGCCTCAGGTGAATACTCGGCATATCGACCATTCGAGCTGCAAGCGTGAGAGAAGGAGATCCGTCGTGTCTGACGCACCTGCCCCTGAAGAAAAGCTGTCCTACCGCCTCATCAGCGGCCCGGACAACCGTGAATTCTGCGAGCGGATCTCGGCCGCCCTGGCAGAGGGCTATGTGCTGCATGGCAGCCCGGCAGCGACCTTCAACGGCAGCAGCGTCATCGTGGCCCAGGCGGTGGTCCTTCCGGAGGCGATCGCTTCCGCGGATGCCGCAGTGGCGGACGCCGTGGACAGCCTTGAGTCCACGGGCGACGACCTTGAGTTCGACGGCGAGGGCCACGCATGAGCTACGCAGGGGACCTGACGCCGCAGGAGGCCTGGGACAAGCTGGAACAGGGTGCCATCCTGGTGGATGTACGCACCGAGGGCGAGTGGGCCCACATTGGTATTCCCGACACCAAGGCAACTGAGAACGATCCGTTGTTCATCCAGTGGACCTTCCCCGGCGGCATCCCCAACCCTGACTTCATCAACGACCTCAACCAGCAGGCGCCCGAAGACCGTTCAACCGAACTGGTGTTCCTGTGCCGCTCCGGCCAGCGGTCCATCGCGGCAGCCAGAGCGGCCACCCAGGCCGGCTTCACCTCCTACAACGTGCTGGAGGGCTTTGAAGGCGACCCGGACCGCTTCGGCGAACGCACCGTCAACGGCTGGAAGAACCGCGGCCTGCCAACCAACCTGGGAAAGATCTAAGTGACCTTCAACGAAGACGCCGCCGGCTGGAGCCCCGATACCCAGGCCGTGCGCGGCGGGCTGGACCGCACCAACTTCCAGGAAACCAGCGAAGCCATCTTCCTGAACTCGGGCTTTGTCTACGAATCCGCGGCTGCCGCCGAGCGTGCCTTCACGGGCGAGGACGAGCGCTTTGTCTACTCCCGTTACGGCAACCCCTCCGTGGCCACGTTCCAGGAGCGTCTCCGCCTGCTGGAAGGAACCGAGGCGTGCTTTGCGACGGCGTCCGGGATGTCCGCCGTGTTCACCGCCCTGGGTGCCCTGCTGGCAGCCGGCGACCGCGTGGTTGCCGCCCGCTCGCTGTTCGGATCCTGCTTTGTGATCCTCAACGAGATCCTGCCGCGGTGGGGCGTGGAAACCGTCTTCGTGGACGGGCCTGACCTGGAGCAGTGGCGCGAGGCCCTGTCCAAGCCCACCACCGCCGTCTTCTTTGAATCGCCGTCCAACCCGATGCAGGAGATCGTGGACATCGCCGCGGTCAGCGAACTGGCGCACGCGGCCGGGGCGACCGTCGTCGTCGACAATGTCTTTGCCACTCCCCTGCTGCAACGCTGCGGGCAGCTTGGCGCGGACGTCATTGTGTACTCCGGCACCAAGCACATCGACGGCCAGGGCAGGGTGCTCGGCGGCGCCATCCTGGGCACCAAGGAGTTCATCGACGGACCGGTGAAGCAGCTGATGCGCCACACCGGACCGGCGTTGTCCGCGTTCAATGCCTGGGTCCTGACCAAGGGCCTTGAGACCATGTCGCTCAGGGTCAACCATTCCTCGGCCACCGCCCTGCGGCTCGCGGAATGGCTGGAGGAGCAGCCCGCCGTCAGCTGGGTGAAGTACCCGCTCCTGAAGTCGCACCCGCAATACGAGCTGGCCGCGAAGCAGATGGGCGCCGGAGGCACCGTCCTCACCCTCGAGCTTGCGCCATCCAGGGGCCGTTCCGGGAAGGAAGCAGCGTTCGCGCTGCTGGACGGGCTGCGGATCATCGACATCTCCAACAACCTGGGCGACGCCAAGTCCCTCATCACCCACCCGGCCACCACCACGCACCGCGCCATGGGGGGCGAGGGCAGGGCGGCGATCGGCCTGAGCGACGGCGTGGTGCGGCTTTCCGTCGGCCTGGAAGACGTGGACGACCTGATCGGCGACCTGGAGCAGGCGCTCAAGCAGATCTAGCACTCCGGACGGTGGTGGGCATGCCTGGAACGGTCGCTGCTCCCGGCTGGCAGCTGCTGCTGTCCAACATCCCCCTGCCTGAGCAGAACCTGCTGGGCATCGCCGCCGGCGCGGCCCTTCAGCGCCTGGTTCCTATCCGGCTTTCGCGGGTAACCGGCCGCCGGCAGAGGCTTCTGCGGATAACGGGCGGCGCATCGCTCGCCGCCGGTGGCGTCCTCGTCGCCTGGTCATGGTGGGCAGCCCGCCGCACTTTCCTCGCCCGACCGGCTGAGCTGGTGACGTCCGGCCCGTACTCATTCTCGCGCAACCCTATGTATGTGGGCTGGACGCTGCTGCATCTGGGCACTGGGCTGGTGCGGCACAACGCATGGACCCTGGCCGCACTTCCGGTGGCGGCCGCTGCCGTCCATCGCCAGGTTTTGCGGGAGGAGGCCAGCCTCGCCGCTTCCTTCGGTGGGGCGTTCGCTGAGTACCGGCGGGCGGTGCCGCGCTATGTGGGAAGAGGCTGTGTGGGCAGGCATTCTGTGGGAAGGGGCTGTGTGGGCAGGAATTCTGTGGGCTTCAGGCGCTGATAACGGAGAGGCGGACTTCCACGGCGTCGCCTTCACTGATCCGGGACTTGGCCCTGACGGCCTTCTTGACCGGCAGGAGGTACGTCCCCTTGTGGGCATCCGGGAACAGTGAAGTCTGCCAGGTGTGACCGGAAATTTCCGCTGTCACCCGGATTGAGCCGAATGCTTTTTTGTGCCCTGCGTTTCGTGCTTGGATATCGTCCGCCACGTCCGGCGGCAGGGTAAGGAAATGCCAGCCGGCCTCGCCCGGGTACAGCCACAGTTCGGCTGTAAAGGAGTACGACGACGTCACGCGCCGAGTATGGCACGCCTGCGGTGGTGCCGCCAGGGATGTGGATATTTAGCAGTCCACTAGTTATCCATAGCCCCTGCTGCACGGCTCTTTTTGTCAGACCCCCGCAGGATGATGTCTGTATGGAAAGCAATCCGGTGGTGGTGGAGGCGGAGGCAGCGGTTGACGCTTCTGTGGCTGCCTATACGGCCGTGCTCGCGGGCGGCGGTGCGGCTGTTTCCGGCCCGCCCGGTTCTGGCGCTGCTGTTGCCGGGTCGCCTGGTTCTGGAACTGCTGTTCCCGGGTCGCCTGCTTCCGGTCTTGCTGGCGGGGTTGATGATGATCCGTTGCAGCGGGTTGCTGATGGGGCTTTGGATGTCCTTGCCGGGGTGGCCCGGTCGGAGGCGAAGCTGGCGGCGGTGAAGGCGCAGGCGGTTCAGGTGTTGGCTGCCGCCACGAGTGTGCTGAACGGTCCGCCGTCCTCCCCGCAGGAGGCCACAGCCAAGGGCCGGAGCCTAGTGGCCGAGGTCAGCTGTGCACTGGCCATCGGTGACCGCGCCGCCGGCGCCTTGTTGGCCGAGTCCCACGCCCTGACCACGGCCCTGCCCCGGACCCTTGCCGCGTTGGGGTCCGGGACGATTTCCTGGGCCCATGCCCGGGAAATGGTGAACCAGACCGTGGGCCTTGACCGGGCCGGGGCCGCCGCTTTGGAGGAGTATTTCCTCGATCCGGATACACCGAGACCTGACGGTGCGGCGACGATCGGGGAGATGCCCGCGTACCGGTTCAAGGCCAAAGCCAGGACCTGGCGGGAACGCCACCATCCCGAATCGCTGGAGAAACGCCACGCCAAGGGGGTGGCGGACCGGCGGGTCGAATACGCACCTGACCAGGACGGGATGGCCTGGCTCTCGGCCTACCTCCCCGCCCACCAGGCCATGGCAGGCTGGAACCGGCTCAACGCCCTCGCCCGCGCCGCACAAGGACCCCACGAGGCCCGCACCCTCACCCAGATCCGGGCCGATACCTTCGCCGAAGCCATCCTCACCAGCGGCACCGGACACACAGACTCCACCCACGGGAGAGCCGACAGTCCCTGCGTCCCTGCAGACACCAGCGCCGGTGCAGGTGCCGGAACGGATCCCGCCGGGCTGTCGTCGCCGATCCGGGCGCAAGTTCTCGTCACCGTGCCGGTCGTCACCCTCATGGGCCTGACCGACGAGCCCGCAATGCTCGACGGATACGGACCCATCCCAGCCTCCATGGCGAGGGACCTGGTCGCCAACGGCGCCGACGCGTTCCACCGCGTCCTGATCGATCCGCGGGACGGCGCCCCGCTGGAAATCGGCCGGACCAGCTACCGGGTCACCAAAGCCATGCGGAACTGGCTCCGGCTGCGCGACGGCACCTGCCCCTTCCCCGGCTGCAGCAACCCGTCTTTGGACAACGAGGCAGACCACCTCCTCGCATGGCACAACGGCGGAACCACCGGAATCAGCAACCTCGGACAACCCTGCCCCAAACACCACAAACTCCGGCACACCACCGGCTGGACACCAACACCAGCCACCAAAAACCAACCACCCGGCTGGACCTCACCCACCGGACGCCACTACAAAAGCGAACACCAGGACTGGCAACCACCCCACTGGCCAGACTGGGTTACTGAAACGTGGAGTGCGGCAACGAAACCGGAAGGACAACCGATTTTGGCGCTCGAAGGCATGCCTCTCCAGGGCTTTGTTGAGCACTTTGGGATGCCCCAGGACCTGGACCTGCCCGATGACTTCGATCCGCCAGACGTGGACGTGCCGGAAGACCCCGGACCCACCGAGGATGAACTCCCCAAGGACCCGTTCCCTGAGTGGCACCTACTGCTGGAAGCGTCCCTTTCTGTCCTTTAGGAGAGAGCAAACATCGCCTCTTTAGGACAGAGCAGGATCGCCGGATACCGCGGTCTGCCCAGCGCCACCGAACACCAAAATTGACGAGGTTCCCGAAGCGTATGACTTGCCGTACGCGCAGGATCCTCGTCTACCCAGGACTGCCTATGACTGCCGGACGCGCAGCAGGTCCGGGGCCGCTTCCACTTCCGAGAGGTCCATGGCACCACGCATGGTGATATTCACCGCGTGGTTAACCACGGCGCCCAGGCCGAGGTCCTCGGGCGGGGAACCTTCCATGGCCTTGTCGCGGACCCGGCGCTGCTCAGCTGCCCCGGTGCCGCGGGCGATGATGTCCTCCACCCCCTGCCGCACGATGGCGAGCTCCCCCTGTTCGTCCAAAACCGGCGCCAGGTAGTCCACCAGCGAACGCACCACATCCGCGGCCCGGGCCGGCCGGAAGGTGCCGAAATCCAACAGCTCCCCACTAAGCCCGCTGCTGCTCGCCTGCCATGCAGCCATGCGCAACAGCACAGTGGGCACCGGCGCAGGGTCCACCCCGTCCCGCCACTCCCGGCTGGCCGACTCCACCAGTGCACGCACCAGGAGTGCGATGAGCGCGGCATCCTCGGCACGGAGGCAGACATCGGCCACCCGAACTTCCACAGTGGGATGGTTCCGCGAAAGCCTGGCGTCGAAGTAGAGCATCCCCTCGTCCAGCATCACTCCGCTGTCCAGCAACCGCGTGACCACCCGCCGGTACGCGGGGTAGGTCCCGTAGATCCCCGCGGGTCCTGAGGTGGGCCAGCGGTTCCAGGCTTGGGTCCGGTAACTCTCGAAGCCGGTCGGCACACCGTTCCAGAACGGGGAGTTCGCGCTCAACGCGGTAAGCACGGCAAGCTTGTCCCGGATCCGGTCCAGGACCGCCACGCCTTCCTCCGGCGATTCGATATAGGTGTGCACATGGAAGCCGCACGTGAGCTGCTCCTGCGCCGTGAGGCCGAAGCGTTCCAGCATCCGGGCATACCGGGGGTCCGGCGTCGTATGGCTGGTGGAGGCCAAGGGCGAGGTGGCCAGCGCCGCCACCCTGGCGCCGTTCTTTTGGGCAGCCCGGTCAGCAAGCGTCCGGCCGGCACGGATCTGGTCCAGAAGGACGCCGTACTCCAGGCAGGGCCGCGTCTGGGTCTCGATCTGCTCAAGCTTAAGCTCGGCACTCAAGCCCATCTCGTCGTCGTCGTAAACGGTCTTGTCTTCGGTTTCCAGCGAGCGGGCATCGGGTGCATCATCGGCCGCCATCCTGTGCCCGGACAACAGGGCATCGGCCAGCGCAAGCGGCTCCCCCGTTGTGGGGTCAACAATCAGGAGCTCTTCCTCGACGCCGAATGTACGCATACTGTCATTCTGCGGCAGGCAGGAAGATTTTGGAGGGGCTCCGCCATTCATGACGAACCGTGAATGGTCAGTCCTGGAAGTACTCCACCTTCGCGCCGATGGCGTTCAACCGCTCCGCCAGGTCCTCGTAGCCGCGCTCAATGACGTAGATGTTCCGCAGCTCTGACACTCCCCGTGCGGCAAGCATCGCCAGCAGCAGGCAGGCCGCAGGGCGCAGTGCAGGCGGGCAACCCACCTCCGCGGCACGCCATTTCGTGGGCCCGTTGACATAGATCCGGTGCGGATCCAGCAGTTGCACCTGGGCGCCCAGCCGGTTGAGTTCCGTCAGGTAGATCGCCCGGTTTTCGTAGACCCAGTCGTGGATCATGGTCTGGCCCTGGGCATTCGCGGCAATGACGGCGAAGAAGGGCAGGTTGTCTATATTGAGCCCCGGAAACGGCATGGGATGGATCTTGTCCTCCGGAGCATGCAGCTCCGAAGGCTTGGTGGTGACGTCCACCAGGCGCGTCCGGCCGTTCCGGGCCATGTACTCGCCCGAGATCTCCAGCTGCTGGCCCATCTGGCCCAGCGTTGCCAGCTCAATTTCCATAAACTCGATGGGCACGCGCCGGATGGTCACCTCGGAGTTGGTGACAATGCCCGCGGTGATCAGGCTCATCGCCTCGATGGGGTCCTCCGACGGGAAGTACTCGATGTCGGCGTCGATGGACAGGCGCCCCGTGATCTTCAGGGTGGTGGTGCCTACGCCCTCGATCTCCACGCCCAGCATCTGCAGGTAGAAGCAAAGATCCTGCACCATGTAGTTGGGACTGGCGTTCCGGATCACGGTTGTGCCCTTGCGGTGGGCGGCTGCCATGATGGCGTTCTCGGTGACAGTATCGCCGCGTTCGGTGAGGACGAACGAGCGGTCCCGGGTGTCCGCGGGCGGGGCCTGGACGCTGTAGAAACCTGCGGTGGCCTCCACGGAGAGTCCGAATTGGCGGAGTGCCTGCATATGCGGTTCAACCGTGCGGGTCCCGAGGTCGCAGCCGCCGGCATAGGGGAGCCGGTATTGTGCCGATTCGTCCAGCAGGGGTCCCAGAAGCATGATGACGCTCCGCGTGCGGCGTGCGGCGTCAACGTCCATGGCGTCCAGGTCCAGCACAGCCGGACGCCGAAGCTGCAGATCGGTGTCGTTAAGCCAGGTGCACTCCACGCCGATGCTGGTCAGGACTTCAACAATCCGGTTTACCTCTTCGATGCGCGCCAGGCGGCGAAGGATAGTAGTCCCCCGGTTGATCAGGCTGGCACAGAGCAGTGCCACTCCGGCGTTCTTGCTGCTGTTGACGTCCACAGAACCCGAAAGGGTGTGTCCGCCCTCAACCCGCAGGTGCGTCATCTGCGGCTTGCCCACGTTCACGATGCTCCTGCCAAAGATCGCTTCAAGGCGCTGGATCATTCTGAGGCTCAGGTTTTGCTTGCCCTGCTCCATCCGGGCAACGGCGCTTTGGCTCGTACCCAGCTCGGAAGCCAGCTGGCCCTGGGTCCAGCCCTTCTCACTGCGGGCGTCCCTCAACATGGCGGCAACGTGTTCGGCGGTTTCCTGCGTCATAATCAAATTTATATCACAGATGAGCTATTCGACAGTGGCCGACCTCCCTAGCGGGCCGATATAACGATTCGTTACCCATCCCATGCGATATAACCGGTAATCGAGGCACCTTGACCTCTTCGTGCCAACGGCGGGACACTGGATGAGGACCTCTTCGTCCAGCGGCAACGGAGGCAGCATGCGCCGCATACCAGCCAGCGAGGCGCCGCCAAGCACCACAAAGCGGGGCAGGGCGCAGTCACACCGGGTACTGCCCGCCGGAAACCCACGGGCCGTGCCGGGAATGTTCGGCCTGCTTCTTGCCGCGCTGCTCCTGGTCACCGGCGCCCCCGCCTACGCCGTTCCCTCACCCGGGGAGGGGCAGCAGTCATTTCTGGGTAACGACATCTCGTGGCCGCAGTGCAACGGAGATTTTCCCTCGGAACAGGCGTTTGCCATTGTGGGCGTCAACAATGGCCTGGCCAACACCACGAATCCCTGCCTGTCCGAGCAGCTCAGGTGGGCGGAAGATTCCGCTGGCCATCCCGGCCAGCCCACAGTCTCCCTGTACGTCAACACCGCCAATCCCGGCGCCGCCGGCTCCTGGTGGCCGGAAAACGACGAGTACCCGCCCGGCAAGGAAGTCCACAACCCTTACGGCCCCTGCAAGGCCGGGGACTACGGCAAGGCCTGCGCTTATATGTACGGCTTCGCCAAGGCGTACGACGACGCGTACTTCCGCGGGATCAGCAACCCCTCCTCGTACTTCTGGTGGCTGGACGTTGAGACGGAGAACAGCTGGTCCCGCACCGACAAGGATGCCAACCGGACCGTCCTCGAAGGCATGACTGATTTCTTCCACAGCATCGGAGCCGAGGTGGGGATCTACTCTACCGGCCAGCAGTGGGACCGGATTGTCGGAAGAGTCAGCAGCTCGAGCAACCTTTATTCGCTTCCCAGCTGGCTGGCCGGGTCCCTCAACGCCTCCGGGGCGGCGAGCTCCTGTTCACAGGAGCCGCTGACGGGCGGCGGCAGGGTGGTGCTGGCCCAGTTCGTGTCCAAGGGTTTCGACTACAACTATGCCTGCCCCTAGGCCGGCCCAGGTATCAGCTTCCCAGCCACACCATGTTCCATGTCCCCAAGGACACTGCTGCAACCACCGCTGTTCCCGCCATCACGACGCCCCCGGCAAGCACCCAGGCATCCAGCGCGCTGAAGGTGGATTCGCGCGCCCACGTCCGGCGTCCGCCGCCGAAACCGCGCGCTTCCATGGTCACTGCCAGCCGTGACGCCCGGCGGATTGCCTGCACCAGGAGCCCGAAGCTCTGCCCCAGCGTCGCTTTCAACCGCTGCACGGCGTTGCCGCGCGAACCCACGCCCCGGGCCCTGCGCGCCATGCCGATGGTCTGCCACTCTTCCGCCATCAGGCCCACCAGCCTCATGGCGGCAAGGGTCCCCAGCACAAAGCGGTGCGGCAGGCGGGCCTTCTGTGCCAGGGCATCGGCCAGGTCCGTGGGGTCGGTGCAGCTCATGAGCAGCACCGCCGGAAGGGCGATGGCCAGCCCGCGCAGCATGAAGCCGATCCCCAGTTCCAGCGAGCCTTCGCTCATGGTCCAGATGCCGACGTCGATCAGCGTCCTTCCGCTGTCCGGAGCCAGGATTGAGGTACTCCAGCCCCCCACGGCCGCTGCGAGGATCAGCGGCCAGCCGCGTTGCCACAGCAGCGTCAGCGTCAGGCCTGCGAGCGGGAACAGCAGGAATTCGAAGGCCAGCGCCACCGACGCGGAAACCCAGTCGATCGAAAGCGCCAGCACTGCCGTGATGAGGAAGACGGCGGCGAACTTGCTCAGGGGATTGGCGCGGGTCAGCAGGGCCTGGTTGCCCCGCAGGTTCAGTTCCTGCCTCATGGCGCCACCGGTTCCCCGGCAGCCATCCGCAGCTCGGTTCCACCCAGCGCGGCGGTGAACTCGGCGTCGTGCGTCACGGACACCACGGCGGTGCCGCCATCCAGGAGCTCGGACAGGAACGAGGCCAGCTCCGCCCAGGTGTTGGCGTCCTGGCCGAACGTCGGCTCGTCCAGCACGAGCACGCGGGGATGTGCCGCCAGGACCGTGGCCACGGAGAGGCGCCGCTTCTCGCCGCCGGACAGCGTATAGGGGTTCGCGTCCACGAGGTGGGTCAGCCGCAACCGCTCCAGCAGCTCGTCCACGCGCTCCTCACCGTGCCCCAGGTGCCGCGGACCGAACAGGAGTTCGTCCAGCACCTTCCCGGTGACGAACTGGTGCTCTGGCTCCTGGAACACGGTGCCAATCCGCTCGATGAGCTGCTCGGCTTTCCACTTATAAGGGTCTATCCCGGCGCCACGGCTGAGGTCCAGGGTGGCGGACACCTTTCCAGCCACGGGCTCCAGGAGTCCCGCAAGGGTCAGCGCAAACGTTGACTTGCCCGCGCCGTTGGCGCCTGTGATGGCCAGCGCCTGCCCTGCCCGGACCTGCGCGGAAATATCGTGCTGGACGGGCGCTGGGGGCACCTTCCGAAAGCCGCTGCGGCGCGGACGTTCCCGGGAAACCGCAAGGTGTTCGGCCGCCAGCAGGAGGCCGCCGGAGCCGGCAGCCGGGTTGCCCGACCTTGCACGCGTCTCAGGAACATACCCGGGCACCCACACACCGGCCGCCGCCAGCATGGTCCGCGCGTCCGCGAGCACCCGGTCCGGAGGACCGTCAAGCAGCACGGCATCATCAGTGGCGCTGCCCGGCTGCAGCACCACGATTCGGTCCACCAGGTCCTTCCACACGGACACCCGGTGCTCCACCACAACCAGCGTGGCACCGGTTTTGTCCAGGCAGCGGCCCACGGCGTCGCGGACTTCCAGCACACCGGCAGGGTCCAGGTTCGCCGTGGGCTCGTCGAGCAGAATCAGGCCAGGCCGCATGGCGAGGATTCCTGCCAGCGCCAAGCGCTGTTTTTGCCCGCCGGACAGGGCCGACGTCGGGTGGTCCAGCGGCAGGTGGGAAAGTCCGACGTCGTCCAGCGCCTCGTGCATGCGGGCCCAGATGGCTTCGCGGGGCACGGCGAGGTTCTCGGCGCCGAAGGCGACGTCGTCGCCAACGCGGGAGAGGACAACCTGCGTCTCCGGGTCCTGCTGCATCAGTCCGGCCCGGCCGCGCTGCTCGCGGGGCACGGCACCGTCAACCAGCAGCGAACCCGTCTCGTCGGACTCGCTGGCGTCGCCGCCGTCGTCTATGTCCCCCAGTACCCCTGCCAGGGCATGCAGGAGCGTGGACTTGCCCGCGCCGGATGGCCCCAGGAGGAGCACGCGCTCCCCCGGGCGGATCTCCAGGTCGAGGCCACGGACGGCCGGCTTGGCGCGCCCCGCATGGCGCCAGCCCCAGCCGCGGGCTGTGACGGCAGCCGGACGCACCGCGACGGATGCCTCGTGCCGCGAAGGGGCGCCCATCAGGAGAAGACGGGCTCCGTTGCCGCCTTGCGTGATGCAAAGGAGCTCAGGACCCCTGTCCTGGCCAGGCCGCGGGTGGCCATCCAGGACAGTGCTCCGGCGATGATGGCGCCGGAGATGGCGGTGAAGATGATGTAGGCCAGCTTGTCGCCGGCGGCGTAGGCGATGTTCCAGCCCCACGGCGCGAAGGAGTCGTTCAGGCCGCAGAAAAGGCCGGCGGCGGCGCCGGCAAGCAGTGCCACGGGCAGGTTGAACTTCCGGTACACGAAGATGGCGAAGATGATCTCGGCACCCAGGCCCTGGACGAATCCTGAGAACAGAACGGACGCCCCGTACTGGGAGCCCATGAACAGTTCACCTGTGGCGGCCACCGTCTCGCAGAAGAGCGCGGCGCCTGGCTTGCGGATGATGAGCATGCCCAGGACGGCCGGGATCATCCAGCCGCCGGCGATCAGGCCGGTCAGGGGCGGGTAGACGGCGTTCATGGGTCCCGAGACTGCGGCCGCCCCCTGGGACCAGGCCCAAAAAATGACGCCGCCGGCAACGGCAATAAGGGCCGCCACCACGATGTCCACGACGCGCCAGGACTTGCGGGCGGGCTTCTTGACTGCTGTTG
Source organism: Pseudarthrobacter scleromae (assembly GCF_014644515.1). NCBI lineage: Bacteria > Bacillati > Actinomycetota > Actinomycetes > Micrococcales > Micrococcaceae > Pseudarthrobacter > Pseudarthrobacter scleromae. Next base: position 59,051 of record NZ_BMKV01000005.1, on the reverse strand, counting down.
TTGCCATGTGATCCTCCTGAGGAACAGGAGGGGAAAGTGGACGCGGCTACCGGCACTGCTGCCGCTGCGCGCACTTCGAGAACTCGACTCCCTTGCGCCGGTACTAACCGGATCAGGTTCGAGGGTCTGCGGCTGTCCGCACTCTCAGCGCCCACCTGCGGTCCCTGGCATGGCCAGTGATGCCGACGGCGGCGCTCCCCTGTCGTTGAATGATTCTGTTTGGTGAAATATCCGCCCTGTTGGGCGTGGTCCAGTTTACCGCAGGGAGGGGTAGATTGTGGGCCATGACTGCGAATCCACCAGATGTGACCGAGTACGATCCGGATTCCCGCGATGCCCAGCCGGAGGGATCCCTTGAAGCCTTGATCGCCCGGATCGAGGCGGAGATCCGGGAGCTCCAATTTCCCGGCTTCTCCCTGGACGACTCCCTGAACTTGGGACTGCTCCTGGTGGAGCTGGGCAAGGAGCGCGGGCTCCCCATCGCCATCGACATCACCAAGGGCGAGCAGGTCCTCTTCCACGTGGCCCTGCCGGGGGCAACGCCGGACAACGGGCACTGGATCCGGGCAAAGAAGCGGACCGCCGCCCGGTACGAGGTTCCTTCCCTGCTGGTGGGGCTGCGCGCCCGGCGCGGCGGCGGACGTATTGAAGACAACGCCTGGTTCGACCAGGCCCTCTACGCCGCGCACGGCGGCTCTTTCCCCGTGTACGTCACCGGGGTGGGCGCCGTAGCAACCGTCACCGTGTCCGGATTGCCGCAGGTGCAGGACCATGACCTGGTGGTCGAGGCACTCCGCGACATCCTCCGGTCGGCTGGCGCGGAGTGACGCCCTGAAAGCCTGCACCGCGCGGCGCCCTGCCGGCCAGGGATGACAGGTTTTTCCTGGCATGGACACCCCTGCAAGGCCGGGAGTACATTCGAGCGCAGTGGCGGGTGATCAATCCAGGAGGGCGTCGTGACCGGTCCAGCAACCGAGAACCAGGTCCGGGCGGCGCTGGACAAAGCCTGGGACGAGATGATTTTCATCGGCCCGGACCACCCCTACTATTCCCTGCTGGCGGAACTGGTGTCCGCCGTCGGGAAGTCCTGGCAGCAAGGCTACGACCACGGCCGCCGCGGAGGTCCGTACACAAACCCCTACTCATGGGCCGGCCCGGAAGGCTAGTGGCCGGCGCACAAACACCGGCAGAATACAAAGCCTGCTTAGCAATTATTTAGTAATCATGCTTACTATGTTGTCTCCAGGGTTTGAGGAGTACAGCACATGTCAGCCAGCATCCGCCGGGTAGGCGCCCGAACAGGCCTGCAGAAGGCTGCGCTCGCAACGGGCGCCGTGTTCTGCCTGGCCGGCATCCTGGGATTCATTCCCGGCGTCACCTCACACTATGACGCGCTCCACCTGGCCGGGCACGGATCAGGAGCGCTGCTGCTCGGGATCTTCCAGGTGTCCGTCCTCCACAACGCCGTGCACCTGCTCTTTGGACTTACCGGCGTCCTCATGTCGCGCTCGCACCCGCAGGCACGGAACTTCCTCATCTACGGAGGCGTCATCTACCTAATCCTCTGGCTGTACGGCCTCCTGGTCGGTGACACCACTCCGGCGAACTTCCTCCCCGCAAACGATGCCGACAACTGGCTCCACCTGGTTCTTGGCCTGGCCATGATTGCCCTGGCCATCATGCTCGCCCGTGGACCAGACCCGGCCGCTGCGGGAGACGGCTCCGACGCCGGCACCTCCAGCATCGCCTCGTCTCCAGCGCCCGGCACCAGCGGCCGCTGACCACCATCTTCCGGCCCCCAGTGCAGGGGGCACGGAACCGGCACACGCCAGACCTGAAGGAGCACCATGAAAATCCCAGCAGCACGGGGTCCCGTCAGCGCCGCATTATTCAGCACCCTCGCGGAGCTGCCGCGCACGGACGGGGGCGCCCTTGAGGCCCTGCACCGGACGGTGGCCGGCCATCTTCCCGAAACCCTGGACATCATTGGCGACGACGACCTCCAGCTGACGCTCTTCTGCCTCTACGAGCTCCACTACTCGGGCCTTGAGGGCGTGGGTGACGAATGGGAGTGGGCCCCGGAACTGATCCGGGTGCGCCAGCTGCTGGAAAAACCGTTCGAAGCCGCGCTCCGGGAGGCTGCCGCGGCCGCCGCCGGTGACCTGGACCTTCCCGCCGGACCCGGTGTCACCAGCGACGCAGTGGCAGACATCCTGTTCGGCCTGGCTGCACGCGACACCGGCCCCAGCCTCTCCCGGTATGTGGCCCGGAAGGCCAGCCTGGGCCAGCTCAAGGAATTCCTGATCCACAAGTCCATCTACCAGCTGAAGGAAGCCGACCCGCACACCTTCGCCATCCCGCGGCTCTCCGGCAGGCCGAAAGCGGCACTGGTGGAAATCCAGGCGGACGAGTACGGCGGTGGACGGCCCGAGCGGATGCACAGCGCCCTTTTTGCCCGCACCATGCGGGGCCTGGGAATGGAGGACCGGTACGGGGCATACGTGGACGCCGTCCCCGCGGTCTCCCTCGCTGCTGTGAACCTGATGTCCCTGTTCGGCCTGAACCGCCGGTTGCGGGGAGCCATCACGGGGCATCTGGCCATCTATGAGATGACGTCCTCCCAGCCCAACCGCCTGTACGGCAGGGGCTTCCGACGGCATGGATTCGATACGGACGTCACCCACTACTTCGACGAGCACGTGGAGGCCGACGCCGTCCACGAGCAGATTGCCGGCCGGGACCTTGCGGGCGGGCTGGTTGAGGCCGAACCCCACCTGCTGGCGGACGTCCTGTTCGGAGCCACCGCGGTCATGGCCGTGGACGGCAGGCTGTCCGCGCACATCCTGCAGTCCTGGGAAAACGGCGGGACCTCGCTGAGGCAGGCATTGCCTGCTGCGGCCTGAGCATCAGGCCATGAACACCACTGAAGGCCCTACGCAGGCAGCAACAAAGACTTCCACCAAATTTCCCAGCAATCCGCAGCAGGAGCAAAGATGAACCAGGAACCCACCGAGAGCTCCATTGTGGTTTGCCCCGACGGGCCCCTTATTGTGCGCGGCGACTTTGAGCTCGTCACGCCCTCCGGCGAACCGGTTCCCCGTGACCGCAAAACCGTGGCGCTGTGCCGGTGCGGCGCCTCAGCCATCAAGCCCTATTGCGACGGCACCCACAAGATGATCAAGTTCCGCACCGAACCCCCGTCAGACTGAACAAGCGACGCGGCACGCTGGGCAAGGGACCCGGCAAACGCCAGATAGGCTAGGAACAGCCCGTTTTCCGCCCGCAAGGAGTACTAAGGAATGAACCTTTTCATCAAGCTGCTCGGCACCGGCGTGAGCCTCGGCGCCGGCTTCGTCGGCACCAAGCTGGTCAACACCATCTGGGAAAAGTCCACCGGGCGCAAGCCGCCTACCGGCAAGGACGAGGACGTCCCCACGAGCCTGCAGTCCGCGCTGACGTTCGCGCTGATCTCGGCCTCTGTCAGCACCATCATCCAGGTCCTGGCCAACCGCGGCACCCAGCGGGCCATCACCAGGTTCGCCAAGAGCCAGGACATCGTCTAGCACGCAGTCCAGCCCCAATAGCCCCGGCCAACCGGGCTGTTTCTACCGCTCCCGCTCGCGGGGCCACCCTCACCAGCACTCAGCCGTCGCCGGAACCGTCCTCACGGGCGGCTTTGGCGGCGGCTTTTTGCACCACGGCCTCCAGCTCGTCGGAGGTGAGGAGTTCGCGGTGCAGGTGCTTGGTACGGTAACCCGCACGGCCCACCATGTGCGCAGAGACCGGCACGGTGAGCAGCTGGAAGATCCAGGCCACCAGCAGCACGGGCCACACCCACCAGGTGCGCATCTGCAGTCCGATGGATGCCAGGAGCAGGAACAGCCCCAGTACCTGGGGCTTGGTGGCGGCATGCATGCGGCTCAGGAGGTCGGGGAACCGCAGCAGGCCGATGGCCGCCCCCAGTGACATGGTGGCCCCAACAATCATGAACACCGCGGACAGCACGTCCACCCAGGCATCCAGGCCAGTGGAATCAGGACTCATTGGGCTGCTCCCTCCGGTCTGCCACAAACCTGGCCACCGTCACGGACCCGATGAAGCCGATGATCGAGATGGCCACCACCAGCATCAGGTTGTTCAGGTGCCGGTTGACGGCCATGTCCACGCACAGGGCCCCACCCAGGATGGCCAGCAGGACATCCGTGGCCAGCACCCGGTCCAGCAGCGACGGGCCGCGGGAGATCCTGATGATGGCGCCGACGGCTGCGAGCGAGAAGATCACGGCGGTCACTGCCAGGACAACCTGCATCATGCGGCCGCCTCCGTTCGCAAAATCTCAAGCTCATCCCTGGTACCCATGATCCTGATCAGTCCCGCTTCGATGGACAGCACCTCGTTCTTCAGGTTTTCGACTTCCTGCGGGGAGCTGATGTTCAGCGCGTGCAGGTAGAGGGTGGATGTTGACCGGTCCACCTCAACCACCAGTGATCCGGGTATCAGTGAAATCACGTGGCCCGTGGCTGTGACCAGGAGGTCCTGGTGGCTGCGCAGGGTCACCGCCACAACAGCATTCTTCACCCTGGGACCCCGCCGCACGGCAAGGTACAGGAGCTGCATGCTGGCCATCACCACCTTGGCCAGGAACATCAGCGCAAAGGGAATGGCATACAGGATGTTGAAGCGTCCGCTGAGCTCCACCGGGGGAAGGTAGAACAGCCGTGCCACGGCAACTGACAGCAGGGCCCCGAACAGGAGGTTGCCCGGGCTGAAGTCCTGCCACAGGGCCCCCCAGACAATGACCAGCCACACCAGGAGCGGAAGCTCCTGGCGCAGTGAAATGCGCCGGCGGCTCATTTCCCTCCCCCTGCGGTAAGGACCAGTGGGACGTCGGTGTCCTCGCCCAGGACTGCCTGGATGTAGGAGGACCTGTCCAGCATGTCGTGCGCGGCCTGGTCAGAGACCATGAACAGCGGCCCCGCGAACACAGTCAGTCCGACGCCCAGGACCACCAGCCCGATGGTGGAGCCCACCATGGTGCGCGGCAGCAGGGTGACGGTGTTCGGTTTGGCTCCCGGCCCGGTAACGCGGGCGGCAGGCGTGGCCAGCAGCACAGGATCCGGGTGTTCGGCGTCGGAAGGCCTGCGCCAGAACGCACGGTTCCACACCCTTGCTACGGCCAGCAGGGTCAGCAGGCTGGTCAGCACCCCGCCGATCACCAGCACGTATGCCAGCGGTGTTCCCAGTTCAACGCCGGCCTGCATGAGCCCCACCTTCCCCAGGAATCCGGAGAATGGCGGGATCCCGGCCAGGTTCATGGCGGGCACGAAGAAGAGCAGTGCCAGCAGCGGGGACAGCTTGGCGAGCCCGCCCAGCCGGTCCACGGAGGAGCTGCCGCCCCGGCGTTCGATCAGCCCTGTGACCAGGAAGAGGGAAGTCTGGATGGTGATGTGGTGCACCACGTAGAAGACGGCCGCGCCAAGCCCCGCCACGGAGGACATGGCCAGGCCAAAAACCATGTAGCCGATGTGGCTCACCAGGGTGAACGAGAGCAGACGTTTGATGTCGCTCTGCGCCAGGGCGCCCAAAATTCCCACCACCATGGTCAGTAATGCGGCAACCATCAGCGGGGTGTTCAGTGAGTCCCCGGGGAACAGCAGCGTCTCGGTGCGCACCATGGCGTAGACACCCACCTTGGTGAGCAGGCCCGCGAACACGGCAGTGACCGGAGCCGGCGCCGTGGGGTAGGAGTCCGGCAGCCAGAAGGACAGCGGAAAAACGGCGGCCTTGATGCCGAACGCCACCAGCAGCATCACGTGCAGCAGCGTCCTGGTGCCCTGGTCCAGCTCACCGAGCTTGATGGCCAGGTCCGCCATGGTGATGGTTCCGGTGGCGCCGTAGACCATGGCGATCGAGATGAGGAACAGCACCGAGGACACCACGGACACCACCACATAGGTGACGCCTGCCCGGATGCGGGGTCCGGTGCCGCCCAGCGTCATCAGCACGTAGCTTGCCGTCAGCAGGATCTCGAACCCGACGTAAAGGTTGAAGAGGTCCCCGGAAAGGAACGCATTGGAGACGCCCGCCACCAGGATCAGGTAGGTGGGGTGGAAGATCGAGACGGGCGCATCCTGGTCGCCGTCGGCCATGCCCTGCCCGGTGGCGTACACCAGCACGGCAAGGCTCACCGCCGAGGAGACCACCAGCATCAGCGACGAGAACTGGTCCACCACCAGCACGATGCCCCACGGCGGCAGCCAGCCGCCCAGCGTTACGGCAAACGTGCCGCCGTCCCAGACGGAGGCCAGCAGGAGGCATTCCAGCAGAAGCGTGAGGGAGAGCAGGGCGATGCTCATCGCGCGCTGGGCCCGTGAATGGCGGATCAGCATGAAGGTCAGGGCGGCGCCCAGGATGGGAAGTACGACGGCGAGCGGGGCAAGGCTTGCGAGGTTCACTTTCCGCCTCCTTCCGGGCCAGGGGCCACATTGGTGGAGCCGGGTTTTTCTTCGGAGGCTGCCTGCTCGGCCGCCATCTCGCGGCCGCCGGCCAGCAGCGTTGTCCCGGCAGCGCCGTCGTCGGACGTGGCATGCCCGGCAGCGCCGTCCTGCGAGGTGCCGCCGCTCAAGGAACCCTGGCCGGAGGCGCCGTCGTCGGAAACGCTGTGGTTGGAGACGCTGTGGCCGTCGGTGCCCAGCATGGTGAGCGGGAACTCTGAGGTCTCGGCAGGGACCTCGGCGTCGTCCTCTGCATCGAAGCTCGGAGTCTCGGCAACGCGGAGGTCTTCCACGTCGTCCTGGATCTCGTCACGGCGTGCCAGCACCCACGTGCGGTAAATGATGCCCAGCATAAAAGAGGTGACGGCAAAGGAAATGACGATGGACGTCAGGATCAGGGCCTGCGGAAGGGGATCGTTGTATTCCCCGGCGGCAGTGTCCTTTGAGTACAAGGGCGCGAGCCCTGAATATCCGCCGGTGGCCAGAATCAGCAGGTTGGTGGAATTGGCCAGGAGCATCAGCCCCAGCAGGACACGCGTGAGGCTGCGTTCCAGCACCAGGTAGATCCCGCAGGCGTACAGGGCCCCCATCACGATCAGGAGGGTCAGGTTTACGCTCATGGTTGGCCCTTTGCGGTGGTCTCGGAGGCGACGCCGTCAGGCCCCTGCTCCCGTGCGGACGGTGAGGCGGAGTCGTCGCCCGCGAATTCCTGCTCCTCGCCGGGAGTTCGGCCACCCACAGCGGAACGCTGTTCAAAGTGTTCATCGATTTCGGCGCCCAGGCTCCGCAGGACGTCCAGCACCAGGCCCACCACCACGATGTATACGCCGATATCGAAAATGGTGGAGGTGACGAATTTGATGTCGCCGAACACCGGAAGCCACAGCTCGATGATGGCGGTCTGGAACACCTGGCCGCCCAGCAGCAGCGGCACTGCGCCGGAGGCTGCAGCCACGGCCAGCCCGATTCCCAGCAGGGCACCGGCGCTCACCGGGGTGGCCTCGCGGAGTTCAAACCGTCCTCCGGCCAGGTACCGGATGGTCAGGGCCAGGCCGGCTGTCAGCCCGCCTGCGAAGCCGCCGCCGGGAAGGTTGTGGCCGGCCAGCAGGAGGTACAGCGAGAACATGATCATGGAGTGGAAGATCAGCCGGGTGACCACCTCGAAAATGATGGACCGGCGTTCGGGGGCCAGGGTCCGGCCGGCCACGATCCACGCATCCCGGGCAGACGCCGCGAACTTCCGGCTGACGGCCAGCGCCGCCGCGTCCCGGCTTCCCGGGTCAACCCCCCGATGGCGGCCCACGGTTCCTTCCGCAACGGTGGCGGAGTTGAGGATCCTGTCGCCGCGGCCGCGGACGAAGATGAGGCTCGCTACGCCGGTGGCTGCCAGCGCCAGAACGGTGATTTCACCGAAGGTGTCCCAGGCGCGGATGTCCACGAGCGTCACGTTGACGATGTTCAATCCGCCGCCGCCCTCGTACGCGAGCCGCGGAAATTCCAGGGACACGGGTGTTGCTATCCGTGCTCCCATGGCGTAAATCGCGGCGAACACCATGGTGACGCCGAAGCCCAGGCCGATGATCACGCGCACCACCCGGTACTTGCCGCCGGTCCGGTCGCGGAGCTCGGGGGGCAGGCTTCGCATCGCCAGCACGAAAGCCACCAGGATGATGGTTTCCACCAGCATCTGCGTCAGTGCCAGGTCCGGGGCACCCTGGAGCGCGAACATCAGGGCGATGCCGTAACCCGTGACGGAAACCATCAGGACAGCCAGGAACCGCTTGTTGGCCTTGACGGCTGCCAGGGCGCCGATCACGATGCCCGCACCCACCACGAGCTGGAGTGGGGAGCCGGGGTCAACCAGGTAGATGCCGTCCGGAAGCGGCTTTCCGGTCACCAGGATCACTGACAGGGGCAGGACGAAGGCGACGCTGAGGATGACGGCCAGGTAGTAGTACAGCGAACCGCGCTGCGTGCGTCCGGTGATCCACACCGCTGCGTCATCCAGCCCGCCGATGGTGTATTGGTACGCCTTGTCCCCGTCCACCCACGGCGGGACCAGGGACTGTGCCCGCGAGACTGCGTCGCGGCCAAAGTACATCGCCAGGCCCAGCGCGAACGTGAGGGCCGTCAGGCCGAGCGCCGGCGTGAAGCCGTGCCACAGCGCAAGGTACCCGGCCTGTTCAGCGGCCGTTCCGGCGTCGGGAGCGGTGGAGGCAAACAGGGCGGCGTACGGCTGGATCCAGGAGTCAACTGGTGCCGGCCACAGCCCGTAGACGATGGTCAACAGGCTGAGGATGGCCGGCGCTGCGAGGAAAGCGGGCCTGATGGCCTTGAAGGGCGTGGGCTCCACGCCGGGCTTGACGGCAAATGCGCCCCACATGAAGCGAGCGCTGTAGGCGAAGGTAAGGATGGATCCCAGGACCAGGCCGGCCAGGACCACCGTGCCCCACGGCCCGGCTGCTTCGTCTCCGGCGTGGTGGACGAAGGACTCCAGCACCGATTCCTTGGCCACGAACCCGGCCAGCGGGGGAACTCCGGCCATGGAAGCAGCGCCAATGGCGGCCACCACTCCGAGCGCGCGGGAGGACCGGAACACGCCGGACAGCTTCCGGACGTCGCGCGTTCCTGACTGGTGGTCGATAATGCCCACCACCAGGAACAGGGTGGCCTTGAACAGCCCGTGGGCCAGGAGCATTGCGAGCCCTGCGAGCGCCGCGTCCGGCGTGCCCAGGCCCACCACCATGGTGAGGAAGCCCAGCTGGCTGACGGTGCCGTAGGCGAGGATGAGCTTGATGTCGGTCTGGCGCAGCGCCCGGTAGCCGCCCACCAGCATGGTGGCCAGGCCCAGGCCCAGCACCACCGGCTGCCAGTACGCCGTTTCGGAGAACCCGGGCGCAAGCCTGGCAACCAGGTAGATTCCCGCCTTCACCATCGCAGCGGCGTGCAGGTAGGCGCTGACCGGCGTGGGCGCCGCCATGGCGCCGGGGAGCCAGAAGTGGAACGGGACCAGGGCGGACTTGGTAATGGCGCCCACCAGGATCAGTACGACGGCGGCGCTCACCATGGCGCCGGAGGCTCCGCTTGTGAGGGCGGGCGCCTGCTCCAGGATGCTTGAAATGCGGTAGGTGCCGGCCGTGTGGCCCAGCATGATGAGTCCCACCAGCATGGCCAGCCCGCCGGCAGTGGTGACCATGAGTGCCTGCAGGGCGGACCGCCGCGCCGCCAACCTGGTGCGGGCGAATCCGATCAGGAGGTAGGACAGGATGGTGGTCAGTTCCCAGAAAATGAACAGCAGCAGCAGGTCATCCGCGGCAACCAGGCCGAACATGGCGCCGGCAAAGGCCAGCAGCTGCGCACCGAAGGCACCGAGGTCCTGGTCTTTTTTCTTGAAGTACCTGGCGCAATAAACCAGCACCAGCGACCCGACGCCCAGCACCAGCAGGGACATGACCCAGGCCAGCGCGTCCATGCGGAAGGCGAGTTCGAGTTGGAGCCCGGGAATCCAGGGGACCGTTTCGCTGATGGACCCCGTTCCGGCGTAGACCGGACCGTGCTGCAGCAGCAGCCAAATGAAGGACGCGGCAGGAACAGCTGCCAGTGCATAGAACGCGTTGCGGCCCCAGGCCCTGAAGAGGAACGGAGCCAGCACAGCCACCGAAAAGTGCACGGCAAGGACTGTTATCACTGGTATCTCCGCAACGTCAGGGATTCGATTGTCAAAGTTGGAGCAGGCGGTTCATTCGTTGGGTCCGGGAGGGTCCAGTTTATCAAGGCCCCGGCACCCGACCCGCCCCGCACGATGCCCCGCCCGGCGCGGAGCCCGGTATCCCCGGGGGTTCGCTCCGCCTCCTGTTCGCCACGGGCGGATACGATGCATCCTATGAACAGCGCCAGCGCTCCAGGGGCAACGCAGCCGTCCTCGGAACTTGAGTCCGGGAACCAGCGCACCAGCACAGGCCGCATCCTGGCGTGGGCCTCATGGGACTGGGGATCCGCAGCCTTCAACGCCGTGATGACAACGTTCGTCTTCACCGTCTACCTCACCTCCAACGCCTTCGGCGGGGAAGACCAGGCCTCGGCGGTCCTGGGAGGTGCGCTGGCAGTTGCCGGCCTGGCGATTGCCCTGCTTGCTCCTGTCACCGGCCAGCGCTCCGACGCAGGCGGCCGGCGCAAGCTGTGGCTGGGAGTCAACACGGCCGCCGTCGCCATCCTCACTGCCCTGTGCTTCTTCGTCTTCCCGCGGCCGGAATTCCTGCTGCTCGGAGTATCCCTAATAGCCCTGGGCAACGTGTTCTTCGAGTTCGCGGGTGTCAATTACAACGCCATGCTCGCCCAGATCTCCACGCCGCGGAACATCGGCAAGGTCAGCGGATTCGGCTGGGGCGCGGGCTACCTGGGCGGGATCGTTGCCCTGCTGATCGTCCTCCAACTGTTCGTCCAGCCCAGCTTCGACTGGTTCGGCGCGTCCACCGAGGACAGCCTGAACATCCGGCTGGTGGCTGTTTTCTCGGCCCTCTGGTTCTTCGTTTTCGCCCTTCCCGTGCTGTTCGCCGTTCCGGAGCTTCCCCGCGCCGCCCAGGCGAAGCGGCTGGGCCTGCCAGCCAGCTACGGGCTGCTTTTCCGCCGGATCAAGGCCATCTACGCCACCAGCCCCCACACCATCTACTTCCTGCTGGCCAGCGCAGTCTTCCGGGACGGACTGGCCGCCGTCTTTACCTTCGGCGGAATCATCGCTGCGGGAACCTTTGGCTTTGAGCTGTCCGAGGTCATTTTCTTCGCCATCTTCGGCAACGTCGTGGCCGCAGTGGGTGCAGTGCTTGGCGGCCTGCTGGACGACCGGATCGGCCCCAAGCGGGTGATCATCGGCTCGCTGGTGGGCCTCCTGGTTGCGGGCAGCGTCATCCTGGTGCTCGGCAACGGCGACTACACCTTCCTGGGCATGGCCTGGGCCGGCAGCACCACCTTCTGGGTGTTCGGGCTATTCCTGTGCCTGTTCGTGGGGCCCGCCCAGGCGTCATCACGCGCCTACCTGGCCAGGCTGGCCCCGCACGGCGAGTCCGGCGAACTCTTCGGCCTCTACGCCACCACCGGCCGCGCCGTCAGTTTCCTGGCACCAGCGCTCTTCTCCCTCAGCATCACCCTGGCGGCTCCGCTGGTGGCGCCGGGCGAGGCGCAGCGCTGGGGCATCCTGGGCATCATGGTAGTGCTGCTGGCCGGACTGCTCGTCCTGCTGCCCGTCAAGTCGCCGGACCAGGCGCCCATCGCCGTCGTGCCTGCCGCCTGACATCCCGCAGGCTCTGCGTGGGGCTCCCCGCTGACCTCTTGACGCCTGATGTTATCGATCACATAATTGTGATCGATAACATGAATCCTTTCAATGACGAGGAGCACCATGACACAGGCCCAACATCGCCCCCGCGTTGGAATCATCGGCACGGGCGGCATTGCCCATGCCCATGCGGAGGCCCTGAAGCTGGCGGGCGCGGAGCTCGTGGTGGCGGTGGATATCGACCCCCACAGGGCAACAGAATTTGCGGAAAAGGTGGGTGTCGGCCAGACCGCCCCCACCCTGGCCGCCGCAGCGGAAACCGGACTGGACCTGGTCGCCGTCTGCACGCCGCCGTCGTCGCACGCCCCCGTGGCCCTGGAAGCCATGGCGCTGGGCATGGACGTGGTGTTGGAGAAGCCGCCCGCCCTGTCGCTCCGGCAGCTGCGGGAGCTCCAGGAAGCGGAACGCGCCACGGGCAGGCGGGTGAGCTGCATCTTCCAGCACCGCTTTGGTACGGGCGCCCGCAAGCTGGCGGACCTGCAGGAGTCCGGAGCCCTGGGCAGCCCGCTCACCGGGTTCTGCAACACTCTCTGGTTCCGGGACCAGGCGTACTTTGACGTTCCGTGGCGCGGCCAGTGGGACGTTGAGGGCGGCGGACCCACCATGGGGCACGGCATCCACCAGTTCGATCTCCTTCTCCACCTGTGGGGACCCTGGCAGGAAGTGACGGCATTCGCCGGAAAGCTGGCCCGCCGGACGGAGACAGAGGACGTCTCCACCGCCATCGTGCGGTTCGAATCAGGCGCGCTGACCACCGTCATCAACTCCGTGATCTCGCCCCGGGAAACCTCCCAGCTGCGGTTCGACTACGAGCATGCCACCGTGGAACTCGAACACCTCTATGGCTACGACGACTCGAACTGGCGCTTCACCCCGGCACCCGGCCAGGAGCACCTCACCGCTGCGTGGGCGGACGGCCCGGCCAGCGCACCCAGCGGCCACTCCGCGCAATATGCCCGGATCATCGAAGCCGTCAGCACCGGGACCGTTCCACCGGTCACGCTCGCTGACGCCTACCCCACCATGGAGCTCGCCGCCGCAATCTACGCTTCCGCGATCACCGGCAAAACCGTCCGCCGCGGCGACATCACTGAAGGAAACCCGTTCTTCGACCGTGCCGACGGCCGGCTGGAACCCTGGAAACTGGAAAAGAGCCACGCATGAGCACCGCCCCCGGAACAACTGCCGCCCCAGCCCCCGCCCACCAGCTCGGCTGGACGGACAATGGCGCCGCCGTCGAAATCTCGCTGGACGGTGTGCCCGTCCTTACCTACACCTACGCCGCCGACGATCCCCACGCGGAATCGCCCCGGCCGTACTTCCATCCGGTCCGCACCAGGGGAGGCGACCTGGTGAGCGCCTACCGCCCGCACGACCATGTGTGGCACAAAGGCATCGCCTGGTCCCTGCCGCACCTTGGCCCGGACAACTTCTGGGGCGGCCCCAGCTACCGGCGCGGCCAGGACTACCAGTGGCTGCCCAACAACGGCGCCATGCGGCACCTGGAAACCACCAAGGCAGCGGACGACGACGGCACGTTCAGTTTTGCGCACAGGCTGCAGTGGATGACCCAGCAGGACTCGCTCGTGGTCGAGGAGGAGCGGTCCTTCCGGGTAGTGCCGGGGACGGACGCCAGCTACACCCTCGTCTTCGACACCGCCATGACCAACGTGTCCGGCGAGGACATCCACATCGGTTCCCCCACCACGGAGGGCCGTGGGAACGCAGGATACGGCGGGCTGTTCTGGCGCGGCCCCCGCTCCTTCGCGGGCGGGACCATCATGGGACCCGGCGGCGCCACCGGCGAGGAGCTCCGCGGCCAGCGGGCCCCCTGGCTTTCCTTCGTGGGGCAGCACGATGAAACCTGCCGCTATTCAACGCTGGTGATGGTTGACGATCCCGGCAGCGTGCATCCGGAGCCTGAGTGGTTCGCCCGGTCCGAGCCGTTTGCCTGCATGGGCCCTGCCCCGTTCTTCAGCAAGGAAGTCCTGTTCCAGGCAGGAGCCACACTGCGTTTCCGGTACGGCGTTGTGGTTGCGGACGGCGCATCGGACCAGGACAGGGCGGAAGCACTGGCAACGGCCGCCCGCGGCATCCTGGTGGCTGCCCCGGCGTCCCCGGCAGTGACATGAACGGCTGGCCGGTGGACCGGATGGACCAGCTCCCCCCGGCGCCGGGCTTTCCCGGCGGCACTGCAGTTACCGGGCTTCGGGTGTACGACTGGGAATCCGCCGACGGCTTGTGCGGCGGATCCCCGCACCTCCACACGGTGTCTTCCGAGGCGTACGTGGTCACGGCCGGCACGGGAGAGGTGCACACCCTTTCGATGGGAGGCGTCCAGGAACATGGGCTGGCGGCAGGATCGCTGGTGTGGTTCAGCCCCGGCACCATCCACCGGCTGGTGAACAGGGGCGGCCTCACGCTCAACGTGATCATGTCCAACGCGGGCCTGCCTGAGGCCGGAGACGCCGTCCTGACGTTTCCACGCCGCATCCTCCAGGACCCGGACCTGTACGCGGCGCACGCCCTGCTGCCCCGGGATGCGGAGGAAAGCGACGTTGCCGCGGCAGCGCGGAGGCGGCGCGACCTCGCCCTGGAAGGATACGCCGAACTGCATACATCCGTGCTCCGGGAGGGCACTCCGGCGCTCCAGGAGTTCCACCGTGCGGCCGCCCGCCTGGTCCGTCCGCGCGTCGGGCAGTGGAAGGAACTCTGGGCAGCGAACGTCCAAAGCCAGGTCCTGGCAACGGAGCAGGCACTCCGCGAACTGGCAGACGGCTCGGCCGTGTCCCTGGCCGGGGCAGCGGTAGCCAGTTCCGAACAGCGCGCGGGTGAGGGGTTCGGTATGTGCGGGCGCCTCACCACGTGGGAGGATTCCAGGCTGTGACGCCGTCCCCCGCCGAAACCCGGCCGCCTGCCCGTGCAGCAACGATCTACGAAGTGGCGAGGCTGGCCGGCGTCTCGCACCAGACTGTCTCCCGGTACATGGCTGACCGCTCCAAGCTGAAGGCCTCCACGTCGGAGAAGGTGGAACGGGCCATGGCGGAACTGAACTACTCGCCCAACCTCACCGCCCGATCGCTGCGGACCAAGGCTGCCTACCGGCTCCTGGCACTGGTGCCCGGATCCTCGCCATACTTTCCATCCCGGATGCTCAACGGCGCGGCCGCAACCGCCCGGGAAGCCGGATACCACCTGGACGTCGTCGCCCTGGAAGGGGCCGGTCCGGAGCGGACGGAGCGGCTCCGCCGCATCCTGGACGGCGGGCCTTTCGCGGGGGCGCTGTCCTTCGTGCCCATTCCCGGGACGGACCTCCTGCAGGCGCAGGAACGCATCCCCGTGGTGGTGGCCGGCGAGTATGACGACAAGATGCGCGGCCAGGGCCGCATTTCGGACGGCTCTGCGGCGCAGGCCATTGTGGAGCACCTTGCCGGCCTCGGCCACCGGCGGATCGCCCATATCGCGGGCCCGCAGGAATGGCCCGCAGCCCGCAACCGCCTGGCCGTTTACCGCAAGGCGGTGCACGACGCCGGGCTTGAAGACGGCGGGGTGGCCGAAGCGGAGTGGAGCGCCGCCTCCGGATACGCCGCCGCGCAAATCCTCCTGGCCAAACCCTCCTTCACTGCCATCTTCGCCGCGAACGACCACCTGGCCATCGGGGCCATCCGTGCCCTGCACGATCATGGCCTCAGGGTTCCCGCCGATATCAGCGTCGTCGGCTGGGACGACCATCCCGAATCCGCTTTCCTGGTCCCGTCCCTGACCACCGTCCACATGGACCTGGAGGCCCAAGGCAGCCGGGCCATGGAACAGCTGCTCGCAGCGTTGAACCCGGGAAGCGCGCCCGCTCCGGAGCCCGGTCCTCCGGGCATGCGGCTGGTCCTGCGGGAATCCTCGGGGCCCGCGCCCAACCATGGCCAGGCAGACTAGTCTGGAACCATGAACGTGGACGAAACCAACCTTCCCGGTCTGGGCCGGCGCAAGGATTTCATGACCGCCTCAGGCCGCCGGATCGGCGTGGTGGAGCGGCGAGAGGGCCAGACCGAACTCATTGTCTCGGCCTGGGATGATCCGGACACCTGCCAGGCATCCATTCCCCTCACCACCGAGGAAGCAGCCACCCTCGGCAATCTCCTGGGCGGGCAGCACCTGGCCATGAAACTTACAGAGGAGCACAAGGACGTGCCGGGAATCGTCACCCGGCAGTTCTCCATCGCTCCGGACTCCCCCTTCCAGAACCAGCCCATGGGCAAGGCGTGCATCCGCACCCGGTGCGGCGTCTCCATCGTGGCGATCATGCGCGAAGGCGAGGTGCTCCCGTCGCCGGGACCCGACGTCGTCCTCCATACCGGCGACCTGCTGGTGGCAGTGGGTACCCAGGAAGGCCTCGACGCGGCGGCCGATATCCTGCGTCACGGATAGGTCGCCATGGACCCGTTGGCCCTGACCCTCATTGAACTGGGGGCCGTTGTGTTCTGCCTTGGCCTGTTGGCCAGGCTGGCCGGACGGGTCGGAATGTCCCCCATCCCGCTCTACCTCCTGGGCGGACTCGCGTTCGGTGCCGGCGGCATCGTCAAGCTCGACGGCATGAAGGAATTTGCGCACGTCTCCGGTGAGATCGGGGTGATCCTGCTCCTGCTTATGCTCGGGCTGGAATATACCGCGACGGAACTCTTCACCGGACTGCGCCGCTCCTGGCAGGGCGGCGTGCTGGACCTGGTCCTGAACTTCCTGCCCGGTGCTGCCCTGGCCTATGTGCTGGGCTGGGGCGGGGTGGGCGCCATGGTGCTGGGCGGCGTCACCTACATCTCCTCATCGGGGATTGCAGCCAAGGTCATCACCGACCTGGGCCGGATAGGCAACCGGGAAACACCGGTGGTGCTGTCCATCCTGGTGTTCGAGGACCTGGCCATGGCCGTCTACCTTCCCGTGCTGACCACCATCCTGGCCGGCGTCAGCTTCCTCGGCGGACTCACCAGCGTTGGCATCGCCCTGGCAGTGGTGAGTGTGGTGCTGATGGTGGCGCTGCGGCACGGGCACCACGTGTCCAAGGCCGTCCACAGCGAGAACTCGGAAGTATTCCTCCTTAACGTGCTGGGCGCCGCGCTGCTGGTGGCCGGGATAGCCTCGGCCATGCAGGTTTCCGCCGCGGTGGGTGCGTTCCTGCTCGGCATCGCAATTTCAGGCGCGACGGCGCACAACGCGACGCGCATCCTCGAGCCGCTGCGGGACCTGTTTGCCGCCATCTTCTTTGTGGCGTTCGGGCTCAATACGGATCCCGCATCCATCCCGCCGGTCCTTGGCTGGGCCCTGGTGCTGGCCGTCATCACGGCCGCCACCAAAATGGCGACGGGCATCTGGGCGGCCAAGCGCGCCGGCATTGCCCGGCCCGGCCGCCTGCGCGCCGGAGCCACGCTGATCGCACGCGGTGAATTTTCCATCGTCATTGCGGGGCTGGCGGTTGCTTCCGGGGCGGTCCCCGGCGAACTGGCGGCGCTTGCCACCGCGTATGTCCTGCTGATGGCGGTTGTGGGTCCGCTGGCCGCCCGGTTTGTGGGGCCTGTCAGGGCCGCCCAGCCGCCCGCTGGCGTGGCCGCCAACGCCTGAGGCCGCCGTTGCCCCTGCGTGGGCCCGGCGCGGGCGCTTCGCTGCCTGCTAAATCTCCGTGCGGTGGAAGTTCAGGTGGCTGCGGCTCGCGGTAGGGCCGCGCTGGCCCTGGTACCGGTTGCCGTATTCGCCCGAACCATAGGGATGCTCCGCAGAGGACGTCAGCCTGAAGAAACACAGCTGGCCAATCTTCATGCCCGGCCACAGCTTGATGGGCAGGGTGGCCATGTTGGACAGTTCCAGGGTTACGTGGCCTGAGAATCCCGGGTCGATAAACCCGGCCGTGGAGTGGGTCAGGAGGCCCAGCCGGCCCAGGGAGGACTTGCCTTCCAGGCGCGCCGCGATGTCGTCCGGCAGCGTGACGGTCTCATACGTGGA
This sequence comes from Pseudarthrobacter scleromae, assembly GCF_014644515.1. Classification (NCBI taxonomy): domain Bacteria; kingdom Bacillati; phylum Actinomycetota; class Actinomycetes; order Micrococcales; family Micrococcaceae; genus Pseudarthrobacter; species Pseudarthrobacter scleromae. The sequence continues at coordinate 41,240 of NZ_BMKV01000005.1, read as the reverse complement.
CCCCAGGACGAACTCGCCCGGGTGCAGGATGAAAGGCTCGTTCGGTTCCACCTCCACAAGCCGCGTAAGCTCCGGCTGTTCCTCGGCGGGGTCGATGTGGGCGTACTTGTGGTTATCAAACAAGCGGAAGAACTTGTCGATCCGAACATCCACGGACGACGGCTGAACCATCGCCGGATCGTACGGCTCGAGCACGATCCGCTGGGAGTCTATTTCGGCACGAATATCGCGGTCAGAGATCAGCACCGTCCCAAATTACCGTATGGCCACTCCTGGGCAGTTATCCACAGCAACATTTTTTCGTTGTTGCAGAGCCCTGGTGGGGCTACTGTTACAGCAGTGATTCAGGCGCCGGATGGTCTCCCGGATGGCCCAACAGAGCTGGGGATGTTGTGAATAGATTGGCCGCGCCCTCTTTTATTGGCGTGTTCTTGGCGTTAGCGCTGCTCTCCTCATCGGCGGGCACGCCCCCGGTCCCGGCCGCAGGGCCGCCAGTGAGCGCAACAGGGCCCAGCAGCGTCACCCTGGGCGCTTCGGCCATAAACGACAGCGCCGGGTCATCCTCCGGCGCGGACTCCGGCGGGTCCCCGCTCGCCCCCGCGGTTGAACCGGACATCCGGCCGGCATCACCCACGGACCCCCTGGCGGCGGAACCAGTTGCGGTAGGACCTGTGGCGGCGGAACCCCTGGCATCCGCTCCGGCAACCAGTCCGTCCGCCGGCACCGTTGAGGATTCCCCCGAGCCCGCAGCACCGGCACCCGTTCCGGCCTCCGAGGAGCCGGCACCCGAGGTCCCGTCCATACCTCCCCTCTGGGCACCGGACGACGAACTCGCCTCCCCCCCGGCGTCCCGCCAGGCGGCTCCGGAATCCCTTGCGGCCGTTCCCGCACCGGAAGCCCTCATTCCGGACAGCAACGCAGCCGCCATCCTCACGGTGTTCAACCGGATCAACGAGTACCGGGCGTCCAAGGGCCTGAACCCAGTGAAATACAACGCAACAGTGGCGGCGCTGGCACAGGAATGGTCGGACAGCATCGCAACCCGCGAGGTCATCGAGCACCGCGCCAGTTTCTGGACGGACCAGCGCGCCCTAAGTCCCAACAACGGCGCCGGCGAGGTCATCGCCATCCGCACGGACCGGGACGCGGCGCTGCTGGTGGAATGGTGGAAAGGCTCCCCCGGCCACAACGCCATGCTCCTCGACCCGCGCTTCAACGTCATGGGGGCCGGGATCAGCTTTACGGACCGCACGTACAAGATCTGGGGCGTGGTGAACTTCTTCGGCTACACCACCCTTCCCGCCGGTACCACCAATTCCCCCGGCGGAACCGGGTCCAGCACACCCTTCCCGGCGCCGCCGCCCACCGTGTGCGATGCCCCGGTACGGCACATGCCGCCCACGCTTGACCTCTCCGCAGCGGCCATCAAGGGGCCCGGAGACCTGGTGACCGTCGACTCCTCCGGCCAGCTCCTGGCACGCGCAGCCACCGGCGCGCGCACCTTTGCCGCTGCCAAGGTCATCGGCTCAGGTTTTGCCGGCGCCAAGGAAGTATTCACCACCGACTGGGACAGGGACGGCGCCTATGACCTCGTCACGCAGTGGAACAGCGGCACCCTGACCCTCCACCGCGGCATTGCCGCCGGCGGATTCCAGCCGCCCGCCACCCTGGGAAGCGGAGGGTGGGAAACCCTTACCCTCGCCGTCGGCGGATGGTGTGCCAACAACAGGCTTCCCCAGATTCTTGCCCTGGACGGGGCGGGAAACCTCTACCTGTATCCCAACAAGGGCCTGGGCGACCTCTCCGCGCGGGCGCTCGTCGGCTCCATCGGCGCCGCACGGAAGCTGTCCATGGTGGATTACGACGCCGACGGGTTCCAGGACATCCTTGCACTCCGGACTGACGGCTCCGTCCAGCTGCACCGCGGCTGGGGCACCACCGCACTGCGCGCGGAAGGCAGGGCTACCGTCGCCACCGGTTGGGGAGACGTCACGGGCCTCAGGCCGCTGCGGGACGTTACCGGACTGAACTCCACCGGACTGGCCCTGCGAAGGGCGTCCGACGTCGTACAGTACTGGGACCTGACCTCCGGAAGCCTCGCGTCGCCGTCGAACATTCCGGGCCCGTGGACCGGGCAACGGCTGGCGCAGTAGGCGCCCCGGCACCGTAGGAGGCCCGCCGCAGTAGGCGGCTTACGCAGGGCAGCCGCAGTAGGCGGCTTACGCAGGGCAGCCGCAGTAGGCGGTTTACGCAGGGCAGCCGCTGCTGGGGGGACGTCACTCCTAGATGGCCGGCTGGAGCTCCAGGACGTCCTTGAGCCGTTCGAGCTGGGCCACCTCGGTGGAGACACTCCGCTGAAGCATCCTGTTCAGGAATCCGATCCGGTTGAGGAACCTGAGCCTGTGCAGGACGCCGGCCGTCCCTTCTGCCCGGGCCTCAAGGGCAAACCTGACGCGAGTTCCCGCAGCCTCCGTGCTGAGGTAGTACCCGCCCGAACGGTGGGCCGGCCCGGAAATGGCCCGGAACTGGATTTCGGCTCCGGGCCGGGCGTGGGTGATTTCCAGCTCCGCGGGGATGCTCAGCCCGGACCGTCCGGCCACCATCTTCCGGTACACCGCTCCCTTGGAGGCCGACGCGCCCTGCAGCAGCCTGACGCTGCGAACCGAGTCGTTCCACGCGGGCAGGTTGGTCGCATCAAGCAGGTACAGATACACGGCCATGGCGTCCCGCCGGATAAGGAGCTCGTGTTCTGCGAATGCCATGGGGATTTTCCTGTGGTTGAGGTTCAACTGCCGCAGCAGCTGCAATCCCCCCGGCCCCGCAGCTACCCGGTTCAGGTTAGCCAGCGCTCCGCAGGCCCACCTAGCCACGGCAGGCGACGTTATTGAAGAGTTACTGGATGACGTGCCCCTGACCGGGACACGAACGGCGCGCAGCGTGTGTGGGCAGGGCAGGCAAAGTTCTGCGCTAAGCTATGTTCTGCCCCTCCACGGCGGGGCAGCGCGGCTGTAGCTCAATGGTAGAGCGCTAGCTTCCCAAGCTTGATACGCGGGTTCGATTCCCGTCAGCCGCTCCACTGCTTGCAGCGGGACAGAAGATAAACCACCCCGGCGCCCATTAGGTGCCGGCGTGTATCGTCAGAAGTCAGGAACCTCTTCGGTTCCGCTACAGGAGCAATTCATGGCTGACAAGTCCCCGCGTCAAACAGCATCCAAAAAATCCGGCAAGTCCATTAAGGAAAAGCGGGCCGACAAGAAGGCCGCTTCCGCCCCGGCCAGCTCCCTGGACATCACCTCCAGCAAGGCCGCCAAAAAGAAGTGACAGGGCAGCAGAAAAGACTGACCCTCGGCGTCCTGGCCTCAACGAAGAAGCCCGATGAGCGCCGGCTCCCCATCCATCCGCTGCATTTCGAGCGCATCGCACCCGACATCCGCGAGCACATCATCCTGGAAACCGGCTACGGCGAGCGGCTGGGCGTCTCGGACGAACACCTCTCGCCTTTGGTGGGCAGGATGGCCGGCAGGGAGGCGCTGCTGGCGGAGGCCGACGTCGTCCTCCTGCCCAAGCCGCAGCCGGAAGACCTCGCCGACATGCGGGACGGCCAGGTCCTCTGGGGCTGGCCGCACTGCGTCCAGGACCGCGCCATCACCCAGCTGGCCATCGACAAGAAGCTCACGCTGATTGCCTTCGAGGCCATGAACCACTGGGCCAGCGATGGCGGCTTCGGGCTGCACGTCTTCCACAAGAACAACGAACTCGCGGGGTACTGCTCCGTGCTGCACGCCCTCGCGCTGACCGGGTCCACCGGCGACTACGGCCGGAGGCTCAGCGCCACGGTCATCGGCTTCGGCGCAACAGCCCGCGGTGCCGTCACCGCGCTGAACGCCCACGGGATCCATGACGTCCAGGTGCTGACCAACCGGGGCGTGGCCGCCGTCGGGGCGCCGATCCACTCCGTGAACATCGTCCAGTTCGACCACGACGACAAAGCCCCCTTCCTGAGCCAGGTCATCAGCGAGCGCGGCAGGGTACCGCTGGCACCGTTCCTGGCCGAGAGCGACATCGTGGTCAACTGCACCCTGCAGGACCCCAACAACCCGCTGACGTACCTGCGGACGGAGGACCTGGCGGCGTTCAGTCCCGGGAGCCTCATTGTGGATGTTTCGTGCGACGAGGGCATGGGTTTCAGCTGGGCACGGTCTACCACCTTCGCCGACCCCATGTTTACGGTGGGCGACCACATCAACTACTACGCCGTGGACCACAGCCCGTCCTACCTCTGGAACTCCGCCAGCTGGGAAATCAGCCAGGCCCTGCTGCCATTCCTGGACACCGTCGTCAGCGGTCCCGGGGCGTGGGACGGCAACGAAACCATTGCCCGTGCCATCGAGATCCGCGACGGCGTTATCCGCAATAAGGATGTCCTGGAGTTCCAGAAGCGCGAAGAAGCCTACCCGCACCTGGCGCTGTAGTCCGGACTATGCGGCCGCCCGCCGGACAATCCGCACGGGCTGCCGCCGGTCCTTGAGGTCCACCCTCAGCGACAGCGAGCCCTTGCGCGCCAGGATCACTGCGACCGTCAGGGCCGCGAGGGCAGGCACGCCGCCGGACACCAACAGCGCCACGTGCGGGTCGGCGTGCTCGGCGATCCAGCCCAGCATGGGCCCGCCGATTGCCTGTCCGCCGATCAGGACCATGATGTACAGGCTCATGACCCTGCCCCGGATGCCCATGTTGGAGCTGACCTGGACCAGCTGGTTGGACCCGGTGAGGAACATCAGGCACCAGAATCCCGAGAGCACCATGACCGCGCCGAACACCGGCATGGACGGCGCCAGCGCGGCAAGGCACAGCATGACCCCGTACATTCCCGCGCAGAACACCACGGAGCGCAGCCGGAGCCGGCGGCGCCGCGTGGATGCCACCGCGCCGGCCAGCGCGCCCAGCGCCACCAGGGCGTTCAGGAGGCCGTAGCCCGCGGCACCGGCATTGAACACGTTGTCAGCGAAGGCGGCGAGCACCACGGGCAGGCTCATGGCGAACACCGCGATGAAACCTGCCATCAGCCAGGGCCAGTAAATGGTGGGCTTGCCCAGCGCATACCGCAGTCCTTCGCGCAGCATCCCTTTGCTCTTGGGGGCGGGCTCGCTGACGAACAGTTGGTCCTTGCGCAGGAGAAGCAGCATGGCCACGGTGGAACAGCACGCCACGGCGTTGCCGGCGAAGGCCCACCCCGCACCCACGGCAGTGAGCATCCACCCCGCCAGCGCGGGGCCAATCAGGCCCCCCAACTGGAAGGTGGTGGAGTTGACGCTGATGGCGTTGCGCAGGTACGTGGGCCCAACGAGTTCATTGACGAACACCTGGCGGGCCGGCTGGTCAAGGACCGTCACCAGGCCAAGCACCAGCGCGATGACGTAGACGTGCCACACCTCAACGGCCCCGCTCAGGGCGAGGGCCGCGAGCGCGGCCGCCAGGACCGCCGCCATACCCTGGCAGAGAATCAGGATCTTCCGCGTGGCGAACCGGTCGGCGACCATCCCGCCCCATGGTCCCAGGAGCAGGGACGGCAGGAACTGCAGCGCCACCGTGATGCCCACTGCAGTGACGGATCCGGACAGTTCCAGCACCATCCAGTCCTGGGCGATCCGCTGCATCCAGATGGCGACGACGGCGATGAAGTGGCCTACCGCGAAGATGCGGAAGTTGGGGACCCGCAGGGAGATAAAGGTGTGCTTCCAGGGCAGGCGTTCAGTGACGACGGCGAGCGGCTGGGTCTGGTGGTCCGGCGGCGCGGAGCCGGCGGTATCGATGACGGATTGGGTGACGGTTGCCGATGACGGCGGTGGGGGTGCCACAGGTGTGTCCTCAAGTGCGTGCGGTCCGGGATGCCCTTAACGCTAGGCTGGGACCTGGGATTATGGATACGTATCGTCCCTATAACTCGTATTGCAAACCGCAATGTCCGCGCTGTCCGCACCGATGCCCCACGGAGTCCATTGTGTTTGACCCCGCCCAGCTGCGCTCCTTCCTTGCCGTCGCCGAGACGCTGAGCTTCACCAAGGCCGCGGAACGGCTGGGCCTGGCCCAGCCCACCGTCAGCCAGCATGTCCGCAAGCTCGAGGCGGCTGCCAAGAGGGTCCTGGTCAGCCGGGATACCCGCGATGTGCGGCTGACGGACAACGGGGACGCCATGGCGGGCTTCGCCCGGAACATCCTGGCAGCCCACGATTCCGCCTCCCGCTACTTTTCCGGCTCTGCCATGCGTGGGAGGCTGCGGTTCGGCACGGCCGATGACCTGGCCATCACGGGCCTGCCACGGATCCTGCGGGAGTTCCGGCAAATCTATCCGCAGATCAACCTGGAGCTGACGGTGGGCCAAAGCGACCAGCTGTACCGGAAACTCAACGCGGGGCAGCTGGACCTTGTCTTCGTCAAGTGGGTGGCCGGAGCCAAGGACGGAACAGTTGTCCAGCATGATTCCTTTTCCTGGGTGGGGCTGGAGCAGACCACGCTGGACCCGGCGTCTCCCGTGCCGCTCATCGCCTACCCGTCACCCAGCCTGAGCCGGAAACTCGCCATCGACGCCCTCGAGTCCCATGGCAGGACCTGGCGGATCACCTGCACCACGCGCCAAATCAGCGGAGTGCTGGCGGCCGTCAGGGCAGGAATCGGCGTGGCCGTGATGCCGTCATCGCTCGTCCCGGAAGACCTCAAAATCATCACCCGGCGGTTCGACCTGCCGGCGGTGGGCGACGTGGACTTCACCCTGATCCGCAACCCGCTGGCCAACGCGGAGGTCATTGACGCGCTGACGCAGTCCATTGTGGGCAGGACAATTAACCGGTAAGCATAACGCCGGCGCCGCCCCGGTGGGCGCAGCCATTCCGCAGTTTCCATTGATTGCTGAAGGCAGCATCCCCTATGCTGACTTTCTAGGGTCAAGCAGCTGGCCGGTTCTCAAGCACGGGGGGCTCCTGCATGCCAGGATTTCCACCCGGGACAGGCAGCCAATGACGACAGCCAGGAACACCCATGCCAGCTCGGCCCATGCGCGCCCGCTCAACACTGCGCGGCCGCCGGCCACCCGCCGCTCCACCCTCGGCGCCGGGATCGCAACAACCGATACCGGCTACGTAGGCAAACCCACCTGCGACACCTGCCGTACCGATGAATTCGTCTATCTGGAGTCCTACATCCCGCCTACGTACCGGCGTGACGGCACGGTCGCTTCCCTGGGCGAGGTGGCATACACGTGCACCCGGTGCGAGGATTTCTCCGCCCACAGCGTGCCGGTGACCTGGACGCCGCCCGGCTGGTACCTCGGCTGACAGGCACATAACACCAGCACACTGCAGAAGGCCGGACGGTCACCTTAAAAGGTGGCCGCCCGGCCTTTTGTCTGTGCGGTACTCCTGCAGCGTGTGGGATTACTGCGGGCCTGGGCTGCTAGATCAGGGCATCCGAGAGGTGGTTCGGGGTGCCGAACCGGTGCGCGGTGATGCTGACGGCCTGTTCGTGCAGGAAGGGCAGCAGCTCAACGCGGCCCGCTTCGGTCACCGGGTGTGCGTAGATTGCCAGGTCGGGACGTCCCCCGGTGGCCTTCGCCAGGGCCGCTGCGGTGCCGCCGATCAGGCGGACGCGGCCATTGGACAGCTTGCCCGCCGCGGCGAGCCTGCCCGCGGAAGCCAGCCAGTCGGCGTCGGACTCCACCGTCACCTCGATGTCCAGGGCAAGCAGCACCGGGCGCAGCTGGGCGGGAAGCTCGACGGCGGTGGAGACGGTCAGCTCCGAGCCCGCCAGCACGCCGGCCGCCACGGTCCGGACCAGGTGCGCCAGCGGCGCACCCTCGGACAGGCGCACCGTCACGGGAAGGCTGCGGTAGCGGAAGATGTTGCGTTCCGCGCTGAGTCCCGAGACGTCCTTGGCGGTACCGAACTCCTCGGCCCAGGCCTGCGCATCGGAGGCGAGCGCACGCTGGACGGATTCGAGCTCAGCGGGTTCCAGGGCGGAGCCGGCCGCGTTGAGGATGCGGCGCACGCCCGGGTGGGTGATGCCGGCCTCCGCGGTGCTTGTGGCAGGGGCCCAGTCGCCCAGGCCTGCCAGGTAGTTGGGTCCGCCGGCTTTGGTGCCTGCACCTACGGCTGACTTCTTCCAGCCGCCGAACGGCTGCCGCTGCACAATGGCGCCCGTGATGCCGCGGTTCACGTAGAGGTTTCCGGCCTGGATACTGTCCAGCCAGACGCCCAGTTCCTCGGAGTTCAGGGAGTGCAGCCCGGCGGTGAGCCCGTACTCGATCTGGTTCTGGAGGGCGATGGCCTCTTCCAGGGTGTCGGCGGTCATCACGCCCAGGACGGGGCCAAAGAATTCGGTGAGGTGGAAGTAGGAGCCGCGCTTGACGCCGTAGCGCACGCCCGGGCTCCAGAGCCGGCCGGTGCCGTCCAGCTTCCTGGGCTCAACGGCCCAGTTTTCTCCGTCGCCCAGGGTGGTGAGCGCGTTGAGGAGCTTGCCGTGGGCGGGCTCGATGATCGGACCCATCTGGCTGGTGGGGTCCTCCGGGTAGCCCACCTTCAGGGAGGTGACGGCATCGATCAGCTGGTTGTGGAAGCGCCTGGACTTGGCCACCGAACCCACCAGGATCACCAGTGAGGCGGCCGAGCACTTCTGGCCGGCGTGGCCGAACGCGGAGTACGCCACGTCCTTGGCTGCCAGGTCCAGGTCCGCGCTGGGGGTGACGATGATGGCGTTCTTGCCGCTGGTCTCGGCCAGCAGCGGCAAGTCCTGCCGGAAGGACCGGAACAGTTCGGCGGTCTCGTAGCCGCCGGTGAGGATCACCCGGTCGACAGCCGGGTGCGAGATCAGCTGCCTGCCGAGTTCCCGCTCGCCCAGCTGCACCATGGTCAGCACATCGCGCGGAACACCTGCCTCCCACAGTGCTTCGACCATCACGGCGCCGCTGCGGGCGGCCTGCTTGGCAGGCTTGATCACGACGGCGGAGCCGGCGGCGAGTGCTGCGAGGGTGGACCCCGCCGGGATGGCGACCGGGAAGTTCCACGGCGGCGTGACCACGGTGAGCTTGGCTGGGACGAACGTGGCGCCGTCGACCTTGTCCAGCTTCCGCGCGGACTCGGCGTAGTAGTGGGCGAAGTCCACCGCTTCGCTGACTTCGGGATCGCCCTGATCGATGGTCTTGCCGGTCTCGCTGGCCATGACCTCGAGCAGGTCGGCGCGGCGGGCTTCCAGGACGTCGCCGGCGCGGTGCAGGATCTCGGCACGTTCGGCGCCTGAGAGTTGCCCCCAGGCCTTGCCCTTGTCGACGGCGGTGGTGATGGCGTCGTTCAGCGTTGCTTCGTCGTTGATGAAGGCGGCTTCCACGGCAGCGTTGCCGAGCGTGGAGGACGGGACGCGCTCCAGGATGGCGCGGCCCCAGTCGCGGTTGGCCGGCAGTGAGGGATCCGTATCCGGGGTGTCCTTGAACGAGTCATGCGGCAGGGGCTGCGGCGGGAGGTTGCGGTCCTGCTGGCGGTTGGCCGGCGGGACACTGTTGTCCAGCGCCTCGAGGGAGGACAGGAAACGCTGCTTTTCGCGCTCGAACAGCGATTCGTTCTCGCTGAGTTCAAACACGGCGGACATGAAGTTGTCCTGGCTGGCGCCCTCTTCGAGGCGTCGGATCAGGTAGGCGATGGCGACGTCGAACTCGGCCGGGTGCACCACCGGGGTGTAGAGCAGAAGCGAGCCGACGTCCTTCTTGACGGCCTCGGCCTGGCCCTGCGCCATGCCGAGCAGCATCTCAAACTCGATACTCTGCGGTGCGGTATCCGCAATGCCGCGCTGCTTGGCAAGGAGCCAGGCGAAGGCAATGTCGAACAGGTTGTGGCCGGCCACGCCGATCCGGATGTTCTTGATCCGCTCCGGGTGCAGGGAGTAGTTGATGACGCTCTTGTAGCTGGTGTCCGAGTCCTGCTTGGTTCCCCAGGTGGCCAGCGGCCAGTCGTGCAGGGAGGCTTCCACCTGTTCCATGGGCAGGTTGGCGCCCTTCACCACGCGGACCTTGATGGCGGCGCCGCCGTTGGCGCGGCGCTCAGCGGCCCAGTCCTGCAGGCGGATCATGGCCGAGAGTGCGTCCGGAAGGTAGGCCTGGAGCACGATGCCGGCTTCAAGGTTCTTGAACTGGGGCTTGTCCAGGATCCTGGTGAAGACCGCGATGGTCATGTCCAGGTCCTTGTACTCCTCCATGTCCAGGTTGATGAACTTGGCCTTGGGAAATGACGCTGCGCGCTCGAACAGCGGGGTGAGCTTCTCGACGACGTGCGCAACGGCTTCGTCGAAGGCCCACGGCGAGTGCGGGGCCACCGTGGAGGAGACCTTGATGGAGACGTAGTCGACGTCGGGGCGCGCCAGCAGCGTGTGCGTGCCCTCGAGCCGGCGGGAGGCCTCGTGCTCGCCCAGGACGGCTTCGCCCAGGAGGTTGACGTTCAGCTTGATGCCGTCCTTGCGGATCTTCGCGATGGCGGGTCCCAGCTTGGCGTCGGTGGCGTCAACGATCAGGTGGCCCACCATCTCGCGCAGGACTTTGCGCGCGACGGGGATGACAACCTGCGGCAGGATCGGGGCCATGGTTCCGCCAAGTGCCACGGCGCTCCGCATGTACCAGGGCAGGAAGGCGGGGACTTTGGGGGCCAGCGCGGCGAGGTTGCGTGCGGCGACGTTCAGGTCCTCGGGGCGGACCACGCCGTCCACGAAGCCAACGGTGAATTCCAGGCCGTTGGGGTCCTTCAAGACGCCGGCGAGCTGTTGGGCGGAAGCGTCCACGGGAACCTTTGACGCCTCCGTCAGCCAGTGGCGGACCAGGGCCACCGCTTCGTTGGCCAATGCCTTGGCCTGGGGCACGTCGACGTCGACAGTCCGGGGCGCAGTTCCGGTGGCGACTGCCGGTTCCATTGCAATGTGGGTCATGGCTTTTTCTCGTTCTTTCCTGGGGTTCAAGGAGGTCTTATCCACCAGTATGAGCTTCCAGTCACATAAGATAAAGCGATCTTTTCTAAGCAATACAGGTTAGAAAAGATGAAGCATCGAGCCCGGCCGAGCTCCCCTTCCCCCACCTGACGCTCTCTCACTTAACGCCGCAAATTTCCGGACGCTCTCCCACCTGATGCGGGAAAAACGGAAACGCTCTATCACCCTCCACAGGAAGGTGATAGAGCGTCCGTGTTTAAGCGGCATTAAGTGAGAGAGCGTCCCCGGGGCGGGTCAGACGAGGGGGCGGTGCATCTCCACGATCTCCTCATGCCGGGGGCTGTTGGGGTTCATCAGCGAGTGCTTCTTTCCGTAGAAGAAGTAGATCGCCAGGCCAACAAGGAGCCATACGCCGAACCGCGCCCAGGTTTCCCAGTGCAGCTGGAACATCAGGAATGCCGATGCCAGGACACCGAAGGCCGGGATGAACGGCATGAACGGCAGGCGGAAGGTCCGGGGTGCGTCCGGCTTCTTGTAGCGGAACACGATCACCGAGAAGCAGACGACGACGAACGCGGCCAGGATGCCGATGTTGGTCAGGTCGGCAACAGCCTTGATGGGGAACACGCCTGCCAGCAGGGCGGAGGCGACGCCGGCAATCCACGTGACGCGCTGCGGGGTGCCGTGGCGGTCCGTCTTGGAGAACCAGCCGGGCAGCAGGCCGTCGCGGCTCATGGAGAACCAGACGCGGGTAACGCCCAGGAGGAAGGTCAGCATCACCGTCAGGATGGACAGGACGGCGAACACCGAGATGATGGTGGCGATCACCGGCAGGCCCACACCCGTGAAGGCGGAGGCAAAACCGGCCGTGGGGTCAATGTCCTTGTAGTTCTGCATGCCGGTCAGCACCAGGGTGGCTGCCACGTAGAGCAGCATCGCAATAATCAGGGAAAGAATGATGGCCTTGGGCATGTGCTTCTTGCCGTCCTTGGCCTCTTCCGCCGCGGTGCTCATGGCGTCGTAGCCGAAGACGGCGAAGAAGACCGTGGCCGCGCCGGCCAGGACCGGGCCGAAGCCGCTGGGCATGAACGGGTTGTAGTTGTTGGTGTCGATGTAGAAGACGCCCAGTCCGATGATAAAGAGGATCAGGATGACCTTGATGGCAACGGCCACGAGTTCGAACCGGCCGAAGGCCTTGGTGCCGCGGGACAGGATCCAGGTCACGATCAGGCAGACCACGATGGCCGGAATGTTGACGATGCCGCCCCTGCCCTCGTCAGCGGTGGAGGTCATCCAGATGGGCATGTTGATGCCGATTCCCGAAAGGAAGGCGTCGAAGTAGCCGGAGATACCGATGGCAACCACCGCCACGATGGCGATGTACTCCAGCAAAAGGTCCCAGCCGATGAACCAGCCGATGATCTCGCCAAGCGCAACGTATCCGTAGGTGTAGGCGGAACCGGCGCGGGGAATCATGCCCGCAAATTCCGCGTAGGACAAAGCAGCGGCGGCGGACGCAAGGCCCGCCACCAGGAAGGAGATCAGCACCGCGGGCCCCACCCCGGGTGTGCTCTCGCTGCCGGCGGCCACCAGTCCCGCGAGGGAGAAGATGCCGACGCCGATGATGCCGCCTACGCCGATCGCCGTAAGCTGCCAAAGCCCGAGTGACTTAAAGAGGCCACTATGTTTGTTCTCTTCTTCAATGTCGTCAATGGGCTTGCGCCGCATGATCGACTGGGTCATATCTCTAGTGCTCATCAGGAACTCCTGCTTGGGGTGCGACCCCGTCACGGCGCGCGCGAAGAATCGCTTGTGACGGGGGTAACTCGGTCCCAACAGTATGCAAGCGGGATTGCGTTAGATAAAGTGACTACTTCTAACCTATATTCGTTAGTTTCGGTAAGGATTACCCTATGCTTGACGTCCGCCGGCTCCGTCTGCTCCGTGAACTCAGCATCAGGGGGACCCTCGCGGAGGTGGCGGAGGCACTGCAGTACAGCCCGTCGTCGGTCTCCCAGCAGCTTGCCCTGCTGGAAAAGGAAGTGGGCGTCGAGCTGCTCCGCAAGATGGGGCGCCGGGTGCAGCTCACACCCCAGGCCGAAGTCCTCGTGGCGCATACCGCAAGCCTGCTGGAAACCATGGAGCAGGCCGAGGCGGACCTGGCCGCATCGTTGACCACAGTCACCGGCACCGTCCGGATTGCCGTTTTCCAGTCGGCAGCCCTTGCCCTCATGCCGGAAACACTCACGCGCATGTCCCGCACCTACCCCGAGGTCCGGATCGAGATGATCCAGCGCGAGCCCGAGACCGCCCTCCACGAAACCTGGGCCCGCGATTTTGACCTCGTCATTGCCGAGCAGTATCCGGGCCATGCCGCCCCCCGTTATCCCGAGCTGGACAGGGTCAGGCTGACCACCGATGCCATCCGGCTCGCCGTTCCGCCGGCGTCCGACGGCGGCCCCGCCATCTCCTCGATCGAGGACACCGCGGAACTCGCCTGGGTGATGGAGCCGCGGGGTGCAGCGTCGAGGCACTGGGCCGAGCAGGCCTGCCGGAGCGCGGGGTTCGAACCCGACGTGCGCTATGAGACCGCTGACCTCCAGGCCCAGATCCGGCTGATCGAGTCAGGCAACGCCGTGGCGCTGATGCCGGACCTGGTGTGGACCGGCCGGGACACCACGGCCCGGCTCCTGGACCTGCCGGGGAAGCCGCGGCGCACCGTCTTCACGTCGGTCCGCCGCTCCAGCGCAAAGCGCCCGGCCATCCTGGCTGCCCGGGAAACCCTTGCGGCCACGGCAGGAGCGGTGGCGGGTGACCAGCCGCCGTCGAACGTGTCCTTGCAATCCGGAACCCCGGTCCTCCCTGCGCCATGACGCGGGAGGTCACTGCGCCGGGACCGTCCCTGCGCAAGTGTTTCCTGCGTCACTGCGCGGCAGGGCCCCCGCCGCTAGACTGAAGCCGTTATGAATCGAACAATGTTCAAGTCCAAAATCCACCGGGCCACCGTCACGCACGCTGACCTGCACTACGTAGGTTCGGTCACCGTTGACCTGGACCTGCTCGAGGCCGCCGACATCCTGCCGGGTGAGCTGGTGTCCATCGTGGACGTGACCAACGGCTCCCGCCTTGAGACCTACACCATTGCCGGCGAGCGCGGCTCCGGCGTCATCGGCATCAACGGGGCTGCGGCCCACCTGATGCAGGAAAACGACATTGTCATCCTGATTACCTACGCGCAGATGACCACCGAGGAAGCGAAGAGCTACGAGCCCAGGGTGGTCCACGTGGACGAAAACAACCGCGTGATCCAGTTGGGGAACGACCCCGCCGAGGGCCTTACCCCGGGCTTGCTGCGCCCCCCTTTCGCACTTAACAACGCCGCACTGTAACCGGAGCGTGAGCCCCGGTCCCCTGCTCCGCCGCGCCCTGCTGGCTGTCCCATGCTAGGCGTGCTGGCGGGTTTCTTTGTGGTGTGGTGCATCATCCTGGTGGGCTGGTTCGTGGGCCGGCAGAAGATCCTGGGTGACAACGCCCGGCAGGTGCTGAGCTCCCTCACGTTTTTCGTGGCCAGCCCGGCACTGCTCTTTGAAACCCTCAGCAAGGCGCGCCTCGCCGAAGTCTTCGCGGCTCCGCTGCTGGTAGCGGCGGTGTCCGCCACCGCCACCGCCATGATCTTCTTTGCCATTGCCAAGTTCTGGCTTAAACGTTCGCTTCCCGAGTCGCTGATGTCCTCCATGGCGGCGTCGCTGGTCAACTCGGCCAACCTGGGCATCCCCATCGCGGTCTACGTGCTGGGCGACGCCAGCTACGTGGCGCCGCTCCTGATCTTCCAGCTCGCCTTCTTCACGCCGCTGTTCCTGATGCTCCTGGACTCGAGCACCAGCAGCCACCGCACCACGCCGCTGAACTTCGCTGTGATGATCCTGCGGAACCCCATGATCGTCGGCTCGGCGCTGGGCCTGCTGGTGGCGGGCACCGGATGGAAGGTGCCTGACCTGGTCATGGAACCGATCCACCTGATCGGCGGCGCAGCGATTCCCGCCATGCTGATTGCGTTCGGCATGAGCCTGAACGGCACCCGCCCGCTGCAGGCCTCCGCGGCCCGCCGCGTAGACACGCTCCTTGCCAGCGCGTTCAAGCTCGGCGTCCAGCCGGCACTTGCCTATCTCTTTGCCCGCTTCCTGCTGGGGCTGGAGGGCCACATCCTGTTCGCCGTCGTCGTGACCGCCGCGCTGCCAACCGCGCAGAATGTCTTTGTGGCCGCCAGCCGCTACAAGACCGGCCTTACCGTGGCCAAGGACACCGTTTTGATAACCACCGTGGTGGCAGTGCCGGCCATGATCGGCGTGGCGCTGCTGCTGACCTGACCCTGGAGGGCTGATGGAAACTGTTGTGGACACCGTGGTGATCGGCGGCGGGGCGATGGGCTCGGCGGCCGCGTGGGCGCTCTCGCGCCGCGGCCGGCAGGTGACGCTGGTGGAGCAGTTCGGGCCCGGTCACCGGATCGGCGCCTCCCACGGCACCACCCGCAACCTGAACCCGGGCTACCACCAACCCGAGTACGTTGCCATGCTGGCCGAGGGGCTTGCCCTCTGGGACGAGCTTGAGGAGGAAAGCGGCGAACAGCTGCTGGCGCGCACGGGGGTGGTCAACCACGGGCCGGAGCCGCTGTTCGCCGACGTTGCCGCCGCCCTGGAGCAGGGCGGGATCCGCGCCGAATTCCTCCACCCCGAAGAGGCGGCGGAACGCTGGCGCGGCATCCGCTTCGACCAGCAGGTACTCCATCTGCCCGACGGCGGCCAGCTCAACCCCGACGCTGCGCTCCCCGCCATGCAGCGGCTCGCCGTGGCCCGCGGCGCCGAGATGCGGCACCACACCAGGGTGGTGGACTTCCAGGTCATGGACGACGGCGTCCGGCTGGTGGTGGAGTCCGTTGCGGGAACGGAGGTGCTCGCCGCGGCGCAGGTGGTGGTGACGGCCGGCGGCTGGACGGAAAAACTCCTGGGCGGAGCGGTCACCAACGGCTCCGGGCTGAGGATTCCTCAGCTGCGCGTCACCCAGGAGCAGCCGGCGCACTTCCGGGTCAAGGACCCGGGAGCAGCGTGGCCTGGTTTCAACCACTACCCGGGCACCGGGTCGGGGTACCGGAACTGGTACTCCCCGGTGTACGGGATGCAGACCCCGGGTGAGGGAATCAAGGCCGGCTGGCACGGAGTAGGCCCCGTGGTGGATCCGGACCGGCGGTCCTTCCTTCCGGAGCCGGTGCAGCTCGCCGCCCTCCAGGAGTACGCCCGGACATGGCTGCCCGGGGTGGACGCCGACTCCTTCGAGGCGGTCAGCTGCACCTACACCACCACCCCGGACGAGGACTTCGTCCTGGACCGGATCGGCCCCGTGGTGATCGGCGCCGGATTCTCGGGCCACGGTTTCAAATTCACCCCCGTCATCGGCCGGGTCCTTGCGGACCTGGCCACCGGCACCCGGCCCGCTCCGGAGATCTTCCGCGCTGGCCGCTGATCGCCGCCGCTGGGTTCCGAAAGTTAGCTTGGGGCAGGCTATCGGGAGCTGTCCTCCGCGTCGGTGAGGACCGGCTCCCCGCTGCCCCCGCCGTCTTCACTGCCGTCCTTTGTGGCCGCCCGCACGGCAGGCATTGCCAGGACTGCTGCCACCGTCAGGACCCCGGCCGCAAGGGCGGCCACGAAGACCGCACCGGAAGCGGCCACCACCGCCGGGCCGTTGCTGCCGCCTCCGGACGTTTGCCCATAGATGGCGTTGGCCACGGCGCCGAAGACGGCCACGCCCAGTGCGCTCCCGATGGACCGGGCGAACATGTTGGTGCTGGTGACCACGCCCCGCTCATTCCAGGAAACGCTGGACTGGGCAGCGATGAGGGTGGGGGTGGCCACCAGCCCCAGGCCGAGTCCGACGATGAAGCAGCTGGCGGCGACCAGCGCCACACTGGGAGCAGCAGCGGTGAGTGCAAGGACCGCGAGGCCGGCCACGGTGATGGAGATGCCGATGAGCGCTGTGGCCTTGAACCCGATCCGCAGGTAGAAGCGTCCGGCCTGCGAGGCGCTGATCGGCCAGCCCAGGGTGAGTGCCGCCAAAGCCAGCCCGGCCACCAGTGGCGAGCTGGCCAGCGCACCTTCCAGGAACGTGGGCACGTAGGACGTCAGCCCGATCATGACGGCGCCGACGCCGAAGGACACGAGGGCTGTGGTGCCAAGAAGCCGGCGGGATACCACCCAGGATGGCAGCACCGGTTCCGCCGCGCGCCGTTCCACCACGAGGAACAGGGCGAGCAGCACCCCGCCCACGGCAAAGATGCCAAGACTCACCGGTGAAGTCCAGGCCCAGCCCTGGCCGCCCTCGAGGGCGCCAAGGATCAACAGGCCAAGCGAAGCCGCCAACAGGCCCGCACCGGCGTAGTCCACGCGGTGTTTGGCTCTTTCCACGTTCTCGTGCAGGGTCCGGACGAGCATCCATCCCGCCAGAAGGCACAGCGGGATGTTGACCAGGAAGATTCCGCGCCAGAAGCCCACTGCGGCAAATATGCCGCCCAGGCTTGGTCCCACCACGGAGGAAACCGCCCACACGCTCGCAAGGTAGCCCTGGACCTTGGCCCGTTCCTCCAGCGAGTAGATGTCCCCTGCGATGGTGATGGAGACAGGCAGCACTGCGCCGGCTCCGAGTCCCTGCAGGGCACGGAAGGCGATCAGCGCGGGCATGCTCCAGGCGATGCCGCAGAGTACGGACCCGAGGAGGAACAGCCCGATGCCCGCAAGGATGATCGGTTTGCGGCCCACCATGTCCGAGAGTTTTCCGTAGATGGGCACGGAGACGGCTTGTGCCAGCAGGTACGCCGAAAAGAGCCAGGGGAACGACTCGAACCCGCCGATGTCCCGGACAATCGACGGAACGGCCGTGGCCACGATGGTGGAATCGATGGCCACCAACCCGGTGGCGAGCATCAGGGCAATGAGGATGGGGCCCCGTTCAGAACGGAAGCCCACTCCCTGGGCGCGGGTGGCGGACATGGGTCTCGTTTCGGTTTCCGGGTGGTGTCACCTCCACTCTAGGTACCCAGGAAGAACGCCGATTATCGTTTGTCCTGGTGTTCGTCCAGGATCCGGGCGCAGCGGATGAAGCCGAGGTGGGAGTAGGCCTGGGGGTGGTTCCCCAGGTGCGTTTCGGTGCCGGGATCGTACTCCTCCGGCAGCAGCCCGGTGGGCCCGAAGAGGTTCACCAGCTGGTCGAAGAGGTCCCAGGCTTCCTCGATCCGGCCCGTGGCAACATACGCCTCGATCAGCCAGGTGGTGCAGATGTGGAAGCCGCCCTCCAGCCCCGGCAGGCCGTCGTCGTACCGGTACCTGAACACGGTGGGACCCACCCGGAGTTCCCGCTCCACGGCGGTGACGGTATCCAGGAACCGCTGGTCCGTGACGTCCAGGAGCCCGGAGAGCCCGATGTGCAGGACGGCGGCATCCAGGTCCGGGCTGTCATAGGCCACCGTGTAGGACTTCGCGGACTCGTCCCAGCCCTCCCGCAGGACTTCGTCCCTGATGGTGGCGGCCACCGGCGCCCAGGCTGCCTCGGGAGCCCGACCGTGGCGGGAGGCCGTGCGGAGTGCGCGGTCAAGGGTCACCCAGCACATCACTTTGGTGTAGATGTGGTGCCGCGGTGCCCGGCGGGCCTCCCAGATGCCATGGTCGGGTTCGTGCCAGCGGGCCAGGACTGCTGACGCCATCTGGACCATCAGTTCCCAGTGTTCGTCGGCGAGTGCCCCCTCCCGTTCACTCAAGGCTAGGATCAGCTCGGCGATGGGGCCAAAGACATCCAGCTGGACCTGGTGGTCAGCTGCGTTGCCGATCCTCACGGGTCGGGACCCGGCGTACCCGGGCAGGCTGTCGATGACGGCTTCCGTGGAAAGGGGTGCGCCCGTTACGGAATAGAGGGGGTGCAACCATTCGGGGCCGGGGGCGTGCTCAAGGATCCGGCCCAGCCAGGACAGGAAGCCCGCGGCCTCCCGGGTGGAGCCCAGGTCCACCAGCGCGTTGACCGTCATGGAACCGTCCCGCAGCCAGCAGTACCGGTAATCCCAGTTCCTCGTCCCGCCGATCCCTTCGGGCAGCGAGGTTGTGGGAGCCGCCAGGACCGCGCCCGTGGGCTCATGCACCAGGGCACGCAGCACCAGGGCCGACCGCCGGACCAGGGATGGTTTGACGCCCGGCAGGACGAGCCCCTGCACCCACTGCCGGGCATGCAGCGCCACCGCGGAGCGCCGGTCCGCCTCACTTTCGGGTACCGCGGGCTGGTGCTCCGTGTCTCCACAGCGCAGATTCAGCACCACCGGACCGTCCTGCAGGTTGACGGCGGCGGTGGCCGTGGCATGGCGCCCGTCCGAAGTTATGCTGAAGGTCACGCCCGGCGCCAGCAGGATGAACGGCTCCGAGGTTCCTACCACGTGCAGTTCCTCGCCGCGGGCCTCCATGCTGAACGGGGCGTTGGCGTAGTCCGGCCGGGGGGCAAAGGTGATCCTGGCGGCGCCATTGCCGGAGAGCACCCGGACCAGGCTGGTGATGCCGTCCGGGGCCGGCTCCAGGTAGTCCGTCACCGTGACGTCCGCCCACCGGGTTTCAACAATCATGGTGCTGTCCACGTAGCGCTGCCCCAACACCTGGGAGGTCTTGACCGGCTCCACCGAAAAATGGCCTGCGGCGTCACCGCCCAGGATGTGCGCGAACAGCGATCCGGAGTCAGGCAGGGGGTGGCTCATCCAACAGATTTTCGCGTCCGGTGTCACCAGGGCGGTAGAGGATCCGTTGCCGATCAGGCTGTGCCGTTCCAGGCCCACGGCGTCCTCGCCGAACAGCCAGGCACGCCGCAGCTCGAACAGGATCGCCAGCACCCGGGCGAAGGATTCCGGGTCGCGGAGCCGGAAGGAGGCGGAGGTCTCCCCCGGGCCCACCCGCAATCCCATGTCCGGGCCGCGCAGGGTGGCCATGGCCAGTTCATCGCTGTCAGCGTCACCCGCATACATGGCCGCGCTGGCTCCCAGCCGGGACCGCAGGCTTTCCAGGGCTTCCGCCTTGGACGGCTCCACCACGGACAGGTCCAGCACGGAGCCGTCCACAATGAAGTGCAGTCCGTGGGCGCGGGCCACCTCCCGTGCGGTTTCCGTCACGGCCGCCACGATGTCCGGGGCGGCGGGCCGGGTGTGCACCGAAACGGCCACTGGTTTGCGCTCTATCCAGATGCCCTTCTGGAACCCCACGGCCTCGTTGAGCGCGGCGTGGACTTTTTGCAGGACGGACTCGGTGGCGAGGGTCTGCTGGTGCGCGAACCCCATGTCGAATTCGGCGCCGTGCGAGCCCACCAGGTGCACCTCCGCCGGCAGGCGTGATACGGCGGCGAGGTCACGCAGCGACCGCCCGGAGATGACGGCGGCGTGGGTGTTGGGTAGCGCTGCCAGGGCGCGCAGCGCGATGGCGGCACTTCCCAGCGGGAGCGTCTCGGTGGAGATGCCTTCGGCGTCGCACAGGGTTCCGCCGTAATTGCAGGCCACAATCAGCCCCGGTACCCGGGCCAGCACCTTCAGTTCCGCCAGCAGCGCAGGCGTGAGCCCTTCGTTGGCGGCGTCGGACTGGACGAATGTCCGGAGCATGCCCAGCGGCAGGGACCTGGTGAGCAGTGCGGAATCCGCGACGCTTTGGTTCAACGGCGTTGGCATCCATGTACCCCTTTGAGGCAGGACCGGGCCGGGACTACAGCCGCTGGATCTCCTGCGGGCTACCGGTTGGTGCCCCTCCCCGGGGTTCCCGGAACTCCGGAGGGGGCACTCCCATCGTCAGCCTCAGCGGTTACCCCCGAAAGTCCCCTGTATTGCGTATGTGTAAAAGTCTGCGGTCCCTGCGGCTGCACGCAGGCGGGCGATAACTGCCCGCTCAAACCCGTGCCAGCCCCGCGGCTTCGGCCAGGAGCTCCACGGACCGCAGCCGGGCGTCCGTGCCGGTGCTCTGGTGCGCCACGATGAGCTCGTCGGCGTCGGCGTGCCGGCCGAAACTGTCCAGGTAGTCCATGACGACGTCGGGCGTTCCCACCGCGGAATACGTCATCATTTGGGAGACGTGCTGCCCCTGCGGCGAATCGAGGATCATGTCCGCCTCGTCGTCCGTGAACTCGCGGCCGCCGCCGAAGAACAGCGACACCCGGGCACGCTTGGTGGCCTGCATCATGGCCTGCGCTTCGGAGGCCGAATCGGCGGCAATGACGTTCACACCGGCGATGACATGCGGGGCGTCCAGCTGCGGCGAGGGCTTGAACTCGCGGCGGTAAAGGGCCACCGCGTCCTGCAGGGCGTTCGGGGCAAAGTGTGAGGCGAACGCGTACGGCAGCCCCAGCTGGGCGGCGAGGCGCGCGCCGAACAGCGACGAGCCCAGGATGTACAGCGGCACGTTCGTGCCCTTGCCGGGGGTGGCTTCCACGCCCTGGATCCGGGTGGGCCCGGTGAGATAGCCCTGGAGCTCCAGGACGTCCTGCGGAAAGCTGTCGGCGGACATCGGGTCCCGCCGCAGCGCGCGCATGGTGTTCTGGTCACTTCCCGGCGCACGTCCCAGGCCAAGGTCGATGCGGCCCGGATGCAGGGTTTCCAGCGTGCCGAACTGCTCGGCGATGGTCAGCGGCGAGTGGTTGGGCAGCATGACGCCGCCGGCGCCGAGGCGGATGCTTTCGGTGTGGGCGGCGACGTGGGCTATGAGCACGCTGGTGGCGGAGGAGGCGATCGAGGACATGTTGTGGTGCTCGGCGTACCAGACGCGGCGGTACCCCAGCTTTTCCGCGCTCTGTGCCATGGCCACGCTGCCCGCGAAGCTCTCCGCCGCCGTCTGGCCCTTCCCGATGGTTGCCAGGTCAAGGATGGAGAGGGGGAGAGTCACGTCGGGTGCCGGCCTTTCAAAGCTGTTCATTGGGTTCGCGCCCGCCGGATCGCGGCAGGCACTTCATGCATAACGACGGCGGGGGCCGGCTTATTTCAGCCCGTCCAGGAATACTCAGCAAACTTATGATGTTGCCGCCCCTATGAGCCTGAATACGTCGAACCAGCTGGAACTGTCCGCAACGATTGACCTGAAGGACCTGGGAACCGTTCACCGGCTTGGCTTTGGTGCCATGCGCATTGTCGGTGACGGTGTGTGGGGTGAGCCCGCTGACCGCAGCACCGCGGTCCAGGTGGTGCGCCGCGCCGTCGAACTCGGGGTGGACTTCATCGACACCGCCGACTCCTACGGCCCCAACATCAGTGAAGAGATCCTGGCTGAGGCGCTGCACCCCTACAAGGACGGACTGAAGATTGCCACGAAGGTGGGCTTCACCCGCACCGGCCCCAACCAGTGGATTCCCGTGGGCCGGCCGGAGTACCTGCGCCAGCAGACGGAACTCAGCCTGCGGAAGCTCAAGGTGGACACTTTGGACCTGCTGCAGCTCCACCGGATTGACCCCAAGGTGGACGCTGAGGAGCAGTTCGGTGTGCTTCGCGAGCTCCAGGAGGAGGGCAAGGTCCGGGCGCTGGGCCTCTCGCAGGTCAGCGTTGAGGAACTCGAAGCCGCCGGAAGGCACTTCACCGTGTCCACCGTCCAGAACCGGTACAACCTCACGGACCGCAGCTCCGAGGATGTCCTGCGTTACTCGGAGGAAAACGGCATCGGCTTCATCCCGTGGGCCCCGATCTCAGCGGGCGAGCTTGCCCAGCCGGGCGGCCCGCTGGATGAGGCCGCGAATCGCCTTGGTGCCACCACCTCGCAGGTGGCGCTGGCGTGGCTGCTGCGCCGCTCCCCCGTGATGATGCCGATCCCCGGCACCGGGTCCGTGAAGCACCTGGAAGAAAACCTGGCCGCGGCCAATGTCACGTTGGACGAGGACACCTACGCTGAACTTGAAGCCGCAGCCGGATAACCGCGGCGGATGGAGAAGCAGCACGGCAAAACAGTCCCCAACGACAGGAGCAACACCATGGCAAACATTCTGATGGTTGTATCCGCAGCCGATTCCCTCACCATGAAGGACGGCAGCGAACACCCCACCGGTTTCTGGGCCGAGGAGCTGGTGGTGGCACACCAGACGCTGCTCGACGCCGGCCACACGGTCCACCTCGCCACCCCCGGCGGGGCTAAACCCACAGTGGACCAGGTCAGCCTGGCCGCGGAATCCGCGGGCGGCGAGGACCGCGCGAAAGGCTTCCGGGACTACCTGGCGTCCATCGACGGCGAGCTCTCGAACCCGCTGGTGCTTGCCGACGTCGGCCCTTCCGCCTATGACGCCGTGGTGATACCGGGCGGGCACGGACCCATGGCCGACCTGTACAAGGACGCCGACCTGGGCCGGCTGCTGGTGTCAGCCAACAAGGACGGCAAGATCATTGCCCCCTTCTGCCACGGTCCCGCCGGGCTGCTCAGCGCAACGGACGACGACGGCACGTTCGTTTTCGCCGGACGCCGCCTTACCGTTTTCACCAACGAGGAAGAGCTGGGCGGCGGCACGGGCGAGAACACGCCGTGGCTGGTGGAGGACGCGCTGAAGGAGAAGGGCGCGGTGATTGAGAACGGGGCCGCCTGGAACTCCAACGTGGTCCGCGACGGCAACCTCATCACCGGGCAGAACCCGCAGTCCAGCGAGGACGTCGCCAAGGAAGTCATCAAGGCACTGGGCTGATCCTGGCCACACAAAGCTGACACGGAGGGGCCAGGTCATGGTGACCTGGCCCCTCCGCTGTCCCGTCAGACGGCGCAGCCTCCGAGGGCGATCGTTCCGTCGATGGCCTTTATCTGGAGCTGAATCTCGCCCAGTTTGGCTGTCAAGGCCGTGACCGTAGACTTCTGCGCAGTGATCGCGTCCTTGTTCTGCTTCTTTTGGGCCTCCAGCGTACGCAGCGTTGCCTGGGCGTCGGTGACCTGCTTGTCCAGGGCGGTCAGCTGCAACTGCAGCGACGCAAGGTTCGCCTCGACGGCGCTGATCTCGCCGTTCAGCTTGCCAAGCTGGTCCGCCAGTGGTGCAACCCGCTCCTGCAGGGACAGGATTTCAGCCTCCTTGGCCGTGATTTTGGCGTTCGCGGCGGTGACTTGCGCGGCCAAGCTCTCCGCCAGTGTGTTCAGCGACGCAACTTCGGCCTCCTTTGCCGCGGCAGCCTTGTTGGCGTCATCCAGGGCTGCCTGGAGCACGGAAAGCTCGTCCTGCAGCGCCCGGATCTCCGATTCCCTGCCATCAATTGCAGCGTCCGCCGCCGCAAGGTCATCCCGGGCCTGGGCCAACTCCAGGTTCCTGGCGGCCAAGGCCGCCTCCTGGTCGGTGATGGCCTGCTGGGCGTCCTGAGCGTCGCCCTCCAACCCCTGGAGGGCGACGCTCAGGTCTGTCACCACTTCCTGCTGAACCCTAACGGCAGCTGCTGCATCCGCGGCCGCCTGCTCAGCCACGACACGCTGTTCCTCCAACACTGACAGCTCCGCCTGCTTGGCACTGACCGCCGAATCTGCCTTGTTGAGCGCGTCCTCAAGGTCGGAAACCTGGGCCTCAAGATCGGCAATGTCGGCGTCCTTGGAGGTGATACCGGCATTGGCTGCCGTCAATGCCGCCTGAAGCGGTGCAACGTTCTGCTGCAACGTGCTGCTTTCCTGCTGCTTGGCTGCCAGCTGGGTATTCAACGTGTTGATCTGGGTGTTGAGCGCCGCCAAGTCACCCTGCAGGCCCGAGATGTGGGCTGCTTTGTCGGTGATCGCGGTATTGATGGGGGTGAGCTCCGCCACCTTGCGGTCACGCTCCGCGATCAGATCGCGCTTCTTTTGCGAGTTGCCGTTGATCGCGTTGATCTGGGAGGTCAGGGCGGCAATTTCGGCATCCAGCGCCGCTTTCTGGCCCTGAAGCGCCGTGAGCTCCTCCTTGGCCTTGCTGATCTCCGCCCGCTTGGCCGTGATAGCAGCGCCGGTGGCCGAAACTTGGCCCTCCAGAACTGTGATTTCAGCGGTGACCGCAGCGATCCTGTCATCGTTCGCCGTCACTGCAGCAGCCGCTTCTGCTGCCGTCTGCTGGAGTGTGGCCAGTTCGACGAGCGCGGCTTCGATCGCGGCGTTTTTGTCATCCAGGGCGGCTTGGGCATCGGCGGCAGTTGACTCCAGTACCGTCAGTTCGCCCTGGGCAGCAGCGATATGGGTTGCCTTGTCCGTAACAGCCTCGTCCGCTTCTTGTGCTTGGGCTACCATGCCGGCAAGCGTCTCCTGGGCCTCGGTAACCAGAACCTCCTGCGCCTTCACCGCCCCATCTGCGGTGATACCGGCGGCCTCGAGTATGGCGAGTTGCGCTTCGGCGTCGACAACAGCCGTCTCCGCCACGGTGACGGCATCGGCGGCCTGAACAGCCTTGCCCGTCAGTATGGTCAGTTCCTCCTGAGCCAGCACAATTTGGGCTTCCTGGCCAGCCACGGCGCTGGCCGCGTCAACAGCTGCCTGTTGCAGGGCTTCACGTTGACCCTGTGCCACGGCAATGGCTGCATCATTGGTGTCCCGAGCAGTAATCAACTTGTCAGCCTCGACCTTTAACACATCCAACGCAGCCACGGCTGCGTCAAGTTCTTCCTCCAGCGGGGCCAGTTCGCTCGCCACGTCCAGCTGCTGGCCGTCAAGCCTGACCAGCTCAGCCTTTGCCTCGACGATGGCGGTCGACTTGAGCTTCGCTTCCGCTTCCACCCTGGCCAGCTCAGACTTCGTGCTGGCGATGTCCTTATCGAGTTGCTCTTCCTGGGCCGCAAGGCCGTCCAGCGCCTCTTGAACTGCCGCCATGTCACCGGACACCACGTCTGCCTGGCCTTGGAGCTTTTCCTTCTCCGCCTGCAGCACGGCGATGGCATCAGCATTCCTCTTGGACGCTGCCTTCAGCAGGTTCTCCTGGACGGGGCCGCGGTGCGCCAGCTGGTTCACCACCCCATTGCAGATCCCGGCGTTGGCGCTGGTACCTGCGGCGGCCGGCTGGATCAGCACGAGGCTGCTAGTGAGCAGGCCCGGCAGGACGACGGCGGCCGCGAGCCGGCGTGAGAGGACAGACTTGGACGGGGAAGTGCGCATGCGAGCTCCTGTTGAGACCATCGGGCGGCCCACTCTGGCCGCTGCCTGGACTAACGGTAGGCGGCGGCAGGGCGGAGCACACGCGTAATCCCCCACCCGTCTTTCCGCTTAAGTACTCGTTTTCCCACGGCGGCCGTCATCGCCACTACTTGGTGTACCTGGACCGCTGGGGAACCCCCGCCCCGCTCCAGCAGGGCGGGATTCTCCTGCGTAAAGTGCGCTCCTCCTGCTTTGGCAATAGTGTGGCCGGATGGGGACAAATACCGTGAACTCCGGCGAACAGGTTGACAGGCAGTCGCGCATTCTCGAAGCGGCCCTGGACCTGCTCTCGCGCCACGGTATCTCGGGCGTCAGCATGCGGGCCGTGGCCCGTGAAGCCGGCGTCGCGCTGGGCCTCGTCAACTACTACTTCGACGACAAGATGAGCCTGATCCGGGCGGCACTGCACAGCGTAGACGAGCACGATCTGAGGCTGGTGGCACCGGACCCGTCGCTGGCCCCGGATGAGCAGCTCCGCAAAGCCCTGCACCGGGTTGCCGGCGCGGATCTGCTGACCACGCGGTACCTGTCCCTCCGCCTGCACCTTTGG
Organism: Pseudarthrobacter scleromae; assembly: GCF_014644515.1. Classification (NCBI taxonomy): domain Bacteria; kingdom Bacillati; phylum Actinomycetota; class Actinomycetes; order Micrococcales; family Micrococcaceae; genus Pseudarthrobacter; species Pseudarthrobacter scleromae. The sequence continues at coordinate 14,591 of NZ_BMKV01000005.1, read as the reverse complement.
GCCCTCGCGCAGGCCCACGAGGATTTTGCCCTGATCAACGCCGCTGCCTTCGACCGGTACCTGGACGGGCTGGCGGCGCTGGTGTCCGCTGCACACCCCGCGCTGCCGCCAGAGGAATGCAGGGATCGTGCGGCGGACATCGTCGTGGTCCAAAACGGTATGTGGCTGACAGCCCTTCTTGGGATTGACAAGGCAGCCATCGAGCGGAGCATCGCCCGCACCGAGCAGATAGCCTTTGCCCCGCCGCGGGACAACTAACTTCCGGCCGGGCCTCCGGCGCCAGGCACCACACGTCAGGCCAGCCGGGCATCCCGGGCGCTTCACATTGAACACTTGTTCAAGAAATCTATTGAACGCCCGTTCAACCTCGGTTACTCTCCTTCGTATGACATACGCCACACCACGCCACGGCGTCACTCCCAGCCCCTGGGTTTCCCTTCCGCTCGCCGGTCCCCGATAAAGCGTCTGGACAGCGCACGGCCCCCGTGCCGCCCGTTTCCGCGCACGCCAAGCCTTGCCCCGCGCTGCGGGGCCTCAGCACAAACTGCAGCCCAGCGCCCGCGGCGGCCCCCGGCCCCGCCCCAGGGCCGCCACAGTCCTACACCCCAGGAGACAGCATGACCGAAACAGCCTCCACCCTTTTCATCAACGGCGCATGGGAGCCGGCGGCATCCGGCGCCGTACGCCACATCCGCAACCCGGCCGACGGCGAGCTGGCGGCCACAGTGTCCGAGGCCGGCCGTGAAGATGCCGGGCGGGCCATCGCCGCAGCCCGCGCGGCCTTCGACTCCGGCATCTGGTCCTCGGTCCCGGCCCCCGAGCGCGGAACCTTCCTGCTCAAGGTCGCTGCTGGACTGCGCGAACGCCGCGAAAAGTTTGCCCGCGCCGAGTCGCTGGACACCGGAAAGCGCATGGTGGAAAGCCGCATTGACATGGACGACGTCGCCGCCTGCTTTGAGTATTTCGGCAGGCTCGCCGGGCAGCAGTCCGGCCGCGTGGTCGATGCCGGGAACCCCGCCGTCGCCAGCAGGATCGTCTATGAACCCGTGGGCGTCTGCGGCCTGATCACGCCCTGGAACTATCCCCTGCTCCAGGCCGCGTGGAAGATCGCCCCGGCGCTGGCCGCCGGCTGCACCTTCGTCCTCAAACCGTCCGAGCTGACGCCGTCCACCGCCATCCTGGCCATGCAGCTGCTGCAGGACCTCGGCCTGCCGGCGGGCGTGGCCAACCTGGTGACCGGACCGGGTGCGGAGGCGGGCGCACCGCTCTCGGAACATCCCGCCGTCGACCTCGTCTCCTTCACCGGCGGGCTGGAAACCGGCAAGCGCATTGCCGCGGCCGCCGCAGGCACCGTCAAGAAGGTGGCGCTGGAACTGGGCGGCAAGAACCCCAACGTGGTGTTCGCCGACGCCGACTTCGATGCCGCCGTCGACAATGCCCTCAACGGTGCCTTCGTCCACTCCGGGCAGGTCTGCTCCGCCGGGGCGCGGCTGGTGGTGGAGGAATCGATCGCCGAACGCTTCGTGGACGAGCTGGTCCGCCGTGCGCAGGGCATCCGCCTCGGCGGCCCCTTCGATGACGACGCCGAAACCGGGCCGCTGATTTCCGCGGCCCACCGCGACAAGGTCCACGCCTACGTCCAGCGCGGCATCCAGGAGGGTGCGCGGCTGCGGACCGGCGGTGCGGCACCTTCCGGGGAGAAGTACGACGGCGGGTTCTACTACCAGCCCACCATCCTGGACCGCGTCCAGCGGGGCATGTCCGTGGTGGTGGACGAGGCCTTCGGCCCGGTGGTGACGGTGGAGACGTTCCGCACCGAGGACGAGGCCGTGGCCACGGCCAACGACACCGTCTACGGACTGGCCGGCGCAGTCTGGACCCAGGACGCCGGAAAGGCGCAGCGTGTGGCCGGCCGGCTGCGGCACGGCACAGTCTGGATCAACGACTACCACCCCTACCTCCCCCAGGCTGAATGGGGCGGCTTCGGGCAGTCCGGCGTCGGCCGTGAACTCGGCCCCACCGGCCTGGCGGAGTACCAGGAAGCCAAGCACATCTACCAGAACACCAGCCCGCAGGTAACGGGCTGGTTCGCTGACCACAGCAAGGAGAACTAGATGCACGTCGACAACATCGAGGACCTCACCGGGCGCGCCTTCGACTACATTGTGATCGGCGGCGGATCCGCCGGCGCCGCCGTGGCCGCCCGCCTGAGCGAGGACCCGGACGTGACCGTGGCCCTGGTGGAAGCCGGCCCGGATGACCGGAACCTTCCCGAGATCCTGCAGCTGGACCGCTGGATGGAACTGCTCGAATCCGGCTACGACTGGGACTACCCGGTGGAACCGCAGGAAAACGGCAACTCGTTTATGCGCCACGCCCGCGCCAAGGTCATGGGCGGCTGCTCCAGCCACAACTCCTGCATCGCCTTCTGGGCGCCCCGCGAGGACATCGACGAGTGGGAGCAGAAGTTCGGCGCCACCGGCTGGAACTCGGACCTGGCCTTCCGGCTGTTCAAGCAGCTGGAAACCAACCAGGACGCCGGCCCCGACGCGCCCCACCACGGGGACTCAGGCCCGGTGCACTTGATGAACGTGCCCCCGGCGGATCCTGCCGGCGTCGCACTCCTGGACGCCTGCGAACAGGCCGGCATCCCCCGTGCCAAGTTCAATAGCGGCAACACCGTGATCAACGGCGCCAACTTTTTCCAGATCAACCGCCGCGCGGACGGCACCCGGTCCTCCAGCTCGGTCTCCTACATCCACCCGATCATCGACCGCGAAAACTTCACCCTGCTGACCGGCCTCCGCGCCCGCCAGCTGGTGTTCGACGCGGACAAGCGCTGCACCGGCGTGGACGTGGTGGACTCAGCCTTCGGCCGGACCCACCGGCTGTCCGCGCACCGCGAGGTGATCCTGTCCACCGGCGCCATCGACTCCCCCAAGCTGCTGATGCTCTCCGGCATCGGCCCGGCGGCGCACCTTGCCGCGCACGGCATCGAGGTGCTGGTGGACTCCCCCGGCGTGGGTGAGAACCTGCAGGACCACCCGGAAGGAGTGGTCCAGTTCGAGGCCAGGCAGCCCATGGTGCAAACGTCCACCCAGTGGTGGGAGATCGGCATCTTCACCCCCACCGTGGACGGCCTGGACCGCCCGGACCTGATGATGCACTACGGCTCCGTCCCGTTCGACATGAACACGCTGCGGCACGGTTACCCCACCACGGAGAACGGCTTCAGCCTCACCCCGAACGTCACGCACGCCCGCTCCCGCGGCACCGTCAGGCTGCGGAGCCGCGACTTCCGCGACAAGCCCATGGTGGATCCGCGTTACTTCACTGATCCTGAAGGCCACGACATGCGCGTTATGGTGGCCGGCATCCGCAAGGCCCGGGAAATCGCGGCCCAGCCGGCCCTGGCCGAATGGACCGGCCGGGAACTCTCGCCCGGCGTCGAGGCGCAGACGGACGAGGAACTGCGGGACTACATCCGCAAGACCCACAACACCGTGTACCACCCCGTGGGCACCGTCCGGATGGGACCGGCCGACGACGACATGTCGCCACTGGATCCCGAGCTGCGGGTCAAGGGCGTCACCGGCCTGCGCGTCGCCGATGCGTCCGTGATGCCGGAACACGTCACGGTCAACCCCAACATCACCGTGATGATGATCGGCGAGCGCTGTGCTGATTTAGTCCGGGCGGACCCCATCCGCGCCAGCGGAAACGGCCAAACCCTGACGGCGGACCTGGAGCTCAGCGCCTCCCTCGCCTGAGTTTCAGGCCATCGACCTTCCGTACGCCGCAGTGCGGACGGTCATCACTATCGTGCTTTTTTGATTGAGGAGTCCACATGGCGGAACCCAGCAAGAGTATTGATTCAAGCGGCATGGACGAGTTTGGCTACGCGCAGACCCTGGACCGGAGCATCGGCAAGTTCGCCAGCTTCGCAGCTGGTGTCAGCTACATCTCCATCCTCACCGGTGTTTTCCAACTGTTCTACTTTGGTTTTTCCATGGCCGGCCCCGCCTACGCGTGGTCCTGGCCCCTTGTCTTCGCCGGCCAGCTGATGGTGGCCCTGTGTTTTGCCGAACTGGCGGGCCGCTACCCGGTGGCGGGATCGGTGTACAACTGGGCCAAACGGCTCGCGTCGGGGCACCTCGGCCTGGCTGGCCGGGTGGCTGCTGATGCTCTCCTCCATCGTGGCGCTGGGCTCCGTGGCACTGGCCCTGCAGCTCACCCTGCCCCAGCTCTGGTCCGGCTTCCAGTTCGTCGGTGACGGCACCCGCCCCTACGATTTCGCCATGAACGGCGTGGTGCTGGCCAGCATCATGATCACCATCTCCACCCTCATCAATGCGTTCGGCGTGAAGCTCATGACCCGGATCAACAGCATCGGCGTTTTCGTGGAGCTGAGCGCAGCCGTGCTCCTCATCCTCGCGCTGGGCTGGCACGTGGTGCGCGGGCCTGAGGTTCTCTTTGACACGGCCGGCTTCGGCGAAGGCCACGACCTCGGCTTCTTCGGCGTTTTCCTTATCGGCGCCATGGCATCGGGCTACGTCATGTACGGCTTTGACACGGCCAGCTCGCTGGGGGAGGAAACGAAAGACCCCAAGCGCACGGCACCCAAGGCCATCCTGCGGGCCATCACGGCCTCGTTCGTGCTGGGTGGGCTGATCCTGCTGTTCGGCATCCTGGCCGCACCGGACCTGGCGGACCCCAAGGTGGGATCGGCCGACGGCGGTCTGCAATACATCGTGCTGTCCGTCCTGGGCGGACCGTTCGGCAAGGCCTTCCTTGCGTGCATCGTTGTGGCCGTGGTGGTCTGCACCCTGGCCGTCCATGCCGCCGCCATCCGCATGATGTTCGCCATGGCCCGGGACAACAACCTGCCGTTCAGCCGGCAGCTGAGCAAAGTGGACCCGGTCCGCAGGACCCCGACTGTTGCGGCGATCGTGATCGGCATCCTGGCCGTGATGCCACTGCTCATCAACGTCACGCAGCCCGCGATTTTCACGATCATGTCCAGCATCAGCATCGTCCTGATCTACCTCTCCTACCTCCTGGTCACCGTGCCCATGCTGCGCAACCGCCTCCTGAAAAAGTGGCCGCTCGCCGCAGACGGCTCCGAGCCCGGCTTTTCCCTGGGCAAGTGGGGGCTGCCGGTAAACATCCTGGCAGTCCTGTGGGGCGGTGCCATGACGCTGAACCTGGTGTGGCCGCGCCCGGAGATCTACAACTCGGTGCCGCCGTTCGAGTGGTACCTGCAGTGGGGCGGGGTGATCTTCGTTGCCGCCGTCACCGTTGGCGGGGCCCTGCTCTACCGGCTGAAGATCCGCCACCAGACGGGCGTGCTCGCCGAGCATGCCGCGGCCGTCGCGGCCCATCCATCATCGGGTGCCGTGCTGCAGGCCGCTCCTGCTGAACAGGACGTGGCGGACGCCAAAGTGTCCTAGAACAACCGCTCCCAGACTGGCAGCTGCACCCTGGCAGTTCCCATGGAAAGGTCGACGGCGGCACCCACCTGAGTGCCGTCGTCGACCTTACTCGCGGGGATGGAACTGACGGCATACCCGCTCCGGAAGCGCACGCGCCGCTAAGCTAACGCCATGGCCAACAAAACCACAGCAGAGAAGCTCGCCACCCTCCAGAAGGGCTACACGCTGGAAGGCGCCACCATCGAATTGGGGGCCGCCATCATCGACGGCGAACTCCACAAGGACGCGCCGGTTCGGTTGCCGCTCTCGATGATGAACCGGCACGGACTGGTGGCCGGTGCCACCGGCACGGGCAAGACCGTCACGCTGCACATGATGGCCGAGCAGCTTTCCACCGCCGGGGTGCCGGTCTTCCTGGCCGACATCAAAGGTGACCTGTCCGGCCTGGCCACGGCCGCCACCGGCAGTGAAAAGCTCACCGCACGCACCGAGGGCATCGGGCAGGCCTGGCAGGGCCGGACGTTTCCGGTGGAGTTCCTGGCCCTGGGCGGCGACGGCAACGGCGTCCCGGTACGCGCCACGGTGTCCTCGTTCGGGCCCATCCTGCTCTCACGGATCATGGAGCTGAACGACACGCAGGAATCGAGCCTGCAGCTGGTGTTCTACTTCGCGGACAAGAACGGCCTGGAGCTCATCGACCTGAAGGACCTCCGCGCGGTGATCCAGTTCCTCACCTCGGCTGAAGGCAAGAACCAGCTCGAGGAACTCGGCGGGCTGTCCAAGGCCACTGCCGGCGTTATCCTGCGGGAACTGGTGAGCCTTGAGGCGCAGGGCCTGGAGAAGTTCTTCGGCGAGCCGGAATTCGACACCGCGGAGCTGCTGCGGACCGCCCCGGACGGACGCGGGGTGATCACCTGCCTGGAGCTGCCCACCCTGCAGACCAAGCCCATGCTGTTCTCTACCTTCCTCATGTGGCTGCTGGCCGATCTTTTCGAGGACCTGCCCGAGGCCGGCGACCTCGACAAGCCCAAGCTGGTGTTCTTCCTCGACGAAGCCCACCTCCTCTTCAACGACGCCTCCAAAGCCTTCCTGGAGGCCATCACCACCACGGTCCGGCTCATCCGGTCCAAGGGCGTGGGGATTTTCTTCGTCACCCAGACCCCCAAGGACGTCCCGGCGGAGGTCCTCGGCCAGCTGGCCAACCGCGTGCAGCACGCCCTCCGCGCGTTTACTCCCGAGGACGCCAAGGCCCTCAAAGCCACGGTGTCCACGTTCCCCATGAGCGACTACGACCTCGAGGAGACGCTCACCTCCGCAGGCATTGGCGAGGCCGTCATCACGGTCATGAACGAGAAGGGTGCCCCGACACCTGTGGCGCTCACCAGGCTCCGCGCCCCCGAGTCCGTGATGGGCCCCAGCGACGAAGCCCTGGTCCGGAGCACCGTGGCAGGGTCGGCCCTGCTGGCGAAGTACGGGACAGCCGTGGACAACCACTCGGCCTTCGAAAAACTGGCAGGGAAGGCCGCCGCGCCCACCGGACCCGCAGCAGCTGGAGCGCCGCCTGTGCCCGGCGGAACCGTTCCGGGCGGGGCACGCCAGGACGACGTTGACGCCGAGGCACGCCGGATCGAGGAGGAGATCCTTGGACGGCCCAGCAGCAGGCCGGCCCCGTCAGCCGAAACAAGGCGCCGCAAGCCCGCCGAAACCGCCCCGGCCCCGCGCCCGGGTGCGGGAGACTCGATGGTGGGCGACATCGGCGGGATGCTCGGCGGCGCCCTGGGCGGCGGGCTCAAGAGCATGGCCAGGTCCATCGGCACCCAGCTCGGACGGGAGCTGCTGCGCGGCGTGTTCGGCACGTCGTCCCGGCGCCGCCGCCGCTAAAAGGTACCGCATCCAGCTGACTCAACTGCCGCCGTCGGACGCATGGCAGGTAACGTATGGAACGTGCAGATGAGTCAAGCGTTGGTGAGGATCGCGGCCGGATGGCTGCTGGGACTCATGCTTGCCATCGCCGGCGCCGTGGTGGCGGTGAACCTTGTCAACAACACCGTGGCCAGCCCGCAGCAGCCCGTGCGCGAATATCTGGACGCGCTGCAGAGCGGCGACGGCGGGAAGGCGCTGGGGCTGCTCCGCGCCACTGTCCCGCCCAGCAACGCCGCCATGCTCGACGGCACGGCCCTGCAGACCGCGACGTCCCGCTTCACGAATGTGGATATCGGTGACGCCGAGGAACGCCCGGACAACCAGGTCATGGTGCCCCTGGAGTACACCATTGACGGCAGCCGGCTCCGCACCGAATTCCTGCTGCGCAAAACCGGGACCGAGTGGATCTTCTTCAACACCTGGGCTTTCGTTCCGTCCAGGCTGCCCACGGTGGACATCACGGTGGTCAATTCCAGTGAGGCCACCGTCAACGGCGTGCCCGTCAACATGCCCAACGGCCGGAACTCCTTTGCGGTCTTCTACCCCGGCGAGTACGAAGCCTCCGTGAACGGGGAGTACTTTTCGGCAGCCCCCACCCGTGCCACGGTGACGGCACGGGACGCCCCGGTGGCGCCGCTCAACCTCCTCACCCAGGCCACGGACAACCTGAAGAAGGACGTGTCCGCGAAGGTCAGGGAATTCCTGGACGGCTGCGCTGCCGTCGCCGCCAAGGAGCAGAAACTCCAGCCGGACTGCCCGTTCTACTACGCCAGCAACAACACGGTGCAGGACGGCAGCATCAAGTGGACCGTGACGGAATACCCCAACGTGTCCATTGAACCCTTCGACGGGCGCTGGGTGGTGGCTCCCCTCGACGGCAAAGCCAAGGTGGAGGCCCTCCAGCAGAACCTGTTCACCGGCGCCTGGTACCCCCTCAACGAGGAAGTGGACTTCAGCTTCACCACCCGCCTGGACGTCACCGGGGACACGGTCAAGGTCACCCCGGTACTCAGCTTCTAGGCCCTGCTCCCGCCACACTGGCCCAGTATTGGTGGCCAAACAGCAGGTTTACCAGCCGTTGTGGCGCCGGCTGGGCGAATAACCGGGCCGGTTTGGTTGCGGCCACCGCAGCGAGCCACGGGCAAGAACCTCGCGGACCTGCGCCAGGACAGCTTCGGGTGAATAAACCACGTCGTCGTAGAAGAATCGCAGCACGGGAAGGCCCTGCAGTATTGCGGAGTTGTCCCTGCGGCGGTCCCTCTTGAACTGCCTGGCCTCAAGATGGAAGGCCAGCCCGTCAATCTCCACGATAAGGAACCCCTCCAAGAGGAAGTCAACACGACCGATGCCATCGATCCACACTTGGGTTTCGGTAAGAATGCCTGCATCCCGGAACAGCACCCGGGCCAGGGTCTCCAGCAGGGAATCCGCACCCCGGTCAACCTTGGACACCACATCCCGCGCTTTGCCGCACCGGGGTCCGTCCAAGTGGCGGAACAGGTATGGCGGATCGATGTCTCCGCGGTTGTACGCACACTCCACCATTACCAGGGACTCGAGTTCCGGCAGGCAGAGCAGGGCATGAAGCAGAACATCAGGTAGGGCTGCAAGCGTCCGATGGCGGGGCGGCTGCGTCAAGTCGGTACGGTGGCTGATACACGGAACTGCGCTTCGGCCGTTGCTCTGCCAGTAGTGGGGCCTGGCAGGGGGCCGGAGCTGCCACAGGCCGTATACCGGAGCAGCAGAAACGCATGTAATCAGACCGCGGGCGCGTCCCGCCGCCACCAGTTCCGCGTCTGCGTCAGCCACGGCCAGGAGTCCCCGGTGCAGCCGAAGCACCTGGCCGGTGCGGACCGCACGGCGAAGCTCCGTATCCGTGGCACCGGCGGCCAGCACATCCCGTCGCAGCAACACTCCGCCAGCTGATCTAAGGATTTCTGTTGGGTCCATCAGGCCACAATGTCCGCCATCCTGGCCTGGCGTCAGCCTCGAGCGGTGCTATGTGAACAAGGGGGCCCACGCTGGCCCCCTTTTGGGGGAAGCAGCAGCAAAAAGGCCCGGTTCCCACTCCTCAAGGGGTGGAAAACCGGGCCACTTAAGCAGACTCAGGACGACGGCGGGCGTCAGTCCATGCCGCGCAGGTCAAGCACCAGTTCGGTGTCGCCGTCGCCCTGCAGGACCACGGGGATGCCCCAGTCCTGCTGGTAGAGGTGGCAGGCGGCGTGGTCCGGGATCTCGCCGTCCTCGGTCTCGGGGCCGTCGCAGGCGGCGGCCCGTGCGGTGATGTGCAGGATTCCCTCCGGTACATCCGGTGAGAGCTCCAGGGTGCGGAGCAGCCCCACCGACGTTCCGCCGCCGGAGGCCAGCAGCTCCGGCGGTGTGGAGGAGATCTTCAGCTGGGTGGGATCGCCCCAGCGGTCATCCAGCTTCTGCCCGGTGGGGGCGGTGAAGCGGACCGTCAACTCCAGGGGGCCCGGCGCCACGGGGCTCTTGGGCCGGTGCGTCTGGACCGCGCCCTCATCCACCTGCTGGGCTTCCTTGGGGATGGGAACGAACACCACCTGGTGCTTGTTCGCCTCCACCACCACCAGCAGCGGTTCCGACCCGGCCGAGTGCGTGTGGTCCACAATCACGTCGGACGGCTCAAGGAGGCCGCGCGCCAGGGTGGACACTGTGCCGGAGGCGGGGTCGTACCGCCGCACGGCGCCGTTGTACGTGTCGGCCACCGCCACGGAGCCGTCCGGGAGCACGGTGACGCCCAAGGGGTGCTGGAGGCGTGCCTCGGCGGCCGCGCCGTCCCGGAAGCCGAAGTCGAACAGCCCCTTGCCGATGGCGGACTCCACGGTGACCGTGCCGTCGTCGTCAATTGCCAGCTTGCGGAGGGCGGACGTTTCGGAGTCGGCCACCCAGATGTTGCCCTCGGCGTCCTCGGCCAGGCCGGAGGGCTGGGCGAACCAGGCCTCGTGGGCCGGACCGTCCAGCAGGCCTTCCAGTCCGTTGCCGGCCACGATGGCCACCGCCCCGGTGAGGGGGTCGAAACTGAAGATCTGGTGCACGCCGGCCATGGCCACCACCACGGCGTTGAGCTTCCTGGACCATACGACGTCCCAGGGCGAGCTCAGTGCCACGTCCAGCGGGTGCCCGCCGAGCTGGCCGGTGAACCCCGCTGCGTCCTCGTCCACGCGTGCCGGTCCGGCCTCCAGCAGCCGCTGGACGCCGCTGCCGGCAAGGGTGGAGGCCTTACCGTCCGCAAGGGACAGTCCACGGAGCCGGTGGTTGACGGAGTCGGCAATCACGACGTCGTACCCGGCCTTGGCTGCCACGTCTTCCGGCAGCAGGACCAGGCCTTGGGGCTCGTTGAACTGTGCCACGGCGGAATCCCCGGCGGCGGGGCCGTCCGCATGGCCCTTCACGCCGGAGCCAAAGGTGCCCAGAACGGTATGGAAGTCCGTGCCGAGCTCCACCAGCCGGTGGTGTCCCGTGTCGGTGACCAGCCACGAACCCTTGCCGGCGGCACCGTTTCCTGCGGCACCCGCCGCTGCGCCGTCGTCGGACGTTCCATTCACGGCGGTGGAGCCGCGGCCCAGCGGAAGGAACAGTGCCTTGCCGGGGAAGCGCAGGGTGCCGGAGGTGGGCTCTGGGGCCACGTACGGGCCGGAGCCGCGGTGCAGCGTGCCCTTGGCCTCATGTTCGGCGATGAGCTCTGGAATCAGCACCGCCAGGCCGTCCGCGTGGCCTTCGCCGGAGAGGTGAGCCACGATGTAGCCCTCGGGGTCGATGACCACCAGGGTGGGCCAGGCGCGGGCAGTGTAGGCCTTCCAGGTCTCCAGCTCGGGATCGTCCAGGACGGGGTGGTGGATCTCGTAGCGCTCAACGGCGGCGGCCAGCGCCACCGGATCGGCCTCGTGCTCGAACTTGGGCGAGTGGACGCCCACCGTGACCAGGACGTCGGAGTACTGTTCCTCCAGCGGCCGGAGTTCGTCCAGGACATGCAGGCAATTGATGCAGCAGAAGGTCCAGAAATCCAGCAGCACGATCTTGCCGCGCAGGGCCTCAAGGTCCAGGGACTTCCCGCCAGTGTTCAACCAGTTGCGGCCCACCAGTTCGGAGGCCCGGACCCGGGCATGCGTGCGTACGGTTTCGCTCATCAGCGTCCTTCCAGCTTGTTGCGTTCAGCCAGCCTGGCGTCGCGTTCGGCCAATTTGGCAAACATATCGTTGTAAGCGGTGAGATCGGCGTCGTTATTCCTGTCCGCCGCCCGGTCCACGCGTTTGGTCTCCCTCTGGTCAGACCGGGACCACATGATGGCGACGCCGAGCGCCACCAGCAGAGTGGGGACCTCGCCGATGCCCCAGGCCACGGCGCCGCCCTTCTGCTGGTCCAGGAGGGCCGAGGGGCCCCACTCCCTGCCCAGGTTTCCGAAGTAGTCCGCGGCAAGGAGGTTGGTCCCGCCCATGATGGCGACGCCGAAGAAGGCGTGGAAGCCCATGGTGGCCAGGAGCAGGAGGAGCCGCATGGGGTACGGCGCCCTGCGCGGCAGCGGGTCGGTGCCGATCATGGTCAGCACAAAGATGTACCCGGTGAGCAGGAAGTGCACAATCATCAGCTCGTGGCCCACGTGCTCGCGCATGGCGAAGCCGAACAGGTCCGAGTAGTAGAACAGCACAATGGAGCCGGCAAAGTTGGCTGCCGAAAAGAGCGGGTGGGTGACCAGCTGGGAGAACTTCGAGTGGATGAACACCAGCAGCCATTCCCGGGCGCCTCTGGAGCCGTCACCCCGGGCGGGCAGGGCCCGCAGGGCGAGCGTCACCGGCGCACCCAGTACCAGGAAGATGGGAGCCACCATGGTCAGTGCCATATGGTCCACCATGTGTGCCGAGAACAGTATGCGGCCATAGACCGACGGCGGGCCGGAAGTGATGTAGGTCAGGACCAGGAGGCCGATGATCCAGTTCACGGAACGGAACCACTGCCACGTGTCACCACGCCGGTGGACCTTGGCCACGCCCAGGAAATAGGCCACAAGCCCGAACAGCGCCGCGGCGATCCAGAGCCAGTCCAGGCGCCACTCGGTGAGCCACCGCTCCGGCGTCAGTTCAGCGGGAAGCTCGTAGCCCGTGAGGATGAAGGCGGGCGAGGCGTCAGGGGCGAAGGTGGTGGGCTCCGGTGGGGCGGAACGGCCCAGGGCGACGGCGACGCCGGACGTTGCGCCCATCACCAGGAATTCCGCCAGGACCAGCTGCCAGAGCACGCGCCGTGAAGACATTGTGGAGCCCTTGCGGCCCAGCTGCGGGATCACCCACTGCCGGTGCATGAACCCGATTCCGCCCAGGACAAGGGTGGCCGCTGACTTGGCCAGGATCAGCTGGCCGTAAGGAGAACCAAAGAGGTCTGCCCAGTTGGTGATCCTGATGCTCGCGTTGATGATGCCCGAGGCGAGCACCAGCACGAAGGCGAAGCCCGCGAGCGAGGAGAACCGGCGGAGCGTGGGTTCCGTGATGTCGGCGGAGGCTGCGGCTTTGGGGCCCGTCAGGATTCCGGACAGCAGGGCCAGCATGATGATGCCGCCCACCCAGGTGCTGACACCCACCAGGTGCAGGCCCAGCGAATTGATGGCACCTTCATGGTCGGCGGAGCTCGAGGAGTGGCCAATCAGTGCGGTGGGTACCAGCCCCACCAAGGCCAGGACCAGCGTCAGCGCAAGTCCCCCGAGGGACCTCACCCCGAAGAGCGCCGTCGTCACAATTGCCGCGATGATGGTCACGGCCAGCCAGGCCCGCCCCGTCTCGATGTCCGTCATGAAGAAGACCAGGGCCTGCGTGAACTCCGCGTCCCCGGAGAGTCCCTGCCCTGCAACGTCAGAGTAGGTCAGGACCAGGACGGCGATGGCGGACAGCGTCCACGCGGCACCTGCTGCGGACGCCACGGCCAGGGCGCGGCTGAAGGCGGGATGCTCCAGCGCTTCACTGCCGGCAGCCTCTTTGGCGCGGCTGCGGGGCCCGGCACTCCGGGGAAGGATACCGACGGCGAAGATCAGGCCGCCGATAACAGTCGCCAACGAGACGTTATGGATGGCCTTGCTGACGGGGAGGCCCCAGCGGACAAACGCTCCAGGGTCAGAGACCGCCCGGGCGCCGGCCGCACCGGAGAAAATCAGCGCCGCTGCAAGGCCCAGGAACAGGGCGGCCAGCCCGGCCAGCTGCCAGCCCCGGGGGATCCCCAGGGCGCGGCTGTCTTGACCCGGCGCACCGTTGCCCCGCGCTCCCTTGACGGAAACGGACTGGGGGTTGGTGGAACGTGGTTTTGCGGCAGAAGACACCATTCCATTGTCCGCTACGCCTGCCCGGCCCGCGAATCGGCCTTAAAAGCAAAAGGAGCGGCAACCGGGTGGTTGCCGCTCCTTTTCCTGCGCCGGCTACGTGCCGGGGAGGAAGAAGCTTACTTCTTGTTGGAGACTGCAGCCTTCAGCTTGGAGCCGGCGGTCAGCTTGACGCTGTGGCCTGCCGCGATCTGGATGGTCTCGCCGGTCTGCGGGTTGCGGCCGGTACGTGCTGCACGGTCGGTGCGCTCGACGGCGAGCCAGCCCGGGATGGTGATCTTCTCGCCCGCGGCGACAGAAGTCTCGAAAACCTCGAACAGTGCGTCGAGGACGGAGTTGACGGCTGCCTGGCTGGTGCCGGCCTTGCCTGCTACCTCTGCAACAAGTTCACTACGGTTCTTAGCCATTTATGTCCTCCTGGACGGTCATGATTCTGGAGCCTGAACGCGGCATGCGCACAAGCCACTGTTCGAAAACTTACCAGCTTGGGCCCCCCGGTTCCGCAAATTCCGCGTGTTTCCGGCACTTTTTGAGGTTAATCACCGCGTTTTAGAGGTTTTCTGCCCCGGATTCAGCCACCAGCGGACGCCCTTGGACTCATTTGCCGGCCCTCCCCCTGTGACGCTCTCTCACTTGATGCGGGGTTTCCTGTGACGCTCCTTCACCTGGTGCGGGGTTTCCTGTGACGCTCTCTCACCGGGTGCGGGGTTTCCTGGGACGCTTTCTGGGTTGTTCTGCTGTCGGGGTGGCGCGGGGGTGGTGGCGCCCATTTTCCCGTGGTAAGTGGAAGAGCGTCCGCCCGGGTGCCTGCGTTAAGTGGTGGAGCGTTCGCCCGGGTGCCTGCGTTAAGTGGTGGAGGGTTCGTCCGGGTGCCTGTATCAGGTGCGGGGGGCAGTGTTGGTGGTGGGTGTTAAATG